>CAZPUQ010000001.1:0-777770 GCA_964589785.1 uncultured Hyphomicrobium sp.
GCACCTGCATCACTCGGGGGCGCCGTCCGGAGGCGTCTGGATCGCGCGACGCAGGGGCGGGTGCGGGAGGACCTTCGAGGCTCGACGCGGGCCAACCCTCCCGACTTTATCTCCATACCCCGCGGTAACGCAGGGTCCGGGTGGGGTACCGGTGAAAAGTGGAGGCCGGCAGGCCTGGGGTAAGAGCGAGCCCAGGCGAAGCCCGTCAAAGCGGGGCGCCGCGGCGCTTCATTCTAGATCCTTGCGGACGACCCGCGGCTCCGCCGCGCCCCGCTCCCCGAACCTTTCCTGCCTCCGGTGCGAAGGCACGCGGGGCGCGTTCGACGTTGGCAATCCGTTGATCGCAGGAGCAAACGAGTCGTAAGAGGCAGCTATGACGTGCTCACGCTTTCCAGCCGCGCGTGAGATGCTCGGCCACGCCCGCGATGACGCCCCGGTCGCGCATGTAGGCATTGTGATAGAGGGCGTCGCTCAGGCGCTTCCACATGGCATCCGGATCGCCGATGCCGCCCTCGACGCCGTCGGCCGCGACGACGCTGTCGTAGAGCTTGTGGGCGGCCTCGAAGACGGCGCTGTCGGTGATGCCGCCGAGGTTCAGGGCGTCGATCCTGGCCTCGCGCGCGGCGGGCACATGCGGCGGCGTCCTGGTGACCTTCACGAGATTGAACGCGCCGTCGCCGCCATAGGCGGCGCCCACGACGCCGCCGTGAATGAGGAGATTGACGGCGCGCGCGTAGGCCCACGCGCCACCCCATCGCGCCGCCAGCCGGATGAGCCCGGCGATCGCCGCAAAGACGACGGGGAAGAGCAGGAGGAAGGTGAAGTCGACGGCTGTGGCGAAGCCGTAGTTGCCGGCCTGGAGCTTGGTGAGGATCGGTTCGAGGAAGTAGCCCGAGAGCCACGCGAAGATCAGGAGCGTGCCGACGACCCCGGCCAGCGCGGCGAACGCATCGAGCGAGCGGCGCGCGCTTTCGACCGAGACGTAGCGCGGCTGCAGCGCGGCGGCGGCCTCGAGCACGCGCATCGCCTCGTCGCGCGGGCTGTGGAGCACCAGCCAGCGCCGGCCGTCGAACGCGCGTCTGATCGAATGCCGGGCGAGGCGGCGGTGGAAGATCTTGCGCACGCCGGCGCGAAGGCTCAGGAGCCCGACGAGTGCGAGGCCGCCGAACAGCACGAGTCCCTCGATCAGCTTGTTCGTGTCCGACTGCAGGAGGACCGCGATGTAGCCGATCATGATCGGCGTGATGACAAGGCCGAGGATGATCTGGAAGGCCGCGATGAGCCACGGCACGAGCTTCATGCGCCGCGTGAAGAACGGGGTGCCGAACGAGACGACGCTGGCGAGCCGGCCGCCGGCGGTGCCGTGCGCCAGCGCCTCCATGACGATATTGCCGCCGTGGCTGTGGCCGAGGACGGCAAGCGGCCGGCCCGTTCTCGCCAGCTCCCCGATCTTGAGCGCGAGGGCTTTGGCGGCGGCGAGGCGGTCGACATCCGAATTGCAGCCGGTCCAGTGGTGGGGAATGAACTCCGCCCCGTCAAAGCCGCGCTGGCCGAGCTCGAACCGGAGCGTCTCGGCGAACGGCGAGCCGATCTGCCACCACTGTCCGCCCTCGCTGAGAGGCAGCGCGTCGTTGGTGCCGTGCACCGTGACGATGGCGGGAACGGTGGCGGGATGGACGGCGCGCGTCGCGGTGCGATCGACGCTGGCCTCGGGCGACGGCTCCGCAAATCCCCCCGTTGACGACATATCCCCTCGCGCCCTGCCCCGGCGAATTGGTAGCAGGACGGGAGGGGACGTCAACGGCCGCCGCGTGGCGACGCTAGTCGGTCGACTTCACGAACGCCAAGAGCGTGATGCCTTCCACGATCAGGTTCACGCCGACGAGAATTCCGAGCGCCCACGCCGCGGAGAACGGGAAGTTGGTGTAGAGCATCGCCGCGATGAGGATCGAGAGGATGCCGCTCACGATGAGGAAGCCCTTTCCGGTCGGCACCTTGAACGCCCAATAGAGCTTGGCCAATCCGGCGATGAACAGCGAGATGATGGCGACCAGCGTCAGCGTCGTCAGTCCGAGCAGCGGATGGGCGAAGATGATGAGCCCGGCGATCACGCTGATCGCGGCGAGCAGCATGAGCCCGATCGTTCCCGTCCACCGCTCCGCCTTGAAGGCCGCGACGCCCTCCAGGATACCCGAGATCAGGAAGTTGGCGCCGAGCACGAGGGTGACGACGAGGCCGGCGATGAAGGGCGAGAACAGGGCGAGGAGCCCAAGTGCGATGGCAATGAACCCGGCGAGCTGTAGCGGCCAGCGGGCATCTTCGGTGATGGTGGTTTGTTCCGTAATCGTCATGAAAGCACCTCTTGCAAACAGGATCGCGTCCCCCGCGGCGGTACTCGTGCAACTCTAGCATATTCGGGCCCGTGCGACGCGGCCCACTTGCAGCCTGCGAGGAGGCAACCTTAATGGCCCCGCCCGCCGCCTGCATCGGCGTCTGTCGGCGCGCTCCATTTGTTGCCGCTCCGGGAATAACACGCCGTGCCATCCGTTACTCAGGGGCGCGTACCGGTCTCGCGTGACGAAGGCCGGATCACAAGAGAGGGAGTGTTTCCACATGGCGAACCCGCAGCCGGCCCATGGTCCCGGAGTGCTTTCGATGGGGATGGGACTGCGCAGCACGCCGCCAGCGCCGCCGCCCGCCGCGGGCTCGCCGTTCGGCCCGGCCGCGACGATGGGCGTGTCGGTGATCGGCACGGACTTGACCATCCTCGGACAGAACATCGCGATCATCTCGCAGAACAAGCTTCAGATCGACGGCGACGTGCGCGGCGATGTCGTCGGCAAGCAGGTCACGATCAGCGCCGAGGGCTCCGTCGTCGGCACCGTGTCGGCGGAGAAGATCGAGGTCCACGGCGGCGTCAAAGGCGCCATTCGCGCGGCGATCGTCGTCGTCCATCCGACGGCCCAGGTCGATGCCGACATCCTGCACCAGTCGCTCTCCGTCGCCGAGGGCGCACAACTGGAGGGAAGCCTGCGCAAATCGAGGGATCCGGGGGAACTGACGCCGAACCTTGACGCCAGCAGCTACGCCCAGAAGTCGGGCGGCATCCTTTAGAACGGTTAGAATGGGGAGAGGGGAGCCGGGGTGGGCGTGAACCGCGCCCGCCCCGATGCATTTTGGGCCGCCCGGTGTGCCCGGATCGGCAACTAGTCCAGACCTTTATGGCTTCGGATTTAAGAAAGCTCGCAAAGCGTACTTTCTGGCCACACCCAAATCAGACTAGCCTTGTGTCCCGGCGTCCTCCTGCGGAGGCGCCCGTGCACGTTCACGTGCTTGCACTCTTGGGGAAGACGCGGCCGTTTCGAGGGAACGGCCATTGGGAGGTTGAACAATGGACCTGACGCAAATTCTCATTCAGCTCGTGAGCGGTGCCATCGGCGGCAACGCGGCGGGCGCCGTGGCCAAGGATGTGAGCCTCGGACCGGTCGGAAACACGATCGCCGGCGCACTCGGCGGCGGCATCGGCGGCCAGCTTCTCGGGTCGCTGCTCGGGCTCGGCACCACCGCCGCCACATCGGGCCTCGACCTCAACGCCGTCATCTCCGGCTTCGCGACCGGCGGTGTCAGCGGCGCGGTGACGGCCCTCGTGCTCGGCTACCTGAAGTCGAAGCTCGCGTGACGGTCCGGGCCGCAGCCTGAGGCCGGACGCGGCGTATGCTAATGAAAACGGCGGTGCGAGGTCTCGCGCCGCCGTTCTTGCTTTCCACGGTGCGAGCTAAGGCCCTGGACTCTGCGCGGCGGCGGGCTTTCCGGCCACGGCCAGATAGTTCACGTCCGTGTCGTCGCTGAGCGACCACGTGTCCCGCAGCGGGTCGTAGGACAGCCCCTTGAATGTGGGCGGCGTCAGGCCGGCGGCCGCGAGGTGCTGCGCGAGCTCGTCGGGCGTGACGAAGCGCTCCCACTGGTGCGTCCCACGCGGCAGCCAGCCGAGCACGTACTCGGCCGCGACGATGGCCAGCGCATAGGACTTGAGGTTGCGGTTGATGGTGGACAGGATCATCGCGCCTCCGGGGCGGACGAGGCGCGCGGAGGTCTTCAGGAACGCGCCGACGTCCGGTACGTGCTCCACGACCTCCAGGCAGACGACCGCGTCGAACTGAAGGCCCTCGGCGGCAAGCTCCTCCACCGTGCCGATGCGGTAGGTGAGAGGGAGGCGTCCCGAACCGATCTCCGCTGCCGCGTGTGTGCGCGCGGCCTCGACGTTCTCCTGCCCCGGATCGAGACCGAGCACGGTCGCCCCCATGCGTGCCAGCGGCTCGCTGACGAGGCCGCCGCCGCAGCCGACGTCGAGCACGCTGAGCCCCGTCAAAGGCTTCAGGCTGGCGCCTTTCAAGCCGAAATGCCGGACCAACTCGTTGCGCACAAAGGCAAGACGCGCGGGCGAGAGCTGATGCAGCGGGCGGAACTTGCCGGTTGCATCCCACCATTCGGACGCGATGCGCTGGAATCGTTCCACTTCCGCGGGGTCGATGGTCGGCGCCGCCGCGGCTCCTTTTGGCGCTGCAGCAGACGGGTCGGATGGTTCGACGGACGGAGCGATCATGGCCTCGATGAGGCCCCGGCCAGGGGGCGGTTGTCAATGCGGCAGTGCACGGTTGCCCATCCGGCGCGATGCCGTTAAGAGAACCCGCGAACCGGGCAGGAAAGACTGGCGCTTGGCCGCTCGCGCGAGGGGCTGCCCGGTCATGGCCGTTCGGGGGTTTCTTCCGTGCAGTGGACGTTGCCTCAGGACCCTCGGGCGCAAGGGACGAGCGCCGGGCTGGAGACGTGATGGCTGTTGTCGTGATGAAGTTCGGCGGGACGTCCGTCGCCAACGTGGAGCGCATCCGCAACGTGGCGGCGCACGTGAAACGCGAGGTCGATGCCGGCAACAAGGTGGCCGTTGTCGTCTCCGCCATGGCGGGAGCCACGAACCAGCTCGTCGCGTGGGTGAACGAGGCCTCTGCGCTGCACGACAAGCGCGAGTATGATGCCGTGGTGGCGTCGGGCGAGCAGGTGACGGCGGGCTTGGCGGCCATCGTGCTGCAGTCCATGGGCGTCAAGGCGCGCTCGTGGTCGGGCTGGCAGATCCCGATCGAGACGAGCGATGCGCACGGGGCCGCGCGCATCCTCAACATTCCTGCCGACCGGCTGCGTGCGTCGCTCGATGCAGGCGAGGTTGCCGTGATCACGGGCTTCCAGGGCGTGGAGCCGGGGGCGGACCGGGTTTCGACCCTCGGCCGGGGCGGCTCGGATACGAGCGCCGTCGCCGTTGCGGTGGCGCTCGATGCCGACGTTTGCGACATCTATACCGATGTCGACGGCGTCTACACGACCGACCCGCGTATCGTCGCCAAGGCGCGGCGCTTGCCCAAGGTCTCCTACGAGGAGATGCTGGAGATGGCCTCGTCCGGGTCCAAGGTCCTGCAGACGCGCTCCGTCGAGCTCGCCATGGTGCATGGCGTGCGCACGCGCGTGCTGTCGAGCTTCGTGCCGCCCGACGAGATGCCGCCGGTGCGGATCGACAACCTGGATAACATCGGCACCACCGTTTGCAGCGAGGACGAGATCGTGGAACAGCAGGTCGTGAGCGGCATCGCCTACGCCAAGGACGAGGCGAAGGTGACGCTCATTAAGGTCGAGGACAAGCCGGGCGTGGCGGCGAGCATCTTCGGCCCCTTGGCGCAAGCCTCGATCAACGTCGACATGATCGTTCAGAACGTCGCCGCAGACGGCAAGGCGACCGACATGACGTTCACCGTGCAGGCGGCGGAGCTGACGCGCGCGCTCGCGGTCCTCGAGGCCGCCAAGGCCGATATCGGCCATTTCGACGTGCAGGCCTCAGCGGACGTTGCCAAGATTTCGGTCATCGGCGTGGGCATGCGCAGCCACGCCGGGGTTGCGGCGCGCATGTTCAAGGCGCTGTCGGAAAAAGGCATCAACATCCTCGCGATCTCGACCTCCGAGATCAAGATCAGCGTCCTCATCGACGCGGCCTATGCCGAGCTGGCAGTCCGGACCCTGCATACCCTGTACGGCCTGGACGCAGACTAGACGACGAGAAACCGGCGCGGCAGGATCTCATCCGTCGCGCGGCCCCTGTGGAGAGTGGGCACGGTCATGGTCACCAAGAGAGGCGAAGAGCCCCGCGTGATCGCGTCGGAGCCGGCGCTGCGCATCATTATGCGCCGCCTGCGCGACATCATGGCGGAACCGGGCGACGGCCAGGCGCGCCTCGACAAGATCGTGCGCCAGATCGCCGGCGTGATGGTGGCCGACGTCTGCTCGCTCTACCTGAAGCGCCAGGACGGCACGCTCGAGCTCTTCGCCACGGAAGGGCTGCTCTCCACGGCCGTGCATGCGACGCGCCTGAAGCGCGGCGAGGGTCTCGTCGGCCGGTGCGCGGAGCTGAACATCACCATCAACGAGCCCGACGCGCCCAAGCACCCGGCTTTCTCCTATCGGCCGGAAACGGGCGAGGAGCTCTACCATTCGCTGCTCGCCGTTCCGATCCAGCGGTCGGGGCAGGTGCTCGGCGTGCTCGTCGTGCAGAACAAGACGGCCAAGGAATACTCCGACGAGGATGTCGAGGTGCTGGAATCGACGGCGATGGTCGTTGCCGAGCAGCTCGTCTCGGGCGCCGTCGCCGGCACGACGGCCGCGCTCGAGATCTCGAGCTCGCTCGCCGCCGTCATCAAGGGCGTGTCGATCTCCGACGGCCTGGCGCTGGGGCATGTGGTCGTGCATGAGACCCGCATCGTCGTCACGAAGCTCATGGCCGAAGATCCGGCGCACGAGCTGCGCCGGCTCGAGAACGGACTTGCCGATCTGCGCCTGTCGCTCGACGAGATGCTGGCGCACGAGCATCTCTCCGCCGCGGGCGAGCACCGCGACGTGCTGGATGCCTACCGCATGTTTGCGCACGACAAGGGCTGGGAGCGGCGCCTGCGCGAGGCGGTCCAGGGCGGGCTGACGGCGGATGCGGCCGTCGAGCGTGTTCTCAACACCACGCGGTCGCGCATGCTGCATCAGCCCGACCCGTTCTGGCGCGAGCGCCAGCGCGACCTCGATGATCTGTCGGACCGTCTGCTGCGCATTCTCGCAGGCCGTCCCGCCGGCCCGATCGAGCATGCCGAAATGCCGCCGGATACGATCCTCGTCGCTCGCACGATGGGGCCGGCGGAGCTGCTCGACTACGACCGCACGAAGCTGCGCGGGCTCGTCGTCGAGGACGGCAGTCCGCAGAGCCATGTGGCGATCGTCGCCAAGGCGCTCGGGATCGCGGCGGTCGCGCGGGCCATCGGCATCGTCGAGCGCGCGGCGGCAGGCGATGCCATCATCGTCGACGGAATGACGGGCCAGGTTCATCTGCGGCCGCAGCCGGAGGTGATCTCGGCCTATTCCGACAAGGCGCGCTTCCGCGCCCGCCGGCAGAAGCAGTACGACGCCCTGCGCGACAAGCCGGCGGTCACGCGCGACGGCGTGCGCATCAACCTGCAGATGAACGCCGGCCTCATCGTCGACATGTCGCATTTGGACGAATGCGGAGCCGACGGGATCGGTCTCTTCCGCACCGAGCTGCAGTTCATGCTGTCGCGGACGTTCCCGCGCCACGAGCGCCAGCTCTCAACCTACAGGTCCGTGCTCGACGAGGCGAAAGGCAGGCCCGTCGTCTTCCGCGCGCTCGACATCGGCGGCGACAAGGTATTGCCCTATCTGCGCCAGACCAAGGAGGAGAACCCCGCCATCGGCTGGCGCGCGATCCGCATGTCGCTCGACCGCGCCGGCCTCCTGCGCACCCAGGTCCGCGCCTTCCTGCACGCCGCGTCGGGCCGCGAGCTGCGGCTGATGATCCCGATGGTCTCCGAGGCCGCCGAGATCGATCTCGTTCGCGCGCAGGTCGACAAGGAGCTCGGCATCATGCTGCGCAAGGGCATACCCCCGCCCTCGTCGCTGAAGCTCGGGGCGATGATCGAGGTACCGAGCCTGCTGTTCGAGCTCGATGCGCTCCTGCCCAAGGTCGATTTCGTGTCGGTCGGCTCCAACGACCTCATGCAGTTCCTGTTCGCGGCGGATCGCACGAATGCGCGCGTCGGTAGCCGCTACGACAGTTTGGCGACCGCGCCCATGCGGGTGCTCGCCGAGCTCGTGCGCGCCGGCGCGCGGCACAAGACGCCGCTCACCGTGTGCGGGGAAATGGCCGGCCGTCCGATCGAGGCGATGGCGCTCATCGGTCTCGGCTTCCGCACGCTCTCCATGGCGCCGGCCTCCGTCGGTCCCGTGAAGACGATGATCCTCGCGCTCAACGCGGGCGCCGTGCAGCAGATCACGGACCGTTTCGTGCGTGATGGAAAAGGATCTTTACGCGCGGAATTGATGCGCTTCGCCGAGCAGAACGGCATCGAGATTTGAGCCTGTCCGCGGCACGTTCGCAACAGCCTGGCTTATCTCGATCTTATATTTTGACACCGCTTCCGATTTCACCATGCTGAGGCCGTCCGCGCGTGAGCGCTCGGACGGCAGCATGCGACTGTAGAGATGTTTTGTTCATGCGTCCCGCTACAGCGACCCCGTCACCGCTTCGTCATGGCGCTCAGCTCTTCGAGCCGCGCAGCGCGTATTCGGGAAATCCTCCCGCGTGCGATCCGGAGATCGCCCGCCTTTTCTCTGAGCTTCGCGGCTTCCTTGCCCTGTCGGTTCCCGCCGCTGCCGCCCGGCTCGGCACGCACCCTGGCGTCATCGCGGCGCTCGAGGCCGGACGCATCGACCTCCTGCCGCCGTGGAGCGAAACGGCGCGGGTGGTGTCTGCCTATATTCTTTTGGCCCACCTCGAGCCGCGCCCGGCACTCGACCGGCTGGCCCGGCAGATGGGCGTGGTGCGCCCGGCGAACGCGCCGGCGCCGCAGGTGGCTTACAATGCCCGGCCGCACGCCCATCCCCCGGTCGCTCGCGAGGAGACGGCCACACCCGTTGCCCGCATTCTCGGCCGGCTGTCGCAGGCGGCCATACGCGCCCAGGAGCGCGCCAAGAGCCCGAGCCTGCTGTCGGAGTGGGCCCATCACCTGCGCGAGACGGCCCATGGGCTTGCGGCGACGATGCGGGGCGCCAGGGCGCCGGTCCGCTGGGTGGTCGTTGGAGCGTTGGGACTCATCATCCTCGGCTCGGCGGCCCCATCGGCTGTGCTGCAGGCGTCGGTGACCGGAATCTCGCAGCCGATTTCAGGGCTCTGGCGCAGCCTCAAAGGGCAGGCGGCCGAGGTTCGCGTCCGGATGCGCGAGGGCCTGAAGTGGATCGCGGTCGATGATCCCCGCCAGCGGCGCTCGGACAAATTGCCGAGCCGGCGGACTTGAGCCTATAACCCGGCCCGTGGTGAGGCGGCGCTCTGAGGGCGGCCGCCCTTTCCCGTTTTTCGCACCCTCAAACCTCCGGCCCCGGCGTTTCCAGTCCGATTGCGACACCGATCTCCATGACCGCATTGCCTGAAGAGAAGCTCGAAAAGTTGCTCGAACGCTGGGAGGCGATCCAGGCGGAGCTGAACCTCGGCGCCAGTCCGGCGAGTTATGCCCGGCTGACGAAGGAGTTCGCCGAGATCGACCCGCTCGTCGCGGCCATCCGAAAGTTCAGGACGAGCCGCCAGGAGATCGCGGAGCTGGAGGCGATGACGCGCGACCCGTCCGCCGACAAGGACATGGCTTCCCTCGCGCGCGACGAGCTCGAGACGCTGCGCCCCCAGCTTGCCGACCAGGAGCAGGCGCTGAAGATCCTGCTGCTGCCGAAGGATGCCGCCGACGAGCGCAGTGCCATCGTGGAGGTGCGCGCCGGCACCGGCGGCGACGAGGCGGCGCTGTTTGCGGCCGATCTCTTCCGCATGTACCAGCGCTATGCCGATCTCAACGGCTGGACGGTCGAGATCATCTCGATCTCGGAGAACGACCTCGGCGGCTACAAGGAGATCATTGCCGCGATCTCCGGCCGCGGCGCGTTTGCCAAGCTCAAGTTCGAGAGCGGCGTGCATCGCGTGCAGCGCGTGCCGGCAACCGAGAGCCAGGGCCGCATTCATACCTCGGCCGCTACCGTCGCCGTTCTGCCCGAGGCGGAGGAGGTCGATATCGACATCCGCCCGGAGGACATCCGCATTGACACGATGCGGGCGAGCGGGGCCGGCGGCCAGCACGTCAACAAGACCGATTCTGCCGTGCGCATCACCCATCTCCCGACCGGCATCATCGTCGTCTCGGCGGAGAAGTCCCAGCATCAGAACCGCAGGCTCGCCATGCAGGTGCTGCGCTCGCGCCTCTACGAAGCCGAGCGCGAGAAGGCCGATAGCGCCCGCAGCGAGGCGCGCAAGTCGCAGGTCGGCTCCGGCGACCGCTCGCAGCGCATCCGCACGTACAATTTCCCGCAGGGCCGCGTGACGGACCATCGCATCAACCTCACGGTGCACAACATCGAGCGCGTCATGGACGGCACCGGCCTCGGCGAGATCATCGATGCGCTCGTGACGCAGCGTCAGGCCGAGCTGCTCGCCGATTTCGAGAACCATGCCTGAGGCTCGGCCAGCGCTCGCGGGGTTGACGCTCGCCGCGGTCCGGCGTGCGCTCGTGCCCATGCTCGAAGAGGGCGGCATTGCCGATCCCGAGCGCGAGGCCCGCCTGCTCGTGCTGTTGGCGACCGGACTTGCGCCCGAGCGTCTGCTGCTCGAGGACGGCCGTGCATTGACGGCGGACGAGGCCCGCCGTCTTGCCGCGGCTCTTGATCGTCGTCTCGCGCACGAGCCGCTGTCGCGGATCAAGGGCGAGCGGGCATTCTTCGGCCGCGTGTTCAAGCTCACGCCCGCGGTGCTCGATCCACGGCCCGAGACGGAGACGCTCGTGGAGCTCGTCCTCGACTGGGTCGACGACACCGGCGGACGGCACCGGCCGCTGCGTCTCCTCGACGTCGGCACCGGATCGGGATCGATCCTCGTCACGCTGCTCGCCGAGCTGCCGGCCGCTGAGGGGCTCGGCACGGACGTCTCCTCCGACGCGCTCGACGTGGCGAAGGCGAATGCCGCCAGGCACGGCGTCGCGGACCGGGCACGCTTTGCGGTCGCGCGCTCGCTTGAGGGCATCGCCGGACCGTTCGACGTCCTGGTCTCCAATCCGCCGTACATCCCGACGTCGGCGATCGCGGAGCTGGAGCCGGGCGTGCGCGCCTATGATCCGCGGCCGGCGCTCGATGGCGGGCCGGACGGACATGATGTCTACCGCGAGATCGCCGACCGGGCCGGCGCCGTGGTGCCCGCGGGCCTCGTCGCCGTGGAGGTCGGGGCGGGCCAGGCCGATGCCGTCGCCGCGCTCTTCGCAGCAGGTGTCGCCAACCGGTCGGGAGAGCCCGCGTTCCGGGTCGATCTCGGGGGCCATCGGCGCTGTGTGGCGCTCCTGACACAATCCTAACCCTGCGCGCAAAAAGTATTGGAATCGGGGTTGAGGCGCGCTAGTGTGATCTTAACAGCGACAGAGGCGTCCGGCAGACGAACGAGGGGTTCTCGACGTTTGGGGGCCATGGACGCAAGGCAGAATGGGGCTATGGATCGGCAAGGATCCGACCGCTCCCGGCAACGCCGCGAAGGCAGGCGTAGAGGCCATCGAGCCAAATCCGACACGATGAAGCATCTGTCCGGTTGATCATAGTCGTGAGTTCCGTCGGCGGTTCATCCGCAGGCACGGCTTGGGGCCGTGCGCGAGGATCGTCGGCAGAGTGAGGCTGCGCGTCGTCTCCGGGCTGCGCTGCTGCCGCAAGACGGGTCTGGCAGCCGGATGACGGCACTGAGATCGCCATCTGTCCGAGACTGCGTCGCCGTCGCGGCGGCAGCGGCCGGACAGCCGGAACGTTCGCCTACAATTCGATCAACAAGTTGAGATTGGAGTCCATGAGGCAGGGACAGCAGAACCGCAGAGGTCGCGGCCGCAACAACCAGAACAATCAGCAGCGCAAAGGCCAGAATCCGCTGACGCGCAGCTTCGAGAGCAACGGTCCCGACGTCAAACTCCGCGGTACGCCCGCGCATATCGCCGAGAAGTACATGTCGCTCGCTCGCGATGCGCTCTCGGCCGGTGACCCGGTGCTGGCGGAGAACTATCTGCAGCACGCCGAGCACTACAATCGCATCATCATGGCCTACCGCGAGCAGCAGGTGAGCCAGGGCGGCGGCGATCCCGGCTATTCGTCCGGCTACAATCCCATGGGCCGCGGTGAAGGCGGCTTCGGCTCCGACATGGACGGCGGCGAGCCTGGCTTCGAGGGTGCCGGCGATCCCTTGCTGACGGGTCGCCCGGGCGTTGCCGAGCAGCCGCGCATGACGGGCGAAGGCGGCGAGCGCCGCTTCGACGAGCGTGGCCAGCGTCCGCAGGGCCAGGAGCCGCGCCATCAGAGCCAGGGCCTGCGCGACCGGGACCGGTCCTTCCAGGAGGGCCGTGGTGGGTTCGACCGCCGCGACCGTCAGGACCGCTTCGAGCGTCCCGACCGCGGCGAGCAGCGCATGGACC
The DNA here is from genome assembly GCA_964589785.1 of uncultured Hyphomicrobium sp. Lineage (GTDB taxonomy): Bacteria > Pseudomonadota > Alphaproteobacteria > Rhizobiales > Hyphomicrobiaceae > JAGVSR01. Next base: position 12,567 of record CAZPUQ010000001.1, read on the forward strand.
GCGACCGCCCGGACCGGGACCGCGCTGACCGGGATCGCCCCGACCGGGACCGTGGCGATCGCGACCGCCCGGAGCGTTTCGAGCGTCCGCAGCCGCACGCCGGCAGCGGAGAATTGCGGTCTGAGGGCGGCCTGTCGCCGCGCCGGCGTGACCGGCCGGCCGGCGATCGCCTGCCGCAGGAGACCCATGAGCAGCCGGAGTTCCTGCGCCGTCCCGTCCGCCGTCCGCGCCGCGAGGACCAGGACGAAGGCCGGGAGGGCGGACCCGCCCCCGTCGTCGCGGCAGGCGAGGACACCGACTGAGCCGTGCCGCGGTCCGGCGGGGTCATCCCAGACTTGGCTTCTTAGGATCGCCTCCACGCCGCGATCGAGACGCGGAGCCTCGCCCGCCGTTTGCTTTCCACCGCTCTTTCCTGTGCCAGCCGGTTTTCACTCCGCGGCCGGGGCACTAGCATGCCCGCATGGACACCCTGGAACTCTTTCAACGCCTGAGCGTCGCTCTGGCGATTGGCTTTCTGATCGGCCTGGAGCGCGGCTGGAAGGCGCGCAACGAGCCGGAGGGCGGGCGCGCCGCGGGGCTCAGGACGCATGCGCTCGGCGGCCTTCTCGGGGGCGTGTGGGGTGCTCTTGCGCTCACGCGCGACGACGGCGGCCTCGTGGCGCTGGCCGCGGGCTTTGTCGTCTTCAGCGGCGCGATCGTGCTGTTCCGCTACCGCGAGGCCCATGACGAGGGGACGTTCGGCGTCACCACGGTCATCGCCGCGATGCTCGCCTTTGCGCTCGGCGCCTTCGCCGTCATGGGCGACATGGGCGTCGCCGGCGGGGTCGGCGTGGCCGTCGCCGCACTCCTCGCCTTCAAGGGCGTTCTGCACGACTGGGTCGAGCGCGTGTCATGGACCGAGCTCAGGTCCGGACTCCTGCTGCTGGCGATGACGTTCATTCTGCTGCCGCTGCTGCCGGACCGCACGATCGATCCGTGGGGCACGATCAACCCGTTCGAGCTGTGGCTGTTGACGGTGATGATCGCGGCCATCTCGTTTGCGGGCTACATCGCCATCAAGACCGTCGGCGACCGCCACGGCATCATGATGACCGGGATCGCCGGCGGGCTGGCCTCCTCGACCGCCGTGACGGTGACCTTCGCCGAGCTTGCCAAGGCGCACCCCGAGAAGCGCGACCCGCTCATTGCCGGGGCTCTCCTGTCGTCGGCGACCATGGCCGCGCGCGTGCTCGGCGTCATCGCCGCTGTCGGCGCGAGCCTGCTGCCGGAGGTGGTGGTACCGATCGGGCTCGGCGGGCTCACGCTTCTCGGCATGGCGTTCTATTTCCTGCGCCGGCAGCCGAAGGATGGCGTGCAGGAGACGCGGCTGCGGCTGCGCAACCCGTTCGAGCTCGCGACGGTGCTAAAGTTTGGCGCCCTGCTGACCGTCGTGACCGTCGCGGCGAAGCTGTTGACCGAGGTCGGCGGAGGCCAGGGCGTCTATGCGCTCGCCGCGTTCTCCGGGATCGCCGACGTGGACGCGATCACCCTGTCGATGTCGCGGTTGGCACGCGATCCGGCGAGCCTGGCGCTCGCCGCCAATGCCGTCCTGATCGTCGTGGCCGTGAACACGGTCGCCAAGGCCGTGCTCGGCTGGATGACGGGCGGAGCCGCGGTGGGACGACGGCTGCTTATGGCGGCCGCGGCCGCCATCGTCGCGGGAGGCGCCGGCATTCTTTTCGCTCCGGCGCTCGTTTGAAGGCGGCGGCGATGAACGATGCGGCGGATGCCCGGCAGGCCATCGAGGTGCGGATCACGCGCATCGAGCAGCTTTTCAACTCGTTCGATCCCTCGCCGTTCAACGAGCGCGATCTCGACGAGGATGCCGAGGAGCACATTGCGGGCTGGGCCCGCGAGATGCCGGCCGACGTGCCGCTCGTCATCCTCCTGCACATGCCGGCGGACGAAGCCGTGCGCGCGCAGGAACGTGGGCTGCCCACGGCGTTGACGCACTACTTCGACGTCCGGGCCGACCGGCTCGACTGCGACCGGCGCGAGCTCTACCGACTCGGCTGGCGGTATCTGATGATCGGCATCACGGTGCTGGTCGTCTGTCTCCTCGTCAGCCATTCCGTCACGCGTGTGACGGGCGAAGGTCCGGTCGCGCAAATCGTGCAGGAAGGACTGGTGATCCTCGGATGGGTCGCGAACTGGAAGCCGCTCGAGACCTTCCTCTACGACTGGTGGCCGCTGAAGCGCCGGGCGGCGCTCTACCGGCGCATTGCCGGCGCGCAGGTCGTCATCCGCCGCACTTGAGCACGCCCGTCCCGTTCGACCGGTCAGCCCGTGGACGTCGGCGCCTCGGCGAGCGTGGTGGCAGGTTCGCCGCGCGTGCTGACCGCCTCGGGCGCGATCACGCGGCGGTAGAGATGCCATGTCGCGTGCCCGAGGATCGGCAGCGTGACGAGCAGCCCGAGGAACGCCGGCAGGGACGAGACGGCGAGCAGTCCGGCGATGACGGCCGCGAAGAAGAACATCGGCACCGGATTGGCCGCAACCGCCCGCACGCTCGTGATCATCGCGGTCACGAAGTCCACGTCGCGGTCGAGCACGAGAGGAAATGACACGACGGTCAGCGCGTAGAGGATGGTGGCGAGTAGTGCGCCGACGAGGTTGCCGACCGCGAGGAACGTCAGCCCCTCCGTCGTGTGCAGCACCACGTTGAGGAACTCGCCCATGGTCGCCATCATGCCGCTGTAGCCGAGAAAGAGCGCCATCAGGAATCGCACCTGATACATCCATATGATGAGCACGAAGACCGTGGCGAAGCCCATCCAGCGGATCTCGCTGCGGCTCGTCACCGTGGCCCAGATGGCGGACGCTTCGAGCGGCTCGCCGCGTTCCAGGCGGCGGCTGACCTCGTAAAGCCCGGCAGCCAGGAACGGGCACACGAGCGCGAAGCCCGCCGCAAGCGGATAGGCGAGGTAGGGCAGCCCCATGGCGTAGAGCATGGCCACGATGGCAATGCCGGTCAGCGCGCAGACAGCGCCCAGCACCAGCCCGTAGCGCGGCGCAGCCCGAAAGTCGCGCAGGCCGAGGCGCAGGGCCTCCATCACATCGCTGACCGTGATCGGGCGGACGACCGGATCGGCCTTGCCCGAGAGTGTCCTTGCAGCCATGCGTGCCTCCCCCAAATCCGATCCAAATCAAATGGACCGGGGCACATTGTCACGCCTGGACGGGAAGAAAAAGTCCCTGCGGCGACGTCATGCCGGCCCGCGCGTCAGGCGTGGAGTTGAAAGGCGGCAGGCGGCGGCAAGGCCGCCATTCGGGCGCCGATCGCCACGCGGCCATGCCTCGGGACGGCAAACGCGGCTATGCTTGCGGAACGATTCCCGGCCGCGGACGGCGGCCGATCACCGCCGGAGGACGCATGAGCCGGTTAACCCGAGTATTCCTGGCAGGCTTTCTGGCGCTCCTGCCTCTCGCGCTCACGGTCGCCGTCACCGGCTGGGTGGTTTCATTCCTGAACGCCTACCTCGGCCCGAACAGTGCGTTCGGCCAGCTTCTCGTGTCGCTGGGGCTCAGTGTCGGCGCACAATGGGTCGCTCCGTACGTCATAGGTCTTCTGGCGCTTCTCGCCGCCATCTACGCTCTCGGGCTCCTCGTCGAGTCGCGGATCGGCGCCTGGCTCACCGACATCCTGGACGGGGCCGTGGCGCGCATCCCCGTGATCGGCAGCGTCTATGACCTGTCGAAGCGCTTCACCTCCATCGTCGATACGAAGGACGGCCGCGACCTCAAGAGCATGGCGCCGGTGTGGTGCTTCTTCGGCGGCGAGCCGGGCGCGGCGGTGCTCGGGCTGCTGCCATCGCCAGCGACCGTGCGCATCGGCAGCGAGGATTACGTGGGCATTCTCGTGCCGTCGGCGCCGGTCCCGGTCGGCGGCGCCCTGATCTACGTGCCGCAGAGCTGGATCCGGCCTGCCGAGGGCGGCGTGGAGGAGCTGATGAGCGTCTACGTCTCGATGGGCGTCACCGCGCCGACCCCGTCGCCGGGACCCGCTCCCCGTCTCACGCCGCCGCCTGGGCCGAGCCCCGCCGCCGCTTGAACGCAGCCGGCCTGCCTTCGCCGGCTGGACGCATAAAGAAACGCCCCCGGAATGGCTCCGGGGGCGTTGTCGCTTGTCGGCGTCTCGTGAGCAACGAGCTTACATCATGTCGCCCATTCCGCCCATTCCGCCCATGCCGCCGGGCATACCGCCCGCAGCATCCTTCTTCGGGCGCTCGGCGATGCCGGCCTCGGTCGTGATGAGGAGGCCCGCGATCGAGGCGGCATCCTGCAGCGCCGTGCGCACGACCTTTGCGGGGTCGATGATGCCCTTCTCGAACATGTCGCCGTACTCGTCGTTCTGGGCGTCGTAGCCGAAGGTCGGGGCTTTCGCCTCGAGCACCTTGCCGACGACGATCGAGCCCTCGACGCCGGCGTTCTCGGAGATCTGGCGGATCGGGGACTGGAGCGCACGGCGGATGATCTGGATGCCGGCTTCCTGGTCCTCGTTGTCGCCCTTGACGGTGATGGCGGCCGAGGCCTTGAGCAGCATCACGCCGCCGCCGGCGACCACGCCCTCCTCGACCGCGGCGCGGGTCGCATTGAGCGCGTCGTCGACGCGGTCCTTGCGCTCCTTCACCTCGACCTCCGTGGCGCCGCCGACCTTGATGACGGCAACGCCGCCGGCCAGCTTGGCGAGGCGCTCCTGCAGCTTCTCACGGTCGTAGTCGGACGTCGTCTCCTCGATCTGCGCCTTGATCTGCGTGACGCGGGCCTCGATGTCCTTCTTCTTGCCTGCGCCATCGACGATGGTCGTGTCGTCCTTGGTGATCGTCACGCGCTTGGCGCGGCCGAGCATCTGCAGCGTCACGTTCTCGAGCTTGATGCCGAGGTCCTCCGAGATCGTCTGGCCGCCCGTGAGGATGGCGATGTCCTCGAGCATGGCCTTGCGGCGATCGCCGAAGCCCGGCGCCTTCACGGCCGCGACCTTGAGGCCGCCGCGCAGCTTGTTGACGACGAGCGTCGCCAATGCCTCGCCCTCGACCTCCTCGGCGATGATGAGCAGCGGCTTGCCGGTCTGCACCACGGCCTCGAGCACCGGCAGGAGCTGCTGCAGGCCCGACAGCTTCTTCTCATGGATGAGGATGTAGGGGTCGTCGAGCTCGGCGACCATCTTGTCGGCGTTGGTGATGAAGTACGGCGAGAGATAGCCGCGGTCGAACTGCATGCCTTCGACGACGTCGAGCTCGCTCTCCAGGCTCTTGGCCTCCTCGACGGTGATGACGCCCTCGTTGCCGACCTTCTGCATCGCCTCGGCGATCATGTCGCCGATCGCCTTCTCGCCGTTGGCGGAGATGGTGCCGACCTGGGCGATCTCCTGGCTGTTCTTGACCTTCTTCGCCTTCTTGCCGATCTCCTCGACGACCTGGATGACGGCCTTGTCGATGCCGCGCTTCAGGTCCATCGGGTTCATGCCGGCGGCCACCGACTTCAGGCCCTCGCGCACGATCGACTGGGCGAGAACGGTGGCTGTCGTCGTGCCGTCGCCGGCGACGTCGTTGGTCTTGGAGGCAACCTCGCGGACCATCTGCGCGCCCATGTTCTCGAACTTGTCCTCAAGCTCGATCTCCTTGGCGACGGTCACGCCATCCTTGGTCGTGCGCGGGGCGCCGAACGACTTCTCGATGATCACGTTGCGGCCCTTCGGACCGAGCGTGACCTTGACGGCGTTGGCGAGAACATCGACGCCGCGCAGCATGCGTTCGCGGGCGTCGGCGGCAAACTTGACGTCTTTGGCAGCCATGGGGCTGGGCTCCTGTGAGTGGTGGGGGTCGAGGGGAAGTAAACGCTGCGATCGTCAGGTGAGCGCTCTGAGGGGCGAGGTCTGTCGGCCGGCGCGCCCGTACCAGGAGCGGCGGCCGTTCGGCCTTACCGGTCGAGCACGCCCATGATGTCGCTTTCCTTCATGATCAGAAGGTCCTGGCCATCGATCTTGACTTCGGTGCCGGACCACTTGCCGAACAGCACTTTGTCGCCCTTCTTCACGTCGAGGGCGACGATCTTGCCGGTCTCGTCGCGGGCGCCCGGGCCGACGGCGATGACCTCACCCTGTTGCGGCTTCTCGCCGGCGGTGTCGGGGATGATGATGCCGCCAGCCGACTTGGTCTCGGCGTCGGCGCGCTTGACGACCACGCGGTCGTGGAGGGGACGGAACTTCATAGAGGAACGACTCCAGGTGGTTGGAGGATTGGCGTGCCGCGACGGGTGACCGTCCGGCGGGTGTTAGCAAACGGCTGCACCGAGTGCCAACACGCACGCAGATAGGTCGGGACTATAACCTATGTCAAGGAGGCGCCCGCCGCATGCTGATAGATATTTGAAAAATCACAAGAAAATCAGATGTCAGACTTTCTGCTGGGAAGCAGAGAATATTCTTGAAATTCAACAGGAAGTTGAATTAACCTCATAGTCATTACCTTTGGTAGCAGGGGGAGGAAATGGCGAATCGCGCGAATTTGGTCAGCCCCACCGCCGGCGTGGAGTCGGAGCTCCGGAGCCCTTCTGTGTCGGCCTTTCCGGTTTCCCCGGCTGTCGCCGGAGTCGTGGACGCGTCGCCCCGGGCGCCGGGCTCGGCGGACTGCATGGCGTATATGTCCGACCTGCTGCGGGAGCTGGCGGAGATGGCGGCGACCGAGGGCCACCCCACGCTGGCCGGTCTCCTCACGCTCGCGCACCAGGAGGCCGAGGCCAAGACCAAGACCCGCTAGAGCGACCGTTCGACGGCAGCTTCACGTCCGGCAGATGAGCACCGGCACGTGGGCGTGGGTGGCGGTCTTCGTGGCCACGCTGCCCAGCATGAGGCCAGCCAGTCCGTGGCGTCCGTGCGAGCCCATGACGATCAAGTCGCAGCCCTTGTCCTTCGCCGCCTCCACGATCGCCCGGTGAGCCTGCGGATCGATGTTGTGGACCGTCTCGCACGCAATGCCGGCAGCCTTGAACGTCTCCTGCGCCTTGCCGAGCAGCTTCAGCGCCGACTTCTCCATCGTCTGCTCGTAGTCGGCCGGCGGATACATGACGACGGCGTCGCCGACGACGAGGCTCGACCACGGCGGCGTGACGTGCACGGCCACGACCTTCGCGCCGAAGGCCTTGGCGAGCGCGAGGGCGTGCTGTTGCGCCAGCTCCGAGAGCTCCGAACCGTCGACGGCGATGAGGATGTTCTTGTACATGTGCGGGTCCTTGCGGTTTTGTGGCCTGGCGGCGCGGCGGGCGAGGCGCGCGGCCCGACCCCGACACCCTGCTTTAGTTAGTCGCCATTACAAAGTCCGAACCTTGATCTCCGTCAAGGTTCAGTCCGGTGTCGTGACGGCATGGTTCGCACACAATTCGCACATAAGACGCGCGATCGACGAGGGAGACGATCATGAAAAGACCGGTCGCAACCGTGCTGGCGTTCGCACTGCTTGCAGCCTTGCCGTTCGCGGCTTCCGGCGAGGACAATCCCGACATCCAGCCGCCGGCCGATACGCGCTGGCGCATCCTCATCAGGGACCAGTTGAAATCGGAGAAGAACTGCGATCTCGCCGACGTGCTGACCTACAGCGAGCTCAAGATCGGCGACGAGATCGCGATCTCGGGCAAGATCTCTTGCGTCGATGGCCGCCAGTACGACTACAGCCGGCCCCGTCCGCACCAGAAGTTCGAGTTCCGGCTGTGCGAGCCAAGCATCTGCTGATCATCACTGTGGCGCCGCGCCCCGCTCGCAGCGCAGCGAGATCAGACCCTGGCCGTGCCGCTCGATGCGTCCGGCGAGGTCGAGTTCCATCAGGATGACGCGCAGCGTCCGCGAGTCGAAGTCGGTTGCGCGCGCCAGATCGTCGAAGGAGATGGGCACCGGCCCCATCGCGAGGGCCACGCGCTCGCGGTCGTCACCGCCGATGAGCGGCGGCGGGCGCGGGGCTGCAGCCGGCGCCGTGTCGTCCTCGCCATACGCCGCCGCGGTCTCCCTCGCGCTCACGCGTTCCCGTAGGAGGGGCGCCAGCGCTTCGACGACGTCGTCGGCGGAGGTGACGAGCGTGGCGCCGGATTTCAGCAGGTGGTTCGTGCCTTCGGCGCGCGGGTCGAGCGGGTGGCCGGGCACGGCGAAGACCTCGCGGCCGTGCTCCAGCGCCATGCGGGCCGTCGAGAGGGTTCCGGAACGTCGCGCCGCCTCGATGACGACGACCCCATGTGCCATGCCCGCGACGAGGCGGTTGCGGCGCGGGAAATCCTTTGCCCGCGGCTCGAAGCCCGGCGGCATCTCGCTGACGAGGCAGCCCGTCTCGGCGATCGCGGCCTGGAGCGCTGCATTCTCGGGCGGATAGACGAAATCGATGCCGCCCGCGAGCACCGCGATGGTGCCGGTGGAGAGGCTTGCTTCATGGACCGCTGCGTCGATGCCGCGGGCGAGGCCCGAGACGGTGACGAGGCCCAGCTCTCCCATCCGTCCGGCGAACTGGCGCGCGAGCGTCAGGCCAGCCGCCGAGGCCAGCCGCGAGCCGACGATGGCGATAGCCGGCTGCGCGAGGAGCGTTTCATTGCCCGTCAGGTATACCGCGGGAGGCGGCGCTTCGATGTGGGCGAGCAGGGCCGGGTAGCCGGGCTCGATCGTGAAGACGGGGCGTGCGCCGATCCGCTCGGCCGCGTCGAGCTCACGCAGCGCGCGATCCTTGGGGCAGATCCGGATGCTGCGTCCGCCGCGGCGCGCCAGCTCGGGCAGCGCTTCGAGAGCCTGCTCCGCACCGCCGTAGTGATTGATGAGCTCGCGAAAAGTGACCGGGCCGACGTTGTCGGAGCGGATCAGCCGAAGGCACGCCAGCCGCTGGGCCGCCTCCAGATGCGCGACAGGCAGCGGCGCAGGTGTGAAAAGGCCGGGATCGTCACGCCTTGGCACCGATGCGCGGCTCCTCGCCCGCGAGCAAACGCTTGATGTTGGTGGTGTGCTTCCACAAGAGGATCGCCGTCATGAGTGTGCCGAGGACGGCTTCGGGAACGCGCCCGCTGAGGAGCAGGTAGGCCGGCGTCACCACGCTCGCCACGAGAGCCGACAGCGACGAGTAGCGGGTGGCGACCGCGAGCGCGAGCCATATGACGCAGAAGAGGAGGGCAGCAGGCCAGGCTGCGCCGATGAGCACGCCGATATAGGTCGCAACACCCTTGCCGCCCTTGAAGCGGAGCCAGACGGGAAAGACGTGGCCGAGAAAGGCGCCGAGGCCCGCGAGCAGGCTCGCGAGGATCGCGATGCCGTGCGCGGCGCCGAAATGATGCCCCACGAGGACCGCGGCCGTGCCTTTCAACGCGTCGAGGACGAGCGTGGCGGCTGCGAGCTTCTTGTTTCCTGTCCGCAGCACGTTCGTGGCGCCGATGTTGCCAGAGCCGATGTCGCGCACGTCGCCGAGTCCCGCCAATCGGGTGAGGATCAGGCCGAACGGGATCGACCCGAGCAGGTATCCCAACGCCAGCGCTGCCAGGGCCGGGGGCGAGAACAAGGGGTCCATCGGCGGGCAGCGCTCCAGTTGCGGCCTTACGGTGCCGGCAGACGGGTGAGGATCAGGTCGAGCTTGCCGTCAACGGCCTCGACGTTACGTTCCAGGCGGCCCACCCGGCCATCAAGGCCGTCCACCTTGCTTTCCAGGCGGTCCATGCGGCTTTCGTGGCTGTCCATCCTGGTTTCCAGCCGGTCCATACTGGTTTCCAGCCCGCCGATCCTGGTTTCCAGCCTGCCCATCCACTCCTCGATCTTTCGCTCCAGCGTCGAAAATCGCTGCGTGTGCAGGAGCTGGGTTTCGCGAATGGACGCAAACTTGACGTCGACGCCGGCGAAGCGGGCGTTGAGGTCATCCGGCAGGTGCGCGATGATATATTCGACGTCGGTCATGCGCTTTTCGAGCGATTGGGCCATGGTTCCCTCCCATAGTGGCTGGGCTTTGGCGACCGGGCAAGTCCCGCCTGCGCCGGGCCGGGGCATAGAAAACCGGCTTCTCCGAGCCCCGTCAGTCCTTGAACGGACGAAGCCTTCGCGATCCGTCGCGGATCATGGCGGAAATCTGATGTCAGCGCGGCTGGGAGAAGTCGAACACCGTCTCGCCGGCGACGAGGGTGCGCAGGACGCGACCTTGCATCTTGGCTTCGTCGAAGGGCGAGTTCTTGGAGCGCGAGTGCAGCAGATCCTTGTTGACGACCCACGGTTCGTCGAGATCGACGAGAATGATGTCGGCCGGCGCGCCCTTCTGAAGCCGCCCGCCGGGCAGGCCGAACAGCTTTGCGGGGTTCAGCGTCAACGGCCTGAGCAGCGTCGGCAGCGCCATGGTGCCGGCGTGGTGGAGGCGCAGCGCCGCGGCGAGCAAAGTCTCGAGACCCGCAGCCCCGTCGGCGGCCTCCGCGAACGGGCGGCGCTTCACGTCGGCATCCTGCGGGTCATGGCTCGAGACGATCGTATCGATCTCGCCGTTCGCGACCGCGTTTACCATGGCCGCGCGATCGTCCTCGCGCCGGAGCGGCGGGCGCACCTTGAGGAACGTCCGGTATGACCCGATGTCGTTCTCGTTCAGCGTCAGGTGATTGATCGAGACGCCGCAGGTGACGGGAAGCCCGCGCGCTTTCGCCTGGCGGATGATGGCGAGGCTCTCCGGGCACGAGATGGTGGCGGCGTGATAGCGGCCGCCGGTCATCTCCACGAGTCGCACGTCGCGCTCGATGGTGATGATCTCCGCCACCTTCGGAATGCCCGGCAGGCCGAGACGCGTGGCCACCTCGCCCGAGTTCATCGCGCCGCTGCCGGCGAGGTAGGGATCCTCGGTGTGATGCACGATGACGGCGCCGAAATCGCGCGCATAGAGCAGCGCATTCTTCATGACGCGCGTGTTGGCGACGCTCGTCTTGCCGTTCGAGAAGGCGACGGCGCCCGCCCGCTTCAGAAGACCGATCTCGGTCATCTCCTCGCCCTTGAGGCCCTTCGTGACCGCCGCCATGGTGTGCACGTGGACGATGGCGTTGTCGCGCGCCCGTCGCTGGATGAAGTCGACGAGCGCCACCTGGTCGATGACCGGATCGGTATCGGGCATCACGATCATGGTCGTGACGCCGCCGGCCGCGGCCGAATAGCTCGCGGTCTTCAGGGTCTCCCGGTGCTCGTAGCCGGGCTCGCCGGTGAAGACCTGCGCATCGACGAGGCCCGGGCAGAGCATCCGGCCCTTGCAGTCGATGACGGCGGCGCCGTCCGGCGCGTTGCGGCGCAGGTGGCCGCCGAGGTCGGCAATGACGCCGGCCTTGACGTAGAGACCGCCCGGCTCGTCGCGGTTCGTTTCCGGATCGACGAGGCGCGCATTGATGAATGCCGTCGGTCCGGCGGGCGTGCGGGCAGGCGCGGCAGGGGGATTGGGCATCTTCGGGTCGCCGCTCACGTCTTGGTGTCCGATCTCGGCAGGTTCATCGCCAGCGCTTCGAGCACGGCCATGCGCACGGCAACGCCCATCTCGACCTGCTCGCGGATGACGCTGCGCGGATCGTCGGCGATCGTCGATGCGATCTCGACGCCCCGGTTCATGGGTCCCGGGTGCATGACGAGCGCATCGGGCTTGGCCCGCGCGAGCTTCTCGTGGTCGAGGCCGAAGAAGTGGAAATACTCGCGCACGGACGGCACGTAGGAGCTTTCCATGCGCTCGCGCTGCAGGCGCAGCACCATGACGACATCCACGCCCTCGATGCCCTTCCACATGTCGGTGAAGACCTCCGCGCCGAGGCGCTCGGGCTTGGCGGGGAGCAGCGTCGACGGCGCGATGAGCCGCACCCGCGCGCCCATCGTGTTCAGCACGTCGATATTGGAGCGGGCAACGCGCGAATGCAGGATGTCGCCGCAGATCGCGACGGTGAGCCCCGCGATGCGCCCCTTCGCCCGGCGGATCGTGAGCGCGTCGAGCAGCGCCTGCGTCGGATGCTGGTGGGCACCGTCGCCCGCATTGATCACCGAGCAGTCGACCTTCTGCGACAGGAGCTCGACCGCACCCGCCGCGTGGTGGCGCACGACGATGATGTCGGGCCGCATGGCGTTGAGCGTGATGGCGGTATCGATCAGCGTCTCGCCCTTGGTGACGGACGACGTCGCGACATTCATGTTCATGACGTCGGCGCCGAGGCGCTTGGCGGCGAGCTCGAATGACGCCTGCGTGCGCGTCGAGCTTTCGAAAAACAGGTTGATGTGCGTGCGCCCGCGCAGGACCTGCCGCTTGCGCTCGGCCTGCGGCGGCGAATCGGCGTTCTTGTCGGCGAGGTCGAGAAGGAATTCGATTTCGGGCGCCGTCAGCCTCTCGGTCGAGAGAAGGTGACGGTGGGCGAAGCTCTTCAACTGCTTCTGAGCGGTGCTGGCCATCAAAGCGGTTTCTATAAGCGCTCGATCTGCCCCCGGCAAGCGCCTCTCCACAGCCTTGCCCAAATGGCGCGACGGGATGGCTTCGATGTGCTTAATGGGCAGGTCCAGGAGGCCGCCGGCGCATGCAAGATCGCTTCGCGACTCACGATGTGATGAACCAGGTTCCGCCGCTCACGGACGTCAACCTCTTCGCCCCGGACGCGGCCTTGACGGATGCGGTGACGCGCGAGGGCGCAGGCGCATCGGCCCGCACGCTCAATGCCTTCGGTCTGACGGCCGGCTCGGGAGAGGTGCAGGAGCTGGCGCGGCAGGCGAACACGTATGCGCCCCGGCTCGAGACCCATGACCGGCACGGCCGCCGCCTCGATGTCGTGACGTATCACCCCGCCTACCATGAGCTCATGCGGCTTTCGTGCGCGGAGGGCCTCGCCAATTCCGTCTGGGCCCACCTGAGCCCCGGGCCCGGCCCCGGCGACAAGGCGGCGTCCCATGTCGTGCGCGCGGCCAATCTCTATCTCGCCGCCCAGATGGAGCCGGGCCACTGCTGCCCCCTCACCATGACCAACGCCGCGGTGCCGGTTCTCCTCGAGGAGGAAACGCTCGCGCGCGACTGGCTGCCGCTCGTCCTGTCGCGGACCTACGATTCCCGTTTCGAGCCCTTCGCCTCCAAGTCCGGCGTGACGATCGGCATGGGCATGACGGAAAAGCAGGGCGGCACGGACGTGCGCGCCAACACCACGGCCGCCGTGCGCGGCAGCGACGGGCTCTACCGCATCACCGGGCACAAGTGGTTCCTGTCCGCGCCGATGTCGGACGCCTTCCTCGTTCTCGCACAGGCCGAGGGCGGGCTGTCGCTGTTCCTGATGCCGCGCTTCCTGCCCGACGGCACGGTCAACGGGCTCAGCCTCCAGCGCCTCAAGGACAAGCTCGGCAATCGCTCGAACGCGTCCTCCGAGGTCGAGTTTCACGATGCGCTCGCCTGGCCGGTCGGCGCGCCGGGCCGGGGCGTGGCGGCCATCGCAGAGATGCTCACCTATTGCCGTCTCGACTGCGCGGTCTCCTCCGCGGCGCTGATGCGCTCGGCGCTGGCGCACGCGGTGCATCACGCCGAGCACCGGCACGTGGGCGGCCGCGCGCTCGTCGCCGAGCCGCTGATGCAGCAGGTGCTCGCCGACCTGGCGCTCGACGTCGAGGCGGCCGTCGCGCTGTCCTTCCGTCTGGCGCGGTCGTTCGACCGGATGCGCGATGCGCGCGCTGCCGCCTGGCGGCGCCTCATGACGCCAGTGACGAAGTACTGGGTCACCAAGATCGCGCCGGCGATGATCGCGGAAGCGATGGAGTGCCTCGGCGGCAACGGCTATGTCGAGGACTGGCCGATGGCCCGGCTCTATCGGGAAGCCCCTGTCAACGCCATCTGGGAAGGCTCCGGCAACGTGATGGCGCTCGACGTGCTCCGCGTGCTCCAGCGCGAGCCCGACGTGGCGCAGCACGTCACCGAGGAGCTGCGGTCCGCCTCGGCGGCCGATCCCGCACTCGCCGCGGCGTTCGAGCGGCTGCAGAGCGTGCTCTGCGATCCGCGCCGGCTCGACGTCCGGGCGCGGCAGTTGGCGGAGGATCTGGCCCGGCTCGCGGCCGGGGTCATTCTCCGGGTCCAGGGGTCGCCCGCCGTTGCCGACGCCTTCATCGCCACGCGCATCGAAGGCGGCGCCCGGCAGACCTATGGCCAGGGCCTGGACAAGGCCGACCTGAAGGCGATCCTCGCGCGGGCGACGCCGAACCGCGCCGGATAGCCCGCCGGGATGGCGGACGCGGCACAATCGAGGTTGCGGGCCCCGCCCGCGTGGGCTACACGATGCGCCGTCGTCAGGACCGGTTGGGCGGCGAAGCGCAGCGCGTTCTGTGCTCCGGCCGGAAACAAGAAAACCGACGCGTTGGAACGGTGTTAGCTGCCGTAGCTCAGTGGTAGAGCACTCCCTTGGTAAGGGAGAGGTCGGTAGTTCAATCCTACTCGGCAGCACCATCCGCACCGCAACGAAGTCGGGCATTCCTGCATTTCGATCGAGCGGGGGCCGGCGGCTGCGTCCGCCGCGTGCCGTTAAGACGGTCGCGAGGCTTGGCTCGGCGGGGCGGGCACGCCATGTTAGAGGTGCGCTGAAACGAGAGATCGATGGCCGCGCACGCCATCCGTTTTTCGTCGCAGGGCAATCCGTCCCCGCGGGCCAACCGTAGATCATGCGCCGCCGTCGAAACTCTCCCCGTCCCCCGATCTGGAGTTCCCTCAGCATCATGAAGAGCAAGACAACCAAGCTGGTCCCGGCTGTCCCCCCGCCTCACATCGTGCGTCCCTCGCTGGAGGAGGCCGAGGCCGCCGTGCGCACGCTCATCCGCTGGGCCGGTGACGACCCCGAGCGCGACGGCTTGGCCGAGACGCCCGCGCGCGTCGTGCGCGCCTACCAGGAGTATTTCAGCGGCTACGACCAGGACCCCGAGGACATCCTCAACAAGACCTTCGAGGAGATCGAGGGCTACGACGAGATGATCGTCCTGCGCGGCATCCGGTTCGAGAGCCATTGCGAGCATCACATGGCGCCGATCATCGGCCGCGCGTGGGTCGGCTACATCCCGAACGGCCGCGTCGTCGGTATCTCCAAGCTTGCGCGCGTCGTGGAGGCCTATGCCAAGCGGCTGCAGATCCAGGAGAAGATGACGGCCCAGATCGCGAACGCAATCGAAACGGTGCTGAGGCCCCAGGGCGTCGCCGTGGTCCTCAAGGCGGAGCACCAGTGCATGACCGCGCGCGGCGTCATGAAGCCCGGCACCGATCTCGTGACGAGCCGCATGCTCGGCATCTTCCGCAGCAATGCGATCACGCGGCAGGAGTTCCTGGCGATGGTCGATTGAGCCGCCATCCGCTTCGCAAGCGGTATTAGGGGCGCCGCAGCCGATGCGGCGCCCCTATCATTTGACGAGCAGCTCCGGCCGGTACTCGAAATGCATGGTGTCGAAGTGATACCAGCGGCCGCCCCAGATGAAGCCGTGCTTCTCGAAGATGCGGACGATCTCGGTCGGGATCGCGTTGCGCCACCGGTAGGCGCCGTTTGCGTCCGGCCGGCTCCAGCGCCAGTAGTGCGCGTGCTTCAAAGCGAGGTCGATGGCGATGCCGTGTCCGTGGGTTGACAGCCGGTCCGTTCCGGCGATGGCGCGGCAGGCGTAGGTGCCCGCGATCGGGTTGAGATAGGCGTCGAGCGATCGCGGCAGGGCTTCGAGCTCGGCCGAGATCGCGCTGAGCTTGTCGGCGACGCCGTTCACCCGCGTCACCCTGAGTTTGGTCTTGCCGCGTGAGGGCATCCACGCGACTTCGACGAGGTTCCTCTCCACGCTGCCGGCGCGGCAGTTGCCGTACATGCGGTCGAAGAAGGCCGACGGCCGGGCGCGGCCGGGATCGGCGTCCACCTCGGGCGCGGTGGGCTCTCCGGTCGGGTAGGCCATGGCGAAAATGTCTTCCAGGTCCGGCGTGTCGAGCAGGGCCTGCGGCGACTTCGGGCCCTTGCCGTCGTCGATGGGCATGCGCGTGCCGTCCCGCCAGACGATCTCGTTGCCGACGACTGCGGAGATATGGTCGGGGTAGGCGGCCATCAGGCGCCGGCCGGCCTCCTCCGGGGGCAGGGCCGCGGCGCGGACCGAGACCAATGCCGGCAGCGTGAGACCGAGGAGGACGGCTGGCAAGCCTTTGACGCAAAAGCACATTCGTCTATTTCCCTGCGGCCGCTTGCGGCGCCCGGCTTTTCCTTTACCGCAAAAGAACACCTGCTACAGTGTCGCTCAAGCAGCAGCCAGTCGAAGCCTGATGGGAAGTCCGTGCGCCAGTTTGGTGCCGCAGCGGACCGGACCAGGCTCTGGGGACAACGAACGTGAGCGGGTACGCCGAAGAGCCGGACGAGGGCGAAGACGCGCTGCCGGATGCCGGGCCGGCCCCGGCCGGGAATGCAGGGTCCGTTCCGGGAGACGTTCGCGACCCCGCTTCGGGGTCGGCTGCACGCCCCACGGCCAGCGCTGACCGGCGGGGGACCGGCGGCCCGCACAGGGACCACCGCGGCCCCGTCTACGGCGCGCTCGACCTCGGCACCAACAACTGCCGCCTCCTGCTCGCCCGCCCCTCGCGCCGGGGCTTTCGCGTCGTCGATGCGTTCTCGCGCATCATTCGCCTCGGCGAGGGCGTCTCCCACACCGGCCGCCTGTCGGACGCCGCCATGCAGCGGACCATCGAGGCGCTACGCATCTGTGCCGCCAAGATCGAGCGGGCCGGGACCCACCGGGCCCGGCTCGTGGCCACCGAGGCGTGCCGCTCGGCCGCCAACGGCGGCGACTTCCTGCGCCGGGTGAAGGGCGAGACCGGTCTCGACATCGAGGTTCTGACGCCGGCCGAGGAAGCGATCCTCGCCGTGGCGGGATGCGCCTCGCTGATCGACACGACCGTCGATTACGCGCTCGTCTTCGACATCGGCGGCGGCTCGTCCGAGCTCATCTGGCTCGATCTCAGGCGCGTCAGCGGCGGCGGACCCCATTCGGTCGCGCGCATCGTCGACAACGTGCGCCGCCGGTCGGGCCATGCCGTCTGGACGTCGCTGCCCGTCGGCGTCGTGACGCTGGCGGAGCGGTTCGGCGGCCGCGAGGTGACCTCCGAGCTCTTCGAGGCGATGGTGGCGTACGTAGCCGAGCACATCGCGCCGTTCGAGCGCCGGCACAATTTCCGCGGCCGCATCGCCGGCAGCGCCATTCATTTCCTCGGCACGTCGGGGACCGTGACGACGGTGGCCGGCATCCAGCTCGGCCTGCCCCGGTACGACCGCAACAAGGTCGACGGATGCTGGATGAAGGTCTCCGACGTCAACCGCGTCACCTACGATCTTCTCGCGCGCAGCTATGCCGAGCGCGTCGCCGAGCCCTGCATCGGGCACGACCGGGCCGATCTCGTGCTGGCCGGCTGCGCAATCCTGGAGGCGATCATCCGCGCCTGGCCGTGCGAGCGCCTGCGCGTGGCCGACCGGGGCCTGCGCGAGGGCATCCTGTCTTCGCTCATGATGGACGACAATACGTTCCGCACCGGCCGGCGCCGCCGGCGGGGCGAATAGGCGGGACCATGGCAGGCAGGAGAAAAGGCAAGGGTCCGCCGAAGGGGCCGGGAGGCGGCCAGCGTCTGCTGCACGTGCGCGTGAAGACGGCCGCCAAGCGCTCGACCTCATCGGCGCGCTGGCTCGAGCGGCAGTTGAACGATCCGTATGTGGCCTCCGCGAAGCGCGAGGGATTTCGCTCGCGCGCTGCCTACAAGCTGATCGAGATCGACGACAAATACCGCATCCTGAAGCCCGGCCAGCGTGTCGTGGACTTGGGCGCGGCGCCCGGCGGCTGGTCGCAAGTGGCGGCCGAGCGCGTGCAGTCCATCGACGGCCGCGGCCAGGTTGTGGCGATCGACTATCTCGGCATGGAGCCTCTGGCCGGCGTCGAGATCGTGCAGCTCGATTTTACCGATCCCACGGCCGAGGCGCGGCTGAAGCAGCTTCTCCGCGGCGGCGGCGCGGACGTCGTCCTCTCCGACATGGCGGCGCCGACCGTGGGGCACGCCAAGACGGACCATCTGCGCATTATGGGGCTCGCCGAGAGCGCGGCCGAGTTCGCCTGTGACGTGCTCGCGCCCGGCGGCGCGTTCCTCTGCAAGGTCTTCCAGGGCGGCACGGAGAAAGGCCTGCTCGATCTTCTCAAGCAGTCGTTCGCCGTGGTGCGTCACGTGAAACCGCCGGCGAGCCGCAGCGATTCGGCCGAGCTCTATGTGCTGGCGACGGGGTTCCGCCGCGGCGCCTAGCACTCGGCGAAGCGACAAAAGAAAAACGGCGACCGCGGATGCGATCGCCGTCCGTTCAACCGCTCAGCTTGCGCGAGCGAGCCGATCGACAGCCTTAGATGACGTCGATCTCGGCCGGCAGGTACGAGGTGACCTCGAGGCCGACTTCCTGCTCACGAACGGCGGGCTTGGTCCAGGTCTTCATAGCATTTCCTCCAGTTTCGTATTTGCTAACTACGTATTTAGCGAGCGATGGATTACCGGAGATCACCACGGAGGTCCAATCGTATTTTCCTTCGCCGTGCATCAGTCGGACTGATGTGAAACATTATTCCATAACAAAAGGATGCGGGCTGAAGCGGCCAAGGCCGCTGCCGCGCCGCAACGAGTTGCTGGGCGCAGCGACGTGGGGGGCGGGCCTTGGCCGCGAGTCCCGGTGTGCTCTGACCGTGCCCCTGCCGAGATCGGGGGCGCGGTGGGCCGCACTTCCCCTCCGGGAGGGTGGGTGATATAGCGCTTCCGACATGATTTGCCCCCGACCGCGCGCGGGCCGTATGTCACCCTCACGACAAGGAGAAACCCATGGCGAAAGGCCCGATCGTCAACGATTTGGCGTTGGCCCTGACGTTCGACGACGTGCTGCTCGTGCCGGCCGCGTCCGAGGTCATGCCGGGGCAGGTTAACGTCGCCTCGCGGGTTACGAAGTCGATCAAGGTGAACATCCCGATCATCTCGTCCGCCATGGATACGGTGACCGAGGGACGGCTTGCGATTGCCATGGCCCAGGAAGGCGGCATCGGCGTGCTGCACCGCAACCTCGAGCCCAGGGATCAGTCGGCCCATGTGATCCAGGTCAAGAAGTATGAGAGCGGCATCGTGCTGAACCCGGTCACGATCGCCCCCGGGGCCCGGCTCCACGAAGCCCTGAAGCTCATGGCCGACCACTCCATCTCGGGCATTCCGGTGGTGGAGACGAGGACGAAGGGCGGGGCGGGCAAGCTCGTCGGCATCCTCACGAATCGCGATGTGCGCTTCGCCACCAACATGGAGACGCCCGTCTCCGAGCTGATGACCAAGGACAAGCTCGTCACCGTGAAGCGGTCCGTCAGCCAGGCGGACGCCCGCCGGCTCCTGCATCAGCACCGGATCGAGAAGCTGATCGTCGTCGACGACGACTTCCGCTGCATCGGCCTCATCACGGTGAAGGACATCGAGAAGGCGCAGAAGCATCCAAACGCCTGCAAGGACGCGGAGGGGCGTCTGCGCGTCGCCGCGGCGACGACGGTCGGCGAGGACGGCTTTGCCCGCACCGAGGCCCTCATCGCCGCGGGCTGTGACCTGATCGTCGTCGACACCGCGCACGGTCACTCCGCGCGCGTCCTCGAGATGGTGGAGCGCATCAAGAAGCTGTCGAACTCGGTGCAGGTCGCGGCCGGCAACGTGGCAACCGCCGCGGCCACCCGCGCGCTCATCCAGGCCGGCGCCGATGCGGTGAAGGTCGGCATCGGACCGGGCTCGATCTGCACGACGCGCATCGTTGCCGGCGTCGGCGTGCCGCAGCTCACGGCCATCATGAACTGCGCGGCGGAGGCCCATAAGCACGGCATCCCGATCATCGCCGACGGCGGCATTCGCTTCTCGGGCGACATCGTAAAGGCGCTGGCCGCGGGCGCCGACTGCGTCATGATCGGCTCGCTGCTCGCGGGTACCGACGAGGCGCCCGGCGAGACCTACCTTTACCAGGGCCGGACCTACAAGGCCTACCGCGGCATGGGCTCGGTGGGCGCCATGGCCCGCGGCTCCGCTGATCGCTATTTCCAGCAGGAGGTGAAGGACACGCTGAAGCTCGTGCCCGAGGGCATCGAGGGGCAGGTTCCCTATAAGGGGCCGGTCGACGGCGTGCTGCACCAGCTTGTGGGCGGCCTGCGCGCCGGCATGGGCTACACCGGCTCCAAGACTCTCGAGGAGCTGCGCCAGAAGGCGGAGTTCGTGCGCATCTCGCCGGCGTCCATGCGCGAGAGCCACGCCCACGGCGTCGCCATCACGCGCGAGAGCCCGAACTATCCGGGCGGGGTTTAGGGAGAGCAGCTATGCCGGCCGATCTGTCGATCCTGATGCCTGTCCTCGTGCAGGCGGCGCTGACGTTCGTTCTGCTCCTCTGGATGGCGAAGGAGCGTTTCGCCGCCGTCCGTGCCGGAACGGTCATCCGCAACGAGCCGGGCGTGCGTCCGACCTGGACCGGCCGCGCCGGCACGATCTCGAATGCGTTCCACAACCAGCTCGAGATGCCGATGCTGTTCTACGTGGTCGCGGTGCTCGCGATCATCACCGGCGGCGCCAACCACGTGATGACGGCGCTGGCCTGGATCTACGTCGTCCTGCGGATCGTCCACGCGGCGATTCATACGACCTACAATCACGTCCCGCACCGGTTCGCCGTCTATCTCCTGAGCAATGTCGCCCTGATCGCCATGTGGGTTCTGCTTGCCGTGCATATCCTGACCGCGGGCTGACGGGCGATGAAAACCGGCGCGCGCATCGCCGCTGCCATCGAAATCCTCGACACGATCCTGACGCGTCACCAGCCGGTCAGCATCGCGCTGTCGGACTGGGGAAAATCGCATCGCTTTGCCGGATCGGGCGACCGCAACGCCATCGGCGGCCTCGTCTACGATGCCCTCAGGCGCCGGTCCTCCATTGCCTGGGCGATGGGAGCCGACACGCCCCGCGCGCTCGCCATCGGCGCGGCCCCCGCGGCCTTCCGCATGGAGCCCGACGAGGTCGCCGCGCAGTGCGACGGCAGCCCGCACGCGCCCGACGTGCTTACAGAGTCCGAGCGCGCCGGCCTCCTCCGGCCGCTCGCGGAGGCGCCCCCGCATATCCGGGCGGACGTGCCGGAATGGCTCTGGCCGAGCTTCGTCGCAGCGTTCGGCGACACCGCCGTGGACGAGGGACGGCGGCTTGCGGAGCGCGCGCCCGCCGATCTCAGGGTCAACACGTTGAAGGCGACGCGAGAGAAGGTGCTGAAGGCGCTGGCCGAGTTCGGTGCGGTGCCGACCCAGCATTCGCCGGTCGGCGTGCGGGTGCCCGCGCCGGTCGGCACGGCGCGCACGCCCAACCTGGAGGCGGAAGCCGCATTCCAGGCCGGCTGGTTCGAGATCCAGGACGAGGGGTCGCAGCTCGCCGCGCTATTGGCGGGGGCCGGTCCGCGGCTGCAGGTGCTCGACCTGTGCGCGGGCGCCGGCGGCAAGACGCTGGCGCTGGCGGCGGGCATGCAGAACACCGGCCAGATCTACGCCTACGACGAGGATCGCATGCGGCTGAAGCCGATCTTCGAGCGCGTGAAGCGGGCGGGCGTGCGCAACGTGCAGATCCTGAAGGGCGGCGACCGCAATGCGCTTGAGGCGCTGGGCGCGAGGTTCGATCTCGTCCTCGTCGATGCGCCCTGTACCGGCACGGGCGTCTGGCGGCGCCGTCCGGAGAGCAAGTGGAAACTGAAGCCGCGCAATATCGAAGAGCGCCGGGCCGAGCAGGCGTCGGTGCTCGCCATGGCGAAGGACCTCGTCAAGCCCGGCGGGCGGCTCGCCTACGTCACGTGCTCTATCCTTCCCGAGGAGAACAGCGGCAGCGTGGAGGCCTTCCTCGCCACCGCGCCCGACTTCGCCGTCCGTCCCTTCGGGCCGGAGTGGCGGGAGCGGATCGGGAGCGAGCCGCCGCCTTCGGCCGACCGGCGGAGCGACACGCTTCAGTTGACGCCCGCCACCCATGGCACGGATGGCTTCTTCATCGCCATCCTGGAGCGTCGGGGTGGCTGACCGCGCGGACGGCGTCGATGCCTTGATAGAGTGCGCGCGTCGCGGTCGTCGGCTGGTTGGAAGGAATGTCGTCCGTGCAGCGTGACCGTCAGGTCCTGGCTCTCTCCGACGGCAGAACCGTCGGCTTCGCGGAATATGGCGATGGCAATGGCCGGCCGGTGCTGGCGCTTCATGGTGCTCCGGCGTGCCGGCTGATGTTCGCCGTCGCCGATGCGGCGGCGCGGACGCACGGTCTGCGCATCCTGGCCCCGGACCGGCCGGGCTACGGGCTGACGCCGCCGGACAGCTCCCCTACTCTTTCCGCGCGCACGGACTGGCTCGTCGCGGTTGCGGACGCCCTCGGCCTTCGCCGCTTCGGCGTGCTCGGTGTTTCCGGCGGGTGCCCCTATGCGGTGTCGCTGGCGGCCCGGCTCCAGGGCCGGATCGCGGCTCTGGCCCTCGTCTCGCCCATGGGGCCCGTCGCCGACTATGCCGCCTCGCCGGACGCGGACAGAGCGCCGTTCTCCTTTCTCCAGGATCGCTTCTTCCTGCGCCTGCCCCAACGAACGTGGCTCACGCATCCGGTCGGAGACCTCCTGGCATCGGCCTGCCGTCATGGGCCCGACCTGTCGGCGCGGCTCTTCCGGAGGCTCGCGGCGGCCCCCGATGCGCGCATCCTCTCGCAGCCCGACGTCATGCGGACGATGCGCGAGATGACGCTCGAGGCGCTGCGTCAGGGCGGCGGTGGCAGCATCGCGGATCTGGAGATCTATGCTCGGCCGTGGGGCGTCCCCTTTGCGGATGTGACGGCGCCCGCCGTGCTGTGGCAGGGCACGGCCGACCCCATCGTTCCGCCGCAGGCGGCGGTCTGGCTGGCGCGGCAACTTCCCCGTTGCACGCTGCATCTGGTGCAGGGTGCCGGCCATTTCTGGGTGTTCGAGCATGTGGACGCCGTGCTCGAAGCGCTGGGCTTGCTGATGGCCGAGAACGGACTGCCGCCGATCCGCTCATCTTGAAAGATCGGTCGCACGGACTGCGGGGCCGGACGATTGGCTACTGATCGAGGCGATAGGGCAGCTTGACGGTGCAACGGCCGGATGGTCTACCGCGCGCAAGGGGCGTGCGAGCCGCCCCCGCTACAGACGGAGCCCCGGCGCACCCCATGAACGACACCGTCCTCATCATCGATTTCGGCAGCCAGGTGACCCAGTTGATCGCCCGGCGGGTGCGTGAGGCCGGGGTCTACTGCGAGATCCATCCCTTCCAGAGCGCGGCGTCGGCATTCGAGCGGCTGGCGCCCAAGGCCGTGATCCTCTCCGGCGGGCCGGCGTCCGTGACCGAGGCTGAGAGCCCGCGCGCACCTGCGGCCGTGTTCGACAAAGGCGTTCCCGTGCTCGGCATCTGCTACGGCCAGCAGACCATGGCCGAGCAGCTCGGGGGCAAGGTGGAGAGCGGACATCATCGCGAGTTCGGCCGCGCGATGCTCGACGTGCGCGCGCCGTCGGCGCTCTTCGACGGCGTCTGGACGACGGGCGAGCGGCACCAGGTCTGGATGAGCCACGGCGATCGCGTCACGCGGCTGCCCGAAGGCTTTAAGGTGATCGCCACGAGCGAGAACGCGCCCTTTGCGGCCGTCGCCGACGAGCGCCGCCGCTACTATGCGGTGCAGTTCCACCCCGAGGTGGTGCACACCCCCGACGGCGCCAGGCTCATCTCCAACTTCGTGCACAGGATCGCCGGTCTGAAGTCCGACTGGACGATGGCGGCGTACCGCCGGGAGATGATCGCCAGGATCCAGCGCCAGGTTGGCAAAGGCCGCGTCATCTGCGGGCTGTCGGGTGGCGTCGACAGTGCGGTCGCCGCGGTGCTGATCCACGAGGCGATCGGCGACCAGCTCACGTGCGTCTTCGTCGACCACGGCCTGATGCGTCTCGGCGAGGCGGAGCAGGTCGTCGACCTCTTCCGCGGTCACTACAACATCCCGCTCGTGCACGTCGATGCGTCGGAGCTGTTCCTCGGCGAGCTGACCGGCGTGACCGACCCGGAGGCGAAGCGCAAGACCATCGGCCGTCTCTTCATCGATGTCTTCGAGAAGGAGGCGAGGACGATCGGCGGGGCGCAGTTCCTGGCCCAGGGCACGCTCTATCCGGACGTGATCGAGAGTGTGTCGTTTACCGGGGGCCCGTCGGTGACGATCAAGTCGCATCACAATGTCGGCGGCCTGCCGGAGCGCATGAACATGCAGCTCGTAGAGCCGCTGCGCGAACTCTTCAAGGACGAGGTGCGCGCGCTGGGCCGCGAGCTCGGCCTGCCCGACGCCTTCGTCGGGCGCCATCCGTTCCCCGGGCCGGGGCTCGCGATCCGCATTCCCGGCGAGATTACGCCGGACAAGCTCGACATCCTGCGCAAGGCCGATGCGATCTATCTCGACGAGATCCGCTCCGCGGGCCTCTACGACGCCATCTGGCAGGCCTTCGCCGTGCTGCTGCCGGTGCGCACGGTCGGCGTCATGGGCGACGGGCGCACCTACGACCACGTGCTGGGGCTGAGGGCGGTCACCTCCGTCGACGGCATGACGGCGGACTTCTTCCCCTTCGACATGGGCTTCCTCGGCCGCGTCGCGACGCGCATCATCAACGAGGTGCGCGGCATCAACCGCGTCGTCTACGACGTCACCTCGAAGCCGCCCGGCACGATCGAGTGGGAGTGAATTAAGGTCGTTTCAGACCATCTCGCTCCGTGTCGAAGATCGCACGATCCCATTGATTGGTAGGGATTATCTTTCCTACCCCGTATCGCTGCATATCACCCCAGCCCAGCCACTGTGTTGGTAGCGATGTTGGTATGGCGCAGGATGGTCGAGAAACGGGCTTTCGCTACCAACACCCCCCTTTGTTGGTATCCGTTTGCCCCCAGACCGGATGCGGATTTATGGGCGATCTCACTGATAAAGAACTGAAAAATCTGAAGCCGAGGACCAAGCTGTACAAGGTGGCGGACCGCGACGGGATGCACGCGGCCGTCACTCCGACAGGGGTCATCTCGTTCCGGTATCAGTACCGGGTGAACGGGCGGCAGGAGGTCTTGACCATCGGCCGTTACAGCGCCGAGGCGGCGCGCAAGCTGACACGGGCACCCGACTCGCTGGAATACGGAATGGAGGTGTCGCTTGCGGAGGCGAGGACGCTGCTGGCGCGCGCCCGGCGTCAGGTCGAGCTGGGCGAGTCGCCGTCGAAAGCCAAGGTGGAAAAGCGCACCGCGTCGGCCGCAGCGTTGACGTTCGGCGGATGGGCGGAAGCCTATTTCAAGCATAAGGCCGATCCCAAGTCGGGGGCCGAGAAACTGGCTGACAGCACCTTGGCGATGCGCCGATCCGTCTATGATCGCGCTATTGCAGGCGAGTTGTCGAAGCTCAAGCTGGCGGAAGTGACGCCGCAACGTCTGAAACGCCTGTGCGATGAGGTAAAGGAAAAGCGCGGGCCGGCTGTCGCCGTGCATGTCCGGGAGGTCGTGTTGCTGGTGTTCCGCCACGCCCAAGGAAGCGGGCTGGATGTGAGCAACCCGGCCGAGTCGATCCGCACCAGCGCCATCGCCACGTTCGAGCCGCGCGACCGCGCCTTGTCTCCGTCCGAGGTTCGCGCGGTCCTGGCGGCCTTGGATCATGTGTCGGCAGCACCCACGCTGCGCTTAGCGGTGAAGTTTGTCCTGCTGACCGGCGTTCGCAAGTCGGAGTTCATCGACGCCACATGGAAGGAAATCGACTTCACCGCTGCGCGCTGGACGATCCCGGCCGAGCGCATGAAGGCCGGCAAGGCGCATGTTGTCCCGCTGAGCGATCAGGCGCTCGACATTCTGACGGCGTTCCGCACCATGTTCGGCAACAGTCGATACCTTCACCCCGGCCGATATGACGGCGATACGCCTATCAGCAACGCGACGCTCAACCGCGTGATCGACACGGTCGTAGAGCGCATCCGGGAGACTGATCCTGATTTTCAGAGCTTTGGTGTTCACGACCTGCGCCGCACGTTTTCGACCGGCCTAAACCGCGCCAAGTTCGATGATCGTTGGATCGAGATGAGCTTGGCCCACGCGCCCCGGAACCGGATCGCGGCCATCTACAACGTGAACCGCTACCTCGCCGAGCGGAAGATCATGCTTCAATGCTGGGCTGACATGCTCGACGCTTGGGTAAGGGGCGAATCCGCCAAGAAGCTGATCGCCGACGCGAAGCGACGTGCCGCTGAGGTCCACGACGACGAACTGGACGACGATCTCTGAATTACGTGAGGCTCGCGTCCATTCTGTCAGTCGTTGTCATTGGTGGCCGCCAGCCGGCGGGATCGGCGATCCAGCGGTCGATGTCGGATTCATGCCAGCCTGCACCGTTCATGCTGATCCTGAGTTGGGGCGGGAAGGTGCCTTCGGCGATCTTGCGGTAGATGGTGGACCGGGACAGGCCGGTACGGGCGAGAACGGTTTTCAGGCGGATGATACGGTCTGGTGTGGGCATGGCAGCCTTGCCTCCTGCTGCTTGTTTCTGGATTGCCCCTGATCCAGTCAGACCAAGCATTTACACGCGCGCAAGAGGATTTTTTGCGTCGTCGTACTGTAGCGTGCAATCGGCGGTAAATAGGAAAAGGATAGAATCTGCCTCTCCATCCCTGCTCAAGCAGTTATCCTGGATGAGGTTCTATTTTCGCCGACGCGATAGCCTGATTCGGTCTGGGCCATACTGCGCCGAAACCAAGTGCGGCCACGTAGTCCGTTTCCGCATGGGAGCGTCTGCGCTCCCACTAAGCCTTACTTGCTTCCTCACGCTTTGCCGGGCCGTGAACCGGGCTGTCAAGGCTGGCCGAAGGCCACCGCGAAGCGGCTGCGGCCTTGACTGCCCGTTTCAGGTCCGGCCTCTTCTTGGGAAGCAACAAAGGCTTTTTCCGAACCATTCGGTTCCACTTCTGATGCCTGTCGCGGCAGCATAGCAAGAGACGGCGGCAAATGGACGGTCCTACATACCGATCCCGAGTCCTCTACCCCTTCCGAGCCCGTGACTGAGGGCGAGGTCGCGCCTAATGCCCATACCTGATTCAAATGAGATGCCGAGGTCTCGCTTGCGGCCTTCAAGCAAGGATTCAAGCTGCGGGTCGCGTTCCAGACTCATCGCCATGTTGCCCATCTCTGCGCGTGCTGACCTGTAGCCGGAATAGTTGCCCGCCGCATATTGCCGGTCGCCGGTCTGCTTGAGTTCCCGGAACCGTTCCACGAAACGATCCGCGCGGCGCTCCGGGCTAGTGCGAATCTCGGTTTCCAGTTGCAGGGCGCGGATGGCGCGATTGACCTTGCCCGATCCCGCCTCATGGGCAAGGCTCTCATCCTTGGCATAGGCCGCTTCCGCGTCCTGCCAACCATAAGGCCGCACCTCATCGAATGCCTTACGGGAATCGACCAGTTCTTCCCATTGTGCGGGGCTTGCCTTGCTCCCGGCATCCTCGGCGTTGAAGACTTGGCCAACGGCATGGGCTGGCGAATGAGCGCCATTCTGCGGGCGTGGCGCAAGGCATCCTCCGAATCTATTCCGGCGTCCTGCGCCACCGCCTCGATCTCCTGCTTTATCCCCTTGCCGGTCGTTTCTCTTTCCGGCCCTTCTGCACCGTCACGAGGTTCGCGCACGCTGAAGATAATGTCGTCGATACAATCAAGGGCATTGTCCGGGACGTGTGCCCGCTCAACGGCAGCATCACGGACATGGGAGGTAATACCGCGCCGCTCCGCGTAGTCCTGCGCCGGGTCGTAGTCGGTCGCCATGTCCTTGGCCCGGTCGCGCGACAGGGTGTTGATGAGCTTGTCCTGACTGGCGAAGTCGTCACGGCCGTAATGCAGGTCCACGCCGTCGCGGTGACGCGACAGGGCGACATAGCTGCCGTGGGCGTCCATTCCGGGTGTCGCCAGCACATGCGTCCGGTCCACCGTCATGCCCTGCGCCTTATGGATGGTCGCCGCATAGCCGTGGTCGATGCGGTCATAGTTTTTCAGGTCGAACGCGATAGAGCGGCCATCGTCTGCCTGCACGCTCATGCTCTGCGCGCTGACCTGTTCGATGGTCCCCAACGTGCCGTTCTTGACGCCAAGCCCGCGCTCGTTTTGCAGGAACATGACACGATCACCGGCGGCGAAGCTGCGTTCTCCGCGCTCGACCGTCACGCGCACGTCCTCGCCAAGATCGCCAGCCTCCCGCATCCGGTCGCGGGCGGCCTCGTTGAGTTCCCTCACCTCGTCATTGGTATGGGTGAGGATGATGCGGCTGCTGTCCGGTGACGCCTGCCGGTCGCGGTCCCAGCGGTCGATCAGCTCGTCACGCGCCTGTTCGCGGGTCTGGGCTTCATGCACCATGCCATGACTGTCAAAGGCTTGGATCGCATGGCTGGTTCTGCCGGTTGCAAGATCGCGGGTGGCGTCCCGCTGCCAGTCTTCACGCTGGCGGCGGACGGTTTCGATCTCGACGCCACCGTGGCGCTCATGGATGGAACGGAAGGCCGCGCCTGCCTCGATAGATTGCAACTGCTGTGGATCGCCAACCAGCACGACCTTTGCGCCCGCTTCCGCCGCATGGGACAGCACGCGCTCCAACTGCCGCGTGCCGACCATGCCCGCCTCGTCTATGACAAGCACGTCGCGGGAAGTCAGAATGTCGCGCCCGTTTTTCCAGCCGTGTTCCATACTGGCGATGGTGCGGGACGCAATGCCCGATCCGCTTTCGAGATTTTCCGCCGCGATGCCGGACAGGGCGACACCGCGAACCTCGTAGCCTGACGCCTCCCAAGCCTCGCGGGCAACGCCAAGCATGGCGCTCTTTCCCGTCCCGGCATAGCCGACGACAATGCCAAGATCGCGCCCGTCCGTGACATGCGCCAGTGCCTCCGCCTGCTCGCCGGACAGGACAAGGCCGCGCTGTTCGGCGCGGGCCAAAGCGGCTTCGCGGTCCCGGTCACTGACCTCGTGCCGTTCCCTCTCGGCCATCATCTCGGCCGCGCGGTGCAACCGCTGTTCAGCCTCGATCATGTCGCGGGTGGTGAACCGATCCTCGCCGCGTCCGTCCTTGCCAAGTTCGACCAGATCGGGCGAGCCGCGCATTGCGCCCATGACCTCGTTGAACTGGTCGATGCCGTCGCTGTGCCGATGCGCGAACATTGCCATGTCGCGGCGCGTGAACGTCGATTGCTGGTGCGTGATCGCATCCAGCGCCAAGGATGGGTCGGCGATGATCCGCGCGCCGTTGTTGCGGGCGATCTCGCGGTGCATGTCCGCGCGGTCTGCGGCCTCGATACCTTCGCCCTCGATCCGCTGCGCGGGAGCACCGATCTGCGTTTGCGGCTCAAGCCCGATCCCCTGCGCCTCAAGGCTGCGATGGTCGATGCAGGCGTCTATGTCGAGTTCGGCCAACCGCTCATTGACATGCTCGGCCCAGCGTTCCCGCGAGCGCTCCACCATCTCGGTGCGGTTCCAGTCCCGCACCTTCTGGCCGAAACCGTTCTCGTCCACGCTGCGCATGGTGAGCATGACATGGGCGTGGGGTTTCGGCATCCCGTCCTCGCCGATGTCCCAATGCACATTCAGATCGACGATCATGCCCTGATCGACAAATTCGGCCTGCGCGAAATCGCGGGCAAGCTTGATGCCCTGCGCCTGCGTCATCTCGCGGGGTATGGCAAACTCCACCTCGCGGGCAAGCTGCGCGTCCTTGCGCACCTCGAACGCCTCGACATCGTTCCAGAGCCGTTCGCGGTCGCCAAGATGTTCGGGTGCGTTCTCGGGCAACAGCACCTCGGAATGGACGACGCCTCGCTTGTTGGAAAAGTCCTGGACGCGGTCGATGCGCTCGTCGCGCAGCCGCGAGGCCGAGCGGTAGGCGGCGGACGCCACCGCGCTGCTTCCAGCCTTACGGCCAATGACCTTGACGTGAAGATGATAGATCGCCATCGCGATCCAGCATTGCCACGGCGAAGCGCACGTCGGAACGACGTATAAGCGCGCCCTCCCTCGAAAAAATCTCGGGATGGACCGGGCCGTGCCAGACCGTCCCGGCAACAATACTGCGTTCCGCACGCTGCGCAACTATCATCGCTCCATCAACAGCTTATGGAGATGATTATGCGAAAGCCACGCGACTACGACGCGGAACTCAAGGCGCTGGAAGACAAGGCGCGGGAACTGAAAACCCGCAAAGTGCAGCAGCTTGGCGAACTGGTGATCGCCACGGGGGCGGATGCGCTCACCGCCGACGAACTGGCTGGCGCGCTGGTCGTGCTGGCCGAAACCAAAGACGCCGGAAAGAGGGAGGCGTGGGCAAAACGCGGGGCCGCGCTCTTTCGAGGGCGGGCACGGCGATCTGCGCCATCGCCTGACCGCGACGCTAGCGGCGCTGCGACACCATCGGGCGGCGCGCAACCGGCATCAGGCGGCACGGGGGCGGCATGACATGCGAAGTTGGCAGGTCGAGCGCCGCAAGCGCACGCGGCATCTGATCGAACTCGGCGGCCTCGTCGTCAAGGCTGGAATTGTGGAGCTGACTGGCGACGACCGCGCGACCATCTATGGCGCTCTCATCTGGATGGCCGACAAGCTCCAGAGCGCGCAAGGCGAACATACGCGCGGCGTCTGGAAGAGGCTGGGGAATATGGGATTCGAGGCGGAACGAATGGCTGGCGCAGTCCAGTCGCAAGCGCAGCAGGATCAGGCATGACCGATGGCGGGCAGCGCGGAGACCCCATATATCGCAGCGCTGCCCGCCATCGCGCGGCTCGCCGCGTAAAGCTTAAAGAGAGAGAATGCGCTCCAACGCATCGGCCAGTTCACGCCGTTTGCTGCCGGGCAACCGATCTAGGTTGCGCTGTTTCCACATAACGGCAGGCAGATGCTGGGCCTTCGGTATCCCGAGAAGCTCCCAATCCGGCTGGCCTCGTTTGAAGCCGAGAAGGAAGCGCCGATGATCCTCGGGCATGGCGGCGACCATCGCGGTGATGATCGCTTCCCGTGCGGCCTCAAGGTCCGTAAGCGCAACAGGCTCCTGAGTCATGCCGGTGAAGCCCCGCGCAAACTCCTCGCTGAGAGGCTTGCGAGTCGGGGCGAGAACTTCGGCCATCGGACGGTTGTGGCTGATGACATAAGCCAGAAAGGCGCGGCGCAACTCGTCGCTGACGCCCTCGTTTGCCAACAGGCCGCGCACGTCGAAGAGGTCGCGCGGATGCTGGCGGTCGAAGGTCGCCACGATCTTGCCTGCATAGAGGTCGGCGAAAGACACGACCTGCATTTCGGCGAAGCCGAAGGCGTCTTCGACAGCGGGAACCACGCTCATCACGACGGGATCATAGACCGCGCCGCGGAGCACTGGCGTCACCTCGATCTTGATCTGAACGCCGCTCGCCCGAACGATCAGCTTGGTCACGATATTCTCGTCGGCCGAACGCGAAGCATTGACCTTCGCGCCTTGTATGCCCCGCTCGATCCGTTCCTTGATCCGCAGCATGGCGGCATCGATTGCCGCGAGCGATGTGGCCCGATCTTCGACCGGCAGATAGGTCAGGTCGATGTCCACGGAGAGGCGCGGCATGTCGCGCACGAACAGGTTGATCGCGGTGCCGCCTTTGAGCGCGAAAGCCCGCTCCTCCGCGGCGAAAGGAAGGACGCGAATGAGAAGGGCGACCTGCTGCCGATATGTGTCGAGGAAGGCCATGAGATTCACGAGCCTCCAAGGTCGGACGGCACGGTGATGTTGTAGTGCGGATCGAGCTTGCCGCCTTTGACAAGGACGCGCTTGCCCGAACCCAGATCGACGCGGGACATGTCGAGCCGGGATCGCCACGCATGGCGGTGGCGGTCGGCGAAGAAAAGAAAGAGCCGCTTCACCTTCACGCTGGTGCAAGCCTCCAGCAGAGTTTGCAAGCGGCGCGGGCTTAAATCGCTCATCCCTTCCATCAAGGCATCAACCTGATGGAAGCTTTCATGCTCGGGCAGTTCGTCGAGCAATTCGAGAACGGCGCGCTCCTTGCTGGAATAGCGGATGGGCAAGGTCAGGCCACCGGCGCCGACCATGACGGGGCTTGGCTCAGGTGGGGCGTCGGCATCACCAGGAAACAGCCGCAGGCTGTTGTGCCAATGAAAGGTCACGTCGAGCGGCAGGCTCGCCAGCCAGGTCGGCGGACGCTTCGGTCCGTAAAGGTGGACCTCGCGCATGGCTGTCGAAAGGTAATGGGCGTAACCCTGCTGTTCGAGCGCGGTGCGCCCGCCAACGGTCAGCGGAAGGTCCAGCACCGTCTTCTGGAGCGAGACGACCACCTGCTGCCAGGTGAGCGGCGTGCGCGAGCGGCGATAGACGCGCCGGGCCGGACTATCGAGCCAGCCTACGCGAACATACTGGCTGCGCAGCGCCGACGAGTAGCCGTGGGCCTCCATCCAAGCGGCGTCGGCCAGGAGTCCCTCGGGGAGTTCCTGCTGGAGCCGGTTTAACTTGCCGCCAGAACGCATATCCATACTTAGCATTTTGGCATATTTTCAAACCGGTGTCGAGTTCATATTTTTCGATATTCGCTAAGTCATGCTTAGCGTTTCGTACAATCTACAAACCATCCCTCAAGATCAATGAAGGGACCGCCCACATCGGATCATCCTTAAAACTCCGCTTTCAGAGCGGATTTTCCAATATGATGCTGCGGCAGCTCCGGTCCGTTCCGCCGGGGTTAGACCTCGGCAACCCTGTCGACGACAGGCGATTTCCCTATACATGTCGGCCTTCACGTGTTAAGAAAACCAAGTATTTTTAACACATACTGACCGACATGTTAAAGCCGAGCTATGCCATTTCCGCCCTGCCGCCGCCGGTGAACCTCGAAACGGTTCCGGTGCTCAAGGCGCTCGCCAAGGCGAACCGCGCCCTGGCCGAACTAAAAGGGCGCGCGGCGACAATCCCCAATCAGGGTATTCTTATCGACACGCTCGCGCTTCAGGAGGCGAAGGCTTCCTCCGAAATCGAAAACATCGTCACGACACAGGACGAACTGTTTCAGGCCGACCTTCAGCTTGAGGGGCCGGATTCCCCCGCCGCCAAGGAGGTCGCCCTTTACCGCGACGCCCTGAAGCTCGGCTACGACCGGCTGCTTACGTCCGACGGCCTTATCACCAACCGCACGCTGATCGAGATGTTCCGCCTTCTCAAGCGCCGGGAGGATGGGTTTCGCGTCACGCCGGGCACCGCGCTCAAGAACGACGCCACCGGCGAGGTCGTCTATGTCCCGCCGCAGGATGCGCGCGAGATCGAAGCGGCCATGTTGGCGCTGGAGCGATTCATCAACGAGGACGAGCGCTCTTCCCTCGATCCGCTCATCAAGATGGCGCTCATCCACCACCAGTTCGAGAGCATCCACCCGTTTCCCGACGGCAACGGGCGCATTGGGCGCATTTTGAACGTGCTTTATCTCACCCGCGCCGGGCTTATCGAAACCCCGATCCTCTATCTTTCGCGCCACATCACGCGGACGAAGGCGGACTACTACCGCCTGATTCAGGCGGTGCGCACCCAGGGCGCATGGGAAGACTGGATTCTATACATGCTGGAGGCCGTGGCCGACACAGCCCAAACCACGCTTGCGCTGGTCGAAGGCATACGAAACCAGATGGCCGACGGGAAGAAGCGGCTGCGCGACGAACTGCCGAACCTCTATTCGCAAGACCTGCTGAACAACCTGTTCCGCCACCCTTACACGCGCATCGAATTCGTGGTGAAAGACCTCAAGGTCTCCCGCCAGACAGCCGCGAAGTATCTCGATATGCTGGCGGAGAAGGGTTTCGTCGCCAAGCACCGCTCAGGCCGAAGCAATTATTACGTCAACACAGACCTTGTGCGTCTGTTTCTTGACGTGTCGGGGGGACGATAAGGAGCATGGCGAACGAAGCCGACACCTGCCGAAAATTCGTCGTGCCCAAGCTGCAATCGGCGGGGTGGGATAACGAACCCCATTCCATCGCCGAGCAGCGCACCATCACGGATGGCCGCGTCATTCCCGTGGGCAAGGGCTTTGTCCGCAAGCTGCCCAAGCGGGTGGACTACCTGCTGCGCTACACGCGGGATTTTCCGCTCGCCGTGGTCGAGGCGAAGGCCAGCTACAAATCAGCGACCGATGCCGTGCAGCAGGCCCGCGACTATGCGGAAATCCTCGGCCTCAATTACGCCTACGCCACCAACGGCGCCGAAATCATCGAAATCGACTATTTCAAGGGGACGGAAACGCGCGTCGCCGACTTCCCCACACCAGATGACCTTTGGCGACGCTATCAGGCGGGCAGTGGAATCGACACGCCCGAGCGCGTGGAACACCTGATCGCTCCCTACAATACGGTCGGCGGCAAGCCGCCCCGCTACTATCAGCAGATCGCCATCAACCGCACGGTCGAAGCCATCCTTGCCGGAAGGAAGCGCCTGCTTCTCACGATGGCGACGGGCACCGGCAAGACCATCGTGGCCTTCCAGATTTGCTGGAAGCTCTGGTCGAGCCGCTGGAACACGACCGGGGAACATCGCAAGCCGCGCATCCTGTTCCTTGCGGATCGCAACATTCTCATCGACGACCCGAAGGACAAGACCTTCACTCCTTTCGGGGATGCGCGCCACAAGATCGAATCCGGCGAGATCGTCAAAAGCCGGGAAATGTATTTCGCCATCTATCAGGCGCTGGCCGAGGACGAGCGCCGCGCCGGGCTTTTTCGGGACTATCCGCCGGATTTCTTCGACCTCATCATCGTCGATGAATGTCACCGAGGAAGCGCGCGGGACGACAGTTCATGGCGCGTCATCCTTGAGCACTTCAAGCCCGCCTACCAGCTTGGCATGACGGCCACGCCGCTGCGCGAGGACAACCGCGACACCTACCTCTATTTTGGCAATCCCATCTACGAATACAGCCTGCGCCAGGGCATCGACGACGGCTTTCTCGCGCCCTATCGGGTGCATCGCGTCGTCACCCAATGGGACGCGGCCGGATGGCGGCCGAGCAAGGACGAGGTTGACCGCTTTGGCCGCGCGATCCCCGATGACGAATACCAGACCAAGGACTTCGAGCGGTCCATCGCCTTACGCGCCCGCACGGAGGCCATCGCGCGCCACTTGACCGACTTCCTCAAAAAGACCGACCGCTTCGCCAAGACCATCCTGTTCTGTGTCGATCAGGAACACGCCTCGGAAATGCGGCAGGCGCTGGTCAACCTCAATGCCGACCTTGTGGCGCAGTATCCCGACTATGTGGCGCGCGTCACCGCCGACGAGGGCGCCATCGGGCGCGGCCACCTGTCGAAGTTCCAAGACCTCGAAACCAAAACGCCGGTGATCCTCACGTCGTCGCAACTGCTGACGACGGGCGTCGATGCGCCGACCTGCAAGAATGTCGTCCTGGCCCGCGTCGTCGGTTCGATGAGCGAGTTCAAGCAGATCATCGGGCGCGGCACGCGCCTGCGCGACGATTACGGCAAGCTGTGGTTCAACATCCTCGACTACACCGGCTCGGCAACCCGCATGTTCGCCGACCCGGACTTCGACGGCGATCCGGCTCGGATCACGGAAGAAGAAATGAACGACGCCGGGGAAACCACCGCGACGACGGAGACGATTCCCGAAGGGCAGGAACAGCCACCCGGCATCCAAGAGGAAGGCGAACCTTACATAATCGAGCCGCCGACCGGGGAGCCGCGCAAATTCTATTTCGATGGTGGCCAGGTCGAGATCGTGGCCCATCTGGTCCACGAGCTTGATCCGAACGGCAAGCAGCTTCGCGTCGTTAAATACACTGACTACGCCGCCGAAAGCGTGCGGTCATTGGCTCCGACCTCCGCCGAACTTCGCCGGCGCTGGGCGGACGCGGACCAGCGTAGCGAGATTATCGCCGCCCTGGCCGAGCGCGGCATCGACTTCGACGTGCTGGCCGAACAGACGGGCCAAGCCGACGCCGACCCCTTCGACCTGCTTTGCCATCTGGCCTTCAACGCGCCGCTCCGCACCCGGCGCGAGCGGGCGCAGCGCCTCAAGGCCGAGCGCAAGGATTATTTCGAGAGATTCTCCCCCGAGGCGCGTCAGGTGCTCGACGAGCTTCTGGAAAAATACGCGGAGCACGGCGACGCGCAGTTTGTCCTGCCGGACGTGCTCAAGGTTCCGCCCATCTCAACCCACGGCCAGCCCGCCGAAATCATCAAGCTGTTCGGCGGCCCGGATGCGCTTCGCCGGGCCGTGAACGACCTGCAAGGATTGCTCTATGGCGCGAACTAAAAAGAAGAACGGCGCCGACGCAGCCTCGATGACGACCTCCCAGATGCTCGGGAGTCTGCTGAACTCCGCGCGCAAGATCATGCGTAAGGACAAAGGGCTGAACGGCGACCTCGACCGTCTGCCGCTGCTCACCTGGATCATGTTTCTCAAATTCCTCGACGACCTTGAGCAGCAGCGCGAGGAGGAAACCGCGCTGGCCGGCAAGAAGTTCAAGGCGGCCATCGAAGCCCCGTATCGCTGGCGCGATTGGGCCGCCAATCCGCAGGGCATCACGGGCGACGAGCTTCTGGCCTTCATCAACAGCGAAGAGGCCGTGCGCGCAGATGGAACGAAAGGCCCTGGCCTGTTCGCTTATCTGCGCTCGCTCTCAAGCTCCAATGGCGACAACCGCCGCGACGTGATCGCCACCGTGTTCAAGGGTGTCGATAACCGCATGAAGAGCGGTTATCTGCTCCGCGACATCATCAACAAGGTCGGCGGGATTCATTTCACGTCGTCGGACGAGTTGCACACCCTCGGCGCGCTCTACGAATCCATGCTCCGCGAAATGCGCGATGCGGCGGGCGATTCCGGCGAGTTCTACACACCGCGCGCCGTCGTCCGCTTCATGGTGGAAGTCACCGATCCTCGCCTTGGCGAAACCGTCCTCGACCCGGCCAGCGGCACGGGCGGGTTTCTGGTGGAGGCGTACAACCATCTTGAGAAGCAGGTGAAGACCGTCGCCGACCGCAAGCGCCTGCAAAACGACACCATCGCCGGCTGCGAACCCAAATCCCTGCCTTATCTGCTCTGCCAGATGAACCTGCTGCTGCACGGGCTGGACGCGCCGCAGATCGACCCCGGCAACGCCCTGCGCTTCAAGCTCTCCGAGATCGGCGAGAAAGAGCGTGTTGATGTGATCCTCACCAACCCGCCCTTCGGGGGTGAGGAAGAGAAGGGCATCCAGGGCAATTTCCCGGAAGACCGCCAGACGGCGGAAACGGCACTGCTGTTCCTCCAGCTCATCATGCGCAAGCTCAAGCGCCAGCCGACTTCCGCCGGTCGCCCGGCGCGGGCTGCCGTGGTCGTGCCGCATGGCAGCCTTTCATCCCCAGGTGTTGCCAAGCGCATTCGCGAAACGCTGCTTGGCGATTTCAATATCACTGCGATAGTGCGCCTACCTCACAATGTTTTTGCCCCATACACTGACATACAATCGAACGTCATATTTTTTGAGCGCGGCGAACCAACGCAATCAATCCTCTACTGCGAACCGTCCCTTCCGCTCGGCTACTCGCTCAGCAAGACCAAGCCCTTGCTTTACGAATGGATAGAGCCGCTCAAGACGCTCATAGCGTCGAGGCAGGAAACAGATACATCTTGGCTTGTTCGGCGGGACGACCTCGACGAAAATCTCAATCTCGACATCAAAAACCCCCGCCGAAAACTCAATTCTTTGGCGGACCGGGGAAACCTTGAAACCCTCGCTGCGCAAATGCGCTCGTATGCCGACGAGGCCGATGCCATCAAAGCCGAACTGGCGCAGGTCACGGAATTGATAGGGCAATCGCCGTGGGAATTGCTCGACAGCCACACTTATGAATCGGACGAGCGGATCGGTGAGGACTATTCACCCGAAATGCCGCTCCTGGGCGTCTCTGCCGAGGAAGGGATTACCAATCCGAAGACTGCTATCGGCAAGTCGCCTGAACGATACAAGGTGCTGCGGACGCATTACCTTGCCTACAACCCTATGCGTATCAATATCGGGTCTATCGGCGTTGTCCGCGACGACACGCAGCAAGGTATCACAAGCCCTGATTACGTCGTCTTTTACTGTGGACCGGACCTATTGCCTGAATATGTATATCACTATTTGAGAAGTGAGGCGGGTCGTCACGAAATAAATCTGAAAACAAAGGGATCGGTGCGGTTCAGATTGTATTTTGAACAGCTATCTAAGATTAAAATACCCGTGCCAAAAAACATTGAGACTCAGCAGCGGTTTGTAAATGCCTGTAACAGGCTTGAAGACCTGAAGAAGATGCTTAATGCCGCCGCTTCGTCGGCGACAGATTGTCTTAACGCGGCCACGCGCTCCGGCTTTCTCCTTGAAGGCGGCAAGCCTTCAAACACCTCAACGGGGAGCAGGGCGGCATGAGCGTCGCGACCACGCCATCCGCGCCCCTGACCGAAAAGGCCGCCCTCGCGGACCTCGTGACGTGGGCAGAGAAGCGGCCCGCGTGGCAGAGAGACGCCCTTCGGCGCTTGGTCACAGGTGAAACGCTCGACGATCAGGTGATTGTGGAACTTACGGAGCTTTGCCTTGATCCGGCGCGCACCCATACGCCGATTGCACAATCGCATATTGTGGCTGAAACCAGCGCCGCAGAGCCGATTTCCCTCGTTTCGATCAAGAATCCCACCGCCATCAACGCGCTTGCCAGCCAGCAGGAGCTGTCCTTTGAGCCTGCCGGGCTGACGGTGATTTACGGCGACAACGGTTCGGGAAAGTCCGGCTATGTCCGCGTCCTGAAGCACGCATGTCGGTCGCGGGACGAGAAGTTCGCGATCCACAGGGATTTGGAAGACAAGACCGACACGCCGCAATCTGCGGAGATATGTTTCACGCGGGGTGCGAACACCGAACAATTCAATTGGACGCCCGACGGCGAGCCGCACGGCGACCTGCCATCGGTCAGCATCTTCGACTCCCGAAGCGCAAGCATCCATGTCGAAAGCACCAACGAGGTAGCCTATATCCCCCGGCCAATGCGGTTGCTGGAGGCGCTGGCGGATGCTTCCGACCGCATTAAAACGGCGCTCGACGGCAAGATCGCAACGCTCCAGAGCCAGGTTCCGCTTGCGATTTCAAACCCCTCGCTGAGCAGGGAAACGGCTGCCGGCAGCTACGTCTTCGGGTTGAGCGCGAAATCCAACGTCCCGCAGCTTGATAAACTCGCCGCCTTCAGCGATCAGGAAACCGGCCGCCTCGCCACGCTGGAAACCGACTTCGCTCAAGACCCCAAGCGCGCCGTGGCGCGGCTTGATAATCAGCGCGGCGAAGTGGAGCGCATCCAGACGACCCTTCAAACCCTTATTGGCGCGACGAGCGCGGCGGCGTTCGTGGAAATCAATACACTACGAAAGACCCACGGCGATGCCGTGGAAGCCGCGTCGTTAGCATCGCAACAGCTATTCAGCGCATCGCCGTTGCCCGAGGTAGGCCAAGCCGCCTGGCAAAAACTGTGGGAGGCCGCCCGCACCTATGCGGACACCGTGGCCTATCCCGGCAAGATATTCCCTTCGAGCGAACCGGATACGCTTTGCGTGCTTTGTCAGCAGCCCCTCGGAGCTGACGCAATCGTGCGCCAGCAGACATTCGAGTCGTTTGTAAAAAGCTCGACGAAGGCTGATGAAGCGACGGCGCGCGCGAAGCTGGATGCCGCGCTCACGCAGTTGAAAGGGCGGATGCTGCGCCTTGGCGATGTGCTGAAATCCGGCAAATTCCTCGCCACCGAGATCGGCGATGCGGCGCTTGCCCAGCAAGTCCGCCGGGCCTTTGTCGTGGTGCTTTGGCGGCTTCGGGCAATGGTCAGGGCATACGGCGAGCCCAAGCCGCTTGGCGCTGATCCGCTCCAGGCACTTACGGCGCTGGCAGCCGATCTCAAAACCCGTGCCGCGCAGCTTTCCGCCGATACGCAGAGCGACGACTACAAGAAACTGAAATCCGAATACCTTGAACTCAAGGAGCGTGCCGCCCTTGCGCCGCTGCTCCCGGACATCAAGGCGCAAATTGCGCGCCTCAAGGAAATCGAGTCGATCAACACCGCGCTGAAGGCGACCGCCAAGAA
The DNA here is from genome assembly GCA_964589785.1 of uncultured Hyphomicrobium sp. GTDB lineage: Bacteria > Pseudomonadota > Alphaproteobacteria > Rhizobiales > Hyphomicrobiaceae > JAGVSR01. The sequence continues at coordinate 52,774 of CAZPUQ010000001.1, forward strand.
GCCGATCACCGATAAGAACAAGGAACTCTCGGATCGCATGGTGACGGACGCGCTGCGCGGTCGGTTTGCGCGCGAGATCGGAAAACTCAAACTGTCCAGAATGCCGGTCGAGCTTCGCAAGGAGAAAGACCGGCAGGCCGTATCGTATTTTCGCGTCGCGTTGGTGGAGAATCCCAACGCCAAGGTCGGCGAGATATTCAGCGAAGGCGAGCACCGGTGCGTCGCGCTCGCCGCGTTCCTCGCCGAACTGGTCACGGCACAGCGTTATTCCGGCATCGTTTTCGACGATCCGATGTCATCGCTCGACCACATCCACAGGGGCGCGGTTGCATCGCGGCTGGTGGAGGAAGCGGAGCACCGGCAGGTCATCGTATTCACGCACGATCTCGTGTTCCTATACGAACTTCGCCGCGAAGCAGAAAAGGCAAACCGGCCAATCGCATTTCGCAATGTCCGGCGGCAACAGGACAAGCCCGGCTACATTGAAAACGAGTTGCCGGACAAGGCGAAATCCGGGTTTGAGATGTGCAACGCGCTGCGGTCATCGCTCAAAGCGGCAAAATCTGGCTTTGACAAGCTGGCCGATACGCAGCGCACCATCTTCTGCAAGGGCACTATTGGTCAACTTCGTGATGCCTGGGAGCAGGCAATCTCCGACTATATTCGCCCCGTGCTTGAACGGTTCGACAACAAGGTCAAGCCGACCTCGATGTTCAAACTCGGTATTCTCACCGAGGACGATGTAAAGCGGGTGATGGCCGCCCAATCGAGGCTGTCCGAAGACCTTCATTCGTCGGCGCAGGCGTTGAATCCTGAAGCCGTATCGCTTGATGACCTGCTTAATGAGGTCAAGGCACTGGAAGATTGGATTCAATCTATCCGTGACCGCCAAAAGAATGCAGTCAAACCTGCGCTGAGCTAGGACGCCGCCTAATTGGACGCCATGTTTCCGACCATTCTCGACAAGGCGCTCAAAGGAGATTTGTGACGACATGGCTGACGACAAGAAGAATGCTAATCCCGAGCCGCCAGTTCCTGAGTGAGTCGAGGCGCACGCGGCATGGTTCCGGCTGGTCGATCAGTTGAACTGGTATGATCGCAAGAGCCAACAGGCCCAGAGCTGGTATAAGCGTTTGAAGATCGCTCAGTTCACGTTTGCGGCGTTGATTCCGGCAACGAGTCTATTGCCCGCCGAATACGCCAAGTGGGCCGCATCTGCTTTCGGCGTCTTGATCGCCGTCATGGAAGCTGTCCAGCAAATGAATCAGTATTCAACTCTGTGGTTCAGCTACCGGGCAACAGCAGAGCGCCTAAAGCACGAGAAATACCTGTTCCTTTCCGCAGCAGGTCCCTACAAGGGCTTGGCCGAGCCTGAGCGGCTGGTCGCGCTGGCTGAAAGGGTTGAGGAGCACGTCTCGACCGAACACGCCAACTGGTTCAATGAAACCCGCCGCGCCGCCACGGTGCAGAAGCCGGAGGGCGCATGATGCCGGTCGTGCGTCCCACGGATCTGGCCATCGGAGCACGGTCGTTGCCGTTGCCCGTGTACTTCCCATCCATTTCTTCGGTGAAGACGGCGCTACGCCCGCAGGATTATTTGCAGTTGCTGTCGTCTCTGGGCGGGCTGAACGGCCAGTTTCTGGTGTCGGCCTTCGACCTGGCGGACTTCGATCAGCCGCAGCCAGCGCAACAAGCACTGACTTCTGCTCGTCAGGCGGGCATCATCACTTTGATGGATTCCGGCAACTATGAAAGTTTCTGGAAGGACGCCCAGGCAGACTGGAAGCAAGCAAACTTTCACAAGGTTCTGGCCGACTTTTCCTGCGATCTGGCCTTTGGCTTCGATGAGCAGCAGCCACCAGCCAACGCGGACGATCATATCGCCCTGGTCGCGGAACGCTGGCAAGCAGATCAAGCCGCTGCGGGTAGCTGTCAGATCATCCCCATCATCCACGCCCCGGCCCATGAATTGCCCGCACTGTGCGCAGCCGTCGTCGCCAAGACTGGCGTCACGATGCTGGCGGTTCCAGAACGCAGGCTGGGCGATGGCGTTCTGGAGCGTGCCCGTGCCGTAAAGTCCATTCGGACGACCTTGAATGAACTCGGGCGTTATGTAGTTTTGCACCTGTTGGGCACCGGCAACCCCATTTCCATCGCCCTGTATTCGGCGATGGGCGCTGACAGTTTCGATGGGCTGGAATGGTGCCAAACGGTGGTCGATCACGAATCCGGCCTACTTTACCATCTCTCGCAGGCCGATTTCTTTGCCGGTCAAACCGCGTGGGGCGATGATGACAAGCTGTCATTTCAAGCGCGCGCGTTGGCCCACAACCTCGAATTCTTCTCCGATTGGATGCGAAGGCTGCGTGATGCAATGAGTCAGGATCGCCTATCGGAATTTTGCCGGTCCAATCTGCCTCCTCGCGCCCATCGCCACGTTACCGATGTTGCCGGCTGGGGTCAGCCATGACCGTGGACATCATCAACCAGACCATTCGCGCGATGTGTATTGAGGTCGAGACGCAAGCATCTGCGGCCCAGAACTGGCAACAGATGGCGGAAGAAGAATTTCTGTACGAAGCGGCGATCTGCATTTTCGGCAGCCAGATGGTGTTCGAGATGGCGGTAGCAACGGCGGATCGGCTGCGTGAGAAGAATCTGCTCCAGCCTGCGCCGCGCGGACGAAGCGTCCAGGTCATTGAACGAAAGATAGTCGCGGCCCTATCCGATCCGCTTCCTGTTCCCGCGAGCAATGGGACGCAACGATGGGTTCGACCACGCTTCAAGAACCGGCTGGCGTCCTTGCTGGCCAAGACCATCGTTGAAATTTATGGGCGATCTCGAACGATCCGTGGATTTTTGTTCGATGCCCGTAACGCGAGGGAAGCCCGCGAAACCCTGATGCAGCACGTTTGGGGCTTCGGCCCTAAACAGGCCAGCCTCTTTCTACGCCGTGTTGGTTATTGCGCTGACCTCGCCGTCTTGGATGTCCATGTGTTGGATTATCTGCAACTGGCGCGCGGCCTGTCGCTGTCGCCCAGCAAGTTAGGCCGCCTCTCGCTCTATGAGGAAATCGAGAACACCTTTCGGGAAATTTCTGCTGACTTCGGCCATTCGATGGGCTGCGTCGATTTGGCAACTTGGCTGACGATGCGCGTGGCCAAGAAGGAAGCTTTCCTATGAGTTTCGTGAACTTGGTTTCCGGTGGCCTTGATTCGACGCTCGTCGGCGTAATGGCGACGGAGGAAGGCATCGAGCACTTCCCACTGTTCATTGACTACGGACAACGGGCAGCCAACCGGGAATGGGAAACCTGCAAGCTCGTCCACGATGCCTTGGGTCTTCCGGCGCCGACAAGGATGGATTTATCGGGTTTCGGGCGCGTTATTGCATCTGGCCTGACCCGCGAAGAACTCGATGTCAAAGGTGATGCATTCACGCCGGGCCGGAACCTGATGTTCTTGCTGATGGGCAGTGCGTATGCCTATCAGCAAGAAGCGTCGTCAGTGGCCATAGGGCTTCTGGCGGAGAAATTCAGTCTGTTTCCCGACCAGAAACGGCAGTTCGTGGCGCAAGCAGAAATCACCATCACCGCAGCAATGGGGCGGCAGATCAATGTGCTCACGCCGCTGATCGAGTTCGGCAAGGCAGACGTGGTCAAGCTGGCGCAGGCTAAGGGCATCACGGGCACCTACTCGTGCCATACTGGAAACTCAGAGCCTTGCGGACGGTGCATCGCCTGCTTGGAATTTCAATTCGATAAGGAGAAATGACATGGGTGGAGGCTCGGGGGGCGGTCTTTCTAGTTCTGATATTAAGCGCCTTGAGGAACAGGCAAAGCAGAAGCTATCTGAGGCAAAAGGGGATACCAGTCGGCACGTCTTCATCAGCTTCGACCACGAAGATTTGGACGAAGTGCACCTGCTTCGTGGTCAAGCGAAGAATGACAAAGTTGATTTGCAGTTCGACGACCATTCCGTCAAGGAGCCGTTCGACAGCGCCAACGCTGACTATATTAAGCGTCAAATCCGCGAGAAAATCGACCGCTGCTCGGTAACGTTGGTGTACCTCTCCGAAAAAACCGCCTCCAGCAAATGGGTAAACTGGGAGATCGAGGAAAGCATCAAGCGCGGCAAAGGCGTCATTGGCGTCTACAAGGGGGACAAGGCCCCGACCAGCGTTCCTCCAGCGTTCGGGCAGAACGGCTGCAAGGCCGTAAAGTGGGAACACGCCGCCCTGATGAAAGCCATCGAGGATGCAAGCACGAAGAGATAGCCGGTGAGCGTTCTTGCTGGAGTGATGTCCGGTGACGCTGCCTCAGCAGGACGGGTAAGCGCCTCCGCCATCCACCGAAGCTCTTTTGGCCTGCTTTCTCCCGACGCTTGTTTATGATGCGAACACGCTTGTGGCGGGATGGTCGCTGTAGAGAATCCACGAATTCAGCCTCCTTACCCTGGTGGTATCGCAGTTGGTATGGACTTGGGCCGTGGGTGGAAAGACCAATAGCTACAATGCGAACTCAAGCCTGTTGACCATCGAGTGGGAGTGAGAAGCGGGGGATGGACCAGTAGGGCCGAACGCGCCGCCTCGGCGATGTCGAAACGGTTTGCACACTTTCATCCACAGCGCGTCCGCTCGTGGGCCGATTTCCCGTCAGGTGTGCCGCGCCGTCCTTGTTCGCGACAAGTGTTTCTGTAACGCTTGCTGACATCGTCGGCGCAAGCGAGGCTTCGGAGGATGACTGGGAACCGGTTCGGCGTCTTATGGGTCGCCGGCGCGCACCGCAGCGGCACCTCCGCGTTGACCCGGGTCGTCAATCTCTTGGGCGCAGCGATACCCTCCGATTTGAGTGAGGCCAATGCCTTCAACGTCAAAGGATACTGGGAGCCTCTGCCCCTGGTCCGTTTGAACAACGACCTTCTCGCTCGGATGGGGGCCACGTGGAACGACTGGCGTCCCGTTTCGGATCCCCTTGAGGCTGATCGGGATGGACGGCTGATGGTGCAGGCCCGCGAATTCCTGCGCGACGCTCTCGCAGACCATTCGCTGCTTGTCCTCAAGGACCCCCGCATCTGCAGTCTCATTCCCTTCTGGGAAGACGCCTGCGATCGCGAGACGGTCGCGGCGAGTTATCTGATCCCGCTGCGGTCTCCGTTCGAGGTGGCGAGGTCCCTTGCGCGACGCGAGAATACGTCCGTTCAGTGGGGCTTGGCGCTATGGCTTCGCAATACGCTCGACGCCGAGACCTCCACCCGGAGCAAGCCGCGCTCCTTCACGATCTTCGATGAGCTCCAGAACGATTGGCGTGCTGTCGCGGACCGCATTGCCTCGCAGCTTCGGCTGCAATGGCCGATGCGGCATGATCCAGCGGTCCAGCGCCACATCCAGGGGTTTCTTGACAAGAGTCTCGTCACGTCGACCAGAACCAGGGACGAGAACCAGTATCCGACACGTCTCGCGGCACTCGCAGCGGCGGCGTTCGACGCTCAGTTGGCGCTGATCTCCAATCCGCAATCGTTACCGCATCTTGCGGAGCTCGATCGCATCCGAGGCGAGTTTGATGGCGCCGAACGACGTGCGGGGCCGTTTGAGCGTGAGGAGTGCCTGCCGACTGCCTTCGCACGCGAGATCGACGAGATGTCCGCGGTCGGCCTGCAAGGCGGTGCGGAGAGGCTGGCGTATGAACTGCAGTTGCTCGGGGTCGAAGCGCACGCCAGGCGGTTGACCGCCTGCGCCGAGAGCATGGGCGCGCGACCGTACAAATTCGCGCGGCGGCGCCTCGTGGCAACCCTCTACCGGTGGCTGGCACGCCTGGCAATGCTGCCGAGCGGAGTGCGCGACGCTCTGCGTGCTACGGCCGCAAGGTACGGTGCCGGAAATTCGATCACGGTGCGTTCGAGCGAGCCGCCGCAGGGCGTCTAGCGCAGTCCTACAGGCGATTCTAGTACGTATACCGCTTCCAGGTGACGGTGACGCGCGTGCCGAGCGGAACGCGCGGGTAGAGGTCCAGCACGTCCTCGTTATACATGCGGATGCAGCCTTTCGAGACGGCAGTGCCGATTGTCCAGGGCGCGTCCGTCCCGTGAATGCGGTAAGTGGAGGCGCCGAGGTAGAGCGCGCGCACGCCGAGCGGGTTCTGCGGATGGCCGCCGGGAACATAATGCGGCAGCTTCGGGTTCTCGCGGCGCATCTCGGCCGTCGGCGTCCAGCCCGGGTTGACCGCCTTGCGCGAGACCGACGTGACGCCGGCCCAACGGCTCTGCTGCCGTGGAACCGCGATCGGATACGAGATGGCGGCACCCTTCTGGTAGACCCAGTAGAGTTTGCGGTCGCCGAACGAGACGATGATCTGGCGCGGCGCGACGCTGGCGGGGAACGAGATGTTCTCGCGATTGCCGCCGCCCCACAGGAACGACAGGAAATCCTGGGCGGAGGCGGGCGAGGGGCGCGACGCCAGAGCCGCCACGCTCAGGAGGGCCAGCGCACACAAATGGCGGATCGTCGTCGTCGGCAGCATGAACGGCATCCTCGCATCGGTCATGGAAAACGGGAAGGCAGCGGTCAGGCGCCGGAGAGCCGTCCGGCCTGCCTTGAGCCTCATCAAAAAGTGCCGTGAGTTGAACCGTCCGGCAAGTCGAAGCGGCCCCGAGAGACCGTCTGCCGGCGCAATCGGCGGCGAGGTGTGGCCATCCTGCCGCCCGCCTCCGGAAGGACGGATGGGGGATCGGAGGTCGAGCCCGGTTCGGGTCGGTCGTCGCTAGGAGAGGGATGGTGCCCAGGGCCGGAATCGAACCAGCGACACTGCGATTTTCAGTCGCATGCTCTACCAACTGAGCTACCTGGGCATTTCCGCCCGGCCGGCCGGCGGCCGCAGGCGAAATCCGGCGTCTTATAGGTGCAGCCGCGCGCCCTTGTCCAGCAGCCTTTGCGGGCTGCGGCATACCCGACCCGCTTGCGTGCGTGCGGAGGCAAATGCCGTCCTTGCGGCCTCACGCCTCGTCGCTGCCCTCCGGCGGGTCGCCGTCCGCCGGACCGGGCCCGGGACGCGGCAGAGCGGCGTCGTCCGCCGCCTCGAGGCTGGCGCCGGGGATGACGAAGGTCCCCCCGAGCCAGCGAGCGAGATCGATGTCGGCGCACCGGCGCGAGCAGAACGGCCGGTGCTCGAGCACCGAGGGCTTGCGGCAGGTCGGGCATCGGGCGGTCCGGCGGGGACCGGTGTCCTTGTCCATGGCTCGCCCCGTCAGTCGCGGTCGGCTTCCGCGGCTCTGACCCAGTTGAAATGGATCGGGAAGCCCTCGCTGACCAACATGCTGACGATTTCGGTCAGCGGCAGCCCGACGACGTTGGTGTAGGAGCCCTTGATCTTCTGCACGAAGGCCCCGGCCAGGCCCTGGATCGCATAGCCGCCGGCCTTGTCGCGCCACTCGCGCGAGGCGACGTAGGCTTCGATCTCGGCCTTCGTCAGGTATTTGAACCGCACCTTCGTATCGACGATCTTGGTGCGCAGGCGGTCCTCCGGCGTGATGAGGCAGACGCCCGTGAGCACCCGGTGCGAGCGGCCCGATAGCCGATTCAGGAACTCGACGGCCTCCTCCACCTGCTGCGGCTTGCCGAAGATCTTGAGGTTGTTGGTGACGACCGTGTCGGCCGCCAGCACGTAGGCGTCGGCGATATCGCGATCGTTGGCGATCTGGTCGCGGGCCGCCTCGGCCTTGGCGCGGGCAAGCCGGGCGACGAGCGCGCGCGGCATCTCGCCCTTCCGCGGCGTCTCGTCGATGGTCGCCGGGCGCAGGGCATCGGGCTTGATCCCGGCCTGCTCGAGCAGCATGAGCCGGCGGGGGCTGGCGCTGGCAAGCACGAGCTTCGGGCGCGGCGCCACCGACGGCTCGCGGGCGGCCGCCTTTGCGAGCTCCGTGCGCAGCGTTTCCCGGCGCGGGCTGTCGGTCCGGGACAATGCGGACAGGAGGGCGGATCGGGCAGTCGACATCCGGGACGGGCTCCGGTTCGCTTCGGTTCGAGCGGGCCTCTATAGCACGGGCCGGCCGCGAGTTGACCACGCTCCGGGCGCCTCGCGCGGCCTGTCCCGGCCGAAACAGCAGGCCAACCCGGCCGGCGGGAAAAGTCGGCCCCGGCGTCGTACCATGCGGCCGGGCGCGAGGTAGGATGGCGCAATGTAGAATGAAGGGCGGCGTGTTGCGCCGACTCGTCAATCCACCGATAAATCCGGGCTGGTGCGGAGGGTGAGATGTCCAAGGATGTCCTCGTCGAGATGCTGGGGAAAACTCATCTGTTCGGCTCGCTCGACCTCGGCGAGCGCCGCAGCGTGGCACTCGAGATGCGCGAGGTGCACTACGACGCCGGGCAGATCGTGTTCGGCCGTGGCGATCCGGGCCGCGACATCTACCTCGTCGCGAACGGTCGCGTCCGCCTGTCGGTGCTGACGCCCGAGGGCCGCGAGCTGTCGTTCGCCCACGCGGAGCCCGGTCAGATCTTCGGGGAGATCGCCGTGCTCGACGGCGGGCTCAGGACGGCCGATGCGACGGCGGTGTCGAAGGTCGTCGCGCAGACGCTGTCCAAGGGCGCGCTCATGCGGCTGATCGAGTCCCGCGCCACGGTGCGCGAGGCGGTCATTCGTTTTCTTTGCAACCGCCTGCGCGAGGCCGACCAGCAACTCGAAGGCATTGCGCTCTATCCGATCGAGGTGCGGCTGGCGCGCTTCTTCCTCGCCGCCGCGCGGCAGAAGGCGGGCGCCGCCATCGGCGACCGCGTGACGATCGACCTGCCGATCTCGCAGAGCGAACTCGCCCTCCTGATCGGCGCCAGCCGGCCGAAGGTGAACGCCGCGCTGGCGCTCCTGGAGGACGGCGGTGCCATCGAGCGCAGGGAGCGCACGTTCGTCTGCGACATCGAGGAGCTCGAAAACATCGCCGGCGCCGCGTGAGGCGGCGCGTGGCATCCGCCGGCGGCCGGGCCACGCGTCCGACAGGGACCGACGCATGATCGAGGCGTTGCAACGTAGCCTGCGGCCGATCCGGGACGGCATCGCCTCAATCGGCGAGCTGCCGTTTGTCGCGGCGGTCGGCGCGCACATTGGGTGGCTGGCGGAAGCCGGCACCGCGGGCTATCCCCCCGACGTCAAGCGCCGGCTGATGATCCTCAACCTCATCGCCTACCTCATCGTTGCCACGACCCTGATCTACGCGATCCAGTACGCCTTCCTGGATTACGAGCGCTACAAGGCGATCGTCTGGATCAATGTCGCGCTCGTCTTCGCGGCGCTCGCCGTGCCGTTCGCGCATCGCTTGAGTGACATCGCAGGCGCGCTCATCATCGTCGTCTCGGAGTGGATTGCGCTGATTGCCTTCGCGATGCTGCTCGGCAACACGGCCGGCGTCCAGCTCCAGTATTTCGTCGGCGCGGCGGCTCCGTTCGTGGTCCTCGGACTGAAGCGGCTGTGGCTCATCGTGCCCGTCATCCTCTCGGGCCTGGCGCTGCATCTCGCCGCCTGGTTCTGGTATCCGCCCGCGCACGCGCTCATCAAGGCGGACCAGCAGGTGATCGACAGCATCTACGTGCAGGCGGCCATCACCACCGCCGGCCTCATCGCCGCCTCCGTCTACTACGCCTTCCGGCTCGCCGAGAGCGCGAAGGCGGAGACCGACCGGCTTCTGCGCAACATCCTCCCCGATGCCGTCGTGGAGAGGCTGAAGGCGCGCCCCGACGATCCCGTCTCCGATCAATTTGACGATGCCTCGGTCCTCTTTGCGGACATCTCCGGCTTCGTGGCGCTCGCCCGCACGCTCGGCGCCCGCCAGACCGTCGCGCTCCTCAACGAGATCGTCACGGCGTTCGATGCGCTGGCGCGGGCGCACGGTGTGGAGAAGATCAAGACGATCGGCGACGCCTACATGGTTGCCTCGGGGGTGCCCGAATGGCGCCACGACCATCTCCTGCGACTCGCGCGCATGGGGCTCGATATGCATCGCACGCTGGCGCGCATCGCGGCCGAGCAGGGCGTGGCGCTCGCCATGCGCATCGGCATTGCGTCGGGGCCCGTGATGGCGGGCGTCATCGGCCGGCAGAAGTTCACCTACGACGTCTGGGGCGATGCGGTGAACCTCGCCGCCCGGCTGGAGAATCTGTCCGTTCCGGGCCGTATCCTCGTGTGCACCCGGTGCAAGAGCATCCTGGAGCATGAGTTCGAGTTCGAGAGCCGCGGCCAGGTCGACATCAAAGGCGTGGGCCTGCAGGAGACCTGGTTCCTCGTCGAGCCGTCCTCCGGTGGCGATGCGCGCCAGGCGGCGGCCTAGCTCGCCGGCCTCACACCGAGGGTCCGCCTTCGATGGCAAAGCGTGTCTTGATCTTGCCGAGCAGATCGTCGCGCAGCCGCCGGTAGGCGGCAAGCAGAGTGGCGCGATCGGCGCTGGCTGCGAGCAGCGACGGATCGAAGGTCGGCCAGTATTCGACGTCGGCCTTCATGATGCGCGTCAGCTCCACCGCGTGATGCTGCGCCTCAGGCGACAGCGTGATGATGGTGGAGAACGGGCGCCGATCGAGGTCGGCGAAGATGCGCGGCTCGTGATGCGTCACGTCGATGCCGATCTCGTCCATCACGGCCATGACGTAGGGGTCGGGGTGGCCCCGGCGCACGCCGGCCGAAAGCACGTCGAGGCGGGGACCGGCGAGCTGGTGGAGGATCGCGGCGGCCATGGGCGAGCGGACGGCATTGAGGGTGCAGGCGAACAAGATGCGGGGTGGCGCCTCTGGGGGATCGGCCACCGCACTCACCCCTTCCAGTGCAACGCGGTGATGAGGGTGAAGAGGCGCCGGGCGGTGTCGAAGTCGAGCCGGATCTTGCCTTCGAGCCGCTCCTGCAGGAGGCGGCTGCCTTCGTCGTGCAGGCCGCGGCGGCCCACGTCGATCGCCTGGATGCGCGAGGGCTGGCCCGACCGGATCGCCTGATAATAGCTGTCGAGCACCTTGAAGTAGTCCTTGAGCAGGCGCTTCAGCGGCGTCATGGCGAGCATGTGGACCGCCACCGTCTGCTCCGCTCCGTCGGGAAAGACCGACAGCACGAGCCGATCGTCGGCGATCGCGATGTCGAGCCGGTAGGGGCCCTTGTCCACGCCCTCGAGCGCGAAGGAGTTGCCGTCGAGGATGTCGAAGATCGCCACCTCGCGCTCGTGCTCGATGTTGGCGTTGCCGCGCGCGATCGAGGCTTCGTCGATGTGGATCGAAGCGATGCGGTCGCGGTCGGCGGTTTCCGTCGTCGTGTCGCTCATCGGCCGATCCTCGTCACTTGGCGAGCCGGATCTCGACGGAGCGGCGGTGCGCCTCGAGGCCTTCGGCACGCGCCAGCGCCATCGCGGCACCGGCAACGCGCTTGAGCGAGGCCGCGTCGAGCTTCAGGAGCGACGTGCGCTTCATGAAGTCAAGGACGCCGAGCCCCGAGGAGAAGCGGGCGGAGCGCGCGGTCGGCAGTACGTGGTTGGAGCCGGCCACGTAGTCGCCGATGACCTCCGGCGTATGCGCGCCGATGAAGATCGCGCCCGCGTTGCGGATCCGGGCCGCCAGATCCTCGCTGTCAGCGGTGGCGATTTCGAGATGCTCGGCGGCGATGCGGTCCGCCAGCGCCGGCGCCTCGTCGAAGGATTTGAGAATGATCAGGGCCCCGAACACGTTCCAGCTCTCGCCCGCGATGTTGCCGCGCGGGAGGGTGGCGAGCTGGCGGGCAACAGCGGCCTCGACGGACCTGGCAAAGCCCGCATCATCCGTCATCAGCACCGACTGGGCGGCCTTGTCGTGCTCGGCCTGGGCGAGAAGGTCGGCGGCGATCCACTCCGGATCGTTATCCCGGTCGGCGATGACGAGCACCTCCGAGGGTCCCGCGATGCTGTCGATGCCGACCGTGCCGAAAACCTGGCGCTTGGCGGCGGCGACGTAGGCATTGCCGGGGCCGACGATCTTCACGACCGGCCTGATGGTCTCGGTGCCGTAGGCAAGCGCCGCCACCGCCTGGGCGCCGCCGATCCGGTAGATCTCGGTGATGCCGCACAGGCGCGCGGCGGCGAGCACCAAGGGGTTCAGTTCGCCGCGCGGAGCGGGAACGACCATGACGATGCGCGGCACGCCGGCAACGATGGCCGGAAGCGCATTCATGAGCACGGAGGAGGGGTAGGAAGCCAGTCCGCCGGGCACGTAGAGGCCGGCCGATTCAACCGCCGTCCACCGGTCGCCGAGTTCTACGCCCGTCTCGTCCGTGTAACGCTCGCTCTCCGGCAACTGGCGCGCGTGGTGTGCACGGATGCGGTCGGCCGCGAACGAGAGCGCCGCAAGCGTCTCCTGCGAGCATTGCGCAATGGCCGCGTCGACCTCGGCTGCGGTCACCGCGAGGCCGGTCTTGGCAAGGTCGATGGCGTCGTACTTGTGCGACAGCTCGATCAGCGCCGTGTCGCCGCGTGCGCGCACGTCGGCGATGATGTCGCGCACCGCGAGGTCGACTTCCTCCGACACCTCACGCTTTTCCGCGAGGAACGCGGCGAAGGCCGCCTCGAAGCCGGGATCGGAGGTGAAGAGTGTCTTGGGCATGACAGGTCCGAAGTGGGAAGTCTGGGACGGGGATGAGCAAGGCCGGAGGGCCGCGTTGTCGTAAGCCTATGGGGCTTCGTCGTCGGGATGCTGGGGCTTGGATTTCGTCGCCCACGCCGCGCCCAGATCCTTCAGCTCGGCCTCTAGGCACTCGACGTGCAGGCGGATGGCGCCGCCGCCCGCACACGCGATCGTCACGTAGCCACCGGGCGCGCCCGCCGGCTCGAAGCGGATGGCGAGGATGTTGAGCACCTGGCGTTTGTCGGCGGGGTCGATGCCGGTCAACTGCGCTCCCAGCACATGCTCGAAGCGCAGGCCGGTGCGGCGGCGGGTAAAGGGCCGCCGGCGGGCACGGGAAGCGGAAAGCGCATCGGTCCAGTCGAAGCGGTTGGCGATCGCCGCGAACCGGCGCTCGCGCCGAAGGTAGGCCATCTCGCCGACGCTGATGACGGCATCCTGAAGGTGCGCGGAAACGACATCGAGGTCCTCGGTGTCGAAGGCGATGAGTTTCAGGCCCGGGCGGTCGTTTATGGTCATCGTCGCGTGCGTTTCGATTGCGGCTCCGGCAGCAGCGGGCCGTCAGTCAGAGTGAGACGACGGACCGACGGAATGCGGGAGCCGGAGCGAGGCCGCGGCCTCAGGTTCGCATCGGGGTGGCCATCGTAGAGTTGCCATGCGTCGCGTGCCTGCATTTTGTAGACACAGGGACTGATACTGGCGGCGGGGGGCCAGCGCAACCGCGCCCCCCGTCGCGCCTTCTCGTCTCGACCGGCTCAGGCGGTCCGAGTCGGAGCTCGGCGGCGATCGTCCGGACGCGGTCCGTGGGGCCGGGTACCGGGACGCTTGGCCCCCTGGTTCAGGAACTTGACGCCTTCAAGACCCTTGCCGGTCGCGCCGGAGCGGTGCCCTTGGGCGGGATGATCGCCGGACCGGTGCTCGCCGTCGCGGTGTGCGCCGGGGTGGCGCGGCCGGCCCTCGCCGCCATGCGCCCGGCGGTCATGGCCATGCCCGTTATGCCCATTCCGGTCATGCCCATTCCGATCGTGTCCGTGTCGATCGGGTGCATGCCGGTCGCGCGCGTGCCTGTCAGTACCATGGCGACCCTGGCCGCCGCGGTCGTGGAGAGAACGCTCTTCGCTCGCGCGATCGCTGCGCTCTTCATGTCGCCGGCTCGGGTTTCCCCTTGCCTTGGTTGGCCGATCGCGTTGATCGCGGTTTTCGCGCAGGCCGGCTCCACGTCCCTCGCCGTGGCCGCGCGCGTGGCCCTGCCGAGGCCGACTCTGCGGACGCGGTTCGCGACGCTCGGGCCCGCTCTCGGCCGTCACGAGCGTCGTGTCGTTGCGCCGGTCGGTACACGGGATCTGCAAGCGCGTCAGGCGCTCGATGTCGCGCAGGTAGCCGCGCTCCTCGTCGTCGACGAGCGAGATCGCGATGCCTTCCGCGCCCGCCCGCGCGGTGCGGCCGATGCGGTGCACATAGCTCTCCGGGACGTTCGGGATCTCGTAGTTGATGACGTGCGAGACGGCATCGACGTCGATGCCGCGCGCGGCGATATCCGTCGCGATGAGGGCGCGGATCTTGCCGCTTTTGAAGCCGTTCATGGCCGCATCGCGCTGGGCCTGGCTCTTGTTGCCGTGGATGGCAGCGACTCGGATGCCGGCCCCTTCCAGATGCCGGGCGACGCGGTCGGCGCCGCGCTTGGTGCGCGTGAACACGATCGTCCGGGTCAGCTCGTCTCTGGCGAACAGCTCCACGAGCAGCGCCCGCTTCTTCTGCTGCTCGATCAGGATCACCTCCTGCGCCACGCGGTCGGCCGTCTTGGCCACGGGCGTCACCGAGACCTTCACAGGCTCCTTCAACAGCTCGGCAGCAAGTGCGCCGATCTCGTGCGGCATGGTGGCGGAGAAGAACAGGCTCTGGCGGCGATGCGAGAGCTTGGACACGATCTGGCGCAGCGGCCGGATGAAGCCGAGGTCCATCATCTGGTCGGCCTCGTCGAGCACGAGGATCTCCGTCCCGTCCAGCACCACGTTGCGCTCGCCCATGTGGTCGAGGAGCCGGCCGGGCGTGGCCACGAGCACGTCGACGCCGCGGGAGAGCGCATCGCGCTGCGGCTTGTGGGCGACGCCGCCGAACACGACGGCGACGGTGAGGCCCATGTGGCGGCCATAGGTGCGGAAGCTCTCCGCGATCTGGGTCGCAAGCTCGCGCGTGGGCGACAGGATGAGCGCGCGCGTGCCCTTGCGCAGCGCCGGCTGGCGGCCGGCGGCGAGGCGGTGCAGGATCGGCAGCGCGAAGGCCGCCGTCTTGCCGGTGCCGGTCTGGGCGATGCCGAGCAGGTCCCGGCCGGCCAGGATGGAGGGGATCGCCTGCGCCTGGATCGGCGTCGGCGTCGTGTAGCCTTCGGTATCGAGCGCCTTCAGAAGCAGCGGGTCGAGGCCGAGTTCGTCAAATTTCGTCACAGATTTTCTTTCGGTTGCCCGCGTTGCCGGGCGCGCCGCGAGCCGTCCCAAAGGACGGGGCCGGGCGAGCCGAGCATGGCGGGGGTGAAGCATCCCGAACCACCGCCGAAGACCCGTGTGGGCTGCGGCGGGTCAGGTCTTCAGGGCGCCCTGCGTGCCGGGGCGGCCGATGGAGGGGATCAGAGGCGCGGGCCGGAGGACCAAAAGGGCGCCAAGCGCCTGATGTCTCACGAAGTCCCGTCACGCAGCCGCGCGCCGATGGGCCGAATCCGAGCGATCCGGACGCCGGCTTATCTCATGTTGCGCTGCAAAAAGCAAGTCCGGCTGGGCGCACGGGCGTTCCAGCTGCCGGCGCCACAAGAAAAACGCGATCCGATCGCATGCGGAACGCCTCACTATATCGATCGAGGAGGATCAAGATGTGGCGCGGCGTCGGCATGGCCCTGCTCGGATGGAGCGCGATGACGGCAGCGGCCGCAGAGGCTGCGGACGGCTCGATCCACGAGATCCGCTGGCTCATCGAGAGCGTGAAGGGCGCCGGGACGATTGACACCTCCAAGGCCTTCCTCACCATCGCGCCGGACGGCAAGGTGGCGACGACGATCGGCTGCAACCGGATGTCCTCGATGGCCAAGATCGACGGGACGGCGATCTCGTTCGGCCCCATCGCCGCTACCCGCATGGCCTGTCCGGAGCGCCTCATGCAGCAGGAGCAGCTTTACGGCGCGGCGCTCGCGGCCACGCGGTCCTTCACGATGAAGGGGACCATGCTCGTGTTCCTGGATGAGGCGGGGACGGAGGTGGCGGCTTTCGCCAACGGCGGCAAGCCGGCGCCGAAATAGCTTGGCCCGCCCGGATCAGGTTGCGATGGCCCAGGCGATGAGGAGCCCGGCGGCGTAAGCGACGCTCACCGTCAGCGCCGCGTTCGCGACGCTTGCCAAGAGCAGCTTCGATTGCGCCGCGATCTCTCCCGATCGCGCATGGCGGGCGTAGATGGGCTCGTGCA
The DNA here is from genome assembly GCA_964589785.1 of uncultured Hyphomicrobium sp. GTDB lineage: Bacteria > Pseudomonadota > Alphaproteobacteria > Rhizobiales > Hyphomicrobiaceae > JAGVSR01. The sequence continues at coordinate 68,830 of CAZPUQ010000001.1, forward strand.
GGTCGAGGGACAGGAGCACCAGCAGGACGGCGGCCACGCAGGGACCCCACAGGCTCGCCCCCAGGGCGCCGAACGAGCACGAGGCGACGACGGCAGCGTACCCGGCAACCTGGCCCATGCGTCCCACGGCGATCTCCATCGAATCAGGAACGCACACGCGGAAACGATGGCGCGAAACGCTGCCGGCGACAAGGCACGGCCATCCGCGCGCGGCCGCATCCCTTGCGTCGTTGACGGCGATCAGCCGGACGACAGGCGCTCGATGCGCGCCCCGCACCGCGACAGCTTCTCCTCCAGCCGCTCGAAGCCGCGGTCGAGGTGATAGACGCGGTTGATGACCGTCTCGCCGTCCGCCATGAGGCCCGCGATAACGAGGGAGACCGAGGCGCGCAGGTCGGTAGCCATCACCGGTGCGCCGCGCAGATGCTTGACGCCCTTGATCGTTGCCGTGTCGCCGTGGAGCTGGATGTCGGCGCCGAGCCGGGCCAGCTCCTGCACGTGCATGAATCGGTTCTCGAAGATCGTCTCGCGGATGACGCTCGTGCCGTGCGCGCGCGTCATCAGCGCCATGAGCTGGGCCTGGAGATCGGTGGGGAACCCAGGGAACGGCTGCGTCTCCACCGAAACTGGCTCGATCTCGCCGCCGTTGCGCGTGATGCGCAGCCCCGTGTCCGTCGGGGTGACGGCGGTGCCGGTCTGCGCCAGCACGTCGAGCGCGTTCTGAAGCAGTTCGGGCCGGGTGTGCTCGAGCACCACGTCGCCGCCCGTTGCCGCAACCGCCATGGCGAACGTCCCGGTCTCGATGCGGTCGGGAAGGACGGTATGGATCGCGCCGTCGAGGCGGTCGCGCCCCTGGATTCGCAGCGTGGAGGTGCCGATGCCGTCGATGAGAACGCCCATCTTGACGAGAAGGGCCGCGACGTCGCCGACCTCCGGTTCGCGGGCCGCGTTCTCGATCAGCGTCTCGCCCCTGGCGAGGGCCGCCGCGAGAAGGACGTTGTGGGTGGCGCCGACCGAGACTTTGGGGAAGATGATGTGGGCCCCGTGCAGGCCCTTGGGAGCCCGGGCGATGACGTAGCCGCCGTCGATCTCGATCTCAGCGCCGAGCGCCTTGAGGCCCATGAGATGCAGATCGACCGGCCGCGTGCCGATGGCGCAGCCGCCGGGCAGCGAGACCCTGGCCTGCCGCATGCGCGCAATGATGGGACCCAGCACCCAGAAGCTCGCGCGCATGCGCGAGACCATTTCATAGGGCGCCGTCGTGTCGACGATGTCGCGGGCGGTGAGATGGAACGTCTCGCCCTGCATGTTGGGCGAGGAGCGCTTGCCGTCGACGCCGAGGTCGGTGCCGTGATTGCGCAGGATGCGCGCCAGCAGGTTCACGTCGGCGAGGTTCGGAACGTTCTTCAGCGTTACGCGATCGGATGTGAGCAGGCTCGCGATCATGAGCGGAAGGGCCGCGTTCTTGGCGCCCGAGATCGGGATCGTGCCCTGAAGCCGCTCTCCGCCGACGAGTCTGATACGATCCATGGCTTGTCTTCTCGGGTTGCGACAGGTTGCGGGGGCGGCGGCGGGGTGGGCGACGGGGCGGGACTGGCGACTCGCGACAGGCCCCGCGATGATTAGTCTTGGAAGCGCCCGTCCAGCAAGGGAATGTCCAGCAAGGGGTGGCCGGTCCGGTGCGGCAGGGGTGGCCTCAGCAGGAGGACTCGCCGCCGCTTCCGCGGTCGCCGCGCGAGGCGGCGCTGCGGGCCTTCTCCTTGCGGCGGACGAGATTGGCTCTGAGCTCGGCCGCAAGGCGCTCGGCCCGCAGCTCGGCCGCCGACTTGCGGGCGGGCTTCACGGGCGGCGTGCCCGCCGTCTCGGCCGCAGGACCTGTCTTTTCGCCGGGCTTGGACATCGGTGCTGATCGAACAGGGGACTGCAGCTCGCGATAGCACGGTCCCGCGCCCCGTTTCTACCGTCTCTGCCTGAATCAGCTCTCGCCGCCCGCCACGGAGCGGGTCAGGATGAGGGAGAGGCCGATGAGCGACGTGTTGTGAAACTGGATCTCCACGAGCTGCCGGTTGCCCTTGACGACCACGTCCATGTTGGCGTCGAGGTCGCTGCCCTTCACGGTCACCACCAAGCCGCGCTCGGTCACCTTGCCCGACAGGGCGCCCTTGAGGTTGTACATTTCTTCGGCCCATTCGCCCGTCAGCACGCCGTCCTTCTCGTCAAGACGGCTCTTCAGCTCGATCTTGCCGCTCGGCGAGGCGCATCGGATGGTCTGTTTGAGACCCGTTGCATCCTCCGCGACGAAATAGGTGGCCCGGCAGGTTACGCTCTCCATCTTGCCGTCCTTGAAGCCGAGACGGCCCTGCCCGGTCCAGCGCCCGGGCAGGTTGGCCAGCGCCTTGGACAGCGTCGGCGCTGAGTGTGCCGGGACCACTGGCGCCACGACCAGGCACGCAGCAACGCCGGCGGCGACGGCCCCGGCGAGGGAAACGATGCAACGGCGGATCATGCGTCTCATCCTGAACTAAGCTAGCCGGCAGACCCGATCACAACTCCGACCGGGGAAAACTCATATTCCACATTCTACTGAACCGCGCCGCGCGCAACCGGTCTACGCAGGAATTGTGCGCAGCCGTTGTTTATGGGGCACGGGCTCGGTCAGCCCTGCCTGATGAGTGTGACCCTCGGGCGGATGCTCACCCTCCTCACGATCGCAACCGCGGGCGAGGCGTGGACGCGCGTCTGGCTCGAGTGTCGATAACTTTCCCGAAACTTCGCCGCCGCCACTCACCTTGCCGCTATTGCAGCCGTCTGGCTCACCTGAGTCCAAGCCCTAGCCCGTTCTCGCTGCCGGGCGTGCTTCACTTTGCGCCCTCGGGGCGATCCGCTATAAGGCGCACCATCAGGCGCGCCCTGCGCCGCTACAACTCAATCGATTCCATGGCCAGATCCGAGGACGACAAGAGCGCGCCGCAGCGACCGGTGCCGAGGCTGCCGAAAGGCCTGCGCGATATCGGCGCGGCCGAGATTCGCGAGAGCGAGGCGATGCTGGCCCAGATCCGCGCGGTTTATGAGCGCTACGGGTTCGAGCCGCTGGAAACCCCGGCGATCGAGTTCACCGATGCGCTCGGCAAATTCCTGCCCGATCAAGACCGGCCCAACGAGGGCGTGTTCTCGTTTCAGGATGTCGCGCCGGAGGCGCGCGAGAATACCGCGCCGGAGGCGCGCGGAGACAGGGCGCCGGAGGCGCGCGAGTCGGGAACGCCGGAGGGGCCGGATGCCAAGGGCAGCGCGCCGTGGCTGTCGCTGCGCTATGACCTGACGGCCCCGCTCGCGCGCTACGTTGCGGAGAACTTCGACAAGCTGCCGAAGCCGTTCCGGCGCTATGCGACGGGCAGCGTTTTCCGCAACGAGAAGCCGGGACCGGGACGCTTCCGGCAGTTCACGCAGTTCGATGCCGATACCGTCGGCGCGGAGAGCGTCGCGGCCGATGCCGAGATGTGCATGCTCGCCGCCGACACGCTCGAGGCGCTCGGCATCGGGCGCGGCGACTACGTCATCAAGGTCAACAGCCGCAAGGTGCTCGACGGCGTGCTCGAGCTCGCCGGAATCGATCCTGCGGCGCCCGCCGACGCCGGCCGCCGGCTCACGGTGCTGCGGGCCATGGACAAGTTCGACAAGTTCGGGGTCGACGGCGTCGCTCTGCTGCTCGGCAAGGGCCGCAAGGACGAGAGCGGGGACTTCACGCCGGGCGCCGGCCTTGCGGCGGAGGCGATCGCGCGGATCACGACGTTCCTGTCCGCGTCCGCGGGAAACCGCGATGGGGCGATCACGCGCGTGATGGCGGTGCTTGGCGGCAACGAGCGGGCGGTCGCGGGCATGGACGAGTTGAGCCACATGAGCGATCTCGTCCGCGCGGCGGGGTACGGCTCCGACCGGATTGCCTTCGATCCCTCTGTCGTGCGTGGCCTGGAGTACTATACCGGCCCCGTCTTCGAGGCCGAGCTGACGTTTGAGGTGACGAACGAGGAGGGCCAGGCGGTCCGCTTCGGCTCCGTCGGCGGCGGCGGGCGCTACGACGATCTGGTCGCCCGCTTCACGGGACAGAAGGTGCCCGCGACCGGCTTCTCCATCGGCGTGTCGCGTCTGCAGGCCGCACTCGCCTCCCTCGGCCGGACCCGGGCCGCCACGCCGGGCCCGGTCGTCGTGCTCGTCATGGACAAGGGCGAGGTCGCCGCCTACCAGAGGATGACGCAAACGCTGCGCGCCGCCGGAATCCGTGCCGAGATGTACCTGGGCTCCGCCGGGATGAAGGCGCAGATGAAATATGCCGACAGGCGCGGCAGCCCGCTCGTCGTCATCCAGGGCTCGGACGAGCGCGCCCGGGGCGAGGTGACGCTGAAGGACTTGATCGAAGGCGCCAAGGCTGCCGCCGCCATCAAGGACAACAGGGAATGGAGAGAGGCGCGCCCCGCGCAATTTTCCGTTTCCGAGAACGAGCTCGTCGCGACGGTGCGCGAGATCCTCGCGCGCCACGAGGGCTGAGAGAGAACCCATGGCCGCCGAGACGGCACGAAAGTTCGAGGCGCTTGAAGCACAAGCGCGCAAGATCATGCAGGTCTTCATCAAGGCCGGGCATGAGGCCGTCTCGCCGGCCATCATCCAGCCGGCGGGCGTATTCCTCGACGTGATCGGGGAAAGCCTGCGTGCGCGCACCTACGTGTTCAGCGATCCCGACGGAGACGAGCTGTGCCTGCGGCCCGACCTCACGGTGCCGACCTGCCGCCTGCACATCGAGCGCCACGCCGATCCGGCCACGAAGGCGCTCTATTGCTACAACGGTCCCGCCTTCCGCTTCCAGCCCGCGGGCGCCGGCAGCGCGCACCCGCGCGAGTTCCGCCAGGCGGGGATCGAGAGCATCGGGGCGCCCGAGCGCGAGAAGGCCGATGCCAAGACGGTCGCGACCCTCGTCGAGGCGCTGCGCGCCGCGGGCCTCAAGACGTTCAAGCTAAGGATCGGCGATCTTGGCCTCTTCCGCGCACTCATCAAGGCGATCGACATGCCGGATCGCTGGCGCCAGTTCCTGACGCATCTCTTCTGGCGGCCGGGGGCGTTCCGCACCGAGCTGCATCGCCTCGCCCGGCCCGGCGAGGAGGCGCTGAAGTCGATCCCGGACGCGCTGCGCGCCGGCGTTGTCCCGGCCGACCTCGTCCGGTCGGAGCGGGCCGTGCTCGATTACATGTCCGCGCAAGGCATGGAGATCATCGGCGCGCGCACGGTGACGGAGGTGGCCGCCAACCTCATGTGGCGCGTCGCCGACGCGAGCGTCGATCCGCTTCCGCCCGAGACCGTCTCTCTCATCGAGCGCTATCTGGCGATCTCAGGTCCGGCGAAAGCGGCGGGCGCCTCCATCAAGGATCTGATGCGCGAGCGCGGGGCGTCCATGAGCCCCGTCATCGACGCCTATCACCGCCGGCTGCAGCTCATGGCCGAGCTCGGAGTCGATGTCGTGCATGCGGAGTTCTCGGCCGAGTTCGGCCGGCAGCTCGAATACTACACGGGCTTCGTGTTCGAGGTCGTCTCGCCCGATCTCGGGTCCGCGAGCCCGCTCGTAGGCGGCGGCCGCTACGACGACCTGATGCGGGCCGCAGGCGCGAAGTCGGACGTGCCCGCGGTCGGCGGCGCTATTCATACCGAGCGGCTCTTGAGCGTCATCGAGGGAGGCGGGGCGTGACCGAGCGGCTCGTGCTCGCCGTGCCCTCCAAGGGCCGGCTGATGGAACAGACGATCGAGCTGTTCGCCAAGGCAGGTCTTGCGCTGCGCAAGACCGGCAACGATCGCGGCTACCGCGGCGAGATTGCCGGGCTCGACACCGTGGAGGTCGCGTTCATCTCCGCCTCCGAGATCGCCTGGTACCTGAAGACCGGGCGGGCACACATGGGTGTCACCGGCGAGGATCTGATCCGCGAGCAGATGACGGATGCGGCGACGCGCGTGACCTTCCTGAAGGCGCTCGGCTTCGGCCATGCCGACGTCGTCGTCGCCGTGCCCGACTTCTGGATCGACGTGCGCACCATGGCCGACCTCGACGAGATCGCCGGCGCGTTCCGCCGCGAGCATGGCCGCTGGTTCCGCGTCGCGACGAAATACGTCAACACGACGCGGCGCTTCTTCGCCGAAAAAGGCGTCACCGACTATCGCATCATCGAAAGTCTCGGCGCCACGGAGGGCGCTCCGGCCGCGGGCACCGCCGACCTCATCGTCGACATCACCTCGACGGGTGCGACTCTGGCCGCGAACGGGTTGCGTGTTCTCGATGACGGCGTGATCCTGAGGTCGCAGGCGAACCTCGTCGCCTCGAAGGCCGCACGCTGGTCTCCGGGCGCCCGTCAGGCCGAGAACGAGATCATGCAGGCGCTCGGCATCTGAAGGCCCGTGATTGGGCCGCCCGCCTCAAAGCTTGTCCTTCAAGCGGTAGTAGAGCATCCCGAGCGCCAGCATCTGGTTGCCGACCCAGCGGCCGACCGGAAGTTGCCAATGACGGATGCGGTCGAACAGGTCGAAGCGCTCCGTCGTGCCGCAGATGGCATCGGCCACGATCTCGCCCGCGATGTGTGTCGTGTTCACGCCGTGCCCGCAGTAGCCCTGCATGTAGTAGAGGTTCGGCTCCAGCCGTCCGATGGCGGGCACGCGGTTGAGCACGATGCCGATGCGCCCCGACCAGGTGAAGTCGACCCGCGTGTCGCGCAGTTGGGGGAAGATCTCGTCGAGGCGCCGCTTCATCGTTGCCGTGATGTCGCGCGGATCGCGGTTGGAGTAATTGCAGCGCCCGCCGAACAGCATCCGCCGATCGCCCGAGAGGCGGAAATAATCGAGCACGAGGTTGCTGTCGCAGACGGCGAGATCCTGCGGGTTGATAGCGCGAGCGAGGCTGTCGGAGAGCGGCTCGGTGGCGATGATGTAGCTGCCGGTCGGGAACTGCAGGCCGCTGAGGCGCCCGCGCTTGAAGGTGTGGGAGGTGTCGCCCGCGAGCACGACGCTGTCGGCCTCCACCCGGCCGTTGGCGGCCCGCGCGAAGGGCTTCGCGCCGCCCTTGAGCTCAAGGACCTTGGTGTCTTCGTAGATGTCCACGCCGAGCGCACGTGCGGCGCGGGCCTCTCCCATGCACAGGTTCAAAGGGTGCAGATGGCCGCTGCGCCGGTCGATGATGCCGCCGTGATAGAGGCCGCTGTCGAGCACGCTGCGAAAGTCGTGGGGCTCGACGAGCTCATGGTCGTCGCCCTCGCCGTCGGCGACGCGCGCGTCGTAGTAGGCCCGGATGGCGTCCATGTGCCGGGGCCGGGCGGCGGCTTCCATCCACCCGTCTTTCCAGTCGCAGGCAATGCCGTACCGTGCGATGCGCTCCTTGATGATGTCGTGCCCGCGATAGCGGATGTCGCGCACCAGCTTGGCGCCGGACGGTCCCAACTGGCGCTCGATCTCGGCTTCTCCGCTAACGCCGGCGATGCACTGTCCGCCGTTGCGGCCCGACGCGCCCCAGCCGACGCGGTTCGATTCGAGCACCACGACCCGGCGGCCCTTTTCCGCCAGCGACAGGGCTGTGGCGATGCCGGAGAAGCCGCCGCCGACGACGCAGACGTCGGCCGTCACAGTACCCTCCAGCGCGGGATAGCGCGTCGTGTCGTTCACGGTCGCGGCGTAATAGGAGGAGACGTGCGGCTCGGCCATGACATGCGCTCCGGTCCCGCGGGCGGTGGCTTACACACGAGGCCGGCCGGTTCGTCCGACGCATGTGATCACATAACTTTGCTCTGTTGATGCCGTCAAATCAACCGTTTATCGCGCGACTTGACGGAGTGCGTTTCGCGTGCTCCTATATGTGATCACAAATTGGCAGGACAGCCCGGCGCACCTATTCGCCGCGCCACAGGCCCGTCACCGATTGAAACCCGGAGGCGGCCCATGTCGGACAGACCTGCTTTTCGATTCACGTCATCGACGTTTCCACCCCTGCCGCGCCCCGCCGGGGCCGCCAGTGCGGGCGATCAGGCGTTTCTGAGCGGCGATCCCCGCGCGCGCCTGGCCGAGATGACCTACGCCGGCGCGCTGAGCTTCCTGCGGCGTCCCTATTCGCGCGATTTGGCTGGGGCCAAGGCGGTGGTCTGCGGCGTCGCCTATGACGGCGCGACAAGCAACCGGCCCGGCGCGCGCCTCGGGCCGCGCGCCATCCGCGCCGCGTCCGCAGAGCTCGGGTCCGGCGACAGCTTCCCGTACGGCGGAAATCCCTTCGACACCCTGCCCACGATCGACTGGGGCGATCTCTTCATCGAGCCGCAGCGGCCTGACCGCGTCGCCGGCGACATCCTCGCCGGCGCGCGCGAGATCTTGGCCGGCGGCGCGAAGCTGCTCGCGCTGGGCGGCGACCATTTCGTGAGTCTTCCACTGCTGCGGGCGCACGCCGAGCGGCACGGTCCGCTGGCGCTCGTCCAGTTCGACGCCCACTCCGACACGTGGCCGGATGACGGGGCACGCAACGACCACGGCACGATGTTCCTGCGCGCCGTACAGTCGGGCCTCATCGATCCGGGGCGCTCGATTGCGATCGGCATCCGGTCGCACAATACCGAGGCCTGCGGCATCGAGGTGCTGACCGCTCCGGCGGTGCACCGCCTGGGCGTGGATGCCGTCATCGACGCTATTCGCGCGCGCGTCGGCGGGGCCAAGGCCTATCTGACGTTCGACATCGACGTGCTTGATCCGGCCTTCGCGCCGGGCACGGGCACGCCCGTGGCGGGCGGCCTGGCATCGTGGCAGGCGCTGGAGATCGTCCGCGGCCTCGACCGTCTCGACATCGTCGGCGCCGATGTCGTCGAGGTATCGCCGCCGTTCGATCACGCCGAGATCACGGCGCTCGCGGCGGCGACGGTTGCGCACGACATTCTCTGCCTGTGGGCGGAACAGGAGCGCGCGGCCGCGTGAGCCCCGCGCCCTTGCGTGCTCGGCGCCGATGCGCGGCTAGCCCGCGCCGGCGTCCACCGCGCGCCGCTCCCTCTCCTCGCGCGAGGCCTGCAGCTTCGTCATGTACGACGCGATCAGCACGCCGACCGTCACGAACGCGATCATGATCGTCGAGATGGCGTTGATCTCCGGCGTCACGCCGAGGCGCACCTGCGAGTAGATCTTCATCGGCAGCGTGGTGGCGGCGGGACCCGTGGTGAAGCTCGCGATCACGAGGTCGTCGATCGAGAGCGTGAACGACAGGAGCCAGGCCGAGATCACGGACGGCGCGATGATCGGCAGCGTCACCTGGAAGAAGGTGGATACCGGCGAGGCGCCGAGATCCATGGCCGCCTCCTCCACCGACTGGTCGAAGTCCGTCAGCCGCGCCTGCACCACGACCGCGGCGAAGCACATGGTGAACGTCGCGTGCGCGAGGACGATCGTCCAGAACCCGCGGTCGAAGTTGATGGCGACGAACAGGAGCAGCAGCGAAAGGCCCGTGATGACCTCGGGCATGACGAGCGGCGCGAAGATCATGCCCGAGAACAGGGTGCGGCCCGGGAAGCGGCCCATGCGCACCAGAACGATCGCGGCCAGCGTGCCGAGGATCGTCGCCATGGTCGCCGAGATGAGGGCGACCCGCAGCGTCGTCCACGCCGCATCGAGGAGCTGCTGATTCTCCAGCAGCTCGCCATACCACTTCGTCGAGAACCCGCCCCACACGGTGACGAGCTTCGACTCGTTGAAGGAGTAGATCACGAGCAGCAGGATGGGGATGTAGAGGAACGCGAAGCCGAGCACGATCGACGCGACGTTGAACCAGGTGAAGCGACTTCTCATCGTGCGGCCTCCCGCTGACGCTGCTGGAGCCACTGGAAGGCGACGATCGGGATGATCAGCACCAGGAGAAGGATCACCGCGACCGCCGACGCGACCGGCCAGTCGCGGTTGTTGAAGAACTCGTTCCAGAGCGTCTTGCCGATCATGAGCGTCTCCGAACCGCCGAGGAGGTCGGGGATCACGAACTCGCCCACGGCCGGGATGAAGACGAGGAAACAGCCCGCGACGATGCCGGGGATCGAAAGCGGCAGCGTAACCTGCCAGAACGCCTTCCACGGCGGCGAGCCCAGATCCTCGGCCGCTTCGATGAGCCGGTTGTCGATCTTCTCCAGGCTCGCATAGAGCGGCAGCACCATGAACGGCAGGTAGGAATAGACGATGCCGATGTAGACGGCCGTCGTCGTGTTCATGATCGTCAAGGGCTCGTCGATGATGCCGAGGTTCATGAGGGCGAGATTGAGCAGGCCCTCGTTCTTCAGGATGCCGATCCAGGCGTAGACGCGGATGAGGAAGGAGGTCCAGAATGGCAGGATGACGAGCATCATGAGCGTAGGCTGCCATTCCTTGGGCGCCCGCGCCATGCCGTAGGCGAGCGGATAGGCGATGAGCAGCGTCAGGAACGTCGAGATGGCCGCGATCTTGATGCTCGACCAGTAGGCGGCGGTATAGAGGTCGTCGGAGAAGATGAAGAAGTATTTCTCGAAGTCGAGCTCGCCGAGCGCTGTCCGGAACGCCTCCCACCCCGCGGAGAAGTCGAACACCGGCGTGTAGGGCGGGATCGAGATCTCCGATTCGGAGAGCGAGATCTTGAAGACGATGAAGAACGGAATGAGGAAGAAGAGCAGCAGCCAGATGTAGGGCACTGCGATGACGAGCCAACGGCGCATGGCTACCTGGTCCTTTGCTGTCCCGGCTGGGCTGTGAGCGGGCGGATCATGCGGCGCCTCACGACTTCAGGATCACGCCGGCATCGTCGGGCCATTCGAGCCAGACCGTGTCGTCCCACGAGATCGGGCGCTCGACCGTGTGCGAGGCGTTGGCACGCAGCGCGGTCAGGCGGTTCCCCGCCTCCGACTGCACGTGATAGTGCGAGATCGATCCCAGATAGCCGACGTCGTCGACGCGGCCCTTCACGACATTGACCGCACTCGCGGGCTCATTGTGGCCGATGCGGATCTTCTCCGGCCGCACGGAGAGCCAGACCTGCTGGCCGAGCGACAGGCCGTCGACGGTGGCCGCCCGGAACCGGCGTCCTCCGGCCCCGACGGGCTCCAGCTCCACCGAGCCGTTTCCCGGCATCCCGGCGACCTTGGCCTCGAGAATGTTCACGTCGCCGATGAACTGGGCCACGTAGCGCGACTGCGGCGACTCGTAGATGTCGCCGGGCGTGGAGACCTGCATGAGGACGCCGTGGTTCATGACGGCGATGCGGCTTGCGACCGTCATCGCCTCCTCCTGGTCGTGCGTGACGATGACGAACGTCGTGCCGGTCTGCTCCTGGATGCGCATCAGCTCGAACTGCGCCTGGTTCCTGAGCCGCTTGTCGAGCGCGCCGAGTGGCTCGTCGAGCAGCATGATGCGGGGCTTTTTCGCGATGGCGCGGGCAAGCGCCACACGCTGCTGCTGGCCGCCGGAGAGCTGGTGGGGCTTGCGGTGCGAGAACTTGCCGAGCTCGACCAGAGTCATCGCCTCGCGCACGCGCTCCTTGATCTGGTCGTCCGGCATGCCTTCCTGGCGCAGGCCGAAGCCGACGTTGCGCTCCACCGTCATGTGCGGGAAGAGCGCGTACGACTGGAACATCATGTTGATCTTGGAGCGCTGGTAGGGCGCGAGCTTGGTGATGTCCTCGCCCTCGACGATGATGCGCCCCTCCGTCGGCTGCTCGAAGCCGGCGAGCATCCGCAGCAGCGTGGTCTTGCCGCATCCGGACGGGCCGAGCAGGGCAAAGAACTCCCGCTCGTAGATGTCGAGCGTGATGTTGTCGACGGCGACGAAATCCCCGAAGCGCTTGGTCACGTTCTCGAAGCGGACGATCGGCCGTTGGGAGGGATCTTTCCAGGGCGCGAAGCCCGACTGGGGTGCGGCTGTCCTGAGCGGACGGCGCTCGGCGCCGCTGCCGGCGCCTGCTGCGGTTGCGTTGATCGCCGAGGATGCGGTCATGGAAAGCCTCTGCAGTTAAAGCCAGTCTTATGCAATTCGTCGTGCCGTCGGTCGGTGCAATCGGTCTCCGCCACCCGCCAAATGGGGCACAAGTGAAAACCGCGCCGGAGCGGGGCTCCAGCGCGGTTCTTCGTTTTCCTTATTTTCCGGTGACGATGCCGGTCCATTGCCGCGTCACCACCCTCTGGGTCTTTGCGTCGTAGGCGAGCTTCACGAAGAGGTTCGCCAAAGTCTCATCGTCAGGATAGATGGCCGTATCCCCCTTGACCTCCTCGTTCAGGAACTCCTTCGAGGGCAGGTTGGCGTTGGCGTAGTTGACGTAGTTGGAGGCCTTCGCGATGACCTCGGGGCGCAGGAGATAGTTCAGGAACTCGTGCGCCTCGGCGACATTCTCGGCATCCTTCGGGATCGCCATCATGTCGAACCACATCATCGCCCCTTCCTTGGGGATCGAATACTTGATGACGTGGCCGTTCTTCGCTTCCTCGGCGCGGTCGCGAGCCTGCAGGATATCGCCCGACCAGCCGACCGCGATGCAGATGTCGCCGTCGGCCAGCGCGTTGATGAACTCCGACGAATGGAACTTGCGCACGTACGGGCGGACTGCCTTCAACAGATCGCCGGCCTTTTTCAGATCGGCCTCGTCCTTCGTGTTCGGATCGAGGCCGAGATAGCGCAGCGCGGAGGAGAGAATGTCCTCGGGGCTGTCGAGCATGAAGATGCCGCAGTCCTTGAACTTGGCGGCGATCTCGGGCTTGAACACGAGGTCCCACGAATTGACCGGCGCGTCGGGCATCCGCTCCTTCACCTTGGCCTCGTTGTAGCCGATGCCGGTGGTGCCCCACATGTAGGTGATGGCATGCTCTCCGCCCGGATCGTAGACGTCGGTCCGCTTGGAGATCTCTGGCCACACGTTGCCGAGGTTGGTGAGCTTCGACTTGTCGAGCTTCTGGAAAACGCCCGCCTTGATCTGGCGCGAGAGGAACGCGCCCGTCGGCACGACGATATCGTAGCCGGTCTTGCCGGCGAGCAGCTTGGTCTCCAGCACCTCGTTGCTGTCGAACACGTCGTAGGTGACTTTGATGCCGGTCTCCTTCGTGAAGTCGGCGAGGATCGATTCGTCGATGTAGTCCGACCAGTTGAAGATCTTGACCTCGCGGTCCTCGGCTAAGGCCGCGGTCGCAGCGGCGAGAATGCCCGCCGTCGCTCCTGCGAGACGCGCGAACCGTCTCTTGCTGGGTTTCAACATTCAAACTCCTCCTTGGAGAGATGCCCGCCGTCGCGATGCTGGCCTCGCGCGAAGTATTCGTCCCCCGCGCCCCGTCCGCAACGTGACCCCATTGTGATCACAAAATTCCGGCGCTACAAGTATATCGTTCCATAATTCGTCGGCGGGCGACCCGCGTTCGGTCCCGCGGGACGCCGCGCGGGACGGAGGTGGCGGATGGGAGGGCGCGTCATGAAGCGGCTCGCAGGCGCACCGGCCCGGACGGGTTCCGGCCAGGACGGCGGCGGCGACCCGGCGACGGAGCCCGTCGTCGGGCTGACGACGCACGAGGAGGTCTATCGCCGCCTGCGCGAGCAGATCCTTTACGGCGGCATTCGACCGGGGTCGGCGGTCACTCTCAGAGGGCTTGCGGACGAATTGGGGGTGAGCCCCATGCCGGTGCGCGAAGCGGTCCGGCGGCTGATCGCGGAGCGGGCGCTCCTGCTGCAGGACAACCGTCGCGTGATGGTGCCGCCGATGACGCGCGACACCTTCGAGCAGATCCTGTTCGCGCGCCGCGCGCTGGAGCCGGAGCTTGCGGTGCGCGCGCTGCCGAAGCTGTCGCGGGCCGACGTGGCGGCCATCGAGGCGGTCGACGCCTTGATCGACCGGGCCATGCAGGCGGGCGACACGGAAGGCTATATGCGCGCCAACCACGAGTTCCACTTCGCGATCTATCGCAAGTCGGAGGCCTGGACGCTCGTTGCGCTCGTCGAGAGCATCTGGCTGCAATTCGGGCCGTTCATGCGCATGGCCTACGGCCGCATCGGCACCTCGACGATCGAGGATCACCACGAGTTCGCCATCGCGGCGATGAAGGCTCACGATGCGGCGGGTCTGCGCGCGGCGATCGACGCCGACATCGGCCAGGGCATGGGGTTCATCGGCGATGCGGTGCTGCCGCGCGGACCGTGAGGATTGATCGACCGGGCGCGGCTTGAGTTCGGACAGAAAATGTGATCACATTACTGGCAAGCGGTGGCCGACGCCGTTCGATCTGGTTGGCCGTCCATCCCGATACTTGAGTATATTTAGGCGGTTAGCCTTACCTTCACGACGTCCGGCCGACGGCTCGACAACCGAGCGCGGGAGCGTCCATGCCAAGCGATACGCCGAGCCGATCATCAGGTGCAATCATGACTGCGGAGCTCAGTTCCGGTTCTTTCGAGAACGAGATTGCGGGCTTTGGAACGACGCCGGACGGCGTGCGGGCCTGGGTCCGCGCCCACCGTATCGAGGAGGTGGATTGCGCGGTGCCTGACATCGCGGGCGTGGCGCGCGGCAAGACGATGCCGGTCGAGAAATTCGTCAAGCTCGAGCCGGTGCACCTGCCGATCTCGATCTTCCACCAGACGATCACGGGCGACTACGTCGGCTTCGAGGAGGACGGTCAGGCCCTCTATGCGGAGAGCGACCTGATGATGGTGCCGGATCTCGCCACCATCCGTCCGGCGCCGTGGGCCTCGAGCCCCACGGCGCAGGTCATTCACGATGCGACCTGGCAGAACGGAGAGCCGGTCGAGATCGCACCGCGCTCGGTGCTGCGCCGTGTGCTCGATGTCTACCGCAGGGAGGGGTGGCTTCCGGTCGTGGCGCCGGAGCTCGAATTCTATCTCACCAAGACCAATCCCGACCCCGACTATCCGCTTGAGCCGCCGACGGGCCGCTCGGGCCGCAAGGGCTCCGGCCGTCAGGCCTACAGCCTCGGCGCGGTCGACGAGTACGACAAGATCGTGGACGACATCTACGAGTTCGCCGAGCTGCAGTATCTCGAGATCGACACGATCATCCAGGAAGGCGGCGCGGCGCAGCTCGAGATCAATCTCGTGCACGGCGATCCCGTGCATCTCGCCGACCAGGTCTTCCTGTTCAAGCGCACCATCCGAGAGGCCGCATTCCGGCACGGCTGCTACGCGACCTTCATGGCCAAGCCGCTCGAGAACGAGCCGGGCAGCGCCATGCACATCCATCAGAGCGTCGTCGACGCCAGGACCGGCCGCAATATCTTCACCGCCGAGGACGGCCAGCCGAGCAAGCTGTTCCACCACTTCCTGGCCGGCCAGCAGACCTTCCTGCCGTCCGCCATGTGCCTCTTTGCGCCCTACGTGAACTCCTACCGGCGGCTGGTGCCGGGCGGCGCGGCCCCCATCAATGTGGAGTGGGGGCTCGACAATCGATCTGCGGGGCTGCGCATTCCCGTGTCGGGGCCGGGCGCGCGGCGCGTGGAGAACCGGCTGCCGGGCTCCGACAGCAACCCTTATCTGGCCATCGCGGCGAGCCTCGCCTGTGGCTACCTCGGCATCAAGAAAAAGCTTGAGCCGAGGGCCGCGATCGTCGGCAACGCCTACCGCAACGATCATCAGCTGCCGCGCGGCCTGCTTGAGGCTCTCGTCGAGTTCGAGGACAGCAAGGAGTTGCACGAGATCCTCGGCGAGAAGTTCTGCCACGTCTATCTGCAGATGAAGCGCTCGGAGTTCGAGGAGTTCATGCGCGTCATCAGCCCGTGGGAGCGCGAGCACCTGCTGCTGAGCGTCTGACCCGGCGCCCGGGAGCGTGGCCTGCGGGCCGGCTGAGCGCCCCTCACGTCATGGCCGGGTTCAACCCGGCCATCCACGGCTACAGCCGCCAACAGTTGAGCATGGGCTCCTGGATGGCCGCCTCACGGGCGGCCATGACGGGGGAGGGTGAGCCTGCGTGTGATGCAAATGGCTTCGACTGGCCGGTCACACTTAGCCATGACGGGCAAGAGAACAGGTGTCGGCAAGCGGGCGTTCAGCCGACGCGGCGCCGGGCGTTCTGCTCAGTGCATGTAATCGGTATTGCCGCCGACCTGAGGCGAAGGAGCTTCCCAGAAAAAGTCGCTCTGCAGCGGCGCGCCGGACGTGCGGGCATGGAGCGTCGGGTCCTGGCGGAAGGTGTTACCGGTTATATCGCTCTTGCGCACGGAGTAGCCGCCACGCCGGCCGTAGTAGCTTTTGCCCTTGAGCGGCTTGTAGCTGTTGGCCTGCTTCTTCGTGGTCTGGGCCATCGCAGCAGGCGCCGGAACGGCCAGCGAGGCAGCGACGGCGAGCCCCAGGGCTGCGAGCATCGTCTTGAACAGGGAACCCGACACGGCGCGCCTCCAAAAATGCGTTGCGGACGCGAGGCGAATGCCCCGTCTCCACGTTCAATTAAACAGATAGGCGTTAATTCTTTTTTGTCCAAGAGGCAGCTTGGCCACATAGGAGCGTCTGTCTGCGCCCGACAGTCGGATTGCCGCGACCCATGGCAAAGGGATCACGGTCGGGCCGCCCGGTCTCCCGCGTGAGTGGTCCAAGCAACCGTCAGGGCGCGGGACGCAGCCATTCACGCAAGCTCCGCCAGCACGCATTTCAGGATACCGTAGCCGAAGCGGCCGTCGAGCGCGCCATAGGCCGGGCCAAGCTTGCCGCTGTCGAGCGTGCCGAGACGGTCGAAGGCGGCGTGGATGTCGTCGATGTCGCTGTCGTCGAGATCCTTGAGGACCGTGCGCGCCTCTATGAGGCCTGCCTCGATGGCCTCGGCGAAGTGCCCATAGACCGTTTCGGCCTCCACGCCCCGGCGTGCGGCAATGGCCTCCGCGTCGAGCCCCTGGAGGTGCAGCGCCAGCGTCTCGTTGACGGTGGCGCTCAGCCTGTTCTTCAGGAGCGGATGGGCGGCGAAGGCCGCGAGCGTATCGAGCATCGTCTGGCCATAGCGCTTGATCTTGCTCGCGCCGAGACCGGTGATGTCGGCGAGTGCCTCGAGGCTCGCGGGGCGCTTCTCGGCGAGCTCCACGAGCGTGCGGTCGTGACAGATGACATAGGGCGGCAGCCGCGCCTCGGCCGCGAGCCGCGCCCGCAGCGCCCTGAGCGCGCCGAAGACGGCCTGGTGCTCGGGCCCGACGGCTGCCGCGGTCGCGCCCTTCCTGTCGCGCTTGCCCTTGGCTCCTCCCGGCGCAACGCGGGCCACGCGCATGAGGAACGTCTCCTCGCCGCGCAGGATCGGACGCGCCGCCTCCGTCAATTGCAGGGTGCCGTGGCCTTCGTCGTCGCCGGTGAGATACCCCTGCGCCACGAGCTGGCGGTAGAGCGTGCGCCAGACCGCAGGATCCGTGTCGCGGCCGATGCCGAAGACCGTGAGCTTGTCGTGCGAGGCACGGATCGCGCGCTCGTCGGCCTTGCCCTGCAGGATATCGACGAGATAGCCGACGCCGTAGCGCTGGCCGGTGCGGTAGACGGCGGACAGCGCCTTCTGGGCGAGCACGGTGCCGTCCTGCGTCTCGGGCGGCGCCAGGCAGTTGTCGCAGTTCCCGCACGGCGGGCTGCCCCGCTCGCCGAAGTAGGCGAGCAGCGCCTGCCGCCGGCAGCCGGCCATCTCGGCAAGCCCGATCAGCGCGTCGAGCTTCTGGCGCTGCACCTGCTTGAACGCCTCCGCCCCGTCCGACTGCTGGATCCACTGGCGCTGCTGGATCACGTCCTGCAGCGAATAGGCGAGCCACGCGTTCGCCGGCTCCCCGTCGCGGCCGGCGCGGCCCGTCTCCTGGTAGTAGGCCTCGATCGACTTGGGCAGGTTCAGGTGCGCCACGAAGCGCACGTCGGGCTTGTCGATGCCCATGCCGAAGGCGATCGTGGCGACGATGATGAGGCCGTCCTCGCTGAGGAAACGCTCCTGCGCCGCGCGGCGGACGTTCGGATCGAGCCCGGCGTGGTAGGCGAGTGCCTTGCGGCCCTTCGACGAGAGCCAGGCCGCCGTCTCCTCCACGGCCTTGCGCGACAGGCAATAGACGATGCCGGCGTCCTCGGGGTGCTCGCTTGCAAGGAATTGCCAGAGCCGTTCGCGGGCTCCGACGGAGCCCATCTCCGCGATCGTGTAGCGGATGTTCGGCCGGTCGAAGCTCGCCACGAAGCGCTCGGCGCCCGCAAGGCTCAGTTCCGCGACGATCTCCTCGCGCGTGCGCTCGTCGGCGGTGGCCGTCAGCGCCATGCGCGGCACGCCGGGGAAGCGCTCCGCCAGCATCCGGAGCTGGCGGTACTCCGGCCGGAAGTCGTGGCCCCACTGCGACACGCAGTGCGCCTCGTCGATGGCGAAGACCGAGACGGCCGTCTGGCCGATGAGGCTGAGCGTCCGCTCCTGCAGGAGCCTCTCGGGCGCCACATAGAGGACATCGAGCGCGCCGGCGACGAGCTGGCGCTCGACGGCCTGCTGCTCGGGAAAGGAAAGGCTCGAATTGAGGAATGCGGCGGCGACGCCGGCCTCCTTCAGGGCATCGACCTGGTCCTGCATGAGCGCGATGAGCGGCGAGACCACGATGCCCGTCCCCGGGCGCACGATCGCCGGGATCTGGTAGCAGAGCGACTTGCCGCCACCCGTCGGCATGAGCACGAGCGCATCGCGGCCCTCGAGCACCGTTGCGATGATCCGGGATTGGTGCAGGCGGAAGCTGTGATACCCGAAGACACGCTCCAGGACGCCGAGCGCGGCATCGAGCGTCAAGGCTTCGGCGTCAGGTTTCCGCTGGGCGGCGGGGGGCATGAGCGACTTTCGGCGGCGGCCCGGCGGCCGGTGAAGGAACGTTTGCCTTCCTCTTAGTGCGATTCCCGGCGGCCGTGGCGGCGCGCGCGTCACAGGGGGAAAAGGCCGGGTCCCGCGCCCGCCTGGGGCGGCGCCGAGTGACGCCGCCCGGATTGTCCTCTAGAAGCGAGGATCAGCCGCACGCGTCAAAAGGGAACGAGCCATGAAGATCCTGGGCGCCATCATCATCCTGGCCGGTCTCTTCTACGTCGCCTGGCCGGCCTACTCGGCCTACCAGCTCAAGGTCGCGCTCGAAAGCGGCGATGCGGCCGGCCTGGAGCGCGGCATCGATTTTCCCTCCGTGCGCGAGTCGCTGCGTCCCGCCGTCACCGCGCGTCTCAGCGAGAGCCTGAAAGGCGTGGCCAAGGGGACGCCGGGTGGCGATGCGCTGGTGGAAAAGATGAGCGCGCAAACGCTGCCCAAGCTTGTCGATGCGGGTCTCGACACGCTGCTGACGCCTCAGGCGCTGATCCGCATCCACGCGGACGGAAAGAGCCTGAAGGAGTATATTGCGACGATGAAGGCCGATCGCCCGGAGCTCGCCGGTCAGATCGGCGGCCTCGTGCGCGACCTCCTTGGCAAGGGACCCGCGCCGGCGCCGTCCGGCGGCCCCGATGCTCCGGCGGCGGCCGCGCCAATCGTGCCGGAGGAGAAGCGGCTCGGCCTCGGCAACATCAAGTCGGTGGGGCTCGACGGACCGTTCGCCATTACCCTCGGCGTGGCGCGGGACGCGAACGCTCCCGACGCCGACCTCGAGGTCACGATGGGCTACACCGGAACAGGGTGGCGCGTGACGAAGCTCGTGCCGCGGATCTGAACGACACAACTCGGCTGCACCTGACAGACCGGTGCGCGGCGGCGCTCGCTTGTGAACGCTGTCCCGGGCTGCTTGCCAGGGGGAACGGTGCTCTTTTTAGTGCGTTCAGGAAAAACAATAAGCTGAACGCCGTTGCTGCCGCATCTCGCCGGCCGCGTTTATCATGTCGTCAACAAAATGGTGTCCAAGAGCCGCTTGCGGCGTTTTCCGTATCGACGCGACGTGCCGTTGTGGCATTGGTTCGCCGACGGATCATTTGTCGAGGGGAGTGGGTTCGATGCGTTCGCTGGCTTGGGTGGCGGCCATGGTCGGCGGGGCCGGTGCTTGGACGGGCCTTCTGGCGGGATCTGCCGTTGCCGCCCCGGCCGAACCTGCGGCCGCCCCGCCCGCAATTGTTGTTGAGTCGGCGCTGCGCGCCGATGACGGAGGCGTCGACCAGCGCGGCGAGGCCTTGCGCGCGGTCATTGCCGAAGCCGACCGCCGCATGGAGGCGGCGCGCGACCCCATCGAGAAGGCCTTCCTTTCGCAGCTCGCCGGCCACTACCGCGAACCCGACGTGCGGACGCCGCATTGGGTGGGCGCCGGCGACCTCACCGATGCCGGCCGTGCGCTTTACGCCGAGCTTGCCAAGGCCGACGTCTATGGTCTCGACCCCGCGCTGTTCCAGCTTCCCGCCCTCCCGCTTGCCGTTGCCTCGCGCGCAGCGCTTGCGGCGGCTGAGCTCGACCTGTCCGTGTCGGCTGTGCGCTATGCGTGGCACGCGCGCGGCGGCCGGGTCGACGCGTCCCAGCTCTCGCGCTGGATCGATGCCTCGCCGAAGTCGCTCTATGCCTCGGATATCTTCCGCGCGATGGCCGCGGCAGGCGGCGATCCGGTGACCGGCCTGCGCAGCTTCCATCCCCAGCATCCGCAGTTCGAGCGCCTGCGCCGGGCCTATCTGGAGGAGCGCGGCGATATCGAGCGCAAGCCCCTTCCCCTTCTCGCCAGCGGCGCCCGCCTCGATGCGGGCGACCGGCATCCCGATGTCGTCCTGATCCGGCAGCGTCTCGGCGCCCAGGTCTCCGAGGATGCCGATCGTCTCGATCGCAAGCTGATGCGCCGCATCCGGGCCTACATGGACGAGGCCGGATACCAGAGCAAAAGCTACGTCGACGACGAGGTGCGCGAGGCCATCAACCGCGCCACGCCGCCCCGCCGGGCGCCCGATCGTGCGCGGATCGAAAAGTTTCTGGTCAATCTCGAGCGCTGGCGCACGATGCCCGACGACATGGGCGAGTTCTACATCTGGAACAACCTGCCCGAGTTCCAGACCCGTATCGTCAAGGGCGGCGAGGTCGTGCATCAGGAACGGATCATCATCGGCAAGTCCAACACGCAGACGCCCGTGTTCTCCGACCAGATGAGCCACGTCATCTTCCAGCCGGAGTGGGGCGTGCCCGAGTCGATCAAGCTGCGCCAGATCCTGCCGCACATGCGCGGCGGCGACTATGGCGTGCTCGCCCGCCGCGGCATGAGCATCCGCGATGGCGACCGCGTCATCAATCCGGCGCGCATCAAGTGGTCGAAGGTGGACGTGCGCAACGTGCCGATCATCCAGGGCCCAGGTCCCGGCAATCCGCTCGGGCGCCTGAAGTTCATGTTCCCGAACCACCACGACGTCTACATGCACGACACCAACGATAGGCACCTCTTCAGCGGCAGCGAGCGCACCTACAGTCACGGCTGCATCCGGGTGCGCAATCCCGAGCGCTTTGCGGAAGTGGTCCTCGGCGCGACCGAGGGCTGGTCGCCTGACGACGTGGCGCGCCAGCTCAAGATCAAGACGACGACGCGCATCGATCTGAAGTCTCCGATCCCCGTGCACAACACGTATCTGACCGCCTGGGTCAATCCGGACGGCTCCGTCGTGGAGCTCGCGGACATCTACGGCCACGACAAGCGCTACAGCGAGGCGCTGGCCGGCAAGTCGGTGAAACTCATCGCGTCGCGCGATCCGGCGCTGGCGCTCAAGAAGCAGAACGACGAGCTGCGCAAGGGCCTGGCCGCGGTCTACAAGCCCCGGCCCAAGCCGAAGCCCGTCCCGGCGTTTGCAGGCTACCCCGGGTCGCCATGGTTCAAGTCGAGCCTGGGCGGCAAGGCCCCGAAGAGCTTCTCTCCGGCGCCGCCGCCCCTGCTGCTCTATTTCCAGCAGCGGTAGGGCGCTGGCGCGACGGGGTCGGCCGCACGGCCCGGGCCTGCGGTCGTGACTCGTGAGGTCGAGCTCACGCAAAGGCGAGCAGCTCGGGGCGGAGCAGCAGCAGCGCACCGACGGCGAAAAGAACGACACCCCCGACAAGGTGCGAGTAGCGGGCATAGGTGCCGATGAGGCCGGTCTGTCTCAAGGTGATCATCGCGACGGCGAAGACCAGCACGTCGTCGAGCAGGAAGATCAGCGTATAGAGCAGCAGGTAGCCGTAGTGGGCGGCGGAGCTGAGCCCGCTCGTCGCGAGGAGGTGCGTGTAGACCGCCGGGATTCCAGCCGAGCATAGAAGCTCGATCATGTTGACGGCGATCGCGAGCGCCATGATCGCCAGGATGGCGGCGAGAAAGGACGGCTCGGCGACGGCCGCGCGCATGCGGTCCGTGATCCGCTGGCGCGAGCCTGGCGTGGTGACCTTGCAGGCGGCATCGGGGTTGCGCCAGAACTCCGCGATGTACCAGGCGCCCGCACCGAGGGCGAAGACGCCGACGACGATGCGGATCGCGGGCAGTGCCCCGAGAAAGAGGAACGCATTGAGCCACGCCGACAGAAACAGGAAATAGACGGCCGCGGACGTCAGCAGGAAGACGCCGCCGTAAACCCACATGCGGACCGTGTCCTTCATGCCCATCAGAAGGCCGATCAGCAAGACGAGGACCCACATGGCGCAGGGATTGAAGCCATCGATGGCGCCGAGGACGACCGTGAGAGCGGGCAGC
Source organism: uncultured Hyphomicrobium sp. (assembly GCA_964589785.1). GTDB lineage: Bacteria > Pseudomonadota > Alphaproteobacteria > Rhizobiales > Hyphomicrobiaceae > JAGVSR01. The sequence goes on from CAZPUQ010000001.1 coordinate 91,440, forward strand.
GACAGGTTCTTCAGTGCGATCTCGCCAAACAGCGGAATGCGAACGGTCTCGGGCAGCGGCGGGCGCCGCACGTTGTCCGGCGGCTGAGCCACGGGCCCCGCCATCCCGCCTGCGAGCCCGTGGCGCGCGAGGCGCGGCGCGACGGGATCGGGGCACGCCTTGACGAGGCACGCGCGGACGGCCGCCTCGATCTCGGCCCCGCTCGTCAGATCTTCGCCATAGCCGACGAAGACGGCGTCCCCCACCAGGATGAGGGGCACGACCGGCGGATTGATCGCATGGACCTCGCTCAGCTCGACGAACAGCGATTCGATGCGGCGGTCGGCCGACAGCTCGTAGCCCTGGACGACGACGGACGAAATGCGCGCCGCGAGGTCCGCGAGGAATGTTCTCGCCTTCGTGCAGTGCGGGCAGGTCGTGCTGTAGAAGATATGGACCGGCACGCGCGGGTCCTGCCGCTGTGCGGCGGCCGGGCTCGTGGTGACAAGGGCCAGCCCGATCAGACCGACAAGGACGGCGAGAAGGCTTGAGGAGCGTCGTGTCCGCATGTCGCAATCGTTCGCGTCTCGGCCGCGGCCGCCTTGATTTCACTCAACCGACGAGCGGCGCATGCGGTCGAGGACGTTCTGGAGGATGATCGTCGCGGCGAGCTTGTCGATCACCTCGGCGCGGCGCTTGCGGGTCTGGTCGGCCGCGATCAGCATCCGCTCGGCCTCCGCCGTCGACAGGCGCTCGTCCCACAGCAGGATCGGCAGCGGCGAGAGCTTGTTGAGGTTGCGGGCGAGGGCCCGCGTCGACTGCGCACGCGGGCCCTCGGTGCCGTCGAGGTTGACCGGCAGGCCGAGGACGAGCCCCGCGACCCGATGCTCCGCGCATAGCGCGAGGAGACGGTCCGCGTCGGTGGAGAACTTGGTGCGCTTCAAGGTCTCAAGCGGCGAGGCGATGCTGCGGTTGACGTCCGACAGGGCGAGCCCCAGCGTCTTCGTGCCGGCGTCGATGCCGATCAGCCGCCGCCCGGGCGGCAGCTCCTCGAAAAAGGCGGCGACGTCCTCGAACGTCGCGCCGCTCGTCGCTGCGGCCTGATCTTCCGGTGTCACCGTTGCCCCCGCTGTTGCCAATCGGATTCGGCGGTCTATAGAAAAGCCGTTCTCGAAGTCTCTGGCTAGGCCCAACATCGCGAGGCGCCTCCATGAAGATCACCTGGCTTGGACATTCCTGCTTCCGCGTCGAGACCGGCGGCAGCGTGGTGCTCATCGATCCGTTCCTCAAGGGGAACCCGACGTTCGAGCGCTCCGGCGTGCCGTGGGAGACGGCGACCAAAGGCGTGACTCACGTGGCGCTGACGCACGGGCATGACGACCACATCGGGGATGCTGCCGAGATCTGCGCCAAGCGCAAAGCGACGCTGTTTGCGGTCTACGAGCTCGCGACCTATCTCGCCGGCAAGGGCGTCAAGCACACCGAGCCGATGAACACGGGCGGCACCGTCGCATCGCAGGACTTTGCGCTCACCTTCGTCGATGCCAAGCATTCCTCCTCGTCGAACGGCGTCTATCTGGGCAACCCCTGCGGCATCGTGCTGAAGACGAACGAGGGCCGGACGGTGCTGCATATGGGCGATACCGAGATCTTCCCGGGCATGGGCCTCATCAACGAGATCCATGAGCCCGACATCGGCATCGTGCCGATCGGCGACCGCTTCACCATGGGCGCGCGCACCGCCGCGATCGCCTGCCGGCGCTACTTCGCCTTCAAGACGGTCATCCCTTGCCATTACGGCACGTTCGGCCTGCTGGCCCCGGACGCCGGCGGGTTTATTGCCGAGATGAAGCCGGCCCCCGTGAGCGTGCCGAAGGTCGGCGAGGCGCTGGCATTCTGACCTGGGCCGCTGCCCGCCGCATGCCGGCCAAGTGGTTCATCTGCAACTTGTCTCGAAGCGCACGCCGGCCTTTTTGCGGCCTTGTTGCGCCCGCGCCGGAAAGGACGTTAAGACAGGCGCGGCCCGGCCGGCCGGTGTGCCGAGGCGCCGGCGCCCGGTTCCAGAGGACTTTTCATGCAGGTCGATGAAGCGACGGTGACGCGTATTGCCCGCCTTGCGCGCATCAAGGTCACGCCGGAGGAGGCCAGGTCTCTCGAGACGGAGCTGTCGGGCATCCTGAACTGGGTGGAGCAGCTTGGCGAGGTCGACACGGCAAACGTCGAGCCGATGACTCGCGTCGTTCCCATCGCGCTGAAGAAGAGGAAGGACGAGGTGACCGACGGCGAGATTGCCGATCAGGTGACGAGGAACGCCCCCCAGACGGAGGACCATTTCTTCGTCGTGCCGAAAGTCGTCGAATAGGCCGCCGACGCGTCCCGCCCGGCGTTCGTAGGAGGTCCTGCCATGACCAAGCTGTTTGCACTTCTGGCCCTGCTGCTGATCGTGTCCGGCGTGCTCGTTCTCGCCGTGCCGAAGCCGGCCGCGCCGCCGCCGGCGGAGCGCGGGCTCGCGCCGCAGTCGATCCCCGCCCCCACGTTGCTCGACATGGCGCGCGAGATCGCCGAGCAGGTCAACGCGCCGCTCTCGATCGCCTTCGGCCTCGTCAGCCTCTATTACTCGCGCCGCACCTACGTGCTGCATCGCGACGCCGGCGGCCGCCCCTATCCCGGACAGAGCGCATGAGGACCCTTGTCGCCGCGGCGGCCCTCGTCTCATCGCTGTCGCTCGGTGGGCCGGCCCTCGCTGCGGAGGGCCCGCGCGCCGCGTTCATCGACGGCGTTTACGCCATGGAAGGGCGCTGCGCCGTCTGGGCCGCGCTCGAAGCCGGCGGCCAGCGCAACATCGACACGGTGCCGGAGACCCTGACGGCCGACGGCTTCAAGAGCTGGGAAGGCGGCTGCACCTTCGAGAGCCTCACCGAGAAGGAGAAGGGGCGGCTCTACGAGGGGCGCATGCACTGCTCCGAAGGCCTCGACGAGTGGACCGAGACCGATACGTTCGCCGTCGATGCGGCCGCCCGCAGCATCACCGTGACGGTGGAGGGCAAGTCGAGCCGGTTCGTCAAATGCGACAGTAAGAAAGGAAACTGAGGCTTGACCGATCTGACTGCGCTCACGCTGGCGGAGGCGCGCGATGCACTTCGCAAGAAGGCGTTCACGGCAACGGAACTGACGCAAGCCTTCCTCAAGGCCATCGAGGCCGGCAACGGCGCACTCAACGCCTACGTTCTGCCAACGCCCGAGGTCGCGCTGAAACAGGCGAAAGCCTCCGATGCGCGCCTGGCCAAGGGCTTGTCCGGCCCGCTCGAGGGCCTGCCGCTCGGCCACAAGGACCTCTTCTGCACCAACGGCGTGCGCACGACCGCCTGCTCGCGGATCCTCGCCAACTTCGTGCCCACCTATGAATCGACCGTCGGCGCCAACTTGTGGAACGCCGGCGCGGTCATGCTCGGAAAGCTCAACAACGACGAGTTCGCCATGGGCTCGTCGAACGAGACGAGTGCGTTCGGGCCCGTCGTCTCGCCCTGGCGGCGCAAAGGCAAGGACGGCAGGTTGCAGGACGCCAAGCTCGTTCCCGGCGGCTCGTCGGGCGGCTCGTCCGCGGCCGTTGCGGCCGACCTGTGCCTCGGCGCCACCGCGACCGACACGGGCGGCTCCATCCGTCAGCCCGCCGCGCTGACGGGCACGGTCGGCATCAAGCCGACCTACGGCCGTTGCTCCCGCTGGGGCATCGTCGCGTTCGCGTCCTCGCTCGACCAGGCGGGACCGATCGCCAAGACCGTCGAGGACGCGGCCATCCTGCTCGGCGCCATGGCCGGCTACGATCCCAAGGACAGCACGAGCGTCGACGCGCCGGTGCCCGACTATGCGCTTCAGATGCGCGCGGGCGTCAAGGGTTTGCGCGTCGGCGTGCCGAAGGAGTACCGCGTCGACGGCATGTCGAAGGAGATCGAAGCGCTCTGGCAGCAGGGCATCGACTGGCTGAAGGCGGCCGGCGCGACCATCCACGAGATCTCGCTGCCGCACACGAAATACGCCCTTCCCGCCTACTATATCGTCGCCCCGGCCGAATGCTCCTCCAACCTCGCCCGCTACGACGGCGTGCGCTACGGCCTGCGCGTGCCGGGCAAGGACATCGTCGACATGTACGCGGAGACGCGCGCGGCGGGATTCGGCAAGGAGGTGCGCCGCCGCGTCCTGATCGGCACCTACGTGCTCTCCGCCGGCTACTACGATGCGTACTACTTGAAGGCGCAGAAGGTGCGCACGCTCATCAAGCGCGACTTCGACGAGGCCTGGAGCAAGGTGGATGTGGTGCTGACGCCGACGACGCCCTCGCCCGCCTTCGCCTTCGGCGAGAAGTCCGGCGATCCGCTCGCCATGTATCTGGAGGACATCTTCACCGTGACGGTGAACATGGCGGGGCTTCCGGGCATGTCGGTTCCGGCGGGCCTCTCCTCCGAAGGCACGCCGCTCGGCCTGCAGTTCATCGGCAAGCCGTTCGACGAGGGCACGCTGTTCCGCTCGGCCAAGGTGATCGAGGACGCGGTCGGCCGCGTCAGGGTGCCGGACAAGTGGTGGGCCGGCGGTTCAAAGGGGCAATAGCAGGCGATGGATCCGAAACGTCCCTGGGAATGTGCGGACATGGGGCAGGTCCGCGCGGAGATCGACCGGATCGATTCCGAGCTCGTCGACCTCATCGCCGAGCGCTTCGGATACGTCGACCGTGCGTGGCAGTTAAAGCTCAAATCGGCGGAGGGCGCCGTCGTGCCCTGGCGCATCCAGCAGGTCATCGATCGGGTGCGCGCCCAGGCGTCGGAGAAAGGCGTCTCGCCCGACCTGTGCGAGGCCTTGTGGCGCCAGATGATCGGCTGGTTCATTCAGTACGAGGAAGAGAATTTGCGCCGCAAGTCCGAGGACGCCGGGGGCAGTGCCCCGTGATCGACATCAACCCGTTCGATCCGCAGACTCTCATCATCATCGCGCTGCTCAATCCCGCAACGATCGTGGTCGCGTTCCTCATGGGCCGCACCGCGAGCGAGTGGCAGAAGCTGCCGGTCGCCGCCTTCGCGGCAGCCTGCGCGGGATTCGTACTCTACTGGCTCGCCGCCTACGTCGGCGTCTTCAGCGTGCACGCGCTCGGCGGGGAAGCCGGCATGGTGCTGGTCGGCTTCGCTGCGGGCCTCGTGTGGGCGGTGGTCGGCTACGCGCTGTTCCCGGCTTCGCGCGGGGCGTGACGCGTCGCGGCGCGCATCACCGGTTGGCGGCTTCGCGCTCCGGCGCGGGCGCAACAGGCGGGCAGAGCTCGCGCGCCTTGGCGAGCGCCGCGGTCTGATCGTGAAAGGCGCCGATCGAGCTGCCGCCCGGAGCCCGGCTCCGGATGTAGCTGTCCGTCATGCTCGTCTCGAACCCGTCGAGGACCGTGAGCGCGGTGTATTCGATGCGTTCGGGCTTGTCCTGGCGGATCAGCACAGTGGACCGCCCGCCGTAGGATGCGGTCTGGATCAGGCAGGCGCCCGACGCGGGTGGAAGCGGGGATGCCTCCTGCGCTGTGATCGGGGCCGGCGGAGCGGAGCGCGCCGGCTGCTCCTGCGGGCGTCGTGCGACCGCCTCCTCGGGCGGTGGCACGTCGGGATTGGGGCAGTACTGCGCGCGGAACTGGTTGGCGACCCAGGCGATCGACGACCCGTACTTGGGGTCGACCGCCCAGCGGCGGGCCAGATCGGAGAAGCGCACCGGGCGTCTGAGGCCCTGCGACGCGGAGATGATGTCGTCCTGCTTCAGTTGCGTGCGCGGCGCGACCGGATCGGCGAGCCGCTCGCCGGAGTAGGCCACCAGGTGCTGGATCTGCCCCAGCACGCCGGTCTTGACGTCGGGGAAGCTGTCGCCCGGGACGCCGCCGCCGGTGGTGCCGATGCCGGCGAAGTTGTTCTGGCGCGGGTCGACGTCGCCCATCTTTCCGTTCGGCTGGCGGTAGGTGAGGAAGTTGGTCTCGATCGCCATCTGGAAAAAGGCGTAGTCCCAGCGGACGCGCCACGCCTCGCCCCAGTGCTTGTACCAGCGCGCGATATCCTTGTAGCGCGGGTCGGGTCGCGGGTTGCGGCTCTTCAGGAACGCCATCAGCCGGTCCGGGCTCACGCAGCGCGGCATCGGATTGCGGTCACTGATGCGGATTTCCGGCAGCCCCGACGGGGCGGCGGCGCCTGCGGCCGCGCCGGCCATGCCGGCGAGCGCCAGGAGGATACCCGGCCCGGCGGCATGCGAAAGAGAAAAACGACGCAGCATCATTCGCAGTCCGCTTTCCTCTTCGGGCCGGGACGGCATCGGTCGCGCGGCGGGCTTCAGCCCTCCGGGCATAGCTCGAAGGCCTTGTCGAGGGCTTGCGTGGACGAGCCGAACTCGCCGATCATCTCGCCGCCCTTTGCGTAGGCGCCGATGTAGGCCTCCGCCTCGCGCTTCTCGGCGCCCTCGTTGACGTCAAGCACGGTGTAGTTCGTGGCGCTGCCCGAGGCGGCCTTGATGATGATGGCCTTGCTGCCGCCGTAGCTCGCGGTCCAGACGCGGCAGCCGCTGGAAGGCTTGGCGGCGGGCGCCTTGGCCTGACCGGCCGTTGCGGCCGCTGCGCCCTGGAGGGAGGCCGTATCGACCTTCGCCGTGTCGCTCTCCGGCGGCAGGCCGGCGGCGCGCTCGGGGACAGCATCTGCTGGCGCCGACGGATTGAGGATCTTGACGCTCGGGCCGGGCTCGGCCGGCTTCGCAGGTGCGGTCGCGGCAGCCGCCTTGGCGAGATCGGCCGCGCCGAGGCTCGACTTGACGGCGACGTCGCCCGACGCGCGTGCCTCCGCGACGGCCTTGCGCGCGATGTCCGCGCCCTTGCCGGAGGGGGCCGCCTCGCTCGTGCCGCTCCTTGCGATCGTGATGCCCGTTTCGCGTTCCTTGCGGGCCTCGGCGACGAGCTCGGGACGCGGATCGGCCCCCTTGCACGGGCCGTCGAAGAAGCCGTCGGCGATCTGGTCGATATCGCGGACGTAGGCGCGGCTTGTCGGCGCCCACTTCTTGGCGAGCTGGGTGTAGGTGATCGGCGTCTTGATCGACTTGTGCCAGTCGTCGAGCACGCCCCAGTCCTGCACGTTACGCGTCCGCTCGGCGACCGGGTTCTCCACCTTGTCGCCGGCATACATAAGCAGATGCTGCAGGTGGGCGCGCACGCCCGTCGAAACATCCGCGAAGGTCTCCCCGCGGGCGCCCTTGCCGGTGGCGCCGAGACCGGCGAAGTTGTTCTGGCTGGCCTTCACGTCGCCCGTGTAGGTTAGGTTGCCGGTCTCCAGCAGCATCTGGAAGAAGGCGTAGTCCCAGCGGACTCCCAGTTCCTCGCCATGGCGCATGTATTCGGTGGCGATGCCGTCGTAGCGGCCGTCGAGCTTGACATTGCGCTTGCCGAGAAAGGCCATGAGGCGGCCGGGGGTCGCGCACGCGGGGACCGCATTGTCCGTCGAGGTCTTGATGCCGGGAAGATCGGCCGCGGCGGCCGGAGGCGAGAGGGCGGGGGACAGCAGGCAGGCAACGGCGGCGAGGGTCGCTCCGGCGATGGCTCTCATGGGTCTATCCGTTCTCGAACGCGGTGCCCGCGAGGAGCACCCAACACGACCAACCGTTCCTAAAGGCTTAACCTTAAAGACCGGTAAACGACGGGGCCCGCACGGCAAGCTTCTTTCGTCGCCGAGGTTTGCGGCGCGAGTTTGAGGAGCACGGGGTGGAAATGTGGCGAGCCTTGGCCCCGCTCAGCCAGGCTCGACCGGTCGGGCCGCGGCAAGAGTGTTTTGCTCGCCTTCGCCGGATGTCAATCTTGGTCGCCTTCGCTCCAGGTCAGATGCTGGCCGCCGTCGAGCACGATCATCTGCCCGGTCATGGCCGGCGCCTCGAGGATGAAGCGGACCGCGGCGGCGATCTCGTCAGTCGAGGGCCCGCGCCGGAGCAGCGTCGACGCCACCTCCGCGGCGAAGTCGGCCTCGGTCTGGTAGATGCTCTTCAGCACCGGGCCCGGACCGATGGCATTGACGCGGACGCGGGGGGCGAGCGCCTGGGCGAGCGTGCGGGTCGCGGTCCACAGGCCCGCCTTCGACAGGGTGTAGGAGAAGAACTCCGGCGTCAGCTTCCACACCCGCTGGTCGATGATGTTGATGATCGTGCCGCCGGCAGCCGGCGGAAGGTGGCGGAATAGGTCGCGGGCGAGGAACACCGGCGCCCGCAGGTTGATGTCGAGATGCGCGTTCCACCGCTCCAGCGTCATCGTGCCGACAGTGTCGGGCTGGAACTCGCTGGCGTTGTTGACGAGGCAGGCCGGGGCCCCGAGCGCGGCGCAGCAGGCCGGGACGAGCCGCTCGACATCCAGCGGCTGTGCCAGATCGCACGGAAGGGCCGCCGCACGTGCGCCGAGCTGCTCGACGGCTGCCGCCGTCTCCTCGGCGGCTGCGCGCGAGCGGTGATAGTGGATGGCGACGTCGAAGCCGCGCGCGGCGAGCTCAAGAGCGATCGCCCGGCCGATGCGGCGCGCCGCGCCGGTGATGAGCGCCACGGGGCGGAGGGAAGGCTTAGACATCGCGGTCGTCGCTTTCGGCGAAGAGAGTCGGGTGACGGACATGAGTCGCTGCGGCTGGGGCGCCACCGGCGGCTCGTTATACGCCGGATGAGCGCGCAAGAGGCGATCTCGACGACGCGCATCCTCGCGCCGGTATGCCGCGCAAACGGTCAGTTGCCACAGCCACGCGCGTCGAAGGTGTCCAAAAAGCCGGCTCCATGTGGCGGTGGACTGACCATTTCTGCCGTTGAGTGGCCGATCTGATACACCCTCCCCGCGAAGGCCGTCAGTCAGGGCTATCCCGCCTTGTCGAAGCAGGACGTTTGCTGTTTTCCTCCTAGTCAACAGGCCGATTCCGTTCGACGAAGGATGGGGGTTTGGGGTGGGGCCGGTTGAGCGATCATAGACGGGGGTTATCAGCATGAGCATCAAAACGACACTTCTAGGCGCCGCGAGCGTGGCAGTCCTCGCCCTTGCCGCCGGCGCTGCGCCAGTCGCCGCGGAAGACCGGGAATTCGAGTGGTCGATTACGATCGGCGGCACCAGCGACTACATCTTCCGCGGCGTTTCTCTCAGCAACGAGAACCCCGCCGCGCAGGGTTCCATCGATATCGGATACGGCATCTTCTATGCGGGCGCGTGGGCATCGAACCTCGATACCGCAGCGGTCGACCAGGGTCCTTGGGAGCTCGATCTCTACGCCGGCGTCAAGCCGGTCTGGGGACACGTGACGTTCGACTTCGGTACTGTTCTCTACCTCTATCCGGCGGAGCAGTACGACGACTTCACGTATGTCGAGCTCAAGGCGGGCGCGTCCGTCGAGATCGTGAAGAGCCTGACCGGTTCCGCCACTTTCTGGTATACGCCGAGCCAGTCCAACTATGTCGAAGGCTACGCTATTGAAGGCGGCTTGGCCTATGAGTTCTCCGAGGTGGGCATCTTCACTCCGAGTTTGAGCGGCTTGGTCGGCTATCAGACCGCCTCTGAAACCGTTGAGGGACAAGACGACTATGTCTACTGGAACGTGGGCCTCACGCTCGGCGTAGAGAAGTTCAGCATGGACTTCCGGTATTGGGATACCGATATCTCGGACGCCAATGGCGGCAACTTCTGGGGGGCGGAGGGCCTGTCCGACGAGCGCTTCGTGTTCTCGGCCAAGGTCACGCTGCCCTGATCCGGACGGCAGCATTGGGAAGCGAATCGGGGCCCTCGCGGGCCCCGATTTTTTTTGGCACGCCCCGTTGTCGGAGCACTATGTCACGGCCTCGTCACGGAGCTGTCGCAGTGGCGTAACGGCGGTTGCCTATGAGCAGGGCGCCGGCTGCGGCCGGCCGGTCGCCTCGCCGGATGCCCTCTCCCAAGGCGGGGACCGATCAGCAGCGAGAGGCCAGCCAGCACGCCTCGGAGCACCCCCGCGGCTCGGGCAATGTGCCGGTTGGCCTCGTTGGGCCGCGGCTGCCGCAGGCTTGCATGCCGCCTTTTTTCCATTTGATCTCCGGTCGCTCCGCTTGATCCCGCCGCGCCGCGTCCGTTAACTGCCCTCAGCCGGGGGCCGTTCGTGATTCTGACGATTCTCATTCTCGTGGTGGCGACGGTCGCTTTCGCGGCCACTAAGCTCGCGCCCCGCCTTGCGGAGGGCCGCGTCATCTACCCGGCCACAGCCGACGCGCCGACGCCCTTTGGCTATCGCATGGCCTGGCTCGCCATCCGCACCCGCGACACGACCGCGGTGATGGACGCGCTCGGGCTCGGCGCCGGTCAGCCCTGCAACTGGAACACCGGCATCGGCACGGTCTATCACCCGGTCCTTGGCGAGAGGCATGTGTTCGTCTCGCCGCCCGTCAACGGCTGGACGTTCGTGGTCGGCCTGCCGCTTCCCCAGCCCATGGGCCGCTCGTTCGTCGACAAGGCGATGCCGCTCCTTCTCGAATTGGGCTCGCGCTTCGTCGAGGTGCAGTACTTCGCCGCCTACCCTCCCGTCGACTTCTTCGCCTGGGCCCGCATCGTCGACGGACGGTTCGTCAGGGCCTTCGCCATCGGCGACGACGGCATCATCTGGAGCCGGGGCAAGACGACCCGTGAGGAGCGCGCGCTCGGCCTCAAGCTCTTCGAGCTGCGCGGCGTGCGCGACCGTCGCGGCGATGCGGGCGGCCCGATTATCCTCTATCCGACGGAGGACCACGTCATGCAGGTGGCGCGGAAGTGGAGCCTCGACCCGACGCGGCTCGGCGCGGCCTCGGCGCCTGCGGCGATGGGGCTGATCGCGCGCGCCCCTGCAGCGTGGAGCGTCGAGCGCCTGCGCAAGTCCGCGTGACGCGCGCGCCGGAGCGGCCGGCTCAGCCGAACACCGTGGCGATCTCGCGGTCCGTCGCCGCGATCTGGCGGGCGCGGCGCAGGGCGACAAGGTCGATGATCTCGGTTTGGGTAGGCGCCACCGGCTCGCAGCAGACGGTGTCGGGCGTGGCCGGCGCCGGCAGCGCCTCGGCTACCGCGCGTGGGGCGGCCGCGCCTGATCTTGCGTGGTCGGCACAGAAGACCAGGCGCGCGATACGCGCCAACGCTGCGATCATGTCCGCGCTCCGCATTTCCTGTCGCCGCACGGCATCACGCCACGAGCCTCACACAGGCGGGCTCACGTTCGCCCGGTGGTTGCTAAAGCGCGGTTAATCAGGCGCTGGATCGGATCGATTACGGCCGAGGCGGCCCGTTCGTGTCGAGCCGGGCTGCCCAACCTGAGTCGTCGCGGCGACCGTCGCGCGGCGGCTGACGATCGCGCCGAATCCCGACGCCTGCGTTCCTGTGGTGAAACGTGGTGACGGGGCAGGGAGCTTCGCGGGTCTCGCCGCCGAGGCGGTCGAGCACGAGCACCACGCATCGCGGCTTCACCGCGTTGCCGAGCGAGCCGGTCTCAAGGACCGGAGCCCTGAGGTCAGAGTTGGCCCCGGCGGCCACCGGCGCCCGCTTGTCCCCGCTTCCGAGCACCGCCAGGCTGACGAGGCTCCAGAAGCCGACGAGGTGCCAGAAAACGGCGCCGGCAACGAACCCGAATGCCGACCACGCAACGGCCTGCATCCGTCCCGTGGACCGGACCGGCACCGGGCGAACGGCCTCCGTCTGCACCGGAAGAGCGGCGTTGCTGCGAATCATCCGGCAAGTCTGGAATCCGGCGGCTCCTCCGTGCAAGGCTCGATGGGCTGGCGTCCATGCGGAAGCCCAAACGCTCCACAGGCAGGCAGCGTCGCGGCGCTGTCAGCGCGGACCGGGAAGCGGGGATCGCCGCGCGCCGGCACCGATGTCGTTCTCGAAATGCGACGACCGCACCGGCGGCACGGCCATCTCGGCGGCGCTGCACAGCTTCGCCTGGTTCTCGTTCACACCGCAGGCCCTCGGCGTGCCGTCCTTGGAGAAACAGATCCGGATTTCGCGCAGCCGGCCGCGGTTGCCGCGCGCGCAGCCGACCGCGATGGCCTCGGGCGGCAGGCCGGGGTTGGCGGCGGCGAACTCGCGCTGGAGATCGCGCGGGGACACGTACTGCGTCTCGAACGGGTTGCGGTAGCGCTGCGGAATTTTGATCGTCTGGAAGAGCTGCCGCGAAAGCTTGAAATATCCGGCCGGATCGAGTCCCGAGCAGGTGCCGTGCTTGCGGTACTCGTGAATGATGAGACCGCGGCTCGGCATGACGTCGAGCATGCCGTCGATGAGCGTGTCCGGGACGAAGGGGCGCCGCGCGGTGCGGCAGCTTTCCGGATAGCCGCGCTCGTACTGCGGCCACAGCCCATGCAGCACGAAGGCATAGCGCCGCCCGTCGCGGCGGTTGCACTGGAGCTGGTCGTCGGCCGCCTCCGGCGTCGAGCAATGGGTCGGGCTCCAGGAGAGGACCAGCGCATAGTAGTCGAACCGCCCCGCGACGTGATCGGCCCGCCCGTTGCCGCCGTCGCCGTCCCAGCGGAGCTGCGCGCCGGCGGTGGCGGCAAAGCCGGCAAACGCCAAGACGGCGGCGAGGGCGCGGAGAACGGGGGCGAACGGCGGCACGGGCAACAATCCTTCTCGAATGCGGGGCGCACCATACCGATCGACGGCGTTCGCGCAATGCCCGCCGGGCGTCAGCTCTTGCTCGGACGTGCCGGGTCCGCGGCGAGCCCGGCCAGAATCCGCGCCCAGCTCCGGGCGCCCTTGCGGAAGCTCGTCATGTTGTATTTCTCGTTGGGGCTGTGGATGCGGTCGTCGTCGAGGCCGAAGCCGACGAGCAGGCTGTCCATGCCGAGCGCGTCCTTGAACGACGTGACGATGGGGATCGAGCCGCCGCAGCCCATCATCACGGCGGGCCGTCCCCACTCCGCCTCGAGCGCCGCGGCCGCCGCGCGGACGGCGGGAGCCGAGGTGTCGAAGCCGATGGCCGCGCTGCCGCGCGTGCCGACGAACTCGACCGTGCAGTCCGCCGGCAGGTTGGCGCGGATGTGATCCTGCAGGAGCTTCAGGCAGCGGTCCGGGTCCTGGCCCGGCACAAGCCGGCAGGTGATCTTCACCGACGCCTTCGACGGGATGACCGTCTTGGAGCCGATCCCCTGGTAGCCGCCCGTGATGCCGTTGAACTCGACGGTGGGACGCGCCCAGAGCTGCTCGATCAGCGAGCAGCCTTGCTCGCCCGCGGGCGTCGTGAGGCCCACGGACGCGAGGAAGGGACCTTCCGCCGCCGCGGAGAGCGCTCTCCACTGCGCTGTCTGCTCGGCCGGCAGCGGGACGATGCCGTCGAGAAAGCCCTTGATGGCGATGCGCCCCTCGTCGTCGTGGAGCGAGGCCATCGCCTTGGCGAGCGCGCGGATCGGATTGACCGCGGCGCCGCCGTACATGCCCGAATGGAGGTCGCGCGACGGTCCGGTGACGATCGCTTCCGTGCCGGCGAGCCCGCGCAGCATGGTCGTGATGGCGGGCGTGTCCTTGTTCCACTGGCCGGTGTCGCAGACGAGCACGAGGTCGGCCTTCAGCTCCCCGCCGGCGCTCGCGAGAAATCCGGGGAGCGAGGGCGAGCCGCATTCCTCCTCGCCCTCCAGCATGACGGACACCGCGACCGGTAGCTCGCCCGCCACCTCCTTCCAGGCCCGCGCGGCCTCGAAGAAAGTCATGAGCTGGCCCTTATTGTCCTCCGCGCCGCGCGCGACGATGACCGGACCGTTGCCCGGCTCCTCAGCGATGCGCGGCTCGAACGGCGGGCTCGTCCACAGCTCGAGCGGATCGGCCGGCTGCACGTCGTAGTGACCGTAGAAGAGCACATGCGGGACACCCGGGTCCCGCGCCACGCGGTCATGGCCGACGACCATTGGGTGTCCCGACGTGTCGCGCACGGAGGCCGCAAAGCCGATGTCGCTGAGAGCTGCCGCGCACCACTCGGCCGCCTTCCGGCACGACGGCGCGAACACTGGGTCGGTTGAGACGCTGTCGATGCGCAAGAGCTCGAACAGCCGGGCGAGACCGGCCGCGTGGTTCTCTTCCAGGCGGTCGAGGACGGCGGGCAGATGCGGATTCATGGGATGCTCTTCCAAGGTTGCGCCGCGTTCGCTCAGTCGGTTGCAGCGGAGGCAGCTACAAGGCGACCGGGCCCGCCTTTTGCCGCTCGATGCGACCTGCTATGCCAACACGACACGGCGATGTCGCGAGGGCCTGAAGTCGCGACGAGCGTGCGGCGTGCCGTCCGGCGGACGGTGGCGCGGCACTTCAGCAGAAACGGCGGCGCCATGCCAGCTTGGGTCTACAGGTTTGGTCCGGACCGCACGGACGGACATGCCGGTCTCGCCGAGGAGCTCGGAGGGAAAGGCGCCAATCTGGCCGAGATGGCGCGTCTCGGCCTTCCCGTGCCGCCGGGCTTCACCATCGCCACCCGCGTCTGCCGGTATTACTTCGCCCATGGCGAAGCCCTGCCCGAGGGCCTCGCCGATGAGGTCGAGGAGGCTGTGGCGGCGACGGGCCGGGCGGCGGGCGCCACGTTCGGCGATGCCGAGACGCCGCTCCTGCTCGCCGTCCGCTCGGGGGCTGCGATCTCCATGCCGGGCATGATGGATACGATCCTCAACCTCGGCCTCAACGACGTTACCGTCGAGGGCCTGGCCCGCCGCTCGGGTGACGAACGTTTTGCCTACGACAGCTACCGCCGCTTCATCGAGATGTACGGCGACGTCGTCCTCGGCGTCGATCACGGCCTCTTCGCCGACCTTCTCGACAACTTCAAGAACCTCACCGGGCTGTCCTCCGACACCGAGCTCTCCGCCGCCCAGTGGCGCGAGATCATCGCGCTCTTCAAGGATGCGATCCGCTCCGAGACCGGCGCCGACTTTCCCCAGGACCTCACCGGGCAGCTCTGGGGCGCGATCCACGCCGTCTTGCGCTCCTGGCACAACGAGCGGGCCGAGAGCTACCGCCGCATGCACGCGATCCCCGATGACATGGGCACCGCCGTGACCGTGCAGGCGATGGTGTTCGGCAATCGCGGCGAGACGTCGGCGACGGGTGTCGCCTTCACGCGCAACCCGGCGACGGGCGCCAAGGAGATCTACGGCGAGTACCTGCCCAATGCGCAAGGTGAGGACATCGTGGCCGGGACCCGCACGCCCCTGCCGCTGACGCAGAGGGCCCGCGCGGAGCTCAAGGCCACGGAGGCCTCGCTCGAAACGGCGATGCCGCAGGCGTTCGCCGAGCTGGAGCAGATCTTCGCGCGCCTCGAAGCGCATTACCGCGACATGCAGGACGTCGAGTTCACTATCCAAGAGAGCAAGGTCTGGATGCTCCAGACGCGGTCCGGAAAGCGGTCGGCGGAAGCCGCGCTGAAGATCGCGGTCGATCTCGTCGCCGAACAGGTCATTTCGCGCGACGAGGCCGTGATGATGGTCGAGCCGCAGGCATTGAGCCACCTGCTGCATCCGCGCATCGAGCCCGGCGTGCCGAAGGACGTCATCGCGCGCGGCTTGCCGGCCTCTCCGGGCGCGGCGACGGGCGAGATCGTGCTGACGCCCGACGAGGCGGAGGTGATGCGGGCGCAGGGCCGGCCCGTCATCCTCGTGCGCGTCGAGACGAGTGCCGAGGATATCAACGGCATGCATGCCTCCGTCGGCGTCCTGACGCAGCGCGGCGGGCTGACGAGTCACGCGGCCGTCGTGGCGCGCAGCATGGGCCTGCCGTGCATCTCGGGCGCCGGCGCGCTGCGCATAGACATCGGGCAGGGCATCGTGCGCGCCGCCGGCCGCACGTTCCAGCGCGGCGACATCATCACCATCGACGGCACGACGGGCGAGGTACTGGCCGGCAGCGTGGCGATGAGGCAGCCAGAGCTGTCGCCCGATTTCGCAACGCTCATCGCCTGGGCCGATACGTTCCGCGGCCTCAAGGTGCGCGCCAATGCCGATACGCCGCGCGATGCGCTGCAGGCGCGCAAGCTCGGTGCGGAGGGCATCGGGCTCTGCCGCACCGAGCACATGTTCTTCGAGGCGTCCCGCATTCTCGCCATGCGCGAGATGATTTGCGCCAGCGACGAGAAGGGCCGGCGGGCGGCGCTTGCCAGAATTCTGCCGATGCAGCGCTCCGACTTCGTCGAGCTGTTCCGCATCATGGAAGGATGGCCGGTGACCATCCGTCTCCTCGATCCGCCGCTGCACGAGTTCCTGCCCCGGCACGAGGCCGAGCTGAAGCCGATCGCGGAGGCGCTCGGCATGCCGCTGGAGCGGCTGAAGACGCGCGTCGCCGAGCTGTCGGAGTTCAACCCCATGCTGGGCTTCCGCGGCTGCCGGCTGGCGATCCGCTATCCCGAGATCACCGAGATGCAGGCGCGCGCCATCTTCGAGGCGGCCTTCGAGGCCGAGAAGGATCTCGGCCATCCGGTCCGGCCCGAGATCATGATCCCGCTCGTCGCCTACCGGCGCGAGTTCGATATCCTGGCCGTGGTCATCCGCTCCGTGGCCGAGGAGATCGAACGGGAGACGGGGCGCGCGCCCGACTACCGGATCGGCACGATGATCGAGCTGCCGCGGGCCGCTCTATGCGCTCAGACGTTGAGCGAAGGAAACGGCGGAGCGGCGTTCTTCTCGTTCGGCACGAACGATCTGACGCAGACCTGCCTCGGGCTGTCGCGCGACGATGCGGCGCCGATCCTGTCCAACTATGCGGGCAAGGGAATTTTCGACCAGGATCCGTTCGTCGCCATCGACGAAGGCGGCGTCGGTGAGCTGGTCCGCATCGGAGTGGCGGGCGGGCGCGCCGGCAGGCCCGATCTCAAGATCGGCATCTGCGGCGAGCACGGGGGCGACGCGCAGTCGGTCGCCCTGTTCCACGATCTCGGGCTCGACTATGTCTCCTGCTCGCCGTTCCGCGTGCCGATTGCGCGGCTGGCGGCCGCGCGCGCGGCCATCTCCGCGCGTCGCCGCGGTGCGAGCTGACGCCGCGAGAGCCGCTCGCTCGCCGCGTCCTCAGAGGACGCGGCCCTCCGGATCGCCGTCGTCACCGAGCCGGCGGCGCTGAGGGGCCGGTCCGCGGTTGCGCGGCGTCAGGATGATCGCGATCACGAGCGGCGGGAACACGAAGCACCACGCCGCCCACGACGAATAATCGCGGTTCTTCGTGGCCGCGATCATGCCGCCGATGATAGCGGCGGTGATCGCGATCAGTCCCCAGACGACGACGTAGGTCATGACACCCTTCGGTTGTGCTCGCGTGGCGGTCGAATGCTGCGCTCGCTGCGACTTTGGCCAGGATTGAGGCAAAAGCAAGCACGGATGCGTCGTAAGACCGGAATGGACTAATGCCGCTGCGACCGATCCCGGATGCGGGGGTCTCTTTCGGTTCAGGCCGTAAAGTCGAGGCCTAGGTCGAGAACCGGTGCGGAGTGGGTCAGCGCGCCGACGGAGATGAGGTCGACGCCGGTTTCCGCAATCGCACGCACGGTGGACAAGGTCACACCTCCCGACGCCTCCGTCAGCGCCCGGCCGGCGACGCGAGCGACCGCGTCACGCAGCATGGCCGGCGACATGTTGTCGAGGAGGACGACGTCGATCTTGTGCGCCAGCACGCGGTCGAACTGCTCCAGCGTATCGACCTCGATCTCGATCTTGACCATGTGCCCCGCATTTTCCCGCGCGCGCACGATCGCTGCCTCGATGCCGCCCGCCGCCACGATGTGATTGTCCTTGATGAGGATCGCGTCGAACAAGCCGGTGCGGTGGTTGCGTCCGCCGCCGCAGCGCACCGCATACTTCTCCAATGCGCGCAGGCCGGGCGTCGTCTTGCGCGTATCGACGATGGCGGTCTTCGTGCCGGCGATCGCCTCGACGTAGCGCCGCGTCAGCGTGGCGATGCCGCTGAGCCGACCGAGGTAGTTGAGCGCGACGCGCTCGCCGGTGAGGATGGCGCGGGCGTTGCCGGAGATGCGCGCCGCGGCCTCGCCCGCCGCGAGCGCATCGCCGTCGTGCTTCAGGCGCTCGAAGCGGACTGTCGGGTCGAGCTCGGCAAACGCGGCCTCGGCGAGATCGAGGCCCGCGAGCACGCCCGGCTGGCGTGCGGTGACCACGGCGACCGCCGTTGCCTCGGCCGGAACGGTGGCGTCCGTGGTGATGTCGCCGGCAAGCCCGAGGTCTTCCGCGAGCGCCTCGGCGACCGCGCGAGCGACCAAGCCTTTCGGCAGGCGCGGGCAGCTCACAACGACAGCTCCAGGGCGGTGCGTGCGCGGCGCGGCCGCAACAGCGCGGAGCTTTCGATCGACGCCAGATCGTCGAGCGTCATAAACGTGCGCTTCGCCAGGCGCGGCTCGGCCGCCGGATAGTCGCTGCGGAAGTGGCCGCCGCGGCTTTCCTTGCGGGCGAGCGCTGCCGCAGCAATGAACCGCGCCGCCAGTGCCATGTTCGCGACCACCGCATCGCCCGCCGCCTCCGCCTCGATGTCGCGCAAGGTCGACAGCGCGTGCTTCAGTCCCCGGGCATCGCGGACGACGCCGACGGTGTCGCTCATGAGGCGGCGAATGCGCCGGATGCCGTCCGCGCGCAGCCTGAGGTCGACGACCTTGCCGCCGCGGACGAGGCGCAGCTCGGCGATCGGCGCCGCATCGGTGGGCGGAACGAGCGAGCGGATGTCGTCGGCCACGCGTCCGCCGAAGACGACTGCTTCCAGGAGCGAGTTGGACGCGAGCCGGTTGGCGCCGTGCAGGCCGGTGGAGGCCACTTCGCCCGCCGCCCACAGGCCTTCGACGCTCGTGCGCCCGCTCCTGTCGGTGGCGATACCACCCATGTGGTAGTGCGCGGCGGGCGCCACCGGGATGAGATCCGTGACGGGATCGATGCCGGCGGCGCGGCAGTGGGCGTAGACGGTGGGATAGGTCTTAGGAAAGCGCGCGCCGATCGCCGTCCGGCAATCGAGGAACGCGCCGCGCCCGGCGACGATCTCGGCGAATACGCCGCGCGCCACGATATCGCGCGGGGCGAGCTCGGCGTCGGGATGATGCGCCAGCATGAAGCGCTCGCCCGCCCGGTTGACGAGATGGGCGCCTTCCCCGCGCAGGGCTTCCGTCGCCAGCGGCGCGGGGTCGGCACCGATGTCGATGGCGGTCGGGTGGAACTGGACGAATTCCGGGTCGGCGATGACGGCGCCGGCGCGGGCGGCGAAGGCGAGCGCCTCGCCGCGCGCATAGGCCGGGTTGGTGGTGACCGCAAAGAGGCCGCCGACGCCGCCGGTCGCGAGCACGACCGCGCTGGCGGGGATCAGCTCGTAGCTGCCGAGCCCGCGCGTCTCGCCGCGCGCGAGCCTGACGCCCACGACGCGGCCGCCCTCGACGACGAGGTCTTCCGCCTCGTGGCCGGTGAGCACGCGGATCGAGGGCGTCGCGCGCGCGGCGGCGATGAGCGCCTGCATGATCGCGGCACCCGCGCGGTCTCCCTCGACGCGCACGATGCGCTTGGCCGAGTGCGCCGCCTCCCGCGACAGCACGAAGTGACCTTCAAGGTCGCGGTCGAACGGCACCCCGAAGGTCAAGAGATCGCGGATGCGCGCGCCGGCCTCCCCGGCGACCGTGCGGGCGACGGATGGATCGACGATGCCGGCGCCCGCCGCGACGGTATCGCGCGCATGCGCCTCCGCCGTGTCACCCTCGCCGACCGCGGCCGCGATGCCGCCCTGCGCCCACGCGCTCGAGGCCCCTTCCCCGAGCGGTGCCGCCGCGACGATCGTGACCGGCAGCGGCGCCAGCTTGAGGGCGGTATAGAGCCCGGCAAGGCCCGCACCCACGATGACGATGTCACCCGGGCCGAGCGGCTGCGCCGGCTTGGCGAAGCCCCTGAATTTTCCGTTCCGGACGCGCTTGGCCATGCGCCACCTCGCTCGTCGGCCCCCGGGCCGGGGGCAGGATCAGTTGTTGAGGTTCACCATGCGCTCGACCGCACGGCGCGCCCGCTCGGCGACATCGCGATCGACGGTGACCTCGTACTTCAGGTCGCGCAGGCTCTCGTAGATGGCCTGGAGCGTGATGCGCTTCATGTGCGGGCACAGATTGCACGGACGCACGAACTCGACGTCCGGCGCCTCGTCGGCCACGTTGGAGGCCATCGAGCACTCGGTGACGAGCAGCGCCTTGCGCGGCCTGTTGGTCTTGACCCAATTGATCATGCCCGAGGTCGAACCCGTGAAGTCGGCCACGCCGATGACATCCGGAGGGCACTCGGGATGAGCGATGATCTTCACGCCCGGGTTCGCGTCGCGATAGGTCTCGAGCTCCTCCGCCGTGAAGCGCTCGTGCACCTCGCAATGGCCGCGCCAAGCGATGATCTCGACGTCGGTCTGCGACTGAACGTACTTCGACAGGTATTCGTCCGGGATGAGAAGGACGCGCGGCGCTCCGAGGCTCTCGACGACCTTGACCGCGTTGGCGGACGTGCAGGTGATGTCGCATTCCGCCTTCACGGCCGCGGACGTGTTGACGTAGGTGACGATCGGCACGCCGGGATAGGCCTCGCGCAGGAGGCGCACGTCGTCAGCCGTGATGGAAGCGGCCAGCGAGCAGCCCGCGCGCAGGTCGGGGATCAGCACGGTCTTGTCGGGCGAGAGCAGCTTCGAGGTCTCGGCCATGAAGTGGACGCCGGCCTGGACGATGATGTCCGCCTTCGCCTTCGCCGCCTCGCGGGCGAGCTGCAGGCTGTCGCCGCGGAAGTCCGAGACGCCGTGGAAGATCTCGGGCGTCATGTAGTTGTGGGCGAGGACGACTGCGCCCCGCTCGGCCTTGAGGTCGTTGATGGCCTTCACGAGCGGCGCATACTCTACCCACTCCATCGGAGTCACGATGCGCTTCATGCGCTGATAGATCGGCGCCAGCTCGCGCGCGAGACCGGGCGTGAAGCGAATGCCGTGGTCCGGCTCAGCCCTCGCGAACGGACGTGCGGCAGTGGCGGCAGCCGAACGGCTCAAGGGAAGGGTCACCTGCACCATCTAACCTGTAATCTCCGTGTTTCACCTATAATGCTCAACACGAGCATATTCGGAGCCTAAAACAATCCCGACCCTTGCGGGCGGCCCTTGCTTATGCTCTATTCGAGCACTCTCATGCTTAATTTAAGGGATCACGTCTTGCATTTCCAGTGGAATGCCTGGCCGTGACGCAAATTCTTTGCGACGCTCCGCTGGGCCGGTTGTTCGCTGGCACTGATCCGGCGCCTGAGATGAAACGGCGGAACCCCGTCTTCACGCTCGCATGAAACTGGCATGAAAAAAGCTGCGATGGGCGATGGTCAGCCCGTCGCAGCAAAGCCTCCTACACCCGACCGGGCTTGACGCGCACGCCGGGAGCCGGCCGCTCGAGCAGCACCTCCTTGCGGAAGCGGTAGAGCTTGGCGGGCCTTCCGCCGGTGCGCGTCTTCATCTCGCCCGTCGGCTCGACGAGCCCCGCGCCTTCGACAAGGCGGCGGAAGTTCTGCTTGTGGAGATGCGGTCCGAGGATGGCCTCCACCGTCCGCTGCAGCTCGAACAGGGTGAACTCGGGCGGCATCAGCTCGAAGATCACCGGCCGATACTTGATCTTCGCGCGCGTGCGGCCGATGGCGGTCGCCAGGATGCGGCGGTGATCGTAGCGCATCATGGCGCCGAAACGCGGCACGGGTGACCAGGCGAGTGCAGCCTCGCGTCCGTCACGGCGGGCTTCCTCGGCAAGGCCCGCCTCGTAGAGCAGCTCGTAGCGGTCGAGCACCTTCTCCTCGTCCCACGCGCCGCCATCGACGCCGAAGCACATGCGGATGCGGTCATGGCGGGCGACCGGCCGCGCAGGCTCCGTGGTCTGCTGGGGACGCTGTGCCCACTCTTTCAGGCGCGGAAAGATCTCGGTGTCGAGGATCTGCGGCCGTCCTTTGCGCCAGTCCTCCCAAGGGAAGTAGTGATACCAGCTCCGCCACGAGCCGCGCTCGGCCTCCCCGATATGGCTCGCGTCGGTGAGCGCCAGATAGCCGATCGAGACCACGTGCGGCATGGCATCGCCCGGCTGCGCGTGGCGGCCGCGGTCGCCGAAGGAATAGAGCTGCTCGACATAGCCGAGCTCGATGCCGGCCTGCTCCGTGACCCAGGCCCTCAGACCGCTTTCGAGCGTACGATGCACGAGCGGCGAGAACGGGCCGGAGGGCAGGCTGTCCTGGGCCGCGCTGCCGTCCTCGCGCACGACGAGAACGACCGGCTCGTTGTCCAGTACCGCCACGATGGCTGCATTGAGGCCGATCTCAACGGCCGGGGCTTCTTGGCGCATCGAACTCCCTTTCGGGTGCTGACGCTCGAGGCTCTCGCGCGGGATACGCCGCACATTCGCGTCGGATACCATGGGCCTGTTCTCCCGTCTCTAGAGCGTTGGATGGACAGGGCCGCCGGGGCAGGACGTGCAACTAGACGCCGCCGGGCCGCCTTCTGTCGTAGCTAACGGGCGACCGTCGCGATTATTCCCCGGCCGCGTACAAGCGTTTTGGCCGCCACTTCGTTCCCGCTCCGCACATCGTCGTCAGGGCCGATAGAGCGCCTCGAAGCGCTGGAGGAAGCGGCCTTCCGCTTCCTCCGTCGGGGAGGCTGCGAGCGATTGAAGCTTGTGCGAGAGCCCCGCACTCAATCCGCCGGGCTCGCCGAAGTAGACGAGCGCCTCGTCCTCGGTGAAGCCAGCAAGCCGCGTCGCCTCGTAATACGCCGCAACGCGGTCGGCGGCCTTGATTGCGGCGGTGAGATGGGGCGGCAATATGGCGGGCAGCCCGAACCGCCGATGGATCGCGCCGAGGATGCGCAGTTCGAAGGCCTTGTAGTCTAGCCCGATCGCGGTCTTGAAGGGACTGATGAGGTCGCCGATCACGTATTCGGGTGCGTCGTGCAGCAGGGCCGCGAGCGCATCGCTCGCCTGCCGGTGCGGGTTGAGGTCGCAGACGATCTCCTCGACGAGGAGCGCGTGCTCGGCGACGGAGAAGGCGTGGTCGCCCGACGTCTGGCCGTTCCAGCGCGCGACGCGCGCCAGCCCGTGCGCGATGTCGGCGATGTCGATGTCGTCGGGCGAGGGGTCGAGCAGATCGAGGCGCCGCCCCGACAGCATCCGTTGCCACGCGCGCGGACGCGGTGCCGCCGTTGCGCTGTCATCGCTCCTCTTGCTTCCGGATGCGGACATGGCGTCGCCTTCCTGGGGCGTCAGGGCTGCTTGAAGGAGCGGTGCAGGGCCACGCAGGCCGCGTGGCGCGGGCAGCCGACGAGGTGATCGTTCACGAGCCCGACGGACTGCATATAGGCGTAGATCGTGGTCGGTCCGACGAAGCGGAAGCCGGCGCCCTTGAGCGCCTTGGAGAGTCGCTTTGATTCCGGCGTCTCGGCCGGGATCTCCGTGAGGCGCGTGAACCGGTTGAGGATCGGACCGTCGTCCATGTGCGACCACAGGAACGAGGCAAACGTCGTGTGCTCCGAGAGAGCGAGGAAGGCGCGCGCGTTGTCGATCGTCGCCTCGATCTTCAGCCGGTTGCGCACGATGCCGGCATCCTGCATCAGGCGCGCGATGTCCTTCTCTCCATAGCGCGCGATGCGCTCCGGGTCGAAGCGCTCGAAGGCGCGGCGGAAGGCGTCGCGCTTGCGCAGGATGGTGAGCCACGAGAGGCCCGCCTGGAACCCTTCCAGAACGAGCTTTTCAAACAGGCGGCGCTCGTTGGCGTGGGGCACGCCCCACTCCTCGTCGTGATAGCGCGCATAGAGCGGATCCTCGATGCCGCGCCACGGGCAGCGCGCGATTTTGGAATCAACCTTGGCCACGGATATGCGTCCATGAAGCGTCGTCGTATGTGATCCGGCCCTGCGCCGCAGGCAAGTGCGATCTTAGCCGCGGCCCGCGACCGGCTTGAAGCTCGCCCAATCGGGAACGGCAAGCGTGATCTCGGCTTGTCCGGCCCGGAGCGCGACGCCCTTCGCGGCGAAGTCCGCGGCCCGGTCGAGCCGGATCAGCGCGAGGCCCCGGTCACCAGCGACCGAGCCGACGGTCCCGATCTCGATATCGCCGGCCTGGACGGGCGTTCCGGAAATCAATGCGCCGCCCGCCGCGACGACGGGCACGACGCGGCTGCGCGCCGTGCCGCGATGCTCCATGCGCGAGACGATCTCCTGGCCGACGTAGCATCCCTTGGTGAAGGAGACGCCGTTGAGCTGGTCGAACAGCGCCTCGTGCGGGAAGGCATCCCCGAACGCGTAGTCGCGCCCGCCTTCGGGAACGCCGAGGGCGATCCGCTGTTGGTGGTAGTCCGCCGCGTCTGCGGATGCGTCCATGGGCTCGCCCGCCGCGACGATGGCCCGCCAGCCGAGAGCCGGCAGGCGCGGATCGGGATAGGCGCGTGGGTCGTCGAGATGTGCGCCGGGGCCGAAGAGGGCCAGAACCGCATGCGCATCAGAAACGTCCGCGATCGAGACGTCCGCCCTGAGCTTGTAGAGTTTCAGCCGCTTGACGAGGTCGGCGGCCCGGTCGCGCGCAACCTCGAGAAGCGCGCCGTCACGCGTGCGGACGACGAAGAAGTCGAACAGGATCTTGCCCTGCGGCGAGAGCAGGCCGGAGTGCATCGCAGGCGCCGTATCGAGCTGCGCGACATCGTTGGTCACGAGTCCCTGCAGCAGCTTCAGCGCGTCGGGGCCGCTTACGGACACGACGCCGCGGTCGGGCAGAACGGCGATCTTCATCTGGCTCGTCATGTGGGCCCGGGATTGCTATCTAGGCCCAGTACGTAAGGCGCCCGGCCGTGGCATGGCAAGCGGCGCCGCCATCGCCACCGTCTCCACCCTCCGAGGATCGCCGCCGCATGACCGCACCGCTCGACGTTCTCATCAAAGGCGCCACTGTCGTCAATCACGATGGCGAGGGCGTCCGCGATATCGGCATCCGCGACGGGCGCATCGTCGCGCTGGGCGAGCTCCGCTCGGCGAAGGCGCTCGACACCCTGGAGGCGAAGGGGCTCCATGTGCTGCCGGGCGTCATCGACACGCAGGTCCATTTCCGCGAGCCCGGCCTCACCCACAAGGAGGATCTGGAAACGGGCAGCCGCGCCGCGGTGGCAGGCGGCGTGACGGCCGTGTTCGAGATGCCGAACACCGCCCCGCTCACGACCTGTGCGGCGACGCTCGCGGCCAAGGTCGGCGCCGCGCGCCACCGCATGCTGTGCGATTTCGCCTTCTTCGTCGGCGGCACGCGCGACAACATCGAAGACATCCCGGCGCTCGAGCGCCTCGAAGGCTCGGCCGGCATCAAGGTGTTCATGGGCTCCTCGACCGGCAGCCTGCTGGTCGACGATCCGCCGTCGCTGGAGCGGATCATCGCGGGCATCTCCCGGCGCGCATCGTTCCACGCCGAGGACGAGGGCCGGCTGAAGGCGCGCATGGACCTGCGCGTGCCGGGCGACCCCGCCTCGCATCCCGTCTGGCGCGACGCGGAAGCCGCGCTGCTCGCCACGAAGCGTCTCGTCGCGCTCGCGGAGCGCCATCGGCGCCGCGTCCACATTCTGCACGTCTCCACGGCGGAGGAGATGGATTTTCTCGAGGCGCACAAGGAGTGGGCCAGCGTGGAGGTCACGCCGCATCACCTCACGCTCGCCGCGCCGGAGTGCTACGAGGAGCTCGGCACCTACGTCCAGATGAACCCGCCCATCCGCGACAAGCGCCACCGGGAGCGGATCTGGAAGGCGCTGGCCGACGGCGTCGTCGATGTGCTCGGCTCCGATCACGCGCCGCATACGCGCGAGGAGAAGGATCACGCCTATCCGGGCTCCCACTCCGGCATGACCGGCGTGCAGACGCTGGTGCCGATCATGCTCGATCACGTCAACGCGGGCCGGCTGTCGCTGCAACGCTTCGTCGACCTGACGAGCCATGGGCCGCAGCGGCTCTTCGGCAGCCGCGGCAAGGGGCGCCTGGCGGTAGGGTGGGACGCGGATCTCACCGTGGTCGATTTGAAACGTCGCGAAACGATCCGCGACCGCTGGATCGAGAGCCGCGTGGGGTGGACGCCCTACAATGGTAAAGCGGTGACGGGCTGGCCGGTCGGCACGTTCGTGCGCGGACGGCGCGTCATGTGGCAGGGAGAGATCGTGAAATCGGGCTTCGGCGAGCCCGTGCGCTTCTATGACGTTTGAGTGTTCGCCGGTGCTTGGTCCGGCGTGGTGTTGGCATCGGCCTTGCTCTTGTCGCGAAGCGTTGCCGGAAGTTTTCGGGGTGTTGTCGGGCCAGCTGCCGGCCGCGCCGCCGATCCTCCCGGCCTCAATGATCGAGACGATGCCTTCGACCCCTCCCTCCCAGTCTCTCGTCACGACATGCGCGCGCGTCACGACGGCCCCGCCCGGTTCGGCGGTCCGGGCCGTGTGGCGCGCTCCGCTGATCGCCGTTGCGGCCGCGGTGTCGGTGGCGGGCCTCTATCTCGTCAAATCGGCGATGGGCATCAACCTCCTGCCCGGCAGCTCGCCCCTGCACGACCTGCTCTACCCCCTGGTGCGCTAGATACCGCTCCGGCGCGGCAGGCTGGCAAGACGCTGGCAAAAAAGAAGAAGGGCCACCCGGGTTTCCAGGCGGCCCTTATGCTTCTTCGTTAGCTGCCGTTCCACTCAGCGGATGACGTGCACCTTCGTGCCGACGTCGACGAGCTTGGCCAGATGCACCACGTGGCCATTGTACATGCGGATGCAGCCCGAGGAGGCTTCCGTGCCGATCGAGCCGTTATCGTTGGTGCCGTGGATGCGGTAGAGCGAGCTGCCCAGATAGATCGCCTTGGCGCCGAGCGGATTATTGATGCCGCCCGTCATCTTCACCGGCAGGTTGGGCTTGCGCTGGCGCATCTCCTCCGGCGGCACCCAGTCGGGCCAGGAGACGACCTTCGATACTTTCTGCGAGCCGGTCCACTTGAAGCCCTTCTTGCCGACCGCGACGGGGTAGGCATAGGCCTTGCCATCGCCAAGCACGTAGTAGAGCTTCTTCTTCGACTGATCGACCACGACGGATCCCTTCGCAAATCCACCGCCGTACGCGACGACCTGCGGGCTCTTGGCCGCAATCGACGGCTTGCCGCCGCCCTGCATGAGGGCCTTCGGCTTGCCGTTGAAGGGCTGGCCGAACTGAGGCGCGGCCATGCCGGGCTTCTGCTTCTTGGGACCGAAGAAGCCCGTGCCGCCGCCCGTCATTGGTTTGGAGTGCGGCGTATCTCCCCACATGCCATAGGCGCCGGGAATTTCTGCGAACGCAGGCGATGACAACGCGATCAGCAATCCGGCTGCCGCGGCGAGACGACGAACTCTCATGACACGAACCCTTCGACTGGTACTGAGGAGCGGGCCGGACGCGGCTCCATCGCATGCGGATCCACCTCGGCCCCAGGTGGGATGCAGTCTGCTTGTGCTCCCTAACAGAGTTAAGCCAACGAGGGAACCCTTGGGCCGCAGAGGTCTTTTGACGTTTTGCCGCAACGCAGCATGCCGGGGCGCGCGCGGGCCTTGAGATTCATGTTGCAGCGACGGAGGTTGCCGTGCGGTCTCCACTCCTCAGCCGCACCCGACGGCGGCCGCGGCAGGGGCGCGCCGCTCCCGTCCGTAGGACCTCGTAGGCCGACCGAGATCATGGACAATCGCCGACCCGCTCACTACCAATCGACGGCATAAAGTCTGCCCGCGTCCGGGGCGCTTTCTTGCTTGTGCGCCCAAGGCGGACCTGGCGTGCCGCGGCCAGCCGCAGCTCTTCAGGAAGGGCCGGACAGGGACCTCATGGAATTCATTCCTAATCCCCTCATCATCCCGGTTGGCCTGGTGATCGGCATCCTCGTCGCGGCCCCCGTCGGCCCGGTGAACGTGCTCTGCATCCAGCGCGGCATCGAGCGGGGCTTCTTCGGTGGACTGGCCGCGGGCATCGGCGCGGTGCTGGGCGACGGCACGATCGCGCTGTTCGCGGCGCTCGGCGTCGGCGCCGTCTCCGGCGCCATCGAGCACCACCGCGTGGCCATCCAGATCGTGGGCGGCCTGGCGCTCATCGCCTTCGGCATCAAGCTCTACATGACCCTGCCGCCGATCGCGACCGACAGGCACGCCGATCCGGAGAAGACTTCGTTGCGCGATTTCGTCTGGGACATCCCGCAGACGTTCTTCCTCACCATCACGAACCCCGGCGCCGTGCTCGGGCTGTTTGCGATCTTCGGCGGCGTGTCGACGTTCGTGGAGGTCCATTCCACGATCGACGCCTTGACCATGGTCGCTGCCATCATGGCCGGCAGCCTCGCCTGGTGGATCCTTTTGTCGAACCTTATCAGCCGCTTCCGCCATCTCGTCGATGCCGAGCACCTGCAGGCCATCAACCGCATCGCCGGTCTGGCGCTCGTCCTGTTCGGCGGCGTCCTGATCGGTGAGATGGTGCTCAAGTATGGGATGGGCGTCGGCTTCTAGCCCTCCATCCCTGCGAGCGGGTGGAGAACCTACTGGATGATCCGGCCGAGGGTGAACTCGCCCTGGACGAGACGTCTTTCGAGACCGCGTGCGAGCGTGACAACGGCGTCTTCGCCATAGAGCGAGACAAGATCGGTGAGGGCCGCGAAAAGGGCGGCATAAGCCATCTGCTCGGAGGCCACCCCGCACTCCGTCCCCTCGTCCCACGCCGCGAGGATCAGTCCCAGGGCCTTGAAGCTTTTGTCTTCGCTATCTGCGAGTTCGCGTGCTTCCGGATTCATTCTTTTTCTCTCCCACCCATCCGCGCCCGTGCTTATCCCCCGCTGCGAGCGCGCGCGGCTCCTCATCTTGCGCTTATCACGCTCGCCGCGATTTTGCGGCTGTAGCAGCAATTCAGGGTAAACTGCGATTGGCGCGCCTTCCGGCCAATGTGAGCGCCGGCGCTGCGAGCAGAGAGATTCATCCGCACGCGGACATTTCGCTAGGGCGTTTTTTCGGCGAGCGTTTCGGCAATCTCGACACCTTCGGCCATGAAGCGGTCGATCTGCGTCTGGGCCGATGGCGTGCACGTCGTATAAGTGCGGCTGTAGTTGCGGTAGCCCTGGTTGAAGCTGCGCGTGATGCGCGCCTTGCGCTGGGCGCTCGCCGTCTCCGCATCGATCAGCGTGCGCATGTGCTGACGCCAGAGCTGGCCTTCGTTGGCCGAGCAGAGCTCGCGCAGGTAGTGCACCGCGCCAAGGATCTCGGCCAATCGCAGCAACGGCTCGTCGTAGGGCTTGGACTCCTGGGCCGGAGCCGGTGCCGCAAATACGACGGCAGACGCGAGACCGATCAGCCGGCCGCGGCAGAGCCAGCGGCGCGGTCCGTGACGCCCTCCCGGGCCACGCAAGCCGGCTGGCTGTCCGGGCGGTGACATGATCGTGCGTGCTGGCAAGTTTGCTTTCCGCGTGGCGTGACGGTGAGGAGAGCCGTGCGGCGCGAGAGCGAACGCCTTTGCTGCCTCACAACCGTCCCTTTAGCATAAGATTCTGGGCAGCAAGACGACCCTCGCTTTCCGACCATGCAACCGCCATCGAGGGTGCCGTTGTGGCCGTCAGTTTACGCCTCAATGCCCCGCGCAACGAGGGATCCGACCTCCGCAGCCCGGCGGAGTGGCCGCAGGCCGCAGCCGCACCGGATATGAGCGTTTTGGGCCAAGCCATTGAGCTGCCGCAGTGTCCCCCTATTCACCAATCCGACGACGAACCAACGGGCCCCCTCGCCCCCTCCGGCAGAAGCGACTATTCTCCCCCCGGATCAATGCCGTGCCAGGGGCGCTCGGGCACCGGTGGGGGATTGGGCGTCCGTTGCAGGCAAGGGCATCTTCTGCGCACGACGGCGATATGCCGCCCGTGTCCCTGTTGGCCGCTCAGACCGGCACGTATCGCGACGAGGAGTGACGAGTATGGCTTACCGAGGCGGAGACCTGGATCTGCGCACGCCGCGCACCTGGAGCATGGGCGCACCGGAGGTGCCGCCCCCGCCTTACGAGCCGCGGGCTCGCGGCGCCTACGCGCCGGGGCCGATCTGGGTCGACGAGGTCGTTCTGGCCTGCGTCAACCATGCTTATGACGTTGCGCTGGCGCACCGGTCGGGCGAGGTCCGGCTCGAGCATCTTCTCCATGCCCTGACGCGCATCGACGCCGCGACCGACGTTCTCGAAGCCCGCGGCATACGCGTCGCCGCCCTGCGGCGCGAGAGCGCGACTGTAATCGCCAGCGAACTGCCGGTCGGCCTCACCAACGGCAAGGGTGCCCCGCGCCATTCCGAGGAGCTCGAGCATGTTCTGCGGGCGGCGAGCCACATCGCCTCGCGGCGCAATGCACCGGCGTCGGTCGACGATCTGCTGCACCTGATGCTCGATGTCGAGCCCGACCTGCCGGGGCTGAGCCTGCTCGTCCGCGTCAATCCGCGCCTGACGGCCGCGCCGTCGTACGGCTCGTCGTACTATGCCGACGCGCCGCGCGAGCCCGCTCCCGCTCCGGCCCCGCGTGTGTCTCGCGCCGACTATCAGGGCCCGGCGGTGGACGACATCCAGAACTCGCGTCTCGACGCGGTGGAGCAAATGCTGCGCGGGCTCAAATCCGAGCTCGGCGCCGAGCGCAAGTCGTTCGGCGGACTGCTGCAGGACCTGCAGCGTGACGTGACCGGCCTGCGCTCGCTTTCGGGCCACGTCGATCTCGCCCCCGTGGTCGAGCGGGTCGGCACCATAGAGCGGTCGGTGACCGCCGGCTTCGAGCAGTTCTCCCTGGCGCTCGCCTCGATCGAGAACGACCTGCGCGCAAACCTCAAGGGCAGATCGGCGCCGGCCGATCTCGCACCGCTGCTCCATCGCCTGGAGATCATCGAGGAAGCTGTTCTGTCCCGCGAGGGAGAGGGGACGGGGCGTGATCTTTCCGACCGCCTGGACCGGCTGGAGAAGATGCTGGCCGGCGAGCGCACGCGCAGCGCGGAGACCGGGGCGGCGTTGCGCGGCGAGGTCGGCCTTCTCGCGCAGGCTGTGGAGACGCAGCGCTCGGGGCTTGCGAGCGCGCTGACGCCGGTCAGCGACCGGGTCGTCGAGGTCCGCACGTTCCTCGAAAGCCGCCAGAAGCAGGCCGAGGAAGCCCTGCGCGGGCTCGGCGATCGCGTCGCCGCAATCGAGCAGCTCGTCTCAGACACGCTGCAGAAGGTGATCGAGACGCAGACCGCGGGCCGCGACGAGCTCACCGAGATTCAGGACGCGGTGGTGAAGCTCAACGCCAACCAGCACACCCTGGCCGGCAATATCGAGCAGTGGCGCACGGACGGACGCCTCGGGGTGGACGCGGTGCGCGAGGATTTGAAAGCCGCCGCCACCACCGTCCTCAGTGGCGTCACGGCCATGACGCCGCGCGTGGCGCTCATCGAGAGCGAGCAGCAGCGCATCGGCGGCGTTCTCGACGGGCTGTCCGGCACCGTGGAGAACATGCATCGCGTGACGGTCGAGCGATACTACCGCCGCAACCGCTTCTGGTACTGGCTGTTCGGCACCGACGACTGGGTCGCAGCCAGCTGGCCGTCGCAGTCGCACCGCATCGCCGACGAGCTGAAGGCCGTGAAGGCCACGCAACGGCGCTAAGCGGCCCGCCCGTCCCTTAACCGGCGTCATCCCCCGCCGGGCGATGCGCGCGAGCCATTTCAGATCCCCGTACGCCGCTTGCGCGGACCCCCGCCGCCGCGGGGGTGACGGTGCGGTGAGAGCGGAGCGCGCCCTTCGGCAACGTCGTCCCTGGCCAATGGCATCGTGCCTTCCCATCACGTCATGACCGGGTTCAAGCCGACCATGACGTGAGGGTGGCTGGGCGTTTCACCCACCCCTGACGTCATCGCGGCGCAGGCCGCGATCCGCGCAAGCAATTCAGTTGCGCGCAAGCTAGTGCTCGCGCAGACCCCGCCGCGGGCGATTACGATGGGGGGTGCATGTCATGCCCCTTTCGCCCTTGCTGCGGTGACGGTGCAGAAAAGGGCGATACAAAAGGCCGGCCCGTCCGCAGGGCACCGATACGTCCTGGCACGGACTTTGCTCGAATCCCGGCCTGCAGGCGGCCGCCCGAGGGGCGTGTCGCGTCCTGGCTCAGGCAGGCTCGCAATGTCCCGGCAGACCGGAGAGGCTGATCGAAATCGAAAAGGTCCCATCGTCGTGCTCACGGCGGGCGGGGTGCTGGCGAACATCGTCGTTAACGGGCTCGCCGCGCGATTGGGGCCTTTGACGGTCATCGAGGAGAAGCCGGAGTCGAAGGCGGAGGTCATCCGCCGTCGCGCCCGCAAGCTCGGATGGATCACGGCTATCGGTCAGGTCGGCTTCGGATTGGCGCAGCGGGTGCTGTGGCCGAACAGCCGGCGGATTGCCGAGATCCGGCGCACGCACGGTCTTGATCCGGCGCCGCCGCGGCAGGTGACGGTCCACCCTGTGCCCTCCGTCAACTCGACCGAGTGCCGGGCGCTGTTGCAGTCGCTGGCCCCAGGTGTCATCGCCGTCTACGGCACGCGGATCCTCAAGTCCGCCACGCTTGCAGCGGTGCCCGCGCCGTTCATCAACTATCACGCCGGGATCAATCCGAAGTATCGCGGCCAGCATCCGGGCTACTGGGCGCTCGCGGAAGGGGACGCGGAGAACGCCGGCGTCACCGTGCACCTCGTCGACGCCGGCGTCGACACGGGCGACGTGCTCTACCAGGCGCGCGTGACGTTCGACTCGGAGGATACGATCGCCAGCTACCAGTATCTCCAGGCCGCGCATGCGCTGCCGCTCTTTGCGCGTGCGATCGAGGATGCGCTTCAGGGTCGGCTTGCGCCGCGCCCGATCGATCTGCCTTCGCGGCAGTATTTCCCGCCGACGCTCTGGGGCTACCTCGCCACCGGGTTCACGCGCGGCGTGTGGTAGCGCGGCCGCAATCTCGTGATCTAGAGCACCTTGCCGGGGTTCATGATCCCGTTGGGATCGAAGGCCGCCTTGATGTGGCGCATGAGGTCGAGCGCGACCGGGTCCTTCAGGCGTTCGAGTTCGCCGCGCTTCATGCGGCCGATGCCGTGCTCGGCGGAGATCGAGCCGCCCATGCCGGCAACGAGATCGTGGATTGCTTCGGACATCGTCTCCCACAGGGCGAGGAAGCGGACCTTGTCCATGCCCACGGGCTGCGAGACGTTGTAGTGCACGTTGCCGTCGCCGAGATGGCCGAACGGCACCGGGCGCGCGCCGGGGCAGATGCGCTCCACGACAAGGGCCGCGCGCGCCAGGAACTCGGGGATGCGCGCCACCGGCAGCGAGACGTCGTGCTTGATGGAGCCGCCTTCATGCTTCTGCACATCCGACATCTGTTCGCGCAGGTGCCAGAGCGCGGCCTGCTGCGAACGCGAGGCGGCGAGCCGCGCCTCGGTGACGAGGCCCGCGGCTGCGGCCTCCGTCAGGATCGCCTCGAGCAGCGGTTGCGCGCGGTCCGGCTCGGCCGCGGACACTTCGAGGAGCGCGCTGCACGGAGCGGACGGGTCCGCAAGCGGAGCCGCACCTTGTCCGTGCCGCACGGCGAACTCGAGCGCGCGGGCCGACATGAACTCGAAAGCGGTGAGAAGTGGCCCCGCGCGGCGGCTTGCGAGACCGAACAGCGGCACGAGGGCGTCCGGCGAGGAGAGTGCGACCAGTGCGGTCGCTGAATCGGCCGGGACCGGCACCAGCCGCAGCGTCGCCGCCGTGATGAACCCGAGCGTGCCTTCCGAGCCGATGAACAGGTCCTTCAGGTCGTAGCCGGTGTTGTCCTTCTTCAGGGTCTTCAGGTCCGCCAGAACGCGGCCGTCGGCGAGGACGACCTCGAGGCCGAGCACGAGCGCGCGCGCCGTGCCGTGTGCGAGCACGGCGACCCCGCCGGCGTTTGTCGCCAGGTTGCCGCCGATGCAGGCGCTGCCCTCCGACGCCATCGAGAGCGGGAACATCAGATCCTGTTCGCGGGCCGTGGCCTGGACCTTGGCGAGCGTGACGCCGGCTTCGGCGGTGAGCGCGAGGCCGTCGCCGTCGATCTCGCGGATGGCGGTCATGCGGTCGCAAGAGACCACAATCTCGGTCGCCGCCTCGTGCGGGATCTGTCCGCCGACGAGGCCCGTGTTGCCGGACTGGGGCACGACGCCGACGCGCGCCTCGTTGCAGAGTTTCAGGATCGCCGACACCTCCTGCGCGGTCTTGGGGCGCAACACGAGCGGCGTGCGGCCGACGTAGCGGTCGCGCCATTCGCTGAGGTAGCGCGCCTGCCGGTCGTCGTCCGGGCGCAGCGCGTGCGCGCTGCCCACGATGCCCGCGAGCGCGTCGAGCAGGCCGGGCGTCGGAGCATTGAGGGGGGGCGGCGTCATGACGGCGCTTTCTATCATGGACGCGGTGCTGCCGCCCGCCGCAGGCGATCGTTGATCGCCACGCCGAGCCCCGTCTCTGGAATGGTCATGACGGCAACGGCCGTCGAGCCCGCCGCGTCGAAGGCTCTGAGCGCCGCAAAGAGGTTTGCGGCCGCTTCCTCGATATTGCCCGACGGGCTGAGGTTGATGATGAAGCCGCGCGACGGCGCGGCCCGTCCGAAAGCCAGCAGCGCCTCGCCCTCGCGCGCCTCGGTCGCGTCGAGCCGCAGGCGGGCGTCGGGCGCGTAGTGGCTCGCGAGTCGGCCCGGCGAGAGCGGCGCATCGGCATCCGCAACGGCGGCCGCCGTTGCAAGCGGCCGGCCGAGCACTGCGGCGATCGCCTCGGCGGGAACGGCGCCGGGCCGCAGCAGGGTGATGCCGCCTCCGGTCGCGTCGAGAACGGTCGATTCGACGCCGTGCGGCGTCGCCCCGCCGTCGAGGATCATCGCGACGCGCGACCCCAGGTCGTCGGCGACGTGGCGCGCCCGCGTCGGACTTACATGCCCGGAGCGGTTGGCGGAGGGGGCGGCGATGGGTCGGCCGGCGGCGCGCAGCAGGGCCGCGGCGACCGGGTGCGCGGGAATGCGCAGCGCAAGCGTGTCGAGACCGGCCGTTGCGAGGTCGGCGATGGGGCAGCCTTGCCTGCGCCGCACGACGAGCGTGAGCGGTCCCGGCCAGAACGCGGCGGCAAGCCGGCGCGCGTCGTCCGAGAACGTGCCGAGCGCCTCGGCGGCCGCGACATCGGCCACATGAACGATCAGGGGATTGAAATGCGGGCGGCCCTTTGCCGCGAAGATTGCCGCCACGGCCTCGCCGTTCGTCGCATCGGCGCCGAGGCCGTAGACCGTCTCGGTCGGAAACGCGACGAGGGCGCCCGCGCGGATCAGGCGGCCGGCTTCGGCGATCGTCTCTGTGCTGGCCGGCACGAGCGGCATAAGGCTCCTGGGGATGCGCAGGGCGCGGCGGCTATCCCAACGGCAACCGGGCGCCTAATCTTGCCGCCTTCCGCTGCTTTGAAGGAAGGCCATGACCTACCAAGCTCCCGTAGACGACATCCTCGCCGCGCTCAAGGCCGCTGCGCCCTCCAATTATTTCAGGATGAACGGGGAGACGAGCCAGGAGGACGGCCATCCGCTCGACGAGGACACCGTCCGCGCCATCCTCGAGGAAGCCGGAACGTTCGCCGCGGAGGTGCTCGATCCGTTGAACAAGGTGGGCGACAGGTCGGGCTCACAATTGGAGAACGGCCGTGTCACCACGCCTCCGGGGTGGGCGGAGGCCTACGCCAAGTTCGTCGCCGCCGGCTGGACCGCGCTGCCCTGTCCGCCCGAATATGGCGGGCAGGGACTTCCCACAGCGGTTGCCATGGCCGTCTGCGAGATCTGGAACGCCGCCAACCTGGCCTTCGGCGTATGTCCGCTGCTGACGAACGGCGCCATCGATTCCATCCATATCGCCGCGTCGGAGGAGTTGAAGAGGCGCTACCTGCCGCGCATGATCAGCGGCGAATGGACGGGCACGATGAACCTCACCGAGCCGCAGGCCGGCTCCGACCTCAACGCCGTTTCGACCCGCGCCGTCCCGGCGGGCGATGGCACCTACCGCATCACGGGCACCAAGATCTTCATCAGCTACGGCGAGCACGACCTCACCGACAACATCATCCACCTCGTCCTCGCGCGCCTGCCCGATGCGCCGCCCGGCACGCGCGGGATTTCGCTCTTTCTGGTCCCCAAGGTGCTCCTCAGCGCAGACGGCTCACCGGGCGCGCGCAACGACGTCGTCTGCGCCGGCCTCGAGCACAAGCTGGGGATCGTGGCGAGCCCAACGTGCGTGATGAAATTCGGCGAGAACGGCGGCGCCGTCGGCTACCTCGTGGGCGAGGAGAACCGCGGCCTCCACACCATGTTCATCATGATGAATGCGGCCCGCCTTGCCGTCGGCACGCAGGGCGTGGCCGTGGCCGAGCGGGCGACGCAGCGCGCGCTCAGCTATGCGGGCGAACGCCGCCAGGGCCGCGCGGCGGATGCGAGCGGGATGGCGCCGATCATCGATCATCCCGACGTGCGGCGCATGCTCATGACGATGCGCGCGCTCACACATGCGGCCCGCGGCATCTACATGGCGACCGCCGTCGCGACCGACCTCTCGCACCGCTCCGCCGATGCGGCCGCGCGCGCAAAGGCTGCGGCGCGCGTCGCACTCCTGACCCCCGTCGCCAAGGCTTTCGCGACGGACGCGGCGGTCGAGGTTGCTTCGCTCGGCATCCAGGTCCACGGCGGCATGGGCTTCATCGAAGAGACGGGGGCGGCGCAGGACCTGCGCGATGCGCGCATCCTGCCGATCTACGAAGGCACGAACGGCATCCAGGCGATCGACCTCGTCACGCGCAAGCTGCCGCTCGGAAACGGCGCGGCCGTCACGGACTACCTTGCCGAGGTCGCCGCCACGCTCGAAGCCGTCCGCACCGCCGGAAATTCCGCCCTTGAGGTCGGCTTGCCGCAAATGCACGCGGCGCTCGAGGCCCTGATGTCGGCAACGGGATTTATCGGCCGCCATCTCGCATCCGACACCGAGGCGGTCCTTGCGGGCGCCACGCCCTATCTGAAGCTGTTCGGTCTCGTCGCGGGCGCCGATGCCCTCGCCAAACGTGCGCTCCGCGCGGGCAGCGATCCCGACCCTGCCGCCCTCTTGCGCTTCTTTGCCGAGAACCTGTCGGTTGCAGCGGGCGGTCTTGCCAGCGTGATCGAGAAGGGCTCGGGCTCGGTTCTCGGTCGCCCGGCCGGAGCGCGCGCATGAGCGCGCATGTCGAGATGACGGTGACGGGCGGCGTGCAGGTCCTGCGGCTCGCACGGACGGAGAAGCGCAATGCACTGACGCAGGAGATGTACCGCGCGCTTTCGGATGCGCTGGAAGCCGGCGACGCGGACGACGCCGTCCGCGTGCAGGTTCTCTTCGGCAGCGGCGGACATTTCAGCGGCGGCAACGACATCGGCGATTTCCTCGCCGCCGCGACGGGGGAGGCCGGTGCGCCACGCGAGGTCGTGCGGTTCATCGAGGTCCTGCCGCAACTCCGCAAGCCGCTGATCGCCGCCGTCGACGGGCAGGCGGTCGGCATCGGCACCACGCTGCTCCTGCACTGCGACCTCGTCTACGCGACCCCGCGCGCCACTTTCTCCGCGCCGTTCCTCGATCTCAGCCTCGTGCCGGAGGCGGCCTCCACCCTGCTGATGCCGGCGGTCATGGGCTATGCGCGCGCCTTCGAGCTGCTGGTTCTGGGCGAGCTCTTCTCTGCCGAGCGGGCGCGCGAGGCAGGCCTCGTCAACGCCGTCGTGCCGTCCGACACGCTCGAGGCCTTCGCGCTCGGTGTCGCGGCGCGGCTGGCGAGGAAGCCGAACGACGCCCTCATGACCGCACGGCGTTTGCTGCGGGGCGACGGGTCGGCGGTGCTCGAGCGCACGCGCGCGGAGGCGGCCGAGTTCGCGCGCTGCCTCCGCACGCCCGAGGCCAGGGCGGCGTTCGAGGCCTTCCTGACGCGGCCTCGTCCGGAGAGGTGACGATGCGGCGGCGATGGTCCGGACTTCTACTCGCGGTCGTGCTGGCATCGGCGGCAGCGCTCGCGTCGGTGCCGGCGACCGCCAACTGGCTGACGAAGATCCTGGACCACGCCGGCGACGCCGGACGGAGGTCGGCCTCGCCCGGTCTCCATGGCCTCGACCCCGATCTCGGCCGCGCCGCTGCGGCTCTCAAGTCCGTTCCGGAGCGGCCCGGCTTCCATCCGCTGGCGGCCGAGGCCGGCCCGGAAGGGCATTGGCGCTTCGTCAATGCGAAGGGCGAGAGCTTCACTGCCGCCAATGCCGAAGAACTGAAGCGGTTGCGCGACAGCCTGCTGCCCGGGACGGACGGGCGGCTTGCCCTCTATCTGACGCCCGATACGGTCTTCGCGCAGCGGGCGTTGCTGGACGAGCTGCCGGGCGACGCGGAGCTGTTCCTTGCCGCGCCCTCGGGCACGCACCGTCTTATCCGCGAAGGGACGGCCGCGGGCGCGCGGCTGCTTGCCGAGGTGCGCCCGAATCTGCGCATCCGTCTCGACAGCGAGGACGTGCTGAGGGAAACGCTGTTTCAGCTCGGCCGACCGTTGCAGCCCGCAACCCTCCGCGTTCTGGCGCTCGAGACAGGCAGCGCCGACGCCCTGGCCGCCGTCCCCCGCTTCGATCCGGTCGCGCGCACGGCGCTCGTCGACAGGATCGACCCGGCCCGCCTTG
The DNA here is from genome assembly GCA_964589785.1 of uncultured Hyphomicrobium sp. Taxonomy (GTDB): domain Bacteria; phylum Pseudomonadota; class Alphaproteobacteria; order Rhizobiales; family Hyphomicrobiaceae; genus JAGVSR01. Next base: position 130,109 of record CAZPUQ010000001.1, read on the forward strand.
CCGGTGCGTTGCGGCGTGTGCGCGGCCAGACCGTCATCCTCACCGGTCAAATCGACGGTGGTGCGCTCAAGTTCCTCGATGCCGGGGGCGGCAGCGGCGCGGTGGCGCTCGATGCGGTCCGCGCGGCCGCCCGGGCCTCGGACGTGAACCTTGTCATCGTGAAGGCGGCGACGGCCCCGCGCCAGCCGGGCGGCAAGAACTGGCTCTGGCAGACAACGCGCATCCCCGGCCTCGACGCGGCCGTGAGACAGCCGACCTTCGGCGATTTCCTCGCCGCGATCGGACCCAGGGACGTCGCGCTCACCGTCTCCGGCCGACACGATGCGGCGGGCCGCGTCCTGCTCGACGTCGCGCCTGAGGACAGCGCCTCGTCCGCGCTGACCGGAGCCCTGACGGACTGGGTCGATGCCATCGCCGGCGAGGCCATGGCGCACATCGCCGTCGCGGGAGTCGAGGCCGATCTGCGCGATCAATCCCGACAGGACGAACTCGACCGGCGGATCGTTCCGGGCATTCCGTCGGCGATCCAGGTCGGATATCTGCTGGCGCTTGCCATGGGGCTGTTCGGCCTCGGCACGGGCTGGGCCTGGTGGGAGCGCATCTGGCCGCCGGAGGACCGGGCCGAGTACGGCAGCGCGCTCGCGTACGGGCTTGCGCGCGGCGTGCGCGGGCTGCTGTTCGCGGTTCTGTTCCTGCCGCTCGCCGGCGTGCCGCTGTTCGTGCGCTATGTCGCAATCCAGATCCGGCGCCTCGTGACGGCGCCGCTGCGGGCCTTGCGATGGATGCGGGACCGGCTTGCGTCCGGTCCCGGTTGAGCCCTATCACGGCGCTCGCGCGACTGAGGGAATGATGCATGGCAACGCTTCGGAACAAGACGCTCTTCATCACCGGCGGCAGCCGCGGCATCGGCCTTGCGATCGCGCTGCGCGCAGCCCGCGACGGCGCCAACATCGCCATCGCCGCCAAGACGAGCGATCCGAACCCCCGCCTGCCCGGAACGATTCATACCGCCGCTGCCGAGATCGAGGCGGCGGGCGGCCGTGCGCTGCCGCTCGTCTGCGACGTTCGCTTCGAGGATCAGGTCGTCGCCGCGGTCGCGGAGACGGCCCGGACCTTCGGCGGCATCGATATCTGCATCAACAATGCGTCCGCCCTCTCGCCTACCGGCACCGAGGCGACGGACATGAAACGCTTCGACCTGATGCATGCCATCAATACCCGCGGCACGTTCCTTACGACCAAGACGTGCATCCCCTGGCTGCGCCAGGCCGAAAACCCCCACGTGCTGGTCCTCTCCCCGCCGCTCGACATACAGGCGAAATGGTTCCGCGACCACGTCGCCTACTCGATTGCCAAGTACGGCATGAGCCTGTGCGTGCTGGGCATGGCCGAGGAGTTCCGCAAGGACGGCATCGCCGTCAACGCGCTGTGGCCGCGCACGGCGATCGCGACGGCCGCCATCGAGAACGTGCTCGGCAAGGACCTCATCGCCATGAGCCGGAAGCCCGAGATCATGGCGGACGCGGCGCACCTGGTCCTGACCCAGCCCTCCCGCGCGCTGACGGGCCGCTTTCTGATCGACGACAGTTTTCTCTACGAGCATGGCGTCCGCGATTTCGACCGCTACCGCGTCGATCCGACGAAGCCGCTCGTGCAGGATTTCTTCGTCCCGGACGACTGTGCTCCTCCGCCAGGGGTCGAGGTCGTCGCCATCCCCCTTGGCGGCTGAGTGCATGGGCGGCCGGATCTGCCGCTCGGCGCCCCCTTAAGACCCCCTGGCGCCAGGGCATCGCTGTTCGCTAACATCGGGCGCGGCAAGAACAACGACAGGACCGGTCCGGGTCATGAGCACCCTTCTGATTACGCACTCGTGCTTCACCGACCACGACACCGGCTTCGGCCATCCCGAGCGGCCCGACCGCATGCGCGCCATCGACAAGGTCCTGGCGCACGAGAGCTTTGCGGGGCTGACACGGGCGGAAGCGCCGCTACGCGACGATGTCGAGACCGCCATCCTGCTCGCTCACCCCAAGCACCACCTCGACCGGATGCGCCGTGTCGGGGAGCAGGCGATGGGCGAGAGCCGCCTCGTGCGCATCGACGGCGATACCGTGATGTCGCCGGCTTCGTGGGAGGCGGTGCTGCGCGGCGTCGGGGCGGGAATGGAGGCGGTCGACGCGGTGATGGCCCAACGCGCGACGAATGCGTTCGCGCAGGTCCGCCCTCCGGGGCATCATGCCGAGAACGACCGCGCTATGGGCTTCTGCTTTTTCTCCAACGCCGCGATTGCCGCGCTCTATGCCCGGGCCCGCCACGGCGTGGAGCGCGTCGCCGTCGTCGATTTCGATGTTCACCACGGCAACGGCACGCAGGACATCTTCTGGTCGGACAAGGATTGCTTCTACGGCTCGACGCACCAGATGCCGCTCTTTCCCGGCACGGGGGACTTGAGCGAGACCGGCGTCGGCAACATCTTCAATGCCCCGCTGCGGGAAGGTGACGGCAGCGATCACTTCCGGGAGGCCTTCAGCGAGCGCATCCTGCAGCCGCTGCACAATTTCGGGCCCGACCTCGTCGTCATCTCCGCCGGCTTCGACGCCCACCGGCGCGATCCCCTGGGTGGCCTGCAGCTCGTCGAGGCCGATTTCATGTGGGCGACCGAGCGGCTGGCCCGGGTGGCGGAGGAGCATGCCCACCGCCGGATCGTCTCCATGCTGGAAGGCGGCTACGATCTGGAGGGCCTCGCCAAGTCGGTCGGCGTGCACGTGCGCACGCTGATGGACGTCGGCGCCTGAGGCGCGCCGGTTTTGTCCGGTCTGCGCCGGCTTCGTCCGGATTTGCGGCGCCGGCGGGGAGTATAGGGGCTTGTCTGCGGGCCCCTCGGGGGGCTATTGGCGCAGGGCACGGGCGGGCCTTCGATTCCGCCGATCTTCTCGACAGGCGGACAACCTCGCGAGGCGCGTGGCCATGAGCAAGGCATTGAACAAGCACGCCGACATCCGGGATATGACGTTCGAGCGCGCGCTGAAGGAGCTGGAGGGCATCGTGTCCCGCCTCGAGCGCGGCGACGTGGAGCTCGAGGAGAGCATCGCCATCTATGAGCGCGGCGAGGTTTTGCGCGACCACTGCGACCGGCTCCTCCGCCAGGCCGAGGCCAAGGTCGAGAAGATCACGCTCGGCGCCGACGGCGCCCCGCGGGGCACCGAGCCGCTCGACGGCGAATGACAAGTCCAGGTGCCGCCGCGACGGGCCGGCCGGCCGGGGCGGATGCGGCGTTCTACCGCCTGAGCGGTCGAGGCGGCTTGGTGTTTGCGGGGTCTGACGATAGTGTGATGAGACGCGCCGTGGCCCTTTGGCCCGCGACCGGCGCGGCAGCAGCCGAGGATCAGCGAGAGCCGTGACCAAGACGCCCCTTCTCGACACGATCAAGACCCCGGAAGATTTGCGCCGTCTGCCCGAGCGCGATCTCGGCCAGCTCGCCGACGAGCTGCGCGCGGAGACGATCGACGCGGTCTCCGTCACCGGCGGCCACCTCGGCGCCGGCCTCGGCGTCGTCGAGCTGACCGTTGCGCTGCACTGGGTGTTCGATACCCCGCGCGACCGGCTCGTGTGGGACGTCGGCCACCAGACCTATCCGCACAAGATCCTGACCGGCCGTCGCGACCGCATCCGCACGCTGCGCCAGGGCGGCGGGCTTGCCGGGTTCACGCGGCGCGCCGAAAGCGAGTACGACCCGTTCGGGGCCGGGCATTCCTCCACGTCGATCTCGGCGGCGCTCGGCATGGCCTGCGCCCGCGATCTGGAGGGACGCTCCAACAACGTCATCGCGGTCATCGGCGACGGCGCCATGAGCGCCGGTATGGCCTATGAGGCGATCAACAACGCCGGCGCGCGCGACGAGCGCCTGATCGTGATCCTCAACGACAACGACATGTCGATCGCCCCGCCCGTCGGCGCCATGTCGCACTACCTCGCGCGCACGACCTCCAGCGGCACCTATCTCTACTGGCGCGATGTGGCCAAGCAGCTCGCCAAGCGCCTGCCGAAGAGCTGGGAGCGGCGCGCGGCGCGGGTGGAGGAATATACGCGCCACCTCTGGCAGGGCGGCATGTGGTTCGAGGAGCTGGGCTTCTACTACGTCGGTCCCATCGATGGCCACGACCTCAATGCGCTGCTGCCGGTGTTGAGGAACGTGCGCGATGCCAAGCAGGGTCCGATCCTCGTCCACGTCGTGACGCGCAAGGGCAAGGGCTATGCGCCCGCGGAAGCGTCCGACGACAAGTATCACGGGGTCGCGAAGTTCAACGTCGTCACCGGCGCGCAGGTGAAGCCGAAGCCCAACGCGCCGACCTATACCCGCGTTTTCGCCGACAGCCTCGTCGCCGAGGGCCGCAAGGACAAGCGCATCGTCGGCGTCACCGCCGCGATGCCTGACGGCACGGGGCTCGATATCTTCGGCCGGGAGTTCCCCGACCGCATGTTCGACGTCGGCATCGCCGAGCAGCACGCGGTGACGTTCGCGGCCGGTCTCGCTTGCGAGGGCTACCGGCCGTTCGCCGCGATCTATTCCACGTTCCTGCAGCGCGGCTACGATCAGGTCGTGCACGATGTCGCGGTGCAGAATTTACCTGTGCGGTTCGCCATCGACCGCGCGGGGCTTGTCGGCGCGGACGGTCCCACGCACGCGGGCAGCTTCGATCTGGCCTACCTCGGCTGTCTGCCGAACTTCGTCATCATGGCGCCCGCCGACGAGGCCGAGCTCGTCCACATGGTCGCGACGAGCGCGACGATCGACGACCATCCCTCCGCCGTGCGCTATCCGCGCGGCGAGGGCACCGGGTGCGAGCTGCCTGCCGAGGGCCAGCCGCTCGAGATCGGCAAGGGGCGCATCGTGCGCGAGGGCTCGACGATCGCGATCCTCTCGCTCGGAACGCGGCTCGCGGAAGCTTTGAAGGCCGCTGATCAGCTTGCCGCCATGGGCCTCTCGACCACGGTCGCGGACGCACGCTTCATGAAGCCGCTCGATACGGAGCTCGTCACGCGGCTGGCGCGCGCGCACGAGGTCCTGATCACCATCGAGGAGGGCTCGATCGGCGGCTTCGGCAGCCATGTCCTGCAGCATCTGGCGCTCACCGGGCAACTGGAGCGCGGGCTGAAGGTGCGCCCCATGGTGCTGCCCGACCGCTTCATCGAGCAGGACACACCCAGCAAGATGTACGCGGATGCGGGCCTCGACGCGGCCGGTATCGTCGCCAATGTGCTGGCAGCACTCGGCCGGGCCGACGCCGCGGGCGGCGCCTACCGCGCTTGACCCGTCACCAGCCGAAGGGAGACGGCCGATGCCGGATTGGAACGACGCGATGGCCTTGCTGGGCCGCGCCCTGCTGGCCCTCATCTTCATCCTCGCGGGCATCGACAAGGTGAGCGGCTACGAGGCCACCGCGGCCTACATGGCGACCCATGGCGTGCCGGCGACCCTTCTGCCCCTTGCCATTCTCCTCGAGATCGGCGGCGGCCTCGCGGTCCTGGCCGGCTTCTTCTCCCGTTACGCCGCGCTGGCACTTGCCGCGTTCTGCCTGCTGACCGCGGTCATGTTCCATTCCAATTTCGCCGACAACGTGCAGATGACCCTGTTTCTCAAGAACCTTGCGCTCGCGGGCGGGTTCCTGATCCTCGCCGCCCGCGGGCCGGGCGGCTGGGCCTTAAACGCGAAATAGACGATTGCCGGAGGCAAGACGCCCTGCCCGAGAAGGTCCTGCAGGACGTCCAGACTTGCTGCTCGTCAATCGGCGGTTTGCGCCGCCGCGGCTACTTCACCGTGATGGTGATCACGTCCGACTGCACGACCGGATCGTGCGGGATGTGGTTGTGGTCGCCGAGCACGAGCTGCAGCGTGTGCTTGCCGGGGGTCAGCTCGAGCTGAGCCTCCGTCTGCGCCTTGCCGAAATGCTTGTGGTTGTCGTCGGCCGGGATGGGCACCGAGACGTCCTCGAGCTGGGTGTCGATCAGAACGTGATGGTGGCCGCTGTGCGCCTGCTCGGTGCCGGCCGGCACGACGTCCATCCCCTCGATTCCGAATTTCACCGTGACCGGAGATGTGACCTCGGCCCCGTCCGCCGGCTCGACGATCATGACCTTGGCTCCGGGCGGCGATGGCGTGCGGGTGGGTCCCGTGTCACCGCATCCTGCAAGCGCAAGAACGGCGAGGGCGACGGCGGCGTGACGACATTTCATCGGAGGCTCCGGTTGGCGGGGGTTGCTCGGCAGGCAAGATAGCGTACACCTCGCCCATGAAAAAGCGTCTGGACGAGCTCCTCGTCGAGCACGGATTGGCTGCGACCCGGTCGCGGGCGCGCGACGCGATTCTGCGCGGATGGGTAAGGGTCGATGACCGCGTGGTGACGAAAGCCGGCGCCGATGTCGATGCCCAGGCACGGCTTAGCGTCGCGGCGGAGGCCGGCACAGGCTACGTGTCCCGTGGCGCCTTGAAGCTCAAGGCCGCCCTCGACCACTTCGGCTTCGACCCCGACGGCCGGGTCGCGCTCGATGCGGGCGCGTCCACGGGCGGGTTCACGCAGATTCTGCTCGAGCGCGGCGCGGCCCGCGTCTATGCCGTCGATGTGGGGCACGGTCAGCTCCACGCGCGCGTCGCGGCCCGGCCCGAGGTCGTGGCGCTCGAAGACCAGGATATCCGCGCGCTCGATCGGACTCTCATCCCCGACGCCGTGACCGCCCTCGTCGCCGATGTGAGCTTCATTTCCCTCACCAAGGTTCTGCCTGGGGTCATGGCGCTTACGGCGCCCGGCTGCTGGCTCGTGGCGCTGGTCAAGCCGCAGTTCGAAGTGGGGCGGAGCGCCGTGGGCAAGGGCGGAATCGTGAGAGACGCCGCCGCGCGGGAAGCGGCCGTCTCGGCCGTCGCGACGCTGATCGCGGACACGCCCGGCTGGCAGGTCACGGGTGTTCTCGCTTCGCCCATCGCCGGCGGCTCGGGCAATATCGAATATCTCGTCGGAGCCCGGCGCGATGATTGATGCGGCCGAGGTGACGATCGCGCGGCTCGGCGGCAAGGGCGACGGCATTGCGCGCCTTAAGGACGGCGAGTGCTTCGTGCCCGGCGCGCTTCCGGGCGAGCGCTGGTCGCTCTTGGCGGACGAGGAGCCGCGGCGCCTTTCCGACAGTCCCGATCGCGTCGCTCCGCCATGCCCGCACTTCGGGGCGTGCGGCGGCTGCATGGCCCAGCACATGAGTGAGCGGCTCTATCTCGACTGGAAGCACCAGATCGTGCGCGAGGCGTTCGCCCACCGCGGCATCGCGGCCGACGTGCGGCCGGTTCTGAAGATGCCGCTTCGCTCGCGCCGGCGTGCGTTCCTCGGCATCGAACGGCGCGGCAGCCGCGTGCTTGCCGGCTTCCGCGAGGAAGGCCAGCACGCGCTCGTGGACATCGCGCAGTGCCTTCTTCTCGATCCGGCGATCATGGCTGCGCTGCCGGCACTGAAGGAGATGGCGAAGATCGCCATGCCTGAAGGAAAGAGCGGGCGGCTGGTCGTCACGAGTCTCGATCAGGGACTCGACGTCGCCTTCGACAATGGCCACAAGCTCCTGCGGCCCGACGAGCGCGCCGCATTGGCCCGCCTGGCCGAGACCGCCCGCATCGCGCGTCTTGTCGTGGCTGGCGATCCGATCGTCGTGCGCGCCGAGCCGCGCCTTCGGCTCGGTGGCGTCGAGGTCGATGTTCCCCCGTCACTCTTTCTGCAGGCGGTCCCGGAGGCCGAGCGCGTGATGACCGAGCTCGTGCTCGCCGCGTTGCCGAAGAAGGTGAAGCGGGTCGCCGATCTCTTTGCCGGCCTCGGGACGTTCACGTTCCCGCTCGCGCGCGAGGTCCAGGTCGCCGCCTTCGACAGCGACCGCCGCGCCATTTCCGTGCTCGAGGCCGCGGTCCGCCGGGCGAGCGGCCTGAAGCCGGTCGAGGCGCGTGTGCGCGATCTCTTTCGCGAGCCGCTCTCGCCGAGGGAGCTCGATGGCTTCGACGCCGTCGTCGTCGATCCGCCGCGTGCGGGCGCGGCCGAGCAGACCGCGCGCATCGCGCGCTCGAAAGTCCCGGTCGTGATCGCCGTGTCGTGCGCGCCGGCGACGCTGGCGCGGGATGCGCGCGTCCTCATCGAGGCCGGGTTCGCGATGGGCCCCGTTCACCCCATCGACCAGTTCATCTACTCGCCGCACGTGGAGGTGGTGACCGTCTTCCGGCGCTAGGCGTCAATCGTCGAGCAGCTTGCGCACATAGGCCGGCACGACCTCGCTCGCCGGACCATGGATCGCCTCGATGAAATGACTGCGGCCCTCGGACGGCTCGAGGTTCAGCTCTACGGTATGGGCGCCAGTCTCGGCGGCAATTTCGACGAAGCCGGCGGCCGGGTAGACGTTGCCGCTCGTGCCGATGGAGATGAAGAGATCGGCGTCCTCCAGTTCCCGCAAAATGCGCTCCATGTGATAGGGCTCCTCGCCGAACCAGACGATGTCTGGGCGCAGCGTGCCCGTCGTGCGGCACCGGGGGCAGGCGGTCTGAAGGAACAGGTCCTCGGTCCAGGGCATCCGCGCGCCGCATCCGAGGCACCACGCCTTCAGCGCTTCGCCGTGCATGTGGATGGGGCTCTTCGATCCGGCCTGCTCGTGGAGCTGGTCCACGTTCTGCGTGATGAGCGTGACCGGGCCCGAGTGCGCGCGCTCCAGATGGGCCAGCGCATAGTGGGCGGCGTTGGGCGAGACGGTCCGGTGCGCGCGCCGGCGCATGTTGTAGAACTCGTGCACGAGCTGCGGGTTCTTCTCGAAGCCTTCCGGTGTCGCCACGTCGCGGTAGTCGTATTTCGCCCAGATGCCGCCCTTGTCGCGGAAGGTCGGCACGCCGGACTCGGCCGAGATCCCGGCCCCGGTCAGGATCACGATGCGTTCGAACTCCGGCATTCCCCCGTGCCTCCGATTGCTGTCGCCGGCGGCACGCTACGACACTCCGGCGGCGTCTGGCGAGAGTCCTGTGCCGGCCGGGAAGGCTTCACTCGCGCGTCAGTCGGGCAGCGCGAACACGACCACGGCGCCGCCCTGCCGGAAGCCCCAGATCTGGCTGCCGCCGGCAGCGACCGCGACGTACTGGCGGCCCTCGACCGCGTAGGTGATGGGCGGCGCGTTCACGCCCGCGCCGCAGTTGAACTGCCACAGCCGCGCGCCCGTCCGGGAGTCGAAGGCGGAGAAGTTGCCATTGCCCTCACCCGTGAAGACCAGCCCGCCCGCCGTCGCCAGCGTTCCGCCGACGAGGGGCTCGGGGGTCTTCTGCTGCCAGCGGATGGCACCCGTCCTGAGGTCGATCGCGCTCAGAGTTCCCCACGTCGGTCCCTTGGCGGGCTCGAACGTATAGTAGGTCACGGCGGGCTTGCCGTCGGCGGCGGGCAGCTCGGCCGTGTGATAGCGGGTCGGAATGTGCATGGCCGCGACGTAAGCAAGGCCGCTCGCGCGATCGACGGCGGCGGGCGACCAATTCGATCCGCCGGCGACACCCGGCGCGATGACGACGCCGTCGCGCGTGGGCGCCTGGAACATGTTCTCCTGCGGCACGAACGCCTCGGACTTCAGCAGCAGCGTGCCGTCGCGCCGGTCGTGGACGAAGTACCAGCCGAGCTTGGACGCCTGTCCCACGGCGGGGATCTTCTTGCCGTCCTTCTCGACGTCGAACAGCACCGGCGGGCTCGCCACGTCATAGCCCCACATGTCGTGCGGCACCTGCTGATAGTGCCAGCGGTACCGGCCCGTCTTCAGGTCGAGCGCGACGAGCGAGGTCGTGTAGAGGTTGTCGCCTGGGCGGCTTTCGCCGGCCGACTGCGGCGAGGGATTGCCGACGCCGAAATAGAGGAGACCCAGGTCGAGATCGACGCTCGGGGAATGCCACACGGAGCCGCCACCGTGTTTCCACGCGTCGCGGTGGCGGGCGAAGGCGGCCTTCTCGGCGGCGACGTCGCGCGGCAGGCGGACGCCGTAGGCCGTGGTCTCGGTGAAAGCGCCTTCCCAGCCCTCCTGCGTCGTGTCGAACTGCCAGATGCGCGCGCCGGTCTCGGCGTCGAAGGCCGCGATGAAGCCGGGACGGCCGAAGCGGCCCGCCACGCCGACCACAGTGCCGAGCGGCGCGCCGGGTCGGTCGCTGTCGAGATGCAGGCCGTAGCCGACGCCGGTGATACCCGCGATCACCTTGCCGTCGACCACCAGCGGGGCGGCGACCGCGCCGACGCCCGTCGATCCCGTCACCTTGCCCTTGAGCGCGGGATCGCTTGCATCGAGTGCCGACTTGCTTTCGGTGGCGTCCGTGCCGGTCTCGGCGAGCTGGATATCCCAGACGGGCTTCCCGGTCGCCTGATCGAGCGCCACGAGCCGCGCATCGACCGTTGCGATGTAGACCTTGCCGTAGCCGAGCGCCACGCCGCGGTTGGCCGGTCCGCAGCAGAGCTTCTTCGCCTTGCTCGCATGCTCGTAGCGCCACAGCTCCTTGCCCGTCCGCGCGTCAATCGCCATGACGTGCGAGGAGGGCGCAGACAGATACATGACGCCGTCGGCGACGAGCGGCGTCGTCTGGAAGGTGGCCGCCGTCCCGGTTTGGTAGAGGAAGGCGGGCCTGAGGCGCGCCACGTTCTTCGGCGTGATCTCGGCCAGCGGCGAGAACCGCGTCGCGGCGAGGTCGCGGCCGTGCGTCAGCCAGTTCGCCATCTCACTGCCCGCCGCGCGCAGCCGTGCCTCGTCGATGGTCGCTGCGCACGCAGGAGCGGCGAGAGCCGCCAGTGCCACGAGAAGGAGCGAGGATCGCAGCAACGCTCGGGTGGGCATGGACGGTCTCCGTTGGCGGCGTGAGCGCTCTCAGCCGCCGCACTGGCCGCGGTGGCGCAGCATGTGGTCGGCGAGCACGCAGGCGAGCATCGCCTCGCCGACGGGCACCGCGCGGATGCCGACGCAGGGGTCGTGGCGTCCCTTGGTCGCGATTTCCGTTGCCTCGCCCGAGACGGTGACGGTCTTGCGCGGCGTCAGGATCGACGACGTCGGTTTCACGGCGAAGCGGCACACGATCGCCTGTCCGCTCGAGATGCCGCCCAGGATGCCGCCGGCGTTGTTGGACGAGAACCCCGGTCCGTGATGGCTGCCGTGCGGGATGGCGTTCGGGCGCATCTCGTCGGCGTTCTCTTCTCCCGTCAGCTCCGCAGCCGCCATGCCCGCGCCGATCTCGACGCCTTTGACGGCGTTGATCGACATCATGGTCGAAGCAATGTCCTGGTCGAGCTTGCCGTAAATCGGCGCCCCCCAGCCGGCCGGAACGCCCTCCGCGACGACCTCGACGACGGCGCCGATTGACGATCCCGCCTTGCGGATTCCGTCGAGGTAGCTCTCCCATTCCTTCGCCATGACGGCGTCGGGACAGAAGAAGGGATTGTTGTCCACGTCGTCCCAGCTCCAGCGCGCGCGGTCGATCTTGAGCTTGCCCATCTGCACGAGCGCGCCGCGCACGGTGATGCCGCCGCCGAGCACCTGGCGCGCGATGGCGCCGGCCGCGACGCGCATCGCGGTCTCCCGCGCGGACGAGCGTCCGCCGCCGCGATAATCGCGGATGCCGTACTTCGCCTGGTAGGTGTAGTCCGCGTGGCCGGGGCGGAACTTGTCGGCGATGTCGCCATAGTCCTTCGAGCGCTGATCGACGTTGCGGATGACGAGCGAGATCGGCGCGCCGGTCGAGACCTGCCGGCCCTCGGCGTCGGGGAAGACGCCGGAGAGGATCTCCACCGCGTCGGGCTCGTGGCGCTGGGTGACGAAGCGGGACTGGCCGGGGCGCCGCTTGTCGAGAAAGACCTGGATCGCGTCGGCCGTAATCGGCACGCCCGGCGGGCAGCCGTCGACCACGCAACCGATGGCGGGACCGTGGCTTTCCCCCCAGGTGGTGACGCGGAAGAGATGACCGAAGGTGTTGTGTGACATGAAAGCCGCTGAGCCTGAACGGTTGGCCAAGGCGCAAGCCGTTTCAAAGGCGTGGCGGATGCAACCTTTGGTCGTTCGCGCGTCGTGGGCACCGTCTTACGGGCCGCCGCGCCGCCCCGCAAGCCGCCTTGCCGACGGGCTTCGCGTGACAGGATTCGGCGACGCAGATAGACCGGACGACAGTGCCGCGTGTCCTGCACCTCCAGAAAAGGAGGGGACATGAGGTGCGGGAGGGATGGCGCGCGCCCTGCGCAGCCATTCGCGTCAACGGTATTTCGTCTGTGTTTTCAGCCGGTTCCCGATGGTCTGAGCAACCGCCCGAGCCGGCCAACTGCAAGCAACGGAAAGAGCCGGAGCGGCCGCTGCTCCGGCTCTTTCTTCATCTTGCCCTCCGCGCCGGCCCTCACGCGACCGTCAGCACGATCTTGCCGATGTGGGTGCCCGCCTCCATCCGGCGATGGGCGTCGGCTGCCTCGGCCAGTGGGAAGGTGCTGTCGATTGGCACCCTCACCTTGCCGGCGGCGAGCAGCGGCAGGATTTGCGCCTCCACCTGACGCGCGATCCCCGCCTTCACCTCCGCCGATCGGATGCGCAGCGTCGACCCGGTGATCGTCAGCCGCTTCAGCATGACGCGCATGAAGTCGACCGTCGCCTTCGAGCCCGACTGGAAGCCGATGTAGACGAGGCGGCCGTCGTCCGCGAGCGCGCGGATGTTCTTGTCGATGTAGTCGCCGCCGACCATGTCGAGGACGACATCGACGCCGCGCCCCTCTGTCGCCGTCTTGACGGCCTCGAGGAAGTCCTGCGTGCGGTAGTTGACGGCGACATCGGCGCCGAGCTTGCGGGCGGCCTCGCATTTCGCCTCCGAGCCGACCGTGGTGATAACCTTCGCCCCGAATGCCTTGGCGAGTTGGATCGCGGTGACGCCGATGCCCGACGTGCCGCCGTGAACGAGGACCCACGCGCCGGCTTGCAAGCCGCCGCGCTCGAACACGTTGTGCCAGACGGTGAAGAACGTCTCAGGCACGCCAGCCGCCTCGACGAGCGACAGCCCGTCGGGGACCGGCAGCGTCGCGCCTACGTCGGCGAGGCAGAACTGTGCGTAGCCGCCGCCGTTGACGAGCGCCATGACCTTGTCGCCGATCGCGAAGCGCCTTACGCCGCTGCCGACTGCGGCCACCTCTCCCGCGATCTCCAGTCCCGGAAGCTCGTTGTGTCCCTTCGGTGCCGGATAAAGGCCCGCGCGCTGCAGCACGTCCGGACGGTTGACGCCCGCGGCGTGGACCTTGACCAGCACCTGGCCCGGCCCCGGTGCCGGCACGGGCCGGGTCTCGGGAACGAGAACGTCGGGCCCTCCCTTTCCCTTGATGGCGACGACGGTCATGGTCTCGGGCAGGGCTGTCATGATGATGGGTCGCGCTCCGCATGGCGCCGCTTGCCGGCGCCTCCATTGCGGGAGCAGTATGGCGTGGCATCACCCCCGGCAAGGGGTGCGCGACACCGCAGTCTGATCGGAGGCCGATATGGATTGGGATGAACCGAAGGCGATAGGACCGGCAGGACACACCGTCGGGCAGCCGCTCGATGACCTTTCCATGGCGGACCTGGAAGCGCGCGTGACATCGCTTGAGGGGGAGATCGAGCGGCTGAGGGCTGAGCTTCAGCGAAAGAAGGCGCACGAGGCGGCCGCCTCCGAGCTCTTCACCGGCAAGTCCTGAGCGCCGCGCCGGTTGCAGCCTCATGCAACGTCCGGTTTCGATCGCCGGCATGTGGTCGCCGGGCCGGCGCCCACGTTCGGCGCAGCCTGGAGACGCGGCGTGTCGTCCGTTCCGCGACACCTGGGAACGCTTTCTTTACCAACCTCAGGTAGCTTCGGCTCATCCAGTTTTCTGGACCCCAGTTATCTGGACCCGAGTGGCTTGCCACTCTGACGCCTCCCTGTTCGACTGCGAGCCGCCCCCCAAAGGCGGCTCTTTTTTTGCTTCATCCACAGCCTGGATTGGAAGGTGTCTCGACCTCGCCCGTTTTGATCGGACTTGTTAACTATGGCCAGCTAGGCTGGCCTGGTGGTAAGGGTGTCGAGAGAGTTGGCGTCTGTGTCAAAGCGTTTCATGAAAGACAAAACGAGTATCGAGTTCATTGCCGCCGACGCTCAGGGCGTCACGGTCTCGTTCGGCGAGCGGTTCCAGGCATCCGCCCAGTTCGATCGCGTCTTCAAGGAGGGCATGTCCCTCGTGGAGCGCACGGCCAGCTACCTCGATGGCGAGGGCCGCAAGGCCGCCAAGGCGCTGACCGGCCAGGTCACCGTCCTCTACACCACCGAGAGCATGCGGCTGACGACGCGGCTGCTCGATCTCGCCTCCTGGCTGCTCATTCGCCGCGCGCTCAAGGATGGCGAGATCACGGAAGCCGAAGCGCAGAAGAAGCGCGCGCGCGTGAAGCTGCAGAGCCTCGGCCGTCCCTCGCACATCCGCGGCTTCGCCGAGCTTCCGCAAGGTCTGCAGCGTCTCATCGAGGAAAGCTTCGCGCTCCACGATCGCATCGTGCAGCTCGACCTTGCCATGACGGGTGCCGCTGACGACAGGCTGATGCCGGCGTTCGCGGCCAACCCGGTCGGTGCGCAGCTCTCGCGTCTCGAGCGTGCGTTCGCCAAGCTCAATTGAGCGCAGTGTGCGGAAACGAAGAAAGGCCCGGATCGGATCCGGGCCTTTTCGTTTCGTTTTGATGCGGCGTCGGGCCCGGCCGGCTCGACCGGTTCCGCTCAGAAGATGCCTTCGAACTTCTTCTTGAAGCGCGAGACGCGGCCGCCGCGGTCCATGATCTTGGTGTCGCCGCCGGTCCAGGCCGGATGCGTCGTGGGATCGATATCGAGGTGCAGCTCGTCGCCGTCCTTGCCATAGGTCGAGTACGTGATGAATTCCGTACCGTCGGTCATCTTGACCTTGATCTGATGATAGTCGGGATGCAGCCCGGGCTCTTTTTTCATTGTGCGTAGCTCTCTGATGCGAGAAACGGCCGCGCCGGTCACAGGGTGAACCCCGCAGCCTCGATCAGCCTTGAATTCAGGAAGGCGCTTCTATAGTCGAGATGACCGACGGGCACAAGCAGCCGCGGACAAGGTCTTGCCGACAAGCCTCCGCGTAGAACGCGGCAGCCGTTCCTGCTACGTTCCGTCGCTGCCGAAAAGGGTCCCATTCGACGCCCGGTCTGACCATAATCAAGGCAGACCATCATAATGGCAGAACAAAACAAATGCGTCGCGACCACGCCCGCGCAGCACGGTGCCGGCGACGACGGCAGGATCTAGGGGGTTCGTGGTGACGTTCGGCAAGTCCGCAGAAAGTTCAGACACGGTCGTCAGTCTTGCCGCCAAGGGCGCGGCCGCGCCGGGCCCCGCGACCGGCGGATCGCCCGAAGCCAAAACGGGTGGGCGCGTGCGCTCCTTGAAGCCGCTGCTGGCGCTGAAACCCTACCTCATGCAGCACAAGGGCATGCTGGCTGCGGCCTTGCTGGCTCTCGTGCTGTCCGCCGTCGCGATGCTCTCGGTGCCGCTTGCCGTGCGACGCATGATCGATCACGGCTTCACCGCCGACGGCTTCATCGATCAGTACTTCGCCATGCTGGTCCTCATCGGGGCCGTTCTGGCCGCCTCGATCGCGGCCCGCTTCTACTGCGTGAACTGGCTAGGCGAGCGCGTGGTGGCGGATCTGCGCCGCGACGTCTTCGCCCATCTGACCGGCCTCGGCCCCGCGTTCTTCGAGAAGACCCATTCGGGCGAGGTCATGAGCCGGCTGACCGCCGACACGACGCAGATCAAGGCGGTCGCCGGCCACACCCTTTCGCAGGCCCTGCGCAACCTCATCATGCTGCTCGGCGCCTTCGTGATGATGTTCATCACCAGTCCGGGCCTGTCGGGCCTGACGCTCATCGCCATCCCCGTCATCGTGCTGCCTCTGATGGCCTACGGCGAGGCGGTGAAAAAGCTGTCGCGCAAGGCGCAGGACACGCTCGCCGAGGCGTCGGCCTACGCGTCGGAGAACCTGTCCGCCGTACGCACCATGCAGTCGTTCGGGCACGAGACCGCCGTCGCCGCCCGCTTCGGAGACGCCGTGCAGCGCTCGTTCGACGCCGCGCGCGACCGCATGAAGGCCCGCGCCGGCCTCACCGCGCTCACGGTCTTCCTCACCGTTGCGAGCATCGTCGGCGTGCTGTGGTACGGCGCCTCCGCTGTCATCAGCGGCGAGATGACCGGCGGACAGTTGAGCCAGTTCATCATCTACGCGCTCTTCGTCGCCGGCGCGCTGGGAGAGCTGGCCGAAGTGTGGGGCGAGATCAGCCAGGCTTCCGGCGCGGCCGAGCGGCTGACCGAGCTTCTGGCCGTCGTCCCCGAGATCCGCTCGCCCGAGAGGCCGGTGCCGCTGCCCGTGCCTCCGCGGGGCGCCGTCGACTTCGACAACGTCACGTTCTCCTATGCGTCGCGGCCGGGCATTTCGGCGCTCAGGGACTTCTCCTTGCATGTGAAGCCCGGCGAGACGGTGGCGCTCGTCGGGCCCTCGGGCTCCGGCAAGACCACGATCTTCAACCTCCTGGAGCGCTTCTACGACCCGACGTCGGGCCGCGTTCGCGTCGACGGCGTCAATGTGGCCGACGCCGACCTGGGCGAACTGCGCCGACGCATTTCGCTCGTCCCGCAGGATGTCGCGATCTTCGCCGACAGCGTGCTCGAGAACATCCGCTACGGCAGCCCCGACGCGACCGAGGAGGATGTGCGCAAGGCGGCCGTCGCCGCCCAGGCGGACTCCTTCATCCGCGCCCTGCCGGACGGCTATCGGACCCGTCTCGGCGAGCGGGGTGTCTCGCTCTCCGGCGGTCAGCGCCAGCGTCTTGCCATCGCGCGCGCCATTCTGAGGAATGCGCCGATCCTGCTCCTCGACGAGGCAACGAGCGCGCTCGACGCGGAGAACGAGCGGGCCGTGCAGCAGGCGCTGGAGAGCGTCATGCGAGACCGCACCACGCTCGTCATCGCGCATCGCCTGGCGACCGTCCAGAAGGCAGGCCGGATCCTCGTCATGGAGGAGGGCCGCGTGGTCGAGAGCGGGACCCACGCCGAGCTCATCGCCAAGGGCGGGCTCTATGGTCGCCTCGCCGCGCTCCAGTTCGGCAAGGAGGCCGCCGAATAGGCGGCGGTCGCCTGCTCAGCGGCTCGTCAGCTTCAGCTCGATGCGCCGGTTTTTCTGCAGCGATGCTTCGTCCGTCCCGCTCTCGATCGGCTGGAACTCGCCGTAGCCGGCCGCCACCAGCCGCTCGGCTGGCACGCCGCGCGCGATCATGTGCTTGACGACGGACGCCGCGCGCGCGGTCGACAGCTCCCAGTTCGACGGGAACTGAGCGCTCGCGATCGGGCGGATGTCGGTGTGGCCGTTGATCTGCACGACCCAGTCGATCTCCTTGGGGATCTGGCGCCCGAGCTCGGCGATGGCGGACGCGATCGGATCGAGCGCCGCCAGCCCCTCCGGCGTCAAGGACGCCGATCCGGACGCGAACAGCACCTCGCTCTCGAACACGAAGCGGTCGCCGACGACCCGGATGTCTTTGCGGTCCTTCAGGAGCTCGCGCAGTCGTCCAAAAAAGTCGGAGCGATAGCGCTGCAGCTCCTGTACCTGCCGCGCCAGGGCCGCGTTGAGGCGCTGGCCGAGATCCTTGATCGTCTTGTCGCTCTCGACCGTCTTCTTCTCGGAGGCGTCCAGCGCCTCGTTGAGGGCCGCGATCTGCCGGCGCAGCTGGGCGAGCTGCTGGTTGAGGATGTCGACCTTGGCGAGCGCCTCCGTCGAGGCAGCCTTCTGCTGCTCGAGCTCGGTGGTGAGCGCGCCGATCTGGCCCGCGGCTCCCTTCTGGCGCTCGTCCTCGAGCGCGGCCGCGCCGGTGAGCTTGGCGTTCTCGCTTTTCAGCGTTGCCAGCATGGTCTGCAGCTCGGCCAG
Source organism: uncultured Hyphomicrobium sp. (assembly GCA_964589785.1). GTDB lineage: Bacteria > Pseudomonadota > Alphaproteobacteria > Rhizobiales > Hyphomicrobiaceae > JAGVSR01. The sequence continues at coordinate 148,084 of CAZPUQ010000001.1, forward strand.
CTCGTCCTGGTTGTCCTTCGACCGGCCCTTCTCCAGCGACAGCAGGCTCGTCAGCTCCGAGATCTGCCGGTTGAGCCGCTGCAGCACCGTGTCCTTGCCCGCCGACTCCTGCGTCGCGAAGTACTGCGCCAGCATGAACATCGACATGAGGAAGGTGACGACGAGCAGGAGCGTCGACAGAACGTCGACATATCCCGGCCAGAACTCGCCGTAGTCGGCGCTGCGGCGTCGGCCGCGCCCGCTGGCCATCTCAGCTCGTCCTGCGGTGGAAGTTGTCGGCAAGCGCCTTCAGGGCGCCGGCGAGCTCCGCCTGCTGGGCCGACTGCTCGTCCACCCACTCGCGCACGACCTTTTGCTCGCTGCGCATGAGATTGACGAGCTGGTTGACCCCGCGGGCGAGGTCCTTGACGGAATCGTCGGCCGGGGCGCCGGGGCCGCCGTTGGACGTGCCGGCAAGAGGCATCGCGCCGAGCTTGTCGGAGAGCTCGACGACCGCGCGCTGCATCTCGTAGACGGCCGTCGTCAGTTGGCGGCTGGCCTGGTCGGTGGCGGCGACCGTGCCGGGGGTCAGCTCGGTAATGCCCGAGAGCCATTCCTCGAGCTCGTTGTAGAACCGGTTGTGCGCGTGGTTGGCCTGCAGCTCCAGGAAGCCGAGGATCAGCGATCCGGCAAGGCCGAGGAGCGAGGACGAGAAGGCCGTGCCCATGCCCTTCAGCGGTGCCGCGAGCCCGGCCTTCAACTCGTCGAAGACGGCGACGGTCTCGCCCTTCGTGTCGAGAGCCTGGATGGCCTGGCCGACCGACTGCATCGTCTCGAGCAGGCCCCAGAAGGTGCCGAGCAGGCCGAGGAAGACGAGCAGGCCCACCAGATAGCGGCCGGTATCGCGCGCCTCGTCGAGCCGCGAGCCGATCGAATCCATGATCGAGCGCATCGAGACGGTGGCGAGCGAGAAAGACCCCTTCCGGTCGCGCAGCATGTTTGCCATGGGGGCGAGAAGCACCGGCTGGTGGCCGATGGCGAGCCCCGGATCGGAGATCCGGAACTCGTTCACCCAGCGGATCTCGCGATAGAGGCGGAAGACCTGGCGAAAGGCGTAGACGATGCCGAGGGCGAGCACGCCGATGATGAGCCCGTTGAGGCCGGGGTTGGTCATGAAGGACGTGAAAAGCTGCTGGTGGAGGATCGCCGCCAGGAAGCCGACGAGCGTCAGAAAGATCAACATCCGCAGCACGAAGATGCCCGGCGGCGTTAGCTTGCGGACATGGGATGCGCTGAGATCGGCGCTCCGCTTCTTCATGATCATTCGTGAAACCTCCGCCGGGGCGAAACCCGCCACGAGAGCTTATCCGATGGCTTTGTCAGCGGAAACCGGCAACATCAAGCCGCAACCGGCCGGGCTTTGCCTCGTTGCGATTTTTACCTCCGTCCGCGGCCATGGGAGTAAAATAAACTGTTAGCATCCCTGCACCACGCCTCATCGCAGGAGGCGCGCGATCTCGGCGCGAAGCGCGGGGGCAATGTCGGGCCGCTCGAGCGCATAGGCGATGTTGGCGGCGAGGAAGCCGACCTTGGAGCCGCAGTCGTAGATGACGCCGTCGAAGCGGACGGCGTGGAAGGGCTGCCGTCCCTCGCTCATGAGGGTGATCATACTGTCGGTTAGCTGGATTTCCCCGCCCGCACCTTTCTCTTGCGCCGCGAGCAGGGCGAAGATCTCCGGCTGCAGGATATAGCGCCCGGTGATGTGCAGATTGGAGGGCGCGGTGCCCCGCGCCGGCTTCTCCACCATCGTCGTGATCGCGGAGACTTTGGCTTTCGCATCCTGGACGCCGACGATGCCGTACTGATGCGTCTGGTCCTCCGGCACGGGCGCCACGGCGACGACGTTGCCGCCGGTCGCCGCGTAGGCCTCGATCATCTCCTTCAGGCAGGGCGCCGGGCCGTGGTGCAGCATGTCGGGCAGCAGGAGGGCGAAAGGCTCGTTGCCGATGATGTCGCGTGCGCACCACACGGCATGCCCCAGCCCGAGGGGCGCCTGCTGGCGGGTGAAGCTCGCCTGCCCGGCGACCGGCAGATCGGCGATCAGCGATTCGAGCTCCTTCGTCTTGTTGCGGTCGGCGAGCGTCCGCTCGAGCTCGTACTGGATGTCGAAATGGTCCTCGATGACGCCCTTGTTGCGGCCGGTCACGAACACGAAGTGCTCGATGCCGGCCGCGCGCGCCTCGTCCACCACGTGCTGGATGACGGGTCGGTCGACGACCGTCAGCATTTCCTTCGGCACCGCCTTCGTGGCCGGCAGGAAGCGGGTGCCGAGGCCGGCGACGGGGAACACGGCCTTGCGGATGCGCGGGGCGAGGGAGGACATGCGGGGAAGGCTCCGGAAGAAAAGGAGGGGTGGGACCGCACCCGATTATCCCTCCGGGCACGAATTTTGAATAGGAACGTCACGCGATTTAGGAACGGATTGTGGCCAGCGGAAGTTTGCCGGAGGATCCTGCCGGGCTTCAGGTCCACGCTCCGGTCCACCCTCGCCCCGGATCAGACAATCCGGGACGATCTGGATCAGGTGTCTCAACCTCGTGCGTCAGGAGGCGCATTAAGGATATGGCGGTTCTTGTCACAGGCGGTGCCGGCTTCATCGGCAGCCACATGGTCCTGTCCCTGCTCGACGCCGGCGAGCCGGTGGTCGTCCTCGACAATCTGTCGACCGGGTTTCGCTGGGCCGTGCCGTCGTCCGCGACGCTCGTCGTCGGCGACGTCGGCGATCAGGACCTCGTGCGGACGGTCATCCGCAAGTACGCGATCACGGCGATCATCCACTTCGCGGGCTCCATCGTCGTCCCGGAATCGGTCGCCGACCCGCTCGGCTACTACAACAATAACACCGTCAAGTCGCGCGCCCTCATGGAGGCGGCGGTGGCGACGGGCGTGAAGCACTTCATCTTTTCGTCCACGGCCGCCGTCTACGGCAACCCTGCCGAGAACCCGGTCAGCGAGGCGGCGGTGCCAGCGCCCATGTCGCCCTACGGCTGGTCGAAGCTGATGACCGAGGTCATGCTGGCCGATGCCGCCCGCGCCCATGACCTGCGCTATGTCGCGTTGCGCTATTTCAATGTCGCCGGCGCCGACCCCAAGGGACGCTCGGGGCAGTCCACTCCGCGGGCAACCCACCTCATCAAGGTCGCCTGCGAGACGGCGCTCGGCCGGCGCTCCCACATCGAGGTGTTCGGAACCGATTACCCGACCGCCGATGGCACCTGCGTGCGCGACTACATCCACGTCGCCGATCTCATCCGCGCCCATGCGGCCGCCCTCGACTACCTGCGCACGGGAGGCCGGTCCGACGTCTTCAACTGCGGCTACTCGAAGGGCTTCTCGGTGCTGGAGGTGATCGATGCGGTGAAGCGCGTCTCGGGCGCCGATTTCGAGGTCCGCCTGTCGCCGCGCCGAGCCGGCGACCCCGCCGCCATCGTCGCGGCATCCCAGAAGATCAGAGACCGGCTCGGCTGGCAGCCGCGCCATGACGACCTGGACGAGATCGTCCGTCACGCCTTTGCCTGGGAAAGCGCGCTCGACCGCTTCGATCTCGCCTCATAGGCCGGTTGCCAACGGTCGCCGAAGGGTAGAAAACCCGCTCCGCGCTGACGCCGCCGCGCCGGAGCCGTTCCCGATCGATGTCGTATGACCCTGAAGCCCGCCGCGACACGCCGCTTTCCCTGAAGCTCAAGGAGCGCATCCGGCGCCAGGGACCGATCCCGCTCGCCGACTACATGCGGGCGTGCCTCACCGATGCGGAGCACGGCTACTACGTTCACCAGCCGGCCATCGGACGCGCGGGCGACTTCATCACCGCTCCGGAGATCTCGCAGGTCTTCGGCGAGCTCCTGGGCCTGTGGTCGGCCGTCGTCTGGCAGCAGATGGGCGCGCGCGGGCGCGTTGCCGTCATCGAGCTCGGGCCGGGCCGCGGCACGCTGATGCGCGATGCGCTGCGGGCGGCGGGCCGGATGCCGGCCTTCCTGGCGGCGGCAGAGGTGCATCTCGTCGAGACGAACGGGCCGCTCGCCGCCCTGCAGCGCGACGTGCTGGCCGATGTCGGCCCGCCCGTCACTTGGCACGCCGCGCTCGCCACTGTGCCGCCGGGGCCGTCGATCCTGATCGCGAACGAGTTCCTGGACACGCTGCCCCTTTCGCAGGAGATCCGCGTCGATGGGGTCTGGCGGCAGCGCGGCGTGGCACTCGACGCTTCCGGGCGGCTCGTCTTCGAGGCGCTGGCCGGCAGCGCCGCGACCGGGATGCGGCTTCCCGATGCCGGCTCGGGCAGCATCGTCGAGGGCCATGACTATGCGTCCTTGCTGCGCGAGGTCGCAGCACGCAGCGATCGGGCGCCGGCAGTCGCGCTGTTCGTGGACTACGGCCATACCGAAACGGCGGCGGGCGACACACTGCAGGCCGTACGCGGTCACGTGCCCGAGCATCCCCTCTGTTCTCCGGGCGAAGCCGACCTCACGGCACAGGTCGATTTTGCAGAGGTCGTGGCGATCGCAGAAGGCCTCGGCCTGACGGTCGATGGCCCCGTTGCACAAGGCGAGTTCCTCGGCCGTCTCGGTATCGTGGAGCGCGCCTCGCGGCTCATGAGCGCCAACCCCGGCAAGGCTGGCGAGATCGAGATGGCGGTTGCGCGCCTCATTGCGCCGCAGGGCATGGGATCGCGCTTCAAGGTGTTGGGCCTGCGGCCGAAGCGGCTGCCGGTCCTGCCCGGATTTGAGGGAACGCGGGATTGAGAGTAGGGATGAGCCGACAAGGGAGTTCTTACCCAACGCAACGGGCCGCCGTCCCATGCTGAACCCAGTCCTGAGCTCCGCCCTGGCAGGTATCGGGTCTGTCCGCCACGGTTTCTTTACCCGCGAAGGCGGCGTGTCGGAGGGGCTTTATGCCGGCCTCAACTGCGGGCTCGGCTCCAGCGACGCCTCCGGCCGGGTGATCGAGAACCGCGCGCGGGTGGTCCGCCACCTGGGCGGCGCGGGGAGCGAGGCCGTGACGCTCTATCAGGTCCACAGCGCAACGGCGCTGAGGGTGGACCATCCGCTCGCCCGCCAAGGCCTGCCGCGCGCCGACGCTGTCGTCACGACCGTTCCCGGCCTTGTCGTCGGCGTTCTCACGGCTGATTGCACGCCCGTGCTCTTCGCCGACCCCGAGGCCAAGGTGGTTGCGGCCGCGCACGCAGGCTGGCGCGGTGCGGTCGCGGGGATCATCGAGTCGACGGTCGCGGAGATGGAGCGGGCGGGCGCGCGCCGGGATCGCATCCGTGCTGCCATCGGGCCGACGATCAGTCAGGCGGCCTACGAGGTCGGGCCCGAGTTCGAGGCCGAGGTCCTGGCGCACGATCCCACCAACCGCGACTTCTTCGTCGTGCCGCAAGCGGGCGCGCGGGCGAGGTTCGATCTGCCGGGCTATGTCGGCCGCCGCCTCGGCCGTCTCGGGCTCGCATCCGTCGAGAGCGTGTCGCCCTGCACCTATGAGAACGAATCGCTTTTCTTCTCCTACCGCCGCACGACGCATCGCCGGGAGCCCGATTACGGCCGCCAAATCTCTGCCATCGTTGTGACTTAACTGCACAATCCACAGGCGAGGGCATCCTGGAGCAGCCTGGATTAGGCACTTTCCCAAGTTTGAGGGTCGACCGGCTTGTCGCCCGGGCTTGGCTCGGGTTAGGCAGGATCGTGGGTACCGGTGCAAAGGGGAGTTTGGGCCGCAAAGTCAGTACGACGGCCGCCGGAAAACAGCGGGTCAAACGAGGGGGACGTCATCGTGACGACCATTGATCATGCTGCGGCTAGCGGCGTCCAAAAGCGGGTCGCACGGGCAGCATTTCTTCTGTTTACGGCCATCGGGCTTGCGGGGTGCGAGACCGGTGCCAATATTTTTGCCGGCGGTGGCGATGGCGCGGAGACGCAGCTTGCCGCGACACCCGCAGCACCGGCCTCGCAGCGCGCCAAGATTGCGGTCGCCCCGATCGTCGGTCCTCCGGACGCGACCTCTCGCGCCCTCCAGACACAGGTCACGTCGGCGCTCGAGCGCCAGAAGGTGACGGTTGCCAAGCAGCCCGCCGATCCGTCCGACTATACGCTGCGCGGCTACGTGGTGGCGGCCAAGGAAAAGGCCTCGACCAAGATCTCCTACATCTGGGACGTGACCGATCCGTCGGGCAAGCGCGTCAATCGCATCACCGGCGAGGAGGTGTCGCCGGGCAGCGGAGCCGGCAAGGACACGTGGGGCGCCGTGACGCCCGCGATGATCGATCAGATCGCCAACAAGACGGCGGGCTCCGTGGCCTCCTGGCTGCCGTCGCAGGGAGCGGCGGGCGCCGCGCCTGCGCCCGCGGCGGCTCCGGCCAGCAGCATTCCGGTCGCGGCCGCTGCTCCCGCCGCACCTGCGGCGGCGCCGCAGGCGGTGGCCGCCGCGCCGGCTCCCACCGCGGCGACGGGCAGCATCGGCCGCGCCGGTGCCGTCATGGCTTCCGTCCCGAACGTGACGGGGGCGCCGGGAGACGGCAGCATCGCCCTGACCGGAGCCATCCAGCGCGAGCTGACCCGCAACGGCGTCTCGCTCACCAGCGGCGGGGCGGAAACGTACAAGGTCGAGGGCAAGGTGACCGTCGGCACGGTGCGCGACGGCAAGCAGCCGGTAACGATCGACTGGCATGTGAAGGACCCCAAGGGCAAGCAGCTCGGAACCGTCTCGCAGAAGAACGAGGTTCCGCAGGGGTCGCTTGACGGGCCCTGGGGCAAGACGGCAGACGCCGCCGCCGCCGCCGCCGCGCAGGGCATCATCAAGCTCCTGCCGAAGGCGAACTGAGGCCTCACGGTGGCCGCGGGGAGCCCGCGACCGCCGGTTGCCGTCACATTTTCTGCCTGTGAGTTCACGGCGTTCGTGCGCACCGTTTACACGCCTCCGGCGCCTTGCTAGAGAGCGCGCACGCACACGTTCGTCACACAAAGCCGTTGCGAGAGGCGCGTCATGCCGTTCGATGCCCGGGAAGAGAGGGACCGCGGCGCACCGCGCATGAAGCTTCTGGCGGGCAACTCCAACCGTCCCCTGGCGGAGGCCATCGCCGGCTACGTCAAGGTGCCGCTCACCAAGGGTCAGGTGAAGCGCTTTGCGGACATGGAGATCTTCGTCGAGATCCAGGAGAACGTGCGCGGGCAGGACGCCTTCATCATCCAGTCGACGTCGTTTCCCGCCAACGACAACCTGATGGAGCTCCTCATTCTCATCGATGCGCTGAAGCGGTCCTCCGCCAAGCGTATCACCGCCGTCGTCCCCTACTACGGCTACGCCCGCCAGGATCGCAAACCGGGCCCGCGCACGCCGATCTCGGCGAAGCTCGTCGCCAACCTCATCGAGCGTGCCGGCGCCGATCGCGTCCTCACCCTCGATCTCCACGCCGGCCAGATCCAGGGCTTCTTCGACATTCCGACCGACAACCTCTTCGCGGCCCCCATCTTCGCGCGTGACATCCACGACCAGAACGAAGCCAAGGACGTGGTGGTCGTCTCGCCGGATGTCGGCGGCGTGGTGCGCGCACGCGCTCTCGCCAAGCGCATCGATGCGCCCATCGCGATCTGCGACAAGCGCCGCGAGCGGGCGGGTGAGAGCGAGGTGATGAACGTCATCGGCGAGGTCGAAGGCAAGCGCTGCGTCCTCATCGACGACATCGTCGACTCCGGCGGCACGCTCTGCAATGCAGCGGAAGCCCTCCTCAAGTATGGGGCGACGGAGGTGTCGGCCTATATCACCCACGGCGTGCTCTCGGGCGGCGCGGTGAGCCGCATTCAGAACTCGAAGCTGAAGTCGCTCGTCATCACCGATTCGATCCTGCCGACGGAGGCCGTGAAGGCGGCGAAGAACATCCGCGTGCTCTCGATCGCGCCGCTGATTGGCGAGGCGATCGTGCGCACCAGCCGCGAGGAGAGCGTCTCGAGCCTCTTCTATTGACGGCGATCGAGCGGCGCTCCGGCCGCTCCGGCGTCTCTTGCGCCTGAAAGGGCGGCACGGAGAAGCGCCGCGTGCCGGATTCTCAGTCACTTTGACCGACCCCCACGAACGTCTCCGCGCCTCTTGGTTGAGAGCCGGGCGCGCCGCGCGCGGCAGCCTTGCCTTACCGTCGTGGGGTAGGGTTTGATCGGCGCTGGCGTTGATCGGCATGGCCGGCCGCTGCCGCGCCCGTTGGCGATCGCCGCGCGAACGTTGAGGGCGGTTCAAGAGAGTGCTGCCGCATGGCAAGCGATGACGACATCGTCGGGTATACGGTCGCCTACGACCAGGACGACATCCACTTTCCGATTTATGTCATGACGGCCATCGCGGTCGCTCTCTTTGTCGCTGGAGTCGTCAAGGGACTGCCGCTCCTTGCCGTCGTCGCCCTGCTGCCGGCTGCCGTCGCCTACTATAACCTGCCGCTGATCGAGGGAGGACGCCCGCGGCTCGGATCGGGCCAGTACGGTCTTTTCATCGAGGGCCTCGGGCTCGTCTCCTGGCGCGCGATCGACAGCGTCACGACCGTCGAGACGGTCATGCGCGGGGTTACGTCGCGGGAGCTGCATATCGCCTTGCGCAAGCCGTTGGCCGAAGCCCTGCTCGTCGACTGGCGCCGCCGGCCGCTTGCGCGCCGGTTCATGCGGCTGCCGTGGCGCATGGACGCCAACGTAATCGGTATTCCGCTCGATATCCTCGACCGGCCCGCCGACGAGATTGCCGAGACCGTCGTGCGCATGTGGCGTTTCAATCGCGGACGGTGACCGGCGCCATTCAGGGAAAACAGCTTCATCGCCGTCCAGCCGGCGGCCGCCCTTGTCCGCGCCGCAATTGCGGGCGTTATGGGTGGCAATGGCGTTCGATTTGCGCCGCTCGAACCCCGACCGCGAGGTGGCCATGTCCTCAGTTCCCATGACCGGTTCAATCCGATTTAAATTCGTCCTCCTGTGCGCGCTGCCCGTATGGCTCGCGCCGCACGCCGAGGCCATGGCCGAGCGGGGCTCGGGCACGATCCGTCTCGCGCAGGCTACCCCGTCGCCGTCGGACGAGGAGACCTCGCAGCCCAAAGGCAAGGGCCGGAAAAAGAACAAGTCGGAAAATAGGTCGAAGGACGCCGAAGGCGGCCAGAAGGCACCACGCGAGGACGGTGCCGCACCCCGCAAGAAGCAGGGCAGCAAGAATCGCAAGGCGCCCGACGAGAAGACGGCCGCGCCGCCGCCCGCGCGCAAATCCGTCAAGCCTGCCGCGAAGCCCGCAACCAAGGCGCCGCCGCCCGTGGTCGAGACCCCGGCAAGCGGTCCATCCAAAGAAAAGTCTTCCCGCGGCCGGTTCGACGCAAAGCGCACGCCGGCGCCCTCCGTCGTCCCCTCTGGCGAGGACAATCGCAAGATCGCGCCCGACGGCCCGCGCGACCGCAAGCCAGGCGGCTTCGTCGAGCCCGGCTTCGGCGATCGCGCGGCGAAAGGCAGCGTGAAAGTGCCGCCGAAGCGCGAGGACGTGATCCGCAGCTACAAGCCGCCGCCCAAGCCGGCGCGCTCGTTCGAGGAATTGAAGCGCGGCCGCAAGGAGAAGGTCGTGGCCGACGGCAAGTACCGCGTGATCGAGGAGGCGGACCGTCGCGTCATCGTCAAGCAGGACAACCGCGTCTTCATCCGCCACGACGACGCGGATCGCTTCCGTCGCCTGGCGCCGGGTGCGCGCACCATCCGACGGGCCGACGGAACCGCGACGACCTTCATGACACGGCGCGACGGCGTGCGCATCTACGACGTGACCGACCGTCACGGCCGGCTTCTCTATCGCTACCGCCGCCTGCCGGGCGGACGCGAGGTGATCCTCATCGACAACCGCCGCTACTATCGCAGCGACCGCGACCGGACGCGCGATCTCCTGCTCGGCGTCGGCATCGGCCTCGTGGTCGGCAGCGCCGTCGCGCTGGCCGCGCCCGACATCCGCATTCCGCGCGACGCCTACATCGTGGACTACGATCGCGCCTCCGACGATGACCTCTACGAGGCCATGATCGCGCCGCCCATCGAGCGTCTCGATCGCGGCTACTCGCTCGACGAGGTCCGCTACACACCCTACCTGCGCGACCGCATGCGCCGCGTCGATCTCGACATCGTGACCTTCGACTTCGGCTCGTGGGAGGTCGGTCCCGATCAGGAGCGGGCGCTCGAGCGCATGGCGAACGCCATCAACCGGGCTCTGGACCGCAATCCGGATGAGATTTTCATGATCGAGGGCCATACCGACGCGGTCGGCTCGGAGGAGGACAACCTCACGCTCTCCGATCGCCGCGCCCAGGCGGTGGCCGAGATCTTGACCACGGCCTACGGCGTGCCTCCGGAAAACCTCGTGACGCAGGGCTACGGCGAGGAGCAGCTCAAGATTCCAACCGACGGGCCTGAGCGCGCCAACCGCCGCATCTCGTTCCGCCGTATCGGACCGCTGCTCAGCGGCCGCTATGAGGACGCGCCCTAGCCCCGCGGCGTTGGCCCGGGGGCGGATGGCGGAGCGCGGTCGGCGTCCTGCTCACACCCCTGCCCAGGCCGGCGCGAACGTGCTAGGTCGCGGGCCCATGACGGAAAGGCCCGCCACACCCGCGCCGCCCGCCGCCCGCATCGATCTCATCGAGACGGAGGGCTTTGCCGATTATGCGCTGCTCGACAGCGGTGGGGGACGCAAGCTCGAACGCTTCGGCACGGTCGTCGTCGATCGCCCCGAGCCGCAGGCGCTCTGGTCGCCGCGCCTGGCCAAAGCCGAGTGGGCCAAGGCGCACGCGGTGTTCTCTGCCTCGGGCGAGGACGAGGAGAAAGGCCGCTGGCGCGTCGACCGGCCCGTTCCCGAGAGCTGGCCGGTCCGCCTGGCGCTTCCGGCGCACGGCGGCGGCAAGGCCGGCTCGGTTACGATGCTCTGCAGGATGCAGGGGCTCTGGCACCTGGGGCTCTTCCCCGAGCAGATGCCGCACTGGTCCTGGATGCTCGACCGCATCGCCGCGGTGAAGAATGGCCCGGCGCGCGTGCTCAACCTCTTCGCCTACACCGGAGCCGCCTCGCTGCTGGCGGCGGCGGCCGGAGCCGAGGTCACCCACCTCGATGCGTCGAAGAAAGCCATCGCCTGGGGCCGTGAGAACCAGGCCGCGTCGAAGCTCGAGGCGACCAAGGTACGCTGGATCCTCGACGATGCGGCGAAGTTCGTCGCGCGCGAGGCGCGGCGCGGCAAGACCTACCATGTCATTCTCCTCGATCCGCCGAAGTTCGGACGCGGGCCAGAAGGAGAGGTGTGGGATCTCTTTACCGATCTGCCGGGCCTTCTCGCCGGCTGCCGCGACCTGCTCGATCCGCAGCAGTCGTCTCTGATCCTCACCGTCTATGCGATCCGAGCCTCCGCGCTGGCCTTCGACCAGGTGATGCGCGACACGCTTGAGGGCAGAGGCGGGGCGTTCCATGCCGGCGAGCTCGCCATTCGTGCCAAATCCGGTTTCGCGGTGCCGACGTCGCTCTTTGCGCGCTGGGTGTCGGCGCCATGACCCGCAGCGCGAAGCCGATCACCAGCCTGACGAACGAGCGCGTGAAGGCGATCCGGGCGCTCGACATGCGCAAGGAGCGCCGGCAGACCGGCCTTTTCCTCGCCGAAGGCGCCGCGATCCTGATGACCGCGCGCGCCGCGGGCTTCCGGCCGGAGACCCTCGTCTATCGTGCGGGCGCGCTCGAGACGGACACGCAGAAGCGCCTCGTCGGCGCCGCGCTCGAGGAGGGCGCGGAGGTCCTGGAAGTCTCCGGTGCCGTGCTCGAGAAGCTTGCGGCCAAGGACAATCCGCAGACCATGCTCGCCGTCTTCAAGCAGCGCTGGGCGAAGCTCCCGGAAGCAAAGTCGGTCGGGCCAAAAGCCGTCTGGCTCGCGCTCGAGGATGTGCGCGACCCGGGCAACCTCGGGACGATCATCCGCACCGCGGACGCGGTGGGCGCGGCCGGCATCATCCTCGTCGGCGCCTGCACGGATCCCTATTCGCGCGAGGCCGTGCGCGCGACGATGGGCTCGATCTTCAGCGTTCCGCTCGTCGCGGTCGAGCGGGAGGCATTCCTCACCTGGGTGCCGCGCTGGTCGGGCGACGTCGTCGCCACGACGCTCGACGCGAGGGAGGACTTCCGCCGCGCCGCCTACAAGCCCCCGGTGCTCCTGATGATGGGCAGCGAAGGGCCGGGTCTCAGCGTCGCGCTGGCCGCGCTCGCCAGCCGGCGCGTCACGATTCCCATGGCCGGCACGCTCGACAGCCTCAACCTGGCGGTCGCCACCGCGCTCGTCCTCTACCATCTGCGCGGCGCCGAGCTCAGGCTTTGACCACTCACGATTCGCTGCTGCCTCTCACCCCGACCCTCTCCCTGTAACGCTGTCGCGTTGCGGGAGAAAGGCACGCAGACACGGAGGCACACCCCGCGTGCCTTCGCACCGGAGGGAGAGACACCGTTCGGGGAGCGGGGCGCGGCGGAGCCGCGGGTCGTCCGCAAGGATCTAGAATGAAGCGCCGCGGCGCCCCGCTTTGACGGGCTTCGCCTGGGCTCGCTCTTACCCCAGGCCTGCCGGCCTCCACTTTTCACCGGTACCCCACCCGGACCCTGCGTTACCGCGGGGTATGGAGATAAAGTCGGGAGGGTTGGCCCGCGTCGAGCCTCGAAGGTCCTCCCGCACCCGCCCCTGCGTCGCGCGATCCAGACGCCTCCGGACGGCGCCCCCGAGTGATGCAGGTGCGCCAAGTCTAGGGTGCGCAATCGGAGGCGGGGATAAATCTGCTCGTTGCGGTGACGACCTGCACTACTCGTCTCCATCGGTCCGCGAGCCGTAGGTACGGACCGCGGCGAGCGCCGTGCGCGTCGCGGGATCGGCCAACGCCCGTTCGAGAACGACGGCGATACGGTCGCACCACTGCGCAACGCCCGTGTCCGATGCCAGGAGGTCGTTGCGCACCTCGATCAGCGCATGCGCGAGGCCGCGCGCGGTGCCGTGGCGGTAGAGGCAGTCGTTCTTCAGCCATCCGCGATAGGGCTCGTTGTCGCCCACGATGAGATCCGGCTCGCCGCGCAGGCCGTCGATCAGCAGGTGCGCGAGACGGTCGTCGCGGTCCCACAGGATGCCGGCGTGCCACGGTCTCGCCTCGCCGCGCCAGACCGGCGTGTAGGTGTGGACCGAGACGAGCACCGGAGCGATGCCGTTCTGGAGCGCCGCCTCGATCGCGCCGGAGACGGCCCGGTGGTAGGGGTCGTGGAAGCGGGCGATGCGGTCGGCAATGTCGGCGTCCGTGACGTGCCGGTTGCCGGGGATGATCGTTCCGTCCGACAGCCGCATCACCAGCGTCGGGTCGTCGGTGCCGCGGTTGCAGTCGACGAGGAGACGGGAGAAGGCCGTCAGGATGGCCGGGGCGCCGAGCCGGGCGGCGAGCGCGCGCACGAGCGGCGCCGCACCCGGATCGTAGGCGATATGGCGCAGAAGGTCCTCTTGGGGCACGCCGAGCGACCCGAACTCGGCGGGAATGCGGTTCGAGGCGTGGTCGCAAAGCAGCAGGACGGGAGCGCGGCCGACCAGGGCCTCTCCGATAACCTCAAACGCATCAAGATGTTCGCGCTGCACGCTGCGCCTGCCTCAAGGATCGGGCCGCGTGGATCGCAGGTCCGCCCCGGCAGGCGTTGTTTCAGCGACTCATGGCCGCTTGACGGCGTCCGGGGCTTCCCGCAAACACGACGAAAGTCGAAGTCCCCACCAGCGAACGGAACTCGTCATGGCCTCTATCGACCCGGCCCAACAGCGTCAATTGCTCCGCGCCATGTACGACAAGGCCGTTTCGCTCGCCCATCCGGACGTCTGCGTGCCGCCGTTTCTGCCGGACGTGCCCGAGGGCGGCCGCATCGTCATCGTCGGTGCCGGCAAGGCGGCGGCCGCCATGGCGCGGGCCACAGAAAAGCATTATGCGGCCAAGGGCCGGGGCGATCGCCTCTTCGGCTTCGTTACGACCCGCCACGGCTACGGTCTGCCCTCGGAGATCATCCCCATCATGGAGGCGGGCCATCCGGTGCCGGACGCCAACAGCGTCGCCTCGGCCAGCCTTGCCGTCCAGCTCGCCAGGTCCGGCGGGCCAAACGATCTCGTGCTCTGCTTGCTGTCGGGCGGCGCGTCCGCGCTATGGTCGGCACCCGTCGCCGGCGTGTCGTTCGAGGCCAAGCGCGCGCTGACGCGCCAGCTCTTGAAGTCGGGCGCGCGCATCTCCGAGATGAACTGCGTGCGCAAGCACCTCTCGCGCATCAAGGGCGGACGGCTCGCGGCGGCATCCTATCCGGCCCGCCTCATTACGCTCGCCATCTCCGACGTTCCCGGCGACGATCCCGACGCCATCGGCTCAGGCCCGACGGTGCCGGATTCCACGACGCTCGCCGAAGCGCGCGCGGTGCTCGCCAACTACAAGATCGCGGCCGCCGACGAGATCGTGCGCGCGCTTGCCGATCCGGCGAACGAGACGCTGAAGCCCGGCGACGCCCGGCTTGCGAATGCGACCTATCATCTCGTCGCTGCGCCGAAAGCCTCGCTCCGGGGCGCAGGTGAGATCGCCGCGGCCGCCGGATACCGCGTCGAGTTTCTGGGTGATTCGCTTGAAGGCGAGGCGCGCGAGGTCGGCCGCCAGCACGCCGCCCTTGCGCTCGCCGCCAAGGCGCGCGGGGAGCGCGTGGCCTTCATCTCCGGCGGGGAGTTCACCGTCACCGTCACCGGCAACGGAGCCGGCGGCCCGAACCAGGAATACATGATGGGCGTAGCGCTCGGCCTCGATGGGGCGCCCGGCATTTCGGCGCTCGCCGGCGATACCGACGGCATCGATGGCGGCGGCGGCAATCCCGACGACCCGGCCGGTGCCGTGGTGACGCCCGATACGCTGGCCCGGGCGCAGGCGAAGAACCTCAATGCAGCCGCTTTGTTGGCCAACAACGACTCGACGGCCTTCTTCCGTCAGATCGGCGACCTGCTCGAGTGCGGTCCGACCCAGACGAACGTGAACGATTTCCGCGTCTTGCTGGTCGATCCGTGAGCGCAGCCCCGCTCTCGCGTGTGGCCGCAGCCCGCCCGCTCCGCCGGCGGCTGCGGACGCGGGACAGGGGGGACGCCGGTTCCTGTCCGAGCGAGCCACGGATCACCATGACCTTCCTTGCCCATCCGCGTCCCGCCATTCCGTTCTTCGCCGGTCTTGCGCTGGTCCTGGCCATGGCCGAGCCGGCGATGGCGGACTTGAAGCTGTGCAACTCGACGGCGAGCCGCGTCGGCGTCGCCATCGGCTATCAGGACCCCGAGGGCTGGGCGACCGAAGGCTGGTGGAACGTCGCCTCGCAGACCTGCGAGACGCTGTTGAAGGGGACCTTGCCCAGCCGTTTCATCTACATCCATGCCGTCGACTACGACCGCGGCGGCGAATGGGCCGGCAAGAGCGAGATGTGCACGGGCGACAAATCGTTCTCCATCCGGGGTGTTCAGGATTGCGGCAAACGCGGCTACAAGGCGACGGGCTTTTTCGAGGTCGATACCGGCGACGCCAAGGAGTGGACCGTCCGTCTGACGGATCCCGATCCCAGCACGAAGAAATAGCGGCGGGGCCGGCCGGCTGCATCGAGATGATGAGAAGAAGATGAGACGCAACCGCCGCGTGAAGATCGTTGCCACCCTGGGCCCGGCCTCCTCCTCTCCCGAGATGGTGGAAAGGCTCGTGCATGCGGGCGTCGACGTGTTCCGCATCAACATGAGCCATACGGCGCACGAGACGGCCCGGGCCTACGTCGAGACGATCCGGTCGGTCGCCGAGAAGACCCGCTATGCGGCCGGCGTGCTGTGCGATCTGCAAGGGCCGAAGTTTCGCCTCGGCGAATTCCACGGCGGCCGCGTCTTCGTCAACGACGGCGCGGCGTTCGCCTTCGACCAGGACAAGACGGCCGGCAACGCGGAGCGCATCTTCCTGCCCCACCCGCAGATCTTCGATGCCGTCGAGCCGGGCCATCTGCTCCTGCTCGACGACGGCAAGATCCGCATGCGCGTGAAGGCGGCGGGCAAGGGCCGCATCCTCGCCGAGGTGGTCACGGGCGGAGCGCTGGCCTCGCGCAAGGGCATCAGCCTGCCCGATACGCTCTTGCCCGTCAGCGCGCTAACCGAGAAGGACATTGCCGATCTCGATTGCGCGCTCGCCATCGGTGCGGACTGGATCGCGCTGTCGTTCGTGCAGCGCTCCGAGGACGTGCTGGAGGCCAAGCGCATCATCGGCGACCGGGCCGCCGTGATCGTCAAGATCGAGAAGCCGTCGGCGGTCGACGACATCGACGCCATCGTCGCGGCCGGCGACGGCTTCATGGTCGCCAGAGGCGATCTCGGCGTCGAGATGCCGGTCGAGCGCGTGCCGGGACTGCAGAAGAAGATCACGCGGCTGGCGCGCGAGGCGGGCAAGCCGGTCGTCGTCGCGACCCAGATGCTGGAAAGCATGATCTCTTCCCCCGTGCCGACGCGGGCGGAAGTGTCCGACGTCGCAGCCGCCGTGTTCGACGGCGCTGACGCCGTGATGCTGTCGGCCGAGTCCGCGGTCGGCCAGTACCCGGTCGAGGCGATCCAGATGATGGACCGCGTCGCCATCGAGGTCGAAAGCGACCCGAGCTACGATGCCTTCGTCCACGCGACGGAGTTCTCCAAGCGGCCGACCGGCGCCGATGCCATCGCGGCGGCGGCCTATGCGATCGCCAATACGGTCAAGGTGACGGCGATCCTCTGCTACACGGCAACGGGATCGACGGCGCTGCGCGTGGCGCGCGAGCGTCCCGGCCTGCCGGTCATCGGCTTGACGCCGATCGAGAGCACCGCGCGGCGGCTCGCGCTCGTGTGGGGCGTGCAGACCGTGCTGACGGCCGATCCCGAGGACCTTGCCCACATGGTGCGCAAGGCGTCGCAGATTGCCTACGAGGAGGGTTTCGTGAAGGCGGGCGAAGGACTGGTCATCACCTGCGGCGTGCCGCTCGGCTCTCCCGGCGCCACGAACATGATCCGCCTCGCCTTCATCGACGAGCACGGCCTGCCGGACGGGCATACGCCCGACGAGTTCCCGACGGGCGGCAAGCGGCGGACGCCGGTCGTGGCCAAGGTCTGAACGCGGGCAGGGGAGCGTCGACCGGGCGCCGAGGGCCGAAGCCCCAAGTAGCCCTGGATGGCCGGGTTGAACCCGGCCATGATGTGAGGGGGGAAGTTGGGGCACCGGCATGACCGGTCATGGACGCGGGGGCCTCAGATGCCGCGGCCGTCGACGGTGTCCTCGAGCTCTTTCAAGGTTTCCCTGGCGCCCGGCGAGTTGGGATGCGCCTTCAGAAGCGTGCGCACGACGTCGAGCGCCGCCTTGTCCTGGCCCATCGTGCGCAGGATCTGGACGAGACCCTCGAGCGCGCGGAAGTTGCCGGGATCGAGCGCGAGCACGCGCCGCAGATCGCCGAGCGCGCGGCTGTATTCGAGCTTGACGACGTAGACGTAGGCGCGCCGGTTGAAGCCCTCCGGCCAGTCCGGATAGAGCTCGGTCACGTGATCGAGGAATTGCAGGGCGAGGTCGAAGTCCTTCGCCTCCGCCGCGGCGAGCGCGCGCGAGAGAAGGAGGCTGGCGGTCGGGCTGTCCGACCGGATCCAGATCTGCTCGATCTCCCGGACGATCGGCTCGGCCGCCGCGGCATCGGGAGCCTGCGCCAACGCATCGTAAAGACGCTTCAGAGCCTCGGCGTGCGTCTCGGGCTTTCGCACCTCGCGTCCGGCAGGCGTCCGTGGAGGGGGAGCCACGCCGGCGGCGGGGTCTTGAGGAGCGGGCGGGTCCGCCTGCGGCGGCGCTCCAGCATCGGCCGTGCCTGCCAGGAGCAGCGTAATCAGCGCGGCCGGGACGGATGCGAAAAGGGGGCGGCGGGTCGTCATGGCCGCACTCTAGGCCGCGTCCGGGACGCGGTCAAAGCGGCCTTCGAGTGACAACGGCCCCCGGAACGTGCGTTCCGGAGGCCGCGGGGCCGAACGACGGGAGCGGGGCCTCAGCCCTGCCGTGCCTTGAAGCGGCGCTGCGACTTGTTGATGACGTAGACGCGGCCCTTGCGGCGCACGATGCGGTTGTCGCGATGGCGCGAGCGAAGGGACTTCAGCGAGTTGCGGACTTTCATGGCGAATACCACTCAATTGGGCGGCCCGAGGAAGCGTGCGGAATGCCAAACCGGCAGCCGGTCTGGATCGCCCAAGCCATCGAGCGCGGGAAAAGCTGCGGGACCCTAGTCGGGGCCGCGCGGCCTGTCAACAAAGAGCCGCCCGGCCGCGACGCAGAATCTTTCTAAGTCCTGATATGATGGAGGAATGGTGGGCACTAGAGGGATCGAACCTCTGACCCCTTCCATGTCAAGGAAGTGCTCTACCGCTGAGCTAAGTGCCCTGAAAAAGACCGCGCCGGGTCGAGCGCGGAGGCCCCGTATATCGGCATTGGCGGCCCGAGGCAAGCGCGGCGGCCGCGGATGCACCCTGGCCCGCCGGGGCGTGATGATCAGGCCTCCAGCAGCCGCTCGACCTCGCGGACGAGGTCCTTGAGATGGAAGGGCTTGGAGAGGACGCGGGCGTCCTTCGGGCCCTGGTTCTCGCTGTTGAGGACGACGGCGGCGAAGCCGGTGATGAACATGATCTTGAGGTCCGGATCGATCTCGCTCGCCCGGCGGGCGAGCTCAATGCCGTCCATCCGCGGCATGACGATGTCGGTCAGGAGAAGGGTGAACGGCTCGCGCTCCAGCCGCTCCAGGGCTTCCACGCCGTTGGCGAAGCCGATGACGTCGTAGCCGGCCCGGGCCAGCGCCCGCTCCAGGAAGGCGCGCATAGAATCGTCATCCTCGGCCAGGAGGATGCGATGCACGGGGACGCGGGACGGACTGATCGACATGAGAACTTTGCGACTGGCGGGCACTCTGGCAGGCACTGGCGCGCAATCTAGCGCAGAAGCGGCATGATGCCATCCGAATCTGACGCGACTTTGGTAAAAGTAGAATGAAGGTGTAGACGGGCACCGACAAGTTTGCAGTCCTCGACACGGCCGTCGCTCGCCCGCCGGCTGTTTGCATGTTGGCCATGTGAAGACGGTCGTGGACAGGGGCGCCGGGCGTTGGCAGAGTGCCGCCGTCCGCAGGCTGGCGAAGCGCCTCGGACGCCGCGTCTTTTTTGCGCGCGAACCATTTGAATTTCCGGCGGTTGCCCAGGATCACAGGAGCACGAAGATCTCGTCGATGGCATGGAGCGAGGAGCAAGCGATTCGCGATGAGCTGACGCCGCCTTTCGAAGTGCGCGAACCGCTCTCGTCGCTGTCTCCGTTCGTGTTCTGCTCGCCGCATTCGGGCCGCATCTATCCGGCGCGCTTTCTCAAGCAGTCGCGGCTCGACCCCATGGCGCTCAGGCGCTCCGAGGACTGCTACGTGGATGAGCTCTTCGCGCGCGCGGCCTCCTGCGGCGCGGCCCTCCTCTCCGCCCGCTTCCCGCGCGCCTATCTCGATGCCAACCGCGAGCCGTTCGAGCTCGACCCGGAGCTGTTCGCCGAAGCCCTGCCCGATTGGGCGAACGCCCGCTCGATCCGTGTCGCAGGGGGGCTCGGAACCATTGCGCGCATCGTCGCCGACGGCGAGGAGATCTACAGAGAGCCGCTGCAGCTCAAGGATGCGCTCGTGCGCATCGAGCTCCTGCACAAGCCCTTCCACGACGTCCTGCGCAGCCTGATCGAGAGAGCCCGCCGCAACTTCGGCTATGCGATCCTGATCGACTGCCATTCGATGCCGTCGTCGCATTTCGCCCACTCGGGCGTGCAGCGCCCCGATTTCGTCATCGGAGATCGCTTCGGCACGTCGTGCGATCCGCGGCTGACGAAACTCCTGCGAAGCCTGATCGCGGACCTCGGCTACGGCGTCCAGCTCAACCGTCCCTATGCCGGCGGCTACATCACCGAGCACTACGGCCGGCCGCTGCGCGGGGTCCACGCCGTGCAGATCGAGATCAATCGGGCGCTCTACATGGACGAGAAGACGCTGGACAAGACCGCGCGCTTCGTCAGTCTCGAGCGCGATCTCGTGCGGCTCGCCGGAAGTCTCTTCGCGGAGGTGCCGCCGGTGCTGGAGCGGCGCAGCGCAGCCGAATAGACCGGGCGCACCAACGGAGGCCGACCAGGACTTGCGCCGGTTTGGCGCCGGTGCGCGGGCTGAGCCAAAAAAAAAGGGCCATCCGCGAAGGATGGCCCAAGTCTAGGGAGGAAACGCCCGAGAGGGCTGCAAGAGGACGAGCAAGCTCGCCATTGCATGTCAGGAAACTAATGGTGCGCCGCAAAAAGTGCAACTGCGAAAAACGCAGGGCTGCCCCCCAAATCGGGGTGGGCAACTTGAGGCCATTGATTGTATTCTGAAAAATAAGAAACGGGCACGGAAGAAAGCGCCAGCTTGACGAAGAGTTCGATGTTGCGATGCGTCAAGCCGCCGCGTGGGTCTTCTTCTAACCCGAAGCCGGCGACGCAGTGCGAGGGCGGAATAAAAAGAGGCCGTTCGTATGGACGAACGGCCCAAGTCTAGGGAGGAAACGCCCAGTGTGGGCAATGAAAGACCGGAAGTGCACCCGACCTTCCACGGCTGCCACGATGCCTGTGTTCGTGCGGACCAGCAACACGAGCGGGAATTCTCCGGAAATATTCCCTTTCCGGCGAGGCACCTGAACCACAGTCAAGGAAAAGCCTATGATTTATGAGGGAGTTGGGTGTGCACCCCATCCGCCGCGCCTGTCCCCCGCCGGTGCAAAACCCATCACGATGTCTTGAGATCGTCCTCGTGAAGCCGTTGCCAGCTCCCGCTTCGCCCGCATTTGTGGCCTGTGCGCACGCGCTGGCGGATCGCGCCGCCGCGGTTATTCTGCCGTACTTCCGCGAACCGCTGACCATCGACAACAAGGACAGCAACGGCGGCTTCGACCCCGTCACCGCGGCCGACCGTGCGGCGGAGGAGGCGATCGCGGCCCACTTGGCAGAGGTCTTCCCCGATCACGGCCTGGAAGGGGAGGAGTTCGGGACGCGCCGCCCCGGGGCGCGCTATCGCTGGGTCGTCGATCCCATCGACGGCACGCGGGCGTTCATCACCGGCTCGCCCATGTGGGGCATTCTCATCGGTCTTCTGGAAGAGCGTGTGCCGCGCCTGGGTCTCCTGGAGCAGCCGTTCACCGGCGAGCGCTTCTGGTCGGACGGCGTGCAGAGCTTCGCGCGGCGCCATGGCGGAGAGCCTCGCCTTTTGCGCACGCGTCCCTGCCCGCGGCTCGCAGAGGCCGTGCTCATGACGACGGACCCGCTGCTGTTCTCGGGCGAGGCGGAGCTGCGCGCCTTCGCAGACGTCCGCGCCCAGGCACGCATGACCCGGTACGGCGGCGACTGCTACGCCTATGCGCTGCTCGCCTCGGGCTTCGTTGATGTCATCATCGAGAGCGGACTGAAGCCCTACGACATCGTCGCGCTCATTCCCATCATCGAGGCCGCCGGCGGCCGCGTGACGGACTGGAGCGGCGGCTCGGCCGCGGCCGGCGGGCGCATCCTCGCCACCGGCGATCCGGCCCTGCATGACGAAGCCCTGGCCATACTTGCCGGTGCGTAACGAGCCGTGTCCGGATTCGGCCCCGGTCTGGCGCGCGACGGTTCGGTCACGCCGCCTGCCGGACGCCCATGTAGGCGTCGAACGCCGCCCAGAAGCGCAGCCGCAGGGGATCGTTCTCCTGCAGGATCTCGTGCCGCGACCCCGGCAGCCGCACGAGCGCGCCGATCTTGAGCTGAACCGCGAAGTCCTCCACCGCCCGGCTGTCGACGATTCGGTCGGCGCCGGCCGCAAAGACGAGCATGGGCACCAGCACGCGGCGCGGGCAGCCGGGCTCCTGCAACTCCGCGAGGGCCGCAAGCGCCGCGCGAACCCAGCCGACGGTCGGCGAGCCGAGCCCGAGCTGCGGGGCGACCTCGAGCACTCCCGTGATCCGCTGCCAGCGCTCCCGATCCGACGTCAACTGGTTGTCCTCGAAGCGCTTCTGGTCGGGCATGACCTCGTGGCCGCCGGGAATGAAGGATCCGCCGAAGCCGGCCAAGCAGGCCGCGGTGCAGTAGGCCCGCACCAGCCGCTGCGGATAGCCCATTTTCTCGGCTGAGAAGGCGAGCATGGGCGCAGTCAGGATCATGCGGTCGAACCACGAGCCGGGCCGGATCGCATTGCGGATCAGGAGCGCGCCGCCCATGGAGTGACCGAGCCCGGCAAAGGGCGCCGGGCAGTCGGGCAGCACGATCTCGAGCATGAACTGGCGCAGATCGCGATCATATTCGGCAAAGTCCCCGACATGGCCCTTGCGCGGGTTGTCGAGAGCGCGATCCGATCCGCCCTGGCCGCGCCAGTCCATGATGGCGACGGCAAAGCCGCGGCGCCGGAGCTCGGCGACGACCTCGAAATATTTCTCGATGAATTCGCCGCGTCCGGGCGCGATCACCACCGTGCCGCGGCGCGGACCGCGTGTCGCCTCCCAGCGGGCATAGCGCAGCCGGAGGCCGTCCGCCGCCGTCATCATGCCGGTCACGGCGCCCGTCGGCACCGGATTGCGGGCGATCGATACGAGGTCCATGCCGGCGGCGGGTCCGTAGCTCGCAGCAAATCAGAAGGTTCGCTGAGCCCTTATCATGATGCGGGTTCGATCAGAAGGCCAGTCGGGGTGGGTACGCGGCAGACGGCAGGCCCCTTGAACGTCCATTCGGCCTTCCTAAATGACGGATGGCCCGGCCAGGACGGCGGGCAGCACTGACGGCTCGTCCCGCGCGGGAGAGCCGATCCACATGTCGCTTCTGATGGAGGATATGTCATGCGACACTTCGATTTCACGCCCCTTTACCGTTCGACGATCGGCTTCGATCGCCTCGCCCAGTTGCTCGACGGCGTCGGCGGGGTCGAGGCGGAGGCGGCCTACCCGCCCTACAACATCGAGCGTCTCGGCGAGAACAGCTACCGCATCAGCATGGCGCTGGCGGGCTTCGTCGAGGATGAGATCAAGATCGAGGTCAAGGAGCAGACGCTGACCGTCAAGGGCGAGAAGAAGCCCGATCAGACCGAGCGGCACTACCTGCACCGCGGCATCGCGGCCCGCTCGTTCGAGCGCCGCTTCCAGCTCGCGGACCATGTCGAGGTCAGCGGCGCCAACCTGAAGGACGGCCTGCTCGATATCGACCTAACACGGAACGTGCCGGAGCGGCTGAAGCCGCGCAGCATCCCGATCGGCGGTCCCGCGCACGTCGCGGGTCAGATCGAGGGCCAGGTCGAGGCCCGGTCGTGAAGTCCCGCGGCCCGGCGCACACCGTCGGGTCCGGCCATGTGATCCCATGGAGGCCGCCGTCTTCTTCCCCGCGGCACGTCTCCTGAGGCGTCCCTGACGCCGCGCTGGCGCCGTACCCCTGTCGGGTGCGGCGCCTTTTTGCACAAGCCTTTTTGCACACGGCCGAGCCCTGACGTGGGATGGTCCCGGCATTCCGTCTTGTGCCGTTTGCCAAAAGATGCAAAATGCGCGACGCGAAAGGTCAGCATTCCTGTCCTTTATGGCGGCAGCGGCGGACGGGTCCGTTGCGCCAGCAGGCGCCCTTTCGCTGAAGATCGGTTTGAGCCGCGCGCTGCGATCGGGGACGCCGGCGGTGAAGCAGGGGTGTATGGACGGTGCAGGATACGGCGCGCCATAAATTGACGCCGGTCCGGGAGCGTGCGGCGCATCCGGACGTCCCCCGTTTCTCGGCCCGCGATCGCTCGAGCTGGACGAGACCCGCCGACCGCGGGCGAAAGCGCTGCGCGACGAGCGCCGTTTCCGGGTGCGCCCTTCCGCGCACGCATTGAAGCGAGGCGCGCGTTGCGACGGACTGGACGGTGACCGCCGCGACGAGGCGCACCGCAATCTGCCGCCGACCCGAGATTTGAAGCGAATTTGACACTCAAGGATCGACGATGACGAAGTCCCTGCCTGCCCCGAACGGCTCCGGAGAGGGGATCTGGGAGCGGCCCGAGCGCCAGGGCCTGTTCGATCCTGCCTTCGAGCGTGACGCCTGCGGCGTCGGTTTCATCGCCGACATGAAGGGCCGCAAGTCGCACAAGGTCGTCGAGGACGCGCTGCAGATGCTCGAGAACCTTGAGCACCGCGGGGCCGTCGGAGCCGACCCTCTGTCGGGCGACGGCGCCGGCATCCTCATCCAGATTCCGGATGCCTTCCTGCGCGAGGAGACCGCCAGGCTTGGCTTCAAGCTGCCGGAGCCGGACCGCTACGCGGTCGGTCACGTCTTCATGCCGGCCGACGCGCGTCTGCGCCAGCACTGCGAGCGCGTGTGGGCGCGCTGCCTCAAGGAGGAAGGGCTGGAGCTTCTCGGCTGGCGGTCCGTGCCGGTCGACAATAGCTGCCTGTCGGAGATGGTCCGGTCGACGGAGCCGGAGCATCGCCAGATCTTCGTCAAGCGGCCGCTCGGCTTGCGCGACCAGGAGGAATTCGAGCGCCGCCTGTTCCTCGCCCGCAAGGTCGCCTCCAACGCCATCTTCAATGCCTACAAGGGCCGCGACATCGGGCACTACACCGTCTCGCTGTCGAGCCGCACGCTCGTCTACAAGGGCATGTTCCTGTCCTATCAGGTGAAGGCCTACTACAAGGACCTTTCCGACCCGCGCTGCGTGTCCGCGCTCGCGCTCGTGCATCAGCGCTTCTCGACGAACACCTTCCCGTCGTGGAAGCTTGCCCATCCCTATCGCATGGTCGCCCACAACGGCGAGATCAACACGCTGCGCGGCAACGTCAACTGGATGGCCGCGCGCCAGGCCTCGGTCTCGTCCCCGCTGTTCGGCGACGACATCTCCAAGCTGTGGCCGATCTCGTATGAGGGCCAGTCGGACACGGCCTGCTTCGACAACGCGCTCGAATTCCTCGTCATGGGCGGCTACCGCCTCGCGCACGCGGCCATGATGCTGATCCCCGAGGCCTGGGCCGGCAATCCGCAGATGGATGCCAAGCGCCGCGGCTTCTACGAGTATCATGCCTGCCTCATGGAGGCGTGGGACGGCCCCGCCGCCATGGCCTTCACCGACGGCCGCCAGATCGGCGCCACGCTCGACCGCAACGGCCTGCGCCCGGCGCGCTACCTGGTGACGAGGGACGATGTCGTCATCATGTCGTCGGAGTCGGGCGTTCTCCCGGTCGAGGAGGCCGACATCGTCCGCAAGTGGCGCCTGCAGCCCGGCAAGATGCTGCTGATCGACCTCGAGAAGGGCCGCATCATCTCGGATGAGGAGCTCAAGAACGAGATCGCGCTGAAGCACCCCTACGAGAGCTGGGTGAAGCGCACGCAGATCATGGTCTCCGACCTGCCGTTGCCGCCGAGGAAGGCGCCGAGGACCTCCAACGTCGGCCTGCTCGATCTGCAGCAGGCGTTCGGCTACACGCAGGAGAGCCTGAAGTTCCTCCTCACCCCGATGGGCGCGAGGGGCGAGGAGGCGGTCGGCTCGATGGGCAACGACTCGCCGATCTCCGCGCTGTCGGCGAAGTCGAAGCTCCTGCACACCTATTTCAAGCAGAACTTCGCGCAGGTCACGAACCCGCCGATCGACAGCATCCGCGAGGAGCTCGTCATGAGCCTCGTGTCGTTCATCGGCCCGCGTCCGAACATCCTCGATCTGGAGGGAACCTCGAAGGTGAAGCGCCTCGAGGTCGCGCAGCCCATCCTGGCGAACGAGGATCTCGAGCGTATCCGCGCCATCGGCGAGGTGAAGGACAACCATTTCAACTCGATCACGCTCGATATCACCTATCCGGTGGAGAAGGGCGCGGCCGGCATGGGGCCGGCGCTCGACGTCGTGTGCGCGGAGGCGGAAGAGGCCGTGCGCTCCAACGACTACAACATCATCATCCTCTCCGACCGGGCCTGCGGACCCGACAAGGTTGCAATCCCGTCGCTGCTCGCCACCTCGGCCGTGCACCATCACCTGATCAAGCAGGGTCTGCGCACCTCTGTCGGGCTCGTGGTCGAGACCGGCGAGGCGCACGAGGTGCATCAGTTCTGCACGCTCGCGGGCTACGGCGCCGAGGCGATCAACCCCTACCTCGCGTTCGAGACGCTCGAGCACATGCTGCCCGAGCTTGGCGCCGACCTGACGGCGGAGGATGTGAAGAAGAAGTACATCAAGGCCGTCGGCAAGGCGATGCTGAAGGTCATGGCCAAGATGGGGATCTCGACCTACCAGTCCTATTGCGGCGCGCAGATCTTCGACGCCGTCGGCCTGCGCCAGTCGTTCGTCGACCGCTACTTCACCGGCACACACACGCAGGTGGAGGGCATCGGCCTGCGCGAGATCGCGCGCGAGACGGTCGATCGTCACAACCTCGCGTTCGGCGACGTGCCCGTGCTCGAGAACGCGCTCGATGTGGGCGGCGACTATGCCTATCGCGTCCGCGGTGAGGCGCACGTGTGGCGCCCCGGCACGGTCGCCGACCTGCAGCACGCCGTGCGCTCGACCACGGTCGAGGATGCGGCCGCCGGCCGGATTCCGCAGAAGTTCCGCGACTTCTCCAAGAGCATCAACGACCAGTCCGAGCAGCTCTTCACGCTGCGCGGCCTGTTCCGCCTCCGCATGGCGGAGGAGACGGGCCGCAAGCCCGTGCCGCTCGAGGAGGTCGAGCCCGCCCAGACGATCGTCAAGCGCTTTGCCACCGGCGCCATGAGCTTCGGCTCCATCAGCCGCGAGGCGCACACGACGCTGGCGATCGCCATGAACCGCATCGGCGCCAAGTCCAACACCGGCGAAGGCGGCGAGGAGGCGGACCGCTTCAAGCCGCTGCCCAACGGCGACAGCATGCGCTCGGCGATCAAGCAGGTCGCGTCGGGCCGCTTCGGCGTGACGACCGAGTACCTCGTCAACTCCGACATGATGCAGATCAAGATGGCCCAGGGCGCCAAGCCCGGCGAGGGCGGACAGCTCCCCGGCCACAAGGTCGATGCCAACATCGCCAAGGTGCGCCACTCGACGCCGGGCGTCGGTCTCATCTCGCCGCCGCCGCACCACGACATCTACTCGATCGAGGACCTCGCCCAGCTCATTTTCGATTTGAAGAACGTCAACCCGTCAGGCGACGTGTCGGTGAAGCTCGTCTCGGAGGTCGGCGTCGGCACGGTGGCGGCCGGCGTCGCCAAGGCGCGCGCCGATCACGTGACGATCTCCGGCTTCGAGGGCGGCACGGGCGCTTCCCCGCTCACCTCGATCAAGCATGCGGGCTCGCCCTGGGAGATCGGCCTTGCCGAGACGCAGCAGACGCTCGTCGTCAACCGCCTGCGCTCGCGCATTGCCGTCCAGGTCGACGGCGGCTTGAGGACCGGCCGCGACGTCATCGTCGGCGCGCTCTTGGGGGCCGACGAGTTCGGTTTCGCGACCGCCCCGCTCATCGCCGCGGGCTGCATCATGATGCGCAAATGCCATCTCAACACCTGCCCGGTCGGCGTCGCGACCCAGGATCCCGTCCTGCGCGCCCGCTTCACCGGCAAGCCCGAGCACGTCATCAACTACGTCTTCTTCGTCGCCGAGGAAGTGCGCGAGCTGATGGCCCGGATGGGCTTCCGCAAGTTCGACGAGCTGATCGGGCGGACCGATCTCCTCGACAAGGAGCGCGCGATCGAGCACTGGAAGGCGCGCGGCCTCGACTTCACGAACCTGTTCTTCAAGCCGGACGTTCCGCCGAGCGTGAAGACCTACCACTGCGAGCGCCAGGACCACGGACTGGAGAAGGTGCTCGACAACAAGCTCATTGCGCTCGCCCGGCCCGCGCTCGAGGCGAAAAAGCCGGTCAAGGCCGAGGTCGCGATCCGCAACATCGATCGCTCGACGGGCGCGATGCTCTCCGGTGAGATCGCCAAGCGCTACGGCCACAGCGGCCTGCCCGAGGATACGATCTGGCTGACGCTCAAGGGCACCGCCGGCCAGGCGTTCGGCGCCTGGGGCGGCCACGGCCTGACGCTCGATCTGGTCGGCGAGGGCAACGACTATGTCGGCAAGGGGCTCTCGGGGGCCAAGATCATCGTCCGGCCGAGCCCGGATTCCGGCATCGTGCCGGAGGAGAGCATGATCGTGGGCAACACGGTGCTCTACGGCGCCATCGAGGGCGAGTGCTACTTCCGCGGCATCGCGGGCGAGCGGTTCGCGGTGCGCAACTCGGGCGCCTCGGCCGTCGTCGAAGGAACCGGCGACCACGGCTGCGAGTACATGACGGGCGGCTGCGTCGTCGTCATCGGTCCGACGGGGCGCAACTTCGCGGCCGGCATGTCCGGCGGCATCGCCTACGTGCTCGACGATGACGGCACGTTCGAGAGCCGTCTCAACAAGGAGATGGTGGAGCTGGAGCAGTTCACCGCCGATGCCGGCTCGCTGGAGGCGCTCGCCAAGCAGGGCGGCGAGGTCGCGGTCGCGCTGAAGACCGTGATGGGCGACATGCGCAACCAGGACGTGGAGCGCCTGCATGCCCTCCTTCTCCGCCACGCCCATTACACGAACTCCGCCAAGGCGCAGACGATCCTCAAGGACTTCGCGGCCTGGCTGCCGAAGTTCCGCAAGGTCATGCCGGTGGAATACCGCCGCGCGCTCACCGAGCTTGCCAAGGCCGCCGCGGCGGGCAGCGAGAAATCGCGCCCGCAGGCCTAAGGCGACGACTACGGCCGACGCACCGCACCTGAAACACGTGCTCCGCACGCCGGACAGAGAAGAGACGAGACGACGATGGGTAAGCCGACTGGGTTTCTGGAGTTCGAGCGCGCCGACCGCACGTACGAGGCCGTCGAGGCCCGTGTGAAGCACTGGCACGAGTTCGTCGTGCCGCTGGCCGAAGGCGAGGTCAGGACGCAGGCCGCGCGCTGCATGGACTGCGGCATCCCCTACTGTCACAACGGCTGCCCGGTGAACAACCAGATCCCCGACTGGAACGATCTCGTCTATCGCGGCGACTGGAAGCAGGCGGCGCTGAACCTGCACTCGACGAACAACTTCCCCGAGGTGACGGGGCGCGTCTGCCCGGCGCCGTGCGAGGCGGCCTGCACGCTCAACATCGACGACAAGCCGGTGACGATCAAGACGATCGAATGCGCGATCGCCGACCGGGCGTGGCGGGAGGGCTGGATCGTCCCCGAGCTGCCGGAGAGGAAGACCGGACGCAGCGTTGCAGTGATCGGATCGGGTCCGGCCGGCCTTGCGGCGGCCCAGCAGCTCGCGCGCGCCGGCCATGACGTGCACGTCTATGAGAAGAACGCCCGGCCCGGCGGTCTCCTCGTCTACGGCATTCCCGACTTCAAGATGGAGAAGGGCATCATCGCGCGGCGCGTAAGGCAGATGGAGGCGGAAGGCGTGACGTTCCATTGCGGCGTTCAGGTCGGCAAGGACATCTCCGCCCACGAGCTTCAGAAGAGGCATGACGCCGTCCTGCTCGCGACGGGCTCGGAGTCGCCGTTCGATTTCTTCTCCAAGTCGGCCGGCCGCAATCTGGAAGGCATTCACTACGCGATGGATTTCCTGCCGCAGCAGAACCGGCGTATCTCCGGCGAGCCGCAGAGGCCGGGCACGCGCGAGATCTCGGCGAAAGGCAAGCACGTCATCGTCATCGGCGGCGGCGATACGGGCTCGGACTGCATCGGCACGTCGTTCCGACAGGGCGCCAGGAGCGTCACGCAGCTCGAGATCATGCCGCGTCCGCCGGAGAAGGAGAACAAGGCGCTCTCCTGGCCGAACTGGCCCGTGAAGCTGCGCGTCTCCACATCGCAGGCCGAAGGCGCCAAGACCGAGTTCTCGATCTCGACCACCGGTTTCGAGGGCGAGAACGGCGTGGTGAAGAAGCTCCGCTACACGCGCGTCGACGACAAGATGCAGCCGGTTCCCGGCAGCGAAGGCGCTTTCGACGCCGACCTCGTGCTGCTGGCCATGGGCTTTGCCGGGCCGATCGAGAACGACGTCGTCAAGGAGCTCGGTCTTGCCGTCGTGCCGCGCGGGCGCTTCAAGGGCCTCGACGCGGGCGAGCGCGACTACAAGCTGCCGGGCGACAACAAGCTCTACGCGGCCGGCGACGTGCGGCGCGGCCAAAGCCTCGTGGTGTGGGCCATCCGCGAAGGCCGCCAGGCGGCACACGCGATCGACAAGGCCTTGATGGGCACCACCAATCTGCCGCGCTGACGGCTGCTTTTTTGTGCAACTTGAGCCATGCGGCGATCCCGCCGGCCCGATCGGCGGGCCGTTTCGCCTCACTCGAGCGGAAACCTTGTTCCCGCCGTCAACCGGCCTAATATCTGAGGCGTGACACCCGTCACGACAGGGCCGTAGCCTCGAAAGGCATCCTCCATGAACACACCGCTCGAAATCACCTTCAAAGGTCTCGACAGAAGTGCGGCGATCGAAGCCAAGATCACGGAGAAGGCCGCCAAGCTCGAGAAGGTGTTCGACCGGATGACGCACTGCCGCGTCGTGGTGGCCGCGCCCAACAAGCACCATCACAAGGGCAAGTCGTACGAGATCAGGATCGACATCGGCATCCCCGATCACGCGCCGCTCATTCTCAGCCACGAGAGCGCCGTGGGCGACGCGCAGGAGGATCTGCAGATCGCGCTGCGCGATGCGTTCGATGCCGCCAAGCGCCGGCTCGACGAGGTGGCCGAGCGCATGAAGGGCAGCGCGCGGTCCGAGCGCGGACGCCGCCGGCCTGCGCCCGCGCCGCGCGAAGAGATCTGACGCACGCGCTTCGCTCATGCGCTGGCTGGGGAGGGAGGCCGCTCTACCTGCGCTTCTTCGCCGTCGCGGCCTCGGGTGACGGCGGCGGCTCGTCGCTGACGCCGGTCTCGAGCGATGGCGTCGCCGGCTTCACCTCGATCGTCTCGGGCTCGGGACGCGGCCACACGAAGCTGTCCGCACGCCCCGGCCGCGGCGTCAGCCGCTCGCCCTTCACGAGCACCCTGTAGTAGGGCGACTGCGTCGGCGAAAGCCGTCCGCGCCCGCCGCCGGCCGCAGCCGCGGGCGGGGTGAAGGTGCTCATGACGTTGAGGCCCGAGACGATGCGGTCGACGAGGATCTCGCCCATTTGCGAGGCGCGGTCGGGGCTTTCCTTGCGCGTGACGAGGGCGATGACGGAAGCGGGGATCGCCGGTCTCACGATGTCGAGCGTCACGACCTCCTCGCGGCCCGCCGCATTCACGGTCTTGAGGCTGATGCGGCCGTTGTCGGCGGCCTGGTCGCCGGTGCCGGGTGTGGCAGCCGCGCTCGCCGCGCTCGGAGCGGCAGGCCCCGCGGCGCCGGAGGATGGCGCGGCCTTGGCGGGGCCCGTGTCCTTCACGACGGCCTTGCCGGGATTGATCTTGGCCTGTTCGGTCTCGCCGCCGGCAAGCGGCACGCTGCGCGCGGCCTGCGCCTGCTTCAGGTCGCGGCGCAGGTCGCGCTCGACGAAGTGGGCAAGCTTACGGTTGCCGGCCATGGTGAAGTAGATGCCGTCACGGTCGCGAAGCTTGACGATCTTGCCGGAAAGATCCGGACCCCAGCTGCTGAAGCCGCCGCTCTCGTCGAGGAAACCCGCGTAGCTGTCGATGAACTTCATGCCGTTGAGGTAGGCGCGCTCGCGCAGAACCTCGTTCATCGTCTGCACGTCCTCGTTGGCCTCCCACTTGCGCATGTTCGGCAGGCCGACGAGGTAGACCGCGATGTTGAGCCGCTTCATGAGCTTCAGGAGCCGGTCGGCGCGCTGGCCGTACTCGGCGAGCCACTCCGGGCTGCCGACGGGGATGCGCTTGCCCGAGGGCGTGCGCAGCGAGACGCGGTCCCAGGCGCCGAGCATGATGACGGCGAGCGCCGGCGGGTTGCGCTTCAGGTCCTCCTCCAGGCTCACGACCTTCTCGTCATGATCCGGCCGCATGAGACCGTTGAGCATGACGGGCTTGGGCGCGACCTGCACCCGCGCGTCGGACAGGAAGGTCTCCTGCAGGCCGTAGAACAGGCCTTCCGCGAGATCGTCGCCGACGACGGCGATGCTGTAGACGTCGCCCTTCGGAAACGGCGTGAGGAAGCTCGCGCCGGACGCGTCCTCCTGCGCGCGGGCCTGGGCCGAGGCGAGCGCCGCGGCAGCGAGGAGAGCCAGGAGGACGAGAGGGCGGCGCATCATCGAGCGGTGCTGTGGGTTGCGGAAACAGGCGCGCAGCGCATTGTGGGTGGTTCGCTGAAGGGTGACAAGTCTCGCCGGTCGGGTGTCGCGGGGTTTGGTCTCACGGATTGGCCGCCGTGCGCCGGATATGCGCCAGCACCTCGTCGCTTGGCCAGCAGTCGACCTTGAGGCCGTTCGTGCGCTGATAGAGGCCGATCACCTTGCGGGTGTTGGAGCCGACCTTGCCGTCCACCTTCTCCACCTCGTAGCCGGCCTTGCCGAGCCGCGTCTGGATCTCCTCGATCACCTTCGTCTTCTGCGCGCCGGTGCCGCCGAACGCATGCACGAAGTCGCCCCGGCCGGCGATGCGGTCCGCCAGATGGCCGACGAACACGGCATAGAGGTCCGACATGTTGTAGCGCCGGATCACCTTGTAGTTCTCGAACACCAGGAAGGAGGGGCCGTAGGCCCCCGCCGGGCTCATGAGGTAGGCCTCCACGCTCTGCGTGGCCGTGCCCCACGGTCGGCCGTCGGCTCGCTTGAAGCCGAGCTTCTGCCACTCCGAGATCGGCCGCGCCTGCGTCGGACCTTCAAAGCCGCAGTCGGCGGCCGCCGGAACGATCACCTCATAGCCCCAGGTCTGGCCGCGCACCCATCCCTTGCCCGCCAGTTGCGCGGCGCCCGAGGCGAGCGCGTCGCCGACATCGTGGAAGATGTCCTTATCGCCGTCGCCGTCGAGGTCGCGCGCGTAGGAGAAGTATTCCGACGGCATGAACTGCGTGAGGCCGACCGCCCCGGCCCACGACGCGCGCATGTCGGCGCGGGCGACGCCGGCCTCGAGCATCTTCAGTGCTTCGAGGAGCTCGTTGCGGAACAGCTCCTTGCGCCGGCCCGTCCAGGCGAGCGTGGCCAGCACCTCGATGGCATCGTGCGGCAGCTTGTGCGTTCCGAAGGCCGTCTCGCGGCCCCAGATGGCGAGGATCGAGTAGCGGTCGACGCCGCTGTCGCGCTCGATCTTGTCGAGCGCCGCCTTGTGCTTGACCGCCAGCTGGCGGCCGGTCGCGGCGAGGCGCTCCAGATAGGCGACGTCGAGATACTCCTTGGGTGCGCGCGTGAATTCCGCCTGGCCCTTGCTGCCGTCGGTGGGCCGGCCCGGCAGGTCGAGATCGGGCAGCTTCAGGTTGGGCTGAAGCCCGGCGAAGGCCTTGTCGAAGGTCGTGCGGGAGACCCCGGCCGCCTTGGCCTCCGGCCACAGCCCCGCGACGAAAGCCCCGAAGTCCGGCCGGGCCTGGGCCGCCGCCGAGGTTGCTAGCAGCAGCAACCCGGACGCCAGCGCGCCGAGCGTCCGGGCGGACCGCCAGTTGATCGAGAAGGCCATGGGGCCCGCACTCCTTGTTCCGACGCGGTCCAGAAAGCGTCCCTTCGGGGCCGTTTTGCGGCCTGTCGCGGCGCCGCGTCACGCCGTCGTGGCACAAAAACCTCTGGAACAAAAAGTCGTTGGCTTGAAGGCCGGGAGGGCGGCCGGTAGCCTTCCCTCGATCATGGCGCATGCGTATCGGTGCCGCCAATCCCGCTCCAATTCGGCAATCATGAGGTAGGCGATGACCACGCTCCAGGCGGCCGCGCAGAACCAGTTGCGCCAGTTCGTCGAACAGATCGAGCGCCTGGAGGAGGAGAAGAAGGCGCTCGCCGCCGACATCCGCGACAAGTACCTCGAGGCGAAGGGGGTCGGCTTCGACGTCAAGGCGCTGCGCCAGATCGTGCGCATGCGCAAGAAGAGCCAGGAGGAGCGCCAGGAGGAGGAGAGCATCCTCGAGGTCTACCTGCACGCGCTGGGCATGCTGCCGGAGACATCGCCGACTGGCGGGCTGCAGACTGGCGGCCTGCACATGGCGGCGGCGGAGTAGGGCGGAGCCAATCTACGCACCGCTCGAACGAGCGAAAGGCGCCCCTAAGGCCTCGGCTTAAAGCTCTGGCCGGGCGCCTTTTTTATTGGGATCGGCCTGAAAGAACAACGCCCCGGTCGATTCGGCGTTCGACCGGGGCGGGTCCGGAAGCGGGAGCCGGAGGCCCCCGCGCCCGAAATCGAGATGGCTTTGGGCGATCGGAACCTGCGCAGACCTAGCCCGAGCAGGCCGGCTTGCCGCGATCCCGTGATCACGCATTCGAGATTAGACGCGTTTGAGGATCAGAACTAATCGTTATTTATTGTCGATCGAATAAGAGAAGCTGATCCTTGTCCGTCACGCTCAAGCAACTGCGCTATTTCGATGCCCTCTCGCGCGAGCTGCATTTTGGCCGCGCCGCGGAGGCGTGCGCCGTCACGCAGCCGGCGCTGTCCATGCAGATCAACGAACTGGAGCAGACGCTGGGGCTGACGCTCGTGGAGCGCACGCGCACCGGCGTCCGCCTGACGCCCAAGGGCGAGGAGATCGCGCAGCGGGTCGGGCGCATCCTGGGCGACGTGCGCGAGCTCGTCGCCTTCGCCCAGCATTCCAACCGCGTGCTCACGGGCTCGCTGCGGCTCGGTGTGATCCCGTCGATTGCACCCTACATGCTGCCGCCGCTGCTGCCGCTGCTGCGCGATGCCTACCCCGATCTCGAGCTGCACGTGCGCGAGACGCAGACCGTTCACCTCGTCGAGGAGCTGCTGGAAGGCAAGCTCGATGTCCTGCTCCTTGCCCTGCCGATCAAGCATTCGGACCTGGAGGAGCACAAGCTGTTCCAGGACCCGTTCCTGCTCGCCCTGCCGAAGCAGCGCAAGGTCGCCGGCCGGCTGCGCGCGACGAAGGAGATGATCGAGGGCGAGAAGCTCCTGCTGCTCGAGGAAGGCCACTGCCTGCGCGATCAGGCGCTCACCTATTGCAGCCTGAAGCAGGTCGACACCGTCAACACTTTCGGCGCCTCGAGCCTGGGCACGATCGTGGAGATGGTCTCGGCCGGCTTCGGCATCACGCTTCTGCCCGAGCTGTCGCTCGGCACCGAGGAGCGCGGGCGGGACCTGACCGTCATCCGCTTCGCCGATCCCGAGCCCTCGCGCACGGTCGGGCTCGTGTGGCGCACAACCTCGCCGCGCAAGGACGATTTCCGCGAACTCGGCCGGCTCGCCGTCGAGGCCTGGCAGAAGGGTCCGCTGGCGCTCGCCCGGCAGTTGCACGACGGCAAGAAGGCCGTGAAGGAGAAGGACGTCAGCGCGGAGACGTCCTGACCTTGCGCTCGGCCAATCCGCGCAGCGCAGCCTCTTCCGTCGCCTGGACGGCCTCGATGGCGGACAGATCGACGGCCTGGCCGCGGAACTCCTTGGCGAACAGGAGCTGTGCCGTCTGCGCGCCGGGCCTGAGCCGCATCGGCAGGATGCGGCCCTCGTCGTCGATCATGTCGAGCGTCCGGGCGACGTTGGGATGCACCATCCTGGCGAGCGCCGGATCGTCGGCCGACGGCGTCTCCGTCAGCAGCGGCAGGATAGGGAACGGCTGGTAGGCCAGCTCCTCCGGGTGGTCGTCGTCGAAGGCGGGCGCGGCGATGAACGCGCCGACCGGCGGATCCGCGAGCCCGGCCGGAACACTTGCATCGCCCGATGCCGCGCTCGGCGGGCGCCGCGCCGGCTGCGGCGCGGGAATGACGGCGGGCGCGGCGCCGACGCCGGGATCGAGCGCCGCCAGCCGGACGAGCTCGTCGAGCTTCTGGCGCTCCTGCCGGCTCGGGCCGGCCACGAACGTCGAGGAGCGCTCGACGAGGCGGGGCTCGCGGACGAGCCGCGGCGAAGCCTCGCCCGGCGCGCGCCGGGCGTTTGCCGCGGCATCGTCCGCCACGCTCCGGCGCGGAGCGGGCGGCGACGGTGCCGGCGGCATCAGGGAGGCGACGACGGTCGCGGGGCGAGCCGGCCGCGGCGGCGGCTCGGGCTTGCGCTCCGGACGCATGGCGAGGCGCGGCGCCGGCGGGACGGGCAGCGCCGTCTCGCCCGCGGCGGCCACGAGCACGGCCTTGCCCGGGCTCGACCGGATGTCGAAGAACTGCGCCACCTGCTGGGCGAGCTGCGGCTGGCGGCGGCGGGCCGCGGCCGCGTCGCCCGGCTCGAGCGAGCGGCCATCGGTGGACACGTGCTTGGAGTGGCCGCGCGGAAAGAGAAGGGCGAGCTCGTCGTGCGGCATCCGCGGCCAGCTGCGCACGCGCGCCGTGTCGACGTGCACGAACGGCAGCGCGGAGGTCGGGTAGTAGCCGACGCCGCCGCGCTCGCGGATCATCGCCGAATAGCGAAGCTGCCGGATCGGCACGTCGGGGAAGTGGATGTCGATCGCCTTGCCGGTGATGTGCTGGCTCTGGCTCGCCTGTCCGCCGACGGTCCGGCGCAGCATGTTGTTGGTTCCCCGCGAGCGATAGCCGGAGATGATGTGGACCGGCTGCTGCGAGTGCAGCTCGTTGTGCATCTCCCAGACGATGTCGATCGTCCGGGGGTCCATCTCGGTCGCCTCGTTCTTGCGCCAGTCACGCAGGAACCAGTTGAGCTTCTTCAAGGCTTCGGGAACGTATTTGCCATCCTTCTTGTAGAGGATGGAGATCGTCTCCTTGGTATGGATGTGATAGAGCCAGATCGTGCGCGACTCTCCCGCCGCGCCGACCATGCCGGCGTGCGATGCAAGCGCGAGGCCCGCGCCGAGCGCCACTGCGATCGCCAGTCGTCTCGGCTCGACGCCCAATCCCGTTGTCCCCCACGTTGCGGGCGTTCCCGGATGGATGCGAAGGCCCGCGCCGGGCCGCCGAAAACGGAACCGCCGCCTCCACACCTGATGCAGGGTTGACGAGGAACCCTTAAGGGTTGGTAACTTTCGAATAAGGGCATTCCGCGGCAACCACTTGGCCAAAGCGGGGCCCAACGGCCGTCATCTCGTTTCCGCGCCACACGAAGGCGTTGCCGGCCAGTCCTGCGATCCAGATCAGGGGCAGCATCAGGTCGCGCAGCAGGAAGGCGAGCGGCGACCACGCGGAGAGGTGCCAGCCGGCGACCTTGGCGAGCAGCGCTTCGGTGCCGTACCACACGGCCGCGAGCCCCGCGGCCGCCGCCAGCGGATCGAGCGCGAGGCCGGGCGCCGCAAGTGCGACGGCCGCGAGGGGTGCCGCGCCGCCGGCCAATATCTCGGGCATGTAGAAAAGCGGAAAGGTCGCGCGCCGCAGGCGCGCCCACCGCACCTGCCGGCGCCAGATGTCGGCAAGCGTCCGCCGGCCGAGAGGTTGCACGTAGGGGCGATCGACGAGACGGACTCGCCGGCCGCCGGCGCGCACGATCTTGGTCGCAGCCGCATCTTCGGCCGCCTCGCACCCGAGCGCCGCGATGCCGCCGGCGCGATCGAGAAGCTCGCGCCGCCAGAGCATCGTCTTGCCTTGCGCGAAGCCGAAGCCGAGCGTGTCGGCGGCAAGCTGGAAGCGGGCCTGATAGGTGTTGAGGAACGCGCATTCGATCTCGGCCGCAAGGCCTTCCGGCGCGCTGCCCGCGGGCGGCGAGCAGACGAGCCCCGTGTCGCGTCGGAAGGTGCCGAGGAGCTCGGCGACGTAGTCGGGCGGCAGCAGCACGTTGCTGTCCGCCATGATGACCCAGTCGCTCGTCGTCGCGGTCCAGCCCTTGACGAGATTGTTGAGCTTGGGGTTCGCCGTTGGCCGGTCGTCGCCGACGAGAAGGCGCGCACGCACCTGCGGGTAGCCGGCAATGAGCCCGCGCACGAGCGGCACCGCGGCATCGGTTTCGCGCGCGGCGCAGAACACGACCTCGAGGGCCGGATGGGGATCGAGGGCGAAGGTGGAGCCGAGCGTCGCCGGGTCGTTGCTGTCGAGCCCGCAGACCGGCCGCAGCAGGGCCACGCGGTCGCCGGCACGGTCGATCGGCCCCACAATCCGGGGGCGGCAGACCCGCCAGGCGGTCAGCGCGGCTGACAGGAGGTGGACGCCGACGAGCAGGGCGGCCAGTATCAGCAGGGCGACCGTCGGTTCCGGCATCGATTGCGGCAGGCTCAATGCACCCGTCATCCTGGGCTGCAGGCATTGCAGCATTCGGTGACAGGCACATGACGGCGGCGCATCGCGTCCATGACAGGGGGCGGCGTGAGAGACCTGGATGCAGTCTTCGCAGCCCTCGGCCGATCGACGTTCCGGCAACGCTTCCGCCTGGGGCCCAAGGAGCGCGCCATCGTTGCGGCGAAGAAGCCGGAGACGCTCTCCGCGCATGCCCGCCGGATCGTCGCCGAGCGCCTCGCGCCGGCGCATCCGGCGAACGACGGGCGGCAGACGCCCATGCGCGGCCATCCCGTCTTCATCGCGCAGCATGCGACGGCCACGTGCTGCCGCGGCTGCCTGTCGAAGTGGCATGGCATTGCGGCGGGCGGCGCCCTGAGCGAGGCCGAGCAGGAGCATGTGCTGGCCGCCATCCTGCGCTGGATCGCCGCCCAGCCGGCCGATCCGCCGGCGCGGGCATCCGCCTCCGCGCGTCAGCTCAAGCTCGACCTGTGACGGCCAGGTCCTGGCCTCGTCAGGCGGTTTGACTCGCAGCGGTCCTAATCAGGCGAGTTGTAACCATCGGCCGGTGGGCTGAGCGCAGACTTTCGATTACGGTGGCACGGTTACAGACAAGCTGGGCGCAATGGGGGAACTCTACGAGAGGATCCAATGTTTGGCCGAACGTCCGCAGTTGCCGCTTTACTTTGTCTCGCACACGCCGCGCACGCCGCTGAGCGCCCGGCTCTCACACTGTTCGAGAACGTCCGCATCTTCGACGGCAAGAGCGACACGCTGACCGGGACCATGAACGTTCTGATCCGCGGCAACACGATCGAAACCATCTCCAAAGACCCCATTCCGATCGAGGGTGGTCCCACGGCCAAAGTCATAGCCGCGGGCGGGCGCACGCTCATGCCCGGGCTCATCGATGCACATTGGCACACGATGCTCGTTCGGCCCACGCCGGCAGCGCTGCGTACGGACGACGTCGGCTATCTCAATTTGGTCGCAGGAGCCGAGGCAACCGACACGCTGATGCGCGGGTTCACCACCGTTCGCGACGTCGGCGGGCCATCGTTCGGACTGAAGCGCGCCATCGACGAGGGGCTCGTCGCCGGTCCGCGCATCTACCCGTCCGGTGCCATAGTCACCGTCACCAGCGGTCATGGCGACTTCCGCCAATCGCACGAAGTGCCCCGGATCGTGGGTGCTCCACTGTCGCGTCAGGAGCGGACTGGAGCCGCCATGGTCGCCGACAGCCCGGATGAAGTCCGCGTGCGGGTACGCGAGCAGCTTCTGCTGGGCGCGACGCAAATCAAGCTCACGGCGGGCGGAGGAGTGGCGTCGCCCAACAGCCCCCTCGATGCCTCCACCTTCACGGAGGCCGAGTTGCGCGCTGCCGTCGAAGCGGCCGGAAACTGGGGCACATACGTGACGGTGCACGCCTACACGCCGGTCTCGATCCAGCGTGCTATCGCCGCCGGCGTAAAGTGCATCGAACACGGCCACCTGATGGATGAACCGACTGCCAAGCTGATCGGCGAGCGAGGCATCTGGCTCAGCACCCAGGCGTTTCCGGACGAGATGGCCGATGCCTTTCCGCCGGGGTCGCAAGAGCGCGCCAAGGCGTTCGAGGTGTTCGCGGGCATGGACAAGACCATCGCACTGGCAAAAAAGTACAATCTCAAAACGGCGTTCGGCACCGACATCTTGTTCTCCAAGAGGCTGGCGCAGCGCCAAGGCGAATTGCTGGTCAAGTTCACGCGTTGGTACACCCCGGCTGAAACGCTCGTCATGGCAACCGGAACCAATGCCGAGCTCTTGGCGATGTCCGGGAAGCGCAATCCATATCCGGGCAAGCTCGGTGTCGTCGAAGAAGGCGCGCTCGCCGATCTTCTGCTGGTCGACGGTGACCCCATCGCCAACATCACGTTGCTCCAGGATCCGGCCAAGAACCTCGTCGTCATCATGAAAGACGGAAGGATCTTCAAGAACGCGCTGTAGACGACCGCTTTCCCGCGTCAGCTCAAGCTCGGTCTGTGACCGCGGCTAGGTCCTGGGCCCAAGAACGCGTCGCCGTTGAGGGCAATTGGCGTCCGGTCTCCGGCTCAGAGCAAACATCGCTACGGAGGCAGCGACGTTGCAGTTTGCCCCTGAGCGGAACTTGGTCACTTTTTGTCCGTGCCGGCATTCAGCATGACGGCAAGCGGATTGAGTCTCGGCGGCTCTATCAGCTTCAGTGTGTTGGTGTCGTGATGATCGAACGGCTGCTCGAGGCCTTTGACTTGAAGCTCCGTCTGGATTTCGTACGTCCAACTGCCGTCATCGTTGAACGTGATGTCGCAGCGATAGCTGTTCGTGCGGAAGGCTTCATCCAGGAATTCCGTTGAGCAAATGCCGTAGCGCGTGTCACCCCGCTTTGCCGTGACGGAAATCGTCTTGTCGCCGGGCTTCGCTATACCTGATGCCAGAACAACCTGACCGCGTGGAATCGTTATGCTTTGCATGATCAGCCCGGTTGCAGGTTCCCACAACCAATATCCGACCTGGTCGTGGAAGGTAATTTTCTCCTCCGGCGTGTTGATATGGATGTGATAGCGCAGGCCGTAGAAGAGCTGAGGGCCGTTGGTCTGCGGGTCGATGGGATCCATACGGATATGCTCACGAAAAACGCGGCGCTCCGGTCCCTTTGCCTTGGGATTGATGTCTACGCCCTTGTCGGCCTCCCAAACACCAGCTAAGCGCCGCAGCGGCCCCAGGTTTTCGAGGTCGTTCGGAGAGACCTCAGGCTCAGTGAAGAGGTCGGCGGGTATGGGCAGCATGAAGCCTCACAAGACGGGTACGGGTAGTCCTTACGCCCGGCGATGCTCAGTCAGTATTTCGGCCCGCCTTGGTCGCTTTGGTCGGTTTCCATTGGCACGGCGACCCGACTGTATTGCACGAAAGGAAATGTCCGCAACAACACACGGCATTCCAACGTACGCTCTTGGCGATCCCGATTGTTCTGGGAACGGCCACCGCCGCAGTCGAACAGCCCAGTCAAGCGCCCAAAGCCTCAAGCTTCCGCTGTGATCGCCCTCAAGTGAGCTCAGTCGACTGCTGCCGATGACCGCTTCCGCGCCTGGAGCAGAACTCGCCTGTCACTCTCCTGGCGCGCCGCATGAGGACGCGACCTAGACGATGCTCTTCGCGTAGAGGTCCGTCCGGCGGTCGCGGAAGAAGCCCCAGTCGGCGCGGTAGCTCTCGATGAGGTCGAGGTCGAAGGTGTGGACGAGCACGCCTTCCTCGTCGGCACCGAGGCTCTCGACCAGCTCGCCGCGGTGGTCGGCGATGAACGAGTGCCCATAGAACTTCTGCTTGGCGCCGTCGTTGTCCTCGATCCCGATGCGGTTGGCCGCCACGATCGGAACGGCATTCGCGACCGCGTGCCCCTGCATGGCCCGCTGCCATTGCAGGTGCGTGTCGAGCGCGGTGTCGTAGGGCTCCGAGCCGATGGCGGTGGGGTAGAAGAGGACGTCCGCCCCCTGCAGCACCATGGCGCGGGCGCACTCGGGGTACCATTGGTCCCAGCAGATCCCGACGCCGATGGTCCCGGCTTTCGTCTTCCAGGCCTTGAAGCCGGTGTCGCCCGGCCGGAAGTAATACTTCTCCTGGTAGCCGGGGCCGTCGGGAATGTGGCTCTTGCGGTAGATGCCGAGCGGTTCGCCGTCCGCGTCGACGATCACGATGCTGTTGTAGTACCGCGGCCCGTCCTTCTCGAAGATCGACACGGGGATGACGACCTTGAGCTGCTTCGCCAGCGTGCGCATGGCCACGACGCAGGGATGCGTCAGCGCGGGATAGGCCGTCTCGAACCACTTCGGGTCCTGCTTCGTGCAGAAGTAGATGCCCTGGAAGAGCTCCGAGGGCAGCACGACCTCGGCGCCCCGCGCGGCGGCCTCGCGCACGAGCGCCTCGGTGCGCGCGATGTTGAGGGCCATGTCCGGACCGTAGTGTGTCTGGATGCCCGCAACGGTCATCGAGCGGCGCTTCGCCCTGGCCTTCGCCATCATCGGCTCCTTCAGAGGGGCTGCTGCTGCGTGATGCAATGAAACGACCCGCCGCCGGCCGTGCCGCTGCCGAGCAGTCCGCGCGACGGCAGGCCCACGACCTTGCGGTCGGGAAAGACCGCCTGCAGCGCGGCGAGCGCCTCGGCCTCGCTCGCTGTGCCATAGACCGGGACCACCACGACGCCGTTCGCGATCACGAAGTTCATATAGGAGGCCGGCCCGATCTCGCCGAGCGCGTTGCGGTAGAGGCCCACGCCCGGCACGCGCACGACCTCAAGCCTGCGGCCCTTGGCGTCGGTGGCGGCCGCCAGCGTCGCCGCGATGGCATCGAGCGTGTCGCGATTGGGGTCATCCGGTCCGCTCGCGGCCTGGCAGACGACCCGGCCCGGCGCGACGAAGCGGGCGATGTTGTCGATGTGGCCGTCGGTGTGGTCGTTTTTCAGACCTTCGTCGATCCAGATGATGGCCCTGGCGTTGAACGCCCGGCGCAGCGCCGCCTCGGCCGCGTCCTTGCTCCAGCCGTTGCGGTTGGGATTGAGGAGCGTCTGGCGTGTGGTGAGAATCGTTCCCTCGCCGTCGTGATCCACCGCCCCGCCTTCCAGGATGAAATCGAAACGGCGCACCGGTGTGCCGGCCAGTCGGGCGACATCATCGCCGACGGTGACGTCGTCCGGCAGCAGGTACTTGCCGCCCCAGCTGTTGGTCCTGAAGCGCAGCGCGACGAGCCCCTCGGCGGTGTGGGCGAAGATCGGTCCCGTGTCGCGCAGCCAGATGTCGCCGTAGCGCGCCGGAACGATCTCGGCGAGGCTTCCGACGGCCGCGGTCGCGGTCTTTTCGGCCTCCCCCCCGTTGACGAGCAGCCGCACGCGATTGCCGTGCCCGGCGAGCGTGCGCACGAGCCTTGCAATGTCGTCGCGCGGCGCCTCGAGGTCGCCGTTCCACTCGTCGGCATCGGCCGGCCAGGCCGTCCAGATCGCGGCCTGGGGTCCCCATTCGGCCGGTACGGTGAGGACGGAAGAATGGCGCGCGGTGGTCATGGATGCGGAGGCTCGTTTCTGGTGTTGCTTTTGGGCTGCAGGCTGCGGCCGGCCCGACGGTGCGTTGGCACCGCGGTGTGAGACCGGGGGCGATATAAGTCAAGAATGACCCCCGTGCTGAGTCGGGCCAAGCCGCCGGTCGGCGCGGCCACAATTCCCTTCACGCCGGGAACTATTCCCAAAGCTGTGAGGAGTGGCCGTAGGGTCCACCTAAGTATTTCGACGTAGAGCAGGAAGATATCCCGTCGCAATCCAGCAACAGCCAGAAATAATGGCGTAAATGGTCCTTTTTTGGGAACTCCGCACCATTGTGACTCACGATTCTCCCGGTTACCCAGATTTCATACGGCAACCGTGCCGTACGGACAGGAACTTTTCCTGACGGGTGGGGGGATTAGAGAATGAAAAAGATCTTGGGCGCGGCAATCGTGGGCGGCGTGACAGCCGTTGCGGGGTCGGGTGCGATCTTGGCGCAAGACGCTCCGCCTTCGCCGCCGCCTGCTCCGCCTGCTGCGGAGGCGCCGGCGCCGGAGGGGACGGTCCCCGAGGTCGAGGTGATCCAGCAGCAGCCGCCGGCCGCCGCGCCGAAGCCCAAGCCCGCGGCCCAGCCGAAACCCAAGCCCAAGCCGCCGGCGCAGCAGCAGGCCGCGCCCGCCCCGGCCGCCGAGCCGGCCGTGGTACCGCCACCGGTCGCAGAGGCGCCGCCCACCGATCCGACAACCATCCTGCCGAACTCGCCCTATGGCTCGCCCGCCGCGACGGGCGCCGCATCCCGGGCGGCCCAGTCGGCGACGACCCCCGTCAACCCGACGCAGCTCATCCCGAGCAACCTCGACGGCTTCTCGGCGGCCGCGACCAACCTGACGCCCGAAATCCTGCAGCAGAACCAGCCGCGCAATGTCAACGAAGCGCTGACCCGCGTGCCGGGCGTCGTCCTCATCACCGACGACGCGGCCGGCGAGCATGGCGGCATCGGCATCCGCGGCGCTCCCGCCCGCCGGTCGCGCAAGATGCTCGTAATGGAAGACGGCCATACGGTGAACCTGGCCCTGTGGCTCGACCCGTCCGTGCACTATTGGGGCCCGATCGAGCGCTTCGAAAACATCGAAGTGATCCGCGGCACCATCATCACGCATGGCCCCAACAACAAC
This sequence comes from uncultured Hyphomicrobium sp., assembly GCA_964589785.1. Classification (GTDB taxonomy): domain Bacteria; phylum Pseudomonadota; class Alphaproteobacteria; order Rhizobiales; family Hyphomicrobiaceae; genus JAGVSR01. Next base: position 192,559 of record CAZPUQ010000001.1, read on the forward strand.
TTCGGCGTCATCAACGCCCGCAACCTGTCGCCCTTCGGACCCGATGAGACCGTCATCAGCGGCGCCATCGGCTTCACGAAGACCAGGCGGGGCGCCTATGTCGACGAGCTCGAGGTCGACTGCGGCCCGGGCCCGTCGGACTGCGAGGTGGAGCCGACCGACGAGGCCGAAACGACGCGCAAGGGCGACCGCACGGATCTGTCCTACCGCTGGCATGTCCACACGCGCCAGCACGCCGACAACGTCGGGCTCGTCGCGTCCTACACGGGCGCCAACGTGCAGGGTCTGTGGGATACCGAGCAGCTCCGCTTCCACGACTTCTATGGCGCGCTCGGCTGGAAGGGGTCGAGCTCGGACCTCGTGGTCTCCTCCATGTACGCCCGCCAGCGTGACAACTACGACGAGCAGAACTTCCTCGGCGAGGCCGAACTGGAAGGCATCGATAACGAGGACGATGCCGAGGCCGCCGCCGAGCAGGTCGCCGGTTTCGCCGAAAGCCAGTTCAAGCTCCTGAAGCACTGTAAGACCTGCTTCGCTCCGGCCGCCGGGCTCAACACCTACAGCGGCGACATCTGGCGCGGCCAGATCGTGCACAACGCCTATCTCGACGACGACACGACGATCACGTCGCGCGTCTATGCCGGCTATCACCGCCGCGACCGCTACCAGCTGAACTCCTACGAGTCCTCGCCCGACGGCTCGGCGGGCGGCGACGCGCCGGTCTTCATCCCGGGCGAGGAAGGGGAAGACATCGTGTTCGGCGAGGATACGATGTTCGGCCGCCTGCGCACCTTCCGCCACGTCGGCGCCGAGGTCCGCGCCGAATGGGCCAATCGCAACATCCTCGGCTACAACCAGGATATCCAGGCGGGTCTGCGGTACGAATACCAGGACATGACGAACCGCAACTTCATCGGCCGCGACAACGAGATCCTGAAGAACGGCGATGAGGCCGGCGCGACGATCTTCGACCGCGAGCTCGATGCCAACACGGTGTCGGCCTTCGTGCAGACCAACATCGACGTGGCGAGCGACTTCAACGTCGTGCCCGGCATCCGCTTCGAGTGGTACGAGGTCGGCCGGCGCAATCGCGTCGTGGCCCGCGAGGAGAGCGAGGCCGGCGGCGGCGATGACTGCGATGTGCTTGCCAGCGATCCCGACGACTGCCTCGTGGTCGACGGCATCATTCGTGATCCCGATCCGGCCACCGAGAGCTTCGACAACTTCGCGGCCCTGCCCGGCATCGCGTTTGCCTACACGGGCCTCCACCGCACGACGGTCTTCGGCGGCTACCATCGGGGCCTGACGACCCAGGTGCTGCGCAACGAGGACTTCCCCGGCAAGGAGGAGATCGGCGACAACTTCAACCTCGGCCTGCGCTCGTCGGCCATCAAGGGCGTCGACTTCGAGGTCGTCGGCTTCTACCAGCTGATCGAGAACTACCAGTTCGGCGCCTCGTTCAGCAACGTGGCCGGCGACCGGTCCTTCGGCACGGCCGACAAGGTCGAGATCAGCGGCGTCGAGCTTGCCGGCCGCGTGAACTCGCAGCCCTTCACCGGCGGCTCGCTGAACTTCTACGGCGAGGCGAACTACACCTACTCGCGCGGCATCTTCAAGGATCTGCGCATCGAGGACGACGAAGGCGAATTCGAGGTGTTCGACGGCAATCGCATCCCGGAATCTCCGCTGCATGTCGCCGCTCTCACCATCGGCGTCGAGCAGAAAACCGGCTGGCGGTGGGATGCGAGCATGACGTGGACCTACCGCGGCGCGTTCTTCACCGACGAGGGCAACACGCCCTACGGCTTCGGCGGCGAGGCCGAGTGCGGGCCGGAAGAGGATCCCCCGTTCAGCGAATGCGAGATCGAGGAGGCCGGCGAGGACGGCGAGGTGCCGTCGGTCTGGCTCCTGTCGGCCCGCTTCAACCTCGACATCGGCGACACGGGCGCCAGCGTGTTCGTGGCCGGCGACAACCTGCTCGACGAGTTCTACATCTCCGACCGCGAGGACGGCATGAAGCCCGGCCTCGGCCGGACGATCTGGACCGGCTTCAAGTACAAGTTCTGATCGGCGGGCTCTCCCGTCAGCTAAGAAATCGAGCGGCGCCTTCCTGCGAAGGCGCCGCTTTCTTTTTTGAGAGCCGAGCGGAGCCATCGACCGGATCCCCGGCTCCGGTCGCGCGGCGGACCACCCCCCAACGTCGTGGCCGGGTTGAACCCGGCTATGACGTTAGGAGGTGTGCCATCGATCGCGTTGACTCTGTCTCGGTGCGCTTCTCGGAACCGCCTCTTCCCGCGTGCGGAGAGAAGGTTAGACGTCGACGTCCCCTCTCCCCGTCCTTACGGGGAGAGGGGGGCGTCACGCCACTTTATCCATCGCCTCCAGCTCGTCGATCATGCCTTCGATGACCTTGAGGCCCTTGGACCAGAACGCCGGGTCGCGGGCATCGAGGCCGAACGGCGCTAGAAGCTCGGAGTGGTGCTTCGAGCCACCGGCCTTCAGCATATCGAAGTATTTCGCGACGAAGCCCGGATGCGCCTCCTGGTAGAGCCTGTAGAGCGAGTTCACGAGGCAGTCGCCGAACGCATAGGCGTAGACGTAGAACGGCGAATTGATGAAGTGCGGGATGTACGTCCAGAAGACCTCGTAGCCGGGCTTGAAGTCGATCGCAGGCCCCAGGCTCTCGTGCTGCACGTCGAGCCAGAACCGGTTCAACTGCTCGGCCGTCAGCTCGCCCTGCCGGCGCGCCTCGTGCACCTTGCGCTCGAAGGTGTAGAACGCGATCTGGCGCACGACCGTGTTCAGCATGTCCTCGACCTTGGCCGCGATCATCGCCTTCTTCTCGCGCGCATCTTTGGTATCGGAAAGGAGCGCGCGGAAGGTCAGCATCTCGCCGAACACCGACGCGGTCTCGGCGAGCGTCAGCGGCGTCGGGGCGAGAAGCGCGCCCTGGCCGCGGGCGAGCATCTGATGCACGCCGTGGCCGAGCTCGTGCGCGAGCGTCATCACATCGCGCGGCTTGCCTTGATAGTTCATGAGCACATAGGGGTGCACGCTCGGCACGGTCGAGGCCGAGAACGCGCCCTGCGCCTTGCCCGCGCGCACCGGCGCATCGATCCAGCCCTTGGCGAAGAACTCGGCGGCGATCGCCGCCATCTCCGGCGCGAACTGGCCGTAGGCCGCCAGCACCGTCTGCTCGGCCTCCCGCCACGTGAAGGTCCGCTCGGGCTTGTCGGGGAGCGGCGCGTTGCGGTCCCAGTGATTGAGCCTGTCCATGCCGAGCCAGCGCGCTTTCATCGCATAGTAGCGATGCGACAGGCGCGGATAGGCGGCGCGCACGGAAGCGACGAGCGCGTCCACCACCGGCGCCTCGACGCGGTTCGCCAGGTGGCGGCTGTCGGCCACGTCCTTGAAGCCGCGCCAGCGGTCGGAGATCTCCTTGTCCTTCGCCAGCGTGTTGGTGATGAGCGTGAACAGGCGCACGTTGTCGCCGAAGACCTTGGCGAGCGCATCCGCGCCCGCCTTGCGCCGCGCGCCGTCGGGATTGGAGAGCAGGTTCAGCGTCGGCTCGAGCGTCAGCGGCTCCGCCTCACCCGCCACGGGGAAGCGCAGCGCCGTCATCGTCTCGTTGAAGAGGCGGGAGAACGCGCTGCGCGAGGTCTGGCTCTTCTCGGTAAAGAGGCGTTCCAGCTTCTCGTCGAGCTGATAGGGCTTCTCGCGGCGCAGGTCGTCGAGCCACGGCTTGTAGCGCTTGAGCCGCGGCGCCTTGACGGCGTCGGCGAGCACGGCCTCGTCGATCTGGTTGAGCTCGAGCTCGAAGAAGATGAGATCGGTGCCGATGCGGGTTAGCGCCTCGTTCGTATCGCCGAAGAACTTCGCGCGCGCCGGATCGGCCTGGTTGGCGTAGTAGTGGAGCCCGGCGTAGGAGGCGAGCTTGCCCATCAGGTCGGAGAGTTCCTCGTACGCCTTGATGACGTCGCCGAGCTTGTCGCCGTCCTTGGTGATGTCCTGCAGCCGGCCCTGGCACTGCTTCTTAAGGGCCTGCGCGTCGCGCTCCGCGCGGGCGAGGTCGCGGGCGATCTCGGGCGCGTCCGGCGCAGCATAGAGATCCGACAGATCCCAGACGGGCATCGGCCCGAGCTCGGGAGACGCGAGGCCGGTAGACGCACGGTTGCCGGACAGGGAAGCCGAAGCGGCGATCGTCATGAAGTCCTCTTGAATGGGGAGCGGGGGGCGGAACGGCGAACTGCGAACCCGACCCGCTGCGGTTCCGCCATGAGTTAAGCGGCCTCAGCGTCCGGGGCAAGGCGCCGGGTGCGGGCGACATGGGCCGCATGCACCCGATCCCCGTTTTTCAACCGGCGGCAATTAACGGTTGCAGGCCGGCCGCAACCGCGCAAACCGGGCGTTTGATCAAAATAGCGACAACGGCGGCCGCCGGGAAACCTCCTGTTTACCCTTGTCGGGCACTCTCACGCCGTTGTGTCGTGCCGTCGGTCCTTTGCCCGTCCCTCTCCGGGACGCCCGTAAGCGAGCCTGCGGACCTCAGTTCCAGTTGTGTCGAGTACGAGTGCCCCATGGCCAAGCGTGTCCTAATCGTCGACGACGATCCTGCCCAGCGTCGCATCTTGGAAGAGATGATCAAACGGCAGGGCTTCGAGACCAGAACCACCAATTCCGGCGAGCAGGCCATCCAGATCCTCGAGGGGCCGGACCGCGGCTCGATCTGCCTCGTGCTGCTCGACCTCGTGATGCCGGGCATCGACGGCATGGCCGTCCTCGAGCGGCTCTCTCAGAGGCCGGGCATCCCCCCGATCATCGTCCAGACCGCGCACGGTTCGATCGATGCGGCCATCAGCGCGATGCGCGCGGGCGCGGCCGATTTCGTCATCAAGCCCGCCTCTCCCGAGCGGCTCGAGGTCTCCATCAAGACCGCGCTCCGCATCGAGGCGCTCTCGGGCGAGATCAGCCGCATCAAGAAGAAGGTCGAGGGGACGCTGACCTTCAACGATCTCATCATTCGCGGCGAGGCGATGCAGCGCGTCATCTCGCTCGGCAAGCGCGCCGCCTCCTCCAACATCCCCGTGCTGATCGAGGGTGAGTCGGGCGTCGGCAAGGAGCTGATCGCGCGCGCCATCCAGGGCGAGAGCGAGCGCGCCGGCAAGCCGTTCGTGACCGTCAACTGCGGCGCGATCCCCGAGAACCTCGTCGAGAGCATTCTGTTCGGACATGAAAAGGGCTCGTTCACGGGCGCCTCCGACAAGCGCATCGGCAAGTTCCAGGAGGCCGACGGCGGCACGCTGTTCCTCGACGAGGTCGGCGAGCTGCCGCTCGACGCCCAGGTGAAGCTCCTGCGCGCGCTGCAGGAAGGGGAGATCGATCCCGTCGGGGCCAAGAGGCCCGTGAAGGTGAACTTCCGGCTCATCTCGGCGACGAACCGCGACATGATCCAGCTCGTCAAGGACGGCAAGTTCCGCGAGGACCTCTACTACCGCCTCAACGTGTTCCCGATCTGGGTGCCGCCGCTGCGCGAGCGCATCGATGACGTGCCGGAGCTGGCCCAGCACTTCGTCGCCCGCTTTGCGGCCGAGGAGGGCAAGCGGGTCTCCGCGCTCGCGCCCGACGCGATGCGGCTCCTCAGGTCCTATTCCTGGCCCGGCAACGTGCGCCAGCTCGAGAACGCGGTGTTCCGCGCCGTCGTCCTCGCCGACCGCACCGAGCTCACCGTCAACGAGTTCCCGCAGATCGCCGCCCACGTCGACGGCTTCGAGGCGGAGATTCCGCCGGCTCCCGCCGAGCCGTTCCGCAAGCCCATCTACACGGGTCCGGCCCTCCTCGGCGCGGAAGACCGCATCCCGCAGACCGTCGAGGTGAAGGGCGATGCCGGCACCGGCGCGCTCGGCATTCCCGCGGTGGATGCGTCCGGCGATATCCGCTCGCTGGAGGCCATCGAGGCCGACATGATCCGCCTGGCGCTCGGCCGCTATCGCGGCCATATGACGGAGGTCGCCAAGCGGCTCAACATCGGCCGCTCGACGCTCTATCGCAAGATGCAGGAATACGGTCTGGAGCAACGCGTCAACTAGCCAACTGTCCCGCGAGGGCCAGCCCCTTGAACGCCCTGCAGATCGTGGAGGGTCCGGTGGCTTCACACCGGGCCCTCCTTGCTTTTCGGCGGGTCTGCAACGGGGAGAGCCTGTGGCGGCCCGGCGTCAGGGACGGACGAATCGGATAACCAGGGGGCGAAAGTCTTGTTCTGGCCGCAACGCGTTGATTGTCTGGAACGACCACCATGCCGGGCGGATGGGGCCGAGATCACGGGGCGGACGGGGATTGCCGATCATGCGCAGCACGTATCTCATGGCCGCGGGCCTCATGTCCGCGAGTCTGGCCGCGCTTGCCGCGATGACCCCGCAGGCCCTCGCCGGATCGGCGGCCATGCCGACGCCGGACGCTGCCCCTGCGGCCGCCTCTCAACCGGCCGACTCTCATCCGGCCACCGGGCCGGCGGAACACTTGCAGCCTCCTCGCTTGGAAACCGGCAGCCTCGGCTCCAAGGATGCCGCCATCGGCGCCGCCGCCCGCAGGCGTCTCGGGGTGGCGGAGGCACCGGCCAATGACCACCTGCTGCCGGCTGACGCCGCGCCGCCGGCTCCGCCGGTCGCCGCCGACGCCACGGCCGCTGCCGCGCCGCCAAAGCCGTCACCGGAAGAGCTCGACCGCACGGCGCTCGCGACGTTCTATCAAAACCGCGCCGACGAGCCCTTGTGGGTCACCTCCGACGGCTTCACGCCGAAGGCACGGCTGGCGCTTGCGGAATTGAGGCGCGCGGGCGACTACGGCCTCGATGTGGCTGATTTCGCGGTGCCGGAGCTGGCGCCGAACGCCACGCCGGAAGCCCTGGCAGAGGCGGAGAGCGGGCTGTCTCTCGCCGTCATGACCTACGCGCGTCACGCCCGTGGCGGCCGTATCGCCAAGCCCTCCGAGCAGCTTTCGTCCTATTTCGACCGGCGCCCGCAGTGGCGGGACCGCGGCGAGTTCCTGGCCGACCTGGCGAAGGCGGAGGACCCGGCCCGGGTGCTCGTCGAGCTACACCCCAGGCATCCGCAGTTCGAGCTGCTGCGCCAAGCGTGGCTCGAGACGCTGCGCGCGCGCAAGGCGAAAGGCGTGAAGGTCGCGCCCTCAGGACCGGACCTGAAACCGGGCGAGAGCCACGCCGACGTCGCCGCGCTGCGCAAGCGGTTCGACGTAGCGGCCGCCGACGGCGCCGATCCCGCCCTCTATGACGAGCGCCTCGCGTCCGCCGTCCGCGGGTTCCAGACGTTGAAGGGCCTCGCGCCTGCCGACGGCACGCTGACGAAGGAGACGCGCGCGAAGCTGAACCAGCCGGTCAAGGGCAGCACCGACCAGCTCGCGGCGAACATGGAGATGTGGCGCTTCATGCCCGCCGATCTCGGCGACATGCACGTCGCGCTCAACGTGCCGGAATACGAGATCCGCATCCTGAAGTCGGGCGCTGAGGTGTTCCACGAGCGCGTCACGGTCGGCCTCGTCAACAAGCAGACGCCCATCTTCTCCGACCAGATCGAGCTCGTGACCTTCAAGTCGCGCTGGCGCGTGCCCGACAGCATCAAGGTGCGCGAGATCTGGCCGAGCCTGCTGGCCGGCGGCGGGCTGATGCGCCAGCACAAGCTGGAGATGCGCCGCAAGGGGACCGACGAGCTTGTCGACTGGAAGCGGATCGACTGGTCGAAGGCCGACATGACCGACTTCGTGATCTGGCAGCCGCCGGGCCCGATCAACCAGCTCGGGCTCGTGAAGTTCTCGTTCCCGAACAAGCACTACGTGTTCATGCACGACACGCCCGACAAGCACATGTTCAACTGGACGCGCCGCGCCAACAGCCACGGCTGCATGCGCATCCGCAATCCGCTGAAGATGGCGGAGGTGATCCTCAGCGCCGACAAGGGCTGGGACCGGGCGAGGATCGACGATCTCGTGAAGACCGGGCCGGAGCACAACATCATCACGCTCGACACGAAGGTCCCCGTTCACATCACCTACTTCACCGCCCGGGTCGGCGAGGGCGGCAAGATCGCCACGTTCGGCGACATCTACGGCCACGAGCGCCGCTTCACGCAGGCCCTGAAGGGCCAGTGGGAGAAGATCGCCGTCGGCCCCGATCACCTGGCGCCCGTCGACGAGACGACGCCGCCGCGCGCGGCCTCGCGCAGCCGGGTCGCAAAGGCGAAAGCTGGCGGCGAGAGCGTGCAGAGCCTCGTCCAGAACGCCCTCGGCGGCGGTTTCTGACACGCACGACCGGCGCCGGCCTCATTCCCTCTTGCCGCACGCGGGAAGCGGGGTTTCGTGCACCTCAATACTTGAGCCGGCCCTCGTAGTGCACGGCCCAGGTCTCGCCCTTGCCTTTGGCGTCGGAGCGCGCGCCCGTCGGCGGGATGATCCTGCCGAGGACGACGGGCGCTTCGCCCGCGTCGGCAAGCGCCTGCAGCACCGTGCCGGCGCGGTCGCCGGCCGCGATGACCACCATGCCGATGCCGCAGTTGAACGTGCGCAGCATTTCCGCGTCGTCGAGGCGTCCGGCCTTCGCCAGCCACCCGAAGACGGGGGGCACGGTGATGGCCGACAGATCGACGGCCGCCGCCACGCTGTCCGGCAGCACGCGCGGCAGGTTCTCCGACAGGCCGCCGCCGGTGATGTGCGACAGGCCCTTGACGGCGCCGCCGGCGGCCCCGCCTGTCGCCGCGATGGCGGCCAGCACGGACCTCACGTAGATGCGCGTCGGCGCGAGGAGTGCCTCGCCGAACGTCGCCGATGGCGCCCACGGTGCGGCGTCGCTCCAACTTATGCGCTCGCTCGCGACGAGCCGCCGGACGAGGCTGTAGCCGTTCGAGTGGACGCCCGACGACGGCAGGCCGATGAGCACGTCGCCGACGGCGATGTCGGAGCGGGGAAGCAGCGCACCGCGCTCCACGGCGCCGACGGCAAAGCCCGCCAGGTCGTAGTCGCCTTCCCGATAGAGGCCCGGCATCTCGGCCGTCTCGCCGCCGATCAGCGCGCAGCCCGCGAGCCGGCAGCCCTCGGCGATGCCCGCCACCACGTCGCGCGCGACGCCGACGTCGAGGCGGCCCGTCGCGTAGTAGTCGAGGAAGAACAGCGGCTCGGCCCCCTGCACCACAAGGTCGTTGACGCACATGGCGACGAGATCGATGCCGATCGTCGTATGCCGCCCGCTGTCGATGGCGATCTTGAGTTTCGTGCCCACCCCGTCGTTGGCCGCGACGAGGATCGGATCGCTGAAGCCGGCGGCCTTCAGATCGAAGAGGCCGCCGAACCCGCCGAGATCCGCGTCCGCGCCCGAGCGCCGCGTGGCCTTCACCAGCGGTTTGATGGCATGAACGAGCGCGTTGCCGGCGTCGATGTCGACCCCGGACTCGCGATAGGTGATGGGCGCGGATTTCTCGTCGTTGGACTGGACCATGCAACCCCGGCAGCCGTTTGCCGCCCCGGCCCCAGCCGGAAGCGATGAGAATGCGCGCGAGGCGTGCGGCGGATCGGCCGAAGGATCGCCCTGTTCGGGCTCGCGACCCGATTTTCGCCCGAATGCTCGCGAGAACTTGGGGCGCTCTATCAGCTTGGAAGCCCGGCGGCAACCAGCCGGCGCCGCATCGGGGCGTCCCCCGGCATTCTCCGTGATCTCGGGAAGGTTCGACGGCATGCGATCTGCGGTTTCCGGGCTCCTCGCAACGGCGGCGGTCGCCCTCGCGCTCGTGGCGGCCCTCCCGGCGGCGGTCCTGGCCAAGCCCGCAGCCGACCGGGCCTACACGATCGCCAACTATCCCGTCGAAGCGCGTGCCAAGGATGCTGTGGCCGCGAAGGACACCGCCATCGCCGAGGGCCAGAAGGCGGCGTTCCGCTCCCTCCTGAAGCGCATCGTGCCGGTAACGGCCTATCGCAACATCGACAAGCTCGGTCCGGTCGACCCCGCGACCCTGATCGACGGCGTCGCAGTCCGCTCGGAGCGCAACTCCGCGACCGAGTACATCGCCAACCTGGACTTCTCCTTTCAGGCCGCCGAGGTGCGGGACCTGCTGAACCGGCAAGGCATTCCCTTCGTCGATACGCAGGCGCGCGAGACGATCGTCGTATCGCTGGTGCGCGATGCCAGGGCGGCGGCGGGGCCTTCGGGTGAGTTCCGCGCCGCAAGCGGCACGTGGGCGACGGTGTGGCCCTCGCTCGATCTGCAGAACTCCGTCGCCCCGCTCCGAATCGAGGCGCTGAAGCCGGAGGTCGGCGCCGACGTGCTGCGCGGGCTCTACGACGATCCGTCGGCCTCGATCATGACGCTCGTTGCGGCCTACGGGACCGACCAGATCGTGCTCGCGATCGCCGACGTCGATACCGAAGGTGGCAAGGTCAACATCCTGCTGGCGGGTCAGGACTCCGCCGGCCCGTTCGCGCTGCGGCGCGGCTACCGGCTGAGCGACGGCGATCTCGCCTACACGCTGGAGCTCGCCGCCGTCATCTCCCAGGGCATCCTGGAGGGCCGATGGAAGGCCGTGAACGACGGCACCGCGCCGCCGCCGCCCGCCATGGGCGCGGTCTTCGATCCGGACGGCCGGGGCGCGGCCTACGGCGGCGGCGAGGAGGTCTCGTTCGATGTGCAGTTCGGCGGCTCCGGCGAGTGGAACGACATGCGCCGCATCCTGCTCGAGGCGCCCGGAATCGACGACATCCGCATCGGCTCCATCTCGGCGGGGCACGCCTCCGTCAGCGTCCGGTATCCCGGCGGCGGGTCCGCGCTTGCCCGGACGCTGGCGGGCTATGGTCTGGCGCTCGAGGATACCGGCGGCCTGTGGGTCCTGCGCGCGCGCCGCTGATCGGAGAGCCGTGGGCCGAAGCGCACCTGAACGCCGTGACGGTTACGGATAATTCCGGGGAAGGCTTGCCGGATCGGTCCGGAGCGTGGCAGTCGTGGCCCTAAGGGGCACGGTGTGCCGTCCCCGATCTGCCTGCGAGCGGGGACTCCTGTCCGTCCCGCCCCGCCGCCGACCGACAGACTGCCGAAGCCACAGCCGAAGACGCCAACCGTGAGCCTGCCCAACATCATCACGACCGGACGTGTCATTCTCGTTCCGGTCATCTTCTGGCTGCTCGTGACCGGGCAGTCGCAGCTCGCATTCTACGCGTTCCTCATCGCCGGCCTATCCGATGCGGTCGACGGCTACCTCGCCAACCGCTTCGACTGGAAGACGGAGCTCGGCTCCTACCTCGATCCCATTGCCGACAAGCTGTTGTTCGTCAGCATCTTCGTTGCGCTCGGCGTCTCGGACGCACTGCCGTCGTGGCTCGTCATCGCGGTCGTCTCGCGCGATATCCTGATCGTCGCCGGCGTCGTGCTCGCCTGGCTCATGGACCGGCCGTTCGAGATGAAGCCGCTGCCTGTCAGCAAGGCGCATACGGCGGCGCTCGTGGTGCTCGTCGCCGTCGTCCTGGCGGACCAGGCTTTCGCGCTCGGGCTCGACATGCTGAAGATGGTCCTGATCGGGGTCACGGGAACGTTGACGTTCGCGTCGCTCGCCGCCTATCTCGACATGTGGTTGAGGCACATGTCGGCGGCGGATGCGCCGGGTTCCGGCAAGACGCCCTGAGTTGCCGACGGCGGGAGTTGGCCATCCCGCGAGCGTTCCGGCGCCATTGGAATAGAGTGATGTCCGCATCCGACCCGAAAGATCCGGAGCAGTTGGTGCTCGCCCTGCCGCACCGCCCGGCGCTGGCGCTGGAGGACTTCCTCGTCAGCACCAGCAACGCCGCGGCCGTGGCGCTGGTCGACGGCTGGCCGCACTGGACGGCGCGGGCGGCGGTCGTGGCGGGACCTGCGGGCTCGGGCAAGAGCCACCTGACGAACGTGTGGCGGCTCAGATCGGGTGCCGAGAGCGTTGCCGCCTCCGAGCTGTCGGAGCCGGCCATCGCCTCGCTCGAGCGGCATGGGGCGATTGCGGTCGAGGATCTCGACCGCGGCATCGCCGACGAGCGCGTTCTTTTCCATCTGCTCAATCTCACCAAGGAGAAGGGGCACGCCCTGCTCGCCACCTCGCGCGCCGCGCCGGGCGAGCTCGACGTGGCGCTGCCCGATCTGCGCTCGCGGCTTAGGGCCCTGCCGCTGGTGCGGATCGAGGCGCCCGACGACGAGCTTTTGAAGGCGGTGCTCGTCAAGCTGTTCACGGACCGGCAGCTCACGCCCGAGCCGCACGTCATCGCTCATCTGGCCCTGCACATGGAACGCTCGTTCGAGGCCGCGGCCCGCCTCGTGGAGGCGTGCGACCAGCTGGCGCTGGCCCGCCACCGCCGGGTGACGCGCGCCATTGCCGCAGAGGCCCTGGAGCGGATCGGCGGTGCCGGCGCTGCGGTTGGCAAGGGGTGATTGTCATGCAATCGTCAGACAGTGGGGGCCTAAGTCGACGCCGAAGACTCTGAGAAAGGTGAAGGGGCATGTCGACCGTCAAAGGAAAGAGCAAGGCAGCGGCCGGGAGCGCAGCGCGCGCCGAGCCGGTTGTCCGGACCGCGGTTCCGGAAGGTCCGGATCGTTTCTACAACCGGGAGCTTTCATGGCTGCAGTTCAATCGCCGGGTGCTCGAGGAGGCCAAGAACGAGAGCCACCCGCTCCTTGAGCGCTTGCGCTTTCTTTCGATCTCCGCCTCCAACCTCGACGAGTTCTACATGGTGCGCGTGGCCGGCATCTATGGCCAGATCGCGGCGGGCGTGACGACGACGACGCAGGACGGGCTGACGCCGGCCGAGCAGCTTGCGGCCATCAACGCGTTCGCCGCCGGGCTCGTGGCCGAGAAGCAGGCCATTTGGCGCCAGATCCGCGACGAGCTCGACGCCAACGGCCTGCACATCGTCGAGCCGGAGAGCCTGACCGACCATGAGACGGCGTGGCTGGAGACTTTGTTCCTCACCCACATCTTTCCGATCCTGACGCCGATCGCCGTCGACCCCGCCCATCCCTTTCCCTTCATCCTGAACAAGGGCCTCACCATCGCAGTGCTGATGCAGCGTCGAAGCGACGGCAAGGCAATGAGCGGCCTCATCCCCATTCCCGGCCAGCTCGAGCGCTTCATCCGGCTGAGGGCCGAGCCTCAGTCCGACAAGCAGATGCGCTTCATCCAGATGGAACTCTTGATCGGCATGTTCCTCGAAAAGCTGTTCATGGGCTTCGAGGTGAAGTCCAAGGGCGCATTCCGGGTGCTGCGCGACAGCGATATCGAGCTGCAGGAGGAAGCCGAGGATCTGGTCCGGTCCTACGAGACGCTTCTGAAGCGCCGCCGCCGCGGCATGGTCATCCGTCTCGAGCTCGAGAGCCGCATGCCCGAGCAGCTTCGCCGCCTCGTCGCCGACGAGCTGGAGGTGAGCGAGGACGCGGTCTTCGTCAAGGACGGGGTGCTCGGCCTCTCCGATTCAAGCCAGCTCATCGTCTCCAATCGCCCGGACCTTCTGTTCAAGCCCTTCAACATCCGCTTCCCCGAGCGCATCCGCGAGTTCAACGGCGATTGCTTCGCGGCGATCAGCAAGAAGGATATCGTCGTCCACCACCCTTACGAGAGCTTTGACGTGGTGGTGCAGTTCCTTCGCCAAGCCGTGAACGACCCGAACGTCATGGCCATCAAATGGACGCTCTACCGCACGTCGCGCGACAGCCCGATCGTGCAGGCGCTGAAGGAGGCGGTCGAGGCCGGCAAGTCGGTCACCGCGGTCGTGGAACTGAAGGCCCGCTTCGACGAGGCCGCCAACATCCGCTGGGCGCGCGACCTGGAGAACGCGGGCGTGCACGTGGTCTATGGCTTCATCGAGCTCAAGACACATGCCAAGCTCGGCGTCGTCGTGCGCCGCGAGGGCGCCGAGCTCGCCACCTACTGCCATATCGGCACCGGCAACTATCATCCGCAGACCGCGCGGGTCTATACCGACCTGTCGCTCTTCACGCGCGATCCGGCCATCGCCCGCGACGTCACGCGCATCCTCAACTTCGTCACCGGATACGGAGAGCCCGGAGAGCTGGAGGTCATGTCGGCCAGCCCCAACGGCATCCGCCAGCGCATCCTCGCCCACATCCGCGAGGAGATGGGGCACGCGCGGGCGGGACGCCCGGCCGCCATCTGGATGAAGATGAACTCGCTTGTCGACGCGCAGATCATCGATGCGCTCTACGAGGCGAGCGGGGCCGGTGTCGGCGTCGACATCATCTGCCGGGGCGTGTGTTGCCTGAGGCCCGGCATTGCCGGGCTGTCGGAGAATATCCGAGTGAAGAGCATCATCGGCCGCTTCCTCGAGCACGCCCGCATCTACTGCTTCGGACGCGGGCAGCCGTTGCCTTCGCCCAAGGCGGCGGTCTACATCAGCTCGGCCGATATGATGCCGCGCAACCTCGATCGTCGCGTGGAGGCGATGCTCCCTGTCCTCAACCCGACCGTCCACGAGCAGGTGCTCAATCAGATCATGGTCGCCAACCTGATGGACAACCAGCAGAGCTGGCGCATCCTCGCGGACGGCTCCTCGGAGCGCATCCGCCCCGCCCCGAACGAGACGCCATTCAACGCGCACAAGTATTTCATGACCAATCCTTCGCTGTCGGGCCGCGGTCAGGCCCTGAAGACGAGTTCGCCGCCGAAGTTCCGCGTCAGGGGTGCGGATTGAGCCAGGAATCGGACGTGACGAGCCTCATGCAGATGCTGAGCGAGGTCGGACGGGCGCACGAGCTCGAACCGATCGGCGTGATCGACATCGGGTCGAACTCCGTGCGGCTCGTGGTGTACGAGGGCGCCGTCCGCTCGCCGACGCCGGTCTTCAACGAGAAGGTGCTCTGCGGGCTCGGCCGCACGGTCGCGACGACGGGCCATCTGGGGAGCGAGGCCACGGCGCGCACCATCGAGGCGCTGACGCGGTTCAGGGCCGTCGCACGCGTGCTGAAGGTGAAAAACCTCAAGGCCTTTGCAACGGCGGCGGTTCGCGAGGCCGGCGATGCCGCGACGTTCCTCGCCCGTGCCGAGAAAGCCTGCGGCGTGTGTATCGACGTGCTGTCGGGGGAGCGGGAAGCGGAGCTCGCCGCGCTCGGCATCCGCATGGGCTTTCTCGATCCGGACGGCGTGGCCGGCGACCTCGGCGGCGGCAGTCTGGAGCTCATCAACATCGATGGTCCGAAGCCCGGCGAGGCCGTGACGCTGCCCCTCGGCGGCCTGCGTCTCATCGACGAGACCGGCGGCAAGGTCGATGATGCCGTGAAGATCGCGGACGAGGCGTTCGCGCGTATCGCCTGGCTCGGCAAGGGCCGCGGCCGCGCGTTCTATGCGGTCGGCGGCACGTGGCGCGCGCTCGCCCGCCTGCACATGGAGCAGACCCGCTATCCGCTGCGCATCATGCAGGGCTATACGATCCCCACGCGCGATGCGATCCAGTTCTGCGAGAGCGTGCGGCGCGCGAAGAAAATCGCCGCCATTCCCGGCATCGAGGAGGTCGCCCGCGCCCGCCGCGAGGCGTTGCCCTACGGTGCCGTCGTGCTGGAGCGGCTGTTGCGCGAGGTGCAGCCCTCCGCCGTGGTCTTCTCCGTGTATGGCGTGCGCGAGGGCCTTCTCTACGACCTCCTGTCGCCGCACGAGAGGGCGAAGGACCCGCTGCTCAGCTTCTGCGAGGAGTTCGCGCTGCAGCGGTCGCGGTCGCTCGCGCATGCGCTCGAGCTGTGCGACTGGACCGACCAGCTTTTCGAGAAGGACGGCCCCGACGAGACGCCGCAGGAGCGCCGGCTTCGCCATGCCGCCTGTCTCGTTTCGGATATCGCCTGGCGGGTGCATCCCGACTACCGCGGCGAGCAGAGCCTCGACAAGATCGCCTATGCGGCGATGTCGGGCATCGATCATGCCGGCCGCATCTTCCTCGGCCTCACGGTCTTCTTCCGCCATGCCGGTGCGCAGGGGAGCGGCGCGGACGGCCTGCCCGAGGAGCTTCTGTCGCGCATCGACCGGCGCCTCCTGAAGCGGGCGCGCATCATCGGCTCTGCGCTGCGCGCGGCGCACATGGTTTCGATCGGCATGCCGGGGATCATCGATGAGACGCGCCTCTCCTATCGCGGCGACAAGCTGATCCTGACGCTGCCGCGCCAGCACGCCGACCTCGACGGAGAGCGCCTGCGCCGGAGATTTGAAAGCCTTGCCGCCGTCCTGGGAAAGACCGGCGAAATCCGCGTCGCGCGCTAGGCAGGGGAGAAAGCGGGTTGGCGGACGATCCCTACGGTGTTCTCGGAGTGCCGCGCACGGCGAGCGACGACGAAATCCGCCGCCGCTACCGCCAGCTCGTCAAGGAGCTGCATCCCGACATCAATCCCTCGCGGACGGCCGAGGAACGGTTCAAGAAGGTGACCGTGGCCTTCGATATCGTCGGCGACCCGGCGAAGCGGAAGGCCTACGACCGCGGCGAGATCGACGCGGCCGGCGAGCCGCGCCGGGCGGGCGCAAGGCCGGGCGGCCCGGGCGGCTCTGCCGGCGGAGCCCGCTGGAGCACCGGCTTCGGCGGATTCGATTCCGACGACCCCTTCAGCGATATCTTCGCCGGCTTTCGCGCCGGCGCCCAGACCCGGGCGCGCCGCGGCCAGGACACGCGCTACACGATCGATCTCGATTTTGCCGAGGCGGCGCTCGGCGCGCGCAAGCGCGTGACGCTCCCCGGCGGAGGAACGCTCGATCTCAACGTTCCGTCCGGCGTCGTCGAGGGGCAGGTGCTGCGGCTGAAGGGCAAGGGGCAGCCCGGATCGGGCGGCGGTCCCGCCGGTGATGCGCTGGTCGAGGTGCGCATCCGGCCGCATCCCGTCTTCAAGCGCGCGGGCGACGATCTCACCTGCGATTGCCCGCTGACGATCGACGAGGCGGTGCTGGGGGCGAAGATCGAGGTGCCGACCTTGAGCGGGCGGGTGCAGCTCACCATTCCGCCGGGCACGAGCTCGGGCCGGGTGTTCCGGCTCAAGGGCAAGGGCATCGAGAACGCGACGGCCCGCACGACCGGTGACCAGCTCGTCACCGTGCGCATCGTGCTGCCCGATACGATCGACGAGGAGCTGCAGGCGTTTCTGCGGACGTGGCGCGAAGCCCATCGCTACGACCCGGGGCGAAAATAGCCTCAGCCGTCGCCGCTGCTCGGCAGAACCAGCACTTCCCCGCCCGACAGCGTCAGCGCGAGCTCGCCCCGCTTCAGCTTCAGCGCGTCGTCTCCGAAGAGCTGGCGGCGCCATCCCTTCAGCGCCAGGACGTCGGGCTCCTCCTCGGCGGCGATGCGCTCGAGCTCCTCGGCATCCGCGATGAGGCGCGGGGCCACGTGATGCTTCGCCGCCGACGCCTTGAGCAACACCTTCAAGAGCTCGATCGTGGCGCCCGCTTCGGCCGACACAGGGCGGCTGTGGTTCATTTGCGGCAGCGACCTGGGATCGCGCTCAAGTCCGGCCTTCACCGCCTCGATGATCTCCCGCGCGCGCTGCGATCGCGAGAATCCGTCGCTCAACGTCCGCAATCCGCCGAGCTGCTCGGGCGTCGTCGGCATCTGGTTGGCGATGTCGTAGAGCGCCTCGTCGCGCAGCACGCGATTGCGCGGCACGTTCTGGCTCTGTGCCAGACGCTCGCGCCAGGCGGCCAGCTCGACCAGCACGCCGAAGGACTTGCGGTTGCGGGTCCGCATCTTCAGTCGCTTCCAGGCGTCCTCCGGCCGCGTCTCGTAGGTTTCGGGGTGGGTAAGATCGGCCATCTCCTCGCTCACCCACGACGTGCGCCCCGTCGCGTCGAGCCGGGACCGCAGATGCCTGTAGACATCCCGCAGGTGGGTGACGTCGCCAAGCGCATAGACGAGCTGCTTGTCGGTCAGCGGCCGACGGCTCCAGTCGGTGAAGCGCGAGGACTTGTCGATGTCGTGGCCGGTGATGTCCCGGACGAGGTTCACGTAGCTGACGCTGTCGCCGTAGCCGCAGACCGAGGCTGCCACCTGCGTGTCGAAGATCGGGGCGGGGATGAGCCCCGCCTGTGCGTACATGATCTCGATGTCCTGGCGCGCGGCGTGGAACACCTTCGTCACGCGCTCGTTCGCCATCAGCTCGAAGAACGGCTTGAGGTCGAGCCCCGGAGCCATCGGGTCGACAAGGGCCTCGACCGCCTCGGAGGCGATCTGGATGAGGCAAAGCTCGGGCCAGAAGGTCTGCTCGCGCATGAACTCCGTGTCGACCGCGATGAAATCCGCAGTGGCGAGTCGCGTGCAGGCGTGGGCGAGATCGGGTGTGGACGTGATGAGATGCATCGACGGCTTGTATACATCAGAATAAGCCGATGGGAAGGGCCGCCGGCGGCAGTCCGGCAAGCCTCGCCCGAGACCTGTCCGCGCTCTCGGGAGCGGCTTGCGAACCGGCCATCCTTGCGCGCGGAGCGCGGGGCGTTCCCTCTCCCCCGTTTGGCGGGAGAGGGGCCCTGCCCCGCCGTCCTCTTCCTGCGCCCGTCAGTTCGCCTTGCGGGCAGCGGGGTCGGCGGCAGCCTCGGCCGCGCCCGGCAGCATCGTCATCTCGCGCAGGAGGTGGTCGGCGACGCGGGCCAGGTCGCCGATACGGTGGGCGGCCGGGTTCTCCAAGAGCGCGCGAAGCTGGCGCGCGAGCGGATGCTCGGGCTCCGCGTGCGCGGTCTGCGATCCGGCAGAGCCGGGCGTGCGCTCCAGGAGGTCCTGGAGATCGAGGATGGCGATGGCATCGGTCTTCATGTTGCCTCGTCCCGCTACGGTGATGGCTCTCGACGACGGGCGCCGCCTTGCAGCCGGCATGCGTTAGCGAATCGTTACCGCGGCATGGTTAAGGATCCGTTACCGGATGCGTTTTCGCCTCCTTGCCTGATCGTCGGGCACGCGGCCGCCCATCTTGAGGACGGCCGCGCCGCAGCGCCGCTGATGCGCCCGCCGGCCCCCCTGCCGGCCCCCCCCCGTCGGCCTTGACATTCACCATACCCCGTGCGCTTCTCCGGCCCGATTTTTCCCGCACAGCGACAAGGGATTTGGGCCATGACCGCGGCCAGCTTGCACCGTTACCGGACCCACACCTGCGGCGGGCTGCGCAGCTCCGACATCGACCGCACCGCGCGCCTGTCGGGCTGGGTGCACCGGGTACGCGATCATGGCGGCGTCCTCTTCATCGATTTGCGCGACCACTACGGCATCACGCAGGTCGTGGCCGACCCGGACTCGAAAGCTTTCAGTGCGGCCGAAACGCTGCGCGCGGAATGGGTCGTGCGCATCGACGGCAACGTGCGCCGGAGGCCGGACGGCACCGTCAACCCCGACCTCGCGACCGGCGAGATCGAGCTTTACGCAAGCGAGATCGAGGTGCTTTCGGAGGCGAAGGAACTGCCCGTGCCGGTCTTCGGCGAGCCCGATTATCCGGAAGATTTGCGCCTGCAGTACCGCTTCCTCGACCTCAGGCGCGAGACGCTGCACGCCATCATCATGAAGCGGCTCGAGATCACGCGCGCCATCCGCGAGGCGATGCACGCGGCGGGCTTCAACGAGTTCCCGACGCCGATCCTGACGGCGTCGAGCCCGGAAGGCGCGCGCGACTTCCTCGTGCCTTCGCGCATCCATCCCGGCAAGTTCTACGCCCTGCCGCAGGCGCCGCAGCAGTACAAGCAGCTTCTCATGGTCTCCGGCTTCGACCGCTACTTCCAGATCGCGCCCTGCTTTCGCGACGAGGACCCGCGCGCCGACCGTCTGCCCGGCGAGTTCTACCAGCTCGACGTCGAGATGAGCTTCGTCGAGCAGGAGGACATCTTCGCGACGATGGAGCCGATCCTGACCGCGCTCTTCGAGAGGTTCGCGGACGGCAGACCCGTCACCGCGTCGTGGCCGCGCATCCCCTACGACGAGGCGATCGCCAAGTACGGCACGGACAAGCCGGATCTGCGGAACCCCATCGAGATGGCCGACGTGACGGAACATTTCCGCGGCTCGGGCTTCAAGGTGTTCGCCGGCATGATCGAGAAGGACCCGAAGGTGCGCGTGTGGGCGATCCCCGCGCCGACGGGCGGCAGCCGCGCCTTCTGCGACCGCATGAACGCCTGGGCGCAGGGCGAGGGCCAGCCGGGGCTCGGCTATATCTTCTGGCGCGACGAGGAAGGTTCCGCCGGCGCGGGCCCGATCGCCAAGAACATCGGCGCGGAGCGTGCCGCGGCCATCCAGGCGCAGCTCGGCCTCAAGACGGGGGACGCGGTGTTCTTCACCGCCGGCAATCCGGCCAACTTCTACAAGTTCGCAGGCGCCGCGCGCGACCGCGTCGGGCATGAGCTGAAGCTCGTCGACGAGAACCGCTTCGCGCTGGCGTGGATCGTGGACTTCCCGTTCTACGAGTGGGACGAGGACGACAAGAAGATCGGCTTCTCGCACAACCCGTTCTCGATGCCGAAGGGCGGCCAGGCCGCGCTCGAGGCGGCCGAGAAAGACGGCCGCGACGCGCTCCTCGCCTTGAAGGCGAACCAGTACGACGTCGTCTGCAACGGCTATGAGATCGCGTCGGGCTCGGTGCGCAACCATCTGCCCGAGACGATGGTGAAGGCGTTCGAGATCACGGGGATGAGCCGCGCCGACGTGGAGGCGCGCTTCGGCGGGCTCTACCGCGCGTTCCAGTACGGCGCTCCGCCGCACGGCGGCATGGCGGCCGGCATCGAGCGCATGGTGATGCTGCTGACGGGCTGCAAGACCGTGCGCGAAGTGGCGCTCTTCCCGATGAACCAGCAGGCCGCCGACCTGCTGATGAACGCGCCCTCCGAGGCGACGCCCAAGCAGTTGCGCGAGCTCTCGATCCGCGTCGCGCTGCCGGACAAGCGGTAGAGGCGCATTGGACGGAGCTGCATTTTCGAGGTGACTCCCTCTCCCCGCACGCGGGGAGAGGGAGCTTACTCGGGGCCGGAACCGCCGTTAGTTGGTGGCAGCCGGGCTGGCGTTCACCGGCAGCTCCACGCCGACCATGACAATTCTGCCGTCCTTCATCGCCGTGCCGGTCCAGCGTCCGTCCTCGCCGCGCGTGAGATCGGACACCTGCGTGTAGCCGCGTGCGATCAGGATCTGGCGTGCCGCGTTTGCGTGGGCGGCTCGGGTAAGGCCGGCGGTGAACTCCGCGGGCTCGGCGGCCGGCTGATCGCCGGCAAAAGCGGGAAGGGCAAGTCCGGCCGTAAGCGCGGCGGCAAGTACAAACGTGCGGATCATTCCAGTCTCCTCTGAGGTGACGTTTCCAGGTTGCATTGTCGGAGGCGGGCTCTGTCGAGCGGCCACCGGCCCTCAGCGCTCATGGGGATACTGGGGGGATACGGGGAGCGGCCTCGGGCATGACCCGCAGGTAGCGTCGCGCCGGGCTCCACGCCACTCACGATGCCGTTGCCGGCAGCGGGCCCGTCGTGAGCGCGCGTGAGGGCTCGCATGAGGTTGTGGCAGCACGAGAAAACGCCATCGTCGAAAGAGAGGCCGAATGCTGCGTTCCGGGCCTCCGGCGAGACCCACAACGCGATCACGCGGCGTTGAGGATCAGGGCTCCGAATGGCGCCGCGGGCAACGATCACCTTTGGTTGAACGCAAGCCCCGACGCCGCGGACGAAAAAGGGAATTGCGTGCGCCCCGACGCCCAGGCCGAACGCCGCATTGGCGCGGGACAGGCGGCTTATTGAGCGGCAAGGCCGTTTGACGGGAGCGGCGGCACGCCATAAACCGGCTCACGCCGGCCCCTCATCGGGGCCCTGTTCGGCGTCTCTGCGTATGCACCGAACCGTTGGCCGATACGAAGGCTTCCGATGCGGCTTTCCGATCTTTGTGGCGACCTCTGCACGGTCCCGGCGACCGCCGCCGACATCGAGATTACGGGCATTTCGGCCGATAGCCGCACCGTCGAGCCGGGTCAGCTCTTCGTTGCGGTTCCGGGACATCGGGCCGACGGCCAGCGCTACATCACTGACGCGGCGGCGCGGGGGGCCTCGGCGGTGCTCGCCGCGACCGGCGCGGTCGTTCCCGCCGGCCTCACGGTTCCCATCCTCGGTGCCGCCGATCCGCGCGTGGCGCTGTCGCGCCTGGCGGCCGCCCTTTATCCGGGGCAGCCCGAGACCGTGGTGGCCGTGACCGGGACGAGCGGCAAGACGTCCGTGGCCGAGTTCACGCGCCAGATCTTGGAGCGCCGCGGGCGCCTCGCCGCCTCTCTCGGCACGATCGGGCTCGTCTCCCCGTTCCAAACGACCTACGGCTCGCTGACGACGCCCGACCCCGTCTCGCTGCACAGGACGCTGGCGACGCTCGCCGCCGAGGGCGTCAGGTACCTTGCCATGGAAGCGTCCTCGCACGGCCTCGACCAGCATCGCCTTGATGCGGTCCGCATCAAGGCCGCCGCGTTCACGAACCTCGGCCGCGACCACATGGACTACCACCCGTCGGTCGAGCACTACTTCAACGCCAAGATGCGGCTGTTCGCGGACCTGCTGCCGTCCGACGCGCCCGCCGTGATCAACCGCGACGGCGCTTTCGCGGCCGAGGCCGAGACGGTCGCGCGGCGCACCGGGCGGCGCGTGTTCACCGTCGGGCGCGCGGGCGACGACATCCGCGTCGAGGCCTGCCATCCGACGGGCTTCAACCAGCAACTGCGTCTCTCCGTTGCCGGCGCGGGCATGGTCGTGAGCCTGCCGCTTGTCGGGGCCTATCAGGTCGAGAACGCGCTGGTGGCCGCGGCGCTCGCCATCGCCGTCGGCGAGCCGCCGGACCTCGTCTTCTCCGCTCTCCCCTATGTGAAGGGCGTGAAGGGCCGCCTTGAAATCGTCGGACGTTGCCGCGGCGGCCTGGGCGTCGTCGACTACGCGCACAAGCCGGAAGCGCTGGAAGCGGCGCTCGCAGCCTGCCGCCCGTTCGCGACGGGCCGGCTCATCTGCGTTTTCGGTTGCGGCGGCGACCGAGACCGCGGCAAGCGGCCGATCATGGGCGCCATTGCCGCGCGCAGGGCCGACGTGGTGATCGTGACGGACGACAACCCGCGCACGGAAGACCCGGCCACGATCCGCGCCGAGATTCTGGCAGGCGCCCCGTCCGCGACCGAGATCGGCGACCGGGGCGAAGCCATCCGCGCGGCGGTCGCGATGATGGGTACCGGGGATGTTGTGCTGGTCGCGGGCAAAGGCCACGAAACCGGCCAGATCGTCGGGGACACGGTGTTGCCCTTCTCCGACCACGAGGTTCTGGCGGAGGCGCTGGAAGCTCAATGACGCGCGCACTCTGGTCCTTTTCCGATCTCGCCGCCGCCGCCGGCGGCCAGCCCGAGGGTGCTCCGGCTGCGGCGGTCACGGGCTTCTCCATCGACACACGATCGATCGTGCCCGGCGACGTCTTCGTCGCGCTGACGGACCAGCGCGACGGCCACGACTTCGTCACCGCCGCCTTTGCGAGAGGAGCCGCCGCCGCGATTGTGGCGGATAGGTACGTCCGCAAGCAGGGCGACGGCGCCTTGATCCGGGTGGCGGAGACGCTGCCGGCGCTCGAGGCGATCGGCCGGGCGGCGCGCGCACGCCTCTCCGCCGAGGCGCGCGTCGTCGCCGTCACCGGCAGCGCCGGCAAGACGACGACGAAGGAGATGCTGCGGCTCGCCTTCCAGGCGCTGGGGTCGACCCATGCGTCGGAGAAATCCTACAACAACCACTGGGGCGTCCCGCTGACGCTGGCGCGGATGCCGCCCGGTACGCGCACCGCGGTCTTCGAGATCGGCATGAACCATGCCGGAGAGATAACGCCGCTGACGCGCATGGTGCGTCCGCACGTGGCGCTCGTGACGACGGTCGAGACGGCGCACATCGAGAACTTCGCCAGCGAGGACGGCATCGCCGACGCCAAGGCGGAGATCTTCCTGGGCCTCGAGCCCGGAGGGACGGCGGTCATCAACCTCGACAACCGCCACGCCCTCCGGCTCGTCGCCGCGGCGCGCGCGGCTGGGGCGTGCGTTGCGGGCGTCACGACCGAGTATTCCGCAGCCGATGCCGTCGCACGCTTCGGCGTCGATGAAGCCGTCACGCTTGCGGGTTGCCGCATGACTTCGACGGTGAGCGAAGGGACGGCCGTGCGCGGCGGCGGGCGCGGTGCCGTTCCCTTCACGATCGGCAGCATCGGCATGCACATGGTGAGAAACGCGCTTTTTGTCGTGGCCGCGCTCGATGCGGCGGGCGCCGATGTCGCCAAGGGGCTGTCTGCGCTCGCCTCCTTCGCGCCGCCGCCGGGGCGCGGCTCGCGCACGCGGCTCCAGGCGGACGGGGGCGAGATCCTGCTCATCGACGAAAGCTACAACGCCAATCCCGCTTCCATGCGGGCCGCGTTGGCGGTTCTGCCGGCGCTGCCCCGGGCCGATCATCCGCGTCGCATCGCGGTGGTGGGAGACATGCTGGAGCTCGGCCCCGACGCGGCCGCGCTTCATGCTGGTCTGTGGGAGCCGATCGATGCAGCCGGCGTCGATCTCGTGTTTGCGTCCGGCTCCAACATGGCGCGACTGTTCGAGCGTGTGCCGGAGAGCCGCCGCGGCGCCTGGGCACCGGCCTCGGCGGGTCTCGAAGGTCCGCTGCTGGCGGCCCTCAAGCCCGGCGATGCCGTCATGGTGAAGGGCTCGAATGGCTCGAAAATGGGCTTGCTCGTCGCGGCCATGCTGGCCAAGTTCGGCCGTTCGCAGTAGAGGCGGACGGAACTTTCGGGGTATTCCATCGGAGAGGCGCTGCGGAGCGTCGCGGGGAGGGGGAGAGAGGCATGCTGTATCAACTGGTGCAGTTCAGCGACCAGATCGGTCCGCTCAACGTTTTCCGCTACATCACCTTTCGGACCGGCGGCGCCATCTTCACCGCGCTCCTCTTCGTCATGCTGTTCGGCCCGGCGATCATCGACCTGTTGCGCGTGCGCCAGGGCAAGGGCCAGCCGATCCGCGACGACGGCCCGCAGACGCACCTCGCCAAGCGCGGCACGCCGACCATGGGCGGCCTCATGATCCTTGCGAGCGTCACGTTCGCCACGCTGATGTGGGCCGACTGGTCGAACATGTATGTCTGGATCGTGCTCGGCGTCACGCTCACCTACGGCGCCATCGGCTTCTACGACGATTACTTGAAGGTCACGCGGCAGCACGCGAGCGGCTTCGGCGGCACGGCCCGGCTCGGCATCGAGATGATCGTCGCGGCGCTCGCGGCATGGGCCATCATGGCGCTGTCGGCGCCCGCGCTCTCCGGCCAGCTCGCGGTCCCCTTCTTCAAGGACACGCTGATCTATCTCGGACCGTTCTTCGTCCTCCTCGGCGTGCTCGTCATCGCGGGAGCGGGCAACGCCGTCAACCTCACCGACGGGCTCGACGGCCTCGCCATCGTTCCGGTGATGATCGCGGCGGCCACGTTCGGGTTGATCGCCTATC
This sequence comes from uncultured Hyphomicrobium sp., assembly GCA_964589785.1. Lineage (GTDB taxonomy): Bacteria > Pseudomonadota > Alphaproteobacteria > Rhizobiales > Hyphomicrobiaceae > JAGVSR01. The sequence continues at coordinate 218,039 of CAZPUQ010000001.1, forward strand.
TCATCGGCTCGGAGAAGTTCGCCACCCATCTGCAGATCCACTATGTCCACGGCACCGCCGAGCTTGCCGTCATCTGCGGCGCGCTGATCGGCGCGGGGCTCGGATTTCTGTGGTTCAACGCTCCGCCCGCCATGATCTTCATGGGCGATACCGGTTCGCTGGCGCTCGGCGGCGCGCTCGGCGCCATCGCCGTCGCGACCAAGCACGAGATCGTGCTCGCCATCGTCGGCGGCCTGTTCGTGCTCGAGACGCTTTCGGTCGTCATCCAGGTCGCCTCCTACAAGACGACGGGCAAGCGCGTGTTCCGCATGGCGCCGCTGCACCATCACTACGAGCAGAAGGGATGGCAGGAGAGCACGGTCGTCGTGCGCTTCTGGATCATCTCGGTCATCCTGGCGCTCGTCGGCCTCGCGACGCTGAAGCTGCGCTGACCCGGGGCGAGGCATGATCCCGATCACGACCTTCTCCGGCCTCGACGTCGCGGTGTTCGGGCTCGGAGCCTCGGGCAATGCGACCGCACGGGCGCTGATCGCCGGCGGCGCCCGTGTCGCGGCATGGGACGACAGCGAGGCGGGCCGTTCCGGCGCGGAGAAGGCCGGTATCCCGCTCGAGGACCTCAAGTCCGCCGAGTGGGCGCGCTTTGCCGCTCTCGTACTGGCGCCCGGCGTGCCGTTCACGCATCCCGAGCCGCACTGGACTGTCGAGCGGGCGCAAGCGGCGGACGTGGAGGTGATCGGGGACATCGAGCTCTTCTGCCGCGAGCGGGCGAGCATGTGTCCGGAAGCACCGTTCATCGCGATCACGGGGACGAACGGCAAGTCGACGACGACGGCGCTCATCGCGCATGTGCTGAAGGAAGCGGGCCGCGAGGTCGAGCTCGGGGGCAACATCGGCCGCCCGATCCTCACGCTCGAGCCGCTGTCGCCGGAGCGCGTCTATGTCGTCGAGTGCTCGTCGTTCCAGATCGATCTTGCGCCTTCGATCCGTCCGAGCGTCGGGGTTCTGCTCAACATCACGCCCGACCATCTCGACCGGCACGGCACGATCGAGAACTACGCCGCTATCAAGGAGCATCTGATCGCCGGTGCGGAGAAGGCCGTCGTGGCGATCGACGACGACTGGACGCGCGCGATCGCCGACAAGTACCTGTCGGCCGGCAAGGAGGTGCTGACGGCCTCCACGCGCGGGGTTGCCGACATCACTGCATCCGGATCGACGCTCTTCTTCCGCAAGGAGCTCGTGGCCGATCTGAAGGGCATCGTTTCCCTGCGCGGCCGGCACAACGCGGAGAATGCGGGCGTCGCCTACGCTGCGCTGCGCCTCGCCGGCCTGAAGGACAGCGAGATCGTGCCGCATCTCGCGACCTATCCGGGCCTGCCGCATCGCATGGAGGAGGTGGGCCGTGTCGGCGCGACCCTCTTCATCAACGACAGCAAGGCGACCAATGCCGAGAGCACCGAGAAGGCGCTCGCCACATGGCCGCACGGCATCCACCTCATCCTCGGCGGCAAGGCGAAAGAGGGGGGCATCGAGTCCTTGCGGCCGTATTTTCCGCGCATCGCCAAGGCCTATCTGATCGGGGCCGCGAGCGAGGCGTTCGCGGCGGCGCTGGCCGGCGCGGTCCCGCACGAGAGCTGCGGGACGATGGACGTCGCAGTCGCGAAGGCCACGCACGACGCGCTGGCCTCGGGCGGGAAGGACAGCGTCGTACTCCTCTCGCCCGCCTGCGCGTCCTATGACCAGTACCGCAACTTCGAGGAGCGGGGCGACCATTTCCGCAGGCTCGTGGCCGCGGAGATCGCGCGCCGCCTCACGCCATGACCTTCTCCCGCGAAGACCGCAGCCGGCTCACCGGCTGGTGGTTCACCGTCGATCACGTCCTCATCGCCGCGATCCTCGTGCTCGTTGGCACGGGTCTCGTCTTCTCGCTCGCGGCGAGCCCGGCCGTCGCGCTCAAGAAGGGGCTGCCGGCGTACTACTTCGTCGAGCGCCACGTGCTTTTCTCGGCCGTCGGCGCCGCCGTCCTCGTGGCGATCTCGTTCCTGACCCCGCGCGAGACCCGGCGCTTCGCGCTCATCCTCCTGCTGCTCGCGTTCGCGGGGCTCGTGGCAGTCCACCTGACTGGGATCGAGATCAACGGTGCGCGCCGCTGGCTGTCTCTCGGCGGGCATTCGATCCAGCCCTCCGAGTTCCTGAAGCCGGCCTTCGTCGTCGTCTCCGCGTGGCTGCTCGCGGAGGCGCGGACGCGGCCCGACATGCCGGGGCTGCTCGCAGCGCTCCTGCTCTACGCCATGGTCGCCGGGTTCCTCGTCCTGCAGCCCGACGTGGGGCAGACGCTGCTCCTCAGCCTGGTGTGGGGGGCGATGTTCTTCGTCTCGGGCCAGCCGCTGGTGCTCGCGGGGGCGGCTCTCCTCGCGAGCGCGGCGGCGCTCGTCGCGGCCTATTTCACGTTTCCGCACGTGCAGGTCCGTATCGACCGGTTCCTCGATCCGGTGCCGGGCGACAACAGCCAGGTCGACCGCGCGCTGCAGTCGTTCACGCAGGGCGGCTTTTTCGGCCGCGGCCCCGGCGAGGGCACGATCAAGACGTCGCTGCCCGATGCGCACACGGATTTCATCTTTGCGGTGATCGCGGAGGAATATGGCGCCGTCGCCTGCCTCGCGCTCGTCGTCTTGTTCGCGTTCATCGTGCTGAGGGCCCTCTACCGGGCGGGGCGCGAGCCCGAGCCGTCGATCAAGCTCGCCATCATCGGATTGGCCCTCGTGTTCGGACTGCAGGCCCTGATCAACATGGGCGTCAACGTCGGGCTGCTGCCGGCGAAGGGGATCACGCTGCCCTATCTGTCGGCGGGAGGGTCGTCGACGCTTGCGATCTCGGTGACGCTCGGCATGTTGCTGGCCCTGACGCGGCACCGCGTCCAATAATTAAGGCTCGCGGCACCGCGTCCAATATTAGGGCTCGCGGCATCGCGTCGAAGGAGGGGGCTGACGAGTGCGGGCCGTGGGCGGACCAGAAACGGCCGTCTTTGCCTGCGATAGCGCGGAGACACGAGGGGGAGAGGCAACACGGACATGAGCGGGAACCGAACCGTCATGCTGGCGGCGGGAGGCACGGGCGGCCACCTGTTCCCGGCCTTTGCCCTGGCCGAGGAGCTTGGCCGACGCGGCTTTGCGGTCGATCTCGTCACCGACATGCGCGGCGACCGCTACGGCACCGGCTTTCCCGCCCGCGCGGTCTATCAGGTGCCGTCCGCGACGCTTGCCAGCAAGTCGCCGGTCGCGGTCGCCCGCACCGGCCTGACGCTCGCCCGCGGGGTCATGGCGGCGCGCAAGCTCATGAAAAGCGTCCGCCCGGCCGCGGTCGTCGGCTTCGGCGGCTATCCCACGTTCCCGCCGCTGCTGGCCGCGCGGCAGCTCGCCATCCCGACCATGCTGCACGAGCAGAACGCCGTGCTCGGCCGGGCCAACAAGATGCTCGCCCGCCGCGTCGACCGGATCGCGACCTCCTTCGAGACGACGAAATTCCTCGACGGCCCGCTGCTCGCCAAGGCCCGCTTCACCGGCAATCCCGTCCGCGCCCTTGTCGTCGAAGCCGCCCGCCGCCCTTATCCGCCGCTCGAGGAGACGGGCATGTTTGAGCTGCTCGTGTTCGGAGGCAGCCAGGGCGCGCGCTACTTCTCCGACACGGTGCCACCGGCCCTGACGCTCCTGCCGCCACATCTCAAGAGGCGACTGAATATCGTTCAGCAGGCGCGGGAGGAGGACGTGGACCGGGTCCGCGCCGCCTATGCCGCCACCGGGATCGCCGCCGAAATCGCTCCGTTCTTCAAGGACCTGCCGGCCCGCATGGCGGCGAGCCATCTGGTCGTCGCGCGGGCCGGCGCCTCGACGGTCGCGGAGCTCACCGTCATCGGCCGGCCGTCGATCCTGGTGCCGTTGCCCCATTCCCTCGACCACGATCAGTTGCATAATGCGGCCAGACTTGCCGAATCGGGGGGCGCTTGGTGTATCGAACAGAAGCATTTGAGCCCTGAGCGGCTCGCGGGGGAGATCGCGCGGCTCATGGAAGGTGGTGCCGCGCTCGTGGAAGCAGCGGCGTGCGCGCGGGCGCAGGGACGGCCGGATGCCGTGCTCCGGCTGGCGTCCCTCGTGGAGGAGCTTGCGGGCGTCGCCACGGCGTCTGCCGTATCGCCCGCCCGCGCATCGTGAGCGCGGGCTCGGATCGAACGAAACACGCATGACGGGACGATAGAGAACGAGAATGCAGATCCCTCGCGACGCAGGCACCTTCCACATCATTGGCATCGGCGGCATCGGCATGAGCGCCATCGCCGAGATCCTGCTCGCCAAGGGCTTCGCGGTTCAGGGCAGCGACCAGAAGGAGAGCGCCAACGTGCGCCGGCTGCGCGCGAAGGGCGTGCGCGTGTTCATCGGGCACGATGCGGTCAATCTCGTCGGGGCGCGCAACGTCGTCATCTCGACGGCGGTGAAGGACGGCAACCCCGAGCTGGAGGCCGCTCGCCAGAAGGGCCTGCCGATCATCCGGCGAGCCGAGATGCTGGCCGAGCTGATGCGCCTCTATGCGACGGTCTCCGTCACCGGCACGCATGGCAAGACCACGACGACCTCGCTCGTCTCCACCATCTTCGAGAAGGCCGGCAAGGACCCGACCGTCATCACCGGCGGCATCATCAATTCCTGGGGCTCGAATGCGCGGCTCGGTCAGGGCCGCTGGATGCTCGTCGAGGCCGACGAGAGCGACGGCACGTTCGTGCGGCTGCCGACGGAGATCGGCATTGTCACGAACATCGACCCCGAGCATCTCGACTACTTCAAGACCGTCGAGAACATGCATCGCGAGTTCGAGGCTTTCTATCGCAACATTCCCTTCTACGGCCTCGCCGTCACCTGCATCGACCACCCGGTGGTGCGCCAGATGATCGAGCGTCTCGAGCTGCGCCGCGACGGGCGCCGCCTCCTGACCTACGGCGTCAGCGAGGGCGCAGACTTGCAGCTCGCGGGCTGCAGGCAGGAGGGCTTCACGACCGTCTTCGACGCCGTGCTGTCGGCGCGCGTCAAGGGCGGGCCGCGCACGCTGACGGGATGGTCGGTTCCGGTGCCCGGCCGGCACAACGCGCTCAATGCTCTGGCCGCCGTTGCGGTCGCGGCCGAGGCCGACATCCCCGACGAGGTGATCCGCGCGGGGCTTGCCGAGTTCTCGGGCGTGAAGCGCCGCTTCCAGCCGACGGGACAGTGGAACGGCATCCAGATCTACGACGACTACGCGCATCATCCCGCCGAGATCGCCGCCGTCCTGCAGGCCGCGCGCGCCGGCGCCAAGGGCCGCGTCATCGCCATCGTGGAGCCGCATCGCTACACGCGCGTGCGCGATCTCTTCGGCGAGTTCTGCGCCTGCTTCCGCGACGCCGACAGCGTGATCGTCGCCCCGCTCTATTCCGCGGGCGAGGCGCCGATCGACGGCATCGACCAGCATGCGCTTGCCGAAGGCATCGGCGCGACCGGCCATCGCGCCGTCACCTCCGTCGATCATCCGGCCGATATCGTGCCGCTGCTGCGCCGCTATTCCCGCACCGGCGACATGGTCATCTGCCTGGGCGCGGGAACCTCGACGGACTGGGCCGCTGCGCTGCCGGCCTGGCTCTCCTCCGAGGCCGCCGAATAGTGCGACGGAGGACGCTCCTGCCATGAGCTTTCCCGACATCACCGGCGACCTCAAGGCCCGCATGCCGGACCTGCGTGGCCGGCTCGCCGCCAATGCCGCGCTCTCCGACATCACGTGGTTCCGCGTCGGCGGGCCGGCACAGGTGCTGTTCACGCCGGCCGACGAGGCCGACCTTGCCTATTTCCTGAAGAACGTCGGCGGCGAGACCCCGGTCTTCGTCATCGGGCTCGGCTCGAACCTGCTCGTGCGCGACGGCGGCGTTCCCGGCGTCGTGATCCGGCTCGGCCGCGGCTTCGGCGAGATCAAGGTCGAGGGGCAGCGCGTGAGCGCCGGCACGGCGGTGCCCGACGTGAAGCTCGCGCGCGCCGCCGCCGAGGCCGGCATCGCCGGGCTTTCCTTCTATCGCGGCATTCCGGGCTCGGTCGGCGGCGCGCTGCGCATGAACGCCGGCGCCCATGGCACCGAGACGAAGGATGTCCTCGTCGGCGCGCGGGCGGTCGACCGGCAGGGCAACATCCACGTCCTGTCGCCGGCCGACATGAAGTTCACCTATCGTCATTGCGGCATTCCTTCGGGCTGGATCTTCACCGAGGCGACGTTCGAGGGACGCACGGGCGACCCGGACGAGATCCAGAAGGCGATGGACGAAGTCGCGGAGTACCGCGAGAAGAACCAGCCCGTGCGCGAGCGCACAGGCGGCTCGACGTTCAAGAACCCTCCGGGCAACAGCGCGTGGAAGCTCATCGACGCGGCCGGCTGCCGCGGCTTGCGCGTCGGCGGCGCGAAGGTCTCCGAGATGCACTGCAACTTCCTCATCAACGACAGCGCCGCCTCCGGCGAGGACATCGAGACGCTCGGCGAGACCGTGCGCGCGCGTGTGAAGGGCGGCACGGGCGTCGCGCTCGAATGGGAGATCATCCGCCTCGGGCAGCCGAAGGACGGCCGGCCCACCGGCGAGGCGCTGGCGCTGGCAGAGAAGGCATCATGAGATTTGGCCCCGCGCCTCGGCGCACGCGCGAGCACGTCGCCGTGCTGATGGGCGGCTGGTCGGCCGAACGGCCGATCAGCTTGAAGTCGGGCGCGGCGGTGGCCGCGGCGCTCGAGGGCGAGGGCTACCACGTGACGCCGATCGACGTCGATCGCGACGTTCCGGCGAGGCTCTCCGCGTTGCGCCCCGACGTCGCCTTCAACGCCCTGCATGGCCGCTTCGGCGAGGACGGCTGCATCCAGGGCATCCTGGAATGCCTTCAGATCCCCTACACCCATTCGGGCGTGCTCGCCTCGGCGCTCGCTATGCACAAGGAGCGCGCCAAAGCCGTCATGAAGCCGGCCGGCGTGCCGGTCGCGGAGGCGCGCGTCGTCACGCGGACCGAAGCCGCGGCCGGGCACGTGCTGCCGCCGCCCTATGTCGTGAAACCGGTTGACGAGGGCTCCAGCGTCGGCGTGCTCATCATCCGTCCCGGCACGAACGACGGGCCCAGGGCGATCCTGGCGGACGGCGCACCCGAGGATGTCGTCATGGTCGAGCGCTACGTGGCAGGCCGCGAGCTCACCTGCGCCGTCATCGGCGACGCCGTGACCGACGTCATCGAGATCAAGCCGAAGGACGGTCTCGTGTTCTACGACTTCGAGGCAAAATATGCCCCTGGCGGCTCCTTGCACGAGCTCCCGGCGAAGGTTTTACCGGATGTTTACCAGTTGGTCCGGAAATACACGGGACTGGCGCACCAGGCCCTGGGCTGCCGGGGCGTCACGCGCGCCGACTTTCGCTACGACGACACGCCGGGCGGCTCCGGAGACCTCATATGCCTGGAGGTCAACACGCAGCCCGGCATGACGGAGACGTCGCTGGTGCCGGAGCTGGCGCAGTATGCCGGCTGGAGCTTCGGCGACCTGGTCCGGTGGATCACAGAGGACGCGAGTTGCCACAGGTAGGGGCAGAGCTGGAGACGTCCTGGCGGGTGCCTCGGGCACCGCGCCCGCTCCCCTCCGCAGCCGACCGGTCCTCTGTCGCGCGTGCGACCGCGTACGCATCGGCCCCCGCATCGTTTCATGCATCGGACGGACGGCAGCGCCGGCGGCCCGCGCGCCGCGGCGGCCGGATGCTTGCCGTCACCGGCACGCTCGCGGCATTCGTCGCGGTCTCTCTGAGCCCTGCCGGCATCTTCGATCGCGACCGCATCGCGGCCGCCCTGGGCTTCGGGATCGAACAGGTGTCCCTCACCGGGCACCGCGTCACGGCCGATGCCGATCTCTTCGCCGCGCTCGACCTGAATTCCGCCCGCTCGCTCGTGAGCTTCGACGCGGACGCGACGGGCAAGCGGCTTCAGCACCTGCCCTGGGTGCAGTCGGTGGAGATCACGCGCGTCTGGCCGGGCCAGCTCGCGATCCGCGTCAAGGAGCGCAAGGCTTTCGCGGTCTGGGAAAGGGGCGAGGTGACCGATCTCGTCGATGCGACCGGGCGTGTGCTCCGTCCCGTCAAGCGCGATGCTCCGCTCGACCTTCCTCATATTGCCGGCGAGGGCGCCAACGCCGGCGCCGCGCCGTTGCTGACCACGCTCGGCCGCCATCCCGAGATCGCGGCGCGGGTTCAGCGCGCGGTCCGGGTCGGGGACCGGCGCTGGACGCTCGAGCTCAAGGGCGGCGGCCGCATCCATCTCCCGTCCGACGGCGAAGCCTCGGCGCTGGCGCGCCTGGCGGCCGAGCCGCCGCTGCTCGCGCTCCTCGATGCGCCGGCCCGGGTCATCGACCTGCGCTCGCCCGGCCGCGTGGCCGTGCGCCAGCTCGACGGCGGAGCCGCGGCAGCCCCCTCCGCAAGCGGGAGGTGAGGCAGCCATGAAACGCGCGCTCGCCCGTCCCCGCCAGACAAGCCGCTTCGCCGCGGTGCTCGATGCGGGAAGCTTCAAGACCGTCTGCCTCCTGGCGACGCTCGATGACGAGGGGCGGCCGCAACGCATCGCCGGGGTCGGACTGACGCCGTCGCGCGGGATCAAATCGGGCCTCATCGTCGATCTTGCCGCCGCCGAGACCGCAATCCGCAGCGCCATCGCGCAGGCCGAGGAGATGGCCGGGGTCGGGCTGCAGAGCATCGATCTCTCGATCAACTGCGGGCGTCTCAGCTCGCTCTCGTTTGCCGTCGCCGCGCCGGTGCCAACGGGCCGCGTCGGGCGCGACACCCTGGAGCGCCTCGCCACGGCCGGGCGGGCCCATGGCGAGCGCGACGGCCGCCGGCTCCTTGAGCTCGACGTGCTCGGCTATCGTCTCGACGACGAGACCGCAACGCGCGAACCGCTCGGCATGGCGGCCGGGCGCATCGCCGCACTCCTTCATGCCGTGACCGCGGATCGGCCGGCCGTCGGCAACCTGACGCGCACCGTCGAGCGCTGCTATCTGGCGCCGCGCCGCCTCGTTCCGGGGCCTGTCGCCAGCGCGCTCTCGGTGACGAGCGAGGAGGAGCGCCGGTCAGGCGTCATCGTTCTCGACATCGGCGCCGGCGTGACCGGGATCGCGGCCTTCGGCGAGGGCCAGGCGATCCACACTGACACCGTGGCAATGGGCGGCGGCCATGTCACGCTCGATGTTGTGCATGCGTTGCGCACGCCACTTGAAGAAGCTGAGCGAATCAAAACGCTTTATGGCACAGTGCTGAATGCGCAGTCCGATCAGCACGATGTCTTCGCTCATGCCGTGACCGGCGAGGGCGACGGCTTCGAGCAGCGGACGACAAAGGCGGATCTGGCCCGGATCATCCAGGCGCGCATGGCCGACCTGCTGCACCTCGTTCGCGAGCGATTGGCGAACGCCGGGCTTCTCAACGGCTCCTCCGCGCGGATCGTGCTTTGCGGCGGCGGCAGCGAGATTCCCGGCCTGCAATCCTTCGCCGAAGGTGTCTTCAAGCTGCCCGTGCGCGAAGGCAGACCCCGCACCGTGCCGGGCCTGCCGCCACGCGTATCGTCGGCGGCCTTCGCCGGCGTCGTTGGTATGTTGAGTGCCGGCGCCGGGAGCGCGGCCATCGATCTGCCGGAGACGGGCGGCGCCGGGATGCGGCGCGGCTACATCGGCCGGGTCGGGCAGTGGATCAAGGACGGCTTTTGAGGAGGGACGCGTCGGTACCGCGGGAAGAGAAGCGGTCCGTCGCACGTTCCTTCTGTCGAGACCGAGGGCAAGATGAGCGCAAACCTGCCGCTGAACGTCACCGACCTGAAGCCGCGCATCACCGTCATCGGTGTGGGCGGTGCGGGCTGCAACGCTATCAACAACATGATCGACGCCAGCCTCGACGGCGTCGAGTTCGTCGTGGCCAACACCGATGCGCAGTCGCTCGTCGCCTCCCAGGCCGGCCACAAGATCCAGCTCGGCGCGCGGCTGACCGAGGGGCTCGGCGCCGGCTCCCGCCCCGAGATCGGCGAGGCCGCCGCCGAGGAGACCCTCGATGACATCCGCGAGGTCATCCGCGGCTCGCACATGGTCTTCGTCGCGGCCGGCATGGGCGGCGGCACGGGCACGGGTGCGGCCGCCGTCATCGCGCGCGCGGCGAAAGAGCAGAACATCCTCACCGTCGCCGTCGTGACCAAGCCCTTCCTGTTTGAAGGCGCGCGGCGCATGCGGATTGCGGAGGCGGGCATCGCCGAGCTCAGGAAGCAGGTCGATACCCTGATCGTCATCCCGAACCAGAACCTGTTCCGGATCGCGAGCGAGCGCACGACCTTCGCGGAGGCGTTCGTGCTCGCCGACCAGGTGCTCTATTCGGGCGTGGCGTGCATCGTCGATCTCATCGTGAAGGAAGGGCTGATCAACCTCGACTTCGCCGATGTGCGCACGGTCATGAGCGGCATGGGCAGCGCGATGATGGGCACGGGCGAAGCCTCCGGCGAGAGCCGCGCCGTGCGCGCCGCCGAGGAGGCGATCGCCAATCCGCTGCTCGACGACGTGACGCTGGCGGGCGCGCGCGGGCTCCTGCTGTCGATTTCGGGCGGCGCCGATCTGACGCTCTACGAGGTCGACGAGGCCGCCATGCGCGTGCGCCAGGAGGTCGATCCGGACGCCAACATCATCGTGGGCGCCACGTTCGATCCCACCCTTGGCGATCGCGTGCGCGTTTCGATCGTCGCCTCCGGGCTTGCCGGCCAGGAAGCCTTCATGCGGCCGGCGGCGAGCGCCGTGCCTGCGGTCAAGGGTGCCTCCGCGCCGCCCGCATCCGCATTCGGATCGAGCGAGCGCGATCGCATCGCCGATGCGCTGAAGTCCCCGCATTTCATCGAGCTGGCGCTTGCCCCGGTCGCGCCGCCGCACCAGCCGCCGCCGGTTCCGGCCGCCTCGAGCTGGCATGCCGCCGACGACGTCGAGATCACCAACCTCGAGCCCGGCGCCTTCGGTGCGCTCGGCTATGCGCCGCCGTCGGCCGCCTATGGCGCACCGGCCGAGCGCGCTCCCGTGGAGGAGAGCTTCAACCCCGCGCCGCCTGCCGAGGTGCGCCGGCCGCCGCGCCGCATGCCCGAGATCGAGGACTTCCCGCTCGTCGGCCAGCGCGAGTACATCGCCAAGTCGCAGCGGCTCGCCGACGAGGCGCGCGGCTATCCGTCGACACCCGGCCGCGAGGAGAACGAGCCGCGTCGCCGCGGTCTCTTTGAGCGCCTCACGGGACGTGGAAAACACGAAAGTGATTCGCACGAGTCCGGTCGCGATCCCCACGCGGCACCGGCGTCGAGAGCACCATCGTCGGCGACGTCCTACGCCGTAGATGAAAGTGCGCGCGCAGTTCAGAACGCGCGTCGCGAGGATGCAGCGCACCGCTCAGAAAAGCCCGAATTACCGGCGTTTTTCACACGTTCGAGACGTTGAGCTCGGCGGCTCTACACCGCGCTATTTTTGATCCAAACCAAAGCATGTCTCAATGGTAACAGAGTGTAAGAAAGCGTGATTTGTAGCGTCCCTGGGTGACGGTTATCGTCGCTGCGGATGTGATTTTGATCCGCCTCGCCTCAGGGGTTCCACGAAGCGCCAACAAGAGCGCGACGGAACAAGGGAAGAAGGGCAGCGGAAAGAAATCCGGGGGGGCAGACAAACGGTTCCGACCGGCTGGCTGCCTGGGATATGCGAGGGGACGGCGCAGGATGTCGAATCGATTTATCGGCGCGCGACAAACCACGATCGCCCGCGAGATCGAGCTCAAGGGCACAGGTGTCCACAGCGGGGCTCCCGTATCGGTCACCCTCCATCCGGCAGACGTCGATACGGGTCTCCTGTTCGTCGTCACCAAACGGGGCCGGGTCGTAGCTGAGATCCCCGCCCACGTCTCCAACGTCAAGAACCTCACGCTCTGCACCGTCATCGGCGACAGCTCCGGCATCACAGTCTCGACCGTCGAGCATCTCATGGCCGCCCTTCGTGGCCTCTCCGTCGATAACTGCATCATCGAAATCGACAGCAAGGAAGTCCCGATCATGGACGGCAGCGCGCTGCCGTTCGTCGAGGCCATCGACGAGGTCGGGCTTCGCGAGCTCAACGCCTCGCGCCGCTTCATCAAGGTCCTGAAGCCGATCCGCGTCGAAGAGGGCGGCTGCTGGGGCGAGATCGCGCCGCATTCCGGCTTCCATCTCGATGTCGAGATCGACTTCGACACGCCGCTCATCGGCCGCCAGCGCCTGGCCTTCGAGATGAGCCCCGGCATCTTCCGCAACGAGCTCGCCCGCGCCCGCACCTTCGGCTTCATGTCCGATGTGGAGCGTCTGTGGAAGGCCGGTCTCGCGCTCGGCGCCAACCTCACCAACACGGTTGCCATCGGCGACGGCCGCATCATGAACCGCGAGGGTCTGCGCGACCAGATGGAGTTCGTGCGCCACAAGATGCTCGACGCGGTTGGCGATCTCAGCCTGTCCGGCTTGCCGCTCCTTGGCGCCTATCGCTCGGTCCGCGGCGGGCATCGCCTCAACTCGCTTGTCCTGCAGGCGCTGCTATCGGATGAGACGGCCTGGACCATCGTGCAGGCGCCCCGCGTGCGCGAGATCACGCCGCGCGTGTTCGGTCTGCCGCAGGCCTTCGCCGTCGGCGAGTAAGCCGGGCTTTCTTCTCGCTCACACGGACGTGCGCCCGGTTGGCTCCGGCGGCCGTGCCATGCCTACGGCCCCACAACAACCATATTCGCCGGCTATCGCCCCTTCGTGTGGGGATGGCTGACTTCTTCGGTTCTGCGGCGAGGATTCGTGTGCTATCTCGGCGGGCGGATGGCCGCCTCGAAACGCTTTGATCCCTGCGGCCCGTCTCGCCATCGCGCGTCGCGCCGTGTGGCGGTCAACCGCAGTCCGGTCGACCAAGGGCGCGGGTAATCCTAGAGCACGTGCGGACCCACAGCAGCGGCGGACCAAGAGCACGGAAACCAGAATGCGCAATCGCCTTCCGCCCCGCTTCCTCGCCGGCCTCGCGATGGCGCTCGTCGCCGCGCTGCTCGCAGGCTGCGCATCATCCGTCGATGCCACGAGCGCCCTCAATTCGGATCCGCCCGAGAAGATGTACGCGGAGGCCGATGCGATGATGTCGGGCGGCAAGTTCGAAGCCGCCGCGGCCAAGTTCGAGGAACTCGACCGCTCGCATCCCTACTCGCCCGAGGCGCGCCGTGCGATCGTTCTCGCGGCCTACGCCTACTACAAGGCCGGCAAGACGCCGGAGGCGATCGCCTCCGCCGAGCGCTATGCCGTCATGCATCCGGGCACCAAGGACGCCCCCTTCGCGCACTTCATCATCGCGTCCGCCTACTTCGACGACATGAAGGGAGCCAACCGCGACCAGGCCGCGACCCGCAAGGCACTCGAGCAGTACAAGATCCTGAAGACGCGCTACCCCGACAGCAGCTATGCGGAGAACGCCGACAATCGCATCCGCGTGTGCGAGGATACGCTCGCCGCGCAGGAGATGGAGGTCGGCCGCTACTATCTGAAGCGCAAGAACTACATCGGCGCGATCAACCGCTTCAAGACCGTCGTCTCCGACTACCAGACCACGAACCACGTGGAGGAGGCCCTCGCCCGGCTCACCGAGAGCTACATGGCGCTCGGCATCAAGGAGGAGGCGCAGACGGCCGCCGCGGTGCTCGGCTACAACTTCCCCAACTCCAAGTGGTACAAGGACAGCTACGCGCTGCTCCAGTCGGATGGTCTCGCGCCCCGCGAGGACAGCGGCTCTTGGATCTCCAAGGCGTGGAAAAGCGTCTCCCTGAGCGGCAGCTCGGGCTGAATTGACGGCGAGGCCGTATCGTGCTCGTTCCCTTGCCAGGGACAGAGCCGGACCATGAACGCGACGAAGGCCCACCACCTGAAGTCCGTTGCGGACCTGACGCGCGAGGAGGCGGACGCGGAGCTGGCGCGCCTCGCCTTCGTCATCGCGCACCACGACCGCCTCTACTATCAGGCCGACGCGCCGGAGATCTCCGACGCCGAGTACGATGAGCTGCGCCGGCGCAACGAGGCCATCGAGGCCCGCTTCCCCGGCCTCGTGCGGGCCGACAGCCCCTCGCACCGGGTCGGTGCGGCCGCGGCGGAGGGCTTCGGCAAGGTCCGCCACCGCGTGCCGATGCTATCGCTCGGCAACGCCTTCGACGAGGTGGAGGTCAAGGAGTTCGTCGCCCGCGTCCATCGCTTCCTCGGGCTCAATAGCGACGACCCGGTAACCTTCACCGCCGAGCCGAAGATCGACGGCCTGTCGATCTCCATCCGCTATGAGAACGCCGTTCTCATCGACGCCGCGACCCGCGGCGACGGCATGGAAGGCGAGCGCGTCACCGACAACGTGCGCACGATCTCCGACATCCCACACCGGCTGAAGGGCAAGGACGTGCCGGACGTCGTCGAGGTGCGCGGCGAGATCTACATCGGCCACGCCGCGTTCAAGAAGCTCAACGCGGCACAGGCCGCCGCGGGCGGCAAGGTCTTCGCCAACCCGCGCAACGCCGCCGCCGGCTCGCTGCGCCAGCTCGATCCGCAGGTGACCGCATCGCGTCCGCTGCGGTTCTTCGCCTATGCGTGGGGAGAGATGTCGGCGCTGCCGGCCGATACGCAGCACGGCATGATCGGCGCATTGCATCGCTGGGGCTTGCCCGTCAATCCGCTGACGCGTCCATGCCGGACGACGGACGACCTCATCGCGTTCTATCGCGACATGGCCGAGAAGCGGGCGACGCTCGGCTACGATATCGACGGCGTCGTCTACAAGGTGGACCGCCTCGATCTGCGCGAGCGGCTTGGCTTCGTCTCGCGCTCGCCGCGCTGGGCGATCGCGCACAAGTTTCCCGCCGAGCAGGCGACCACGATCCTGCGCGCCATCGAGATCCAGGTCGGCCGCACGGGCGCGCTGACCCCGGTCGCCAAGCTCGAGCCCGTGACCGTTGGCGGCGTCGTCGTCTCGAACGCGACGCTGCACAACGAGGACGAGATCGCCCGCAAGGACATCCGCGTCGGCGACACCGTGGTCGTGCAGCGCGCGGGCGACGTCATCCCGCAGGTGGTGTCCGTCGTTCCCGACAAGCGTCCGCCCGGTACGAAGCCGTTCCACATGCGGCATACCTGCCCGGTGTGCGGCAGCCACGCCGTGCGCGAGGCGGACGATGAGAGTGCCGGAGCGGGCGTCGTGCGCCGCTGCACGGGCGGGCTCGTCTGCCCGGCGCAGGCCAAGGAGCGGCTGAAGCATTTCGTCTCGCGGCTCGCCTTCGACATCGAGGGGCTGGGCGAGGAGAAGATCGAGCTGTTCTTCGACGAGGGCCTGATCCGCACGCCGGCCGATATCTTCACGCTCGCGGCGCGCGACGCCGAGAGCGAGGCGCCGCTGAAGTCGCGCAAGGGCTTCGGAGCGAAGTCGGTCGACAAGCTCTTTGCCGCGATCGACGCGCGCCGGACGATCGGCCTGGAGCGGTTCCTGTATGCGCTCGGCATCCGCTACATCGGCGAGACGACGGCCAAGGACCTCGCCAGGGCGTATGGGTCGCTCGCGGAGTTCCGATCCGCCGTCGATGCCGCGGTCGCGGGCGGCAAGGGCAGCGAGGCCTACAGCGAGATCGACAACATCGAGGGCATCGGCGAGACGGTCGTCGATGCGCTGATCGACTTCTTCTCCGAGCCGCACAACGTCGATGCGGTCGAAGCCTTGCTCGAGAACGTCGAGGTCGAGCCCTACGAGCGCATCGCGGAGGCGTCGCCGGTGACGGGCAAGACGGTCGTCTTCACCGGCACGCTCGACCGGCTGTCGCGCCACGAGGCCAAGGCCCAGGCCGAGCGGCTTGGAGCCAAGGTCGCCGGCTCCGTTTCAAAAAAGACCGATTATGTGATCGCGGGCGCGGACGCCGGCTCGAAGCTCGCCAAGGCGCGGGAGCTTGGCGTCACGGTGTTGAGCGAAGACGAGTGGCTGGCGCTCATCGGCTGACGGCGTGCCGTCAAAGGGGTCGCGTCGCCGCATCGAGCCATCTCACGACCGCATCCTCGCCCGCAATCTCAGGCCCGATCAGGTCGTGCACGCGCGCATGATAGGCATTGAGCCAGTCGCGCTCCTCGCGGGTGAGCAGGTCCTTTACGATGAGACGCCGGTCGATCGGAACGAGCGTCAGCGTCTCGAAGCCCAGCATGGGGCGCTCGCCGCCGGGCGGGACGTCAGGCTCCGTGACGAGCACGAGGCTCTCGATGCGGATGCCGTAGGCGCCGGCCTTGTAGTAGCCGGGCTCGTTGGAGCAGACCATGCCGGGCTCGAGCGGCACCATGCCGGCGCGTGACAGCGACTGCGGACCCTCATGCACCGAGAGATAGCTGCCGACGCCGTGGCCTGTGCCGTGGTCGTAGTCGAGCCCGTGCTGCCAGAGCGCGCGGCGCGCGAAGGGATCGAGATCGACGCCGCGGGTGCCTTTCGGAAACCGCGCCGTGGCAATCGCGATGTGACCCTTGAGGACGAGGGTCGCTCGATCGCGCATCTCGGCGGAGGGAGGTCCGATCGCGACCGTGCGCGTGATGTCGGTCGTGCCGTCCTCGTACTGCGCGCCGGAGTCGATGAGGAAGAGTTCGCCGCGGCCGAGGATGCGGTTCGTCGCCTCCGACACGCGATAATGGACGATGGCGCCGTGCGGACCCGAGCCGGAGATCGTGTCGAACGAGATGTCCTTGAGCTGCCGCGTCGCGGCGCGGAACTCCTCGAGCTTCTTGACGACCGTGATCTCGTCGAGGCGCGAGCCGGCAGCCGCGCCGTCCAGCCAGGCGAGGAACCGCACCATCGCGGCCCCGTCGCGGCGGTGCGCGCGCCGGGCGCCGGCGATCTCTGCGGCGTTCTTGACCGCCTTCAAGGCGATGCATGGGTCGGCGCCGGCACGCAACGAACGAGGCCCGAGCCCGCGCGCCAAAGCGAACGCGGCCGTTTCCGGGTCGAGCCGTACGCGCTTGCCCGCGGCCTTCAGCGCCGCAATGCGCTTCGGCAACGTCTCGGGCTTCGCGATCCGCGCGATCGTCTCCAGCTCCCGCCGGACCTCCTTCGTGAGCTTTGCCCCATCGACGAAGAGCTCCGGCGTGCCGCTCGCCGGCACGATCGCGAAGGAGAGCACCACCGGGTTGTGCGCGATGTCGGAGCCGCGAATGTTGAACAGCCACGCGATGCTGTCGGGCAGCGTCAGCACGACGACATCCTGGCCGTCGGCCGCGAGCCGTTGCTGCACGTCCGCGATCTTCTTCTCTGCGGCGCGGCCTGCCTTGCGCACCGGTTGCAGCACGACCGGATTGCGCGGCGGAGCGGGCCGGTCCTTGCCCCAGGCGCGGTCCACCAGATTGCGCGCGAGCGGCTTCAGCTTCAGGTCCTTCGCTGCGATCTGCCCCTCAAGACGGCGGATCTCGCCCGCCGTGTGCAGCCAGGGATCGAAGCCGACGACGGCGCCCTTGCCGAGGTGGGCGGCGAGCCACTCGGCGAGCTTGGCGCGGGCGAGCCCGGGAAATGCGAAGATCGTCGCATCGCATTCCTGGGCCGCCTGGATCGTGTAGCGGCCGTCGACGAACAGCGCCGCCTCGGTTCGGGTGACGACGGCAAGCCCGGCGCTGCCCGAAAATCCCGTGAGCCACCGGAGCCGCTCCGCCGCCGGCGGCACATATTCGCCCTGGTGCTCGTCGGCCCGCGGCACGAGAAGCGCGTCGATCTTCTGCGTGGCCATGAGGTCGCGCAGGCGGGCGACGCGCGGCGCAGCCATGGAGGGGTCGGCGGAGGCGGAGAAGGTCTGGAACATGGCGTTCTGTTTAAGGGCGGCGGCGAGCCGGCGCAACGGACGGGCCCGGAACGGGCAGCGCTCCTCCCTCAGCGGCGCGTCAGCGTCAGGGTCGACCAGCCTGCGACCCTGTCGTGGCGCTCAAGGGCGAAGCCCTGGCCGGTGAACGCCGCGATGACGGCCGGAGCCTGGGGAATGAGAATGCCGGACAGAACCACCTTCGCCCTCGGACGGACGATGCGCCGGATCTCGCGGGCAAGGCGCATCAGCGGATCGGCGAGGATGTTGGCGACGACGAGGTCGAACGGCTCGCGGCGTCTGAGCCGCGGGTGGGCGAGCCCGGCCGCGACGTGGGTTGCGATGCGGCCTGGGGCGACGTTGGCGGCGATGTTCTCCCGTGCCACCTCGACCGACGTGGCATCCATGTCGGTCGCGACGATCCGGGCTTTGGGAAGCACGCGGGCGGCTGCGATGGCGAGCACACCCGAGCCGCACCCGAGGTCGAGGACGCGGGCGGGCTGCCACCGCCGCGTCAGCCGGTCGATGGCCGTGAGGCAGCCGTAGGTCGTCGCATGATGCGCCGTGCCGAATGCCTCGCCGGCATCGATGAGAATGGCGTCCGGGCCGCGGGCCACCCGGCCGCGGTCGTGCGTGCCGTGGACGGTAAAGCGGCCGGCGTGGACCGGCGGCAGGGCGGCCTGCGAGATCGCGACCCAGTTGAGGGGCGGTACGTCGGCGCTTTCGATTTCGGGAACGTCGAGGCCCGTCATGTCGGCCAGCATCGCGCGCAGCGCGGCGGCGTTGGGCTCGTCGGCGAAGTAGGCCTCGATGCGCCAACCTTCGCCGGGGGCCTCGAACAGCGTCAGCGCGTCAGGCGGCGGATCGATCAGATCCTGCAGCGCGCCGGCAATCGAGCGCGCGGCCTCGCGGTCGACCGAGAGAATGGTGAGCTTGCGGGACGTCATGCGGCTTTTCTGCGGGCTCGAGCCGACGGCCCGGAGCTTCCTGGCGATGGCCGCACGGCGTAGCCCAATTTCACAGGTGTGGATAGTCCTCCGCGTCGACTTCCAGGCCCTCCGGGCGCACGCCCTCGGGGAGATCGTCGAGAACGCGGTCCCATTTGGCGTCGATCAGGGCCGCGGCCTCAACGGGCGGCAGGGTCGTCAGCGTCCCGTCCGCCTCCTCGCGCACGATGCCGTCCGCGATCAGGCGCTCGAGCGCGTCGGGAAGGTCGAAGTCGACGTGGATGCCGAACGTCCGGTGGAGATAGGCCTCCACGGCGCTGTCGATGTGCGGCAGATCGGTCCGGTTGGCCTTTTCCTTGGCGAGCACGGAGTAGAGCAGGATCTCCTCCTTCACGTCCTCTTCCGCCGCGCGCTCGGAGAGCTTGATCAGGACGCCGCGATTGTCGGCCATGGCGTGGAAATAGAGGTTCTGCGCCATCACCACCATGTAGCGCTGCTTCTGGTTGAGAAAATTCACGCCCTGGCGGAAGGCGATGCCGCCGAGGCCCGCCACGGCGCCTGCAAGCGCGACCGGGTTGGCGGCGGTGAGACCTCCGGCCGCGATCTTGCCGGCGGTGCCGAAAAGACCCATGCCGAAGGCACCGCCGCCGGTGACGCCGAGCTTGATCTTGTCGAGCAGGCGGAACCGCACGCGCGTGTTGGGAAAAACCATCTCCAGGTCGGTGCGCGGGATGTTCTTGAAGAGCTTGATGTAGATGTTCTCTTCCTTGACCTCGGTCGGCAGGCTGCCGCGCATGCGCGTGACGATCTTGGCGGCGTCCTTCTCGCTGAGGCTCTGCTCCGCCATCACTTCCTTGACGCGCTGGGCGAACGGCTTCAGCTTGAACAGCAGGAAGAGGCGCCGGTAGATGGGAACATCGAACTCCTCCTTGCGCATGAACTTGCGGTAGTTCGTGCGCTGATTGCGCTTCGTCGAGGCGCCGCGATAGTAGAGCAGGCATTCCTCGAACACGCCGAGATCGACGTGCAGGTCGAGGCCGTAGTGGCTTTCCTTCGTCAGGATGAGCTCAACCGAGGCCGGGTCGATGCGCTCATAGTTCGCCCGCTCCAGGATCCGGGCGATGTCCGCCACGGACCGCTTCTGCAGGCGCTTCTTCTCCTCGCTCGTGTAGTTGCGGGTGATGAGCAGGTCGCTGTCCGGATCGAACGGCTCGTAGGCGCGCAGGAGCGACAGCAGGCGCCGGTTGTGCTGCTGCCGGCGCCAATAGTCGAGATAGCGGAAGAAGCGGCGCGCCTGCTGGGCGTCGCCCTGGGGCCAGGCTTCAGGCATTGTCAGGCGATCGACGATGGCGAGCGTCGTCAGCGGGATGAAGCGTTCGTGCGGCCGGTGCGCGTGGGGTGCGGACAGGTCGCGGCCGATGTTCGCGCCGTTGACGCGCGCCTCCTGGCGGCGGCTGCCGTTCATCGCCGTGGTTGGCGATCCGCCCATCGCAGGACCCATCCTGGCCTCCCCTTCTGCAATCCCGGCCGGGATCCTCATGATGACCGCAGCCTGTCCCCTGCACGCGCGGCATTCTGGCCGCGCGAATACTCCTTGTCGAGATTAGCCGCCGCCGGGGCCCGATGTTGTGCGGGCTCAACGTGGCGGAGCTTTGACGGCCGGGGCGGATCGCCTGCGAACGCTGGGCGGGCATTCGCCGTAGCGGCCGAAAACTCTTATAACTCTTTGACGAGCATATCCGTTTAGGTGACTTTCGATGTCGAATTGCCTTAGTCATGCCGTTGTCGGCCCGGAAACACCGCATTAGAGTAAACGTGGTGAACGGAGGGGGGTAGCCGGTGCGTCGCGGACTTCGCCTGATGGTGCTCGGAGCGGCGGGGGGCTTTTCCCTGTCGGCATCCGGCATGGACGGCGAGCCGCTCGACCTGAAGACCGCGCGCCTTGCGATGCCCTATTCCTGCACCGTCGAGAATGGGGCGCTCGCCCTCCGCGCCGGCCCCGAGCGGGCCTTCGAAATCACGGGCGAGCGCGAGCAGCGCCTGTTCACGACCTGCGATCCGCCCTTCTCCAACAACTGCCGGTCTCTGACGGTCTATCGCTTCGACGTCGCCTGCGGCACGAGCCGCGTGCCTTGGCCCTCGGTGGTGGCCGCCATCGGGCGCACGACGGCCGGCGACGCCTCGATGTCGAAGGGGCATATGGTGCTCGCGCGGGCAGGCAGCAGGAGGTCGGACCATGCGCCGAGCTGTGCCGACCGCAAGGCCGCCGACGGCAGCGCCGCCGGGGAATGCCTTCCGTGGCGCACGAAGAAGCCCATCGAGACGCTCGTCCTGCCGCAAGGTTTCGCGCCGCTGCGCGAGGTGGGCGCGCGTCTCATCGACGGGTCCGCGCCGGCTCACTTCGCCGTGTCCGGTGCGGCCGACGTGATGGCGCTCGGCGGCACGCCGGCCAACAGCGATCTGGCCGGCTCCGGCCCGTACGGTGTCGACGGCCCGCTCGCAGGACCGGATGCGGCAGGCGCGCCGCGGCCGGTCGAGATCGCAAGTCAGACCGACGTTGCGGCAGACGAGTCGGGCGGCTGGTCGACATCGCTCTCCATCTACCGCGGCGAGGAGCCGCCGCCCGAGCTCATCGTGACGGCGGCGGTGCCGGTGCCGGCCGTCGCGCCGCCGCCCGCATCCGCGCTCGCCTCCCTGCAGGTCACGCCCTGGCTGCCGTGGCTCGGCGCCATGGGCTGCCTGGCCCTGGCCGGCGTCTATCTCTATCGAACCCGTGCGCTTCGCTTTTCGGCACCGCTGATGCCCGATGTCGCGGCGGCGGCGCAGCGCAGCTTCACGACCGCGCAACAACTGGCGCGCGATGCCGCCGGGGGCTTGCGCGCGCGTCTGGCGCCGTCCAAGCCGGCGGCCGCCGCTACGGACGGGCTTGGCGATCCGGGGCTTGCCAGCGCGCTGCTGCAGTTGAAGGCCATGCTTGCGCGTACGGACGCCGCCGTCTCGATGCTGTCCACGGCCGCCGTTCTGCGCGAGGTCATGCAGACCGACCTCGCGGCGATCCGGACCCGGCTGGCCGAAGCGGAAAGCGCCGCGCTCCACGGCACCATGCCGCTCATGAAATTCGCCGCGCAGTTGCGCCAGATTGCACGCGATATCGACCGCGTGCAGCGGATTACGGAGAGCGCGCGCCGCAGCTTCTCGGGGCACGCCTAGCCGTCGGAGCAAAGGGGCGGTGTTGCGAGGACGGCTGTCCGGACGTTTTCAAAATGGCGCCGCGCGCCTGCACCAGGGGCAAGCGCGCGGGGCTGGAGTCCGTTGGCGCCGGTTCGCCCGGCTTCAGCCTGGCAGATGCTCGGTGTAGGTCTGGTGGTCGGCGTAGGCCTGGACTGCCGGGTCGGCCCCGTTCTTGTGGAACGACACGGCCGCGCCCGGCTCCGTCTGCGGGACGATCTCCGACGGATCGCGCACGCGGCGGGACCGGCCGTCGAAGCTGGCGCCCTGCTCGATTGCGAGGAACTGGGCGGCGATATCCCCTTCGACCTCCGCGGTGGCGTGCAGGACGACCTTGTTGGACAGGATCGCGCCGTTGACCCGGCCGTGCACATCGACGGCCTCCGCCGTGATCGAACCCGTCACGATCGCTTCGCGCCCGACGTCCAGTTGCCGCGAGTGCAGGTCGGCCTGGATGTTGCCGTTCACGCGCAGCGACCCCTTGCAGCGAATGGTGATCGACTGGCCCTCGATGCTGAGATCGCTGCCGATGAGGGATTCCTCGAACAGGCCGGAGTTGTGGCCTGCATTGCCGCCGAGCGTCGTCGCGGACATTTGCGCGGCCAGGTTCTGATTTTGGGCCGCCAGATGCTGGGCCACCGGCTTCTGCCCCGTCATCACGACCGTTGCCTTCACCGGCGGCTGGGCCGGTTCGCTCTTGCGATGAAACACCATGAGTTACGCTCCCACTCCAAAACCCCAATGCACGTGTGCCCCGAAGTCTACGCAATGCAGCGGCCGCATGGTCGAATTATGTCTCCCGCCGCCGCCGGCTTCTGCTCGCGGCGACACGAAGACGATAATCCCGAAACACGATCGAATGGCGTCAGGAGTGGGAACGGGTCGGGCTGCGTCACCGCTCACACGGGGCGCACGAAGCTATCGACGACGCGCTTGCGGCCAGCCGTCTTGAACTCGATCGTCAGCTTGTTGCCGTCCACCTCCGCGACGCGCCCTTCGCCGAACTTCTGATGAAAGACGCGGTCGCCGGGCTTGTAGCCGGCGCCGGGGGCCGTGGAGGCAGCCACGAGCTGGCCCTCGATCGTGAGGGGCGGCTTGGAGGCGTGTGCGGGGGGCCGTGCGTTCTGTGCCCGCTGCCAGCCCGGCGTCGCGTAAGGGGAGCGGAACGCCGGCGCCGTGTCGTCGAAGCGGGACCGGCCATAGGGATTGCCATAGAGGCTCGCCGGATTGGCATAGGCGCCGCCGAACGGGCTCTTCGCCTCGCGCACGTCGACGTGCGCCTCGGGAAGCTCATCGACGAAGCGCGAGGGGATCGCGGCCTGGAAGAGGCCGCGCAGGCGCCGGTTCTGCGCGAACGAAACGTGGGCCTGCCGGCGCGCGCGTGTGAGGCCGACGTAGGCAAGGCGGCGCTCCTCCTCCAGGCCCGCCTGTCCCTGCTCGTCGAGCGCGCGCTGATGCGGGAACAGCCCTTCCTCCCACCCGGTCAGGAACACAGTGTCGAACTCGAGGCCCTTGGCGGCGTGCAGCGTCATGACGGAGACGCGGTCGCCGTCGCTGCCCTGGTCGGCGTCCATGACGAGCGACACGTGCTCGAGGAAGCCGGAGAGACTCTCGAAGTCGTGCATGAAGCGCACGAGCTCCTTGAGGTTGTCGAGCCGGCTCTGGGCCTGCGGGCTCTTGTCCGCCTGCCACATCGCCGTATAGCCGCTTTCGTCGAGGATGAGCTCGGCGAGCTCGGTATGCTTCAGGCCGTCGATCTGCGCGCGCCAGCGGTCGAAGGCGTGGATGAGATCGGCAAGCGCGCGGCGCGCCTTGCCCGGCAGCTCCTCCGTGGTGACGATCTCGCGCGCGGCATCGAACATGGAGACGCCCATGGCGCGCGCGAGCTCGTGGACCCGCTTGACGGATGTGTCGCCGAGCCCGCGCTTCGGCACGTTCACGATACGCTCGAACTTCAGGTCGTTCGCCGGATTCGCCGTCACCTCGAGATAAGCGATCGCGTCCTTGATCTCCTGGCGCTCGTAGAAGCGCGGGCCCCCGATGACGCGGTAGGGCAGGCCCACGGTGAGGAAGCGGTCTTCCAGAGCGCGCATCTGCGCGGAGGCGCGGACGAGAATCGCGACCTGATTGAGCGGATGGCCGTCCTTCTTCAGGCGCTCGATCTCGTCCGTCACGCTGCGCGCCTCCTCCTCGTCGTCCCACAGCCCGGTGACGGTGACGCGGCTGCCCTCCTCGCCGTCGGTGAACAGGGTCTTGCCGAGGCGGCCCTTGTTGTGCGCGATGAGGCCGGCGGCGGCGGCGAGGATGTGTCCGGTCGAGCGGTAGTTGCGCTCCAGCCGGATCACGGTGGCGCCGGGGAAGTCCTTCTCGAAGCGCAGGATGTTGTCGACCTCCGCGCCGCGCCAGCCGTAGATCGACTGGTCGTCGTCGCCCACGCAGCAGAGGTTCGGGCAGCCCTGCGCCAGGAGCCGCAGCCAGAGGTATTGCGCGACGTTTGTGTCCTGATACTCGTCGACGAGGATGAAGCGGAAGCGCCTGTGGTAGTCGGCGAGCACGTCGGGATGCTCGCGGAAGAGGCGCAAATTCTCCAGCAGCAGATCGCCGAAGTCGCAGGCGTTGAGGTCCTTCAGGCGCTGCTGGTAGTCGGCATAGAGCTTGGCGCCCTTGCCGGCGGCGAAGGCGAACGACTCGCCCTGCGGGACCCTGTCGGGCGTGAGGCCGCGGTTCTTCCAGCTGTCGATGAGGTTAGCGAGCTGGCGCGCGGGCCAGCGGTCCTTGTCCAGTCCATCCGCCACGATGACCTGCTTCATCAGGCGCACCTGATCGTCGTCGTCGAGGATCGTGAACTGCGACTTGAGGCCGACGAGTTCGGCATGGCGGCGCAGGATCTTGACCCCGATCGAGTGGAACGTGCCGAGCCAGGGCATGCCTTCCACGGTTCCGCCGACGAGATGGCCGATGCGCTCCTTCATCTCGCGCGCGGCCTTGTTGGTGAACGTCACAGCGAGGATCTGGGACGGGTAGGCGCGGCCGGTCGCCAGGATGTGCGAGATGCGCGTGGTCAGCACGCGCGTCTTGCCCGTCCCGGCGCCGGCAAGCACGAGCACGGGACCGTCGAGCGCCTCGACCGCCGCGCGCTGCTCGGGATTGAGCGCCGACAGATAGGGCGCGCCGGCCTGCGAACCGGCCCGTTCGCTGGCGCGGGCGGAGATCGACGGGCGCTTCGCGTCCGGACCAAGCGGCAGATCGAACGGGATGTCGTCGCCGGTCTCCGCCTCGTCCTTGCGAGGAGGGGTGCGGCGCGGATGGCTGGGATGGCTCATGGGTGGGGTATAGCATGGGTCGGGCGGCGGGCATGCGCCCGGCGGCGCTGTTCGCACAGGTTCCGAGCCCGAGGGCTCAAGCCGGCGCCGGCCAAACGGTTCCTCCAACCCGCCGGTCTGCCGACATTTTCCCGGGCATTTCCGGTTCAGAATTCGCCCCGGTTCGGGTAAAGTCACCCGTTCCCGGGGCTTTGTGTTTGCTCGCCTCATTGCGGACCCGAATGTGGCGGAAGACGGTCGCGCCGATCCGATCGGTGGCCGGAACGGGCGGGCCCGGCAATGAGGCCGTGCGCGGGCGGGAGGCGGTGCGCGGGGCCGACGGGCTGCTGCAGACAAGACCGGACGCATGAACAACTCTCTGCTCTACATCGGGGGACTGCTGATCGTCGCGTTCGCGGCGCTGTTCGCCGTGCCGTTCGCGATCGACTGGAACAGCTATCGCGGTGTCTTCGAGGAGGAGGCGTCCCGGCTGCTCGGTCGGGAGGTGCGCGTCTCCGGCGACGTCGGCCTGCGCCTCCTCCCCTCGCCCTATGTTCACCTGGAGAAGATCCGGATCGGCGGGGCGCTCGGCGAGGAAACCGGGCGTGCGCTGTTTCGCGCCGAGCGCTTCACGATGTGGCTCTCGGTGCCGCCCCTGCTCAAGGGCGTCGTCGAGGCGAAGGAGGTCGAGCTGCGCAAGCCGCTGCTCGAGATCTCGATCGATGCGGAGGGGCGCACCAATCTCTCCGCGCTGAAGCTCAACCCTGGCCGCATCTCGTTCGTGCCGCACGACGTGGCGCTGCAGTCGGTGCGCCTCACCGACGGCAGTCTCGGGGTGACGGGCCCCAACGGCGTGGAGCTCGCCCGCCTGGAGGCCGTCAACGGCGAGGTTTCGGCCGACACCATCGAAGGACCATTCCGCTTCCGCGGCTCGCTCGATTGGGAGGGCGAGAGGCGCGAGGTTCGCCTCAACACGGCCCGGCGCGATGCCAACGGCGACCTGCGCTTCAAGGCGCTCGTCACGGTGCCGAAGAACGCCAACAGCTTCACGCTCGATGCGACCGCGAGCGACCTTGCCGGCAGCGTGAAGATCAACGGGGCGCTGGCCGCGCGCATCTCCACGCGCGGCTTCGAGGTGTCGGCTGCGGAGGATGAAGCATCCAAGGCCGCGCCGGCGCCCGCGTCTGCCGGCTCAGGCGCGGGCTTCTTCGAGCTGACGTCGAAGCTGAGCTCGGACCGCGGCCGCGTGGCGCTCGACGATATCGCCATATCTCTGGAACAGGGCGGCCTGCCGCAGCTCATTTCCGGACGCTCGTCGATCGGCTGGCACGACCGGTTGATGCTGGATGTCGAGCTCACCTCGAAGTGGCTCGATCTCGATCTGCTCACTGCGCACGCGACGGACGCGCCGGGCGCGGTCCCCCTGGAGCTGGCGCGCACTCTGTTCGACCGCCTCGTCGACGAGCTTCCCGCCAGCGCCGACACCAACATCGCGCTGTCGATCGAGCAGGTCGGGCTCGGCCAGCAGGCGGTCAGCGGACTGCGGTTGCGCGCGTCGCGCAGCGGTGGGCCGCTGGAGCTGAAGGATGTCCGCGTCAGCTTGCCGGGCGGGACGCATCTTGCCCTCGACGGCGTGCTGGATGGCGAGGCGGGCGGCCGCTCGTTCAAAGGCACGATGGCGCTGTCGGGCCAGAGCCTGACGCGCTTCTCCAAGTGGGGGTTCGGCGACAACCCGTTCGGCGGTGCGCGCAGCGACGGTCCGTTCTCGATCGCCGGCAACCTGATGCTGAACGACAAGGGCATCGAGCTCACGGAAGCGGCGGCGGAGGTGTCGGGCACGCCGGTCATCGGCGAGGTCAAGCTCGGTCTCGAGGCGCCGCGGCGGCTCGCCGTCGCGCTCGAGGGCCAGCGCATCGATCTCGATGACCTCTGGCCCGACAATCCGGGACTCGACGGCCTCAGGGGTCTGTTGACGGGAGGCGGGCCCGCCGAGGGAGAGACCGAGGCGCCGGGGCTTTTCGGAGCCGACGTGGCCTTCGACATCAAGGCCGGCGAGCTGATCGACGGCGCGCGCAAGCTCCAGAACGTGCATCTCGACGTCACGCTGCAGAAAGGCGCGTTGACGGTGCCGAGGCTCAAGTTCGCCTCGGCGGGCGGGTTGCTCGTCGATCTGGAGGGCGCGGCCGTCGACGTGCCGAAGAAGACGCACGGACAGTTGCGCGGCGTCATCGAGGCACCGACGCCGGAGGCCGTGACGACGCTGTCCGATCTGATGGCCCTCCCCGACGACATCGATGCCAAGGTGGAGCGCTGGAGCCGGCTGGCGCCATGGCGCGTCGGCGCCACGTTCAGCTTCGGCGAGCGCGCGGAGGAGGCCGTCGATGTCAGCATCGACGGCACGCTGCGCGGCGGCCGCGCGGTGGCGGAAGCCCGCATCGATGCCGGGCGCGGCGACTGGCGCCGGGCTGCCGCCGACTTCACCGCACGCATCGACACGCCGGACGTCTATGGCTTCCTCGACATGATCTCCGGGACGCGGAGCAAGGAGGGCACGTCCGAGCCTCGCCCTGGCAAGGTCTTCGTCAAGGCCGCGGGCAAGGCCGCCGACGGCCTCGTCGCGGTGGCCGAGCTCGACGCCGAGACGGTGCAGCTCGAGTTCAATGGCCGGGTGCACGTGCCCGAGACGAGCCTGCTCGCGGCCAAGGGCGAGATCCGCGTCGATGCGCAGGATCTCTCCCGCGTCATGGCGCTGACGGGCTTGGCCCTCGGACCCGGCGCGGGCAGCATTCCCGTGAAGGGGACGATCGCGGCGGCGCACGATGGCGCCCGGCTCACGCTCGCAAGCCCCGCGCTGCGGATCGGCGAGGCGGCTGTCTCCGGCGTGCTGACCTATTCCGCGGGCGTCGACGGGCAGCCCGCGTCCGTGGATGCGGACCTGTCAGCCGACAAGGCATCCCTGCCGACGCTCATCGCCGCCCTGACGGCCACGCCGCCACTCGCCGCCGAGGCGCCGATCGAGCTACCGGCCGCCGCGCACCGTCGCCGCAAAGCCGAGGTGGAGGAGACCCCGCCCGCTCCCGCGACGAGCCCCTGGCCCGAGCAGGCGTTCGACCTCAAGCCGCTCGACGGCATCGCCGGCACGCTGAAGGCCGGCATCCGCAGCCTGTCGCTCGAGCCCGATCTGGCCATGAAGGACGCGCGGCTCGAGCTCGCGTTCGCGCCGGGCAAGGCCGAGGTCCGCAAGCTCGAAGGCGCGGTGCTCGGCGGCAAGGCCGTCTCCGCCTTCACGATCGAGAAGCAGCCGGCTGGCGTCGCGCTGACGGGCAATCTGCAGATCTCGATCTCGAGCAAGGGCAGCGCGGAGAGCGGTGCCGACGAGACGATCGAGGGCGACGTGGCCGCGCTTGCCGTGACGTTCGACGGCCGCGCGCTGTCGCCCGCCGCCATGATCGGGGCGATGACCGGCAAGGGCCAACTGACGCTCGGCGACGTGGCGCTGTCGGGTGTTGCGCCGAAAGCAGTGGCGGACGTCGCCGATCAGATGCTGCAGGGCAAGTCCGCCAACGTCGGGGCCGCGCTTCAGACCGCGCTGCCCCCCGCCCTCAAGGCGGCACAACTGAAGCTTGGCAAGGTGATGATCCCCGTGACGATCGCCGACGGCACGATGCGGCTCGACCGCGTGCGGGTCGATACGCCCGAAGGCCGCGCCACCTTCGACACGATGCTCGACCTCAAGACGTTTGTGGTCGACAGCACGTGGAGGATCGAGGGCCGGGGCTTGACGCGGGCGGCGCCGAGCGTTCCGGGCGCAGCCGCGCGGCTGCCGGGAGAGGCGTCCGTTCCCGCGCCTGTCGAGGTCAAGCGCTCGCTGCTGCCGCCGGTCAACGTCGTGTACGCGGGACGCCTCGCCGATCTCGGCACCATGGAGCCGATGATCGAGACCGAGGCGCTGGAGCGTGAGCTGACTGTGCGCCGCATGGAGCGCGATGTCGACGAGCTGGAGAGATTGCGCAAGCTCGACCAGTTGCGCGCCAAGCAGGAGCGCGAGCGCCAGGACGCTCTGGAGGCGGAGCGGCAGCGGCGGCAGCGGGAGCTGGAGGAGCGACTGGCGCCATCCGGCGCCGCGCCACAGCTCGCGCCAGGCGGTGCTCCCGGTCCTCAGTCCCTGCCGGCCGAAGGGGCCGCGACCGTTCCGCCTGCGGAGGCCAATGCCGCATCGGACGCAAACCCTCTGCCCGAAAACGTGCCCGAGACCGAAGACGCGACGATGCCCGAGCGCCGCCGCGTGCAGACGCAGACACAGACGCCCATCAGGAAGAAGCCGCCCGCCGGCAGTTGGCAGCCGTTCCAGATCTCCCCGTACCAGTGAGGCGTCGCTGCGGCCGGTCGTGACCGCAGGAACCGTACGGGTCAATCGCGGTTGCCGCCGTCGTAGCTTTCCGTCGCCCGGCGGCGCCGGTAGTAGTCGAGAAGCCACATCCGGACCGCGCCCGACAATCCACACGGGCCGCGCGTCTCGTCGATCTCAGCGACGATCGCCGCCGGCGTGGTCCGTTCCCGCTCCGCGGCTTCCTTCAGCGCATCCCAGAACGGCTGTTCGAGCGAAATCGAGGTCTGGTGGCCCCGCAGCGAGAACGAGCGCTTGACCGGGCGGCTCACGAGGCGTTGCCGGGATCGAAGTCGTCGTCGAACGTGCCGCTGCCGGGATATCCGCCGCGCTGCGCGCCGTCATGGCGCCGGGTATCGAGCTCGCGCTGGGCGTCCTCCTGCTCGCGCTCGGCCTTGGTGCGTCCGTAGCGGATACGGTTCTCTTCGGCCCGGCGCTCCTTCTCGGCGCGCTCCCTTGCCTTGCGGGCCTTGTTGAGGTTGATGATCTCGGCGGTCATGGCGTCCTCGCTGCCGTGCGCGTGTCGTGCGGCCCGGCATGTGTGCAACGCGCTCCGAGGTGCGTCGGTTCACGCGAGAGTTGGCATCACGATACCGGAGCCCCCGCGCGATCGTCAAACCGGCGGCCGTCACGCCGGGTCGGGACCGATCATCTTCTCGGGACGTACGATCCGGTCGAAGTCCTCCGCGGGGATGCCGTCCTTGATCGCCTCCTCGCGCAGCGTCGTGCCGTTCTTGTGCGCGCTCTTGGCGATTTTGGCGGCCCGGTCGTAGCCGTATTTCTCCTTGAGCGGCGTCACGAGCATCAGCGAATTGGCGAGCCCCTTCTCGATATTGTCGAGCCGCGGCTCGATGCCGGCGACGCAATTGTCGGTGAAGGAGACGGCCGCGTCCGCCAGGAGCCGCACCGACTGCAGGAAGTTGTAGGCCATCATCGGGTTGAACACGTTGAGCTCGAAGTGGCCCTGGCTGCCGGCAAACCCGATGGCGGCGTTGTTACCGTGGATGTGGGCGGCAACCTGCGTCAAGGCCTCGCACTGGGTCGGGTTCACCTTGCCGGGCATGATCGAGGAGCCCGGCTCGTTCTCGGGGAGCGCGAGCTCGCCGAGGCCGGAGCGCGGCCCGCTGCCCAGGAAGCGGATGTCGTTGGCGATCTTGAAGCAGCTCATGGCGACGGTCGCGATCGCGCCGTGCGTCATCACCATCGCGTCGTGGGCCGCGAGCGCCTCGAACTTGTTCGGCGCCGACGTGAAGGGGAGGCCCGTGAGCCTGGCGATCTCTGCGGCCACGCGCTCGGCAAAGCCCGCGGGCGAGGCAAGCCCGGTGCCGACGGCGGTGCCGCCCTGGGCGAGTTCCATGAGCGCCGGCAGCGTCAGGCGGATGCGCGCGATGCCGTTCTCGATCTGCCTGGCGTAGCCGGAAAACTCCTGGCCGAGCGTGATCGGGGTGGCGTCCTGAGTGTGCGTGCGGCCGATCTTGATGATCTGTCCCCACGCCTTGGCCTTACCGTCGAGCGCCGTGTGCAGGTGCTCGAGCGCGGGGATGAGGCGCTTTGCGACCTCTTCCGCGCAGGCGATGTGCATGGCCGTCGGGAATGTGTCGTTCGACGACTGGCTCATGTTGACGTGATCGTTGGGATGCACGGGCTTCTTGGAGCCCAGCGTGCCGCCGAGAAGCTCGATCGCCCGGTTGGAGATCACCTCGTTGGCATTCATGTTCGATTGGGTGCCCGATCCCGTCTGCCAGACGACGAGGGGAAAATGGTCGTCGAGCTTGCCGTCGATGACCTCCTGCGCCGCTTTGACGATGACGTCGCCTATCTTCGCATCGAGCTTCCCGAGCGCCATGTTCGTGATAGCCGCCGCCTGCTTCACGATGCCGAGCGCGCGAATGATGGGCTGGGGCTGCGTCTCCCAGCCGATCTTGAAGTTGCCGAGCGAGCGTTCGGCCTGCGCGCCCCAGTATTTGTCGGCAGCGACCTCGATGGGTCCGAAGGTGTCGGTCTCGGTGCGGGTGGTCTTGCTGCTCATCGCTCGGCCTGTGGTGAAGGAAGACGTGGTGGGGGAGGGAAGGTCGCGGCTGCGATAGCACGCCTCGCGCGGTCTGCGCACCGGGCGAAGCGTCTCGCGCGGCGGTCTCAGAGCGGCAGGGTCTGATCCGCGTGATTGCGCGGTTATGGTCGGATGCGGTGTAACTTGCTCATTTTGCGGCCACTTTTGGCGGATCAGTCTTGTCCCGGCGGCGGCCTGATTCCGGAGCGGGTCCGCAAACCGCCGCGAACACGGGGCAATGACGTCGGTGGCGTTGCGTGTCGCGCGAGGCGGGAGCGGGCGGGCCCCGGCCTCTCACCAGGACTTTGCCAATCGAAGGATCGCGTCCATGGGGACCTCCGTCATCGTGATGATCGTGACCCTCGCCATGCCCAACGGGGAAGCGAGCGTCGAGGTGAAGCCGATGGAAACGGCCGAGCACTGCCGCACGGCCGCCGACCTGGAAGCCGCCGACCCTTTCGTGGCGAGCGTCGAGTGCTCTGAGCTCATCGACGGGAGGCTCGAGCTCGAGTTCCGCAACCGCACGCGCGACAGCGAGGCGCCCTATACGACGAACCCGCGCAATACGGGATGACGCGGCTATTTCTTGCGGAACTGATCGAGGCTCAGGATCTGAGCGCTGCCGGGCGCTTCGGGCTTGGCGTCGCCGTCGGCCGGTGCGGAGCCGGCCGCCGCGGCCGGCTTCTGCGGCGCGGGCGCCTTGGGCTGAGGGGCGGCCGTCGGCGTCGCCTGAATGCGGGGCACCTCGGCGATGTTTTCGGCTGCGGCGTTGCCGGCGGTCTCCCGCTCGGCTCTCGGCTTCCTCGGCGCACGCGGCTTCTTCGGCGCCGGACGGCCGGCGGCGTGACCCGGGACGGGTGCGCCGGCCTCATCGTCCATCCCGTTCGAGGCGATCGACTGCGAGCACAGCGACAGCTCCGCGTCCTCGAACTGCAGGCCGTAACGCACCGAGGGATCGAAGAAGACCTTGAGGGCCTGGAACGGAACGACCAGCCGCTCGGGGATCCCGTCGAACGTCAGCTTCACCTCGAACCGGTCCTCGCTGACGACGAGGTCCCAGAAGCGATGCTGGAGGACGATCGTCATCTCCGACGGATACTTCTCCTTGAGACGCTTCGACAGGCCGACGCCCGGCGCGCTGGTATCGAAGGAGATGTAGAAGTGGTGGTCGCCGGGAAGCCCCGACTTGGCGGTACGGGCCAGCACCGCACGCACGACGCCGCGCATGGCCTGGCTCTGCAGCGTCTCGTAGTCGATGGAGTGCCCGCTCGTCATGCTGCCGTCATGCATCCCCGTTGGCCGTCCCCGTTGGACTTTCACAGTCCCCGACGCGTTCCCCTCGCGCCCGCGGGCAGCCGATTGAAGTGGAGGGCTTCTGTTGCCCGGTGCCCTCCGAACCGCGCCTTACCCGGCTAGGGGTAAGGGCTTGAGTTTAGGCATTTCGCGCCGCATTACGCAGCGAGAGCAGCCTCAGCATAGTTGTCATTGGCAACTATTCTGAATGACCCGATAACGGCGGTATCATGCCGAGCGAAAGCAAAGCCCTTTACACCCTCGTCGATCCTGGTTCGCCCCCATCAGATGCCGTCCCGGCGGGACCTGAGCGGCATGTGGTGGAGGCGCCGGGTACTGCCCCCGGGTCCGAATGGCTTATTACGACCGCGTTTATCGCCATAGCCGGACGAATCCGGCCCCTTGTATATATGCCGTGACACCGGCAATGGAAAGGCATGGCGCCGCGCGGGGCCGCCGTCTTTCGTCGCCATGCTGAACACTTTGCCGCAGGCGGGCCGACGGCCGCCCGCGTCCGACGGGGGAACGGGATGCACGAGAACGGGATGATCGCGGGCACCGAGGTCTTGACCAGCGGGCCGCCGCGCTATGTGCCCGAGACGCCGTGGGGCGTCCTGACGGCTCTGGCCGCGACCGCCGTCGTGGTCGCGGCCCAACTGCTGCCGGCGGTGGCCTCCCTGGCGCTCGTCGACCCGGCGGACGTCGACTCCGCCGTCATCGAACTGTTCTCGCTGGCCTCGCCCGTCGGCGTCGCGGTTGCCGCCGGAGGTCAACTCCTATCGCTGATCCTCGTCTGGCTGTTCGCGGGACGCGGCGGACAGCGCGCCGCCGTCCTGCGGCTGACGGCAGAGCGCTTCACATGGGCCCTCTACGCGGCCGCCGCCGCGGCGGTCATCGTGGCGACGGGGCTGCTCGAGCTTCTCCTCGTGAAGACTTTCGCCCTCGACATCTTCGAGGATTCGAAGTGGCTCATCGAAGGCGTGCACTCGCCGCTCGCGTGGGGCACGCTGGTGATCGCCATCGTGCTGGCGCCGCTATGGGAGGAGTTCACCTTCCGCGGCTTTCTGCTCTCGGCCCTGGCAAAGTCGCCGCTCGGGTTCTGGGGCGGCGCGCTTGTGTCCAATATCCTGTGGACGGCGCTGCATGCCTATTCCTGGGCGGGCGTGGCGAGCGTGTTCCTCGCCGGACTCGTCCTGTCGTGGCTCGTCTGGCGGACCGGTTCGATCAAGCCGGCGATCGTCGCTCACGCGGTCGGGAATCTGTTCGCCGTGTCCGTCATTTATGCGTTTGCCCCGGGTCCCGTGCCGGTTCCGGTCTGAAGGGGGCTACGGGGGCCTGAAGGAATCACACTAGAACCGCCCCATGGATCAGTATCTCGACCTCCTCCGCCGGGTGCGCACCACGGGCGTCAAGAAAACCGATCGGACCGGAACCGGGACGCTCAGCATCTTCGGGCACCAGATGCGTTTCGATCTCGCCCAAGGCTTTCCGCTGGTGACGACGAAGAAGCTGCATGTGAAGTCGATCATCCACGAGTTGATCTGGTTTCTCGCCGGGGATACGAACATCGCCTACCTGAAGAGCCACGGCGTCCGCATCTGGGACGAGTGGGCGGATGCGAACGGCGATCTCGGACCCGTCTACGGCCGGCAGTGGCGCTCTTGGGCCGCGCCCGACGGCCGCACCATCGACCAGATTTCCGAAGCCGTTCATCTCCTCAAGACCGATCCCGACAGCCGCCGCATCATCGTCTCGGCGTGGAACCCCGCGGACATTCCGCAGATGGCGCTGGCGCCCTGCCACTGCCTGTTCCAGTTCTATGCGGCGGAGGGGAAGCTCTCCTGCCAGCTCTATCAGCGCTCGGCCGACATCTTCCTCGGCGTGCCCTTCAACATCGCGAGCTACGCGCTGCTCACCATGATGATGGCGCAGGTAACGGGATTGGAGCCGGGCGAGTTTGTCCATACGTTCGGCGATGCGCATCTCTATCTGAACCACCTGGAGCAGGCGGACCTGCAGCTCTCGCGCGCGCCTCGCCCGCTGCCCACGATGACGATCGATCCCCGCGCGAAGGATATCTTCGCGTTCCGCTATGACGACTTCGCGCTGACCGGCTACGATCCCCACCCCCACATCCCGGCCCCCGTCGCGGTCTGATCGCGACAGGCGCGAGGCAGAGACACACACGCATGAGCGTCATCCTTTCCCTCATCGTCGCGGCCGGCCGCAACGGCGTCATCGGCCGCGACGGCAATCTGCCCTGGCGGATCCCTTCCGACCTCAAGACGTTCCGCCGCCTCACGATGGGCAAGCCGATCGTCATGGGGCGCAAGACGTTCCAGTCCATCGGCCGCCCCCTCGACGGACGCGACAACATCGTCGTCACGCGCGATCCCAATTTCGCAGCCGATGGCGTCACGGTCTTCAACGACCTTGACGAGGCGCTGCTGCTGGCCCGTGCCCTTGCGCGCACCAACGGCTCCGACGAGGTCATGGTCATCGGTGGCGCGGACATCTTCGCGGTCGCCCTGCCGCAGGCGCAGCGCGTCTATTGGACCGAGGTGAAGGGGGAGCCCGAGGGCGACGTGGTCTTTCCCGCCCTCGATCCGGCGGACTGGCGGCAGGTGTCCGCGGAGCCTCTGCCGCGCGGTCCGCGCGACGAGTTCGACGCCGAGCTGAAGGTCTTCGAGCGGATCGCGCGCTGAGGCGCTTCGGGTGTACCCCGTCTACGTGAACTTTTCGCAAGCCGCAGCGTACCTTGACGGTGGCGCCGGACGCCCCACATGAAGGGCCGGTGCGTTTGCGTCTGTCCGGGTGGTGGCCTATAAGCGGGCAAGCTCAACGAATTCTCGGCCTCCCATGCCGATGCAACCCCGGTCCGGCGTGACGTCCGCCGGCCATCCCTGAACTTCCCTCAAGCGAGATCGAGAGGCTTCGGACCCATGCCTTGGAGCAATCAGAGTGGCGGTGGCGGCGGCTGGAAAGGCGGCTCCGGCGGCGGCGGACCGTGGGGGCAGGGGCCGCGCGGTCCGGGCGGGGGAGGCCAGCAGCCCGATCTCGAGGAGATCCTGAAGCGCGGCCAGGACAAGATGAAACAGGCCATGGGCGGAGGCGGCGGCGTGCCGGGCCCGCTCTTGTTCCTGGCGGCCGCCGTCGCCGTCGCGGTCGTCGCCTGGAACGCCTTCTTCTTCCGCGTGAACCCCGACGAGCTCGGCATCGTGCTCCGCTTCGGCGAGTTCGTGCGCCAGCAGGAGCAGGGCCTGCATTACCGCCTGCCCTACCCGATCGAGGAGGTGCTGCTGCCGAAGGTGACGCAGCAGCGCGTCACCGAGATCGGCCTGCGCTCCTCGCCCTCGAGCCGCGGCATCCCCTCGGGCAGCTCGGATGTGCGTGAGGAGAGCCTGATGCTGACGGGCGACGAGAACATCGTCGACATCGACTTTGCCGTGTTCTGGCGGATCAGCAACGCCGCCGACTTCCTGTTCAACATCCAGAACCCCGAGAATACCGTGCGCGAGGTCGCCGAAAGCGCGATGCGCGAGGTGGTCGGCAAGTCGCGCATCCAGCCGATCCTCACCGAGGAGCGCCTGAAGGTCGCCCAGGCGGTGCAGAAGCTCGTGCAGGAGACGCTCGACCGCTACAAGGCCGGCATCGTCGTCACCGAGGTGCAGCTCTTGAAGTCCGACCCGCCGGCCGAGGTCATCGAGGCGTTCCGCGCCGTCCAGGCCGCCCGTCTCGAGAAGGAGACGCTCCAGAACCAGGCGAGCGCCTACGCCAACAAGTCGGTCAACGAGGCCAAGGGCGAGGCCGAGCGCATTCTGCAGGGGGCCGAGGGCTACAAGCAGCAGACCGTGGCGGAGGCCACCGGCCAGGCCGCGCGCTTCACCAAGGTCTACGAGGAATACAAGAAGGCGCCCGACGTCACGCGCCAGCGCATCTTCCTCGAAACGATGGAACGCATCATGGGCGGCACCGACAAGATCATCCTCGACGACGCGGCCGGCAAGGGCGTGGTGCCCTATCTTCCGCTCGACCAGCTTCAGAAGCGGCCCGCGCCGAGCACCGCGACGGGAGGCAACTGATCATGCGCAAGCTCCTCGGTTTTCTCTTCGTGCTCCTGCTGATCGGCGCTGCGGCCCTCTACGCGGCGGCCTTCATCGTGCATCAGAACGAGCAGGCGCTCGTGCTGCGGTTCGGCGAGCCCGTCGCCGTCATCACCGAGCCGGGTCTGCACTGGAAGATGCCGGTCGTCGATACGGTCGATACCTTCGACAAGCGTATCCTCGATCTCGATGCCGCTCCGCAGGAGGTGACGGCACTCGACCAGAAGCGCCTCGTGGTGGATGCGTTTGCCCGCTACCGCATCATCAATCCGCTCGAGTTCTACAAGACCTTGCGCTTCGAGAGCTCCGTGCCGTCGCGGCTCGGTCCGATCCTCGAATCGGCGCTGCGCGGCGTGCTCGGCGGCGTCACCTTTGCCGACATCGTGCGCGAGAAGCGCGAGGACCTCATGACCCGCATCGCACAGCAGGTCAACACGCAGGCCAAGCCCCTGGGGCTCGAGGTCGTGGATGTCCGCATCAAGCGCGCCGACCTGCCGGAGCAGAACGCCAAGAGCGTGTTCGAGCGCATGCGCGCCGAGCGCGAGCGCGAGGCGGCCGAGTTCCGTTCGCAGGGCGTGGCGGAAGCCAACCGTATCCGGGCCACCGCCGACCGCGAGGTCACGGTCATCAAGGCGGACGCCACGAACAAGGGCGAGCAGCTTCGCGGCGAAGGCGATGCCGAGCGCAACCGCATCTTCGCGGAGGCCTACGGCAAGGATGCGGACTTCTTCAACTTCTACCGCTCGATGCAGGCCTACGACGCGGCGATCAAATCCGGCGATACGCGCCTCGTGCTGTCGCCCGATTCCCCCTTCTTCCGCTACTTCAACGATCCGGCGGGCACGGCTCCGAGACCCTAGCCACCACCCCGCGGACAAGACCGAAGGGACGTGGCATGAACGATCTCGTCGTCGGCTTCGGTCTCGTTCTCGTCATCGAGGGCCTGCTCTGGGCGCTCGCCCCCGACCTCGCCCGGCGCCTGCTCGAGGTGGCGAGCCAGACGCCGCCCGCGAGCCTGCGCGTCTCGGGCTGGATCGCGGTGGCGGTGGGCGCCTTCCTCGTCTGGCTCGTGCGAGGCTGACGCCAGACGGGACGACGGATCGTCTGGCTGAACGTCGGCACGGGACGCGTTGACACCGGCCTCGGCCCCTTCACAATACCGCCCTCCGCCCGGGGCAGTCTGACGCGCGGATCCCGCACGGGCGATATCGAGGAGACAGGCATGCGCACGACACCACGCACTCCGCGCCGGTTTGCGAGCACCGGCAGCGCGCTGCATCCGGTGCTCGGGGCGGTCGCCGTCGTGCTGCTGGCGGCGCTGCCGGTCGCCGCATTCCGCGAGGGCCCGCCTTCGATCGCTCCGCTCGCCGAACGGCTCTCGCTCGCGGTTGTGAACATCTCCACGACGCAGGTCGCCAAATCGGCCGACGGCGTGCCGCTGCCGAATGTGCCGAAAGGCTCGCCGTTCGAGGATTTCTTCGAGGACTTCTTCAACAAGCGCGGCGGTCGCGGTGCTCCCGACCGCAAGGTGTCCTCGCTCGGTTCCGGGTTCGTCATCGACGGAACGGAAGGGCTTATCGTCACCAACAACCATGTGATCGAGGGCGCCGACGAAATCGTGGTCAACTTTCACGACGGGTCGAAGCTGAAGGTCGACAAGGTGCTCGGCAAGGACAGCAAGGCCGATGTGGCGCTCCTGAAGGTCACGCCGAAGACGCCGCTGACGGCCGTCGCCTTCGGCTCGTCCGCGACCATGAAGGTCGGCGACTGGGTGATGGCGATCGGCAACCCGTTCGGACTCGGCGGCACGATCACCGTGGGCATCATCTCCGCCAAGCAGCGCGACATCAACGCAGGGCCCTACGACGACTTCATCCAGACCGACGCCGCCATCAATCGCGGCAACTCCGGCGGACCCCTGTTCAACATGGACGGCGAGGTGATCGGCGTGAACACGGCCATCATCTCGCCGACGGGCGGGTCGATCGGCATCGGCTTCGCGGTGCCGTCCGACACCGTGCAGTCGGTCGTGCAGCAGCTCAGGGAGTTCGGCACGGTGCGCCGCGGCTGGCTCGGGGTGAAGATCCAGACCGTGTCGGAGGACATCGCCGAGAGCCTCGGCGTTGCCGAGAACACCGGCGCGCTGGTCTCCGCCGTCACGCCCGAGAGCCCGGCGGCCAAGGCCGGCCTGCAGCCCGGCGATGTGATCCTGAAATTCGACGGCAAGGACATCACCACGATGCGCGGCCTGCCGCGGCTTGTCGCGCAGGCGCCCATCGGCAAGTCCGTGGATGTGGAAGTCCTGCGCGCCGGCGAGAAGAAGACGCTATCGGTCATGGTCGGACGCCTCGAGGACGACGACGAGGAGCCCACCGCAAAGGAGCCTGACAAGCCGACCGGGGAGCAAGCGAAGCCCGAGACGGTGCTCGGGCTGACGGTGACGCCGCTGACCGACGAGATGCGCGCGCAGTTGGGCTTCGACAAGAAGGTGAAGGGCCTGCTCGTCACCGGCATTGACCCGGACGGCCCCGCCGCCGGCAAGAACCTGAAGCTCGGCGATGTCATCGTCGAGGCGCAGCAGGCAGCGGTCGCAAGCGTTGCCGATCTCAATGCGGCGATCGAGAAGGTGAAGAAGGCGGGCGGGCGCCAGGTGCTGATGCTCGTCGAGGACGCCAAGGGTGATACGCGGTTCGTCGCGTTGCCGCTCTGACGGAGAGGCCGCAAAAACGGGGGATAACGCCTCCGTGCACGGCATCATCGCCGGCCGCCGGGACGCTTCCGGCGCATCTTTGGAGCAGGCCCACTAGGCACTGGCGTCGCCAGGGTCTAAACAGCGGGCAGCATTTCACCAATCCGTGCCGGAGTGCCGAGCCCTTGTCCGAACGTCACAGTCTCATCGATACCATTCTCGATGTCTTCGTGCCGATCCATCCCGACGGGCACAAGTTCGTCGCCATCGCGCTCGTCGCCACGCTCGTCGGCTTCCTCATCTGGGATCCGCTCGGCTGGATCGCGGCGGGCGTGGCGGCCTGGATCTGCTACTTCTTCCGCGATCCCGATCGCGTGACGCCGCTGCGCGACGGTCTTGTCATCGCGCCGGCCGACGGCCGCATCTCCATGATCGAGAAGGTGAGGCCGCCGAGGGAACTGGGCCTCGGCGACGAGGAGCGCGTGCGGATCTCGGTGTTCCTGTCGATCTTCGACGTCCATATCAACCGCGCGCCGATTGCCGGGCGCATCAAGCGGTCGGTCTACGTCCCGGGGGCCTTCCTCAACGCCGCGCTCGACAAGGCGAGCGAGGACAACGAGCGCCGCGCGCTCGTGATCGAGACCGCGGGCGGCACGGAGGTCGGCGTCGTCCAGATCGCCGGTCTCGTCGCGCGCCGCATCGTCACCTTTGCGCAGGAGGGCGACACGGTCGGCGTCGGCCAGAGGTTCGGCCTGATCCGCTTCGGCTCGCGCGTCGATACCTTCCTGCCGCCGGGCAATCACCCGCTGGTGGCCGTGGGCCAGAGAGCGATCGCGGGCGAGACCGTGCTTGCGGACCTGAAGTCGTTGGAGCCGGAGCGGGAAGCGCGCCGCGTGTGAGGGGCGTCGGGTCAAACCCGGTCCGGCGGCCGCCGGGGAACGAAAGGGAGGCGAGCATGGATCCAGAGATGCCGCATATCGAGGCGGAGATCACGCGCCGCCGCCGCCGCCGCCTGTTCTCGCAGTCCCGCGTTCCCGTGCGGATGCTCGTGCCGAACTTCTTCACGCTGCTCGGCCTGTGCGCGGGCCTGACGTCGATCCGGATGTCGATCGAGGAGCGATGGGACGTGGCGCTCGCAGCCATCGTGTTCGCCGCCATGCTCGACGGCATCGACGGCCGCGTGGCGCGCCTATTGAAAGCCTCGTCGCGGTTCGGCGCGGAGCTCGACAGTCTGGCCGACTTCGTCAATTTCGGCGTCGCACCCGCCATCCTGCTCTTCACGTGGGGGCTCGTCGACATCAAGAGCGTGGGATGGATCTGCGTGATGATCTTCGCGCTCGCCTCCGCGCTCCGCCTGGCGCGGTTCAATGTGTCGGTCGACGAGGAAAAGCCGAAATGGCAGTCGAATTTCTTCAGCGGCATGCCGACCCCGGCTGCCGCCATCGTCGTGCTGCTGCCGTTCTACCTCGCCAACCTCGGCCTCGACGCGAACACCTCGCGCCTCGCGATGGCCGGCGTCGTCCTCTACACCCTTCTCATCGCCGCGATGATGGTCTCCACGATCCCGACCTATTCGGGCAAGCTGCTCGGCGAGCGCATCCGCCGCGAATGGGTGCTGCCGCTCTTCATCTTCGCGGTGGCCCTCGTCGCCTGCCTGCTGACGTTCCCGTACGAGACGCTGGCGATCGCGTCGCTCGCCTATCTGAGCTTCATTCCGCTGAGCTGGGGCCGCTTCGTCGCCAAGGAGCAGGACGGCACGCCGGTCAGCGCTTCCGCGGGCGCTCCGCCGGCCTCATCCGTCCCGCCGCAGTCGCTTTCCGCGGCTCCGCCGCAGCCGCCTTCCGCAGCTCCGCCGCAGCCTCCTTCCGCGGCTCCGCCGCAGGGCGAGCCGGGACGCGTCGTCGATCTGCGGCCGGCCGAGCCGAAGCGATAGCAGGACAGTCCCTTTCATGCAGGTCGAGCCGCTTGTCATCGCCGACGTGAAGATCATCACGCCGCGCCGGTTCACGGACGCGCGCGGCTTCTTCTCCGAGACCTGGAACGAGCGGAGCTGGACTGAGGCCGGGTTCACCGCCCGCTTCGTCCAGGACAACCAGGCCTACTCGGCGGACCCAGGCGTGCTGCGCGGGCTGCACTTCCAATTGCCGCCGGCGGCTCAGGCCAAGCTCGTGCGGGTCACGCGCGGCGCGATCCTCGACGTGGCGGTCGACATCCGGCGCGGCTCGCCGACGTTCGGACGTCACGTGTCGGCGGTGCTCTCGGCCGAGAACTGGCGCCAGATGTGGGTCCCGGAAGGGTTCGCGCACGGCTACGTGACGCTCGAGCCGCACACCGAGGTGCTCTACAAGGTGACGCAGCCCTATGCGCCGGCCCTTGATCGCGGCATCCGCTGGAACGATCCCGCGCTGGCGATCGACTGGGGAACGGCCGCGCACGCGGTCATTCTGTCGGAGAAGGACGGCCGGCAGCCACTGCTTGCCGACGCGCCCGAACTCTTCTGAGCCTTACCGCGTCGGACGCAGCAGCCGTTCGCGCAGCGACAGGCGCGGGTCGGAGGGTGCGGCCGCCGTGGCCTGAGGAGCGACGGCCGGCGCGGGTGCGGCGCCTTGGGGGTCGCGGCGCAACAGTCCCGAGCTCGCCGCGCGCGCCGATCCGTAGCTTTGCGGCGCGCCGTGCCCGGACTGAGGTGAGCCGGCGGAGGGGATGTCGCGGCGCAGCCCGCTCGCTGGAGCGGACGGGCGGGCGTGAGGCTCGGCGGCGTCGGCGCCGTCCTGCATGTGGCGGGGCGCACCGAGGCCCATGGCTTCCGCGAGCATCGCTGCCTGCTGGTTGGTATCGACGCCATGGCCGGTCCCGGCCGCGCGCCAGCGCTCGACGAGCTGGTCGAGGAAGTTCTCGTCGCCGACCGAGTGCTGCCACTTCTCGGAGAACTTGGCCGTGGACGACCGCGGCAGCCGGTCCTTCGGCAGCTCGTCGAACTTGATGCGCACGGGCAGCGCCACGCCGTCGCCGAAGGCGATGGCCTCGCGCTGGCCGAGCGCCGGCAGGAACTCGAGCAGGCCGGAGCCGGTGTCGGAAATCGCCGACGAGACGATTGCCTGGTCGCGGTCGTTCGACATGCGGAGCGCGAACACGGTGTTGCACTGGGACAGGATGGTGGGATCGATCTCGGCCGGGCGCTGGGTCACGATGCACAGCGAGGCGCCGTACTTGCGGCCTTCCTTGGCGATCTTGGCGATGGCGCGCTTGCAGGGCTCGAAGCCGAGGTTGGCGTTGAGCGGCACGTAGCGGTGCGCTTCCTCGCATACGAGCGTGACAGGCACCTTGCCCTCGCCCCACAGCGCGAAGTCGAACGTCAGGCGGCAGAGCACGGAGACCACGACGTTGACGATCTCGGTCGGGATGCCCGTCAGCTCGAGGATGGTGATCGGCTTGCCCTGCACGGGCACCCGGAAGATGCGCGACAGGATCTGCGCCATGCCGTCATAGACGGTGAGCGAGCCGAACATGAAGGCGTAGCGGCCGTCCTGGGAGATGGTATCGATGCGCGACTTCAGGTTCCGGTACGGGGCGAGATCGCGCTTGTTCTCGAGCTTGCCCATGCGCTCGTCGATGAGGCCGGTCAGGTCCGAGATGCGGTAGGGGACCGGCGTGTCGACGGTGAAGCGCCCGTGGTCGATGATGCCGCGGCGCAGCTTCTGGTTATCGGCGGCGCGGCCGGCATTGTAGCGGCTCTTGGCGAGCGGGATCAGCTCCTGCAGGATCTCGATCTCCTGCTTGCGCTCCGGGTCGCCGACGAGAACCTCGATCGCTTCCTCGAAGTTGAGGAGCCACAAGGGGAGCTGCATGTTCCACGGGCTGATGACCTCCGCCCACTCGCCGAATGCGGTCCCATACTCGTTGTGCGGGTCGAGCAGGACGATGTGCGCGGCGGGATGCTCGTTGAGGATCGAGCGCAGGATCAGGGCCGTGGTGCAGGATTTGCCCGTGCCCGTGGTGCCGAGCACGGCGAAATGCTTGCCAAGCAGGTCGTCGACGCGGACGCGGGCATCGATCGTCTGGTCCTGGCGGATGCAGCCGACGCGGACGGAGCGCGATTCGGTGCCGCAGAAGGCGAGCGAGAGCTCGGCCTTGGTCGCCACGCGGGCGCGGTCGCCGAGGCCGGGATAGACCGTCACGCCGCGGTTGAAGGAGGAGGCCGTCCCGACCGAATCCCGCCAGAGCTCGCCGACGAGGCCAAGCTCCGCGATCCAGATCTCGCTGTCGCCGTCGCGTTGCGCGGGAACCGGCACGCTCAGCGCCGACACGATGGCGAGCACGACGGTGTTGGCGGTGTCGATGGCGAGCAGGGTCCCCATTTCCGGGCGGTCCTGGATGTTGCGGACCT
This sequence comes from uncultured Hyphomicrobium sp., assembly GCA_964589785.1. Taxonomy (GTDB): domain Bacteria; phylum Pseudomonadota; class Alphaproteobacteria; order Rhizobiales; family Hyphomicrobiaceae; genus JAGVSR01. The sequence goes on from CAZPUQ010000001.1 coordinate 262,339, forward strand.
TGCCATCCTTCGGCCCGTCGAGGAGCACGATGGCTTTCGATCCCGTCACCGAGACGATTCTCCCGATTGATCCGTCGAAGCGGGCGATCGAACCGCCAGCGTGAGAATTCACCAGGGACTGCATGATTTCATTCATCCGGGATTTGTCCTTCCGCCCTACTGCATGTTGCCGTTGCCGAGAACGGCGTCCCGCGCCTCGCGGATGCTGAGCGTATCTGCCGAGGGAAGCAGCACGGCCACGGTCGTGCCCTTGCCCTTCTCGCTCTGGATTCTGATCGTTCCGCCATGTAGCTCGATGAGCGACCGCGCGATCGGCAGCCCGAGGCCTGTCCCCTCGCGCCAGCGGGAGCGGCTGCCGTCCACTTGGCCGAAGGGCGTCATGGCGACGGCCACCTCTTCCGGCGACATCCCGACGCCCGTGTCGCGGAGGATGATGCCGGCGCCTCCGTCGGCGAGACGGATGGCATCGACCTTCACCGAGCCGCCGCGCAACGTGAACTTAATGGCGTTCGAGATGAGGTTGCTCAGCGCCTGCTGCAGCTTGACGGCATCGCCGCGGACCAGCGGCAGGTTGGCGGCGATTTCGAGGTCGAAGCTGATCCCGGCCTCGCGCGCCGCGTTGCGGCTCGTCGAGAAGGTCGCGTTCAAAACCTCCTCCAGGCTGATCTCGCGCGCCTCCAGCGTGTAGCGGCCGCTCTGCATCTTCGAGATGTCGAGGATGTCGTTGATCACCGACAGCAGATGGTCGGCCGCGTCGAGGATGAGCTTGGCGTACTCCACGACCTCGGTGTCGGGAATCCTGCGCTTCTCGTGTTCGCACAGGATTTTCGAGAACCCGATGACGGTATTGAGCGGCGTTCGCAGCTCGTGGCTCATATTCGAGACGAACTCGCTCTTGACCCGGTTGGCGAGCTCGGCCTCGATGCGCGCGGCGTGCTCGGCCGCGCGGGTCCGCTGGCGCAGGATCGCATCGCCCACGAGCGAGGCATACTCGCCCATCAGGGACGTGCCTTTGTGCTTTCCGAAGGAACCGGGGATCATCGCGATGGAGCCGATCGAATGGGATTCGACCTGAGCCTAGTGGGGATTGGATAAGAGCTGGTTAACCGGCGGCCCGAGCAGAAGGCTTGGGCGCTCGCGCTCAGCGCACCGTGAAGCGGAACGGCACGGAGACGACCTGGGGCTCGTCGCCGAGGTCGGACGGCATGGCCGGGAAGGGGGCCGCCTGCTCGACCGAGGCGAGCGCGGCATCGTCCAGCAGCTTGTTGCCGGAGCTGCGTGTGATCTCGCGTGCCAGGAGATGGCCGCTTGGATGCACCGTGAAGCGGACGACGGCCGTCCCGACCTGACGCGAGCGCGGGTTCACCTTCTTGCGGTCGATGTGCGAGCGCAACTTGCCGAAATACTGGCTGAGGAGGGTCGCATCGCCGCCGGCCTTGACGACGGTCGTGGCGCGCTTCTCCTCGACCGCGATCTGCTCCATCTGCTCGATGGTGGCGACCTGCGGCGGCATCGGCTGCTCGACGGGCTCGGGCTTCACCTCCTCGACTTCCTGCTCAGGACCGGTCTCGGAAGCGATGACGGGGGTCTCCTCGACCTCCTCCTGCTCCTTGACCTCCTCGATCGCGGGGCGCGCCACGCTCGCCTCCTGCGGCTCGGCTTCCACGGCCTGGACCGTCGTTTCGTCCTGTCCCGAGGTGTCGATGCCTTCCAGCGCGATGCCCTGCTCGACGACGAAATCGTCGTCGCCCTCGCCCACGTCCAGCGCCGCGCCGCCGGGCACGACGAACAGCCACGCCGCGAAGGCGGCATGGACGGCGAGAGACAGCAGCCAGGTCATGGACTTCAGCATGACGACGGCAGGGGCTCCTTAGCTTACGGCGCAGGTGCAGGGGCCGGCGCAAGCGTCGGCGCGGGGGCCGAGAACGGCTCGGGCCCGGAAGCGGCGCCCCCGCTCGGCTTCTGCGACAAGAGAGAGACGCGGCCGAAGCCGCTCTGGCCAACCTGGCCGAGGATGTCCATCACCTCGCCATAGGGGTTCTTCTTGTCGGCGCGCACATAGACGATCGCGTCGCCCTCGGTCGCCCGGATCTGGCTCAGTCTCGACACCAGCTCCTCGCGGGAGACGAAATCGTTGCGGATCTGCAGCCGGCCGTCGGCCGTCAGCGTCACGACCATCGGCTTCTTCGACTGGCCGAGCTTGGCGGCCGTTGTCTTCGGCAGCTCGATCGGCACGCCCGTCACCATCAGCGGGGCGGCGACCATGAAGATGATCAGGAGCACGAGCATCACGTCCACCATGGGCGTGATGTTGATCTCGGCCATCGGGCGGTAGCCGCCGTCCTCGCCGTCTCCCGCAGAGACGTTGGCGCTCATACCCATCAGAAGGCCTTTCCGGCGCGCAACGGTTCGACGCCGCCGCGAACGCTCGTCTCGGCGTGGGGCCGCGAGATGTGCTTGGCGATCTCGGAGATGGCCGAGTTCCCGCGTGCGGCGGCCCGGCCGAGCTTCACGGCGTAGTGGTTATAGGCCATGACCGCCGGAATGGCGGCGGCAAGCCCGAGCGCGGTGGCGAACAGCGCTTCGGCGATGCCGGGAGCCACGGTCGCAAGGCTCGTATCCTGCCGCGCGGCGATGGCAGTGAAGCTGTTCATGATGCCCCACACCGTGCCGAAGAGGCCAACGAAGGGCGCGGCCGACCCGATGGTCGCCAGGAAGGGGAGCCCGGTCTCGATCGATTCGAGCTCCGCCTTGAACTTCTGCTTCATCGCGCGCTCGAGGCGGGCCCTCACCTCGGTGCGCGCCTCGCCGCGGGAGCTGCCGTCGGCCGCCTCGGCTTCGGCGGCCGAAAGAATGCGCCGCACGAGGCCGTCCTTCTTCGGATTGTCGGCCGATCCTTCGGCGATCGCCTCGATCTTGTTGACGTCGCGTTTGAGCCGCCAGGTCCGGAACGCCTTCTCGAACACGATCGCCCAGCACGCGACCGAGGACAGGACGAGCAGCAGCATGACACCCTTCACGATGGGGTCGGCCGAGGCGACGAGCTCCATGATGGAGAGCGTCGAAGAGGTTGAGGTCGTCAGGAACACGAGGCGATACCCTATCGTTACTTGGTCATCTGCACGTTGCTCAGGGACTTCAGAGTGATGCCGTCGAGGCATTTCTCGACCGGGCCCGCTTCGGACTTGCAGTCGATGACGTCGTTGACGAGGAAGCTGCCGATCTTGTCGCACTGCGTGCCGTCGAGATCGAACATCTTCACGGACTTCTTGGCGCTTTTCAGCGGGGCCAGGTCGAGCATCAGGCGCCGGCCGATGACGCCGTCGGTGTGGAAGAGGATGAGATCGAGCTTCATGGCGTCGAACGTCGCCGTGCCGGTGTTGTCGACGACAGTGTAGACGCGGCAGCCTTTGTCGATCGGCTCGAGCTTGTTGAGCTCCACGGTGATCTTAGGCGGCTCTGCGGAAGTGGCCGCTGCTGCGGCGCTCGCACCGCCGGCTGCATTGCCGTCGCCGGTTGCTGCCTGTCCACCTTCCTGCGCGGTGCCGGAGACGCTGGTGGCCGTGAGCCCCGCAAGCAGGGCCGCAACGCAAAGACAGTTCGCAAGACTCGTGCGTTTGATACGGTATTCCAACTGCTTCTCCACTCTCGCGACGGATGGTGCGTGCGGACTGCCGACGCTCCTGGCCTGCTCCGACAGATCGACGTTCCTCTTAAGCGAGACACGGGACAGACCCCGCGCGGCCCGCGAAAGCGTCCCGCAATTGTTCTATTATAACCTAACGGTTTTCTCGCGTCCTGGCAGCCGCCCTAGGCCCACGGATCGATGTGGGAACCGGGCGGGAGCGGTAGGACGTCGTCGTGCCGAGCCATGGATACCGGTGTTACCCGACCTGGATCAAGGGATATCCTGCAAAGGAGCGTTGTGACGCTCCCCGGCGGAATGATCTTTTGAAAAATCGGGAAAAAATCCCGATGCTTGACAGTCACACCGTCGCCGAGATCGCCACAGCACCCCGCATTACACCGCGTGCAGCATTGCGACTCTAAGGTGTTTTACCTATCCAAATGGAGATCGTCCCGATTCCCGTGGGATCGGCACCCGCCCGAATGGGATGAATACGGAAAAATACTCTGGGAGAACGTGATGTTCGGGGAACGTATGATCCGTGCGGCTTCGGTCGCTGGACTCCTGGCCGGATGCTCCGGACTGGCGCTCGCCCAGACGGCCGAGCCGCCACCGGTCACCCCGCCAGCCGCCGAAACGCCCGCTCCGGCACCGCCTCCGGCCGGGACTGAGACGCCGCCCGCTCCCGCCGCCGCAGAGCCCGCCCCGGCTGCGCCGACGACGACCGTTCCCGAGGTCGAGGTCATCCAGGAGGAGAAGAAGACGGCTCCCAAGCCTACGGTGGCCAAGAAGGCGCCGAAGCCCGCGCCCGCCCCTGCTCCGGCTCCCGAGCCCGAGCCGGTCGCGGCCCAGGCGGCGGAGCCTGCCGCCGAGCCGTTGCCGTCGGTTGGTCCGCCGCCCGCGGACACGCCGGTGCGCATGTCGCCGGTCGCTGGCAGCGAGATTCCGCTGCACAAGGTGCCGGGCGCGGTAGGGCGCGCGGACGCGAGCGATATCCAGGCCGACGCCACCGGTCAGGTGCAGAACGTGCTCAATAAGACGATCCCGGGCGTCATCCTGTCCGACACCGCCGGCGGCGGCCTGCGCACCGACATCCAGTTCCGCGGCTTCGACGCCTCGCCCATCGGCGGACGCTCGCAGGGACTCGCGGTCTACCAGAACGGCGTGCGCATCAACGAAGCCTTCGGCGACACCGTCAATCTCGACCTGATCCCCGCCATCGCCATCAGCGACATGACGGTGCTCGGCGCCAACCCTGTCTACGGCCTCAACGCCATCGGCGGCGCCATCGGCATCACGATGAAGGACGGCTTCAGTTTCGAGGGCGGCACCATCGACGCCATGGGCGGGTCGTTCGGCCGCGGCATGATCTCCATGGAGGCCGGCGGGAATTCGGGCGGCGTGGCGGCCTATGCCGCGCTCGAACTGATGCGCGAGACCGGCTTCCGCGACTTCTCGGAAGCGGACGTCGAGAGGTTTTATGGCGACCTCGGGTTCAAGGGCAGCGCGACGGAGATCCACCTCGGCCTGACGGCAGCGAACAGTTCCGCGGGCGTCGTGGCCGCGTCTCCGGTCGAGGTCCTGGACGTGGGCTGGAACCGCACGTTCACGAGCCCGCAGGATACCGATCTGGAAGTGATCATGCCGACGCTCAGCGCCAAGGTGCAGGCGACGGACACGCTGTCGTTCTCCGGTCTCGCCTACTACCGCAAGTTCAAGTCGAAGGTGATCGACGGCAACCTGACGGAAGCCGACGAGTGCACCCCGCCTCTTCCCGATCCGGACGGCCTGCCGGTCCCGCCCAATCCCTTGTGCATCACGGAGTTTGAAGGCGGTCCGCAGCAGGAATTCGTGGTCGACCAGGACGGCAACATCGCCGGCTTCCCTGCGGGGGCCGAGGCTCTGGGCTCCATCGAGCGCATCAACACGGACGCGGAGAGCTACGGCGGCTCGGCGCAGGCCGTCTCCAGGGCCGACCTGTTCGGCCGCCCGAACCAGTTCCTGCTCGGCACGAGCTACGACCACGGCGAGGTCGACTACACGACGTCGAGCGAGATCGGCACCATCGGCCGGCGCTTCGTCGTCACCGGCACCGGCCAGATCGCCTCCGAGCCGGAGGACGTCGCCCCGCGCGACATCGCGACGGAGAACGACTACTTCGGCGTCTATTTCTCCAACACGCTCGATGTGACCGACGCCTTCGCGCTGACCGTCGGCGGTCGCTACAATCACGCGACCATCAAGCTGGCGGACCTGACGGGAGACTTCCCGGAGCTCACGACGACCAACAAGTACGAGCGCTTCAACCCGATGGTCGGCGGCACGTACCAGTTCAGCGAGAGCCTGTCGCTCTATGGCGGCTATGCGGAGGCGAACCGCGCGCCGACCGCCGCCGAGCTTGGCTGCGCCGAGCCGGACAATCCGTGCCTCATCGAGAGCTTCCTGACGGACGATCCGCCGCTGGACCAGGTTGTCTCGCGCACCTTCGAGGTCGGTCTGCGCGGCGAGGAGAAGTACTTCGACGGCTCGCGCTTCGCGTGGAGCGCTGGCCTGTTCCGCACGCTCAACGAGGACGATATCCTGAACGTCGCCGCCGAGGAGACCGGCCGCGGCTTCTTCCTCAACGCCGGCGACACGCTGCGCCAGGGCATCGAGCTGGCCGCCTCCTACCAGACGCGCTGGTACTCGGTCTACGGCTCCTACGCCTTCGTCGATGCCACGTTCGCCGACGACATCGTCCTGCCGGCGCCCAATACGCCGTCCGGCACGGCGGACTGCCCCGATCTCGAGCCCGGCGATTTCGATCCCGCCGATCCGCCCCAGTGCAACTTCGTTTCCGACGGCGACCGCCTGCCCGGCATTCCGCGCCATCGTTTCAAGGCCGGGTTCGAGTACTGGCTGACCCCGGACTGGAGGGTCGGCTCCGACCTCATCGCGGCGTCCGATCAGGTCTTCTTCGGCGACGAGGCCAACAACAACCGCAAGCTCGCCGGCTACACCCGCGTCGACCTCCACACCACCTACCGGCTGTCGGAGAACGCCGAGGCCTACGGTATCATCCGCAACCTCTTCGACCAGAAGTACGGTCTCTACGGCACGTTCTTCGACGCGGAAGAGGCCGAGGAGGCTGCGGAGGCGGCAGGCTACGACGAGTTCGAGGACGCGCGCTCCATCTCGCCGTCGCGGCCGTTCGCAATCTACGGCGGTCTGCGCGTCACCTTCTGACGCAAGGCGGCAACCTGAGACGGAGCAAAGGGGTCGCCTACGGGCGGCCCCTTAGCTTTTTGATAGTGCGGGGGCCAGGAGCGTGGCGGCTGTGACACGCCGGAGCCTCAAAGCTGAAATATTAGGCGGGAAAAAATCCTAGATGGGAGCGTGCGCCGGGAAAAATGGTAGCTTCGGATCAAATCTAGTTCCCGAAGTCCAGGTCCGGCCGTGCTTGAGTTGTCCCATCGCCGCCATTTCCTGCCGGCCGCGCTGAGGGCCGCGGTCCTTGCGATGGCAGGGGCCGCGCCCGCCGCAGCCGGTCCAGCCGTCGGCCAGTTCGAGCTGAAAACGCTCGAGTCCGCCCCTGGCTACATGGAGTTCCAGAGCCAGAACGCCTGGTCGTTCGGCCAGCCGGGCCGCCAGTCCGCCGAGGTCGACGGGGCCTGGGTCTACGACGACAACACCGTCATCCGGCAACGACAAGCCCTGGAGATGGAACTCGGCTTCACGCGCTACCTGAAGATGCGCATCGGCATCGAGTTCGAGCAGGAGCGCATCGAGGATCCCCCGACGCCCGCCCAGGCGAATGATTTCGCCGCCCTCCGACTCGAGGAGATCGGCACGGAGGTGATCGCCATCCTGATCCCGCGCGACGGCGACGGCTTCGGGCTCGGCACCGTCGTGGAGGTCGAGCGCCCGTTCGAGGACGGCGCGCAGATGAGCCTTTTCATGGGACCGATCTTCGAGCTGGCCTCCGGCCCCTGGTTCGCCGCGGCTGTCCCGATGCTCGTCCACGACTTCGGCGGCGAGACCGAGGACGGCGGCGGCACGGACGACAAATGGGATTTCGCCTACGCGGCCCAGGTCGCCTATGCGTTCTCGGAGACGTGGACACTGGCGCTCGAGGCTTACGGGACGGTGGACCGGCTCGGCGGCAGCGGACGGCCCGACGAGGCGGCACTGACGTTCGGCGACCATGACCAGCACCGGCTGGGTCCGATCCTCTACTATTCCTACGATTTCGGCCGCAGCCTGCGTCCCGATCCGCGGCGCGACGGGGACGGCGAGATCGAGACGAGCGAATTGACGATCGGCGTCGGGTTCCTCGCAGGGCTCAATCGGAACACGCCGGACGGGACGCTGAAGCTCAGCGTCGAGATCGACTTCTAACCGGTCGCGCCCGACCACCGCGCCGGGAGGAAGCGTGAGGCAAAGGGGCTGAGAGCGACGGGCTTCAGCGTGCGTTCGGCCGCATCGACCTCGCGCAGCGCGGCGTCGAGCGCGGCAGCCACCCCTTCGAGCCCCGCCACCGCGCGGGCATCGTCGCGCATGTAGCACAGTGTTTCGCGCACGGTCGCAAGGTCGATGCTGGGCGGATAAGGGCTATGGCGGGAGATACGAAACACGGGACAGCGAGCTCCTCGTCGGACCTTAACAGAGGGTAAACCGAGCAGCAGAAATGTCGCAAGAAGCGTGCCTCGGTTTTTTTACGCGGATTTTTCCGCGTTTGTCCCGGAACGGGACGTCTCGGAAGGCCATTGCGACCGGATCGCAGAGCGTTTCTTTTACCCTGACCCGCCACGATGCAAGCCGGTCTCGCCCGGAGCCACCGGGCCGCCTCGCAGCATCTGACATAAGGACGGCGTCGTGTCGGGAACGCGCCCTTCGATCCTCATCATCGTCGAGAACCTCACTGTGCCGCTCGACCGTCGCGTCTGGCAGGAAGCCTGCGCGCTGCGCGATGCCGGCTACACCGTCTCAGTCATCTGTCCGAAAGGCGGCCGCTACACGGCGCCCTACGAGCGGCTCGACGGCATCCACGTCTTCCGCCATCCGCTGCCGATCGAGGCGCGCGGGGCGCTCGGCTACGTCGCCGAGTACGGCACCGCCCTCTTCTTCGAGTTCGTCCTGTCCGTGAAGGCCTACTTCAAGGTCGGCTTCGACGCCGTACAGGCCTGCAACCCGCCCGATCTCCTCTTCGTCGTGGGCGCCTTCTGGAAGTATCTCTTCGGCAAGCCCTTCATCTTCGATCACCACGACATCAACCCGGAGCTCTACGAGGCCAAGTTCGGCCGACGCGGGCCGTGGCACCGCATCCTGCGGTTCCTCGAGCGCCAGACGTTCCGCGTGGCGGACGTTGCGCTGGCCACGAATGAGACCTTCCGCGACATCGCCATCGTGCGCGGCGACATGCCGAAGGACCGCGTCTTCATCGTGCGCTCGGTCCCCGATACCAGCCGCTTCCGGCGGATCGATCCGAACCTCGCCCTGAAGAACGGCCGCCGGCACCTCGTCGGCTTCGTCGGCATCATGGGAGCGCAGGACGGCGTCGATCTCCTGGTCGAAGCCATGCACGCGATCGTGCGCGAGCACGGCCGCGAGGATGTCCAGGCGCTGATCGTGGGGACGGGCACCGAGCTGCCGCTGCTGGAGAAGCTGACGGCGGAGCGCGGCCTTGGCGACTACATCACCTTCCCAGGCTTCCAGTCGGGCGACAGCCTCCTCACCGCCATGTCGACGTTCGACATCGGCATCATTCCCGACCCGAAGAACGTCTACAACGACAAGATCTCCATGAACAAAGTGCTCGAGTATATGACGCTCGGCATTCCGTTCGTGCAGTTCGACCTCATGGAGGGGCGGAGGATGGCAGCCGGCGCTGCGATCTATGCCAAGGACAACTGTCCGAGGGATCTCGCGCGCCGCATGCTCACGCTGCTCGACGATGCGGATTTGCGCGAGCGCACGAAGGCGGAGGGGATCGCGCGCGCCAAATCCCTGCTGCGCTGGGACGAGGAGCGGGGCCGCCTGCTCGCTGCCTACGACTGCGCGCTCGAGGGCCGGACCCGTCCGGCAGCCCGGCCGCTTGCCATTCCGGCGCACGATTGACGCCCGTCGCACCGGCCGAGCCGATCGCGCTTGCTCACGCGCGGGCCAACAGGCGCGCCCGCTCGCGTGTTTCGGGAAACAGAACGAGCGCCGCGGCCGCGACAGCGGCGACGACGGCCGTCAGCGCAAGCGTGCGCGTGACGAGGTCCTCCGGCGCGGCCGTGGTCAAGAGCAGGGCCACGCCGGCCGCCAGTGCGGCAGGCAGGAGGAACAGCGCGCGGCGCGCGAAAAGGCCGGACAGTCCGGCAGCCTCCGCATCCATCCTCCAGGCGACGTAGAGCAGCGAGGCGAGCTCGCCCGCGACGCCGACCGCCGCGACGGCTTCCAGGCTCTGCGTCGCCGCCGCAACCCACGCCGCGGGCAGAAGGGCCGCCGCGCGCAAAGATCCCGCGACCAGGAACGGCTTGGTCTGTCCTGCCGCCAGCAGCGCCATGCCCGGCACGGCCTGAAGCATGCGCACGGCCCACATGGCCGCGAGCCAGGCCATGACGCCGCCGAGACCCGCATAGCTCGCGCCGAACGCGATCTGCAGCATGATCCCCCCGAGTAGCATCGCGGTCACGAGGTAGAGCGCGGCCACGAGCGCGGTGGCCTCCGTCATGGCGGCGAAGCGCCGCGCCAGCAGCGCCCGGTCATCCCGCGCGGCGGCGAAAACGGGAAGCACGAGGGACTGGCCGACCTTCGCCGCGATCAGTCCCGGCACCATCGCCACCATGAAAGCGGCGCTGTAGCCGGCGAGCTCCTCGACGCCAAGGAGCCGTCCGACCATGATGCGGTCGCCATGATAGACGGCGATCAGCGGGAACGCGCTGAGCCAGATGGGCCAGCCGAAATCGACGAGGCGCTTCAGGATGTCCTTGTCGCACGCCAGGGCGTAGCGCTGCCGGGCGACGGCGTGCGAGACGAGAACGGTGGCGGCCGCCTGCGCGAGCGAGAGCCACACGACGGCGTTGAAATCGGGCATCCACGCCACGACCGGCCACGTCAGCGCCAGCGCAACGGCCTGCGGTAGAACCTCGATCCACAGGAAGGGCGCGTTGTCGAGGTCGCGCTGAGCGCGCCGCGCGTCGAGGTGCTGGAAGCCTTTGATGATGGGCACGGCCGCGATCGCCGCGAAGGCTGCCGCGGCCTCCGGGACGGCAAAGAAGTCTGCGATGGCGCCGGCCGAGGCAAAGAGAACGCCGCCGATCAGGAGGCCGCGCGAAATGAGCGCGAGGTGCTGGGTCGCGACGAATCGCGGCGCGCCGCCGTCGGGGGCCTGGACGATCAGGCGGTCGACTCCGAGATCGGTCAGGCTGTCGAAGAGCTGCAGCAGCAGCGTCAGGATGGCGGCGACGCCGAAGTCGCCGCGCGCCAGCATATGGCCGAGGATCGCATTGCGGCCGAACGACATGACCTGCGCGGCCGCGAAGCCGGAGAGAAGCAGGGCACCCTGTCCGGCGACGCGGCGGGCGAGCGAGGGCTGCGGCATCGTGGTGTTCGTCATTGGAGCTCAGTCCTGCGGCGACGCGTCCGCTCGGCGGGGGAGGCGACGCAGAATCCCGGCGTAGGAGCGCGCGGCCAGGCGGCCGGCCTCACGGCCAATGCCCGAACCCGAGAGCCGTACCAGCGCGCATGTGGTCTGCATCCAGCGCGGCCGCAGCGCGTGGCTCCATTTGGCGCGGAAGGCGTGCTCTGCCGCATGGAAGTCGGGGCCCTTCGTGCCGCCTGACAGATGCAGCAGATGGAAGTCTATGACCCACGCGCTATGACCCGCGATGTCGGCATTGAGGCATAGATCGGGTCCGTAGAAGTGAAACCCTTCGAGATCCGCCGAGCAGCCGATGCGCGCCGCGCGCTTCATGACGATGAAATTCTCATCGAGGCTCATGACGCGCTGGGGCAAATTGCCGGAATTGCGATCGACGCCGTGAGGATCGGAGATGCGCAAAGCGAGAACGCCGGGGGCCACGCCGCCCGCGTTGCCCGCAAGCGCCCAGCGGGGGTCGCATCGGTCGAGGTTGGCGAGACGGAGATCGAGCGTTTCGATGTCATCCGACAGCAGGAGCACGTCCTGGTGGCAGAGGATGACGTAGCGGCCACGGGCGGCATTGATGAGCGCGTTGAGACCGCGGTAGGCGCCCGTCTGTCCCGGCCCGCGGTTGTCGATGTAGAGGAATTCGCTGCTCGTGGTGTCGAAGCCGCGCGCGGCGAAGCTCTCGCGCATGGCCGCGTACTGGTCCGGGTTTGTGACGAGCGTCGCGATCGTATAGCGGGGCGCGGCCTCAGGGCCCGCGTAGGCTGCCGCGGTGAGGATGGCGGGTTCGGACCAGCCGGGTGCGGTCGAGGCGGAGGTCACGGTGAACCTCCGAGTGGGGCGGCCGCGAGCAGTGGCTTCTGCGCCTGGCGCTCCGCTTCGGTGAGGTCGGGCTTCGGGTAGCCGAAGCGCCAGTCGTTGCGCGCCCGCCAGATGGCGCGCCACGTAGCGGCCGCTTCGATGCGCTCCGGAGTGGCGTCGAGGCGGGCGGCGACCTCCGTGGCGATCCAGCGCGTCAGCGGCCACGCCAGGAGTAGATGCTGCCCGATCTCCACCGTGCCCTGCGGCCAGTGACGCTCGATGAGCGTCGCCTTGGCCTTGAGGAGCCGGCCCATCTTGCCGGCGCGCGTCTTCTCCGATGCGCCGCCGTGATGGACGATGGTCGCCTCCGGGGTGATCATGGGGCGGGCCCCGATCCGCCGCGCGCGCAGGCACAGGTCGGCGTCCTCGCCATACATGAAGAAGGCCGGGTCGAACCCGCCGAGCGCCATCCAGACGGTCCTCGGCATCAGCAGGAAGCAGCCCGAGACGATATCGACGCGGCGCACCGTGTCGCGCAGCCAGCCGCCGTAGGCTTCCGGGTTGAAGACCGGAGAATGAGGAAAAAGAGCCGCAAGCCCGGTCGCCCGCGCGACGAGGTTCCAGGGCGTGATGCGCTGCCAGCACGACGCCGGGTTCAGCCGGCCGTCGGCGAAGACGGTGTGCCCTCCCCAGACGAGGGCTTGCTTGTTGGCGCGGGAAAACGCCACCAGTCGGTCGATGGCGCGGTCCGTGACGACCGTATCGGGATTGAGCAGCAGCACGAGCTCGCCGGTCGCGGACTCGGCCGCGAGGTTGTTGCCGCGGGCAAAGCCGATGTTGTCCGCAAGCCGGATGAGACGCGGCCGGGCGGGGTGGCTCGCGATCGCATCGGCCGAGCCGTCGGTGGAGGCGTTGTCGACTACGATGATCTCGTAGGCGACGCCCAAAGTCTCGCGCACGACGGAAGAGATGGCGTTCAGCGTCATCTCGAGCGTGTTGTAGCTGACGATGAGGATCGAGACGTCGATCTTCTCAGGCGATGTCAAGGCGGCTCCGGCGGCAGTCATCTGGGGTGAGCGCGGGGCAGGGGGTGCGGACGGCCACTCTAGAAGGAGAGCCGTTAACCCGTCGTTAAGCGTGATCGGAACCGACCGTCGGCAGCCGCGCGGCGCGCAGCGAGCCCGGCCTCAGGGAAAGTTTAACGCGCCGCGTCCAGACTGCTCGCAAGACCCGCCTTGCGGCGACCAGGCTCAATCAAGGACGCCAGACCGGATGATCGAACAACAGGGCGCGGCCCCGCGCCGTGACTACGACGGTGTGATCTGCATCGGCGGATCGGACTGGTGGTATCATAACCGCGGGCATTTCGACTTCCAGGTCATGCGCCGCGTCGCGCGCAAAATCCCCGTGCTCTACGTGAACTCGCTTGGCGTGCGCATGCCGGACGCGAAGAACGGCAGCCGGTTCGCGGGCAAGATCGCGCGCAAGATGCAAAGCCTCGCGCGCGGTGTCGTGCGGGTCGAGAACCAGTTCTGGGTCTTCTCGCCCCTTTCGGTCCCGGGCGCGGTGGGCCAGAAGATTTCCGGCTTCGCGCTCGCCCCGCAGATCAGGCTTGCGGCGCGGCGGGCCGGCATCTCGAAGCCCCTCTTGTGGATGCATTGTCCGGCCGGCGCCGGCCTTCTCGACAGCTTCGACCCGGCCGGAATCGTGATGCAGCGCACCGACCGGTTCGAGGCCTTCCCGGAAGGCGATCCGGTCCTGCTCGGCCAGCAGGTCGCCGCCATCAAGCGCGCGGCCGACCTCGTCATCTACTGCGCGCCGCATCTGATGCAGGAAGAAGGCAGCCAGGTCCGCCGCCAGTTCCTCGTGACGCACGGCGTGGACGTGGCCGCCTTCGTTGCGGAAGGACAAAAGCGCGCGCCCAGGACCTCGGGTGGCCCCGCCGATGTCGCCGTCCTGCCGCGGCCGCGGGTCGGCTTCGTCGGCGGCATCGATGCCCACACGTTCGATCCGGCCCTCTTCCTTGCCGTCGCAAGCCGGCTCTCGGACGTGCAGTTCGTCATGATTGGAAGCTGCTCCTTGCCAGAGGGTTGGTGCACCCTGCCGAACGTGCGCTTTCTCGGCCGCAAGCCCTACGAACTCGTCGCGCGCTACATGGCGGCCATGGACGTGCTCATTATGCCGTGGAACCGGAGCGACTGGATCAAGGCCTGCAACCCGATCAAGATGAAGGAGTATCTGGCCGTCGGCCGGCCGGTCGTGACGACGGATTTCCCGGCGCTGGACGGCTGGCGCGATCTCGTCCGTGTCGCCGATGGCGCGGAGGCCTTTGCGTCTCAGATCCGCGCGGCCCTCAACGAGCCTTTCGATGCCGCTCCGGCGCGGACTCGCGTCGCCGGCGAGAGCTGGGACGCCAAGGCGGAAGCGATCCTGCGCGCGGTCGAGGACCTCGGCCTCGCCTTTGCCGGAACGCAGCCCGCGCCGTCGTGGGGCGAGGTGTTTCGCTCTGCCCTCATGCCGCGCGCCGCGGGCTGAGACGGTTCAAGCCCGCGAAGAGCCCCACAGCCAGCCGCAGATCGCTCAGGCTGGCAGGGCCGCGCCCGGCTGCAATGCCGGCCGGCCGGCCAGGATGAAGCTCGGATGGCGCCGGCGGATCGGCTGCACCAGCGCGGCGGCGGCGGACCGCACGGGGCGCGGGTCGGCGAGCGCGCTGCCGAGCCCCAGGAAGAAATAGAAGAGGGCGTGCGGCACGTTCCAGAAGTGCACGGTGGCACCGAGGAACGAGATCGCCACCAGCGAGATCATCCAGCCAGCCGCCATGCTCCGCCGCAAGGGATCGCGCGCGGTACGCCCGCGTTTGACCACGCCGCGTGCGACGAGGACGAGGCCGGTCGCAACGAGCAGGAAGGCCGGAAGGCCGGAGCGGAGCGTCAGCACGAGCCAATAGGAATCGATCGTGGCGGCGACCATCCACCGCGGCCGCTCCCAGTCCTCCATGCCGATGCCGAGCCAAGGGCTGGTCCAAAGGTTCTCCAGGCCGTACTCCCAGATCAGCATCCGGTAGTAGCCTGTCCACGGATCGAACGTAGCAATGGAGATGATGATCTGTAGCACCGAGCGCGACGCCACGAGCTCGGCGCCGATGTAGAGGCCGACGAGAACGGCGAGCGAGAGCTGCGCCCGGTACGGGATGGAACTCGTGATCTTGTTCCAGCCCATCATGCCGCCCTGCAGGGCGAGGCTCAGGATCGGGGCCGACGACATGGCAAGCCCCGCCGCGACCGCGACGCAGGCGGCATGAACGACGCGCCACAGGCGCCGCGGCTCGGACATCCACAAGAGAGCGAACATCGTGGCGCAGTAGGTACCGTAGTGGATCGGGTGGTCGAACGTGGAGTAGGCGCGCACGAGGCCCATGCGATACTCGATCGGCGGCAGCGGTTCGCCGCCCAGCACACTGCGCAGGACGGCGTGGACAAACAGGCTGCCGCTCAAGGTGTCGAGCGCGGCGATGGCGCCGGCGAGGACGACCGAATAGAGCACGATCCGCAACGCGGCTCTGAGCGTCTCCAGATCGCGGATGTAGGCCCGGGCGATCGCATAGGCGCCGAGGCTTTCAAGCGCCAGCGATCCGCCGAATGCGAAGCCCGCGCTCCCGGCGTGATAGGTGAAGACGAACGTCTGCCAGACGGCAAGCCCGAAGAAGGGAACGTCATAGGGGCGGAGCCGGCAGTCCGCGCGTAGGAAGAGCCGGTAGAGAGCGAACGGCAGGAAGAGGAGGAACACGAGCCGGTGCGGCGACAGACGCAGATCGCCGACGACGAGCGAGAGCTCGGTCGGCGCAATGAAGCTCAGGATCGCCAGGACGACCGGTAGCGGTGTTTTCCTGAATGCGTCCTTCATGCCTCTCTCCCCCGCGCCTCTCCCCCCAGTCCCGCTCCCCGGCGGCAGCCGGCCGTCAGTAGGCGTTGCGGCCGATTGCGACGGCCCACACCGTGCGCAGCAGGATCTTGGCGTCGAGCCACAAGGACCAGTTGCGGATGTAGCGGATGTCGGCGTTGACGCGGCCGGCTACGTTGGCGGGTGTGCGCACCTCGCCGCGATAGCCCGACACCTGGGCCAATCCCGTCAGCCCCGGCTTCACTTGATGCCGGAAGGCGTAGGTGTCGACCATGCGCGCGAAGCGCTCGTCGTGCTCCGCCAGATGCGGCCGCGGCCCCACGAGCGACATGTCGCCCTTCACGACGTTGATGAGCTGGGGAAGCTCGTCGAGACTGGTGCGGCGCAGGATCCGGCCGACACGCGTGACGCGCTTGTCCTTCGAGGTGGCCTGGCGAGCTTCGTCCGCCGCGTGCTCGACCGACATGGTCCGGAACTTCAGGATCTCGACCGGCTTCCGGTTGAGGCCGCTGCGCCGCTGCCGAAACATCACCGGGCCGGGGCTGTCGAGCTTGATGGCCGCGGCGATGATCGGGAACATCGGCAGCGTGATCAGCAGCAGGAAGCTGCCGACGAGCACGTCCTCAAGCCGCTTCAGGAGCGGCTGCCAGTCATCGAGGGGCTTTTTTTTTACGTCGAGGAGGCCGACGGAGCCGACCGCAGAGACGGCGTGCGCGGGGCCGCCCTCGATGAGGTCGGAGGCGATATGGGTGACCGCATGCAGGCTGACGGGCAGCGACTCGAGCTTGCGGGCGACGTCGGAGATGCGCTGGTCGGCCGACTGGGGCAGCGCGATGATGATCTTGTCGATCTCGTTGTTGCGGGCGACCGCGATGAGATCGTCGAGCCGGCCGGCGACGGCGAGGCCCTCCGGATTGATGCGGTCGGTTCCCATCCGATCGTCGAAGAGGCCGGCGAAGTAGATGCCCGCGGGCTCGGCTTCAAGATGCTCCTTGACGCGGCGCGCGATCTGCCCGGCGCCGAAGACCGCCACACGCTCGTCGAAGTAGCCCTTGCGCGTCAGGTTGGCGAGGATCACGTTGGCAAAGCCGCGGTTGAACAGAAGAAACGTGTAGCTGGCCGACAGCGCCACGCAGAGCCAGACCCACTGGTGCTGATCGCGGAGCGCGTTGGGCACGCCGATGCCAAGCAGGCCGAGCAGCGTCACCGCCACGACTGCGAGAAGAAGGCCCGGACGGGTCGGGAAATCGTGCATGCGGTCGGTGGTGTACATGCCGTTGAAGCGCAGGAGCATGTGCACGATGAGTGCGGCGGCGAAGCCGCCCTGAACCAGCAGCCGCCAGTCGCTGACGATGCCGCCGGCGTGATTGTAGATGATCGCCGGGAAGATGAAGGCCGTCAGCACGGCCGCGATGTCGGCGACGCCGACGAGGTCGGCTGCGATCTTGCGGGAGAAGCGGCGCTTCAGTGCGGATTTGGAACGGGTGCGTTCTGCAACGGGGGCGGCAGCGAAGGTCGTGGGTTCTGCTTCAACGGTCGACATGGCTACTCCGGGCACGCACTGGACGCAAAGGTCCGACTTACAAATCTCGCGCAAGCATCGGCGAAATAGTCTAAAAATTGATTGAATTCCGGGGAGCATTTCGGCAAGACGCAACGTGGTGAGCGAGAGGTAACCGCCTGCGCCGGCCGGGGTCGCCGCGCGCCGTCGCAGGTCGCAGGGGTACGTCTCAGGCGGCCCGCCGGACGTGCTTCGCCTGGGCCGGCTTCATGCGGGTTCCAAGCGCATAGGTATCCTCGAGCGCCTGCTCGGCAACGCTGTTGACCACGACGCCGGCGACCTTCTCGTGGTTGAGGCCGAGAGAGTGCAGCGCGCGTCTGGCGAGCTGCTTGGGCGTGCGGCGCCAGGTCATTACGAAAACGATCTGGTCGGCGTGGTCGGCAAGGACGCGCGCATCGACGACGGGCAGCAGCGGCGGCGCATCGATGACGATGGTGTCGAACTGTCCCCGCAGCGCCCGCATCGCTGCCGCCATCTGGCCGGACGCCAGCAGCTCGGGCCGGGCCGTCTCCAGCGGCGAGGGGCTCATGGCCGGCAGGAAGTAGAGGTCGGACGCCGTGTCGTGCAGGATCGCGGTCTCGACGGGCTGCTGGCGCAAGAGCGTGTCAAGCAGGCCGCACTGGCGCTGCGGCGCGAGTTGGCGCGTCAGCGGCGCTCGGCGCAGATCGCCGTCGACGAGCAGCACGCGCTCGCCCGTCAGCGCGTAATGATGCGCGAGATTGGAGGCGATGATGCCGGCGCCCTCGCCCGGCAGGGCCGAGGCGACCATGATGACGCGGCACGCGCCGCTGCGACGACGCATGTCAAGCTCGCGGCGGATCCCGCGGACGCTCTCGGCGAAGATGCTGCGCGGTTCGGCCAGGACGAGGCGGATCGCCCGCAGGGGGTCGGGGTTCGGCGCGTCGGCCGCAACGGCGGGAACCGAGGCGATGTGGGCGACCTCCAGGCTGCGCTCGACATCGTCGGGATGGCTGACGCCGGTCGTGGCGAACTCCAGGACGAGCACCAGGCCGACGCCGAGGATCAGGCCGGCGATGAGGGCAATGAGAATGATCTGCTTGCGCTTCGGCGAGGCCGGGAAGAGCGGCACGTCGGCCTGCTCCACGATCCGCGCGTCGGGAAGCTGGAGATCCTGCGTCTCTGATGTCTGCTTGTAGCGTGCGAGGAGCGCTTCATACAGTTGCTTCGAGGTCGTCGCCTCGCGCTGCAGCTCCAGGAGCTTGACGTTCGCGTCCTTCGTCGCGGCCTCCTGCTCCTTGAGGGTCGTGAGCGACTGGCGAAGCTGCATCTCACGGCGCTCGGCAACGACGTATTCGTTGCGCAGGTTGGCAACCTGCCGCGAGATCTCCTCCGACACCTGCTTCTCGGCCTCGTGAACCTCGGCCCGAACCTTCTGCATCTCCGGATGGCGGGGGCCGTAGCGGGTTTCGAGCTCGGCTGCGCGCTTGCGGGCGGCCGCGACGGATTCCTTCAAGAGCCGGACGGTGTTGCTGTCGAGCACCTCGGCGATGGTCGCCGTTCCGCCCGGCGTCGCCGCGAGGCGCTGGGCATTCTCGTACTTGGCCTTCGCTTCCGCCGTCGCGTTGCGCGCGGTGACGGTCTGCTCCATCAGGCGGGCAAGCTCCTTCTCGGAAAGGATGTTGCCTTCCGTATCGAAGATGTTGTGATCCGCCTTGAACATGGCGACCTTGCGCTCAGCATCGGAGACCCGCGTCTGGAGCTCGGAGAGCTTCGCCTCCAGGAGCCCGGTCGCATAGCCCGATGCCTGCTTCTTGCTGGCGAGGTTGTTCGCCAGATAGACCTCGGCAATAGTGTTGGCGATGCGCGCTGCCTTCACCGGGTCGGCGGCGGAGAACTTGATCTCGATGAGAAGCGTGGTCCGGACACGCGCCACCTTGAGCCGGTCCGCGAACGCCACCGCCACCTCGTCCCGCTCGGGCTTGGCCTCGCCGGGGCCGATCTTGCCGACGAGCGTGCCGTTCGGGTCGCCGTCGAGGCGGCGCGCGCGCGATGCGACGTCGCCGGACTGGCTGATCCCGGCATCGGGCGGGCCACCGAGCCCAACCAGAGACAAGATCGCATCGACGATCGACGTGCCCCGGAATTCCTCGTCATCGCGCAGCTTCAGAATGTCGATCACGTCCAGAGCCACGGCGCGCGAGCCGATCACCTCGACCTCGCTGTCGAGCGAGGCCGCGTCTCCCTTCAGGTCCTCCACGACGCTGTCGATCTGGGAGATCGTCTTCTTGCGCGGATCGATCTGGACGACTGCCACGCCCTCGTATCGGTCGGGCAGGGAGACGGCGAACGCGACCGCAAGCAGCGTGACGAGCGCCATGACGCTGCCGACGAGAGGAAGCCGCCGGCGTACGGCATTGAGCGCGCGCTCGAGGCTCAACGCCCCGCCGCCCGTGCCCTCCATGCTCGCATCCACCGCGGTCATCAGCTCTCGGTCTCAGAATTGCAGGGTGCCGCCGATGCGCACGACGCTGCGGTCGAGATCGAACGCAGCCTCGTTGGAATCGCGGCTCTCGAACGCGTAGTTCAGTGTGAAGAGCCAGTTCTTGGAATAGTGATACTCGAGCCCGACGCCGGTCTCGAGAATGCGGTCCTCGCGGTTGGAGCCGAGGAAATCGACGTCTGCGATGGCGACGTTGACCGATGCCACGAGGTCGTGACGGATCTCGTATTCGGCTCGCGCCGAAGCCGACGTCTCGATGCGGCCGTTGTCGTCGGCGCCAAACTCGTCGTCGAGGACCCGGCGGGCATTGGCGAAGAGCGTCAGGCGGTCGGTCGCGAGCCACTGGACCTGGGCTTCCAGCAGCGAGCTCGTGACGTCGGAGAGGTCGGCATCGTCGTAGTCGCGGATGCCATAACCTCCCATGACACGCCATCGCACCAGAGGATCGGTCTCGAACGCAAGGCCCGCAGTCGCCTCGTAGCCCGTCGCGTTGCGGTTGCCTTCGTCCGGCGTCTTGCCGTCGCTGAGCACGCGGAGTGCGCGCAGCTTGGTGACGAAGTCGAAGCCTGGCGAGATGCGGTAGCCAGCGCGCAGGTGCGTGCTGTAGAGCTCCTGGTCGCGGTAGTCCTGATCGAGCGTGCCGCCGCCGATCGCCGGCGTGCTGCCGTAGTCTATCGTCTCGGCCGTGGCTGCGAGCGTGCCGTAAAGCCGTCCGGCGTCGCGCGTGAGGCCGATCGAGGCGCGGTAGCGGTCGACGGGGACGGGCTCGGCGGCAAGGCGCGAAGCCGTCTCGGCCGAGCGCTCCTCGTTCTCGTGCTGGGCGAGAACGGATGCCGACAGCGTATGCGCGTGGTCGATATGCAGGGCGCCGCGGGCGACGCCGCCGTAGTCCACGTAGTTCTGATCGGTATTCTCGGCGAAGTTCATGAAGCGGCCGAAGATCGTCATGTCGAAGGCATGACGGGGAAGCTGCGACGTGACCGAGAGCGTCGGCGTGGTGATGAAGCGCCAATCCGCGATCGGGTCTTTCGGCATGCCGTAGATGTTGCTGTCCCAGGCAACGGCCTGGGTCACGGACGGGTAGATGAAGAAGTTGCCGAGGCGGAAGCCGTCGGGCGCGGCGAAGCCGCGGTCGGCCTCATCGACGCTGACGGCGCCGTATTTGCGCGCGACATTCCACTCGCGGCGCATTTCCTGGCTCGCGATCGTATCGGTGATGAGGTCGGCGTTGCTGTCGAGCTCGAGCGCGCGAGCCGGCTGCCACGGCGCCACCGTGAAGGCCGCCGCGGTCGCCACGCAGGCAAGCGCCGGCGCCTCGCGGCGCGGCCTTTGCTGACAGGACTGGTGGGACTTCAGAGTCACCGCAGTTTTCGCCCGCCGATGCCGTCCATTAGAAGAAACGTTCGGGGATCCGGACGTTGTCGCCCGGAAGGAGCGTGACGGCTCCGTTGGCCGGCACGCGAGCCTCGCTCAGTCCCTCGCGCGTGACGAGCGCGTAGCTCTGGTTGGCCCGGTACGTGTAGCCGCCGGCCATCGCCACCGCGTCGCGCAGCCTCAGTCCGGTCTTGTAGGGGAACTCGCCGCCGGTCTTCACCTCGCCGTGGATGTAGATCGGGCGGTAGTTCGTGATCTCGACGGTCACCTTCGGGTTCTTCAGGTAGCCGTCGGCGAGACGCAGGGCGACGATCTCGCGGAACTGGCCGAGCGTCTTGCCTTCTGCGGGCACCTCGCCGGCGAGCGGCAGGGCGACGTGGCCCGCCGCGTTGACCTCGGCGGGGCCGGACAGGCTGTCCTCTCCGAAGACGGTGATCTTGAGCTTGTCGCCGATCCCGAGCCGGTAGGAGGCGCCGAGCGCGGAGGGCGCGCCGTCGAGCTGGAAGCCGGGCGGCGGCGGACCGATGCTCTCGGCACAGGCCGAAACGAGGCAGGCGGCCGAAAGGACGGCCAGGATGCCGTTCAATGCTCTACTCGGTGACATACGCAGGACTCTATTTGCACGAGTGCGATAAGACGCTCGCGGGCTGGCCCCCCTTGCGCAGGGACTTCGACCGCACCGTTCAAGAGAGCGCTGTTAGTGTTAAATTGCAGCTAATGGTGTCGAGCAATTTTTCCAATAATATTCGACGTTTACATTTCAGCAGTAATTCGGCTTCGGATGCCGCTTCCTATCGTGCCGATGCATGCTCGGCCTAAACGTGTCGTTCAGAAGTTACCCGTACTTTTACCCTCGATATCCATTCGGGAGTGAAAAGTGACGACCGAAATCCTTTCCCCGGCCGCCCGGCTCGTCTCGGCTTACGAAGGCAAGGCGACGGCCTATTTCACCAACGCCCGCGCCGATTTCGTCCGCCTGCTCCCCCGCGACACCACGGCCCGCGTGCTCGAGATCGGATGCGGGACCGGGGCGACCGGAGCGCTGGCACTGGCCCGAGGCCGGGCCGGCCACTACGTCGGCGTCGAGCTCATGGAGCGGGCCGCCGCCGAGGCGCGGGAGGTCCTGAGCGACGTGCGCGTCGGCGACGTGGAGCGGATGGACTTCGATTGGCAGCCGGCGGAGTTCGACGCCCTCATCCTCTCCGAGGTTCTGGAGCATCTCGTGGAGCCCGGCCAGCTCCTGCGCCGGCTTGCGCGCTTCGTACGGCCCGGCGGCATGGTGCTCGCCAGCTCGCCCAACATCGCCCATTGGAGGGTGCTGCGCGAGCTCGTCAAAGGCCGCTTCGACCTTGCCGACCAGGGTGTGTTCGACCGGACGCACCTGCGCTGGTTCACGCCGGCGACGTTTGCCGCGATGTTCGAGATCGCCGGCTTCCGCATCGAGCACGTCGGACCAGTGACGCCGTTCTCCCCCCGCATCGAAGCGCTCTCGCGCTGGACCGCGGGCCGCGTCGATCACCTCTTCATGACGCAGATCTCGATCCAGGGCCGGCGGCGCTGAGGCGTCGCCGCGCCGGGCAACGGCGCCTGCGTCGTCGTCCACTCACAGGATGAGCAACTCGGCCGAGCCGGCCATGACGTCGTAGTCGCAGGCCAGCCGCGAGAAGCGGTCGCCGACCGTCAGCCGCACGATCGGGTTCTTGTAGCGCGCATTCCAGGACGGGTGATCGAGCTGCCAGACCGGCACGCTGAGCCGCGGATTGCCGAGCAGGATCTCCGCGGTTTCCGCCGCCTTCCAGTTCACGGTGCCGACGGCGACCGGCATGCCGCGCGCGTCCGTCTGCGGCCGGGCGAGGCAGGCCGCCTCCGCATGGAGCTTGTAGGCGGCGAGCAGGGCCTCGCTCGCCGCACTGCGGTAGAGCTGGTCCTGGGTCCAGACCTTGCCGGCGACGAGAAGCGCCAGGACGATAACGAGAAGGCGCATGGCAGCCCCTCACGGAAGCCGAGACGTTTGCCCTTAAACGGCTAGCGCCGCACGGGAGCGGTGCCGCGAACACGCTGCTTGAGCCGCGGCGAGGATGCCGAAGTGTCGTCGAGCGAGGTGAAGAAAGCGTAAGCCCGTGTGCCGCGCCGCAGCGTCGCGCCATGCCGCGCCCCAAGCTCTTGTCAGTCGCCCGGCCTTGCGGCATGAGGGGCGATCCCCAACCAAAGTCGAACTCCGGGTAGGATACGCAACCCATGAAAAAGAAGATCCTGATCACCTGGCCTCTGCCGGAAGCCGTGATGGCGCGCGCCCGGGCGACCTACGACGTCATCGCACACGGCGACGACCCCAAGATCACGATCGACGAGATGCTCGAGACGGCGAAGTCGGTCGACGCCATCCTGCTGACGCTCAATGAGAAGTGCCGGGCCGACGTGATCGAGCGCATCCCCGAGAACATCAAGTGCATCTCCACGTTCTCGATCGGCTTCGACCATATCGACCTCGAAGCCTGCAAGAAGCGCGGCATCAAGGTCGGCAATGCGCCCCACGGCGTCACTGTGGCGACGGCCGAGATCGCCATGCTGCTGCTCCTCGGCGCGGCGCGGCGGGCGTCCGAGGGCGAGCACATGATCCGGACGCGCTCGTGGCCGGGCTGGCAGCCGCTGCAACTCGTCGGCCAGCGGCTCGACGGCAAGACACTCGGCATCTACGGCTTCGGCAAGATCGGCCAGGCGCTGGCGCAGCGCGCCCGTGGCTTCGACATGGACATTCACTACTACGACATCTACCGGGCTAAGCCTGAGGTGGAGGCGAAGTACGGCGCCACGTACCACGACAGCCTCGACAGCCTGCTCAAGGTCTCGCAGTTCTTCTCCATCAACGCTCCCTCGACGCCGGAGACGCGCGGCTTCTTCAACAAGGCGACGATCGAGAAGCTGCCGCAGGGCGCCATCGTCGTGAACACGGCGCGTGGCGACCTCGTCAACGACGCGGACATGATCGCAGCTCTGAAGTCGGGCCGGCTTGGCTATGCGGGGCTCGACGTGTTCGCCGGCGAGCCGAAGATCAACGAGGGCTACTACGACCTGCCCAATACGTTCCTGTTCCCGCATTTGGGCTCGGCCGCCATCGAGGCGCGCAACCAGATGGGCTTTGAAGCCCTCGACAACATCGATGCCTACTTCGCGGGCAAGGACATGCCGTTCAAGCTGGCGTGAGGCTGATCCGCGACGCAACCTTTGGGGCCGTGTGGCACGCGCCATACGGCCCTTGTTTTTTTCACCCGCGGGGCCATGCTGCGATGACCAAAGGGTGCCGATGACGAAAAGCTCCAAAGCAACGGCCTTGACCGTCACGGCGCGGAGCGGACCGCCCGGCACCGCGCCGGCGCCGCCCTCGATCGGCCTGGCGCTCGGCGGCGGCGGAGCGCGCGGGCTCGCGCACGTCGTCATGCTCGAAGCCTTCGATGAGCTCGGCGTGAAGCCGAAGGTGATGGCGGGCACCTCGATCGGAGCGGTCATCGGCGCGGCCTATGCGTCGGGCATGTCGGCGCGCGAGATCCGCGCCCAGATGCAGGAGGTGCTGTCCGGCCGGCTGGAGCTCGTGCGCGATCTCATCAGCGCCCGCGCCCGCACGCTGCCGCGCGTCTCGCGCATCTTCTCGCCGCTCAATGCGGTCCTGTCGCCGGAAGCCCTGCTCGACATCATCTATCCCGCCCGCGTCGCGCGCGAATTCTCCGACCTCAAGATCCCGTTCCGCATCGTCGCGACGGACTTCTATGCGCTCGATGCCTGCGTGTTCGACCGCGGACCGTTGCGGCAGGCCGTGGCGGCCAGCATGGCCCTGCCGGTCATCTTCGAGCCCATCGTGGTCGACAACCGCGCCTATGTGGACGGCGGCCTCGTCAACCCGCTGCCGTTCGATCTCGTGCGCGAGGATGCGGATTTCACGATCGCGATCGATGTCTCCGGCGTGCCCGTTCCAGCGCCCGACCGCGCCCACCCGACCGCTTCCGAGGCGCTGTTCGCGGCCTCGTTCATCTTCGAGCGCACGATCATCCGCGAGAAGCTGAAGACGCAGCAGCCCGATATCCTCATTCAGGCCGGCACGAGCCAGTTCCAGCTTCTCGACATGTGGCGGGTGGAGGAGATCCTCGCCGCCGCCGTTCCGGCGAAGCAGGAATTGAAGGCGAGGCTGACCCGCCTGATGGGATCGCAGACGCTTACCGTGCTCGGTGAGGAGCGCGCGGCCCTGCCGGCGCCGGGTCCCGAGGGTGACGGCACGGCTGTCGCTCCCGGGGAAGCGCCGCGGCTGCTGCGCCGGCTGAAGTCGCTGAAGCGGTCGCGCCGCAAACCCAAGGCTTGAGCCGCGATTCCCCGTCAGCCGCGCCGCTCGATGAAGAACGCTTTGAGGAGCGCACTCGCCGGCTCCTCGCCGAGGCCGGGATAGATCTCCGGCGCATGGTGGCACGTCGGCTGCGCAAACACGCGGGCGCCATGCTCGACGCCGCCGCCCTTGGGATCGCCGGCGCCGTAATAGAGCCGCCGTATGCGCGCGAAGGAGATCGCCGCCGCGCACATGGGACAAGGCTCCAGCGTGACATAGAGATCGTGACCGACGAGCCGTTCGCTGCCGAGCATCCGGCAGGCCGCGCGGATGGCCAGTAGCTCCGCGTGCGCAGTCGGGTCGGCAAGCTCACGTGTCCTGTTTCCGGCCGCGGCGACGAGCCGGCCGTCGGGCGAGACCACGACGGCGCCGACGGGCACCTCGCCGCGCTCTGCGGCGAGCCGCGCCTCGGAGAGCGCCACTTCCATGTGGCCCGGTTTCACAGGCGATGCCATAAGGGCTCCAGGCGGACGGCGAGGCCTCCGCAGCTACACGAGAGACCGCATCTGATGCGCAAACCTACTTCCGGTCAACGCCCGCACGGACGGCGCGGACTGTCCTCGCGCGGCGACGGCCGGCCGCCGTCGTCGCGTCCTTCGCCTGCGCGTTCACCACAGTCGCCACCGTCCGGTCCGCGCCCCGCGAAGACTCGCGCTGACCGCGACCGGGCCACCGCGGAGCCGACTCGGCTCAGCGAGCCCATGCGCATCGCCAAGGCTCTGGCGCGGGCGGGCCTGTGCTCGCGCCGCGAGGCGGAGCGCTGGATCGCGGACGGGCGCGTCGCCGTCAACGGCCGTATCCTCACGACTCCCGCCTGCGAAGTCGGACCCGGCGACGCGGTCCTCGTTGACGGTCGGCCGCTTCCCGCCGCCGAGCCCGTGCGCTTGTGGCGCTATCACAAGCCCAAGGGGCTCGTGACGACACACCAGGACCCGCAGGGCCGGCCGACGGTGTTCGACAAGCTGCCGCCCGAGATGCCGCGCGTGATCTCCGTCGGCCGGCTCGACTTCAACACCGAGGGTCTGCTGCTGCTCACCAACGACGGCGCGCTGGCGCGCCATCTGGAGTTGCCGGCGACAGGCTGGCTGCGGCGCTACCGCGTCCGTGCGCGCGGGCGCGTTGCTGAGGCCGATCTCGACCGGCTGAAGGACGGTATCGAGATCGAGGGCGTGCGCTACGGCCCGATCGAGGCGACGCTCGACAGCGTGCAGGGCGCCAACGCCTGGCTCACGGTCGGCATCCGGGAGGGCAAGAACCGCGAGGTCCGCAAGGTGATGTCGTCGCTGGGGCTCGACGTCTCGCGTCTGATCCGCATCGCGTTCGGCCCTTTCGAGCTCGGCGATCTCGTCCCCGGCGCCGTCGAAGGCGTGCGCCGCAAGCACCTGGCCGAGCAGTTGGGGCCGAAGCTCGCCGGTGCGTTCGGCCTCACGGAGACGCCGGAGCAGCGCAAGGAGCGCCACGAGCGCGGCAAGCGCAGGACGACCGAGCGCGAGAGCCCGTCGTGAGGATCGTCGGCGGCAGGTTTCGCGGGCGCGCGATCGCCGGTCCCGGGCACGAGGGCGTCCGCCCGACGTCGGACCGCGTGCGCGAGAGCATCTTCAACATTCTGGCGCACGGCGTTGCCGACTTCTCCATCGACGGCGCGCGCGTCATCGACCTCTTCGCCGGAACCGGGGCACTCGGGCTCGAAGCGCTGTCGCGCGGAGCGTCGTTTGCTCTGTTCGTCGAGGAAGGAGCCGAGAGCCGTGGCCTCATCCGTCAGAACGTGGAAGCGCTGGGGCTCACCGGCATCACGCGGCTGTTCCGTCGTGACGCGACGGACCTCGGTCCGGCGTCCCCCATGCAGCCGTTTACGCTCGCATTTCTCGATCCGCCCTACGGCAAGGGCCTCGGCGAGCGGGCGATCGCCTCCCTGCGCGACGGGCGATGGCTCGAGCCGGGCGCGGTCGTCGTCTGGGAGGAGCGCGCGTCGAGCGCGCTTGCCTGGCCCGGCGGCTTCACCGAGATCGACCGCCGCACCTGGGGCGAGACGCAGGCGGCCTTCGCGCGCTTCCGGCCGGTCTGACCTAGACGGCGCTGAGCCGGCTCGCCGCGACCGACACGGGAAAGCGCGAGACGGGCTCGACCGCACGCGACTCGAGCGTCAGCAGCTCCTCGGGGAATGGCATCTTCGTCGAGCGCAGGGCTGAGCCCATCAGCGAGGCGTTGGGATGCAGCGACAGCACGTGGTGATGTACATCGCCCTCCACGAAGGCGCCGTCCATCAGGTGCACGATGCCGGCGTGCACGGTGCCGACGATCTGGCCTTCGACGTAAAGCTCGCGAGTGGTGACGTTGCCGAGGACGTAGCCGTCGCGGCGGATGTCGAGGCGCGAGCAAAGGATGTCGCCTTCGAACCACGTGTCGAGCTCGATGCGGCCGGCGGCGACGAGATGGCCGCGCATGACCGTCGAGGTATCGATTTTGAGCATTGGACCAACGCAAGACGACGGGCGCCCACCCGGTGGTGAGACAAGCGGACGTCCGTGGTGGAATTTTGGCGATGAGCCCCGGCGGCTTATGCTCCAAGACGCCTGATCAGCGGCGCCCGAACAGGCGCTCGATGTCGGCGAGCCTGAGCTCGACATAGGTCGGACGGCCGTGATTGCATTGCCCCGAGTACGGCGTCGCTTCCATCTCGCGCAGCAGCGCGTTCATCTCTTCCGGCTGCAAACGCCGGCCCGCGCGCACGCTGCCGTGGCAGGCCATGCGCGAGCAAATCGCCTCGAGGCGGTCGCGCAGCGCAAAAGCCTGGTCCGCGGTGAGCACATCGGCGGCGAGATCCTTGACGAGACCTGTGACGTCCGTGTCGCCGAGGAGCGCCGGGATCTCGCGCACGGCCACTGCGCCCTGGCCGAACGGCTCCAGAACGAGACCCAGCTCGGAGAGCTCCGCCTCCCGCTCGACGAGCGCGCGTGCTTCCTCATCGGCTAGCTCGACGATGACGGGGATCAGCAGGCCCTGCCGCGCCACGCCGCCGTCGGCGAGCATCGCCTTCATGCGCTCGTAAACGAGGCGCTCGTGGGCGGCGTGCTGATCGACGATGACGACCGAGGTACGCGTCTGCGCGACGATATAGGTTTCGTGGAGCTGCGCCCGCGCCGCGCCAAGCGGGCGATCGAGGAGATCGGGCGTTACGGGCTCTGTGCCGGCGCGGGCGTCACCGCTCGGCATGTCGAAGCCGGCGAAGGGCGCCTGCATGGCCTCGGCCAGCCCGCGGGTCACAAAGGAGGTCGACGTTTGCGGTGCGCCGTATGCGGCGGCGCCTCGGGTCTCGGCCGCCGAGCGGGCGAGCGTTTGAAGCGTGAGGCCGCCCCCGCGCGCGCTCGCACGATGTCCGGCGCCTTCGAGCGCATGCTGGATGGCCCCGATCATCAGCGCGCGCACGCGGCCGCCGTCGCGGAAGCGGACCTCCGCCTTGGCCGGATGCACGTTCACGTCCACATCGGCTGGGTCGAGCGTCACGAAAAGCGCGAGCAGCGGATGGCGACCCTTGGGGATCAGATCGCCGTAAGCGGCGCGCACCGCCCCGACGAGGACCTTGTCGCGCACAGGACGTCCGTTGACGAACAGGAACTGCTGGCCCGCGTCGGGGCGATGCAGCGTCGGCAGGCCGGTGTAGCCGGCGATGCGAACGCCGTCCCGCTCTCCCGCGATCGCAAGCGCGTCGGCCATGAACTCGCGGCCCATGATGCGCCCGAGCCGCTGCAGCAGCCCTTCGGCAGAGGCCTCGCAGCGCGGCAGGCGAAGGCCGGCGCGTTCGCCGCTCGTGAGCGTGAAGCCAACGTCCGGGTGCGCCATCGCGAGCCGCTTGACGACCTCCGACGTCGCCATGTTCTCGGCGCGCTCGGACTTCAGGAACTTGAGGCGCGCGGGAGTCGCGGAGAAGAGATCGCGCACCTCGACACGCGTCCCCGCATTGAGTGCCGCCGGTTTCAGACCTTGTCTCTCGCCGCGCGCAACGACGATCTCGAAGCCGTCGCGGCTTGCCGGCGGGCGCGACGCAATCGACAGCAGCGCAACGGAGCCGATGGAGGGCAGCGCCTCGCCGCGGAACCCCAGCGTGCGGATGTCGAAGAGATCGTCCTCGCGCAACTTGGAGGTGGCATGGCGCTCGACCGCGAGCAGCAGATCGTCCGGCGGCATGCCTGAGCCGTCGTCGGTGACGCGGATGAGCGAGAGCCCGCCGCCCGCCGTCACCACCTCGATCTCGCGCGCGCCCGCGTCGATCGCGTTCTCGACGAGCTCCTTCACGACGCTCGCCGGCCGTTCGATGACCTCGCCGGCGGCGATGCGGTTGATGGTGTCCGGGGCGAGCAGGCGAATGGCCACGGGCGAATCTCCTCGCCGTCCTGCTTAGCGCAAGAGGGGCGAGGGCGTCATCCGCGCCGTCTTGCGCCTCAACAGGCGCCGTGCTTGCCTCCAAGCGCCCGCCTCAGGCGCCAAGCCGCTGCCGGGTGAGGATCTTGGCGAGCTCGACGGCGGGCTGATCGAACGGATCGAGGTCCAGCAGCCGTCCGGCGACGATCGTCTCCAGCATGAAGTGCATGAGCAGGGCGCCGGCCGAGCGCTCGTCGAGCCGCGGCACGTCGAGCGTCCGAACGGCACGGCCGGCCTCCGTGAGCGCGGCAGCGACCGCGTGGCCCTGCGCCTCCACCACATCGCCGACCCGCTTGCCGGCCATGTAGCCGACGCCGGACAGCGCGGCCATGTCCTCGTCGATGCGCGGACCGGTACTGCCGGCCGCCACGCGGATGATCGTCAGCGCGATCTCGCGCGGGCCGTCCATGAAGAGCTGCAACTGGCTGTGCTGGTCGACGGGGCCGAGCGCGGGCACGGGCGTCGTTCCTTCGCCATCCTTGCCGAGGCTTTCGGCCCAGAGCTGGACGAACCAGTCGGCGAACTTTCCGAGCCGGTCGCTGTAGGGCATCAGAACGAGCGTGCGGATGCCCCGCTCCTTCGCGAGCGCGACCATCGCCGCGGCGCCGGCGGCGAACGGCACGTCTGCGGCCCGCGCTCCCGCCAGCACGGGCGCCAGCACGGCCTCGGCGCCGCGGCGGATCGCCCGCGGATCGAGGCCTTGCGCCATCGCCGGAATGAGGCCCACGTTGGTCAGGCAGGAGAAGCGGCCGCCGATGCCGGTGTGATGATCGAGCACGGGAATGCGGTGGCTCTCGAGCAGCGTGCGCAGCCCGTTCGCCTTGCTGGGCGCGGTCGGCTCCGTCACGCCGAGAAACAGCGACGGTATGCTATCGCCGAGGCCCGCGGCCTTCACGGCGGTAAGCGTCGCGATGGCCTGCGCCAGCGTCTCCGCGGTGCCGCCCGATTTCGAGGTGACGACGAAACGGGTGGACGCGAAGTCGGTGCTGGCAAGGACGGCGTCGAGCGTCGTGCCGTCGAGATTGTCGTAGAAGCGCAGTCGCGGTCGCGCTTGCGCCGGCGCGGCGGGCAGGCCCCATCCGCCGATCTGGGCGAGCGTCTGGCCGCCGAGGCCGGAGCCTCCCGTGCCGAAGAAGACGATCGTCTCCGCGCCCTGGGACAGGCGCGCAAGCGCGGCCTCGGCCGCTTCGATGTCGGCTGCTTCCTCGCTGATCCTCAAGAGCGGCAACGCGCCGGATGCGTAATCCCGGCGCAACTGTTCGAGCGCAGCCTCGGATTTTGCAAGCCAGGGCTCGAGCGCGGCGCGC
The DNA here is from genome assembly GCA_964589785.1 of uncultured Hyphomicrobium sp. Classification (GTDB taxonomy): domain Bacteria; phylum Pseudomonadota; class Alphaproteobacteria; order Rhizobiales; family Hyphomicrobiaceae; genus JAGVSR01. Next base: position 293,774 of record CAZPUQ010000001.1, read on the forward strand.
GTCAGCCCGTGCGCTCCGATGGCTGCGTCGAGGCAGCCGGAGAGGTCGTGAACGTAGGCGGCGGGCGCGGACACGGGCTTGATCTCCAAAGCAGTTGACCAGAGCTGCGGTAGCCGGTTTCGCTTGAGCCGCCAAGGGCGCGAATGGGGCGCGGCCGGACCGGCTCCTGCTTAGGCTGGACCAGACTTCGGGTGACGGTTCAGGTCTTGCGCCGGGCCGCCTCGATGATCCGCAGGACCTCCTCGGGCGGCGTATCGGCGGGCAGGCGGCGGAAATCCGCGCTGTGGCCGAGCGCCTGCTCCAGGCGGCGATGGAAGGCCGTGCGGTCGATCTCGATGGTGCCGAACTGCTTCAGGTGGTCGGTGACGAACTGTGTATCGAGCAGACGGAAGCCGCCGTGGATGAGGCGCGCGGCAAGATGGACGAGGGCGATCTTGGAGGCATCGCGCTCGTGCGAGAACATGCTCTCGCCGAAGAAGGCCCCGTCGAGCGCGACGCCGTAGAGCCCGCCGACGAGCCGATCATCGTTCCAGACCTCGACGGTATGGCAATGGCCGATGCGGAAGAGCTCGCGGTAGAGCGCGCGGATGCGGCCGTTGATCCAGGTCGAGTCCCGGCCCTCGCGGGAGCGGGCGCAGCCGTCGATGACGCCGTCGTAGTCGGTATCGATGCGCACGGTCAGCGGCGTCGTGCGGAGGGTGCGTTTCAGGCGCTTGGGGATATGGACGGCATCGAGCGGCAGGACGCCGCGGTTCTGCGGCTCGATCCAGTGCAGCGCCGGGTCGTCGGCGCTCTCGGCCATGGGGAAGATGCCGCACGCATAGGCCTTCATGAGGACCTGCGGCGTGATTTCAATGATGATGTCGTCTCGCGACATCGGCAGGGCTGCCCTCTGCTGCTCAGGTTTCGGCAGCTTAGCGGCACGACGGAGAAAATGCGAGCCGGTCGGCTGCCTCGACTTTAGGCGAGGCCAATCCGTAGCCGTCAGGCATCAAGCACGAAGATGCCGTTATGTGAGAAGGAGCCGACCGCTTTGTAGCCGGCCCCTTCGAGCGCCGACAGGAGGTCGTCGTTCCAGCTCGATACGCTGGCCTCCAGGATCACGGCCTTCGGGTAGAGCGAGCGCGGGGCGGACGCGAGGAACGGCATCAGGACTTTATCTTCGCAGCCCTCGACATCGATCTTGATCGCATCAATCCCGTCCATCCCGGCCTCGGCCACGATGGCGGAAAGCGTGCGCACCGGCACCTTCAGGACTGTCTTGCCGCCGCGCGCGTCGCGGTCAAGCATCAGCGACGAGCCGCCCATATTGGCTTCTTCCAGCGCGAATTCCATCTCGCCGTCCCGGTCCGCGACCGCCGACCGGACGATGCGCACGTTCTCCAACCCGTTGGCGGCGGCATTGAACGCGAGCCGCTTCAGGACGATGGCGTTGGGGTCGATGGCGATGACCCGTGCCTCCGGCCCGGCGTTCTGCGCCACGAAGACGCTATAGGCGCCGACGTTGCAGCCGACGTCGAGGAAGGTGAACTTCGGATGGAGGCGCGACTTGAGAAACGCGAGCTCGACGGGGTCGAAGAACTGCGGCGTGACGATGAGGCGCTTCTCGCAGGCATTGTTGCCCGCATGGAGACGCATGCGCTGACCGAGCACCTCCAGATCGAGCGGCCGCGACCGCATGCGCCGCATGGCGGAGCGGATGAAGGACGCCGTGCGCCGTCCGAGCCAGTTCGGACGCAGACGGTGTCCGAGCGCGATGAGACCAGCTTCGAGCGCGGTCGGCTGAAAGGTTCCGAACGGGGGATCCGCCTCTGCCACCGTGGCTGCCTCTCCGCGCGCGCGATCGCGCACGTCAGTTCTTGCCAAGATACTTTTCGAGCCAGTGGATGTCGTACATGCCGTTCACGACGTCCGGGTGGCGCACGAGCTCGTGAAAGAGCGGGATCGTCGTCTCGATGCCGTCGATGACGAACTCGGAGAGCGCGCGCTTGAGGCGCATCATGCACTCGTTGCGCGTCTTGCCGTGCACGATGAGCTTGCCGATCAGGCTGTCGTAGTAGGGCGGAATGCGATAGCCCTGGTAGGCGCCGCTGTCGACGCGGATGCCGAGCCCGCCCGGCGGATGCCAGTAGGTGATCTGTCCGGGCGACGGGCGGAAGGTGCGCGGGTTCTCGGCGTTGATGCGGCATTCGATGGCGTGGCCGGAGAGCACGATGTCCTCCTGGCGGAACGAGAGGCCGGCGCCGGAGGCCACCCGGATCTGCTCCAGCACCAGGTCGATGCCGGTGATCGCCTCCGTGACGGGATGCTCGACCTGGATGCGCGTGTTCATCTCGATGAAGTAGAACTCGCCGTCCTCGTAGAGGAACTCGACGGTGCCGGCGCCGCGATACTTGATCGTCTGCATCGCCTTGGCGACGGTCTCGCCGATGCGGGCGCGTGCCGCCGCGTTGATCGCGGGCGAGGGCGCCTCCTCGAACACCTTCTGGTGGCGGCGCTGCAGCGAGCAGTCGCGCTCGCCGAGATGCACCGCGTTGCCCTGCCCGTCGCCGAACACCTGGATCTCGATGTGGCGGGGCTTCGTCAGATACTTCTCGATGTAGACGCTGTCGTTACCGAACGCGGCCTTCGCCTCCGCGCGGGCGGTGGCGAACGCAACCGGCAGGTCGTCCGCGCCGTGGGCGACCTTCATGCCGCGCCCGCCGCCGCCGGCCGTGGCCTTGATGAGCACGGGAAATCCCATGCCCTTGGCGACCGTCATGGCCTCGGTCTCGGTCTTCACCGCGCCGTCGGAGCCCGGCACGACGGGAATGCCGAGCCGCTTGGCCGTCTCCTTGGCCTCGATCTTGTCGCCCATGGTCCGGATGTGCTCGGAGGTCGGGCCGATGAAGGTGATGTTGTGCTCCTCCAGGATCTCGGCGAAGCGCGCATTCTCCGACAGGAAGCCGTAGCCGGGATGGACGGCGTCCGCGCCGGTGATCTCGCAGGCCGCGAGCAGGCGCGGAATGTTGAGATAGCTGTCCGATGATGTCGGCGGGCCGATGCAGACGCTCTCGTCCGCAAGCCTGACGTGCATGGCGTCGGCGTCGGCCGTGGAATGGACGGCGACGGTGGCGATGCCGAGCTCCTTGCACGCACGCTGGATGCGCAGTGCGATCTCGCCTCGGTTCGCGATCAGGACTTTGTCGAACATGTTCTATTGCGGCGGCTGACAACCGGCAGCCGGCGGTGAGGGCGCGCGTGCGATCCCGGCCCGCCGTTGCGTGGTCTGAGACGCCCTCCCTTATTCGATGACCGCGAGGACCTCGCCGAACTCGACCGGCTGTCCGTTCTCGAAGAAGATCGCCGTCACCGTGCCGGAGCGCGGCGCCGGGATCTGGTTCATGGTCTTCATGGCCTCGATGATGAGGAGCGTCTCCCCCTGCTGGACGCGGGTGCCGACCTCGATGAAGGGCGGGGCGGTGGGCTCGGGCGAGCGATAGGCGGTGCCGACCATGGGCGATTTCACGGCACCGGGATGCTTGGCGGGATCCCCGCTCGCTCCCCCCGCTGCGGCGGCCGCAGCGGCGGGCGCCGGCGCATGGACGGCGGGTCCGGCGGCCACATGCGAGGCCGTCACCGTGAGCGCGCGCGCGACGCGGACCTTGAGCCCGTCCTTCTCGATCTCGATCTCGGAAAGCCCCGTCTCGTTCAGAAGCTCCGCCAGATCGCGGATGATCTTCTGCTCGGGGCTCTGATCCACACCCTTGTCCTTGCCGGTCATGGTCCGTTTCACCTTCTTAGGCCGCGGCTTGGCTGGCCGCGAAATCTTCTTCGTCGTGGTCTTGGTCTTGTGGCGCTTCGTCGTCACGCGGCTGACTTCTTGTCCAGGATGGCGCGTACCGCCTCCAGCGCCAGCTCGTATCCCTTCGCCCCGAGCCCGCAGATGACGCCGGTGGCTGCGAGCGAGACGTAGGAGTGCTGGCGGAAGCTGTCGCGGCGAAAGATATTGGAGAGATGCACCTCGATGACCGGCAGGGCGGAGGCCTGCAGCGCATCGAGCAGCGCGACCGACGTATGCGTGAGGCCGGCGGCATTGACGATGAGGGCCGAGGCGGCCGTGCGCGCCTCCTGCACCCAGCCGATCAGCTCGCTCTCGCCGTTCGTCTGGCGAAAGTCTATCTCAAGCCCGAGGGCCTGCGAACGCTTGCGCGCGAGCGCTTCAATGTCGCCCAGCGTGTCGCGGCCGTAGATCTCCGGCTCGCGCGTGCCGAGCAGGTTGAGATTGGGCCCGTTGAGGATGAAAACCGGCTTTGCCATGTTGCCGAGAGCTGAAAGTCCGAGAGTATTGACGGAACGCACGGGCGGCGACTGCCGGCCGCCGGGTTCACCCCTGGCAGGCCACCGCCTCTCCCGTACAACCCGGCGGTCTAGCAGCTTTCCCAGGGTGACGAAAGTGCAGGACCGCCGCGCGAGGCGACAGACCGGTGGGAAAATGGCATGGCCCGCCAGAAGTTTGGGCGGGGCCGGCTGAGGACGGGCTTCAGCAGTAGGAGCAACCCGACTGGCGCAGCGCAGCGACCTTGGCTGTGAGCTGATCGAGGAGATCCTCGGGCGCGCCGCCGATGCCTTCGTTGCCGACGAGGAAATGCGGCGTGCCGGAGATGTTCATCTTGCGGGCCAGCGCCTCGACCCGGGCGAGCTCCGCCTTGACGGCCTCCGACTCCTTGTCCGCCTTCAGCTTCTCGATATCCAGGCCGAGCTTGCTCGCGGCCTCGAGCGCAAAGGCCTCCGTGACACGGCCCTTGTTCTCGATCATCGCCCGATGCATCTCCCAATACTTGCCCTGCATGCGGGCGGCGAGCGCGATCTTGGCGGCCTCCTCCGAATCCTTGCTCAGGATCGGGAACTCCTTGAAGACCACGCGCACGTTTGGGTCCTTCTCGATGAGCTCGAGAATGTTGTGGAACCCGCGCTTGCAGTAGCCGCAGTTGTAATCGAAGAACTCGACGACCGTGATATCGCCATCGGGATTGCCGGCAACGGGCGCGTCGGGATGGCGGTAGAGCTCCTCGGCGTTTTCCGCGACGAGCTTTTTGGTGCGCTCGGCCTCCTCCTTCGCCATCTTCACTTCGAGCGCGCCCTGCACCTCGATGAGCACCTCGGGATTCTGCAACAGGTAGTCCTTCACGACCTGCTCGATGCCGCGCTTCTGCGGGTCGCTGAACATCGACGTGTCGGCGGCCGGCCCGCCGGCGCTGACATCGTGTCGTAGGCCGGGGCCGGCAAGGAGGAACGCCGCGGCGAGCGCTAGCGCCACCGGGATCGCGAGGAGGACGCGATTGAGCTGTCCGGGCTTGCGGGAGCCCTCGGGGGAATGGGGCGGGGTCTGGGTCATGGCTTGTCTCTCGCGATCGCGTTCGGATTTGTCTCGTTGTCGGGGCTTGCCTCGCGCGCGCCGTGTCCGGGTCACGTCTGCGGCTTGTAATTCAGGATATCGTCCGCCTTGACCCATTCGGGGCTGCCGGGCTTCAGGCCGGCCTGGGCCCGGCGCGCGAACTCTTGCGCCTGCTTCAGCGCCCCGAAATAGAACAGACCTTGCGCCCGCGCCAGCTCCGATTGCGGCATGAGCCCTTTATCATAATAGGCTTGGCCCAGCATGTTGTAGGCCATGGCGTTCTCGCCCTCGCGGGTGATCGCCTTGCGCAGGATGGCGATCGCCTCGTCGAGGAGCTGAGGCTGCTTGGACTGGAGCATGGCCTGCGCGAGCTGGACGGAGATGAGCGGTGCGTCGTTGTCGGCAAGCTGCAGCGCCTTGCGCAGGACCGGGATGGCGTCGGCGGCGCGGCCGGACTTCTGCAGGAAATCGCCTTTCAGCTCCCAGAAGTACGGGTTCTGCGGGTTCATCTTGATGAGCTGGTCGGCCTCGGCGACGGCATTTTCGAGGCTGCCCGAGCCCCCCATGCGGAAGCGCGCCACGGCCCGCGCGTAGCGGGCGGGCAGGCTTTGGTCGCTTTGCGGGTAGCGGTTGAAGACCGTCTGCGGTCCCTCGATGTAGCCGGAGAGCTTGGCGCGCATCATGTCGTGGCGAAGCTGGAGCGCCGCGGGATCGGTCACATCGTAGTAGGGGCTGCTTTCGACGAGTTCGCGCAGGCGCGCCAGGCGGTCGGTGGCGACCGGGTGGGTCCGCACGAAGGGGTCCTTGTGCTGGTCGGAGAACAGCTCCTGGCCGGCGAAGCGTTCGAACGTCGCCAGCATGCCGCGGCCCGACTGGCCGGTGCTGTTGAGGTAACTGAGCCCCGCCTGGTCGGCCGCCGATTCCTGCGAGCGGCGCTCTGCCGTAAGCCCGCGCATGATGAGCTCGCTGCCGCCGGAGAGTACGGTCTGGCCCGCGCCGCCCAGGTCGCGGCCGCTGTCGCCGCCGGCCACGCCGCCGGCGACCATCAGTCCGATGCCGAGGATCTGGGCGAGCAGCGCGCGCGTCTGGTCCTTGGCGATGCGCGCGCGCAGCGCCGCCATGTGGCCACCCGCGATGTGCCCGGCTTCGTGCGCGAGGACGCCGATGACCTCGTTCGGCTTCTGGGCCTGCAGCAGGGCGCCGGTGTGCACGTAGACGCTGCGCCCGTCGACCACGAACGCGTTGAAGTTCTCGTTGTTCACGATGCGCACGGAGACGCGGCCCGTGCCGAGGCCGGCGGCCTTGAAAATGGGACGCGCGTAGTCGTTGAGGAGGTTCTCGATCTCTGTGTCGCGGATCAGCGGAATCCCTTGCGCCTCGGCGGTCCGTGTGCCGACCGGCGCCGCGGCGAGCGACAGCGCCAGCCCTGCGAGCGCAAGGGCCGCGCGCCCCGTGCGCCGAGGGCCGTGTCCTGGGATCTCTGTCATGCGCTGACCGTCGTCCGACTTTGAGCCGAAAGCGTGGCAATGGCCCCGCGTTACATAGTGAGTTCGACCGAGGCTGGCGAGCCCCGGACCGAAGGGGCGGGACCAAAAAAGAAGGGGCGGCACCGGCCCGGCGCCGCCCCTGTTGTCTTGTTGCGGCAGCGCGTCTGCGCTCAGCCGCGGCGGCTGTGGGAGCCGAGCGAGACGAAGCGCGGCCCGATGTCGACGTGGATGTGGCTCATGTCGCGGTAGGTCATGGTGCCGCCGGAGTGGTGGTTCTTGCGCAGCCAGCTGACGATGGCGCCCTTGCGGCTGCCGGCGTCGAAATCGATGGCAAGCCCGTGGCGGTGCTTGGAGGGCTTGCCGCTGGTGGCGATCACGGCGCCGGGGCGGCAGGTGGAGACGATAGAGACCGGGCCGAACTGGCTCTCGATGCGGTTGAGCAGCGCCCGGGCCTGCGGCTGCAGGCAGGAGCGCGAGGTGCCCCCCGAGGCGTGGCGGCGCGACTTGCCCGATTTGGCGTACCGTTTGCCCTTTGCCCGGTAGGCATGGCCGCGCTTCGATTTCGCCTTGAAGTTCTTCGCCAGCGTCGGACGGTCGCCCGCGCCGACCCCCTCGCCGTGGTGAACGCGCGCTTCGGCGCCCGACGCCGTTACGGCAACTGCGCCCGCCAGTGCGGCCGCGATGGAGAAAAGACGAATGCTCATGAGTACTCCGGTTCTTTATTTCGAGTGACTACGCGCCGGTATTCCGGCTTTCGAGAGATGAAGGCGGTCGATCGCCCGGCCTTCCAAGTCTTGTCCGAGTTGATCCCGGTCTCGTCGCGCCCCTGAAGGACATTCCAAGTTCACGTCTTGACTGGTCTCGACTTCGTTCCCTCTCGATCAAGATTGGCGAAGAGCACCGCACACCGTGTGCGAGGACTTTCGCGCTCCGCCAAGAGCGCGGACCTTATGTTGAAAGTTTGACAGGCCGAATAGGAACGGCCGCGGCTGCGACGACGTGCGCCACCGGCCCAGCCCGCGGCGATACTGACGGGCGAACCCTTTGATCAAAAAGAAAGAAGGCCGAGTTTGACCCGGCCTTCTCTCGCTGCGCTACCCTGTGCGCGTCACTCTGCCGTCGGATTATTCCCCGCTGAGGCGCCGCTGCCACCATCCCTTGCGCGCGGGGCGCTCGGCCGTGTCGGTTGCGCGCCCGGCCTCATCGGGCGTCACGACGACGCGTTCCAGCCGTGGCTCGCTGGCGACCGGCTCGCCCTGGCGGCGGCGGGTGTCACTTGCAGCCGCACCGGGCTCGGGGGTGCCGGCCGGCTCGGGTGCTGTCGCAGCCGGCGCCGCCTCGGCGGCCGGCGGCTCGACCGCGATGACGGGCGCGGGCACGTCGCCGCGCTCATCCACGGGCGCAGGGCCGGCAAAGTCGTCGACGAAGACCTCCGTCACGTGCGGACGGCTCGGGTAGCCGTTCTCGGGACTGGCCCCGCCCTCGCTCGCATCGACAGGGCCGGCGAAGTCATCGACGAAGACCTCCGTGACATGCGGGCGGCTGGGATAGCCGTTCTCGCCGGACCGCTCGGCAGGCTCGCGCTCGCGGCCCCGGCCCCGGCGTCCGCCCCGGCGCCCGCGCCGCCGCCGGCGCCCGCCCCGATCGTCGCCGGCGGAGCCTTCGGCCCGCTCGACGGACGGCCGTTCGTCGCCGCCCTCCTCGTCACCGCCGAACGTGTCGGGGCCCTCGGCGCCTTCGTCGCCAAGACCGGCCATCTCCGGCGTCTCGTCGCGGCGCTCGCCGAAATCCTCGTCCTGGTCGAAATCACGCGAGGCGTGCGTCCGGCTCTCGCCGCGCTCCTCGCGGCCGCCGCGACGGCCCCGGCGCCGGCGGCGCCTGCGGCCGCGGCCGTCATCGCGGGCCTGCGACGAACCGCGGCCCGCCTCCTCGTCCTCCTCGCCGTCGTCCACGAACCGCACGCCCTCGGCGGCCTCGCCGGCAGCTTCCGCCGGCTCCTCGTCGTCCTCGAAGCCCCAGTCCATGTTGACCGCGGTCCGTTCCGGACGGCGGGCGGCTTCGGCGCGGGCGTGCGTCTTTTCGATGGTGAAGTTGGCGCCCTGCAGCTTGTCGCTCGCCTGTACCGAGATGGAGATGCCGTGGTGGGCCTCCAGATCGGTGATGAAGCGGCGCTTGTTGTTGAGGATGTAGAGGGCGACCTGCGCCGTCGTCGTGGCGATGAGCGAGGAGGGATGGCCGCTCATCAGCGCATCCTCGATGCCGCGCAGCACGGCAAGCGCCACGCTCTCGGTGGAGCGGATGATGCCGGTGCCCTGGCAATGCGGGCACTGCGAGGTCGAGCCCTCCAGTACGCCCGTGCGCAGCCGCTGGCGCGACATTTCCATGAGGCCGAAATGCGAGATGCGTCCGAGCTGGATGCGGGCCCGATCGAAGCGCAAGGCCTCCTTGAGGCGCCGCTCGACCGAGCGGTTGTTGCGCTTCTCCTCCATGTCGATGAAGTCGATGACGATGAGGCCCGCGAGGTCGCGCAGCTTCAACTGGCGGGCGATCTCGTCGGCAGCCTCCAGGTTGGTATTGTAGGCCGTCTCCTCGATCGAGAATTCCCGCGTCGACTTGCCCGAGTTCACGTCGATGGCGACCAGCGCCTCGGTCTGGTTGATGACGAGATAGCCGCCCGATTTCAGGTTCACGAACGGGCTGAACATGGCGTTGAGCTGGCGCTCGATGCCGTACTTGTTGAACAGCGGCTCGGTCGAGGCATGCAGGTGCACGTTCTTGGCGTGGCTCGGCATGAGCATGCGCATGAAGTCGCGTGCTTCGCCGTGGGCGGCGTCGCCCGCAACGACGATCTCCTCCACCTCCTTATTGTAGAGGTCGCGGATCGAGCGCTTGATGAGGTTGCCTTCCTCGTAGACGAGACTCGGCGCGGTCGACTGGAGGGTGAGGTCGCGCACGCTCTCCCACAGGCGCAGGAGATACTCGTAGTCGCGCTTGATCTCCTGCTTGGTGCGCGCCGCTCCCGCCGTGCGGATGATGAGCCCCATCCCCTCGGGAACCTCGAGCTCGGCCGCGATGGCCTTGAGGCGCTTGCGATCCTGCGGGTTGGTGATCTTGCGGCTGATGCCGCCGCCGCGGGCGGTGTTGGGCATCAAGACGGTATAGCGGCCGGCGAGCGACAGGTAGGTGGTGAGCGCGGCGCCCTTGTTGCCCCGCTCTTCCTTGACGACCTGGACCAGGATGACCTGGCGCCGCTTGATGACTTCCTGGATCTTGTAGCTGCGCGGGCGGCGGCGCGGCCGGGCGGGCAGCTCCTCGAGCGCGTCCTCCGCTCCCGTCTGCTCCACGGTCTCCGGCTCGGCCGGCGGCGCGGCGACGACCTCGACGGTCTCGTTCTCCACGAGGCCGATCGCACGGGGAGCATCGCGGTCTGCGAAGTCCGCGTCCGGCGCCTCGCTGCCCTGGTCCTCTTCCTCCAGATCCCCCGAGTCGACGTCCTCCTCGCCGTCGCCCGACGGCTCGAAGCCGCCGACGACCTCGGGCTCCGGCAGGTCCTCGACGATCATGTCGTCGGCGCCTTGCACCTCCTCTGCGAGGACGGTCGGGCGGTCGGACCTGTTGTCGGTGTCGTTGTCGTTATCGGGATGGTTGTCGTCGTCGTCCTCGCGCTCGGTGGCCTCGTGTGCCGGGACCGCCAGGTCGTCCGCATGAGCCGAATCGGGTCGGCGCGAGCCGCGCGGCTCGGAGGTGCGCTGCTGGCGGCGTCGCGCCATGCGCTCGGCATGGGCGTCGGCGGCCGCCTCCTCGGCGGCCTCGGCGGCGGCCTCCTCCTCGAGGAGCGCCTGCCGGTCGGCCATCGGGATCTGGTAATAGTCGGGATGGATCTCGTTGAAGGCGAGGAAGCCGTGCCGGTTGCCGCCGTAATCGACGAACGCGGCCTGGAGCGAGGGCTCTACGCGCGTGACCTTGGCGAGGTAGATGTTGCCGCGCAGAAGCTTGCGCGCCGCACTCTCGTAGTCGAATTCCTCGACGCGGCCGTCACGCAGAACGACGACCCGGGTCTCCTCCGGGTGCGTCGCATCGATAAGCATCTTGTTGTTGGACATCGGTGGTGTTCCTTCGCGCGCCGGCTCGGCCGGGGGCCGTGCGAAGACCGAGGGCCTCGCAGGCGGTCGGCATGCCGGGGGCGCGCGTGTGGGGTGGGGTTGATCGAATGGGCGAAATGGTGACAGGCGCGCGCAGACGCTGCCCGGCTGGGCGGGCCGGACGGCTGAGGCCATCGGCTCTGGCGAGCGGCATGGCCTTCTCTGGGACTGAGCGCGGGTTCTGCATTCCTGGGTCGTGTTGACTGCCCGGCAACGCGCCTCGGCGCGCCTCCCCGGCGGTCGGGTTTCACTGGATTTGGATGCCACGCACCGCACGAGCGGCAGGCACCCCTCGGGTCGCGGCTCTCGAAGCCCCCTTTCAACGGGCCCGGCAAGCCGCCGGCAAAGGACGACGCGTTCGTTCCGTCGCGGCGCGGTCGTTTCGGAACGAGGAAATCGCGGGAGGGCCCTGAGGGGCACACCGGTCCCTGACGGAGGGAAGGGGGGCCGCTGCCAGAACTCTTCCGGTTCTTCGCCGATCCGCGCGAACACCCGTCAATGCGGTGGCCGTGGGAGGAACGCCGCTGCCCAGATCGACCTCTCACCGGCATCAGGTATGGCCGGTCAATGGGTTAGGCCGCTGGCGCGCGTCTTCCGGTGGCTCCGACGAGGCGCGGAGAAACGGAACGCTGACGGAAGTGTAATGGGTTCGCGGTCCCGGTGACAAGAGTGTTAAGGTGACCACACGCGCCGCCGGATGCGCCAACCCAGGCGCCAGCCTGCAGCCGAACCGGAAAATTTTTGTTAACGTTCGGCCCGTTCTGAATTTTTCTGCGGGCTGATGGGGGACATGCCGGGGGGCTCTCCAAAGCAACGGTGGCCGTGGGGCCGAGGTCTCGCGGGCTGGTGTCTCGCCGGGCTGCTGCTCGCCGGCCTGGCGCTCCCCTCGGCGCGGGCCGGGAGCGACGGTCTCTCCCTGCTCGACGGCCTGACGTGGGTTGGCGCCGCCACCACGGTCATTGCGAAAAGCAAGGCAAATGAGGACGTTACAAGTTCCAAGCCGGCGCCGCCCGTGTCTGAGGCGACGTCCGTCGACGTCATCGGCGACCGCAAGACGACGCTGTTCCAGTTGTCGCTGACCCACGGCGTCACGGCCGAGGTCTTCTCGCTGGCCAACCCTTACAGGGTGATCATCGATCTGCCGAGTGTCGCCTTCCGGCTGCCGGACGGGACCGGACGCACCGGGCGCGGTCTCGTCTCCGCCTTCCGCTACGGCCAGCTCGCCGAGGATAAGGCGCGGATCGTCTTAGATACAACGGGACCCGTGGCCATTCCTCGTGCCGCCATGACGCATGCGCGTTCGGGTGACGGCGTGGTCTTGACTGTGGAGCTCAATCCCACCGATGCGACGGCGTTCGGGGAAGGAACGGGCGCCGGCCGCCAGCGGCCGCCGACGGCCGACGAGGCGCTCGAACGGTCGATCGCGCCGCCCGACGCTCCCGCCCGCAAGCCGTCGGCCGACCGGCCCGTTGTCGTGATTGATCCGGGCCATGGCGGCATCGACCCCGGCGCGGTCGGGGCGGGCAACCTGTTGGAGAAGAATCTCGTGCTGTCCGTGGCCCGCCGGCTCCAGAGCCGGCTCGAGCAGCGCGGACGCTACGAGGTCGTCCTGACCCGCGCGCAGGATGTCTTCGTATCCTTGAGCGACCGGCTCGCATTCTCTCGCAAGGCCGGATCGGACCTCTTCATCTCGATTCACGCGGATTCCATTGAGGAAAGCTACGCCCAGTCGATCAAGGGTGCCACCGTCTATACCCTCTCGGAGAAGGCGTCGGACGCGGCGGCGCGGGCCATCGCGGAGAAGGAGAACGCGTCCGACCTCGTCGCGGGGCTCGATGTCGGCCAGGGCGAGGAGAACGATGATGTCAAGAACATCCTGATCGACCTCATGAAGCGCGAGACGGCGAACTTCTCGGCCGAGTTCTCCCGCACCCTGGTCCGCAAGATGAAATCGAGCGTGTCGATGTCCCGGGACCCCGAACGGTCGGCCGCGTTCAAGGTTCTGCGCCAGACCCACGCCCCCTCCGTCCTCGTCGAGCTCGGCTATGTGAGCAATCCGGAGGAATCGCGGCTGATGCAGTCCGCGGCCTGGCAGGACAAGGTGGCCGGCGCGATTGCGGCAGCCGTGGAGGCCTTCTTCGCGACACGGGAAACATCAGCGACGCCGTAAGCCGACGAAACCCGTCGGAACGCTTGCAGGGCCGCCCCTCGCACAGGAAAAAGAGTAGGTGCGCGCGGCGGGCAGCAGGCGGACGACGTGGCGCCACAATTCATGCTAATGTGGTCGTGCCAGCCGGCCTGATTGCTGCGTTGCGGTAAGTCGTTTAAGCAGGCTTGATAATCCCCGAGCATCGAGCAGCCGCCGCGGCACCCGGATTCGTTCACGTCATCGGCAACTCTTGGATCGCATGCGAGCGCCCGTCTATCCACCCCCGGCTCAGCCGACGAAAAGGAAGAGGCGGCGCAAGAGCCTGCTCTTGAGCTTCCTCGGCTGGAGCTTCGGGCTCGTCGTGATTCTCTTCGTCGCTCTGTCGGCCGGCGCGGGCTACCTGCTGTTCGAGGCCTCCAAGGAGCTGCCCGACTACGAGAGCCTGGCGCGCTACGAGCCGCCGGTAATGACGCGCATTCACGCCCACGACGGCTCGCTCATTGCTGAGTATGCGCGCGAGCGGCGCATCTTCGTGCCCATCAATACGATCCCGAAACGCGTCATCGCCGCCTTCCTGTCCGCCGAGGACGCCCGCTTCTACGATCACGGCGGCATCGACATGCAGGGCGTCGTGCGCGCGGCGGTGAAGTATGCCGAGACGAAGATGACGGGGAAGGGCGCGATCCAGGGTGCGTCCACGATCACCCAGCAGGTCGCCAAGAACTTCCTGCTGACCAGCGATCGCACGTTCGACCGCAAGATCAAGGAGGCGATCCTCGCGATCCGCATCGAGCGCGCGTACACGAAGGACAAGATCCTCGAGCTCTACCTGAACGAGATCTACCTCGGCATCGGCGCCTACGGCGTCGCGGCGGCGGGCCTCAACTACTTCAACAAGGAGCTGAAGGACCTGACGCTGGAGGAGGCCGCCTACCTGGCCGCGCTGCCCAAGGCGCCCAACAACTACCATCCCTTCCGCAACCGCCAGAAGGCCACCGAGCGGCGCAACTGGATTCTCGATCAGATGGACGACAACGGCTACATCACGGCCGAGGAGGCGGCCGCCGCGAAGGCGAAGCCCCTGGAGGTGAAGTTCCGCCCGTCCGGGGCGCACATCTTTGCCGCCGAATATTTTGCCGAGGAGGTTCGCCGTTCCATCCACGCGCAATACGGCGAGGAGAAGCTCTACGCCGGCGGCCTGTCCGTGCGCACCACGCTCGACCCCCGCCTGCAGGAGATGGCGCGGCTGTCGCTCATCGACGGCCTCGTTGCCTACGACCGCGATCAGGGCTGGCGCGGACCTGTTGCCAAGATCGACATCTCAGGCGACTGGGGCGTTCCGCTCGGCGCCATCGACATCCCCTCCGACATCATGCCCTGGCGGCTCGGCGTCGTCCTGCAGGCCGGCAAGGACAAGGCGGTCGTGGGGCTCAGGCCCTCGCGCCAGCAGGACGGCACGCTGACGAAGGACCGCGAGGCCGTCGAGATCACGCTCGCCGAGGTGAAATGGGCCAAGGTGCCGGCCACCAAGGCCACGGCGAAGGCGGTCACCGACATCCTCGCTGCCGGCGACGTGATCTACGTGGCGCCGAAGGATCCGCGCAAGCTCGACGGCGTGTGGTCGCTGATGCAGATCCCCGAGGTCGGCGGCGGGCTTGTGGCCATGGACCCGCACACGGGCCGCGTGCTGGCGGTCGCCGGCGGCTTCTCCTTCGCCATGAGCCAGTTCGACCGCGTCATCCAGGCCAAGCGCCAGCCGGGCTCGTCGTTCAAGCCCTTCGTCTACGCCGCCGCCCTCGACAACGGCTATAAGCCGACGTCCATCATCCTCGACGCGCCGATCGAGATCGAGCAGGGGCCGGGCCAGGACATCTGGAAGCCGGAGAACTACGACAAGGAGAAGTCGTTCGGTCCCACCACGCTGCGCGTCGGCGTCGAGAAATCGCGCAACCAGATGACGGTGCGCCTGGCGCAGGACGTGGGCATGCCGATCATAACCGAGTATGCGAAGCGCTTCGGCATCTACGACGACCTCCTGCCGGTGCTCTCCATGTCGCTCGGCGCGGGCGAGTCGACGCTCCTGCGCATGGCGACGGCCTATTGCATGCTTGCCAACGGCGGCAAGTACGTGCGGGCGACGCTGATCGACCGCATCCAGGACCGCTGGGGCCGCTCGGTCTGGAAGCACGATGCGCGCGAGTGCACCGGCTGCACGGCGCAAACGTGGGAGGGTCAGCCGGAGCCCGACATTCCCGATGATCGCAAGCAGATCATCGACCCGCATACCGCCTACCAGATGACCTCGATCCTCGAAGGCGTCGTGCAGCGCGGCACGGCGACGGTCCTGAAGTCGCTCGGCCGGCCGATCGCAGGCAAGACGGGCACCACCAACGAGGAGCGCGACGCGTGGTTCGTCGGCTACACGCCCGATCTCGTGGTCGGCGTCTTCGTCGGCTTCGACACGCCGCGCCCGATGGGCAAGGGCCGCACCGGCGGCGGCGTTGCGGCGCCGATCTTCGGCGAGTTCATGAAGCGAGCCTTGGCGGACGAGCCCGCCGCACCCTTCCGCGTGCCGCCCGGACTGAAGCTCGTGCGCGTGAACCTGAAGACGGGGCTGCGCGCCACGCCTACCGATCCGCAGGCGATCCTCGAGGCGTTCAAGCCGAACGAGGAGCCAGATGATGCCTACTCGATCATTGGCTTCCAGGTGAGCGATACCGGCTCGGCCGGCGCTGCGCCCGCAGCCGGAGACAACGATGCCTATTCCCCTTCCGCAGCCGGCGCCGGATGGACGCCGACCGAGGTGCCGCCCGGGAACGCGCCCCCGCCGCGCCCGCGTCCGCCGGAGAGTGTCTGGTAGTGAGTGTCCGGTAGGCCGGGCGTGAGGCGCGACGCCGCCTCGCCCTGCCGTTTACACCTCGCCGCGCCGCCACTATATGCATTCGACCGAATCCCCTTCCCCCGCGAAGGCTTGTTTCCGGAGGCCACACGATGCGCGCCGAAGCGCAAAAGACTGTCGATTCCATCCAAGAGGCGCTCGCGCTTCTGAGGAGGTATCTTTGACCCGGAGCAAGCCGAAGAACGTCTCGCGGAGCTGAACCGCCGCGCCGAGGATCCCTCGTTGTGGTCGAAGCCATCGGAAGCCCAGAAGGTGATGCGGCAGCGCCAGTCGCTCGAGAAATCGCTGTCGAGCTTCAAGCGCATGGAGCGCGATCTCGAGGACAATCTGACACTGATCGAGCTCGGCGAGGCCGAGGGCGACGAAGCGAGCGTGGCCGAGGCAGAAACACTTCTGACCAAGCTCGAGCACGAGGTGCAGCAGCGCAGCGTCGAGGCTCTGCTCTCGGGCGAGGCCGACGGCATGAACGCCTACCTGGAGGTGCATGCCGGAGCCGGCGGCACGGAGAGCCAGGACTGGGCGTCCATGCTCATGCGCATGTACATGCGCTGGGCGGAGCGGCGCGGCTTCAAGGTGCGCCTCATCGACGAGAGCCCGGGCGAGGAGGCGGGGATCAAGTCGGCGACGCTGGAGATCGAGGGCGACAACGCCTTTGGCCTGCTCAAGACGGAGGCGGGCGTGCACCGACTCGTGCGCATCTCGCCCTATGATTCCAACGCCCGCCGGCACACGAGCTTTGCGTCCGTCACGGTTTATCCGGTCATCGACGACACGATCGAGGTCGAGGTCAACCCGGCCGACGTCGAGATCACGTTCGCCCGCTCCTCGGGCGCCGGCGGCCAGCACGTGAACCGGACGGAAAGCGCGGTGCGGCTGGTGCACAAGCCGTCGGGCATCGTCATCTTCGCGCAGGAGCAGCGCTCGCAGCACCAGAACAAGGACATCGCCTTCAAGCGGCTGCGGGCGCGCCTCTACGAGATGGAGCTCAAGCGGCGCGAGGCGCAGGCGTCCGCGGATCAGGCCGCCAAGACCGATATCGGCTGGGGGCATCAGATCAGGTCCTACGTGCTGCAGCCCTATCAGCTCGTGAAGGACCTGCGTACGGGCGAGCAGTCGACAGCCCCCGACGACGTGCTCGACGGCGACATCGATCCCTTCATCCAGGCGACGCTGTCCGCCCGCGTGAAGGGCGGCACCGGCGGCGGCGCGGTCGTGCAGGATCTCGAATAAGCCCGCGGCGTCATCCGCCCTGACGCCTGCGGCGTCATCCACCCTGACGCGCGGAGAGGATCTCGACGCGGTCGCCGGCTTCAAGGCGCCGGCTCGCCCGCGCGCGCGCCGGCACGAAGGCGCCGTTGACGGCGGTGGCGATCCGCGCCTCGCCGAGCTCCTGCATATCGATCAGCTCGGCCAGCGTTTCGGCACGGCTTTGACGCGCCTCGCCGTTGACGACCAGGGCTATGGGTGAGGGGCGCATGGGGCACCGCGTCCTTGCCGTCAGCTCAGGAGCCGGCCTTCGAGCTGAATGATGCAGCTATCGATATTGTGCAGGATCTCTTCGGTGTGTTGGAGGTCTTTTTCCAACCGCTCGACGTCCTCGGCATGATCGTCGTCGCTGAAGACGGAGGAGAGCCGGGCGAGAGTGGCCATGAAGCCGCCGGAGCGCCGGGTCCTGGCCGCCGCCTTCTCGGCCTTGGCCTCGGCCGTCCTGGCCCGTTTCAGCTCGCTCGCTACGCGGCGCTTCAGAAGGGCCACCTCCTTCTTCTTGTGCCGCAACTCCTTGATCGCGGCTTTCGCTTCCGTTGCCGAGCCGACTTTGACCTTCACCTCCGTGCCGGTGATGGTGGCGTAGCGCATCTCCCGCAACTGCATGCGTCGTCGTCCTTGCCGGCGAGCCGTCCCCGAATCCGCGCCGAGGCTACACGGCCCGGCCCCGGCCGTCAGCCGCAACGCCACACTCTGCTGCTTCTACAACTCCGGTCCATTAACGCCGCGATGGCGCGGGATTGGACAAATAGGGCCTGGGCTGACTAACGAGCACGGAGCGTTCCTGCAAGATCCCAGCTGCGACATCGGCGCGCTGACCCTGGCTCGGGGCGGTGCAACCCCGTATCGGATGGCGCAAATACAAGACACTCAGGACCCGCAACCCCGTGAACATCCTCGGTATCGTCACCAAGACGCACGACACCGGCCTCGCCCTACTTCGGGACGGCGTGCCGACGGCCGTCCTGGAGGAGGAGCGCTTCAACCGCCAGAAGCACACGCTGGAGTTTCCCGCCCACTGCCTCGACACGCTCTTCGCCGACGGCGGGCTCACGCTGGACGACATCGACGTGCTCGCGACGCCGTGGGACATGGCCCGCCTGCGCCCGACGTTCTACGCCAGCGTCACGGCCAAGCTTCCGGCGAGCCTCAATCTGCTGCGCCCGAGTGCCCACCGCGTGCAGGCGTCAGCGATCGTCAATCTGCCGTTCCGCCTGTGGATGGGGCTCGGTCGCCGCTACGGCTACCGCAAGATTCCCAGGATCGTTCAGGTCTCGCATCACGACACGCATGCGGCCGTGTTCAACGTCTCGCCCTTCGAGGAAGCCGCCGTGCTCGTGATGGACGGCTACGGCGACGACACCTCGACCAGCGGCTACATCGGAAGGGGCACGAAGCTCGAGCGGCAGTGGCAGAGCGACTTCTTCGACAGCCTCGGCATGCTTTACACGTGCGTCACGGAATACCTCGGCTTCAAGGTCTTCGAGGAAGGCACCGTCATGGCGCTGGCGGCCTGCGGCGGGCCGACCTATCTGCCAAGGTTCCGCGAGCTCGTCGAGCTCAGGCCCGATGGGCAGTTCCGCATCAACCGCGAGTACGTCTCCTTCGACACGCACGGTCTTCTGCGCCCGGTCAAGTGGAAGTTCTACGAGACGTTCGGTCCGCCGCGCGCCCGCCAGGATCCGCTGACCGACCACCATCGGGACCTCGCGCATGCCCTGCAGGTGACCATCGAGGAGGCGATCCTGCACATCGTGCGCGATGGAGAGGCGCCAGTCCTCGCGCAACCTCGTCATTTCGGGCGGCGTCGGCCTCAACTGCGTCGCCAACGCCCGCATCCTCCGCGACACGAACTTCACCCGCGTCTGGGTGCCCCCGTGCGCCTCCGATACGGGCGCACCGCTGGGCGCCGCGCTGTGGCACTGGCACCAGACCCTCGGCAATCCGCGCACGTTCGAGCTGACGCACGCGTTCTACGGCAAGGCGTTCACGGACGCGGAGATCGAGGCGGCGCTCGATCGCGCGGGGCTTGCCTACCGCAAGCTCGAGGAGGGCGAGCTCCTGCGGACGGTCGCGCAGGACTTGAGCGAACAGAAGATCGTCGGCTGGTTCCAGGGCCGCGCGGAGATGGGACCGCGCGCGCTCGGCAACCGCTCGATCCTGTCGGACGCGCGCGACAACAAAATCAAGGACCTTATCAATGCCAAGATCAAGCATCGCGAGGCGTTCCGTCCGTTTGCGCCCGTCGTGCTCCTGGAGCGCGCGGCCGAGTTCTTCGACGTGAGCCAGCCCGATCCGTTCATGACGCTCGCGCCGCGCATCCATCCCGACAAGGTCCACCTGATCCCGGCCGCTGCGCACGTCGACGGCACGGGCCGCATCCAGACCATCGAGCGGGCGGCGAACCCGCGCTATTACGGCGTCATCGAGGAATACGCCAAGCTTACGGGCATCCCGGTCATCCTCAACACGAGCTTCAACCGGCAGGAGCCGGTCGTGAACGCGCCCGAGCAGGCGATCTCCTGCTACTTGCGCACGGACATGGACGTCCTGGTGCTCGGCGACTACTACACGGCCGACCGCAATCGGGCTGCCGTGACGCACGCGCGCAAGAGCTTCGTCGCGGTGGCGGCTGCCGGCAGCGTCTAGCGAGCAGCGAGAGGCCAGCGGTTTCGCGATCAGCAGACCGCGACCGTCGGCGCCGCGCGGGAACGGGAAAAGGCTCGCGCGCGGGCACCATACGCACTAGGTAAACGGCAAAGGCATGCGATGCGCCGCCCTCGTGCCGGCGCGGCGCGGCCGGAGGCGACATGAACGAACAAACCGCGGCGAAGAGCGGGCTCAAGGCGGCGATCATTCCCGTCACCCCGTTCCAGCAGAACTGCACCCTCATCTGGGACGAGGCGACCAAGACCGGAGCCGTCGTCGATCCGGGCGGCGACCTCGAAGCGATCGAGGCGGCCGTGGCCGAGCTCGGCCTTACCGTCGAGAAGATCCTGCTGACCCACGGCCACATCGACCATGCCGGCGGCGCGGACGAGCTGCGCCGGAGGCTCGGCGTCGGTATCGAAGGCCCGCACGAGGCCGACCGCATCCTGCTCGACAATCTCGCCTCGCAGGGCGCGGCGTACGGCATTCCCGCGTCTAACGTGACGCCCGACCGGTGGCTGAAGGAGGGCGATACGGCTTCCGTCGCCGGCCATACGTTCGAGGTCTTGCATTGTCCCGGCCATTCGCCGGGCTCGGTCGTGTTCGTCAACAAGCGGCAGAAGTTCATGCTGGCGGGCGATGTCCTCTTCCGTGGCTCGATCGGGCGCACGGACTTCCCGTACGGCGATCACGACGCGCTCATCAGCGCGATCAAGACGAAGCTTTTCCCGCTCGGCGACGAGTTCGCCTTCATCTGCGGGCACGGACCCACGAGCACCATTGGTGCCGAGCGCCGCTCCAATCCGTTTCTCGCCTGAAGATCAGTCGCGCCAGCGGGTGCCGAGATCGAGGCAGCCGAAGATGCCGCATTCGAGCGGCGCCGTGCCGAACCCGACCATCCGGCCACCCGTCTCGAACTGGTCGACCGTCTGGACGCGCAGGGTCTCCGAGCAGCTCGCGCGGCAGTAGACCCAGGTCCCGCCGGGCAGTTGGACCTGCACTCCGTTGCGGGCCTCGCGGACGGCACCCCGCACGCTGCCGTTGCCGAAGCGGCTGTTGGCGACGACGAAGCCCTGCTCCAAACCATTATAGCCGCGATTGCGCCGGAAGCCGGCCTCGGCCGGGAGCAGGCTCGCGCCGATCAATCCGGTGGCAAGCGCCAGCACGAAGACCTTGAAGCGAAAGTTCGGCATGAACGGGGTCTCCGGCGGAGCAAGGGAGGCTGGGCGGCCGGGACCTCCGGCCGAAGCAGCTCCCGGCGCTTCTAGCACAGCTTCGTGCCGGACAGCGTGGCCGATCGGCCGCGGTTGCCGACTTCAGCCGCGTTCGAGCTCCAGGTCCACGGACTTGAAGCCCTGCCCGTCGGTGGAGATCGAGATGAGCTGGCTCTTGCCCTCGAGCGTGATCGACATGGTCGCCTTGATGGTGCCGTCGATCGACAGGTCGATCCGCTCGTTGGCATAGGTCCCCGTGACATTGCCGGTGGAGTTGAAGGACCTCTCCTCCCAACTGCCCGAGATCGCCTCGCCGGCCTGCACAAGGCTTGCGCGCAGGTCGATCTTGTTGGAGGCGCTGGCGCAGGCCAACGCGATGCCGAGCCCGGAGCCCGCTTGCTTGGTCGTGAAATAGGCCTTGCAGCTCAAGGCTTCCGACTGGCCGTTCGACAGGTGCACGCGGCCCGCGCCGCGCCACGTCCCGGCGAGCGTTTCGAATGAGCCGGCGGCCTCAGCCACCCCGCCTGCAAGCCCGGTCACCAACACAGCGGCCATCAGCGGGACGATGCGGGGAGCCATGAGCGGCGCCATGCGGGCAGCGGTTCGTGACATGGGCAAGGATCCTCCTCTCGCAGCCATCCGGTGCGCTGTCGGGCCGTGTAAAAAATCGCTCCCGATTGCGGCCAATCTTTGGGGCGCAGCCGATGCGGAACAAAATCGGAACATAGCTGGCGCTCAGCCCGTCGGGCCGCTGAGTCCGGCCTGCGCGCACCCGCCGCGGCGTACGGATAGGCAGGTTCTACCCAGCGGAGTAGGTCGCGCGGCGCCAAGTTGCAGGTATGTATCGGCGCCGAACGGATCATCCACGCGCACTTCAAAAAAAGCGAACCGGACGGGACGGGCAAGGCGCGCGCCGATGCCTCTGCCGGGGCCGGAAGAGACCACCTGGGAGACGCCGCAGCCATGGACGCCATTACCAAGAACAAGGTCATTTCCGCCGAGCAGGCCATCGCCCTCGTCAAGGACGGCGATGTCGTCTGTACCACGGGCTTCGTCCAGAGCTGCATTCCCGAAGTGCTGCATGCGGCGCTGGAGAAGCGCTACGTCGAGACCAAGGCACCGAAGGGCCTCACGCTCATCATGTGTGCGGGCGCCGGCGACTCGAAGGGTCTCGGTACCGGCCGCCTCCACCACGAAGGACTTCTCTCCCGTGTCATCGCCGCCAACTTCGGGCGCATGCCGAAAGTCGCGCAGGCGGCGCAGGAGAACAAGATCACCGGCTACAACCTGCCCCAGGGCGTCATTTCCAAGCTCTACCGCTCGTGCGCGGCGGGCTCTCCGGGCCTCTTCACCAAGGTGGGCCTGCACACCTACGTCGATCCCCGCCTCGGCGGCGGCAAGGTCAACGAGGTGACGGAGGAGGACATCGTCAAGCACGTCGAGGTCGAGGGCGAGGAGTGGCTGTTTTACAAGGCGACGCCCATCGACGTCGCCCTCATCCGCGCGACGAGCGCCGATCCTGCCGGCAACCTGAGCATGGAGAAGGAGTGCCTCACACTCGATGTGCTCGCCCAGGCCATGGCCGCCCACAACAATGGCGGCGTCGTCATCGCGCAGGTGGAGCGCATCGTCGAGACCGGCTCGATCAAGCCCAAGGACGTGAAGGTCCCCGGCATCCTGGTGGACTGCGTCGTTGTCGCCGAGCAGCCCGAGATGCACCGCATGAACTACGGCGTCATGTATAACCCGTCACTCTCGGGCGAGATCCGCATCCCGGTCGAGAACATGGCGAAAATGGCGCTCGACGAGCGCAAGATCATTGCCCGCCGCGCGGCGTTCGAGCTGCCGCCGAACGGCGTCATCAACCTCGGCGTGGGCGCCCCCGATGGCGTCGCGGCCGTGGCGGCCGAGGAGCGCGTCACGCCCTACATCACCATGACGACGGAAGCCGGCGCCATCGGCGGCGTGCTCGCCGGAGGCTCGAGCTTCGGCGCGTCGGCGAATGCGCACGCGATCATCGACCAGAACCAGATGTTCGACTTCTACCACGGCAGCGGCCTCGACCTGACCTGCCTCGGCATGGCGGAATGCGACCAGTTCGGCAACGTGAACACGTCCCGGTTCGGCGGCCGGCTCAATGGCTGCGGCGGCTTCATCGACATCTCGCAGAACGCGCGCGCGGTCGTGTTCGCCGGTACCTTCACGGCCGGCGGGCTGGAGGTGGAGATCCACTACGGCAAGCTCAAGATCATCAAGGAGGGCCGGGCGCGGAAGTTCGTCAGCAACGTCGAGCAGATCACGTTCAGCGGACCTTACGCGAGCCGCAAGTCGCAGCCGGTCATCTATGTCACCGAGCGGTGTGTCTTCCAGCTCACGCCCGGCGGCCTGGAGCTCATCGAGGTCGCGCCCGGCATCGACATCGAGAAGCACATTCTTGCCCACATGGACTTCAAGCCGATCATCAACAAGCCGATGCCCATGGACCGGCGCATCTTTGTCGACGAGCCGATGGAGCTCCTGTCGGAGCTGCTGAACCTCAAGCTCTCCGAGCGTGTCAGCTATGACAGCGACCGCAACATCCTCTTCGTCAACCTCGAAGGGTGGAGCGTGCGCAAGAAGAGCGACATCGACGACCTGCGCAAGACGCTCGTCGCCGCGTGCGTGGCCGCCGGCCGTCGCGTCAATTCCGTCGTCAACCATGACGGCTGCCGCATCGCGGAGGATCTCTACGACGACTACGCCGAGATGATCCAGCACCTGATGGACGACCACTACCTCACGACGACGCGCTATACGACGTCGGCCTTCATGCGCCTCAAGATGCAGGAGGCCCTGTCGAAGCGGGGTCTCGCCCCGCACATCTTCGAGCGCCAGGAGGATGCGCACGCGTTCCTTGCAAACCCGGCCGCCGAGTAGGCGTCGGGGCGCCGCCAGCGCCCCAGTCGCCCCTTGATGGATATCCGGGGCCCGATCGATCCCGGCACACCACACGAGAATCCGGAACTCGTTGGTCAAGACAGGGAACGTCGCGCGCCGCGCAATGAAGCGAGGCACGTTTTGATCAGCACGAGGCCGCCGGTGATGGCTTCCGCCCAGCCGAGCCGGCCCGCTTCGCCGGGGGCCGTGCGATCGAGCGCGGCGGGAAGGTGGATGAAGCCCGTCCGCACGCGAGGCGAGGCGCGCGCCGCATGCCGCAGCGAGTGGTAGAGGACGGCGTTGCACAGATAGCGCCCCGGATCGTCGGAGAGCAGGACAGGATGGCCTGCGCGCTCGAGAGCGCGCACGATGGCCTGGAGCGGCAGCGTCGCTCGGCGGCGTGCACGGTCGCCTGGGACGAGGCGGGTATGCGCAGCCGTCCGGCCTGCGGCGTCGGGGCCTGCCCGCGTCTCGTTGTAGGCGTGCTGCTCGATGACGAAGCCGGACGCGCGTACCGAGACGCCGAAGTGGAGGGCGACGGCGGGCCGGTGGGCGGAGAGGAGCTCGGCTAAGGCCTCGGGACTCGTTCTCCAATCGACGGGCAGCGTGGCCGCGGCGAAGGACACGTCAGGGAAGCGGGGCACGCACAGATGCGCCAGCTCCTCGACGACCTCGGCCGAGGCGTTCTGCGGCACGCCGGGGAATGGTCCGAACCCGGTCAGCAGGATGACGGGACGCGCGACCGGAGCTGCCGTCGCCGCCGCCGAAAAAGCACGGCTCCGGAACCCTTCGGCGCCGGAGCCGGATGCCTGGGGCAAAGCCATGCGGCCTCAGCCTCCGTTGGTCAGCGCCTGCATCCTCAGCGTCTCGAACGACGAGACGTCGAGGTTGGGTTTCAGGTCGGCCGGATCCTTGGCGCGGCGGACACGGCCGTCGAACTGCGCCCCCTCGGCGATCGACAGCGTCTGATGCATGATGTCGCCCTCGACCTGGGCTGTCGGGTGCAAGGTGACGGTCCCCGCCCTGATGGCACCCTTGACACCGCCGCGCACCTCGATGGCGTCGGCGTTGACGGTCCCGATGACCGAGCCTTCCTCGCCGATCACGACCTGGCGGCCATGGATATCGCCGTGAACGTCGCCGTCGATGGTGAGCTTGTTCTGCGAGATGATCGTGATCTTCTCGCCCATGATGGTGAGATCGGTGCCGATGACCGAGTTGCCCCCGGCGGAACTCGCGCGCTCGAAGGGCGACCCGCCGGGCCGTGCGGCGACGGGCGGCGGCGTCGGCGTGAGCCCGGACATGGCGGGTGTGGGCGGCTTGGGCGCGCCGGACTCGGAACCTGGACCACGATTGAACACGAACTGCTACTCCCCTCGATATGACAAGATCCGCCCCCCGCTGGAGGAGCATCATGCGGGCTTGTTGGAAATATGTCGAGGCGTCTGAATGTGATGGTCTCGGACGACGTCCGTAGCTCGGCTGGTGGGTCGTTCGCATGCGGACGAAACGAGCGGCCGCTGAGCGGGATCGTACGTGCCACCCGAGGCCATTCGGTCACCGTTGTTGGGGTAGTCCAGTCGATTGACGAGGCGGGTTGCGGCTCGCAACGGCTTCCGGCGAATCGCCGTCGGACCGACGGCGGCCGCCGGGTTCTCCCAACGCGTCCGGCACCGCCGAGCGGCTCCGTGGGCTGTCGCCCGAGACCGGCCGCATAGCCCCGGGAAAGTGCCAATCGATTTGCTGTTGCATCCGTGATAGTGGCTCATTTGCAGCCCAATATTTCAGCATTGCGATTCTATTGACAGGTTTCAATTCCGCCGATCTTCACAGCCGTTCTCTGGCCGCTCATTGTCGAGCCTTCGATGACCGTGGCGGGGGCGGATCATGACACGGCGGAATAAGGGCATTCATCGCGTCGCAACGGCGTTGACGCGAACGGGAACGGCGCTCGCGACTTCGGTTGCGTTTTCAGTTGCCGCCGAGGCCCAGGCCTGGGAGGACCCGCGCGACCGGTTCGGTCCCGGCTGGGGCTGCGCCAGCATGAGCGTCGGCAATCCGACCTACGATACCTGCAAAAAGTGTGACGCCTCTGGCGGTCGGTTCTATTGGCGAATGCCGAACCGGGACGTTGGCCGCTGCGTACAGCGGGACCCCGAGCCGGCGGCGAGAGCGCCGTCCGACGACGACGACGATTTTTTCGGGATCGAGCCCGACGACAATTCGACCTCTGACGACGACGTCTATGCGTCGCCGCGGCCGTCCCGGCCGGCTGCCCCGGCAACCCCCACGAGCTATGGCGCGGTCGCCGTCTCGACCAAGACGCTGTCCTGGGGAGCCGCATGGAACAGCTCGTCGCGCTCGGAGGCTGAGACAAAGGCCATGAACGAATGCCGACAGCACGCCAGCGACTGTCAGATCGGCGTCTGGGTGAAGAACGGCTGCTTTGCGCTCGCGACCGGGTCGGTGCTGGGTGGGCTTGGCGGGACGCAATGGGGAGCAGCCTGGGCCGCGGATGAATCCGGCGCCAAGTCGAGAGCGCGGTCCGAATGCAGCAAGCGCGGCATGGCAGCCTGCGGGGTCAAGGTCGCGCGCTGCATGAGCCGATGAGGCCGGTCGAAGGCCTGCGCCGATCGTTCACCTGCCGCCCGGCCTTGCCGGCCTCAGAGCGGATACTGCTCCGGCGCCACGCCGCAGTCGATGAGGAAGCGCCGGATCTGCACCACCTCGTCCTTCGGCACCGAATGGTTGGCGTGGTGAAAGAGCACCGTGTGGCCCTTCAGCGTCACGGCAATGCGCGATCCGCTGCGGTCCTCGATCTCGGCGCCGAGCTCTCTCAGCGTGCTCTCCACTTCCTTGAAATCGAGGTTGGCGGGGATGGGGTGGGCGAAGATGGCATGCACGACTTTGCGATGGCGGTGGTTCATGGGCTCGGCTTCCCTGTCGCTGGCTCGCCATCTGCCTAGCATCGGCGGGGAGACGTCAGACTTGCGCTGCGTCAAATGCTGCTGCGTCACGCGGCGGCGGAAAACAAAGGGCCGCTCGTTTCCGAGCGGCCCCGTGAGATCGGTGCGATGCACCGGGCAAACGCCCGGGTCGCTCTGATGCCCTCAGGCGGTCTCCGGAAGGTGTTCCGAAGCGTGCCCAAGCGACCGCGACATCGCAGCCTGCAAGATCCCACTCGACATCGGATCACCTCCTTCCCGTTGTTGCATCCTGATGAAAGGCTCGCATATTCGCGCGGGGATGAAAAGAGGCTCCGACACGTCACCGGCCGCTGCTCTGGGGCGGCACGGCGGCGCGACGCCCGCCGGGCGTCAGGAGGCGGGCTGGCTCTGCAGGCGGCCGGTCTTGCGCTGGGTGAGCAGCCGTGCCGCGGCGGCCATGGCCGCGATCCCGGCGACCGTGACGAAGAGCTCCAGCGTGGCCGACGTCCCGAGCTGGCGCAGGATGATCCAGCCCATGAACGAGAGAATGGTGCCGAGCGCGAAGATCTCCAGCGCGTTGCGTCCGCAGAGCGAGACGGCGCGGGCGGCGGGACGGTTGAGCCAGGGAGCCGAGGCCGGGATCAGAGAACCCGCCACGTAGGCCAGCGCCAGGACGTGCAGGAAGCGCCACGCCGAAAGATCGGGCTTGCTGACGGTGCCGAGGAGGTTGGGAGGCAGCAGCGGATTGTCCGGCAGCCAGGAGATCGGCACCCACGGCGCCGCGTAGAGGAAGGAGAACGAGACGTAGAGGATCGCCATGGCGAGGACGGCGGACCGTTTCGTCAATTCGTGGCTGCGGGCGAGAATGGCGGCGGCGGCGCCGGTCGTGAACAGGAGCTGCCAGGCGAACGGGTTGAAGAACCAGCCTTCTCCCGGCGTGTTGACGGGCAGGTTGATCTTGAAGGCGTTCGCCACCGCCCAGATGCCGGCCGAGACCGCAAGCCCCGCCAGCACGCCGCGGCGGAACAACATCAGCATGACCGGGAACCAGAGCATCAGCACCACGTACAGCGGCAGGATGTTCATCTGGTTGGGCTGATAGGTCAGCGACAGCGCACCAAGGACGGCGCCCGCCGGGTCCTGCGCCAGCCTCTGCAGGAACATGTTGTGCACATAGGCGGGGTCGCGGAACACATGCGCCGCGATGTACAGCATGACGGCCGAGGCGATGAAAATCGCGATATGCCACAGATAGATCCGGCCGGCCCGCTTGAACGCGCGCCGGAACGACGGGCTGAGCGGCCCCGACGTTCCAAGGCCGTAGGCCAGCGCCGCCGAATAGCCCGAGAGCAGCACGAAGACCTCGCTCGCATCGGCGAAGCCGAAGTTCTTCAAGGTGGCGTAAGCCCAGGTGTTGTCGGGGATGTGATCGATGAAGATGAAGATGAGGGCGAGACCGCGGAAGAAATCGACACGGGGGTCGCGGGGGCGCACCTGCGGCGCGGGCGTATCGATCATGGAGCGGTCTGGCTCATGGGCGGCTCAGGGGCGTTCGCTTCGCGGTAAGGCTTTCCTTCCGCAAATGTAGGGTGTGGTGCGAGTCGCCGCCAAGATGGAGCGGCCTCTATCCCGAGGAATGTTATGCTCTTCGGCTCCGGCTCCGGCAGAGCCGCCCTTTGAGCCTCGCACCGAGACCCTCAGCGGCGATCCAGCCCGTGCCGTTCGTCTTCGCCCTCCCGATCCGCCGCGGAGGCCGCCTCCGTGTCGACATAGAGCCGGCCGCCCATGTCGCGGAATTTGCTCGCCATATCGGCCATGCCGGCTTCCGCTGCCTCAAGGCGCGCCGCGTAGTCGCGCACGTCCTGGGTGATCTTCATCGAGCAGAACTTCGGCCCGCACATGGAGCAGAAATGGGCAACCTTGTGCGCCTCCCTGGGCAGCGTCTCGTCGTGGAAGGCCCGGGCCGTCTCCGGGTCGAGGCCGAGGTTGAACTGGTCCTCCCAGCGGAATTCGAATCGGGCGCGCGACAGGGCGTCGTCGCGCAGCTGCGCCGCCGGGTGCCCCTTGGCGAGGTCTGCGGCGTGCGCCGCGATCCGGTAGGTGATGACGCCGGTCTTCACGTCGTCGCGGTTGGGCAGGCCCAGGTGCTCCTTCGGTGTCACGTAGCAGAGCATGGACGTGCCGAACCAGCCGATCATGGCGGCACCGATTCCCGACGTGATGTGGTCGTAGCCCGGCGCGATGTCGGTCGTGAGCGGCCCCAGCGTGTAGAACGGCGCTTCCCCGCACGCCGCGAGCTGCTTGTCCATGTTCACCTTGATCTTGTGCATCGGCACGTGCCCGGGGCCTTCGATCATGACCTGGCAGCCCTTCGCCCAGGCGATCTTCGTGAGCTCGCCCAGCGTCTCGAGCTCGGCGAACTGCGCGCGGTCGTTGGCGTCCGCGATCGCGCCGGGGCGCAGGCCGTCGCCGAGCGAGAAGGAGACGTCGTAGGCCCGCATGATGTCGCAGATCTCCTCGAAGCGCTCGTAGAGAAAGCTCTCCCTGTGGTGCGCCAGGCACCACTTGGCCATGATCGAGCCGCCGCGGGAGACGATGCCGGTCACACGGTTTGCCGTGAGCGGCACGAACGCGAGCCGCACGCCGGCGTGGATGGTGAAATAGTCGACGCCCTGCTCGCACTGCTCGATCAGCGTGTCGCGATAGATCTCCCACGTGAGCTTGACGGGATCGCCGCCGCACTTCTCCAGGGCCTGGTAGATCGGCACCGTGCCGATCGGTACGGGCGCGTTGCGCAGGATCCACTCGCGCGTCGTGTGGATGTTGCGTCCCGTCGAGAGATCCATGACCGTATCGGCGCCCCAGCGGATCGCCCACACCATCTTCTCCACTTCCTCCTCCACCGACGAGGTCACGGCGGAGTTGCCGATGTTGGCGTTGATCTTGACGAGGAAGTTGCGGCCGATGACCATCGGCTCGAGCTCGGGGTGGTTGATGTTGGCGGGGATGATGGCCCGCCCGCGGGCGAGCTCGGCGCGCACGAACTCCGGCGTGATGAAGGGCGGGATCGCCGCGCCGAAGCTCTCGCCGTCGGCGACGGCCGCCTCCGCGCGCTCGAGCGCGGCCCGGCGACCAAGGTTCTCGCGGTGCGCGACGTAGATCATTTCGTTCGTGACGAGGCCCGCGCGCGCGAATTCAAGCTGTGTGACGGGCGCGTTCGCCTGCGCGCGCAACGGCTCATGGGAGAGAGGGAACACGCGCGCCGCATGCGTGCCCGAGACATGCCCGTTGTCCTCCGGCTTCACCGTGCGCCCGGCGTAGGCCGCAACGCCCCCGCGCTCCGTGATCCAGGCCGTGCGTTGCCGCGGCAGGCCCGCGGCAACGTCGATGGCCGCGTCGGGATCGGTGTAGAGGCCGGACGAATCATAGACCCGGAAGGCCGGCTCGCTCGGGTCGGTCAGCGCGATCTCGCGCAACGGGACCTCGAGCTCGGGATGCCCGTCGGGCGACGAATAAACCTTGCGCGAAGCGCTGAGCGGCCCGGTGGTGACGGACGGCAGGGCGAGATCGGAAGGGCGCGTCGGCTTGTTCATGGGTCGGCTCCCGTGCGTGCCACGCGCGCAGCGCCGCGTGGTTCGTTGCGTCACGCCGCTCAAGGGAGTGGACCCGGGTGAAGCCGGGGTGTCTGTCCGTCCCTTCGCCGGCATGACCCGGATCAGGTTCGAAGGGTGCTCGCGCTCGATTGCGCAGATCTCAGCCGGACGACCGGCGCCCCTCGGAACGGCACCGATATTGGCCGCTCGGGCCGCGCGACGCAAGACGATTGACGGCGTCCGTCACTCCTGCGCCGCAGGTGAAGCTGTCAGGCCCGGCTCGCCGCGAGAAGCCGCTCGAAAGCCCGCATCGTGCGCTCCTGCGCCCTGCGGTCCTTCATCGACCAGTGCCAGAAATGGTGGCTGAGATAGAGACCGTAAAGCTCGAAAACGAGCTGATCGGCGTCGAGCCCAGGGGCGAGCTCGCCCGCTGTCCCGGCGTCCTCGATCGCGGATTTCAACGTGTCGGACCAGCCGCTTAGGAATTCCTCGAGCTTGACGCGGACGGCCGCCGGCAAGGCATCGCTCTCAGCACTCGCATGCACGAACGGACAGCCGCCGTTGAGTCGCGGGGCGCGCGACCAGGATAGCCAGCGCTCGAAAAGGGCACTGAGGCGCCGCTCGCCGGCGCCGGCGCGCGTGCCGGCTTCGACGACATCCGAGACGAACAGGGTGGCTGCCTTCTCGATGACGCCGAGCTGCAAGGCCTCCTTGTCCGCGAAGTGGGCGAAGAGACCGCTGCGCGAGAGCTCCAGATCCCGCGCCAGGTCGCCGATCGAAAGGGATGACAGGCCGTGCGCGCTCACGAGCCCCAGGCTATGCGAGAGAATGCGGTCGCGTACGGCGCTGGTTGTCGGCATGGTATCCTCCGCGCATCGTGATGGATCGATGGGCATGTACGTTCCGCCGTCCTGGTGCGTGAGAACGAGGACGGGCGGCACACGTGCCATGCGCGATGAAGCGGGCCCCACTGCGGAGAGAGTGCGGCGAAATCTGGAAGACCGCCTGAACGAGCAAACGGTGTGTTCTGCGCGCCTCGTCAGCCGGTCTTGTTTCCCCGATCAGGCGGCAAGAACCTCCTGCGCGGAGTGCACCCACCGCGTGACGGCTTCGACGTCGGGCGCGTCGCCGTTGCGCAGGATGCGGGTGCCGGCCGGTGTCGTCGCAAACGTGAGGAGCGCCGATGACAGTGCCACCGGATCGGCGGACGAGACGGCCTCGGCGGTGTCGTAGCCCGCTCCGACGAGCAACTGTGCATGTGTGCCGCGCAGGCCGGGCACCGTGAGCACGAGCTGCGCTTCCTTCTTCCAGCGCTCGATCGTGTCGGCGTGGAACCGACTGTCGCCGAGCAGCGCCACGACGGACTCGCTGTCCGCCGCCAGGAAGTGCGCGACGGTGATGATGCCGCCCGCGGCGAGGCGCTCGGCAAGCTTCGGGCCGATCGAGGGCGCCCGTTCCAGATCGTCGCTTTCAAGGAGATAGTAGCGGGGCGCGGACGAATGGGTCACCGGTTCCGCGCGCGCATGAAGCGGCACCGGAGCCGGCGCCTCCCCATGCGTCCGGACCGAGGCGACCGTAGGCGGGACCGCCTCCTCCGAAGCGGGCGGTGACGCTGCCGGCGCGACCGCGGACTGTGCAGCCTTCGGCTCCCTCGCACCGGCGATCGCCGCGGGCTTGCGGACCTGAGGGGCCCGGGCGGGCTTCGGCGCGGGCGCGGGACCCGCGACGCGCTTGGCGCGTTCGGCCGCCTGCGCCGCCTCGCGCGGTGCCACCACCTCGGCCCGGTGCAGATCACGCACCATGCGGTCGTCCTCGGGCAGCGTGGCGTCGACGCGCCCCGTCGCCATCAGCTCGTCGTACATCGCCTGGACCTGGCGGCGTGTTTCGGCGTCCGTGATCTTCTTCGTGATCCACTTCGCCGGAACCTTCAGCGATGCGAGCACGGTCGCGGCCGTGAGCGAAACCTCCGGCGGCTCGGCCCCGGATTCCGTCAGGGCCCGGTCGAGGACCATCGCAAAGCCCTTCGCCGCATAGATGAGAAGCGCCGCCACCCTGTCGCGCGCAACGGGACCAAGGCCCGCCGGCGGATCGACGACGCCCGTCTTGAGGTCGTAGTGCGTGATGAGGGTCTCATAGTCCGGGTTCGAGCGGTCGGCGCCGGCGATCACGTGCGCCTTCAGCCAGTCCTCACCCGTGGGCCACTCCGGCGTTTCGTCCTGATGCGCGCGCTCGCCCTCCAGGCGCAGCGCATCGTAGGCGCGGTTGATGCTCCATTCGACGGCGCGATGCACACTGTTCTCGGCTTCCGATTGCGCCGTGTGGAACGGGTGGATGGGGTCCGTATAGTAGTGGCTGAGCACGCCGGCCGCGTAGACGGCGCGCTCGAAATCGTTCTCTCGCAGCGCCTGCACGAGGTGGCCGTACCAGCTTGCGACCTTTTCCGGCGCGCCGCCCCAGTAGCCGTCGCGCACGTGCAGCACGTGGTTCTTGAAGTCCTTGAACTCGTTGTCGGGCGCCTTGGAGCCCGTCATGTAGAGGTCGGCGTGCTTCAGGAACACGAGCCGCCACGCTTCCGCGTCCGGCCGTTGCAGATAGCGCAGCGCGTCGAGCGCCAGCTTGTGATGCGTGCCGTTCGCGTGTGCCGCGTAGACGATGGTGAAGAGCAGAGACATCGCCGCATTCCCCGTGGGCCCCGGGACGGGAGAGCCCCGCCCTGGCGTTGGGGATAGCGCGAGTCGCACGCGCCGCCGATCCCTGGCGAGGCTGCGATCCGGGGATAGGTGTTGTGCGCGCGGGCGCGATCTTACTCGGCAGCGCCGTTCAACAGCCCGTTCGGCGGCCGATCGGGCGTCAGCCGCCAGCCGCCGATCAGCGGCCGCAGCTCGAGCTTCGCGCTCACGCTGCGTTTGCGCTCGATGGAGCGGATCATCTGGCGCAGCCGCGGCTGGATCTCGGTGCGCCAGCGCGTGCCATTGAAGACGCCGTAGTGGCCGACCCCGGGCTGCACGTAGTGGAAGCGCTCGTCGTCGGGCACGTTGGAGCACAGAAGCTGGGCGGCTTCCGTCTGGCCGAGACCGCAGATGTCGTCGCGCTCGCCCTCGATGGTGATGATGGCGGTCTTGCGGATCTGAGAGCAGTCGACGCGCTGGCCGCGGTGCATCATGCGCCCCTCCGGCAACGCGTGCCTCTGGAACACCGTGTGCACCGTCTGGAGGTAGAACTCGGCGGTCAGATCCATGACCGCCAGGTATTCCTCGTAGAAGTCCTGGTGTCCCTTGACACTGTCGCAGTCGCCTTTGACGAGGTTGTTGAAGAGATCGACATGCGCGTTCATGTGGCGCTCCAGGTTCATGGTCATGAACCCGGTGAGCTGCATGAAGCCGGGATAGACGCGCCGCATCGCGCCCGTGTGCGGCGGCGGCACGAAGGAGATGACGTTGCTCTCGAACCACTCGATGGAGCGCTTGCTGGCGAGCTCGTTGACCGCCGTCGGGTTGCGACGCGTGTCGATCGGCCCGCCCATCATGGTGAGCGACGACGGCTGCAGGGGATCGTCGTTGGCCGCCATGACGGCCGTGGCGGCGAGCGCCGGCACGGCGGGCTGGCAGACGGCGATCAGGTGGGTCGATGGCCCGAGCGCGTGCACGAACTCGATCAGGTAGTCGATGAAGCCGTCGAGGTCGAAGCGGCCCTCGTAGAGGGGCACCTCGCGGGCATCCGCCCAATCGGTGATGTAGACGTCGTGCTCGGGCAGCATTCCCGCC
Organism: uncultured Hyphomicrobium sp.; assembly: GCA_964589785.1. Classification (GTDB taxonomy): domain Bacteria; phylum Pseudomonadota; class Alphaproteobacteria; order Rhizobiales; family Hyphomicrobiaceae; genus JAGVSR01. The sequence goes on from CAZPUQ010000001.1 coordinate 328,157, forward strand.
ACGGTGCCGCGCAGCAGCGTTGCATAATGGCCCGACATCGGGGCGACGAGCAGGACCTTGGGATCATTGGGCTCGGGCGCGCTCTCGGGAAAGTGGCGCTTGAAATGGACGAGGTTGCAGAACGGCTTGGCCAGCACGATCTCCTCGCTGACCGGAACGGCGACCCCGTTGACCGAGGTCTCCTTGAGCGCGAAGTGGGGCTTTCCGTAGCGCCGCGTCACATTCTCAAAGACTTCACAAGCCGCTGCTATGGATCGGTTTATCGGCGTTGTGCAAAAAGGGTTGAAAGGGCTTTCTACGCTGTACTTGAGCGCCTCGGCTCCGAAGCGGAGCGGGCCGACGATGGCATGCGCGAGCTCGTATGCGTAGTAGTGCATGGTGACCTTGCCCCCGGCTTGTCTCCTGCGCCCCCATCGTGCGCTTGCGATATCGCGCCGCACGACATTATGCGGTCATTTTTTGCAGCGCGGCAGATTCTGCAAGTGTAAACGTAAAAAGCATATGATCGCCAGTGAATAACGTATGGGGCAGCGCGCCATTATGCTTAAGGGCAACATGTGTTGCTCTTTTTCCAGGCGTTGAATTCGCTGGGGATTGCCGCTCAGCGGCCCTCGCGCCACCAAGCGAGCGTGATGAGGGCGAGCAAGGCGGCCAAGGCAAGAAGTCCCGTGAACAGAGGGAAAACCTTCACGCCGCGGGTCACGTAGGCCTCGCGGTCCTTGAGCGCCATCCAGCCTGATCCGGAAAAGACTTTCGCCGTGGCGAGCATGCTGATACGCGGCACGTCCACCGACTCCGGCGCGTCCGCGGGCGCCCGCGCGCCGGTCCAGAAGATGCCGCCGCCGGTCTGCGCCGCGAGTCCCTGCAGCACCTTGTCGGTCGCGGTCACGTCGCTCATCTCGCGCGGGTCCTCGGTTCCCGCGTGGACGACCGCCGCCAGCGGCCCCTCGGGGCCCTCGGCCGCGGCCTTATAGAGTCCAGGCAGCTTGACCTCCGTCGTGGCGCGCCAGATGCCGGGCCCGGCGGGGCTCAGCGGCACCTCCGTCGTCGTGCCGTCGGCGGCCGTCAGGTGGACCGGCGCCACGCTCTCGCCCATGGAGTGGCGCTCGAGCGTGACCTTCAGGCCCTTCGCCGAGGCCAGCAGGCGCTCCTCCTCCAGATCCGGCTCCTTCATCAGCCAGTGCGAGAGACGGCGCAGCAGATCGGAGTGGGGGCCGCCGCCCTCGAAGCCGCGGGCCCACAGCCAGGCGTGATCGGAGGTCAGGAGCGCGACGCGCCCCTTGCCGCGCTTTTCCAGCAGCAGGAGCGGACTGTCCCCGGCGCCCGACATCACGGCCGTGCCGCGGTCGGTCTTGACCTCCGCCTGGCGGAACCACCGGCCCCACGTCGGCGGCTTGCCGTCGGTGCCGGCGCCCGGAAGCCCGCGCGTGACCGGATGCTTCGCTCCCTCGGCCGTGATGGCAGCCTTGAACGGCTCCTCGAACACGCGGCCGGTGGGCCGCGCCGGCAGCACCGGCGCCAGCGGTGTCCGATAGATCGTCGTCGGCCCCGCGTAATCGTCACCCGCCGCGACGAGCAGCGCGCCGCCGTGCTCTTCGACGTAGCGGGCGATGTTGTCGTAGTAGTTGAGCTGCAGGATGCCGCGGTGCTCGTAGCGGTCGAAGATGATGAGGTCGAAATCGTTGATCTTCTCCGAGAAGAGCTCGCGCGTTGGGAACGCGATCAGGGAGAGCTGATTGATCGGCGTGCCGTCCTGCTTCTCCGGCGGCCGCAGGATCGTGAAATGCACGAGATCGACGGCCGCGTCCGACTTCAGGAGGTTGCGCCAGGTCCGCTCGCCCGCGTGGGGCTCGCCGGAGACGAGCAGCACGCGCAGGTTCTCGCGCACGCCTTCGGCCGCCACGACGGCGCGGTTGTTGACCGGCGTCAGCTCGCCCGGCGCCGTTTCGATCTCGGCCTCGAGGATGTTCGTGCCCGCGTGCGGAAAGTCCATGGCGATGGCGACCGGCTCCCCGACCGCGATGCTGCGGATCTCGTCCGGCTTGCCGTCGCGGCGCACCTTCAGCGTCACGCGCTCGCCGGGCGCGCCTGTCCGGCCGGTCTCGATGGCGCGGATCTCGATGTCGCGCGTCTGCCCGACGAGGCCGTAGCGGGGGGCCTTCACCACCTCGATGCGCCGGTCGAACTCGTTCGGCCGTCCCGTCAGCAGCGTGTGGACGGGCGCATCGAAGCCGAGTGCGGCCGCCTTCTTCGGCACGTCGTGCACCTGCCCGTCGGTGACGAGGACGACGCCGGCGATGCGATCGGGCGGGATGTCGCCGAGCGCGATGTTGAGGCCGGCAAAGAGGTTCGTGCCGCGCCCGCCCTCCGCGCCCGGGCGGGCGGCCGTCACGTACTTGACCTCCAGATCCGGGATCGCGCCGAGCTTCTTCTCCAGCTCCGCGCGGATCGCCGCCGCCTGCTCGGGCCGCTTGTCGAGCGACTGGCTCGTGCTTTCGTCGACGACGACCAGCGCGATGTTGGCCAGCCGCTCGCGGTCCTCCTGGCGCAGCATCGGGTTGGCGAGGGCTGCGATCAGGGCGGCGAGGGCGAGCGCGCGCAATGCGGCGCCCCGGCTGCGGCGGAGGATCAGGAGAGCGCACAGCACGGCGGCCACGACCGCAGCGGCGAGCAGCCACGGATCGGGAATGAGAGGCGCGAAATCGATCGACCAGTTCATCGCCGCCTCCTCAGTTGCCGAGCCGCTCGAGAAGAGCCGGCACGTGAACCTGGTCGGCCTTGTAGTTGCCGGTGAGCGCGTGCATCACGATGTTGACGCCGGTTCTAAGCGCCATCTCGCGCTGCTGCTCGCCGCCCGGCACAACGGGGTAGAGCGGCCGGCCGCGGTCGTCGAGCGCCCAGGCTGTGGCGAAATCGTTGGGCGTGACGAGAATGGAGCTGACGCCGTCGGCCTGGCGCGCCTTGCGCTCCTCTCCGCCCGCGTCGTCCCCATCGCGCTCCTGGGCCTCGACCCAGAGCTGTCCGCCGTCCCACCGGCCGGGGAACGACTGCAGGAGGTAGAAGGATTTCGTGAGCACGTGATCTTCCGGCACGGGCTCCAGGCGCGGAATGTCGAGCCGGCCGAGAAGACGCTGCAGCGCCGGCCCGCGCTCACCGGCCATGGCCATGCCGGTCGGCAGGCCGCTGCCGTAGTCGCGCGTGTCGAAAATGATCATGCCGCCCTGCTTCATGTAGGCGTCGATCTTGGCGAGCGTCGCCTCGGGCAGGGCCTCGGCCGTATCGAGCACGGGCCAGTACAGCACGGGAAAGAAGGAGATTTCGTCTTTGACGATGTCGACGGCACGCGGTTCGCCGGGCTCCACCGCGGTGCGCACGCGCAGGACCTTCATGAGGCCGCTGAGCCCCTGCCGGCTCACCTCGTCGACACTCGGGTCTCCTGTCAGGACATAGCCGAACGTGACATGCGCCGTCGCGGCGACGGAGGCCTGGTCGGCGGGTGCGACGTCGGCCGGCACCGTAACCGTCGGCTCCGGCGCCGGCTCGCGGCCGGGGAACGTGAAGCGGCCCGGCAGCTCGAATCGGCCCGGCAGATCGAAATCCTGCGCACCGGCCGGAGGGGGCGCGAGGGTGCCGACGGCGAGGAGAAGGAGTGCGGCGTGTGCGGCCGGCCGCGCGCGCAAGGCGAGCCCGCCCATGAGGGCCAGCACGGCGGCGATGTCGATGAAGAGCAGACCGAGGGCCGCGAGCAGCAGCGCGGGTTTCAACGGCGTCGTGCCCTCCTTGTCGTAGCCCAGGCGCAGCGCGCCCGAGGGCGGAGCGGGCAGGGCGGCAAGCGCGGTCTTCGGCGTGACGATGTTGACGGCACGCGGCGCACCGCCCTGGCCGTAGTAGCCCGGCGGATGATCGAGGCTTGCCGTCACCTTGTCGGCGTCGGCCCGCTTGATGGGCTGGGCGCTGGGCGGCGGGGGCTTCAGCGCCCCGAAGCCGTCGAGGACGTGCGTCGGCGCGAGCGTCTCGGGCTGGTCGGCCGTCCCCGCCCCCGTGTCTTGATCCGCGACCGTGCCCGCCTCCGCGGCCTGTGCGGCCTCAGCGGGCGCGGCGGCGAGCGTGCCGAGCTCCGTGATCCGGCGCAGCATCTCCACGAAAAGACCCGACATCGGCAGGTTCGACCAGTCGGAGTTGGCGGTGACGTGGAAGAGGATGAGGTGGCCTTCGCCCTTGCGCGCGGCGGTCACGAGAGGCGTGCCGTCGTTGAGACGCGCCCACACTTTCACCTCCGGCGTCAGCAGGGCCGGATCGGCCAGCACCTGGCGCTTGATCGTCACGTCGGCCGGCACCGTCAGGCCCGCAAAAATGCTGCTGTCCTCGAAGGGGGCGAGCGGCTGCGGCGTCGACCAGGAGAGCGCGCCGCCGAGCGTTCGGCCGCCGGCCCTGAGCCCGACGGGAATGAGATCATCGCCTCCTTTTTCGAGCCGCGGGCCCGCGAAGCGGACGAGCACGCCGCCCTTCTCGACCCACTTCAGGACCTTCTCGGCGGCCTCCCCCGAGATCGTTCCGATGTCGGCGAGCATCATGACGCTCGCGCGGTCGTCGATGATCTTGCCGATGCCGGAGACGAGGTTCTTCTCCTTCGGCAGGATGATCTCGCTGAACGGCTGCACGGCGCGCTGGATGTAATAGAGCGGAGCCAGCAGCGGCTGCGCCTGCTCCTGCGCCTCGCCGCTGATGAGGCCGACCCGCTGCCACTGCGAGCGCTGGTCGAGCAGGCTGACGCTGCCCGCCGACCGCATGCCCGCGATCTCGAGCCGCGTCACCTGGTTGCGCAGTTCGAGCGGCATCTCGATCGCCGCCGTCCGCGACGTCTCGCCGGTCGCCAGTCGGAACGGCGCCTCGCCGAGACGCTGGCCCCGCGCCGAGAACGCCTGCACGAAGCCTTCGCGTCCGAGGCCCCCCGTGCGCACGATCCGCGCCGCCAGCTTGCCGTCCGTGCCGACGCTTGCCGATAGGCCGAGCGCCTCGCTTCCCGGTGCTATGTCGATGACGGCGAAGCTGCCGCCGCCCGCGCTCCGCGAGAGGCCGTCGGCGAAGCCCGCAGCCTTGCCGTCATGATCGATGCCGTCGGTGAGCCACACGATGCTTGCGGCGCCGGCGCCCGCGCCCTTGAGCGCAGTGTCGAGCACCGGGAGAAGCCCCATGCGGTCCGGCGCGAAGGGTTGCGGCTCGAGCGCTGCGGCGGTCGCGCGGGCATCGACGGGCGCTTCGAGCTTCACGACGGGAGCCTTTGTGGTCGCCGCCGTGCCGAAGACCGCGACGGGCCGGCTGCCGCCTTCCGCCTCGTCGATGAGGTGGTCGATCATGGCGAGCCGTTCGGTCCACGCATTGCTTGAGGCCCAGCCGTTGTCGACCGCGATGACGACGGGCCCGCTGCCGGAGATCGCCGACTGCGACTGCGGATTGAGAACCGGCTCGGCGAGCGCGACGATGACGAGCGCCGCTGCGAGAAGCCGGATGAGCAGCAGCCACCACGGCGTCCTCGCCGGTGTCTTCTCCTTGTTCTCGATGCCGACGAGGATGCGCGTCGGCGGAAACGAGATCTGCTGCGGACGCGGCGGCACCGTGCGCAGCAGCCAGTAGATGAGCGGCAGCGCCGCGAGGCCCGCGAGCAGCCAGGGGTTGAGGAACGCGAGTGCGGAGAAGCCCATCACGCCCCCCCAGCGGTGGCATCGGCGCGGTAGACCGCCCCAAGCTCGCCGGACAGACGCATGAGCAGCGTCAGCAGCGGCTCGGTCGCCGGCCGGTCGGTGTGATGGACGAGGAACGACCAGCCAAGCCGCCGCGTGAACTCCTCAAGCTCGGCGCGGTGGGCGGCGAGGCGGCGCTGGTACTCGGTGCGCAAGGTCTCGGCGCGATCGGCGATGAAGCGGTCGCGGCCGGACGGGCTCAAGAACTCGGCCCGGCCGCTGTAGGGCAGCGTTTCCTCCGCCGGGTCGAGCACCTGCACCATGTGGCCGCGTGCGCCGAGCGAAGCGAGCTGCTCGATGCGCTCGCGCAGCGCGGGGATGGGAGCCAGGAAATCGCCGAACAGCACCACCTCGGCATGGCGCGGGATCTCCTGGCGCGGCGGCCGGCTCTTCGTGAGGAGCGGGGAATCGAGATTGGCGAGGATCGCCTGCGCGAGCAGCATCGCGATGGTGCGGCGGCCGGAGGGCTGCGACAGTCCCATGAGCCCGACGCGCTCGCCGCCGCGGATCAACAGCTCGGCCGCCGCGAGCATGAGGATGACGCTGCGATCGCGCTTCGTCAGGCCGGCAAGGTGGCTCTTGAAATCCATCGACGAGGACAGGTCGGACCAGACCCAGACGGTGTGCGCCGCCTCCCACTCGCGCTCGCGCACGTAGACATGATCGGAGGAGGCCGAGCGGCGCCAGTCGATGAGCTGCGCGCTGTCGGAGCCTTCATAGGGGCGGAACTGCCAGAAGGTCTCGCCGGGACCCGATCGCCGCCGGCCATGGATGCCGTGCGCCACCGTCTGCGAGATGCGCCGCGCGTCGATGAGCAGATCGGGGAGGCGGTCGGCGAGCGCGTGCGCGCTCTCCTGCAGGCCGGCGATCGCCTGCGCGCCGCCGTCTCCTGCCTTGCCTGCCGACCAGTTTGCCGCGGTCGAAGCCATGATCTGAGTGCTATCCGGCCTTGGCGGCCAGCCGCGCGATGAGTCCCGCCAGATCCTGGTTGTCCGCGCGGGCGGCGAACTTGAGCGCCATGCGGTGCTTCAGGACAGGCTCCGCCAACTCGACGACGTCGTCGACCGACGGCGCAAGACGGCCGTCGATGAGGGCCTTGGCCCTGACCGCGAGCATCAGGGCCTGGCTGGCGCGGGGACCCGGCCCCCAGGCGACGTAGCGGTCGACCTCGGCATCGGCGTCCGGGCCCGGACGGGCGGACCGGACGAGCGTCAGGATCGCCTCGACGACCTTGTCCGGCACGGGGATCTGGCGCACGAGGCGCTGCACAGACATGAGCTCGCCGGCCGTCATCACGGTTTCCAGGCGCCGCTCCTCCGTGCCGGTGGTCGAGTACAGCATGCGACGCTCGGCCGAAAGATCAGGATAGGTCACGTCGATCTGCAGCAGGAAGCGGTCGAGCTGGGCCTCCGGCAAGGGATAGGTGCCCTCCTGCTCGAGCGGGTTCTGCGTGGCGAGCACATGGAAGGGCGTGGGAATGTCGTGGCGCTGGCCGGCGACCGTCACATGGTGCTCCTGCATGGCCTGCAGCAGCGCCGACTGCGTCTTGGGCGACGCGCGGTTGATCTCGTCGGCCATCAGGAGCTGGGTGAAGATCGGCCCCTTGATGAAGCGGAACGAGCGCGTCTTCGAGGCGCTCTCCTCCAGCACCTCCGAGCCGATGATGTCGGACGGCATCAGGTCGGGCGTGAACTGGATGCGCTTGGCGTCGAGGCCAAGCACCTTGCCGAGGGTGTCGACGAGGAGCGTCTTGGCGAGGCCGGGCACGCCGATGAGCAGCGCATGGCCGCCGGACAGAAGCGTGATCAGCGTGCGCTCGATGACGGTGTCCTGGCCGTAGATGACGCCGGCGGCGGCCTTGTGGGCACGCTGGACCTGCTGGGCTGCGGCCTCGAGACGCGGCACGATGCTCTCATCCGTCGACGTCAGAACAGTCATGGAAGCTCCTGTCCGCGGCGGTGCGCGGTTCTTGACTTGGCGCAAGCCTGCGGGTCTCGTGCAAAGTTACATACGCTGCGGCCCCAGTATAGAACCTGACGTACAGGACCTGACGTACAGGACCGGGGGCGCGCTCCGATAGCGGGTGCGATAGTGCCCGTCCGCGCCCCTCTCCGGTCAAGTTAAACCTGTGTAACCGGTTCCAGCGCTTGATGATATCGAACTCCAGCGGTGAGCACCCCGATGCCGGGAAACGAGACTGAAAAGGAAGCCGAAAACCGTTTGGGGGGCCTTGCGGCGACGCTCAAGGAGAGTGCCGGATCCGGCCCGCCGTCGGTCGAGAGCTGGGACCCGCCCTATTGCGGCGACATCGGACTGGAAATCCGGGCCGATGGAACGTGGCTCTACCGCGGCTCCCCGATCACCCGGCCGGCGCTGGTCAAGCTCTTCGCCGGCGTCCTGCGCAAGGATTCCGATGGCAGGACCTATCTCGTCACCCCGGCGGAGAAGGTGGACGTCACGGTCGCCGACGCGCCGTTCCTCGCCGTGGAGATGGACGTCGTGGGCGAGGCGCCGCGCCAGAAGCTCGTCTTTCGCACCAATGTCGATGACGTGGTGACCTGCGGGCCGGAGCATCCGCTGCGCTTCGCGGTCGATCCGGGCACCGGCGCAATCAAGCCCTACGTGCGCGTGCGCGGGCGGCTCGAGGCGCTGGTGACGCGCGCTCTGACGCACGCGCTGCTCGAGGAGGCCACCGAGACCGAGCCCGCCGGCGTGCGCAGCGGCGGCGTTCTTTTTCTGATCCCCGACACGCCCTGATGGCGGATAGGCCCTGACCGTACGAGGCCGGGCCGAAGGCGGGATCGCTGTACGCCTTGCCGGAGTTAACCCGGCTCATCGTTTCCCGCGTCACCCGTGGGATCGGCGCGGGCGTCAAGGGGTTTAATTGCGCTGCAATACAAATTGATCCCTGTCTTTCGGCACCGGAGGAGAGTAGGTCGCCGCGCTGATGCTGCGTTGCGGCAGGCTATGGCTAGGATCGCCAGCATGGTCAGGACCGACACGTCGGCCGACGCCACCGGCTCCCACGCACAGGGCGCGATACCGTCCACGAGGTTTGCCGGGCTCGTCATCGGCTCAATCGGAGTCGTGTACGGCGATATCGGCACCTCGCCTCTCTATGCCTTTCGCGAAGCGGTCACGGCGGCGAAGGCCGGCGGCCTCGAAGGGCGCGAGGCCGTCCTCGGCGTGCTGTCGCTCATCGTCTGGGCGCTGATGCTGATCGTGACGTTCAAGTACGTCCTCGTCATGCTGCGCGCCGACAACAACGGCGAGGGCGGCACCTTCGCGCTGATGGCGCTCGGCCAGCGCGCAGCCAAGCGCAGCGCCCCGCTGCTCTTCATGCTGGGGCTGGCGGGCGCCTCGTTCTTCTACGGCGACGCCGTCATCACGCCGGCGATCTCGGTGCTCTCGGCCGTGGAGGGGCTGAAGCTCGTCTCACCCGTCTTCGACGGCTGGGTCGTGCCGCTGGCGCTTCTCATCCTCGTCGGGCTGTTTGCCGTGCAATCGCGCGGCACCGCCCGCGTCGCACGGTATTTCGGGCCCATCACGGGCCTCTGGTTCCTGGTGATGGCCGGCGGCGGGCTCGCGCACATTGCCGACGATTTTCATATCCTGCAGGCGCTGAGCCCGCATCACGGCGCGCTGCTCGTCGCCACGAACGGCTTTCTCGGTCTGACGATGCTCGGCCTTGTCTTTCTCGCCGTGACGGGTGCGGAGGCGCTCTACGCGGACCTTGGCCACTTCGGTCGCCGCCCGATCCAGTATGCGTGGCTGCTGTTCGTCCTGCCGGCGCTGGTGCTCAACTACTTCGGCCAGGGGGCGCTCGTCCTCGCCCATCCGGAGACGATCGAGAACCCGTTCTTCCGGCTCTATCCGGACTGGGCTCTGCTGCCCGTCGTTCTCGTCGCCACCGTGGCCACCGTGATCGCGAGCCAAGCCGTCATCACCGGCGCGTTCTCGCTGACGCACCAGGCCGTGCAGCTCGGGCTTCTGCCGCGGATGACGATCCGTCATACGTCGGAGGCGATGGCGGGACAAATCTACCTGCCGCAGGTCAATTGGCTGCTCTTCACGGGCGTCGTGTTCGTCGTCGCTCTGTTTGCGACCTCGAGCAACCTCGCAGCGGCCTACGGCGTCGCGGTCAGCGCCGACATGATCATCACCTCCGTCATGGGCTTCTTCGTCATCTGGCGCGTGTGGGGCTGGTCGGTGTGGGCGGCGGCCGCGATCATCGTGCCGCTGCTCGTGATCGAGCAGACGTTCTTCACTGCGAATATCCTCAAGGTGCTCGACGGCGGCTGGCTGCCGCTGCTCATGGCCGCATGCCTGTTCGGCGTCATGTGGACGTGGGTGCGCGGCTACCGGCTGCTGACGCAGAAGATCCGCCGCGAGGATACCGACCTCGCCTGGCTGGCACGCAAGCTGGAAGCGAAGCCCCCGGTACGCGTGCCCGGCACCGCCGTGTTCCTGTCAGCCGACATCGATCTCGCGCCCACCTGCCTGATGCACAACCTGAAGCACAACCGCGTGCTGCACGAGCGCAATATCATTCTCTCGATCAAGACCGAGGAGGTGCCGCGCGTGCCGCGCCACGAGCGCGTCGAGATCGACCGCTCAGATCCGCTGTTCACGAAGGTCATCGCGCACTACGGCTTCATGGAAAGCCCGAATGTTCCGAAGATCTTCGAGACCTGCAAGCGCAAGGACCTCAACGTGGAAGTATCGAACACCTCGTTCTTCCTGTCGCGGCGCTCGCTGCGTATCGCGCCGGGCTCGGAGCTGCCGCGCTGGCAGCAGCGCCTGTTCCTGGCACTCGCCGGCGCGGCGGAGGATGCCACGGTGTATTTCCGCATTCCGATGGATCGCGCCGTCGAGGTGGGCACCCAGGTCGCCGTGTGATGGGGACGCGCCCTCAGTGTTTGGCGAAGACCTCGGAGGTCCCGTCCTTCCTGATGAGAAGCACGTCGTAAGGCTCCTTGGGGCCGTCATCCTCCATCCCCGGCGAGCCGAGCGGCATGCCGGGAGCGGCGAGGCCTGCCGCGTCGGGCTTCTCTGCGAGGAGCCGGCGGACATCGTCGGCCGGAACGTGACCTTCGATGACATAGCCGTCGATGATCGCGGTGTGACAGGAGGATTGCTCCGGCTTCAGGCCAAGACGAATCTTGAGCCGGTTGAGATCCGAATTCACCATGTCCCGGGCTTCGAGCTTGAAGCCTGCATCCGTCATATGCGCCATCCAGGCGGTGCAGCAGGTGCAGGTCGGGGACTTGAAGACCTCGACGACGCTGGTCGCGGCTGGCTCGCCGCGCGCGGGAGAGGCGATCAAGACCGCGATGAGAGCGGCGGTGAGCGGGTGGCGGAGCATGGCATCCTTGTTGGTCAATTTCGCGCTACTCTATGCCATCGGCGGGCGATCTGTCGCGTTACAGGGTCGCATTCGAGGACGGTAGACCGGTCGGCGCATCAGCAAGGGCCGTCATGCATAACGAAGACAATCGCTTCTCGGCGCGCGCGGCGCGCTACGTCCGGGTCGGCACCAACGTCGGCACGGTGGCGGCGAAGGTCGCGGGCCAGAGGCTCTTCGGCATCGAGGGCGATCACCGCGCGCAGGCCGCGGAGCTCGCCGCGGCGCTGGGCGGGCTCAAGGGTCCGCTCATGAAGGTGGCCCAGCTCCTGTCCACCATTCCTGAAGCGCTTCCGCCGGAGTACGCGCGCGAGCTCTCCCAGCTCCAGTCGCAGGCGCCGCCGATGGGTCCCGGCTTCGTGCGCCGGCGCATGCAGGCGGAGCTGGGGCCTCAGTGGCGCGAGCGCTTTGCCTCGTTCGAGGATCAGCCGGCGGCCTCCGCCTCGCTCGGGCAGGTGCATCGCGCGGTCGCGCTCGATGGCCGGCCGCTTGCCGCCAAGCTCCAGTATCCGGACATGCAGTCGGCGGTCGAGGCCGACCTCACGCAGTTGAAGGTCGTCTTCGCGCTCCATGCCCGCTTCGACAATGCGGTGGATACGAGCGAGATCCTGACGGAGGTGGCAGCCCGGCTGCGAGAGGAACTTGACTACGGCCTCGAAGCCCGCCACACGCGGCTCTACCAGATGCTGTTTCGCGACGATGGTCGCATCCGCGTGCCGGAGGTCGTCGCCGAGCTGTCGACGGGGCGCCTGCTCACGATGTCATGGCTCGAGGGCCGTCCGCTGCTCGCGCACAAAAACGACAGCCTGGACGACCGCAACCGGATCGCCGAGGCGATGTTCCGCGCCTGGTGGCATCCTTTCTCGCACGCCGGCGTCATCCACGGCGATCCCCACCTCGGCAACTACACGATCTTCAGCGCCGATGGCCGCCCGGCCGGCCTCAACCTTCTCGACTACGGCTGCATCCGCACGTTCCCCGTCCCGTTCGTCGAGGGCGTCGTCGCTCTCTACAACGGGCTTCTCGCCCATGACGAGGCGCGCATCGTGGCGGCCTTCGAGAGCTGGGGCTTCAAAGGCCTCTCGCGGGAGCTCATCGAGGCCCTGACGATCTGGGCGCGCTTCATCTACGGTCCGCTGCTCGACGACCGCGCGCGCACGATCGCGGAGGATGTGAAACCCGGCGAGTATGGCCGGCGCGAAGCCTTCACCGTGCACAAGATCCTGAAGGAGAAGGGGCCGGTGACGGTGCCGCGCGAGTTCGTGTTCATGGACCGCGCCGCGATCGGCCTCGGCGGCGTGTTCCTGCATCTTGCGGCGAAGCAGAACTGGTACCGGCTGTTCAACGAGACGATCGCGGACTTTGATCCGCCGGTCATCGCCGCCCGGCAGCGCGTGCTGTTCGAGGCGGCGGGCGTGCCGCTGCCGGCATGAATGGGCGACCGTTACGGCGACGGCGCCGTCCTCTCCCTGGCCTTGCGGGCCTTGTAGGCGTTGACGATGTCTATCATGCCGGAGCGGACCGACGGCCAGCGGTTGACGAACAGGACCACCGGCCAGGAGATCACGCGCGTGATGCCTTTGACGTTGCCGAGGCCGGGCGTCGCATCGACCGCGACGCCGTTCTTGAACGTCACCTCCGGCGCGAACGTCCCGGTCACATCGAACGTGCTCTTGTGCGTCGTGATGGTGCACACGACCGGCTGCTCGGGGCTCTTGAACACATAGTTCGTGGCGGCCAGCGCCTTGTCGATCTCGGCGCGCGCGATGCGCACGGTGAGGCGGCAGGAGAAGTCCTTCACGTAGCCGCGCGAGCCTGTTTCCAGCTCGGCCCGCTCTTCCGCCGAGGGCCGGATCGGAAAGAGGCAGGCGATCTCGGGCCCGGTGCCCGTCTCGACCTCGGCGAAGCAGTCCTGCGACAGGGGCTTCGCGGCGCGCGACAAGAGCGGGGGTGGGCTCGTCGGCCCGGCCGCCAGAGCGCCGCCCGCCGTCAGCCAGAGCGCCACAGCCGCGCCGCCGCGGATCACTTGGCGTCGGCGGATTGTGGCGCCGCCGTCTTCGCGACGGGCTTTGCCGTCTGTGGCCTTGCCGGAGCGGAGCCCGTCTCCGCGGGAATGCCAGGCTTTTCGCCGGCGGTCTTGGTCGCCGTTGCGGCCGCGGGGCCGGTCTTTGTCGCGCCCGCCTTCGCAACGGCCTTCTTGCGGTCCTTGCCATCGGGTTTGGGCGTGCCGTTGGCGTGGTAGCGCTCGCCGCAGCGCTTGTAGAGGAACTTGTTGACCGACTTCAGCATGCTCTTGTGGAAGATGCCGATCTTGTCCTCGAGCTCGGCGGCCATCCAGACCGTGGACGTGATCGTCTTGGGACCGCTGATGTCGGCGAGATTGATCCAGATCTTGTCCGCCCGGCCGTGCTTGAACACGAGCTTGGGGGCGAGGCGGGCGACGACGGGCTCCGGCTTGCCGTCCCGCTCGACGACGCAGTTCACCTTGTGCTCGGGCACCTCGATCACGTGCGACGGCTTCGTCAGCGCGGCGACGACGTCGGCGCGACCGATCTTGAGGTCGACGCTGCAGCGCGCGTCGCCGAAACCCCACGAGACCGAGCTCGATTCGCCCTTCTTCAGGGTATCCCGGTCCCACGTCTTGGCGACGTCGCACTTGAGATCGGACCCTTCCGGCTTCTTGCCGAGCACCATTGTGCACAGGCGCTGCTCGCAGGCCTTGATGGCGTCCTGCTCGCCGGGCTCGGGTTCGAGCGCGTTGACGGCGGGGCAGCCCGCCAGCACGGCCGCGACGACGGCCACGACGGCGGCGCCGGCCGTGCCTCGGCGGGCGGGAGTGGGGCGGGTCGCGGGGAGCGGCTTGCACAAGGCCATCGGGTCAATTCCTTGGCGGACCTAAGCAAACGGAAACGGGCGCACCGGGTGGCAGCGCCGGGCCGGCGAAACTCATGACACCGGCTCCTGCCAGCTTATTGGGCCAGGAATGAGGCTCAGAAGCGCGGCCCTCGGGCGGAAACCCTCCGGTAGCCGGTCAACGGCCGCAAGCCGGGAGGGCCGGGCGCCTGCCGTCTCGCTGCGACGGGCCGCCGCCCCCTAATTGACGAGGCGCGCCGCGACGGGCCGCGCTTGCAGAGCTTTAGGGCCTGGGTTACGAACGGTCCGCGGTCCAGTCGGACCCAACCGCAACAAACGACGCAAGAAAACCAGAGGGAAGGGGAAGACCCATGGCAGTCGATACGTCGGGTGGCCATCCGGCCATGGACTACAACCAGCATGTGGAGACCTATCGCGCGTTTCTGCGCTACTCGAGAATTGGCATGGTGCTGCTCGCGCTGCTTCTGCTCGGAATGTACTACTTCCTCGTCTGACCCTGAGCCCGCCCCGGCGGCCGGAACGCCGGACGGGACAATGCATTCGGCGGCCGGACGGGGTGCCGCCGGATGGGTGCTTCCCGTTCCCCGTCTCAGCTTGTTCTCAACAGGTGACGCGCGCTTGCGCCGCGGCACGCATCGGATACCTCCATGATCACCATTGCAGTTACCGCGGAGGGGCCGGACGAGCCGCGCGTCGCCGTATCCCCTGAAACGGTGAAGAAGCTCGTCGGCCTCGGCGCCACGGTGAAAGTGCAGTCGGGCGCGGGCCTGCGCTCGCGCTTCTCCGACGAGATGCTGAAGGCGCAGGGCGCGGAGATCGCCGGCAGCGCGGCGGCGGCCCTCTCGGGCGCCGACGTCCTCCTCAAGGTGCGGCGTCCGACGGCAGAGGAGCTTGCGGCGCTGAAGCCCGGCGTGCTCGTCGCCGCGATGATCGAGCCGTTCGGCGACCGCGCCGGCCTCGAGGCGGCCGCCAAGAGCGGCGCGACGCTGTTCTCGATGGAATTCATGCCGCGCATCACGCGCGCCCAGTCGATGGACGTCTTGTCCTCGCAGGCGAACCTCGCCGGCTACAAGGCGGTCGTGGATGCCGCGTCGATGTTCGGCCAGGCCCTGCCGATGATGATGACGGCCGCCGGCACCGTGCCGGCCGCCAAGGTCTTCATCATGGGCGTCGGCGTGGCGGGCCTGCAGGCGATCGCGACCGCGCGACGCCTCGGCGGCATCGTCTCGGCGACCGACGTGCGCCCGGCGACGAAGGAGCAGGTGCAGTCGCTCGGCGCCAAGTTCATCGCGGTGGAGGACGAGGAGTTCAAGCAGGCCCAGACGGCGGCGGGCTATGCCAAGCCCATGTCGCCCGAATACCAGACGAAGCAGGCCGAGCTCGTCGCCAGCCACATCAAGGCGCAGGACATCGTCATCACGACCGCGCTGATCCCGGGACGCCCCGCCCCGCGCCTCATCACGAAGGCGATGGTGGACAGCATGAAGCCCGGCTCGGTGATCGTCGATCTCGCCGCCGAGCGCGGCGGCAACTGCGAGGCGACCGTGCCGGGCGAGACCGTCGAGGTCGGCGGCGTCAAGATCGCAGGCCCCATCAACCTTTCGGGCACCGTGGCCGTCAACGCCTCGAGCCTCTACGCCAAGAACCTGCTCGCCTTCCTGGAGGTCCTCATCGACAAGAAGGAGAAGGCGATGAAGATCGACTGGGACGACGAGATCGTGAAAGGCACGCTCGTCGCCAAGGACGGCAGCATCGTCCACCCGAACCTGCAAACCGCCGCGTGAGGCCAGCCATGACGCGCTTGAAGACCCTCGCTCTCGCTCTCCTCGCCAGCGCCTGCTGGTCGCAGGCCGCCTTCGCCGCAGGCGCCGATCACGTCGATCCGTCGATCTACCGCCTCATGGTCTTCGCCATGGCGATCTTCGTCGGCTACTACGTGGTGTGGAGCGTGACGCCGGCGCTGCACACGCCGCTCATGTCGGTGACGAACGCGATCTCGTCGGTCATCGTGGTCGGCGCGCTGCTCGCCGTCGGCGTGCCGCTCGTCAAGGACGGCTCGATCCTCGCCAAGCTCTTCGGCTTCCTCGCGCTCGCGATGGCGTCCGTGAACATCTTCGGCGGCTTCCTCGTCACGCAGCGCATGCTCGCCATGTACAAGAAGAAAGAGCCGAAGAAGGACGCGCCCAAGCAGGGCTGACGCCGCCTTCGCCGATCCCCTTGAAACATTCCTCGCAAGTGGCCGAACCGAGATGCCCGGCGCGATAGGACCGAAAGAGCTGAGGACTGCCAGACCATGAGCGCCAACGTCGCCGCCCTTCTCTATCTCGCTGCTGGCATCCTGTTCATTCTCGCCTTGCGCGGCCTGTCGCATCCGGAGACCTCGCGCCAAGGCAACACGTTCGGCATGATCGGCATGGCGATCGCCGTGCTGACGACTCTCGGCCTGCTCGGCGAGCCGGACTCGATCCTCACCTGGCTCCTCATCGCGGGCGGGCTCGGGGCCGGCGGGTTCGTCGGCGCCAAGATCGCGCGCGAGATCCCGATGACGCAGATGCCCGAGCTCGTGGCCGCGTTCCACTCGCTCGTCGGCCTCGCCGCCGTGTTCGTCGCCGCTGGCGCGCTCTACTCGCCCGAGGCCTTCAACATCCTGAAGGACCCGGCCAACCCGGCCGAAGGCATCATGGGCGCGAGCCTCTTTGAGATGGCGCTCGGCGTCGCCATCGGCGCGATCACATTTACGGGCTCGGTCATCGCGTTCGCCAAGCTCTCGGGCAAGATGTCGGGCGCGCCGATCCTGCTGCCCCTGCGGCACGCCATCAACCTGGCGCTGTTCCTGCTGCTCGTCTACCTGATCTACGCCTTCATCCAGTCGGGCGGCTCGGCGTGGCTGTTCTGGGCGATCACGCTGGTGGCGCTCGTGTTCGGCGTGCTCATCATCATCCCCATCGGCGGCGCGGACATGCCCGTCGTCGTATCGATGCTGAACTCCTACTCCGGCTGGGCCGCGGCCGGCATCGGCTTCACGCTCGGCAACGTCGCGCTCATCATCACGGGCGCGCTCGTCGGCTCGTCGGGCGCCATCCTCTCCTACATCATGTGCAAGGGCATGAACCGCTCCTTCATCTCCGTCATCGCCGGCGGCTTCGGCGGCGAGACGGCGGCGGCGGGCGGTGGCAAGGGCGAGCAGAAGCCGGTCAAGCTCGGCTCGGCGGAAGATGCCGCCTATGTCCTCAAGAACGCGGCCAAGGTCATCATCGTGCCGGGCTACGGCATGGCGGTGGCCCAGGCGCAGCACGCGCTGCGCGAGATGGCCGACCAGTTGAAGAAGGCGGGCGTGGAGGTCAAGTACGCGATCCATCCGGTGGCGGGCCGCATGCCGGGCCACATGAACGTACTGCTCGCCGAGGCCAACGTGCCTTATGACGAGGTCTTCGAGCTGGAGGACATCAACTCGGAGTTCTCCCAGGCCGACGCCGTCTACGTGATCGGCGCCAACGACGTCGTGAATCCGGCGGCGGAGGACGACAAGACCTCGCCCATTTACGGCATGCCCGTGCTGCAGGTGTGGAAGGCGTCGACCGTGTTCTTCAACAAGCGCTCGCTGGCGTCGGGCTATGCCGGCATCGACAATCCGGTGTTCTACCGCGACAACACCGTCATGGTACTCGGCGACGCCAAGAAGATGACCGAAGAGATCGCCAAAGCGCTCGCACACTGAGCCGGAAGCCGGGAACGGCGCGACCTGCCTGCAACGACCTGCCCGGCCTCGCAGCCGGGGCCTTTTGCCGTGCCGGCCGTCCCCCGTACGGGAACCGGGACGGATCCCAGGCATTGATCTCACAAGGCATCGCCCCGGTCGCGCCCGAGGCGCAGTCGGACACAATTGTTGATCCACGCACGCCACGATCCGCGTTAGCCTGACGGGACATCCTTCGCAAACGGGGCCGATGCGAAAACGAAGCGGGCCTGTGACAAGGGAGATGCGCATGGAGCGGGCCGCACGGCACACGGTTCTCGGTCTCACTGCTCGTGGTCTGGCCGCTCTCGGTCTGGCCGCGCTCGGTCTGGCCGCGCTGGCTCAGGCGAGCCCGGCGGCGCAGGCGGACAGCGCCGGTCTGCAGGCGCGGATCACGCTCGGCGGGCAGGAGCTCTCCTGCCGCGACTTCCGCGGCCAGTTGGTCCGCTCGATCCAGTTGGATGAGTTCGGCGACGTCGCCCACGCGCGCATCGTCAGCCGGATACCGATCATCACCCTCAACAAGCGGCGGCTCGACACGCTTCCCGACAAGCTGCAGGTCTTCTTTTTCCATCACGAGTGCGCCCATCACATGATGGGACATGTCTTCCATCCCACGCAGTCGAGCGAGAACGAAGCGGACTGCTACGCCATCAAGCTCGCCCGGCGGGAAGGCTCCCTGTCGCGCGCCGAGGTGGAAGGCTTTGCGCCCTACCTTGCGGCGAGCCGCGGCTCTGCCTTCGGGCATCTGCCAGGCCCGGTGCGCGCGCAGCGCCTGCTGGCCTGCTTCGACGATCCATCCGAGGAGAACTATGCCGAGCCCGCGGGCTTCGCCACCCCGCCGTCGGCTTCGGTCTTGGCGGGGGGCGCGCGCTGAGACGCGTCGCAGGCGGGCGGAGGACCCCACCGAAGCGAGAGTTTCCCCAGTCCGATGTCGGCCGCCGGGTATATCCCCGCCGCATTTTCGCTAAAGTGCCGCGACTCGCGCTGGCCGGCCGACCCGCGGCACACGGGCGTCTGTCGTGTGGCACACGCGCGTCTGTCGTGTGGCACATGCGCGTCTGACGTGAGGCCGGGCAAGCGTCGGAGGGACTCGTAGATCGTGGCAATAGCGCAGGACAGGCCGCTCTGGACGCGAATCTCACGTGCCATTGTCGGCGCCGTTCTCCTCATCGCGCCGGCCGTCTACCTCGCGCGTCAGTGGTTCGACGGCGCGCTCGACCTCGACCTCGTCGTGCGGGAGGGCGGTGTTCTGGAGATGGTCCATGCCGCGCTCACGCTGCTTGCGACCGTGCTGTTCTTCCTGTCCTGGCGGAATGGAAAGGGTCCGGTGCGGGTCGCGGGCGGCGCGCTCGCCATGCTGGCCGCGGCCGCCTTCGTGCGCGAGATCGACGTCCGGCCCATCGCCGCAGCGTTCGGCGTGGATTGGCTCACCTACATCGGCACGCACGGCCTGCCGGAGATCCTGCTCGTCGCCATGACGTTGCCCATCCCGATCTATTTGTACCGGCAGCGCAGTCAGTTTCCCGGCGTCCTCAGGCTCGCCCTCAGTTGGGGGGCGTGGCCGCTGTACCTCGCCGGCGCGCTCGTCTTGCTCTGTGTTTATCTCGACGAGCGCGTCGTCCACAATATCCGCATGCGATTCTGGGAAGAGCTCATCGAGACCTACAGCTACGTGTTCCTGGCCATAGCCGCCTGGCGCCATCTCCAACTCACGCACGATCCAACCTTGAACCGGGACGACGCATGAACCGACATTGCGACACCGAGACCAATGCTCGCGGCCCCGGCCGCCGCGGCGGCCCCTTCTGACGGCGGCGGCACCATGATGCTCGCTTTGAAAGGGCTCGCCGTTTTTGCGACGTTCGCCATCGTCGTGCATCTGGCGACGCAGACGCTGCAGCAGCGGCTTCTCTATTTTCCCGATCCGCGGCGCACGAGCCCCGGCGACGTCGGCCTCGCGGACGTCGAGGAGCGCGAGATCGTCATGGCCGATGGCGTGCGCCTCCTGACGTGGTGGGGAAAGGCCGCGCCCGGCCGGCCGACGATCCTCTACTTCCATGGCAACGGCGGCTCGTTTGCCACCCGCGCGGAGCGCATCCGCAAGTACCTGGCGCAGGGCTATGGCGTGGTGATGATGACCTACCGCGGCTTCGGCGGCAGCGAGGGCACGCCGTCGGAAGCCGCCAACGTGTCGGACGCGAAGGCGCTTTACGACGTCGTTCGCGCGAGCGGGGTTCCCGCAAGCCAGATCATCCTCTACGGCGAATCGCTGGGCTCCGGCGTGGCGGTGCAGGTCGCGGCGGAGAAGGAGGTGGCGGCCCTCATCCTGGATGCGCCCTATACGGCGATCGTCGATCTCGCCGCGCTGCATTACCCGTGGCTGCCGGCCCGTTACCTCATGACCGACCGGTATGAGACCCTTCCCGCGGCGGCCCGCGTCACGGCGCCGGTCCTGATCGTCCACGGCGAGGCCGACGACATCATCCCCGTCGCCATGGGGCGGCAGGTGGCCGCGGCCTTCAAGGGGCCGGTCACGCTCGCGACGTTCCCGGGGGCCGGCCATTCGGACCACTATCTCTTCGGGTCCTATGAGGCGATCTACGCGTGGCTCGCCGAGCGCTTTCCGCGCCATCCCGTGGCCGGGGAGATGCCGGCCCGCTCGACCATCCGACGCTGAGAGGCAATCGCGCGCATCCAGAAATGAAAAGACCACGCGGGCTCGCCTCGCGTGGTCTCGTCGTGAATTCGCAACCCGGACGTGATCGACGTCAGCCGCCGAACGACGATCCGCTACCAGCGCCGCCGCTACCGCCAAAACCACCGCCGGCGCCACCGCCGAAGCCGCCCGAGCGGCCGGGGCCCTTGGCGCCTGGGCCGCCGCGCGGCGCGGCCGGCTTGGACGGCAGCAGGCCTTCGCGCTGCATCTTCTTGCGGGCCAGCTTGCGGGCGCGGCGCACCGCCTCGGCCTTCTCGCGGGCTTTCTTCTCGGAGGGCTTCTCGAAGTAGTTCCGCAGCTTCATCTCGCGGAAAATGCCCTCGCGCTGCATCTTCTTCTTGAGCGCTTTCAGGGCCTGGTCGACGTTGTTGTCGCGAACGAGGACTTGCAAGAGTCTGGACCTCTGCTGATATCCGGTTGATATGATTGAGAAAAACAACAACCAGCGCCGCCTGCGGATCGCCGCCCAGCAGCCCCGGGAATGTTTCGTGAGGGCGCTTTTATCAAAGGAAATCCGGGTTGTCCATCAGGGCGCGGGGGATAAACGGGCGGCCGGGCGCGGCCGGGTGCCACCGCGTTAGCCCGGCAACTTGGCGAGCAGGCGGTTGACGTGGCCCATCTTGCGGCCGGGGCGGATCTCGGTTTTGCCGTAGTGGTGCAGGAAGGCGCCCGGCTCGGCGGCAATCGCCTTCCAGGCCAGGATGTCGTCGCCGATGAGGTTCATCATCTCCGCGCCGGCGGCCTTGAGCCGGGTCGAGCCGAGCGGCCAGCCGGCGATTGCGCGGATGTGCTGCTCGAACTGCGAGGTCTCCGCGCCGTCCATCGTCCAGTGGCCCGAGTTGTGGACGCGCGGCGCCATCTCGTTGACGTAGACCGCCTCCCGCCCATCCACCGTGACCGCGAAATACTCGATCGCGAACACGCCGACATAGTCGAGCGCGGCAGCGATGCGGTGCGCTGTCTCGAGCGCATCGGTCGCCGTCTGGGGCGCGAGCCGGGCCGGCGCCACCGAGCGGTGCAGGATGTGATCGCGATGCTCGTTCTCGGTCACCTCGAAGGCGCGGAAGCTCCCGTCGAGAGCACGCGCCGCGACGACCGAGACCTCGCGGTCGAAGTTGACGAACCCTTCGAGAATGGACGGCTGATCGCGCATGGCGGCCCAGGCGGTGTCCGCATCCGCGGCTGTCAGGATCTTGGCCTGCCCCTTGCCGTCGTAGCCGAGACGGCGGGTCTTGAGGACGGCGGGCATGCCGATCGCCTGGAGCGCGGCGTGGAGGTCCGCGCGGCTGTCGACCTTGGCGAAGGGCGCCGTCTTCGCACCGAGCTCGCGGGCGAGCGTCTTCTCGTTGACGCGGTCCTGGGCGCAGGCGAGCGCCTTGGCGCCGGGCCGGACGGGCACGAGGGCATCGAGGGCCTCGACGGTCGCGACGGGAATGTTCTCGAACTCGTAGGTCGCCACCGAGACCGCGCGCGCGAACGCCGCGAGGGCGGCCGTGTCGTCGTAGGGGGCGAGCGTGTGGGCGTCGCAGACGTCGAAGGCTGGGCCCGCGACGTCGGAATAGATGTGGCACTTGAAGCCGAGGCGCGCGGCGGCCAGCGCCAGCATGCGGCCGAGTTGGCCCGAGCCGAGGATGCCGATCGTCGAGCCGGGGGCGAGCGCGGTCATTGCGGAGGCCTCACGCGGGCGGTCTTTCAGGATTCTTTCGGAGTCTCGGCAACGGCGGCGGTCTGGCGCGCCCGCAGCGCCTCGATGCGCCGCGCCAGCGCCGCGTCCGCGAGCGCCAGGATCTGGGCCGCGAGCAGGCCGGCGTTGGTCGCGCCCGCCTCCCCGATCGCGAGCGTCCCGACCGGGATGCCGGCCGGCATTTGGACGATCGCGTAGAGGCTGTCCACGCCGTTGAGGGCTTTGGTGAAAACAGGAACGCCGAGGACCGGCAGCGGGGTCATCGAGGCGGCCATGCCGGGCAGATGCGCGGCGCCGCCGGCGCCGGCGATGAGGACCTTGAGCCCGCGCTCCTTGGCCGACTGCGCGTAGGCGACGAGGCGGGCCGGCGTGCGGTGCGCGGAGACGATCTTGGCCTCGTAAGGCACCCCGAGATCCGCGAGCACGTTGGCCGCCGCCTTGAGCGTCGGCCAGTCGGACTGGCTGCCCATGATGATCCCGACGAGGGGCGCGGTCTTGGCCATCGGATGCGAGTTCCCCGCAAGAAAGCGGCGGGTCTAGAGGATATCGGCCGGATTGACAAGTTCTACGGGGATTTGCGGCGTGCCGTCGGGTCGCACGTGTCGCATGTTGCAGCACAGCATGGATTGCACCAGTAAGATCGCGCCGGGCTTGATCTGTCCCGGATCAGGAAAATGCCAAGGGCGGCCGCTGCCGTCGGACGCGCCCAACCGGGAGCCCGTTCCATGCAGCAGGACATGAAGAGGTTCGACACCGCGGTCGCCGCCGCGACGCCCCGTCTCGCGCCACACGCCACCACGCCTGCCAAGTCCGATCCGGCCGCCGAGGCGGCGCGCGAGCGCCGCGAGCAGGACAAGGTGCTCGCCATCATGCTGTGCGGCGTCGTGGCCCTCGTCCTGGCGGTATGGATCTGGGGCGGCTCGGGCCTGCTGGGGTGGGCGCTGACGATGACCGGCCTCGCCGGCGTGTGGATCGTCTACACGACGCGCGGCATCCGCACCTCCGCCGACGACTGACCCGGTCCCCCGCAGGCGGCCAAGCCGAGGCGGGCGAGCGACGACGCTCCCGCCAAGCGTATTGTAATTGACATTGAGGTGCCCTAATTGCGCGGGCTCCGGCGCGTCACGCCGCCGGCGCGTGCGGCTGCTTCGTGCCGCGATCTTCGTCAGCGGAGGGTTCCACCTTGGACAGCGTTCTCATCATCGGCGCGGGAGCGGCCGGCTCCGTCACGGCGCAGAAATGCGCGATGAACCGCGACGTCTTCAAGACCATCCATCTCGCCTCGCGCCGGCTCGAGAGCTGCGAGAAGGTCGCCAAGCGCTGCAAAGGCAAGGTGCACACGCATCAGGTCGACGCCGACAACGTCGCCGCGACGGTCAAGCTCATCAAGGCGGTGAAGCCGGACCTCGTCATCAACATGGCCCTGCCCTACCAGGACCTGCCGATCATGGACGCGTGCCTCGAAACGCAGGTCCACTACATGGACACGGCTAACTACGAGCCGCGCGACGAGGCGAAGTTTACCTACAAGTGGCAGTGGCCCTACCACAAGAAATACAAGGACGCCGGCATCATGGCCGTTCTCGGCTGCGGCTTCGACCCCGGCCAGTCGAACATCTATTGCGCCTACGCGCAGGAGTACCTGTTCGACGAGATCGAGACGATCGACATCATCGACTGCAATGATGGCAGCCACGGCAAGTCATTCGCGACGAACTTCAATCCCGAGATCAACCTGCGGGAGGTCACGCAGCGCGGCAAGTACTGGAAGGACGGCAAGTGGATCGAGATCGATCCGCTGTCGATCTCGACCATGATCGACTACCCGGAGGTCGGACCGCGCAAGTCCTACCTCATCTATCACGAGGAGGAGGAAAGCCTCGTCAAGAACATCAAGGGCCTGAAGCAGATCCGCTTCTGGATGACGTTCTCCGACAACTACATCAAGCATCTCGACGTGCTGCAGTCGGTCGGCATGACGCGCATCGATCCCGTCATGTACAAGGGCACGCCCGTCATCCCGATGGAATTCCTGAAGGAGCTCTTGCCGCCGCCGTCCTCGCTCGGCAAGGGCTACACCGGCAAGACGTCGATCGGCTGCATCTTCCGCGGCACCAAAAACGGCAGGAAGAAGATCGTCATGATCTACAACGTCTGCCACCACGAGCAGGCGTACAAGGAGACGGGCGCTCAGGCCGTCTCCTACACGACGGGCGTGCCGCCGGTCGTCGGCGCCATGATGATGTTCAAGGGCGCCTGGACGGGCAAAGGCGTCTTCAACGTCGAGCAGCTCCCCTCCAAACCCTTCATGGACGAGATCGGCAAGCAAGGCCTGCCCTGGCACATCAAGGAGCTGAAGGCCGCCGACCAAAGGGAGCTGTTCAAAGTAAAGACGTGAGCTGCCCTCGGGGGCGGGCCGGGTGTCCGCCCCGATTGCATTTCGACCCGCACTCCGGTGCCTGCCCCCGAAACGCACTGACCTTCATAACCGCCAGCAACGCGCCATGACCGAAGCCGATATCTTGTCGATCCGCAACGAGCTGACCGAAATCGTCGTATCGGTGGTGTCGGTCTCGTTCGGGATGGTGTCGGCCTACATCGTGGGGCTGTGGCTGTTTCTCAAGCACGCGCCTCTGGTTCTCCGCGTCCTCGCATTCGTTGTCTTTTCGTTCGGCCTCGCCTTCATGGGCGTGCTGACGGCGGGCGTCCACGAGCTGCTGCTCGGGACCGAGCGCGCCTGGAGCAAACTCGGTCGGACGGCGACGGACATCCCCGGCTTCGGCAGCGCGCCGATCGACGCCCTGGGCGGGTTGACACAGTACGAGGCGGCCGCCGCACTGGGCGCGATCGCGTTCCTTGCGATCTATGGGGCGCTGTTCATCCTGACGTTCTTCTATCGCTGGGCGCAGGACTGATCCCGCGCGCCGCGACGGTGATCCCGCCGTCTCGGACGGCAAAGCCCGGCATTCTCGCGCACCCCGTGCTTCTAACGGCGGGCAAAGACGATTAAATAGGCCCCATGAACCCTCGCGAGCCCCCCCTCACCGGGCAGAAGCCCGGCATTTCGCCCTTCACGGTCTACGGGACCGCCTTGCCCTCGCGCCTGCTGCTCGGCACGGCGCTCTATCCCTCGCCGCAGATCATGGCCGACGCCGTGGCCGCATCGCGGGCGGGCATCGTGACGGTGTCGCTGCGGCGCGAGCAGGCGCGCGGCCGGACGGGAGAGCGCTTTCTCGATCTCATCCGCGCGCTCGACGTGAAGGTGCTGCCGAATACCGCCGGCTGCCGCACGGCGCGCGAGGCGATCACCACCGCCGAGATGGCGCGCGAGCTCTTCGGCACAGCCTGGATCAAGCTCGAGGTCATCGCCAACGACGACACCTTGCAGCCCGATCTCTTCGGTCTCGTGGAGGCGGCCGAGGCGCTCGCCAAGGACGGCTTCGAGGTGTTCCCCTACACGACCGAGGACCTGAGCGCCGCCGAGCGGCTCGTGGCGGCGGGCTGCCGCGTTCTGATGCCATGGGGCGCACCGATCGGCACGGGGCGGGGGCTCGCAAATCCCTACGCGTTGAAGTCCATGCGCGCCTACTTTCCCGACATTCCGCTCGTGATCGATGCCGGCCTCGGCGCGCCGAGCCATGCGGCCGCGGCGATGGAACTCGGCTTCGATGCCTGCCTCCTGAACACCGCGGTCGCGAAAGCGGGCGATCCGGTACGCATGGCGGAGGCGTTCGCCACGGCCATCGCGGCGGGTCGCAGCGCGTACGAGGCAGGCCTCATGGAGATGCGCGACATGGCAAGCCCGTCCACGCCTGTGGCGGGCACGCCGTTCTTCGACCTTGCACCGAAGCCATGACGGCGCCGTCGGTCTTCTACCCCATCGTGCCGGATGTGGCGTGGCTCAGCCGTCTCGTGCCGCTCGGCGTGAGGACGGTCCAGCTGCGCATCAAGGACAGGACGGCGGACGACATTCTTAGCCAGGTCCGCGACGCGCTCGTCGTGTGCCGCGCGCACGATTGCCGGCTGATCGTGAACGATCACTGGCAGGCCGCGATCAAGGCGGGAGCGGGGTTCGTGCATCTCGGCCAGGAGGACCTGGCGGCAGCCGATCTCGCGGCGATCAAGGGCGCGGGGCTCGGGCTCGGCCTCTCGACCCACAGCGAGGACGAGCTGGAGACGGCGCTGAGCGCCGGCCCGGCCTACGTCGCGCTGGGGCCGATCTACGAGACGAAGCTCAAGGCGATGCAATGGGCGCCGCAGGGACTCGACCGCATCACGCAGTGGAAGTGGCGCATCGGCGATCTGCCGCTTGTCGCCATCGGCGGCATTACGCCGGAGCGCGCCGGCGGCGTGCTCGCGGCCGGGGCTGACAGCGTCGCGGTCATCAGCGATTTCATGACGGCGCCGCACCCGGAGGCGCGCGTCAAACTGTGGCTCGACTGGGAACGCAGCATCCATGGTTCAAGACAGGCCGCCGGCACAGAATGACCGGCACAGGACAAGGAGACAGATCATGCAACCCGATCGCAATACAGCCTCGGCCGACGTCACGTCCTCCGAGGCCACGTCGCATGTGTCCCGCCGGATGATGGCCGTTGGCCTTGTGGCCGCGGCCGCGGCGACGGCCGGAGCGGGTGCTGTGCTCGCGGAAGGAGATCACGACGGTCATAAGATGCATGAGGGCATGAACCACGGCGCCATGGATCACGGCAAGATGGGCCACGCCATGGGCGCCAAGCACAAGGGCATCATCGAAGCTGCGTCCGACTGTATTGCCAAAGGCGAGGTCTGCGTCGCCCACTGCCTTGATCTCATCAAGGGCGGGGAGCCTGAGATGGTGGACTGCATGAAGAGCGTGCAGATCATGATGCCGATGTGCGCCGCGCTTCTGCGCCTCGCCGCCCTCGACGCCAAGCGGCTGAAGCATCTGGCGTCCGTGTGCCGGGACGTCTGCGCCGACTGCGAAGCGGAGTGCAAGAAGCACGCGGAGAAGCACGCCGTATGCAAGGCGTGCATGGAAAGCTGCACCACCTGCGTCAAGGAGTGCAAAGCACTGCTCGACGGGTAAGAGCCGTTCGCTCCTTGCCCGTGGGCGCGGCTCTCCTTTTCCCAGCCCCGCGCAAGCGCCGTGTTGGTGCGGTGCTGGCCAACACGGTGTGGGCGCGTGTTGGGCGTTACGTCCGCCCGACGGCGCGCCAGCCGATGTCGCGGCGATAGAACCCGCCCGGCCAGTCGATACGGCCGAGCGCCTCGTAGGCCCGCTTCTGCGCCTCCGCCACGGTCGCTCCGCGCGCGGTGACGGTGAGCACGCGGCCGCCGTCCGCCAGCAGGCGACCCTCGACGGCCTTGGTTCCGGCGTGGAAGGTCTCGACGCCATCGACGGCGCGAGCTCTTTCAAGACCCTTGATCTCGGTGCCCTTCAGCGGCGTGCCGGGGTAGCCCTCCGCCGCATAGACGACGGTGAGCGCTGCGTCCTTGGACCAGGCGAGGTCGACGGAATCGAGCGTGCCGTCGGCGGTCGCGATCATGGCGGCGAGGAGGTCGGAGGCGAGCCGCATCATGAGGACCTGCGTCTCGGGATCGCCGAAGCGGACGTTGTACTCGATGAGCTTGGGTCCTTCCGCCGTGATCATGAGGCCCGCGAACAGCACGCCCTTGAACGGCGTGCCGCGGGCGGCCATCGCGGCGACCGTGGGGCGGACGATCTCGCGCATCGTGCGCTCGGTCATCTCCGGCGTCATGACGGCCGCCGGTGAATAGGCGCCCATGCCGCCCGTGTTGGGGCCCGTGTCGCCCTCGCCGACGCGCTTGTGGTCCTGCGCCGAGGCCATGGCGAGCACGTATTGCCCGTCGCACAGCGCAAAGAAGCTCGCTTCCTCGCCGTCGAGGAAGTCCTCGATGACCACTTCCGAGCCCGCCGCGCCGAACGAGCCGCCAAAGCACGCGTCGATGGCCGCCTCGGCCTCGGCCTGCGTCGCCGCGATGACGACGCCCTTGCCGGCGGCGAGCCCGTCCGCCTTGATGACGATCGGCATCACCCGGGTTTCCAGGAAGGCCTTTGCCGCGGCGGCGTCCGTGAAGCGACCGTAGGCGGCGGTCGGGATGCCGTGCTCGCGGCACAGATCCTTGGTGTAACCCTTCGATCCTTCGAGTTGCGCGGCTTGCCGCGAGGGGCCGAAGTGCTTGATCCCCGCTGCGGCGAGCGCGTCCGTCAGGCCGCCGACCAGCGGCGCCTCGGGACCGACGACGACGAACGACACGTCGCGCTCGCGGCAGAAAGCAATGACGGCGGCGTGATCGGATGCGTCGAGCGCCACGCAGGTTGCCACCTCCGCGATGCCCGGGTTGCCGGGGGCGCAATAGAGCTTTGTGAGGAGCGGACTCTGGGCGATCTTCCAGGAGAGCGCATGCTCGCGGCCGCCCGACCCGATGAGGAGGACATTCATGCGGCTCAAGTGCTACGGCCGCCGTTGAAGGTCAAGGGCTCCCGGTGGCGCCGATAGCGCTGGAGGGGCGAGGGCCTACTTCAACGTGTTGAGAAAGTCGACGATCGCCTTGCGGTCGCCCGCGTCATTGAGGCCGGCGAAGGTCGCCATGTTGCTGCCGGGGAAGACTGCGTTCGGGTTGGCGATGAACTTGTCCATGGTCTCGTCGTTCCAGACGAGGCTCGTGGTCTCAAAGCCGGGCGAATACTGGTAGCCCTCGACGTCGCCGGCCTTGCGGCCCATCACGCCGTGCAGGGACGGCCCCAGCCGGTTGTCGCCCGGCTGGATGGAGTGGCAGGTGCGGCAATGGTTGTTGAAGGCGACCTTCGGGTCCTTGCCGTCGGGGGCGCCGGTCGTCGCAATCGCGGCAGCGGTCACGAAAGAGCCGGCAACGAGCGCGAAACCTGTCCAGCGCAGGGCAAATCCGATCGTGGTCATGCGATCGCTCCCTGTGTGTTCTAGCGTTCAAAGGGCTAACGCCGCATCCCGCGGCAGGTTCCACCTGCACTCTCGCTGGCAGGCTTCGTCTGCGCCGGCTGTTGCCGCCGGGACAAGGCCGCTATAGTCCGCGCCCGACTCTTCAAGGAGCCCGTAGGCCGTGGCCGATCTCACTCCGCAACCCTTGCGCAATGCGCCGGAATTCTCCGTCTCCGAGCTCGCGAGCGCCATCAAGCGCACGCTGGAGGACGGATTCGGCCACGTCCGGCTGCGCGGCGAGGTCTCAAGCTTTCGCGGGCCGCACCCTTCGGGCCATTGCTACTTCACGCTAAAGGATGACAAGGCGCGCATCGACGCCGTCGTGTGGAAGAGCGCCTGGGGCCGTCTCAAGGTGAAGCCCGAGGAGGGAATGGAGGTCATCGTCACCGGCAAGGTGTCGTCCTTCCCGGGATCGTCGAAGTACCAGATCGTCATCGAGGCCCTGGAGCCCGCCGGCGCCGGCGCGCTGATGGCCCTCTACGAGGAGAAGAAGCGACGGCTCGCCGCCGAGGGCCTGTTCGACGCGGCGCGCAAGAAGCCGCTGCCGTTCCTGCCCCGCGTCGTGGGCATCGTCACGTCACCGACGGGCGCCGTCATCCGCGATATGCTGCATGGCTTCGCCGAGCGCTTTCCCGCGCACGTCGTCGTCTGGCCTGTGCCGGTGCAAGGCGAAGGCAGCGCGGGAAAGGTCGCGGCCGCCATCCGCGGCTTCAATGCGCTCGCGCCCGGCGGTCCCGTGCCGCGCCCGGACGTGATCATCGTCGCGCGCGGCGGCGGCAGCCTCGAGGACCTCTGGGGCTTCAACGAGGAGATCGTGGTGCGGGCGGCGGCGGCGAGCGCCATTCCGCTCATCTCCGCGGTCGGCCACGAGACGGACTGGACGCTCATCGATCTCGTCGCGGACGCGCGCGCACCAACGCCGACGAAGGCCGCCGAATGGGCGGTGCCGAAGCACTCGCAGTTGATGGCCGACGTCTCCGACCGTAGAGAGCGGCTGCGGATTGCGAGCCGCCGCCTGATCGAGGCGGCGCGGACGCATCTGAAGGCCGCCGCTCGCGGCCTGCCCCGCGCCGAGGACCTGATCGCGATGCCGCGCCAGCGCTTCGATGCGGCCGAGCAGCGCCTCGCGCGCGCCCTCCTGGCGAACACGAGGGCGCATGCGATGCGCCAGATGCGGATCGCGGCCCGGCTCCAGCCCCGCCTGCTGGCCGGCCTTGTCGAGCGGCGCGACCGGCGCCTGATGGACGGCTTCGCGCGGGCGCGTGCGGCGATGGCCCGGATCGCGGGCGAGCGGCGCTCGCGCTTCGAGCGCATCGGCGGGCGCCTGCGCGTGGAGGCGCTGGCGAACCGCCTCGACCAGAAGCGCCGCGCGCTCGAGGCGCAGGGAAAGCTCCTGGCCTCGCTCAGCTACCAGGGCGTGCTGGCGCGCGGCTTCGCGATCGTGCGGGACGGGACCGGCGCCATGGTGCGCGCGTCCGCCGGGCTCGTCGCCGGCATCGCGCTCGAGATCGAGTTCGCCGACGGCCGCACGCCGGTCGAGGTCACCGGCCAAGCCGCCGGGCGCTCGCCAGCCTCTCCGTCGCCCGGCGGGGCTGCAGGACCTCCGCGCAAGCGTGACGGCGGCCCATCTCAGGGCTCGCTTTTTTGATCGGCACCGCGCCGCGCCCGGCCCGGACTTGCCGCGGCCGGCGCAGGACCCTAGACATAGGCCAATCGGTCCGGCCGGCGGACGAACGGCGGCGTTGCGCAAGGAAAACGGCAATGAACAGGCTCGAAAGATTGTTCAGCGGGGGAACGGAAGCGCGCGTGCGCTATCTTGCTGGCGAGTTCGAGGTTCTGTCGGCAGGCGACTATGTCCGCTGTGCCGTCACCGGCGCCCGCATCGACCTGCCGAACCTCAAATACTGGAGCGTCGAGCTGCAGGAGCCTTACGCGTCGGCCGAGATTTCGATGCAGCGCTATCTGGAGACGAATCCCGACGCGTGAGGCCTTACGTCAGGTCCCTGGCGCGGGCGCTGTGAAAGGACAGCCAAGACCCGTGCGATGAGGAGATCGGCGTCCCCTTCGGCGAACGCGAGCGCGACCGGCACCGTCCGCGAGGCGTGCCTGAGGGCGCCCACGGCTCCCTCCGCGCCGGCAAGCCGCACGTAGTCCTTCTCCGTCGTAACGAGGGTTGCGTCGAGCGCTGCGGCCTCGGCGAGGAGGGCGGACGCGTCGCCATCGCTGAAGGCATGGTGATCGGGGAACGAGCGCGTCTGAATGCGTTCGCCGCCGAGGCGGTCGACGAGCCCGTAGAACCGCTGCGGATGGCCGATGCCCGCATAGGCGAGCACGCGGCGGCCGGGGAGCCACGCCACGTCGCCGCAAGGTTCGGCCGCCGCGCACAGGACGGGCCCCTTGAAGCGCTCGGCGGCCAGCCGCTCGCTGAGCGCCTCGCGCTCGGCCGCGGTCCCGTTGACGACGACGACGTCCGTGCAGCGAAGCTGTGCCCCGAGCGGCGCGCGCAGCGGTCCGGCGGGGATGATGCGGCCGTTGCCGAGCGCGCGCCGGCCATCGACGACGGCGATGACGAGGTCCTTGGCCAGGGCCGGGTTCTGCAGCCCGTCGTCCATGAGCACGACATCGGCCGACGGAACCTCCGACGCGATGGCCTGTGCGCCCGCCGCACGGTCCGGCGCCACCATGACGGGCGTGGTGCGGGCGAGCAGCAGGGCCTCGTCGCCCACATCGCGGGCCGTGTGGCGGCTTACGTCGACGAGCGTCGGATCGCGCGCGGCGGCGCCGTAGCCGCGGGTGAGGATCACGGGCGACCGGCCGATCCGCTTCAGGGCGGCGGCGAGAAAGAGAGCGAGCGGCGTCTTGCCCGTGCCGCCCGCCGTGAAATTTCCGATGCAGACGACCGGGTGCGCGCTGCGGTGGGCCGGCGGGCGCTCGAGGCGGCGGCGGGCGACGGCTCCGTAGATCGCGGCGGCCGGCGCGAGCGCGCGGGCGGTGAGCGAGGGATCGGCGGCATACCACCAGGCCGGCTCACGAAGCGGCACGTTTCAGATCCCGTACGGCGGCGGCCGCGGCGAGGATGGGAGCGCCCTCGCTTGCGGCCATTTCCGCCTTTACGTCCGAGGGCACTGGGGTCGGGGCGGGCAGCAGGGCGAGGAGCGCCTGCGCGGTCTTGTCGAGCGCGCCGCCCATGTCCGCGAGCGTGCGCTCAGCCGCGGCCTGCATCGCGCGGCGGCGGGCCTCGTCCTGCAACAGCAGGAACGCCGTCTCGGCCAGATCGTCGGCGCCGGTCACGTCGGCGACGCCACTGGCTTTGCGCAGGGCGCCGTAAATGTCGGCGAAGTTGTGCGTGCTCGGCCCCGTCATCACGACGCAGTCGTGGCGAATGGCCTCGATGGGGTTCTGGCCGCCGTGGGCAACGAGCGAGCCGCCAAGAAACACTGCGCTGCCGAGCGCATAGAAAAGGCCGAGCTCTCCGATCGTGTCGGCGAGGTAGATATCTGTCTCGGGGCCGGGCTTCTGGCCGGCGGACCGCTGGGCGACGCGAAACCCGAGCGCCTTCAAATCCTCCGCGATGGCGGTGCCGCGCTCGGGATGCCGGGGCGCGATGATCGTGACCACGCCCTCCCGGCGTAGCCGCAGCCGGCGATGCGCCTCCGCGACGATCGTCTCCTCGCCGGGGTGCGTGCTCGCCGCGACGAGAAGCGGGCGAGCGCCGAAGACCGCGCGCAGGCGCTGCAGCTCCTCGCGCTCGACCGGCGGCGGCGGCGCGTCGATCTTGAGGTTGCCGGCATCGATCACGCGCGGCGCGCCCAGATGTGCGAAGTGGCGCGCCAGCTTGTCGCTCTGGGCGAGAACGATGGCGAACCGCCCGAAAAGCTGCTGCGCGAGCTTGCGGCGCCGCTTCCACCGCCGTCCGCTGCGCGCCGACATGCGGGCATTGACGAGCGCCAGCGGAATGCCGCGCGCCGAGGTGGACAGAATGAGGTTCGGCCAGATTTCGCTTTCCGTGAACACCGCCAGATCGGGACGCCAGTGATCGAGGAACTTGTGCGCGGCCTGCGGCGAATCGATCGGGGCGTACTGGTGAAGGGCGCGAGGGCCGAGGCGTGCGGCGGCGATGGCGGCCGATGTGACGGTGCCCGTCGTGACGAGGACGGAGATGTCCGGCCGTGCGGCGCAGAGCCGGTCGATGAGCGGCAGGACGGCGATGGTCTCCCCGACGCTTGCCGCGTGAACCCACGCGAGGAGTCCCTCGGGTCGCGGGCGGCGCGCTTCGCCGAGCCGTTCGGGCCGCCGCGACGGATCCTCCTTGCCGCGCTGGGCGCGGTAGTCGAGGACGCGCGGCGCGAGCGGAGCCAGAAGCCGCGTCAGCGACCGGTAGACCTTGAGGCCGAGACCCGCCTCCGGCGGCGGGATGGTCGGATCGGCCGAGCGCGGCGTGGCGCGCTTGAGATCGGCGCCGACGAGCGCGTAAGCCCGCCGCGTGGCCTCGTTCAGCGCCGCCTCGACCGCTTGACGGATGCGCTCCAGCTCCTCGCCGGAGGCCTCGCGCGGCACGTGGATCGCCTCGCCGTAGACGAAGGCGAGGCGCGAATAGGGCAGGTTGATCGTCAGCCGGCTCCAGGTGTCGAGCGTGAGGAAACGCGAGGAGGCCACCGCAAGCGGCACGATCGGCCGGCCGCTGAGACGCGCGAGCGT
This sequence comes from uncultured Hyphomicrobium sp., assembly GCA_964589785.1. Taxonomy (GTDB): domain Bacteria; phylum Pseudomonadota; class Alphaproteobacteria; order Rhizobiales; family Hyphomicrobiaceae; genus JAGVSR01. The sequence goes on from CAZPUQ010000001.1 coordinate 361,975, forward strand.
GACGATGCCCTCGCCGCAGCGGCGTGCGGGCCCAGGCGGCACGTCCGCCGTCATGACGAACGACTTTCCGTCGGCGAGGCATTGCAGCGCGGCGCGCAACGCGCTTGCTCCGCCGCGATCCTTCTTGCGCCGGCCGGCTCCCGCGCCGCGCACAAGCTCGACGCCGAGCGACTGCATCGTGGCGCCGATGAACTCCGCATCGCCGTGGCGCGCGACCATGGCGGCGACAGGGACGTCGGGCCGGTGCATCGAGGCCATCATGAACTGGCCGTGCCACAAGCCGACGATGACGGGATGCTCCGCCGCGAGACGCTCCAGGATGCCGGGCGGCTCGGCGACGATCGACGAGGTGCGGTGGACGAGCCGGACGAGGCGGGCGAGCTGGCGCCCGGCGATGCGCCCGGCTCCAACCTTGCCTGACGGAATTTGCGCCATCGGTCTCACGAGCCTCGGCCACGTCGCCAAAAAACGGCCCGCGACGGCGGGCCCGATTCGGAAAAGCGCTGGCGTGCAGACCCTTGTGGGCGCCCATCCAAGCCCTCTTGTCTCAGGTTCCCGTAGCGAATATCAACCGAAATCATGCGTCAGTCGGCCCTTATCGACGGTCGGTTGGCCGCGTCGCTCTCAAGGCCGCAAGCCGCAGCATCACGCACCGCCAAGTGGGTCGGATCGAGTGGGCCTGATGCTGTCAACGCCTCTGATCCGAACGCCGGAACTTTCCTCCCGATGCAGAGCCGGATGAAACGCTTCAAGCGGGCGGTGCGCCGCAACGCCATGACCGCGCGGACGGCCGTGGCGGAATCTATGCCGTTGTCGGTTCGTCACGTATTTGCTCCGGCTATCCGCTATGCGGACATGTTGCTCTTCGATCATCTGTTCGTGCGCGTCCTGTTTCCGAACCGCCACAGATTGACCCGGCAAGCGTGGCGTGCCGCGCAGCCGTTGCCCCACCAGATCGCAACGATCAAGGCCCTCGGCGTGCGCACGGTCATCAATTTGCGCGGCAATGGCCAGACGACGACGGCGCAGCAGGAGCGCGCCGCCTGCGAGCGGCACGGCTTGGCCTATGTCGATTACCGGCTGCGCAGCCGCGACGCACCGACGCGCAAGGAGCTGCATGGACTGCGCGACATCTTCCGCCGGGTGGAGCACCCGATTCTGATCCACTGCAAATCCGGCGCCGACCGCGTCGGACTTGCGAGCACGCTCTACCTGCATCTCGTCGAGGGCGTCCCGATCGAGACGGCGCGGCGGCAGCTCGGCCTGCGCTATGGCCATATCCGTCAGGCGGACACCGGCATTCTGGATGCCTTCTTCGAGCGCTATCTGGCCCATGCCGCGCGCGATCCGGTCGACTTTTTCGTCTGGGTCGACCAGCACTACGATCCGGCCGAGCTGCGGCGCACGTTCCGCAGCCAGGGCTGGGCCAACCGGATCGTCAGCGATCTCCTGCGGCGGGAGTGAGCCGCCCGCTAGAGGCCGTCCGTGCCGCGGCCGGCGGCACCGGGGTCGAGCAGGCGGTGCAGGTGCACGATGAAATAGCGCGTCAGGGCGTTGTCGACGGTCCGCTGAGCCGCCGCCTTCCAGGCCGCGTGCGCTTCGGCGTAGTTGGGGTACACGCCGACGATGTCGAGCGCGTGCAGATCGCGGAACGTCAGACCATCGAGCGATTCGAGCTCGCCCCCGAAGACGAGGTGAAGGAGTTGCTTGGGTGGCGGCGATTTCTTGGACATCGAAGAAGGTTTCCGTTGAACCGAACGAGCGGGCCGCGGCCGCCCCGAGGGGCATGCTCTTTTGACGGGGCTCGACCTTGCCCGAGCGCGTCGGGAGAGCGCAATCGCGCCATCCGCCGCGCCGCGGTCGGCAGACCGCTGGAGCGATGACAGATGACATGACAGAGAAGGACGTGAGTCGGATTGGTTGAGGTCTAGGGCCGGGGCCGAAGCAGGACAACGGAGCGCGGCCCAGGGCGGGCGCCCGATCGTGGTCGCCGAGCCCCGCGCTCACGTCGCGCGCGGGCCGCGATCGCCTACTTTTCCAGCACGGTGAGTTCCAGCCCCACGATCAACGCGAGGAGCAGCATCACCAGAACCCACAACGCGACGGCTTCCAGACGAGGTTCGGTCATCGCCTCCTCCTTGGAAAAGACACGCATTGCCGTTGGCAAGCTTACACCCTGGACCCGGAAAGTCTAAGGGATTCTCCTTGTCGCCCCCCGTTGCCCCCGGCTGAATCGTGGCGCGCGCCGCGGCCGGCGCGCCGGCTGCTGCCGTTTGCGCGCGCCTCAGCAATTGTCTAGCGTCGGCCCGTTCACGCCTCGAGAAGGTTGCGCGAAACCCGATGACCCTGTCTCCCTACGCCCAGAACCTCGACAAGAATCCGGCCAATCACCAGCCGCTCACGCCTCTCGTGTTCCTTCAGCGTACGGCCGCGGTCTATCCGAATCATACGGCGGTCATCCATGGCGCCGCCAGCTATTCCTGGCAGGAGTTCTACGGCCGCTGCCGGCGCTTCGCCTCCGCCCTGTCGCGCCTTCAGGTGGGGCCCGGCGACACGGTCACGGTGATGCTGTCCAATACGCCGCCGATGCTGGAGGCGCACTACGCCGTCCCCATGCTCGGCGCGGTCCTCCATTCGCTCAACACGCGGCTCGATGCGCCGATCCTCGCCTTCCAGCTCGACCATGCCGAGACGAAGGTGCTCATCACCGACCGCGAGTTCTCCGATGTGATGCGCGAGGCGCTGGCGCTGGCGAAGGTGCGCCCGATCATCATCGACTACAACGACCCCGAGTTCCCGCAGGCGGGCCGCGCGCTGTCGAACCTCGACTACGAGACGATGCTCGCCGGCTCCGATCCCGACTTCGAATGGCGCATGCCCGAGGACGAGTGGGAGGCGATCTCGCTCAACTACACATCGGGGACGACGGGGAACCCGAAAGGCGTCGTCTACCATCATCGCGGCGCGGCACTGATGTGCTATGCGAACACGATCGCGACCGGCATGGGGCGGCATCCGGTGTACCTGTGGACGCTGCCGATGTTCCACTGCAACGGCTGGTGCTTCACGTGGTCGCTCGCGCTGGTGGCGGGCACGCATGTCTGCCTGCGCTGGGTGCGCGCCAAGGCGATGTACGACGCCATCGTCGAGCACAAGGTGACGAACATCTCCGGCGCGCCGATCGTCATGGCGACGCTGCTCGGCGCCAAGCCCGAGGAAAAGCGTCGGATCACGCATCGCGTCGCCTTCAACCATGCCGCCGCGCCGCCGCCGCAGGCTGTGCTCGACGCCATGGTCGCCGCCGGGTTTGAGCTCACCCATCTCTACGGCCTCACAGAGACCTATGGTCCGGCGACGATCAACGAATGGAACGCGGACTGGAACGGGCTGGAGGACGAGGCCCGCGCGAAGAAGCGCATTCGGCAGGGCGTGCGTTACGTCGCGCTCGAGGACCTGACCGTCATGGACCCCGAGACCATGACCCGCGTGCCCGCCGACGGCGAGACCATGGGCGAGGTCATGTTCCGCGGCAACATCGTGATGAAGGGCTACCTGAAGAACGCCGATGCGACGGCGCAGGCCTTCGCGGGCGGCTGGTTCCATTCCGGCGACCTCGGCGTGCTCCACCCCGACGGCTACATCCAGTTGAAAGACCGCTCCAAGGACATCATCATCTCGGGCGGTGAGAACATCTCCTCGATCGAGGTCGAGGATGTCCTCTACAAGCATCCGGCGGTGGCGGCCTGCGCGGTGGTGGCCAAGCCCGACGAGAAATGGGGCGAGACGCCGTGCGCATTCGTGGAGCTGCGCGCGGGCTCGGAGGCGACGAAGGACGACCTCGTCGCCTGGTGCCGGGACCGGCTCGCTCACTTCAAGGCGCCGCGCCACATCGTGTTCACGGAGCTGCCGAAGACCGCCACGGGCAAGATCCAGAAGTTCCGTCTGCGCGACATGGCCCGTGACGCGTGAGGCCCGTGACGCGTGAGGCACGCGTGGCCGCACGGAACGGACGACTCGCGAAGCATGAATTTTTCTGCGACGGGTTTTCGTCGTGGCCCCGTTTGAGGGGATGACGCGGCGCGCTCTTAAGACCGCCGGCGGTCCCTTCCCGGGGCTGCACTCCCCCTCCCCCTCCCGCGCGGGACGAGGGCGCGCCGCGCGAACCATGGAGATCTCTATGAATCGAAACGCAAAAATTCTGACCGGCGTCGCCGTGGCCCTGGCGTTGGGATCGGCGGCGGCGGTGGCCAATCGCCACGGCGGCTGGCATCACCGGGGCCATCATGGCTGGGGCGGTCCGGGCCTTATGGGGTTCGCCGGTCCGCTCTGTCACGGCAATGCGGCTGAAAAGGCGGACCTGATGCTGGTCCGGCTCGAATATCGCGTGAAGCCGACGGACGCCCAGAAGCCCGCCTTCGAGGAGCTGCGCACGGCGGTCCGCACCGCCGCCCAGAAGGTGGCGGCCGCCTGCCCGGCCAAGCCCGCACCACCGGCCCCCGGCAGCGCGGACGCCAAGCCTCCGCGCAAGGAGATCACCGCACGGCTCGCGGACATCGAGACTCAGCTTGCGGCCGCACTCGAGGGCATCAAGACCATCCGTCCCGCCGCCGAAAAGCTCTATGCCACGCTCGACGACGCGCAGAAGACGGCCGTCTCCGAAATGGGCATGCGCGGGCACGGCAAGTGGGGCCGTTCGCATCACCGGGGCCCCGGACACCGGGGTGAGGGGCGCGGTCCCGGACACGGTCCTGGACCGGGGCCCGATGGGCACGGCGGCCACGGCGGACCGGATGGTGCCCCCGATGACGGGACGCCGGAGCGCGAGGGCGATCTCTAAACGAACGCGCGCCTCAGGAACCGCTTCACAAGAATGCAAAGAGCCCGCCGTTTGCCGGCGGGCTCTTCTTGTTCTTCGCCGTCTTCGCTGCGGTCTCGCATTGCGAACGGCATTGTCGATTTAGAAGCTATCGCCGTTGCGAAAGCATGCTGCGCTGCGATGCTGGTCGACGCCGACCGACCTCATGCGATGCTGTCAAATGCGGGGGGAGGAGTGTTCGGCGACGCATTGCACGCGAAATTCTCTCGTCCGGGCGGCGCCTGGTACGCCGACGCTGCCCGGTCCTGCGAGGCGACCTTTTGCTCAAGTGGCGCGAGGACCGCTCTCGAAAATCACGAAGCCGCCCCCGGGGCGGGGCCGGCTGCCAAGCCTCAATGGCGCGCGGCCGTCGACAGTCTGTCGATCTCTTCCTTGATTTTCAGCTTCTGTTGCTTCATCCGCCGGATCTCCAGGTCGTCGGATCCGGGTCTGGCCATCTCCTCTGCAATCCGGCGATCGAGCTGCCGGTGCTTCTCTGCGAGTTCGTGGAGATGTGCGGATATCGCCATTCTAACCTCCTTGCCAGAGTTGAGCGTGGCAATATTGCCAGAGATCGGGCGGTTGTCCAAGATGTGCAGACGTCATGATTTCATCCTTGTGAAGATTTGATCTTCAACTCGGACCGGCCTCCGGCCATGACTCGAACCGGCCTCCGGCCACTCCCTCAGACCGGCCTCCGGCCGGGGCGGCCGCAGAATCTCGGGACGGGCCGCCGCCTTTGACGTATGCTGCAACCTGTTGCGGAATTAGGAGAGAAGCGTAAAAACGCGCCGGCGGGTCGGGGCGTGCTGGGCGCGCCTGAGCACAAGTGCGAGGCGGGATGGTGCGTCACAATGAGAGGGAGCTGCGCGAGGAGCTCGTGAAGCTTCGCAACGAGCACCGCGCTCTCGACGAGGAGATCGTCGCGCTCGAGACCCTGGGTGGCGGCGACCAGCTCAACATCCGCCGTCTGAAGAAGAAAAAGCTGATGCTCAAGGACCAGATCACGGCCATCGAGGATCAGCTCCTGCCCGACATCATCGCCTGAGGCCGCGCCAGAGCCCGCGCCTTGGAGCTTGGACCCGGCGTGCGGACCGGGAGACGGCTCCTTACGTTAACGGCGTACGTTAACGACGAAACCTCGCGCGGATACACCGCCGTCGGAGCCGCGGTCCAGGCCATCGCCAATGCGATCGGCCGGCCATCGCGCCCGTGGCGCGCTAGGAAGGTCACAAGCTGAATGGTCGAAAGGATGCGTTCCGTCGCAAGCTGGCTCTATCCGACGCCCGCCGGGCTCTACTGCGAGCCGGGTCGTTTCTTCATCGATCCGCCGCGTCCCGCCGAGCGTGCGCTTGTCACGCACGGCCATTCCGATCATGCGCGCCCCGGCCACGCGCACGTGCTCGCGACGACCGAGACCATCGAGATCATCAAAGTCCGCTACGGGTCCGGCTGCGCGGACACGTTCGAGGCGGCAACGCTCGGAGCGGAGCGGCGCATCGGCGACGTCGTCGTCCGGTTCGTGCCGGCAGGTCACATCTTGGGGTCGGCGCAGATCGTGCTCGAGCACGCGGGGCGGCGCGCCGTCGTCTCGGGCGATTACAAGCGCGCGGCCGATCCGACGTGCCAGCCGTTCGAGCCGGTCGCCTGCGATGTCTTCGTGACCGAGGCGACGTTCGCGCTGCCCGTGTTCCGCCACGAGCGCGCCGAAAGCGAGACTCGCCGCCTCCTGCAGTCGATGGCCCGCAACCCCGGCCGCACGCACCTCGTCGGCGTCTATGGCCTCGGCAAGTGCCAGCGCATGCTGGCACTCCTGCGCGCGGCGGGCTACGACCGGCCGGTCTGGCTGCACGGGGCGCTCGTCGGCATGACCGCGCTTTACCAGAGCCTCGGCATCGATCTGGGCGATTGGCGACCTCAAACGGAGGCAACGCCGGAAGACCTGAAGGGCGCCCTGGTGCTGTGCCCGCCCTCGGCGCTGGCCGATCGCTGGTCGCGCCGCATGGGAGAGGAGCCGGTGCGGGCGTTCGCATCCGGCTGGATGCGGGTACGCGGGCGCGCGCGCCAGCGCGGGGTGGAACTGCCGCTCGTCGTCTCCGACCATGCGGACTGGCCGGAGCTTCTCGACACCATCGTGGAGAGTGAGGCCGAGGAGGTCTGGGTCACGCACGGGCGCGAGGACGCGCTCGTCCATCAACTGGGCCTCATGGGGCGGCGCGCGCGGGCGCTGGCGCTCGTCGGCTACGAGGACGATGCGGAGTAGGGATGCGCGCCTTCGCCGAGCTTCTCGACGGCCTTTCGATGACCCAGAGCCGCAGCGGCAAGCTGCGGCTTCTGACGGAGTATCTGAGCGCCACGCCCGACCCCGACCGCGGCTGGGCGCTGGCGGCGCTGACCGACGGCCTGCCGCTGCGCATCGGCTTCCGGCGGATTCTCGCCGCGCTCATGGCGGCGCGCACCGATCCCCATCTTTTCAAGCTGTCGCGCGACTACGTCGGCGATACCGCAGAGACCGTCGCGCTGCTGTGGCCCGCAACCGCCGACGCCGCGTCCCCGCCGCATCTCGGCGACGTGGTCGCCCGGCTGATCGCGGCTTCTCCCCGGGAGCATGCCGAGATCATCGCCGACGTTCTCGACCGGTGCAGCGTGCGCGAGCGCTGGGCTTTCCTGAAGCTCGTGGGCGGCGCTCCGCGCGTCGGCGTCTCTGCGCGGCTCGCCAAGACGGCCGTGGCGGAGATCGGCGCGCGCGACGTGTCGGAGATCGAGGAAGTCTGGCACGCCTTGGCTCCGCCCTACGGCGCGCTCTTCGCGTGGATCGAAGGTCGCGCCGCGCGGCCCGATCCGGGCGCGGTGCCGGTGTTCCGGCCGCTCATGCTTGCCCACCCGATCGAGGCGGCGGACTGGCCGGGGCTCGATCCGAAGGACTTCGCCGCCGAATGGAAGTGGGACGGCATCCGCGTGCAGATCGCGGCGCGGCCCGGCGACGTCAGGCTCTATTCGCGTACCGGCGACGACATTTCGGGCGCGTTTCCCGAGGTCCGCTCGGCTTTTGCAGGCGTCGATGCGGTGGCCGACGGCGAGCTCATCGTGGTGCGCGGCGGAACGGTCGCGCCCTTCAACGATCTCCAGCAGCGATTGAACCGCAAGACGGTGACGGCGCGCATGTTGCGCGAGCATCCCGCGCACCTGCGTCTCTACGACCTCATCTTTGCCGCCGGCGAGGACCTGCGTCCGCTCTCTTTCGATGCGCGCCGCGCGCGTCTGGAGGCCTGGCACGCGGCCGAGCGTCCGCTGCTCACCGACCTCAGTGCGCTCGTTCCGTTTGCCACGTTCGCGGAGCTGGAAGAGTTGTGGCGGGGCGCGCGCGAGGCGGGCATCGAAGGGCTCATGCTGAAGCGGCGCTCCAGTCCTTATCTCGCCGGACGGCCGAAGGGTCACTGGTTCAAGTGGAAGCGCGCGGCCCTGACGCTCGACTGCGTGCTCATGTACGCCGAGCGCGGCTCCGGCAAGCGCTCCTCGCTCTATTCGGATCTGACGTTCGGCGTCTGGCGGCCGCAGGACGGAGCCGATGACGGCGACCGTGCGCTCGTCCCCGTCGGCAAAGCCTACTCGGGGTTCACAGACGTGGAACTGCGCGATCTCGACCGCTTCATCCGCACGCATACGACGGAGACGTTCGGGCCGGTCAGGGCCGTCGTGCCCAAGCTCGTGCTCGAAGTCGCCTTCGATGCCGTGCACCGGTCGACGCGGCACAAATCCGGCGTTGCCATGCGCTTTCCGCGCATCCACCGCATCCGCTGGGACAAGCCGGCCGAGGAGGCCGACACGCTGGACACCGTCCTGGCCCTGATCTGAGCCGAGACGGAGGTCTCTCGCCCGATTCCATCCTCGAGCATGGAAGTCTCACGCGGCGGCATGGCGGCTGCACTTCGCGCTCGTCCATCCCGTCACCACCGGGAAGGCCGGATCCTGCGCAAACATTGAAGCACGCGCCTCTGACATTGGCTTGCGCAGATCCCGGCCTGCGCCGGGATGACGGCGGCGGGGAGGCAAGAAACGCGCAATGCTGTTGGCCGCGATGACGTCAGGTGGTGGGCGTGCACCGCACCCTCAACGTCACCCCCGCGAAGGCGGGGGTCTGCGCAAGCGTCAGATGGAGCGCGTCCGAAGCGGCTTGCGCGGATCCCGGCCTGCGCCGGGATGGCGGCGGCGGGGAGGCAAGAAACGCGCAATGCTGTTGGCCGCGATGACGTCAGGTGGTGGGCGTGCACCGCACCCTCAACGTCACCCCCGCGAAGGCGGGGGTCTGCGCAAGCGTCAGATGGAGCGCGTCCGAAGCGGCTTGCGCGGATCCCGGCCTGCGCCGGGATGGCGGCGGCGGGGAGGCAAGAAACGCGCAATGCTGTTGGCCGCGATGACGTCAGGTGGTGGGCGTGCACCGCACCCTCAACGTCACCCCCGCGAAGGCGGGGGCCTGCGCAAGCGTCAGGTGGAGCGCATCCGAAGTGGCTAACGCGGATCCCGGTCTGCGTCGGGATGGCGGCAGAGACGGCGCGATGCGCAGGCCTTGCAGGAGGCGGCCGTCCGCGCCACTCTTGCGCAGGACGGGGAGGTCGCATGTTCGAGAGCATGGTGCGCGGGCGGTTCGCGGCGGGCGATGTCGAGATCGCCTACGTGATCGGCGGGCAGGGTCCGCCGGTGCTCCTCCTGCACGGCTATCCGCAGACGCAGGCCATGTGGGCGCGGATCGCGCCGCTCCTGGCGGAGCACTATACGGTGATCGCCGCCGACCTCAGGGGCTATGGCGACAGCTCCAAGCCGGTCTCGCTCCCCGACCGCACGAACTACAGCTTCCGCGCCATGGCCGGCGATCAGGTCGCGCTCATGCGCGGCCTCGGGCATGAGCGCTTCCACGTCGTCGGCCACGACCGCGGCGGACGCGTCGGGCATCGCATGGCGCTCGACCATGCCGACCGTGTCGTCTCGCTCGCCGTGCTCGATATCGTGCCGACCTATGCCATGCTGATGGACACGAACCGGCATGTCGCGGCGGCCTATTGGCACTGGTATTTTCTCGCCCAGCCCGAACCGTTCCCCGAAACGCTCATCGGTCACGATCCCGACATGTTCTACGAGACGTGCCTCGTCGGCTGGGGGAAAACAGCGCTGGCCAACTTCGATCCGGAGCAGTTGGAGGCCTATCGCACGGCGTGGCGCGACCCCGCCGCGATCCATGGCTCATGCTCGGACTACCGGGCAGCCCTGAGCGTCGACCTGGCACACGATGCGGCCGACATCGACCGCAAGGTGGCGTGCCCGTCGCTTGTGCTCTGGGGGTCGAAGGGCCTCATGCACGAACTCTTCGACATGGAGGCCGAGTGGCGCAAGCGCCTCGCCGCGCCCCGCTTTGCGACGCTCCCCGGCGGGCATTTCTTTCCCGACCAGTTTCCGAACGAGACCGCCGCGTGCTTGCGGACCTTGCTCGATGCCGGCGCGTGAGGCTCAGCCGAGGCGGCGGCGGAACTCGTCGTATCCGAAGGAGCGCAGCACCTCGTAGCGCCCGTCCTCGTGCAGCATCGAGAGATCCGGCAGGGGCGTACCGTTGAAGGTCGTGTTCTTCACGAAGGAATATTGCATCATGTCCGTGAAGATGAGCCGGTCGCCGGCCTTCAGCGGCGCGGCGAAGGAATACTCGCCGATGATGTCGCCGGTCATGCACGTCTTGCCCCCCAGCACGTAGGTGTGGGGCAGGACGCCGGGCTTCTTCGCGCCGAGAATGATCGGCGTGTAGGGCACCTCCAGCACGTCGGGCATGTGCGTCGACGCCGACGTGTCGAGGATGGCGATGTCCTTCTCGTTGCGGTGCAGGTCGAGCACGGTCGCCACGAGCCAGCCCGCGTTAACGACGAGGCCGGCGCCGGGCTCCAGGATCACCTCGACGTCGAAAGCCGCGCGGAACGCCTGCAAAGCCTCGATGAGCGGGGCAAGATCGTAGCCCGGCCGGTTGATGAAGTGGCCGCCGCCGAAGTTCACGGCCCTCACCTGCCGGATCTCGTCGGCGAAGGTCTCCGCGACGTGGCGGATGAGACCGGCTGAGCCGTCCTCGCGCGCTTCGCACAGCGCGTGCACATGCAGGATGTCGATCTCCCCCCAGGGGATGTCGCCGCTCTGCGACTTCGGGGTGCCGAAGCGCGAGCCCGGCGCGCACGGGTCATAGAGCGGGCCGCCGAGCGTGGCGCTTGAGTAGCCGGGGTTGATGCGCACGCCGACCTTGCGTCCGGCCGCCTTCGCGGTCGCCATGTGCAGGCGCACCTGCCCCGGCGAGTTGAAGTAGATGTGATCGGCGATCGCAACGAGGCGCTCGACCTCGCCCGGAGCGTAGGCCGGCGCGTAGACGTGGACCTCCTTGCCGAACTCCTCGCGACCGAGGCGCGCCTCGTACTCGCCGGACGCCGTCGTCCCGTCGAGCGTGTCGCGCAGGATCGGGAAGGCGGCCGGCATGGCCCACGCCTTGGTGGCGAGCAGCATCCTGATGCCGGTCTCGCGCTTCAGCCGCGCTGCCGTTTCGAGGTTGCGCTTCAGGTGGGCGACGTCGAGGACGTAGGCGGGCGTTCTGAGGCCCGCGGGAAGGTTCGCAGCGGTCATCGTCGTCGCTGTCTCCGGAACGCGAGAGGAGCGCGCTATATGGCACCGACGCGCGGTTTGTCAAAGTCCCGGCCCCGGCCGGGCGCGTCATTCGGCGATCGTCACCTCGAACACGCGCGCGGCCGTCTCGCCGGAAGCGAGCCGCGCTTCGACCGCAAACCGGTCCGTGCCGGAAGCGCCCGCGCGCGCCGTGTAGTAGACGCCCGTACCCGTGACCGTGCGGCCGGCGCACGTGCCGGAGGCGGAGGCGGCAATCGTCGTCTCCTGGCCGGCGCGAAAGCTAATGTCGCCGTGCGCGGGCGGCTGCGTCACCGTGATGTCGGGAGGGGCCGTCGCGGTACACGCCTCGTCCCAACCGGCGAAGACGAACACGCGCGCGGGGCGGCCCGCGACCACGGGTGCGCTGCGCGTTGCGGCATCGCGCGTTGGCGCGCCGGCCGCGGGGGCCGACGGCACGCCGCCGGACGGTGCCGTGCCGCCGCACGCGGCGAGCAGAAGCGTCGTGGCCGTCGCGAGGACCGGCAGGGTAGGTCGGCATCGTCCTATGGGTCGCATCCCCGCCTCGGCTCGTTCTCGCGTCCATTGAGCGGCCTGCGACCTGCCGGACATTGCCACGCCGGCAGGCGAGGGGCTACGCTCACCGTGTCGCGAGCCCTGGAGCGCTGATGGTCCCGAACCCTCATGTCCCGTCAAGCCCGGCTGTTCCGCCGCTGCTGCGCTTTCTCGGCCTGCACATGGCGTGCGGTATTGCCATCGGCGTGATTGTGGCCTCGCTGATGATTTTCGCCAATCTGGCGGGACTGAAGGATCTGCTCGTGGAGGCAGACGAGCCGTTCGTCGCCATTTTCCTGCTCTATGCATTCAATGCGCTGACGTTCGCCGGCCTGTCCATGGCGGTCGCCGTCATGACGCTGCCGTACGACGGCACGTGCGACATGCGCGATCCCGACGAGAAGGGCCCGCTGCGCTAGGCCGTCAGCGATCGCTCCAGCATGCGCCGGTACGCCACCATCCCCGACCGCGCAAACCCGAAGCTCTCATAGAACGTCCGGGCGGCCGTGTTGTCGGGATCGGTCAGTAGCGTGATGCGGTGAGCGCCGTCGGCGCGGGCGGTCTCGATGACCGCCGCCATCAGGTGCCGGCCGACACCGCGCCCGCGTTCGCTTCTGGCGACGACGACATCCTCGAGCAGGGCTACGCGCCGGCCGAGATGGGTCGAGACCATGTAGTGCAGTACGGCCATGCCCACGGGGCGGCCGCCTTTCTCCGCCACCACGATGCGCGCCGCCTCGCCGAGGTCGAGGACCATGGCAAGCCCGCGCATCTGGGCCGTCCGGTCAGGCGCGAACTCGTGCTCCAGCGCAAACAGCTCCCCTAGGAGGTCGGCGAGGCGCGGCAGATCGTGGGGGCTCGCGAGGCGGGTGCTGGTCATGCGATGTCTCCTGGGCCCGGCGGCTGGGTCGGGTGGGGGCCGATGTCGGGACGCCCCGCAGCCCGGCCGGGCTTGTCGTCCCTGCGCCATAAATGTTACATAGTTACAAACGCCGAACTTTCGGCAAAACCGCTGCCGGAAAGGTGGCCATTGGGAGTGAAACATGAAGAATATCTTTGCAACCGCTCTCCTCGCAGGCGCCGCTTTCGGTCTTGCCTGCGCCGGCGCGGAAGCCGCCTCGCTCGTCTCCGCCAAGAAGCTGGAGGTCAACGTTGACGAGGCCAAGGTCGAGGCCGAGCGTCTCGCCATGTGGGAGAAGGTCGGCGGCTGGTGCGCGATCGCCGAGTGGCACCCGGCCATCGCCAAGTGCGAGGCATCGAAGGATGGCGACGTCGAGTTCCGGATCCTCACGTTGAAGGACGGCGGAGTCATCAAGGAGAAGCTCGTCGAGAAGGGTTCCACGAGCTACAAGTACGAGATCGTCGAAAGCCCGCTGCCGGTGAAGAACTATACGGCGATGTTCTCCGTCACGCCCGATGACGACGACCTCGACGAGATCAACGTCGTGTGGTCGGCCACCTACGATGCCAACGGCAAGGAAGACAAGGAGGCGCGCAAGGTCATCGACGGCATTTTCAAGGACGGCATGGAGAGCATCAAGGCCAAGTACGCCTCCGCTCCCAGCAAGGACGACGACAAGGATTAAGTCCGTGCGGTCGCGGGCCTCGTTCCCCAATCCGCACCAAACAAGAAAGCCGGGAGACGCGCGTCTCCCGGCTTTTTCTTTTGTGGGCCGGCAACTACCAGCAATTACCAGCCGAAGCGCAGATAGATACCCGGGCGGCGCCAACCCCAGGGATAACCGCCGTAGAATCCACCGTAGTAGGGACGGTAGTAGTAGGGCCGGTACCAGCGGCGATGATGCCACCGGCGATGGTGCCAACGCCGATGATGCCAACGGCGATGACGCCAATGGCGGCGATGGCGCACCTCCTCGGTCACCTTCGCGTCGGCCGTGGCCGCCTTGGTCGCCACGCCCGCGCCGGCGAGCGGAGCGGCCGATGACGGCATGGTGAACGCGAACGCACCCACCAGGAGCGCCGACGCCACGGCGAGTTTCATTTTCATGCCGATCTCCTCAATTTACCGGAACAGCACTTCCCCGAGTCTATCTCAAGTAGGTTTGGCACCGAAGAGTTGCAAGCAGAAACGCCTACGTTCGTTTGCGGACATTTTGCCGGGTCTGCGACTAAGTGTGAGATCGAAAGTCCGCTGCTTGCTTTTTTGCGCGCCCTCGTTGACCTCGCGATGCGACGCATCGCGGGCGCACCGCGCGGCATTGTGCAATGCAGAGCGCGCGCGCTGCACAATGCCACGCGCAGTTTCGATCTCGTGATCGCTGACGCGGCTCGCTTCCGTGCCGAGGTGTTGCTTCGCGCGATGGCAACCGACGTCACAGCGGCGGAGCGCGCTTCGCGTTCGCTTGTGCGTCGGAGGAGAACCCGGAGAGGCGGCGCGTCCTCGTCGTCCCGTCGCCGATCGGGGTGGCTGGTGGCGGGAGCGCGTCTCACTGCGCGCAGGCGCGGCGGCAACATCGCGCGCAGGAAGCGTTTTCCCCGCCCAATCGCGCAGGAATTTTTCTTGATTTTCCAGATCGTTCGCCCGTCCCGGCGGGAGACTGGACCTTGGTGGCATTTGACGTCGCTCAAACTTGACCTAGGATGCCTGCGCCGGGATGTCGCACCGTCACGCGCGCCGCCCGGACCGCCGCAGCCGACCTGGGAGAATCTTGCATGACGCCGAAGTCCGAGTGGCCCGAGGTGAACCGGATCACGCTCGACGACCTCAACGACGTGGTCGTGGCCGGCATTGCCGACTTCCGCGAGCATCCGGGCTACGGAGTGGCCATCGGCGCCCTCTTCGCCGTCGGCGGCTGGCTGCTCGTCTATTTCCTCTGGGAGGCCGGCCTCCCCTTCCTCATCTATCCGCTGGCGATGGGCTTCGCGCTCGTCGCGCCCTTCGCGTCAGGCGCGTTCTACGCCGTGAGCGACCTGCGCGGCCGGGGTGAGCCGGTGACGTGGAACAGCGTGTTCGCCGCGCTCGCCCGGGAAAAATCGGGCCGCGATCTCGGCTGGCTCGCGCTTATCACCTTCCTGGCCCTCATCCTCTGGTTGGAGATCGCCGCCGTCCTGACCTTCGCGTTCGGCGGCATCAATACCTTCGACACCGACTACCTCTCCAAAATCTTCGATAGCAACGCCGGCATGGCCTTCCTGCTTATCGGCAACCTGACCGGCGCGCTCATCGGCTTCGGCGTCTTTGCGATCACCGTGATCTCCTTCCCGATGCTGTACGATCGCGACACCGACTTCATCACGGCCATGGTGACGAGCGTCCGCCTCGTCGAGAAGAACCCCGTCACGATGCTCGCGTGGTGCGCCTTCATCGGCATCATCATCGGCCTGTCGGTGATGTCGGCGTTTCTCGGGCTTCTGGTTCTCCTCCCGATCATCGGGCATTCGACGTGGCACCTCTACCGAGCCGCGGTGGAGCCGGCGCGCGGGCCGAGCCCCGCCGCGGTCCGCGACACCCGGAGCCCCGCGATGGGCACGCCGCGCCTCGCCGAGGGCTGAAACCCGGCCGAGATCCTCCCGCACCGCAGTGCAGTGCATGCCATCCAGGTCCTCCAGTAGCAAACTGCCCCGGCTCGGTTGAGCCGGGGCAATTTTTTTATGGAGGCGCCTCTTCACGCACGCCGCCGAGCGGCGCCGCGACTAGCGGCGGCCCCTGTGGCGGTGATGACCACGGTGGTGATGATGGTGACGATGCCGCCAGTGCCGGTGCGGCCGGTAGCCATACCCGTAGTACCCGAAGCCGCCGAAGTGCGGCCCGTGGCACCAGCGGTAACCACCCCGCCAGTGGCAGTGCCGATACGGCCTCAGATGAACCCTCTCGATCTGGCCCGTGGACGATTCCGTCGCCGCGGCAAGAGCCCCAGCTGCCCCGGCACCAAGCGGGACGGCACTGGCCGGCGTGCCGAGGCCGCTTGCCAACAGGAAACCGCCGACGGCTGCCGCCAGAAGTGACTTACGCATGTGGATTGCCTTTCCGTTGAAAACAGCTTTGCCAAAACACCGGACTTCCCGGACCGTGATCCGCTTCCTGAGACTGATCCAAAACTCGAACGTTTCGAATGGGCCCCCGGTTCCGATGGCCGCGTCACCGCAGCCTCCTCTTTCAAGTGGTGCTTGAGCTTGGCCATAACAAGACGCGGCGCCACACATGAAATTGCCACGGGCGTAATCTACGTCACGGGCGATCGACAAAGCGAGGGGCGGTGCGGGTCTCATGCGAGGGAAAGCTTGGCTGTGCGGGGCGGCTGCCGTGCTGGGGCTGACAGCCGCGGCATTTCGCGCCGCTGACGCCGCTCCGGTATTCCAACTCCAATCCCTTGCGGGATCGGAGTGGGGGCTGCCTGGCGATGACGGCGTGATGATCCAGTTTCGCGCGCATCGCGTCACGGGGTTCTCCGGCTGCAACCGCTTCAATGGCCGGTATGCCTATGAGGCCGGGTATCTCACGATCGGTCCGCTCGTCGTGACGCGCAATGGATGCGCGCCGCGTGCGCGTGACGGCGAACGCGCCTTTCTCGCCGTGCTCGACGACACGCGCCGCGCGACCGCCACGCATCTTGTCCTCACGCTCAGGGACGGAACCGGCGCGGCGCTGGCCACGTTGCGGAGGGGGGATTGGGACTGACACAGAGACAAGAGACCGCGGAGCTCGTCGAGGTCGTGGAGCTAGAGCGGGGGCAGGCCATACCGGCCGCGGCGGAGGGTGAGATCTCGCTTGCAACCGCGCTCGCGCCCGTCGCCGCGCTGCTTGTGAGCGTAGCACTTCTCCTGATGGGCAACGGCCTGCAGGGCACGCTGTTGCCGGTGCGCGCAAACCTCGAGCTGTTCAAGCCCTTCGAGCTCGGCCTTCTCGGCACCGCCTACTTCCTGGGCTTCACGGCGGGCTGCCTGCACGGACCCGCCCTCGTGCGCCGCGCCGGCCATATCCGCGCCTACCTCGCCATGACGTCGGTCGCCTCGGCGATCGCAATCATCCATCCCATGATCGTCGAGCCGGTCCCCTGGTGGCTTCTGCGCAGCGCCACCGGATACTGCTTCGCGGTCCTCTACATCGTGATCGAGAGCTGGATCAACGAGCGGGCCGACAACCGTGTGCGCGGCACGGTCTTCTCCGTCTACACCATCGTCAATCTTACCGTGATCACGATCGGGCAGATGATGCTCGGGCTTGCCGATCCGGGCTCGTTCGTCCTCTTCGCACTCGCCTCCATCCTCGTTTCCGTCGCCGCAATCCCCGTCGCGTTCACCGTCGCCGCCCATCCCCAGGCCGTGGAAAGCGTCCACCCGCGTCTCGCCGAGCTCGTCCGCATCTCGCCCGTCGGTACGGCGGGTTGCTTTGCGGTCGGCCTCGCCAACGGCGCCTTCTGGACGCTCGGCCCGGTGTTCGCGCAGAACACCGGCCTCGGCGCGGCCGGCATCGGCTTCTTCATGAGCGCGGTCGTGCTCGGCGGCGCGCTCGCGCAGTGGCCGCTGGGGCGCCTGTCCGACCGCATCGACCGACGCATCATGATGCTCGTCGCCGCCGCCATCGCGCTCGGCGCGGCGCTCGCCCTCATGACGCTGCCGGACGGCGACCGAACGACGATGATCGCGGCCGGCGCCGTTTTCGGTGCGGGCGCTTTTCCGCTCTATCCGCTGGCCGTGGCGCACGCCAACGACAACGCACGTCCCGACCAGTTCGTCGAGGTGTCGAGTGGTCTCCTGCTCGTCTCAGGCATCGGCGCCGCGATCGGACCGCTTGTTGCCTCCCTTCTGCGCGAGGCGATGAACGGCGCGGCGTCGTTATTCATCTTCACCGCCGGCGTCCACGTCGTGCTCATCGCCTACGTGCTGTGGCGCATGACACGCCGGGCGCCGCCGGCGGGGCACGTCGAGTTCAACGAGGCGGCCATTGCCGCCACGACCGTGGCGCCCTACGAGCCCGATCCGGCGGAGGCCGAGGCGGCCGGCTGACTCGCCGGTGATCGCAGGGTCCTTGCGCCGTCCACGCTTCAACCACCGTCACCCTCGCGAAGGCGGGGGCCTGGGCCCGCGTAAGATGGAGCGCATCTGAAGGAGCTTGCGCGGATTCCGGCCTGCGCCGGGATGACGTCAGGGGATAGGTGCGCACCGCACTCTCCACACCGTCGCCCTCGCGGAGGCGGGGGCCTGGGCCCGCGTAAGATGGAGCGCATCTGAAGGAGCTTGCGCGGATCCCGGCCTGCGCCGGGATGACGTCGGGGTGGGTTTGAAGGCCGCGTCAGCCGGCAGTGCCGGGCGATCGCTGCAGCGCCCAGGCTTCTTCGCGAACGCGGATATCCGCCAGGATGCGGTCGAGCAGCAGGCATGTGCGCTTGAAGAGGTCGGAGCCGCGGCGGTAGTCGGCGGCGGCATAGAAATCGACGCGGCCGGCCCGGAACAGCTCTTCGCAGGTCGTCGACGGCTGCCCGGGCGTGTGGACGGCCACGGCCGCGCCACCCGATTTTTTCATCAGCGCCATCGACGGCACGTCGGTCTCGCCATCGCCGAAATAGATCATGTTCGGCCACGGGATCGGGCGCTCGGCCTCCGGCATGTGGCCGTTGATCGAGTCGCCCAGGTCCTCGATGCCCTTGTTGATGCGGAAGAGATACTGCGTCTTGCCCGTATCCGTGATGACGCGCTTGGGAAACGGCGTCTCGTACGGCTCGAACCAGTACTCGCTCGCAAAGACGTTGTGGAAGTGCGGGTAGATCGCCGTGCCTTCGATGATCTCGGCAAGACCCGACGAGATCAGGTAATGCCGCAGCGTGATGCCGGAGGTCTCCGCGCGCAGGCGCACGTAGGCGCCGATCTCGTCGAACCACTCGCGCACGCCCGGGTAGAGCTCGACCGATGCGCCCTGCGCGACGAGCGCCGAGCGGTCGACGGCGAGGCCCTTCTCCTTCGCCTTCTTGTACATGAGGTGCATGTACGTGATGAGCGGGTCGGCCTGGCGCGCCTTGGCGGTCCGTCTGCACTCGGCCCAGAAATCCTGGGCGTCGATCCCGAGCTGCGGCAGGAACGAATACTCCTGCATCGGGCGCGGCGAGAGGGTGCCGTCGAAGTCGTAGACGAGCGCAATCGTCTTCTTGGCATAGGCGGCGCGCGCAAGGCCGGCGGGCTCGGCACCCCCAGGTGCCGCAATTGCTTTCAGCGTGGGTTTCGACCGGGCGGCGCCCGGCGCGCGCACCGGCTTGCCCGTTTTCCTGTCAACCGACCGCCCGGCCATGGTCCGCTCCGATCCGCCCATACAACCGGTGGACCGTGCCGCGATTCGGGTGGCCGCAGGAAGGCGACGAGCACCTTGCCCACACGCGGGCGCCAGCTCTGGTCAGTGCTTGCAGCCGCAGCCGCCATGGGCGTGGTCGTGCGCATGATCGTGCTCATCATGATCGTGCGCGTGGGCGCCACCGCAACAGCCGTCGCCGGCGCTCTTCGCCGAGCCGCCGCAGCAGCCGCCTTCGCCCTGGGCGTGATCGTGATGGTGATGATGTCCGCCGCCGCAGCACCCGCCCGCGTGGCCGTGCTCGTCGGGGTCGATGAGGGCAGCCGCCAGCCGGCGCTCCACGGCCATGGACTGCTCGACGGGCGCTGTCGGGCTCTCCATGCAGAAGGCCATCACCTCCGCGGCGAGCCTCAGGTCATCGACGCGGCCGAGATAGTGGCGGCGCAGGCGTCCCTGGCGGTCGAAGATCAGCGTCGTCGGCGTGCCCTGGATCTCATAGGCGGCCATGGTGGCGGGGATCGCGCCGCCGTTGACCGTGTCGAGTGCGACCGGGAACGTGAGGCCCTGAGCGGCGAGGAAGGAGGCGAGCGCCTCCGGCGTCTGCTCGTCCGCCCGCTCGAACGCCGTGTTGAGGCCGATCACGACGACCTCGTCGTCGGAGAAGCCCTGCGTGACGCGCTCCGCCTGCGGCAAGCCGTGCTTCAGGGACCCGGGACAATGGGTCTGGAAGGCGGTCAGCACCACAACGCGGCCCTTGAGGCTTTGCAGCGGGCGCGGCTCGGAGGCGTTGAGCCACGCGGAGGCGGTGAGCTCGGGCGGGTTCTGGGGATCGAACATGGGGCAGGGTCCTCGCTGGCGCGGGCCCGACGGCGGACGGCGCGCTGTGCCTCCTTATAGGGCAAGCGGGTCGCCACGCCAGGGTCTCGTTCTATTTTGTCCTGCGTTGGACACCTTGACACGAGCATTTGCCCGCGCGAGGGAGCCGGGGCGCGGGCGGGCGCCGGCCCCCAGCACCCTGAGCCTGACGACGAGGAACGGACCGATGATCGCCACCACCGCCGAGAAGCGCCGCCGCCTCGTCGAGATCGTGAAGGCCCGCTCGTTCCAGGAGGGCCCGGCGATGAAGCTCGCGTCGGGCAAGACCTCCACCTTCTACTTCAACATGAAGCCGACGATGCTCGATCCGGAAGGCGCGGCGCTCATCGCGGAGCTGATGCTCGAGGCGCTGAAGGATGTCGAGGCAGACCTTGTCGGCGGTCTCGAAATGGGCGCCGTGCCCATCGCGTCGGCCATCGCCGCCGTGAGCTATGGCAAGGGCCGGCCGATCGGTGCCTTCTTCGTGCGCAAGCAGGCCAAGGAGCACGGCACGCAGTCGCTCGTGGAAGGGCTCGTGCGCGGCGATACCATGCAGGGCAAGCGCGTCGTCATCGTCGAGGACGTGACGACGACGGGCGGCTCGGCGCTGAAGGCGGCGCAGGCTCTTGCGGCAGAAGGCGCGAAGATCGTGCGCGTGCTCACCATCGTCGATCGACTCGACGGCGCCGCCGATGCCTTCCGCGAGGCGGGACTCGCCTTCGTGCCTATCCTCACTCTTTCTGATTTTCGCAGTTGAAAGCACGCACGAATACTGAGACCTTGCGTATCAGCAACGGTGAGCCGCTGCGAAGGGGCGCAGCGGCCTCCGCGTGATCCTCGGGGGGTTCAGATGCGCGATGTGGCTGAGGCGGTCCTGTCTCTGGTCGCGTTTATCGTTGTTGCGGCTCTTGCTGCCGCGCCGCCGGCCGCAGCCGGCGAGCTGCCAACCGGTCCCTGTGGCGATGTCGGTCAGCACGCCACGGCCCCGCCGATCTCACCGCAGACGATGAGGCTCAAAGACGCCGCCGCCGCCACCGGCCAGCTCGCCCGCATGATGGAGGCGACTCGACTGGCCGGCCTCGACGATCCCGAGGTGGACGTCGGACCGCTGACCCTGCTCGCGCCGTCCGATGAGGCATTCAACGCTCTGCCGCAGGAGATTCGCGACAGGCTTCTGGCGCCCGAGAACCGCGCCGTGCTGACCGATCTCCTGCTCTACCACGCAATTCCGGGCCTTTATCCGACCGAGCGGCTGCTCAACGCGCGGGTGCGCAACTATACGATCCAGGCGATTGACGGCTCCCCGGTCGAGATCCACAAGCGCCGGAAAACGGGCGAGATCGACATTGCCGGCGCCCGGATCCTGCGCTCGGACGTGATGGCGACCGACGGCATCATCCACGTGATCGACAGGGTCCTGATCTCGCCGGCGGTCATGGCGGCGCTCAACGCACCGCCGTTGCCGACGACGGAGATCGCCGCCGAAGGCGATCAGTAGCGTCTCCTATAGCCCGCGGTCGCGCGCGTAGTAGACGCGCTTGGCGAGCTCCGTCGTTGCCGCGTAGGCGACAACGACGGCGAGCATGGCGGCGAGCACCCCGAGCGGGATCGGCGCCAACCCGAAGATCTGCGAGAGCCGTCCAAGGTAGGGAATCGCCAGCGCCACGGCCAGCACGGCGAGTGTGGCGGCGATGAGCGACCGGCTCGGCCGGCTCTTCCAGGCAGGCAGTTTCGTGCGCAGGATCAGCACGACGGCGAGCTCGGTGACGAGCGAGACGACGAACCACGCGCTCTGGAACAGGGTCTCGCCGGCATCGAACACCGCGCGCAGCAGGAAGAACGACAGGAAATCGAAGGCCGAGCTGATGAGGCCGAACACGATCATGAACGTTCGCACATCCGCGATGTCCCATCGCTGCGACCGCTCGAGCGCATCGGCGTCGACGGTGTCCGTCGAGATCGCGACAGCGGGGAAATCGGACAGGAAGTTGTTGAGCAGGATCTGCTTGGCCGCGAGCGGGAGGAACGGCAGCACCAGCGTTGCCGCCGCCATGCTGATCATGTTCCCGAAGTTGGCGCTGATGGTGATCTTGATGTACTTCAGCGTATTGGCAAACGTGCGCCGGCCGTCCACGACGCCGATCCTGACGACATCGAGATCCGGCTGCAGCAGCACGACGTCGGCGCTTTCGCGGGCGACGTCGACGGCCTGGTCGACGGAGATGCCGACGTCCGCGGCAAGCAGCGAGGGCGCATCGTTGATGCCGTCGCCCATGTAGCCGACCGCGTGGCCGCGCTTCTGGAGCGCCCGCACGATCGCTTCCTTCTGCTGCGGATCGATCTCGGCGAAGATCTCCGTCTGCTCGGCGCGGTGCCAGAGCGCCTCGTCCTTCATCGCGGCGAGCTCGGCCCCGGTCAGCACGCGCGCGGGGTCGAGCCCGATGGCTTCGCCCACGTGCGCGGCCGTATGGCGGTTGTCGCCGCTGATGATCTTGACGGCGATGCCGAGCCGTTTGAGGTCCGCAATCGTGTCTGCGATGCCCTCCTTTGGCGGATCGCGGAACAATAGGAAGCCGCGCAGCGTCAGCTCCTGCTCGTCATGGCGGTCGAAGCGCGCCTGAGAGGGGAAGATCCGCGTCGCCACCGCGAGCACGCGATAGCCCTCTTTCCCCTTGCCGGCGCAGTAAGCGTCGATCGCCGCGAGAGCGGCGGGATTGAGCGGGACCTCGCCGTCACCACCACCTGCCGCGTCGGCGATCCGCGTGCAGCAGGCGAGTATGTTCGGTACCGCGCCCTTGCTGATGAGAAGCGCCGACCGGTCCCCTTCGGCAACGACGATGGTCAGGCGCTTGCGGATGAAATCATAAGGGATCTCATCGAGCTTACGGGTGTCTGCGACCGAGACGCCGCGCGCCCGGCCGGCGGCGATGATGGCGGCGTCGAGGGGATTGGCGATGCCGGTCTCCAGGCTCGCGTTGACGAGAGCGAGCCGCAGCACCGCCTCGCTCGGCGCGCCGGATGCGTCGCAGGCTCCGCTCAGCTCCACGTCGCCTTTCGTCAGCGTGCCGGTCTTGTCGGTGCACAGGATGTCCATGCTGCCCAGGTTCTCGATGGCCTCGAGACGCCGCACGATGACGCCGCGCTCGGCGAGCCGGCGTGCGCCGGCCGACAGGGTGACGCTGACGATCGCGGGCAGCAGCTCGGGCGAGAGGCCGACGGCCAGCGCCACGGCAAAGAGCAGACTGTCGATTGTGGGGCGGTCGAGAAGCACGTTCACGGTGATGACGAACAGGGCGACCGCGATCATCACGCGCGTCAGCAGGTGGCCGAAGTGGCGCAGGCCGCGGGCGAACTCGGTTTCCGGCTGGGCCTCGGCGAGGCGCCCGGCGATGCGGCCGAAGACGGTGCGCGGACCCGTTTCGACGACGACGGCGGTCGCCGTGCCGCTGCGCACGGAGGTCCCGAGGAAGACGACGTTTGCGCGCATCGCAAGCCCGGCCTCCGCGTGCGAGATGCCGGGCTCCTTCTCGACGGGGAAGGATTCGCCCGTGAGCGCTGCCTCCGAGACCAAGAAATCGCGCGCCTCGACGAGGACCGCGTCCGCCGGCACCAGATTCCCGGCGCCGAGGCGGACGACGTCGCCGGCCACGATCCCGGAGACCGCAACCGACTGCCACGCGCCGTCGCGCAGAACCTCCGACGTCAGGGCCAGCCGGCGACGCAGGTTCGCAAGCGCCTGCGAGGCGCCGTACTCCTGCCAGAACCCGATGAGCGCGCTGCCCAGCACGATCGCGAGGATGATGGCGGCATCGATCCATTGCTGCAGCACCATCGAGACGAGCGAGCCGAAGACGAGAATGAGAACGAGCGGGCTTTCGATCTGGCGCCAAAGCAGCCGTCCGGTGGTGACGATCGGGTCCTCCACGACGGTGTTGGGTCCGTCGCGTTCGAGCCGCCGCCGGGCCTCGGCTGCGGTGAGACCGCCCGGCCCGGCGCCGAGAGCGGCGTAGACATCGTTGAGGGGGCGCGACCAGTAGAAGTCCGGCGCTGTCATCGTTGAGCTCCGCAGAAGGCGGCGGCACGGCCATGGGGTACGGCGCGCTGGCATTCGCCAGCAAATTGCGGTTCAATCGTCAAGGAGGAGCTGCCACTGGAGGGTAGGGATGGCCGGTGTGCGCGGAAGGCTCGTACGCGGAAGGCCGGGGTGCGGAAGGCCTCATCTGAGGAGCATCTTGGCCATCGGCACCGCTGCCGTCCTCGCGACGGCGAGCGCGTCCCCCGTCACGGCGCGGGACACGAAGCCGAAGGCCGCGGCGGCGGCCGGCGCCTGCAGCGAGATGGACGGGGTCGCCGTGCTCACGTCCCCGCGTGCGCCGTGGAAAGGTGCGCCGCTGCGCGTTGTCATCGCGGCCGAGAAGCCGCTTGCGGGCGCCCTGAGCCTCAAGGCGCCGGACGGCAGCGAGGCGCTCGTCGTGCGCGAGCGAAAGGGCGGCCCTCCCTATTATTGGACAGCCGAGATCGCCGCGCCGGCGCCGGGCACGTGGCACGCCAGGCTGGCGCTGGAAACGGACGCAGGCGGCTGTCGGACCCTCACGCAGGAGATCGCCGTGCGTCGCGCGTCGGCCGGCTCTCCCGGGACGGAGAAGAGCGTGTGGCCCATCCGCGCCGCGTGGAACCGGGAGACGGAGAACCTCTATTCGGCGTGGATCGAGACCCTGTTCGAGGCCCCTCTGGCGGATCAGCCCTCCTGGCCGGCGCTGCATGAGGTCCTGCGCGATCCCGCGCGCAACATCCTGTTCAACCATCTGAGCCTGCGCGAGGACGAGAAGGGCCTCGTCATTCGTCCCGATTGCGCCGACCTGCCCTACTTCCTCAGGGCGTACTTCGCGTTCAAGGTGGGTCTGCCGTTCGGCTACGCGAAATGCTCGCGCGGCGGCGCGGGCAAGCCGCCGCGGTGCACGAGCTGGTGGAACATCGAGAACCAGGAGCCGCCGCCCGCGGAGACGGCCGCGAAACAGGGCGCGCCGGGATTGTTCGATGGCCTGTTCGGCATGCCGGCCGCCGCTCCCGGTCCGGTAAGGTCGAAGCCGCAGGGTCTCGTCGCGGGATTCGGCGCCTACCTCGGCGAGACCGTCGCCAACGCCGTGCATTCCGGGTCGGGCCGCGCTCCGGCGGACTCCGACAACACGGACTATTATTCTGTCCCGCTGACCGCGGAGACGTTGCGTCCGGGAACGGTCTACATCGACCCCTACGGCCATATCCTCGTGGTCGTGAAGCGCGTGCCGCAGACGGCCGATGCGGCGGGCGTGATCCTCGCCGTCGACGGACAGCCGGACGGCACCGTGGCGCGCAAGCGCTTCTGGCGCGGCAACTTCCTCTTCGCCACGAACCCGGCGCTCGGCAGCCCCGGCTTCAAGCGGTTCCGGCCCGTCGTGCGGGGAAAGGGCGGGCTCAGGCGCCTCAGCAATGGGGAGATCGCGGCCAGCCCCTCCTACGCCGATTTCTCGCTCGAGCAGACGAAGCTTGGCGTCGAGGCCTTCTACGACCGGATGGATGATGTGATGTCGCCTGCTCCGCTCGATCCGGAGCGCGCGATGATGGAGGCGGTCACGGCGCTGGAGGAGCAGGTGAAGGCGCGGGTGACGTCGGTCGAGAACGGGCGCAAGTATCAGGTCCGCGGCGGCGGCGAGGTAGCGATGCCCGACGGCGCCTCGATCTTCGAGACGACGGGAGCGTGGGAGGATTTCGCGACGCCCTCGCGCGACCTGCGCCTCCTGATCGCGATCGATGTGGTGCGCGGCTTCCCCGATCGCGTGGCGCGCCGGCCGGAGCGGTATGCGATGCCGGCAGGCAAGAGCGTCGACGACGTGAAGGCGGCGCTTGATGCCAGGCTCGGCTCCGAGCTCTCCGCGCGCACGTTCGCGTACACGCGCAGCGACGGCTCGTCGTGGACGTTGACGCTTGCCGATGTCAAAGGGCGGATCGCCGACCTCGAGATGGCCTATAACCTCAACGATTGCGTCGAGCTGCGCTGGGGCGCGCGCGAGGGCAGCGAGGAAGCCGCCACCTGCAAGCGGCGCGCATCGACGGCCCAGCGTGCGAAGATGAGCGAGTACCGGGCCTGGTTCAGCGAGCGCCGCCGTCCGCCACGCGGCTGACCCCGTTTGCGGTCGCGTGGCGACGTGCTAGGCACACGGCGACTGCGTTCACCGGAGTGACCCATGTTCGTGCGCCCGCTCGTCCTTGCCGTGTTTTTCTCTCTTGCCCATCTCTCTGCCGCCGGCGCGCAGGACCCCTTCCAGGGGCTCGACTTGACGTCGGACGCCTTCACCAAGGCGGAGATGACGCGCGAGGAGGTCGTGTCGGCGATCGCGAACGGCACGCCCGAGGCGCCGGCCGATCTCTCCGGCAAGGCGCTCAACGGTCTCGACCTGTCGGGAGTGGACCTCCATGGCGTCGTGCTGCGCGCGGCCCGGCTCAACAAGGCGAACCTCGCCGGCGCCAATCTCGAAGGGGCCTCCCTCGACGCGGCGTGGGCCATGGACGCCGATCTCACCGGCGCCAGGCTCAAGGGCGCGAGCCTCGTCGGCGCCCAGTTCGTCAAAGCCAGGCTCGACGGCGCCGATCTCTCCGAGGCGAAGGTGAAATCGAACTTCGCGCAGGCGAGCCTCGTCAGGGCGCGCTTCGACGGCGCCGATCTGTCGCCCGGCCGCAAGAACCAGCGGGCCATGGTGAAGCGCGGCTTCGCCGGGGCGACGCTCGACGGGGCTTCGTTCAAGGGTGCCAACATGGTCGAGGTCGATCTGGAGTTCGCCTCCCTGAAGGACGCCGACCTGACGGGAGCCGTGCTCGCCGGCGCCGACCTGTCGGGCGCGATCTTGGCGGGAGCGGACGTGAGCGGGGCCGATTTCAACGGCGCCAACGTCGAGTCCGCCAAGCTCGGCGGCATGAAGAACCTCGCGTCCGCCAAGGCCTTCGACACCGTGCGCAATTACGACCGCGCCTACAGGGATTAGGCGCCGCCGCTCAGAGTGGCACCGAGATGATGGCGCGCAGGCCGCCGATGGAGCTTTCGCCGAGCGTGACGTTGCCGCCATGGCTCTTGGCGATGTCGCGCGCGATGGCAAGCCCGAGGCCCGAGTTGGCGCAGTCCTGGTTGCGCGACTTGTCGATGCGGTAGAACGGCCGGAAGACGTTCTCGCGCTCGGACGACGGAATGCCAGGGCCGTTGTCGTCCACCTCGACGCGCAGCCAGCTTCCCTCCGTCGCCGCGCGGATGATGATGCGGTCGCCGTAGCGCACCGCGTTCGAGACGAGGTTCGTCACCGCCCGCTTGAAGGCGTTGCGTTTCAGCGGCAGCACGAGATCCTCGCGGCTGCGGCGCATCTTGAGCTCGATCGAGGTGCCGTAGGCCTGCGATTCCTCGTGGACCTCATCGAGCAATTCGCGCAGATTCGTCGGCTTCGCCTCCTCGCCGCCGTCGCCGCGCGCGAACGCCAGATAGTCCTCCAGCATGTGCTGCATCTCGTTGACGTCGGTGCGCAGCGAGCGCGTCTCCGCCGTATCGGGAAGGAAGGCGAGCTCGAGCTTGAAGCGCGTCAGGATGGTGCGCAGGTCGTGGCTGACGCCGGCGAGCATGGTGGTGCGCTGCTCGACGTGCTGGGTGATGCGGTCGCGCATCTCGATGAACGACTGCGAGGCCTGGCGCACCTCGCGGGCGCCGCGCGGCCTGAAGTCGTCCGGAACGGGGCGGCCCTTGCCGAAGGCGTCGGCGGCGTCCGCGAGCCTCAGGATCGGCCGGATCTGGTTCCTGAGAAAGAGGATCGCGACGGTGAGCAGGATGATGGAGGTGCCGATCATCCACAACAGGAAGATATGCGAGTTCGAGGCGTAGGTCTGCGACCGCGTCGCGATGAAGCGCAGGATGGCATCGTCGTGCCGCACCCGGATCTCGACCAGCCGCGCCTCGCCCAGCGTGTCGATCCAGAACGGCCTCTTGACGTTGCGCGACAGCTCCTTGGAGAGCGCGCGGTCGAGAACGTCGAAGAACGGCTTCGGTGTCGGCGCGGGCAGATCGCCGGGGGGCAGGATCTGCATGGTGAGATTGAGCTTGTCGCGGGCGAGCTCGATGAGACGGGTGTTCGCGGTCGCGTCCTTCTGCGTGTCGTAGAGCTCGATAAGCGCGGCGATATTGCGGGCGGTGGTCTCCGACAGCCGCCGCGTCACCGATTGCCAATGGCGCTCCATGAACACGAAGGCGATGACGCCCTCGAGCACGACGATCGGCGTGATGATGATGAGGAGCGCACGGGCGAAGAGGCCCTTCGGCAGGGCATCCGCGATCCAGGCGCTGACGGCCCCGGGAAGGCGCGCCGCCTCGTCGCGCACGGCCGCAAGCCGTGACTTCATCCTGGCGGCAGGCGCTTCGAAGCGGGCGACCATCTCTGAAGCCGTCTCTCCGTCGGGGTTTCAGTCCGTGTAGAGGATGTAGCCCTTGCCGCGCACCGTCTGCAGGTACACGGGGTTGGACGGATCGCTTTCGATCTTGCGCCGCAGCCGGTTGATCTGCACGTCGATCGCGCGCTCGCTGCCGGTGCTGTCGTCGTTCGACAGCTCGTGGCGCGGAATGGGCAGGCCGCGGCGCTGGGCGAACTGGCGCAACAGGTCACGCTCGCGTTCGGTCAGCTTGATGGTCTCGTCCTCGCGCTTCAGCTCGCCGCGCGAGATGATGAACGTGTAGGGTCCCATGCGCACCTCGTCGACGGGATGCTGCGGGCCCGGCTGGCCGCGGCGCAGGATGTTGCGCAGGCGCAGCAGCAGCTCGCGCGGCTCGAACGGCTTGGTCACGTAGTCGTCGACGCCGATCTCCAGCCCCTCGATGCGGTTCTCCGTCTCGGCGCGCGCGGTCAGAAGGCAGACGGGCACGCGCGAGCTCGATTTCAGATCCTGCGCGAGCGAGAGCCCGCTTTCGCCGGGCATCATGACGTCGAGGAGGATGAGATCGAAGGCGAGGCCGCGCATGGCGGCGCGCGCGGTCCCCGCATCTGCCGCCGTCGTCACGCGGAAGCCGTTCTCGTGCAGATAGCGGCCCAGCAGGTCGCGGATCTTCTGGTCGTCGTCCACCACGAGGATGTGCGGCGCGTCGTCCGGAAGCGGATCGGCCTTGCGGGCGAGGTTGTCGGTCATGAAGCAGGGCCCTGTGTGGCGGCAGCCTCCGTGACGGCCGGCGCCATTTC
Organism: uncultured Hyphomicrobium sp.; assembly: GCA_964589785.1. Classification (GTDB taxonomy): domain Bacteria; phylum Pseudomonadota; class Alphaproteobacteria; order Rhizobiales; family Hyphomicrobiaceae; genus JAGVSR01. Next base: position 391,361 of record CAZPUQ010000001.1, read on the forward strand.
GCCGCCGACCCATTTCACGAGGCTTGCCACTTCAGCGCGCTCGTGCGGCTCGATCATGGCGAGAAGAAAGCGCCGTGTCACTTCGTCCGCTCCAGCGCCCGCCTCGTTCAGCGCGTGCGCGATGCGCTTCACCTGCAGTTCCGTCAGCTTGTCGGTGAGGCGGATACCCTTCGGGGTCAAATAGAGGCGGCGCTCGCGCAGGTCGTCGGGCCCCGGACGCTGAGAGATGAACCCTTTTTCCCGGAGTTCCTTCAGGACGCGCGCCAGGCTCTGCTTGGTGATCTTGAGGATATCCAGGAGTTCGGCCACTTTGAGGCCCGGATTGCGATGCACGAAATGCAGCACGCGGTGGTGCGCCCGGCCGAAGCCGTAGCGCACGAGAATCGCATCGGGATCGCCGGTGAAGTTTCGGTAGGCGAAATAGAAGAGCTCCGCGAACGAGACGAGCGCGGGTGGCACGGCACCGGCCTCGCCGGCCGGGACGCCGCCAGAACCGGCGGAGGCCGGTGCCGGGCGCTGTCTGGCGTTGTCCGCAGTTATGTCAGTCATGTTGACTTATTTGCCGCCGATCGCTAGAGGTGGCAAGTCATTTCGCGTCGAAGATCGAAGACGTCGCTCACGGACAGGTCGCTCCGCCGAACCCTCTCTCGGGCGGGACAGCCCACAGGATTGCGGCCCTTGAGGCTCGCGCCCGGCACGCCTTCCCCTTCACGCACGGGCATTTGGCCGCGAGGTCCGCGCCCGCCCAGCCAGGAGGAAGCGAAGACGTCATGGCCGATCTCGTCCCCTATCACGACCGCGATGGCTTCATCTGGTTCGACGGCAAGCTGGTGCCGTGGCGCGAGGCGAACGTGCACGTGCTGACGCATGCGCTGCACTACGCCAGCGCCGTGTTCGAGGGTGAGCGGTCGTACGGCGGCGAGATCTTCAAGCTGCGCGAGCATACCGAGCGCCTGATCGAGAGCGGGCGCATGCTCGATTTCGAGATCCCGTTCACGGCCGATGAGATCGACACGGCCTGCCGCGACGCGCTGAAGGCGAACGGCCTCACCGACGGCTATGTCCGTCCCATCGCCTGGCGCGGCAGCGAGCAGATGGGCGTCTCCGCCCAGCACAGCAGGATCCACCTCGCGGTCGCAGCCTGGAACTGGGGCTCCTATTTCGACAAGGCGGAACGCCTGCGCGGCATTCGCGTCGGGCTCGCCCAGTACCGCCGGCCCGATCCGGCGACGATCCCGTCGAAGGCGAAGGCGACCGGCCTCTACATGATCTGCACGATCGAGAAGCACCGGGCCGAGCGCGCGGGCTACGCCGACGCGATGATGCTCGATTATCGCGGACACGTGGCGGAATGCACCGGCGCCAACATGTTCTTCATCAAGGACGGCGAGATCCACACCCCCACGCCAGACTGCTTCCTCAACGGCATCACGCGCCAGACGGTCATCGATCTGGCCCGCCGGCGCGGCATCAAGGTCGTCGAGCGCACGATCCTGCCCGAGGAGCTCGGCTCGTTCTCCGAGGTCTTTATCACGGGTACGGCCGCCGAGATCACGCCGGTGCGCGAGATCGGTCCCAACCGCTACACGCCCGGCCGGCTGTGCGAGCTCCTGCTCAACGACTACATGGCGGAGGTGCAGCCGAAGTCCCGCGCCGCGGCCGAGTGAAACGGGCCGCTGCTGCTCGTTCGGCAATGCGGGACTTCGTCAGCGCCCGTGGGCGAAGAGCGCGAGGAAGAACACGCCTAGGAAGGTGGCGATGATGCCGCCGGCGATGAGCAGGGCCGAAAGCGGGAAGCTGTAGTCGAACAGGGCCGACAGGCCGGCAAGCGTGATGACCCAGAAGATCGCGGGCGCGACCGAGGCGAGCACGAGGCCGATCGCGAAGTCGCGCGAAGGCGAAGCGGCCGGCCGCGCAGGGACCGCTGCGGGCAACGATCGCGCCGTCGTCGTTGGCATCGTGTTCTCCTTTCGACGAGCACAAACGACACGAGTGTCGGATCGAATCCTTAACGGACGGCAAACGCTGATGTTCCGCGCAGGCTACCCGATTCAATCTCCAGCTGTCATTAACCAGTTTGCAACACAACCCATGGGCCGTGTCTTCCGGCTGCGGGGTCCTTCGGGCGCGGCATCACCTTTGCGCGGATCTGTGGCCGGCGTTAGGCGGTAGGGTCCTCGGATGCAGCACGCGGAAGGCAAGGCGGAACAGCCCAGGGGCAAGGTCTACGATGTCGCCATCATCGGTGGCGGGCACAACGGTCTGACCGCGGCGGCCTATCTCGCCAAGGCGGGGCTCGACGTCGTGGTCCTCGAAAAGAATGCGGTGGCGGGCGGCGCGGCCCTCACCGAGGAGTTCCACCCCGGCTATCGCAACTCGGTGGCGTCCTACACCGTCAGCCTGCTCGATCCGACGGTCATCCGCGACCTCGACCTTGGCCGCGAGGGCCTGCGGATCGTCGAGCGGCCGGCGGCAAACTTCCTGCCCCTCGACCGCGACCGGGCGCTCTTCTGGGCTTACGGCATGGCGGCGCGGCAGACAGCGCTCGCCGAGCTGTCTCCCCGCGACGCGGAGCGCTATCCCGCCTATGAGGCCGCACTCGAGCGGGCCGCGGCCGTGCTGCGCGACCTGACGCGACGGACGCCGCCGAACGCGGGCGGCGGCTGGGCCGAGCTCCTGAAGGGGGCGGGGATTGGCCGCCGCATTCTCGGCCTCTCCCTCGACGACCAGCGGCTCATCGCCGACCTCTTCACGCGCAGCGCCTCTGATTTCCTCGACCAGTGGTTCGAGAGCGAGCACGTGAAGGCGCTCTTTGCCTTCGACGGAATCGTCGGCTCGTTCGCCGCGCCCTCGACGCCGGGCACGGCCTACGTGCTGCTGCATCATTGCTTCGGCGAGGTGAACGGCAAGCCGGGGGTCTGGGGCCACGCCGTCGGCGGCATGGGCGCGATCACCGGGGCAATGGCGCGCGCGGCGCAAAGGGCAGGGGCCGAGATCCGGCTCGAGGCGCCGGTCGCCCGGGTCGTCGTCGAGAACGGCCGCGCCGCCGGCGTCCAATTGGCGAGCGGAGAAAAGGTGCGCGCGCGGGCGGTTGCCGCCAACGTCGGCCCCAAGCTCCTCTTTCGCGATCTCGTGGCGGACGAGGACGTTGCGCCCGACGTGCGCCGCCGCTTCACGGCGATCCGGACGGGCTCGGGCACGTTTCGCATGAACGTCGCGCTGACGGAGCTTCCGAGCTTCGCCGCGCGGCCGGGCACGGAGCCTGCGCCGCACCACGGCGCCGGCATCATCATCGCTCCGACGGTCGCCTACATGGAGCGCGCGTATCTGGATGCGAGGCGCGAGGGCTGGTCGCGCGAGCCGGTCGTCGAGATGCTGATCCCGTCCGTGCTCGATGCGTCGCTCGCGCCACCCGGCCGGCACGTCGCCTCGCTATTCGTGCAGCACGTGGCGCCAACCCTGCCCGGCAGCCGTTCATGGCAGAACCCGCGCGAGAAGGAGCGCTTCGCCGACATCGTGATCGAGACGGTGACGATGCACGCGCCGAACTTCCGCCGCTCCATCCTCGGTGCGCAGATCCTCTCCCCGCTCGATCTGGAGACCCGCTTCGGGCTGGTCGACGGCGACATCTTCCACGGCCAGCTCTCGCCCGACCAGTTGTTCTCCCTGCGCCCGGTCCTCGGTCATGCCGACTACCGGATGCCGGTTTCAAACCTCTACCTGTGCGGGTCGGGCGCCCATCCGGGCGGCGGGGTGACGGGCCTGCCGGGGCGCAATGCGGCGCGGGAGATCATGCGCGACCTCAAGTGGCGGTTTTGAGTTGACGGTTCGCAATCCGTTCGGCAATCGGAGCGCAGGGGCCTTCCCCCGTCTTCCCCTCCGAGGCCAACAGGATCAAAGCCGCCGATGGACGCCACCCGCTACCGCGCCCTCATGCGCCACCAGGCGGGCGCCGTGGCCATCATCGCGGCGGGTCCTGCCGGCGCCCGCCGGGGGCTGACCGCGACGGCGTTCTCCTCCCTGTCCGACAGTCCACCGACGCTGCTCGTCTGCGTGCAGCGCCGGGCCGGGACGCATGGCGCCATCGTCGCGGCCAAGGCGTTCAGCGTGAACATGCTGGCGCGCGAGCAGCAGGCGCTGGCGGAGCGCTTCTCGGGCAAGGCGGGCGCTACCGGCGAGCAGCGGTTCGAGGGCGGCGGGGCGGTTTGGACGACGCTCGCGACGGGCGCGCCGGTGCTTTCGGGGGCGCTCGCGAGTCTCGACTGCGAGCTGCTCGACGAGCACGCGTTCGCCACGCATTCGATCTTCATCGGCCGTGTCGTGGATGGCCGCTTCCGCAGCGACGGTGGACCGCTGCTCTATTTCCGCAACGACTACTGGGATATCGGCGCTCGCTGAAAGCCCCGCGAAGGAACGACGCCCCGTGCGCATCACGCCAACCCTCACGCTGGACGAGCGCGACATCGAGGAACGCTTCGTGCGCGCCTCCGGGCCCGGCGGGCAGAACGTCAACAAGGTCTCGACCGCGGTGGAGCTTCGCTACGCTCTGCGTCACGGCACGCTGCCCGTCGGCGTGCGCGACCGCCTGATTGCGATCGCGGGGCGGCGCGTGACGGACGAGGGCGTGCTCGTGATCCGGGCCGAGCGGTTCCGCACGCAGGAGCGCAATCGCGAGGACGCCCGCGCGCGCCTTGCCGATCTCGTCCGTCAGGCGCTCGAAGTGCCCAAGAGGCGCGTTGCGACAAAGCCCACGAAGGCCGCCAGGAAGCGCCGCCTGGAAGCGAAGGGCCGGCGATCGAACGTGAAGCAGATGCGCCGGGTGAAGCCCGATCTCGATTGAAGGTACCCATGCCCCGCTTCGCAGCCAACCTCAGCTTGCTCTTCACCGAGCTGCCGTTCCTCGACCGCTTCGAGGCGGCGGCGAAGGCCGGCTTCAAGGGCGTGGAGTTCCTTTTTCCCTATGCCTTCGAGGCCGGCGACATTTGCGCGCGGCTCGAGGCGAACGGACTTGAGCTCGTGCTCTTCAACCTGCCGCCCGGGCATTGGGACGAGGGCGAGCGCGGCATCGCAGCCCTGCGCGGGCGCCGGGACGAGTTCACGGCCGGGCTCGATCTGGCGCTGCGCTACGCGGAGGCGCTGAAGTGCAAGCGCCTGCATGCCATGGCGGGGCTTGAGCCGCACGGCACCGACCGGGAGGTCTACGTCGAGAACCTCAGGCTCGCGGCGGACTGGGCGCTCGGCGATGGCGTCGATGTCCTCATCGAGCCCATCAACACGTTCGACATGCCGGGCTATTTCTTGACGACGACCGAGGCCGCGCGCGAGGTGATCGCCGAGGCCGGCGCGCCCAACCTCGGCCTGCAGTTCGACGTCTATCATCGCTTCCGGATGCAGGGCGGCGTGCTCGAGGCGATCGCCGAGTTCGCGCCGCTGACACGCCACTATCAATGCGCCAACCCGCCCGACCGCAGCGAGCCCGACATCGACGTGCTCGACTACGGCGCCGTTTTCCGCGCCATCGATGCGACCGGATTTGCGGGTTGGATCGGCTGCGAATACAAGCCGAGGGCCGGCACCGCCGCCGGTCTCGGCTGGCCGGCCCGGTGCGGGGTGGCGCTCGGCGCAGTCGCACTGTCGCCACATTCGAGCCCCGGCCCACGCGGTACCGGCGGGCTGGGCGGCCGCGCCTGACGGTGGCATAATCGGCTGCCGGGGAGGACCGGCACGTCGACGATGGCGGGCCGGCGACGACGGCCATGCCGATAATGGGGGAAATTTGATGATCCGCCACCCTGCCTGCGACCGGCGCTCGTTCGTCCGGGGAGCGGCTGCCACGCTCGCCGCGCCGCTCGTTCTGCGCCCGCTTACGGGGTCCGCCGCCGCACAGGAGGTGCTGCCGGGAGCCGGGCCGTCGTCGGAGATCTGGGGCGAGCTGGGCCGCCTCACGCTGTCGGCGCAGAGGCTTGGCCTGTCCGTGCCGCGCATGTCGCTTGGACCTGAAAGCCTGACCGACGACTTCGCGACGACCATGCCGGCGATCGTTGATCTCATGGACAGCCTCGACGGCGCCATCGCGTCGGCTCCGGTCGAGAAGGCGGACGCCGCGGAGGATCTGAAGGAGCAGGCGAGCGCGCTGCTCGGCAAGGTGCTGGCCGCAGAGAAGCTGCCGCGCGAGATCGTCGACGAAGCCGCGCCTCCGTCTGCCGCGCCCGCCGTGAAGGCGCCGGGCTACGAGGAGGTCGCGGAGAGCTACCGCGAGCTTTTCCGCACCTGCCAGATCAAGAGCGACAAGACCTCCGAGGTGAAGTGGTACACCGACAAGCTTACGGATCCCGCGCGTCGCGAGCGCTACCAGAAGATCGAGGACGAGATCTGCGTGCCCTGGTACTTCGTCGGCATCATCCACGGCATGGAGTGCGCCTTCGACTTCACCAAGCACCTGCACAACGGCGACCCGCTGAAGTACCGCACGGTGCAGGTTCCCAAGGGCCGGCCGGCGACGTGGAACCCACCGAGCGACTGGCATTCGAGCGCGGTCGATGCGCTGCGCTACGACAAGTTCGCCGATCTCACCGACTGGGAGCTGCCGCGCATGCTCTACCGCTGGGAGGCCTACAACGGCTGGCGCTCGCGCGTGCTCTACAAGATCAACACGCCCTACCTGTGGAGCTTCTCCAACCACTACACCAAGGGCAAGTTCGTCGCCGACAACGTGTGGGATGGCAACGCCGTCTCCAAGCAGTGCGGCGCGGCCGTGATGCTGAAGATGATCGTCCAGAACGGCGTCATCGGCCAGCCGGCATAGGCGGCCGTATTACGCCCGTGCGATGCAAGGGCGAGCGGCGAAACGCGGCGGCCGGGCGGGTCAGGAGCTGCCGTAGACGAGGCCGACCGCCTGCTGCGCGGCGAGCACCTGATCGCAATCGCTCTCCGCGAAGCCCGAGCCCTTCTTCTGCGTCAGGTCGAGACAGGATTGCAGGAATCCTTCTGCGGCCTCCACCAGCGTCGCGGTCTGATTGAGGTTCGTCGTGAGCGTGCGGTACGTGAGGTGCGCGAGCTTGCCACGCCCGAGCCCGCGGACCGGCGTGCCGCGATGCTCCCCGCCCTCCGCGATGAGGTAGGCGAACTTGTTGAGGATGCCGCTGTTGAAGTGGACGCAGCCGTTGTCGTTGAGCCAGGTCGACGCGCAGATCGGATCGGCGGCCGTCACGGCATCTCCGTAATGGTCCGGCTGGCCGCGGTTGCTCGAGGAGAAGTTCTGCGTCTTGTCGAAGAGCGACGTCCCGTCGGGGTTCGTGAGGTTGGGGGCGGCGAGCGAGCGCAGCGGACGCTCCGGCGAATAGCCGGGGGCGGCCTCGCCGATGAGCCAGTTGGCACCCGCGCCCTTGGCATAGAACTCGATGAGCGCGCCGAAGATATCGGAGATGCTCTCGTTGACCGCGCCCGGCTCGTCCGAATAGACGAGGTTCGCCTCGTGCTGGATGATGCCGTGCGACATCTCGTGCGCGACGATGTCGACGGCGCCCGCATAGCCGGGGCCGAACACCATCGCGTTGGCCTTCGGACAGTACGACGACTTGGAGGGGCACCAGTAGGCGTTGCGCACGTTGCCGAAGCGCACGTAGCTCTCCAGTGGCGCGCCGCCCTTCGGACCGTCCTGGTCGTTGTCGTCGAAGCTGTTGCGGCCGAAGACGAGATAGAAGAAGTCCCGTACCGCGCCCGTGTAGCGGAACGCCTGCTCGGCGTCCTCCGGCAGCGTCTGCCCGCTCGTCTTGCCGTCCTCGTCCACGATGGCCGCCGTGTCCGTAGTATTGGCGGAATCGTAGATGCGGCGGATGAGGGCGGACGGCTTGTCGCGGTAGAAGTGGAAGACCTCGCCCGTCTTGGCATCGACGAACAGGCGGTAGGCATCGATCGACACCATGTAGGCGAGGCGCGTGCCGCCCGGCACGCGGGCGCGCAGCAGGGCGGGATCGAAGACCACGAGTTCGGCCTTGGCCGGTGCCGTCTCGGGATCGGGTCCCATCGGCAGCGGCGGTGCGGGGCTGTTGGCGGAGCCTTTGAGCAGCGCGCCGAGCCGCTTGCGCGCGGCCGCGACCGCCGCGGCCTCCTCCACCGACGGCGACGTGTCGGAGATTGACACGGCCGACGTCGAGCCCTGGTAGCGCGTGACCCCGAGCGAGTTCTCGACGGTGAGCCGCGCCGACGAGCCGAAGACTTTGACGCCGCCGACCTGCTGCTCGACGTTGGCGATATAGCGGCCGGGGAAGTCGGGGTCCTTGCGGCGGCCGACGTATTTCAGCTCGGCCTTCTGGTTGCGTGCCGGCAGCGCGGCCGTCAGCCCGCTCGTCTCGAGGAAGGTCTCGACGATGCGGCGCGTATCCTCCTCCGTCTGCTCGGCCGAGCGTGCGCCCGCCGTCAGCAGCGACGGGTCGGGCTTGAAGCCGACGATGCTGCTCGGGAGGCCCGTCGCCGGATTGATGACGACCTTCAGATCCGGGTTCTCCTTCTTCAGGGCCTCGACGCCCTTGGCGACCTCGGTACGTGTCGCCTCGGCCGGCGCGGCCGTGCCGCCGACGGTGCCGCTGTCGGCGACGACCGTGCTGTCGGGCGCGACCGCTGGAGCGGCGGGCGTGGCGCCGTCGGAGGGGACGGGAGGCGCCGTTTCACCGCCGCCCGCCGGGTTGAGCGCGGCAATGAGCGCGCCGTCGCGCCGCCGGCACAAGACCGGCGCGTCCGGCTCCTTGCCGTCGGCGGCGGCGACGAGGCTGTGCGCGATGCGCGCGGTGAGGCCCGTTTCCGCGAGCGCGGTCTTCAAGGCTTCAGCGGCTTGCGCCCAGGCGGTCTCGATCGGCGCCAGGTCCGATTTCACGAACGGCACGCGCGCGGCCTTCGCCTCGCGCACGGAGGCCTGCCCGTCGCCGTTGAGGTCGATGCGCGGGAAGTGGCATTCGTTGTCGTCGACGATGCCATCGCCGTTGAGGTCGTCGGTGAAGGCGGCCTCGGTCGCCGCCGCGGTCTCGATCGCGGCGAGCGCGCGCGCAAAGGCCTTGATGTCCTCCGCATCGACGGTGCCATTGCCGTCGAGGTCGGCGAGGCGGCGGCGCGCGTCCTCGGAGATCGCAACCGCCGCGGCGACGGCATCGATGCGCGGCGCGCCGGGTGTGCCCTCGGGCGGCGGGGTACCGCTCTCCTTCAGGGCCGCGATGACGGCCTCGGGCGTCTTGTCGGGGGCGAGCTCGAAGAGCAGGGCGGCAAGCGCGGCGACGTGAGGGGCCGCCTGCGACGTGCCCGAGCAGATGCCGAAGGGCGACGTGGTGCTGCCGAGCGTGCTCATGATGTCGACGCCGGGTGCGGAGACGTGCCCGCCGGTGTTGGAAAAGCCGGCACGCGTGCCGTCGCGCGCGGTCGCCTCGACGACGATGATGTTGCGCACCGGCTCGCCGCTCGTCCAGGCATAGGTGCCGGCCCACGCGAACGGCGAGGCCCACCGGGTATCGAGCGGCTCGTCGAGGCCCTCGCTGTCGTTGCCGGCGGCGACGACGAACAGCACCTCGTTCTCGACGAGGCGCGCCATGGTGCGGATGACGCTGGCCTGCTCCGCGACGTGCAGCTTCAGTCCTTCGACGTCGTCGGGCTCCGCGTCGCCCAGGACGCCGCGCGCGACGAAATTGTAGGCGAGGCTGACGTTCAAGACGCGCAGGTTGTCGTCCTTGCGCAGGTTGTCGGTCAGATAGACCATCGTGTTGGAGAGCACATCGGAGAACAGCATGGCCTGGGCCTGCCAGCTCTCGTCCGCGTCGAGACGGTCGCGCTCGCCGATGAACTCGGCCGAGATCGCAACGGCCTCCAGGTTCGCATCCGGCACGATGCCGTCGATGCCGGGCGCCGCACCCTGCCTGGCGCCGATGATGCCGGCGACGTGCGTGCCGTGGTTGGTCTCGCAGTCCGGGCGCACGAGCGGCGGGCGCAGCGCGCCGCGGGCAAGCGTGTACTTCACGTTCGCATTGTCGGTGAAGCCGACATCGATGATGCCGACCTTCGGCCGCCGGGCTTCCGGGTTCGCGCGGCGGTGACGGTCGATCAGCGACCACATGGCCGGCATGCGCATCGCCTTGAGGCCCCAGTTGCCGTCGGGCGTCGTGCCGGGCTGCCAGCGCCACGCGTAGGTCTGCTCGCCCACCTTGATCTCGGCGCCGGAGGGTTTCGGCAGCGACTTGTTGCCGATGAGGCTGTCGACGAACGCCGCATCGACGATCGGCTCCTGGCGCAGCGCCTTGATGAGCGGCGGATCGAGGATGCGGTCGAGCTTCGCCTTCGGATCGGTGGTCTCGGCAGGCGACGGCGGCGACGGACCGAGGCTCGGCGCCGTCCCGGACTGCTCGACCATGATGACGCCGAGGGCGCCGATGACCTTGGTGATCTTCAATCCGTATTTGCTCAGCAGCGCCTGGATCTGCTCTTCCGTCACGTCCGGCTTGAGCTGGATCATGTAGCTGTTCTTTTTGGCAACGGGCACGTCCGCTGCAGCCGCGCCGCCGCCACCGGTGCGTTCGACGAGGCTTGTGCTGTCGCCTGTTACGACATCGCCGGACAGGGACGGGCCAGCCAGGGATTGGGCCGTGGCGGGCGTGGCCAGCGGCAGGAGCGACGACGACTTGCCCCAGACCTTGTTCTTGAGCGAGTCGAACCACGTGTCCTGACCGGGCCGCCTCCGCTGCGCCCGCTTCCTCTTCGCATCGGGGTCGGGCTTGACCCACTCGAACTTCTCCGTCTTGTCGGTCGGTGCCGGGCCCGGCCTCTTGTGCGACCGGGTCGCGTCGTCGCGCGCGCGGTCGGAGGAGCCGGCGCCGCCCGAGCCGGAGGGCGTCTCCGCCGGGCCGTTGTTGTCCGGCTTGAACTTCTCTTCCAGCAGGTTCTTGAGGCGGCCGTAGTCCGGTCGCTGGGATTGCGCAGCAGCGGGCGCCGTCAGCAGGGCCAGCGCCGTGGCAAACAGGATCGTGGTGCGCATCGTCATCTCGTTACCTCGTCATCGCGGCCGGGCCGCACGTTCGAGCGGGCGGCGGATCAATCCCACCAGCTCGACCACCACTTGGAAACTCCGTCCTTCATCCACTGCCACCATCCCGTCTCGGGCTCGGGCTGCGGAGCCGGGACTGGCGCAGGCTCGGGCGTCGGCTCCGGAGAGGGAGCCGGCTCGGGGGCAGGCGCCGGTGTCGGCTCGGGGGACGGCTCTGGCGTCGGAGTCGGCGCCGGAATGGGCTCTGGCGCTGGAATGGGCTCCGGCTGGGGAGCGGGTGTCGGCTCGGGCACGGGTTCCGGCGCAGGCTCAGGCGCCGGTTCGGGAGCTGGCACCGGAGTGGGTTCCGGTGCGGGCTCCGGCACCGGCTCAGGCGCCGGTTGCGGCGGCTCCGGCGTGGGCGTCGGCTCGGGCGCGGGTTCCGGTGCGGGCTCGGGTGTTGGAGCCGGCTCCGGTGTCGGAGCAGGTTCGGGAGCGGGCGCCGGAGTGGGTTCCGGTGCGGGCTCTGGCACCGGCTCGGGCGCCGGTTGCGGCGGCTCCGGCGTGGGCGTCGGCTCGGGTGTGGGAACGGGCGTCGGCTCAGGCGCAGGCTGGGGCGTTGGGTCCGGCGCGGGCTCGGGCGTCGGCGGCGGCTGGACGCCGATCTCGTAGCCCGCCTCCGCGAGGAGCGTGCCATCCGCCGCGATGCCGGCCTCGACACCCTTGTCGCGCCGGAGCGCTGCGACCAGCGAGGCGAACACGGGCACGTAGACGGTCAGCGTCTTGGTGCCGGCCTTGATCGTCTGGCGCGCCTGGAAATGCAGGTGCAGGCTCGTGGACGGCGAGCCGTTCATGTACTTGGAGACCTTGCCCAGCACCTGGCCCTGCTTCACGACCTGTCCGCTCTTCACAGTGATCGAGCGCGGGTGCATGTGCAGATAATAGTAGTCGGTGCCGTCCTTGCCCTTGAGCTGCACGGTGGTGTTCGACGTGACGTTCGTGATCGTCCCGTCGACGACGGCGACCGCCTCCCAGTTGTTGTCCTTGAACGTCGGCGGGCGGATGTCCTGTCCCTGGTGCCCGGCGCCCGATGGGCACAGCGGCATCGACCAGCCGCGCACCTCGCAATAGTTGTCGCGCTGCTGCATCGGATCGTAGTTGCGCCGGTCGCTCTCGCTGCCGCCGGCCGCGCCCTTCCCGTTCCAGCCGCCGCCGCCGTAGCCCCAGATCTGGGAGTTCATGTGCGGGAAGCGGCCGTCGCCGAGCTTCAGCGGGAAGATGATGTTCGGCAGATAGACGTAGCGGTCGTTGGCGCGGCCGCGGCCCTTGTCCTTCTCGAGAAGATCGCCGGGCGGGTAGTAGGCGAACTGCGGCTTCGGCGGCTCCGGCGGCGGGCCGGGGACGGGTGACGGCTCGGGTGTCGGCGCCGGCTCCGGTGTCGGCGCGGGCGTGGGGGTGAGCTGGCACTTCACGCGTTCGAGGCGCGCCTCGCCGCGCGCGTCGGCGGCATCGGGCGGGCAGACGGCATTCGGGAAGCGCTCGCCGGTCGGATTGGTACGCGGAGCGTCGCCGCTCAGGGCGCGCAGCAGCGCGTGGCTCATGAGATCGCGGCCTTGTAGCGTGACGCGGGTATTGGCGCCGTCGCCGGCGACGGCGGGTGGAGTGACGGCGAGCGCCGCGATCGAGACGGCAGCGGCGGGGCGCATGCGCACGATGCGGCCTGCGGTTCGACGAGACGCCACGACATTCCCCCCTGTCAGTCCCCGCCGCGCCGGACGCGACGAGGTTCCAGTGCCCCTGCGGTTATGCCCCAGGCGGGTGCCGCGAGGCAACGCGACCCGCCCTCGCCCCTGTTACGTCCCCGAGTTTCCTGCCGCCGCCAAAGCCTCCAGGACGGCCCTCCCCGAAGGCGTCAGGCGCGCGGATGTCTCCTTGTTTGCGAGGATGGCATCGATGCGGGCCTTGATGTCGGCCGGCATGGCACGCGGAAGCTGGGCCTCCGGGATCGCCGCCGGTGCCGCCCCCGCCGCAGTCGAGTCCGCGGACAGACCCGCCAGGAACGCCGGTCCGATCCACAGCTTCTGCGTCCAGTCGCCTTTGACGACGATGTTGAAGAACAGGTTCTGCACCTTCACGGTCTGGTCGATGAGCCGGCGCGGCACGATCACGTCGCCGACGGACTTGAGCCCCGCGTTCGGTCCGGCGAGGGTGAGATCGGGTGCGGAGCGGACGGTGCCCGACTTGATGGCGTAGGTGGCGGTCAGCTTGTCGACGGGCGTGGAGCGGGCGGGATTGTAGCCCCAGCCTTTGTAGTTCCACAGCTCGGCGACCATCTTGCCGATGTCCCACCCGCGCAGCTTGCCCTTGGCCATGTCGAAGCGTGCGCTGCCGTCGAGTGTGGCGACGAGGCCGGCGAGCGATTTTCCCGTCGCCCGTGTCGTAATGTCGACGTTGCTCGTGCCTTTGAGGAGCGGCTTGCCCGCCAGCTCGTGCGTGACGGGCTCGGCATCGACGCCTACGAGCTTCAAGGAGATGGCGGCGTCGTGATCCGCGCCCCGCGCCTTGAGATCGACGGCGCCCGTGCCCTTGCCTGCGCCGACGGCGATGTCCTCGATGGTCGCGGCCAGCGCACCGTTGTCGAGCTTTGCGGTGACGCGCGCGTCCCTGAGCGGCAGCGCGCCGAAGCGAACCGACTGGACCTTGAGCCGCAGGTCGAGATCGACGGCGCGCAGAGCCGTGAGGTCGATCGGCGTTGTGCTCCAGACCGGTGCTGCGGCGGCGGCCGGTGCCGCCTCGGGCCCGAACTCCGGCGGCGGCGGGTTTTCGACTGCATCGAGCTCGGCGGCGAGTGCATCCCACGTCGTCGCAAAGCCGTCGTCGGGCGGTGCCTCGTCTGGCGCCGCCGGCATCGGCGGCGGTGTGCGGCCGAGAAGGGCATCGAGGTCGAGCTGCGAGAGGGTGAGCTCGCCCGCCACGCGCGGACGCGGTCCCGACAGCGCGATGTCGCCGGCAAAGGTGCCGGTCCGGCCGCCGGCGTCGAACTTCGCCGTGTCGAACGTCACGCCGCCCGCCGTGATCCTGGCCGTGCCGTCGAGCGAGCCGGGTCCCAGGCCGGCGAGCGCGGGATTGGCGAGCCCGAGGCGCTGGAGGAAGGTGCCGACCGCGTCGGAGCGCGCTTCGAGCCGTCCCTCGTAGGCCGCCGCGGCGCCGAGCGCGACCGTTCCGTCGATCTGCGCGGCGAGGTCCTTGGCCGAAAGCTTGCCCTTGACGCCGGCGGGCGTGCCGGCGAGCGCGCCCTTGAGGTCGGCGAGCGCCAGATCGTAGGCCAGCGGCTCCTCGCGCAGGACCAGGGTGCCGGCGCCCTGGGCGGCTCCGGTGGCCGGATCGGTGCGGCCCTTGAAGGACAGTGCGCCCGCAGTTGCCGGCACGCTGTCTTCAAACCCGAGCCAGGCGGCGAGCTCGCGCGCGGACGGCGAGGTCGCCTCGATCTCGCCGGCGAGCATCGGCAATTCTCCGATCGCGCCTTCGCCGGCAAGCTTCGCCTTCAGCACGCGACTGTCGATGGCGAGCGCCAGCGTGGTCGTCTTGCCGCCGAACGCGGCGGCGGCGTCGGCCAGGGTGAGATCGAACACCAGCGGCTCGCCGTTGTAGCGCAGGCTGCCCTGCGCGGCCGCGCCGCCGTATTTGCGGTCGACGGCGAGCTTGCCCTCAACGGCGTCGAGGCGCAGCGTGCGGCTCGTGCTCTCGTCGCGATAGACGAGCGTTCCATTGCGGATGGTGACGGGCGGCAGGGCGAGGATCGCCGCGAGGTCCTGCGGAGCGCCGCTCTGCGACGTTCCCGTGGCTGCGGCCGCGCCGGGCGGCGTCGTGGTCCAGTTGGTGGCGCCCGACGCCGCGCGCACGAGATTGACGACGGGCGCGTCGAGCTCGAGGGTAGCGATGTCGGCCTTGCCGTCGAGGATCGAGCGCAGCGGGATCGTGGCGTGGACCTTGCGCGCGGTGAGCAGCGAGCTTCCGGCCGGAGCGCCGGGCCGGCCAAGATCCACGCCCGTCAGCTCGACCGTCACCATCTCGCGGATGACGTAGCGCGAGCTTTCCACGCGAAGCTCGCGGCCCGTCGCGTCGTGGACCGCGCGCTGCAGGAGGGCGGTGAAGAAGCCCGACGGCGGCGCAAACAAGAGGCTTGCCGCGATGGCGAGCAGAAGGGCGAGGAAGCCGCCGAGGATCAGGCCCCAGCGGATGCCGCGGGCTTTCGGCGGCGATTGCGGTGCGGCGTCGTCCGTTGTCATTCTGCTCATTCCCGATCTCGCGCTTCAGTCTAGCCGAGCGCCAAGATGAATGTCATGTGCGGGGCGGCAGTGGCACATATCCGTCACACTCCCGCTGTTCGTTTGCCTTGATGGCGTGCGACCAGGGACGCTAGACTAGTTGGAATGGGGACGGTTTCGGGGCGGATATCCGTGCGCATCGCCGTGCGATCGATGATCCTGGCTGCGGGCTCAGCGCTGGCGAGCGTCGCGACCGCGCTGGCGGCCGATACCCTGCTGAGCGTCGATTGGTCGAGTTCCGAGATCAAGTCCTTCGTCGCCAAGCGCAAGGAGGACGCCGCGCGCGGCCTCGCACCCTCCGAGCCGTCGCGGCTCGACAAGGTGAAGCTGCCCGTTCTCGGCTTCGAGGGCGCGCCGGGGCTCGTGCAGAGCTCGTTTCCCGGACTGGGGCCGCAGCCGACGGGCACGCGGGCGATCCACACCGACGAGACGAACCCGGTCTGGTATCAGATCGTCGACACCTACGGCGACGTGACGGTGAGTGTGGCCGCCGACCTGCGCGTGCAGCACACGTTCGGCGCCGACTTTCCCGTCTATCCGACGACCCCGCCGGGAGCGGCGCCTTCGGCCGGGCCCGAGGTCTCCGTTTTCGACCAGGAGGACGAGGAGGGCATGGAGGGCTCGATTGCGGAGTACACCGTGACGCGGTTCGGCCTGCCCTACACCGTGACGATCGAATGCACCGCCGCGACGAAGGCGCAGTGCGCGGATGTCAGCCAGATCGCCAAGGACAGCGAGCTTCTGAAGCTCATCGCCGCCACGCCGCCGGAGTGAGGAAAGGCGCCGGCTCTCGTCCGGCCCTCGGTCTCAGCTCACCAGATTGCCGCTGATCGCAATGCGCGCGCCGGCCGTGGCAGGCGCCGTCGCGAGCTCGGGTCCTTCGGGAACGCCGAGCGTCATGGAGCGGATGGCGCCGCCCGTCGTGCCCGCAATCATGTTCGCGGTGATGAGGCAGGCGCCGGCTTCGGCATCCGACGAGACGAGGATACCCGTCCCCGCGTCCCGCACGAGATTCTGCGTCACCACGCAGTTGCGCATGTAGCGGCCCCAGCCGACCATGATGCCCGCGGTCGGCGCGCCTTCGATGGCGTTGCCGCTGACGATGCTGTCGGCCTCCACCGCGATGCCCTCGCCGCGCTTGTCGACCGGTTCGTGCTCGCGACGGAAGAGATTGCGGATCAGGTTGCCCTGCACCACGGCGAGCCGTCCGCCCTCGTTGAAGTTCGTGACCGATACGCCGGTCGCCGCGCCATCGACCACATTGTCGGCGACGACCGCCCCCTCGAAGCCGAACTCGACGTAGAGGGCGACCTCGCCGAGGCGCTCGGCGCTGTTGGCGAGGATCTGGAGGTTGGAGGAGGCGTTGCCGCGCACGGCCGAATAGGCGCAATCGGTGATGCGGTTGCCGGAGACGACGACGCTGCCGGCGCGAAAGATATTGACGCCGTTGCCGTTCTCGCCCGTGCCGCCGCCCTTCGCCGCAATGCGTGCGATGCGGTTCGCCGTGACGAGCGTGCCGTCCTCGCCGGGCGCCGAGCGCCAGACCTGGATGCCGTTGTTGCCGCAGTCGGTGATCGCGTTGTGTGCGATCGTAAGACCCTTCGCCTCGATGCTGCGGAGGCCGGCGAGCAGAGCATGGCCGATCGTGCAATCCGAGATGCGGCCCGAGCAGCCGTGCAGCACGATGGCGTTGGCGAGGGCACGGCGGACCGTGACATTGCGGACCGTCACGTTCGCGCAGTTCGTGAGACGGACGAGGCCCGCGTCGCCGTCGGCATCGAGGACGCGGCGGGCGCCGTCGAGCACGAGGTCTTCCAGGCGAAGTCCGTCGGCGCCGTCGGCGGCCAGCAGCGCGTCGCCGCCGGCGAATTCGAGCGTGGTCAGGCCGTGCGCACCGATCAGCACTGTGCCGGGACGAAGCGTCAGTGTCCCGGTCCGGAACAGGCCGGGCGCAAGGTGCAGCGGACGGCGTTCGGCGGCAGCGCGGTCGATCTCGGCCTGGAGCTGCTGCGTATGATCGGCAGCGCCATCCGGTCGCAGCGCAGGACCGGCGGGACCGCTGCCCGCGGCGGCGGCCTGCCGCGGCCCCGCGCTTGCGGTGCCGGCGGATGTTGCCGCGGCAGCGCCGAGCGCGCCGGTGAGAAGGGAGCGTCGGGAGGGGATCATCGCGCGGGTTCGGCTGGTGTCGGGTTGCACGGCGTCGCTGAAGCAGCTTCCGCGCCAGACGGGTCCCGGGCGATCTCAGCGGCCCGGTCGTCCTGTCTTCTTCGGGCGGCCGCGGCGCCTCTTCGTCTCGGCCGGATCGTCGAACTCGACGCTGCGGGTGGGGAGCCGCGGCTTCTCGGGCGCCGGACCCGACTTCACCGGCAGGGACGCGTGCGGGCCCATCTCGTCCAGTGTCGGCTTGTGCGGCCCGCGGATCTGCTCGCCGAAGGCGCCCGCCTTCGTGCGCGGGTCCACGTCGCGGCGCGGGATGGCCCGGTCGGTGCCGGGTCCCATGTCGTCGAGCGAGGGCTTGCGGACGCGCGAGGTCGATTGCGCGTAGGTCGGCTGCACCGGCTCGTAGGCGGCGGTGATCCGCGATCCCCTCTCCCCGTCCTTCACGGGGAGAGGGCTAGGGTGAGGCGCAGCCGCTTGTCCTGTCGCGTGGGGCTGCCCCTCACCCCGACCCTCTCCCCGCACGCGGGGAGAGGGGGACGAAGCGGGCACGTTCGCCGTCTCGCCATATCTGCGCGCGCCCTCGAAGCGGCCGGCCTTGTCCTCCACGTCGGCTTGCCGGGCGAGGGGGTCGTCGGAAACGGCGAGCTCCGTCTCGCGCAGGCGCTTGATCTCGTCGCGCAGCCGCGCGGCGGTCTCGAACTCGAGGTCGGCCGCGGCCTCGCGCATGCGCCGCTCCATGTCCTCGACGATCTTCGCGAGGTTGTGGCCGACCACGGGCGCATCCGCGAGCCCCGCATCGACCGTGACGTGGTCCTGCTCGTAGACGCTCTGCAGGATGTCGTGGATGTTGCGCTTGATGCTCTCCGGCGTGATGCCGTTGGCGATGTTGAACGCGCGCTGCTTCTCGCGGCGGCGGTTCGTCTCGGCGATGGCGCGTTCCATCGAGCCCGTCATGCCGTCGGCATAGAGGATGACGCGGCCGTCGACGTTGCGCGCGGCGCGGCCGATGGTCTGGATGAGCGACGTCTCCGACCGCAGGAATCCTTCCTTGTCGGCGTCGAGGATGGCGACCATGCCGCATTCGGGAATGTCGAGTCCCTCGCGCAGGAGGTTGATGCCGATCAGCACGTCGAACGCGCCGAGGCGCAGGTCGCGGATGATCTCGATGCGCTCCAGCGTCTCGATATCGGAGTGCATGTAGCGGACGCGGATGCCGGCCTCGTGCATGTATTCGGTGAGGTCCTCCGCCATGCGCTTGGTGAGCGTCGTGACGAGCACGCGGTGGCCCTTCCTCGCCACCTCGCGGACCTCGGCCAACAGGTCGTCCACCTGCGTCTTGGCGGGGCGCACCTCGACCTCCGGGTCGATGAGCCCCGTCGGGCGGATGACCTGCTCGGAGAAGGTGCCGCCGGTCTGCTCCAGCTCCCAGGACCCCGGCGTCGCGGAGACGTAGACCGACTGCGGCCGCATGGCGTTCCATTCCTCGAAGCGGAGCGGGCGGTTGTCCATGCAGGAGGGCAGGCGGAAGCCGTACTCCGCGAGCGTCGCCTTGCGCCGGAAGTCGCCGCGGAACATGCCGCCGATCTGCGGGATGGTCACGTGGCTCTCGTCCACGAACACGAGCGCGTTGTCGGGCAGATATTCGAACAGCGTCGGCGGCGGCTCGCCGGCCGCGCGGCCGGTCAGATAGCGCGAGTAGTTCTCGATGCCGGCGCAGGAGCCCGTCGCCTCCATCATCTCCATGTCGAACGTGGTGCGCTGTTCCAGGCGCTGGGCCTCGAGCAGCTTGCCGACGGCGTACAGCTCATCGAGCCGCTGCTTGAGCTCCGCCTTGATGTTCTTGATCGCCTGCTGCAGCGTGGGCTTCGGCGTCACGTAGTGCGAATTGGCGTAGAGCTTGACGAGGGCGAGCTCGTCGGTCTTCTGGCCGGTCAGCGGATCGAACTCGACGATGCGCTCCACCTCGTCGCCGAACAGCGAGATGCGCCAGGCGCGATCCTCGTAGTGGGCCGGGAACACCTCCACCGTGTCGCCGCGGGCGCGGAACGTCCCGCGCGTGAAGGCCGCCTCGTTGCGGCGGTAGTGCAGCGCCACGAGATCGGCAAGGAGCTGGTCGCGCGAGAGCCGGTCGCCGACCTTCACCGCGAAGGTCATCGCCGTATAGGTCTCAACCGAGCCGATGCCGTAGATGCACGACACGGAGGCGACGATGACGACGTCGTCGCGCTCGAGCAATGCGCGCGTCGCCGCGTGGCGCATGCGGTCGATCTGCTCGTTGATCGAGGATTCCTTCTCGATGTAGGTATCGGTGCGCGGGACGTAGGCTTCCGGCTGGTAGTAGTCGTAGTACGACACGAAGTACTCGACCGCGTTGTCGGGAAAAAAACTCTTGAACTCGCCGTAGAGCTGGGCCGCGAGCGTCTTGTTGGGCGCCAGCACGAGCGCCGGCCGCTGGGTGGCGGCGATGACCTGGGCCATGGTGAAGGTCTTGCCGGAGCCCGTGACGCCGAGCAGGACCTGGTCGCGCTCAAGGGCGTTGACGCCTTCGACGAGCTCCGCGATCGCGGTCGGCTGGTCGCCCTTCGGGTCGTACTCCGAGACGATCTCGAACCGGCGTCCGCCCTCGCTCTTCTCGGGGCGCTCGGGGCGATGGGGCACGAACGCGCGGTCGATGCCGGCGACGATCGGATGCGAGGCGAGCATCGGCTGGCGCGCCAGGATCTCCTTGGCCCGGGCGCCGCGCTCGGCAGGCTTGGCGAGCAGCGCGTTCAAGGCGTCCGAGATCGAGCTGTCGCCCGCGCGCGGCGGTAGCGGACCGGAGGCGCGCAGGGCAGGCAGCGTCGGCGGCCCCGGCCGATAGGAGGCCTGGGCATCCGCAAAGCCCGGTGTGCCGGCCGCGGTCTCCATGGGCGGCGGCGCAGGCTTGCCGGATTTGCCGCGCGAGGGTCGCGGCTTCGGCGTCTCGGATTTCGGCGGACGGGACATGCGTTCCCTATATGGACCGCGGCCGCGGCGAGATCAAATGGCGGACGGGGCTGGATGCGCGCAGACCGGTGTTTCGCGCGCCGGCGCAAAGAATTGCAAACGCGGGAAAAGCCATTACCTGTCAGGATGGAAGGCGCGAGGCGTCGGAGATGCACGGTCTGTGTGCTGCATCCGCGTCAATGACCGAGGCGCAGGCCAGGGGAAGCGGCAAAGATGGCAGTGACGCGCGTCGCTCTCGTCACGGGAGGCAATCGCGGCATCGGATTCGAGATCGTGCGCCAACTCGCGCGGCGGGGGATCGTCACGATCATCGGCGCGCGCGACATGTCCAAGGGACAGGCCGCCGCGCAGTCGATCGCGGCCGAAGGCCACCAGACACCGGTCGTCCCGCTCGACATCACCGACGGCCGGTCGATCGTCGATACGGTCGAGGAAATCGCGCGGCGGTTCGGGCGGCTCGATATCCTGGTCAACAACGCCGCGATCCTGATCGACGGTCCCGGAGGCTTCAAATCGAGCCTGTTCGACATGCAGGCCGAGACGGCGCGCCGGACGTTCGAGACCAACGTGCTCGGTCCGCTGCGGATCATGCAGGCCGTGATGCCGATCATGCAGCGGCAGGGCTACGGGCGGATCGTGAACCTCTCCTCGGGCGCCGGCCAGCTCTCCGACATGCGCGGCGGGTTCCCGGCCTACCGGATGTCGAAGACCGCGCTCAATGCGCTGACGCGGATCGCGGCGGCCGAGCTCGCCGGCACGAACATCAAGGTCAATGCGGTGTGCCCGGGCTGGGTGCGCACCGACATGGGCGGCGCCGAGGCCGACCGCCCGGTGGAGGTCGGAGCCGAGACGCCGGTGTGGCTCGCGACGCTGCCCGACGACGGGCCGACCGGCGGCTTCTTCCGCGACAAGCACCCGATTGCGTGGTGAATCGCGTGGTGACTGGCGTCTAGAGTCCCTTCACGACGTTGCCGACCATGAGCACGAAGTAGGCCGTGATCGAGAGCCAGAACTCCTGATGCGGCAGGTGGCGCGGGATCGGCACGATCTGCAGCTTGGTCAGGATCGCGAGCGTGGCGAGCAGCAGCGAGATCAGGAAGATGATGACGGTCGGCGGATTGAGACGCATGGAAGTCCCCCGGACGGATCTGGTCTCGAGCCATTCGGCCCGGCCCCCACGGCTACAATAGGGCTCCCGCAGGCGCACAGGCAATCCCGCGGGCACGGCACCTCGGCCGTGGAGGACCCGTCAGGGGCTTGGCGGCGACTCGACTCTAAAGCGTGCGGTCGCCGTGGCCGACCATGGTGACGCCGCGGCCGTCGGCGTCCACCGTCAGGCGGACGGGGGGCGCGTCGGGGTCGGAGGCCTTGCGGACCGTGATCGCAAAGCGTGGAGCTTTGCCTTCGCCGGTCTCGATTCGGGTCTCGATCCGTGTCGCATCGGCCTCGAGACGTTCTACGCTGATGACGTCCAGGACCTGCCGGTCGTAAGCGCCGAAGTTGACGACGATGCGGTCGCCGGCGGCCACGGGCGCGCTCCAGGCGACGTGGGCGACGTGCTCGGCGACGGGTGCGCGCGTCAGCCAGAAGGCTTCCGTGCCGTACTCGGGCGAGCGGGCGGCGGCGAGCGCCGCGCGCGGCCTCGCGGCGGGCACGACGTCGGCCAGGAGCCGGGTCTGCGCGGCAGCGGCCGTGTTGAAGTCACGCTCGAGCTGTGCGCCGGGATTGATGAGCGCGCCCGAGCCCAGCAGCACGACGGCGGGCATGAGCACCGCCAGATACCGGGCCGTGCGTGTCGAGGGGGTCAAACGATCAGAGGACGGAACCGTCATGGTCTCACCGTGCTTGCGTCGCCTCACCTATACTCCGGAAATGCCCGGGACGGCAAAAGTTCCGTCACGTTCAGCCTTACGTCCGATTGGGAGAGCCGGATCGGCGGCGCAGCAGCGCCTCCTGCGCATAGATCCGCCGGACATGACGATACAAGGCGAGATTGAAGGCCAGGAACAGCGAGAACATCACCGCAATCAGCGACAGGGGCAGCCAGCGCGTCTCGGCCAGCGTCAGGACCGTCGTCTCGACCGCGCCAGCGGGCGAAATTCCGCCTGTAACTGCAAGAATCGCAAGGCAGAAAAGGCCAAGACCGACGGCCATGTCGAGCGCGAAGCGGCGCCCATCGATGCGAAACGTTCCGGTCATTCGAGAACCCTCCCTGCGAACCAGCCTGCGAATCGGAGGCTCACCATCGTGTCCGGATGATTACGAATCCATGAAGTGGCAGGGGTAGGCCTGGAATATGGCACCCCGCAGGCAATCCGCCACGGCCGTCGCGCCCGCATGCGCCCTTCTCGACCCACCGCGGCATCAGGGCCCTGTGCGAACGGCGACTTGCGCGATGCTGCACTGCGGCGTAGCTTCCGCGCCGCTTCGCAGAGGGCGTTGCTCGTCCCAGCTCCAACCCAGTCGAAAGACACGCATCATGGGCTTTTTTGCCGATAGCCTCGCCCGTATCCAGCCGTCCGCCACGATCGCCGTCTCGACCAAGGCCCGGCAACTGAAGGCCGCTGGCCGGGACATCATCTCCCTGTCGACCGGCGAGCCCGACTTCGATACGCCGCAGAACATCAAGGACGCCGCCAAGCGGGCGCTCGATGCGGGCAAGACGAAGTACACGGACGTGGACGGCATCCCGGAGCTGAAGGCTGCCATCTGCGCCAAGTTCAAGCGCGAGAACGGGCTCGACTACAAGCCGGCCAACGTCTCGGTCGGGACCGGCGGCAAGCAGGTGCTGTACAATGCGCTGCTCGCCACGCTGAACCCGGGCGACGAAGTCGTCATTCCGGCGCCGTGCTGGGTCTCCTATGCCGACATCGTGCTGCTCGGCGGCGCCACGCCCGTGTTCGCCGAGACGACGATGGAGGACGGTTATCGCTTGCGGCCCGAGGTGCTGGACAAGGCGATCACGCCCCGGACCAAGTGGTTCATCTTCAACGCGCCGTCGAACCCGACGGGAGCGGCCTACTCGCGCGCGGCGTTGAAGGCGCTGACGGACGTGCTGATGCAGCCGAAGAACGCGCACGTCTGGGTGCTGACCGACGACATGTACGAGCATCTGCTCTACGACGGGCTCGAGTTCTTCACGCCGGCGCAGGTGGAGCCAGGGCTCTACGATCGTACGCTGACCATGAACGGTCTCTCGAAGGCCTACTGCATGACGGGCTGGCGCCTCGGCTACGCCGCAGGCCCCGAGCCGCTCATCAAGGCCATGTGCAAGCTGCAGGGCCAGTCGACGTCGAACCCTTCGTCGATCACGCAGTGGGCGGCGGTGGAGGCGTTGAACGGGCCGCAGGACTTCATCGCGGAGAACAACCGGAAGTTCGTCGAGCGCCGCGACCTCGTGGTGGCGATGATGAACCAGGCGAAGGGCATCGTCTGTCCGAAGCCGGAAGGCGCGTTCTACGTCTACCCGTCGTGCGCCGGCGTCATTGGCAAAACGGCGGCGTCGGGCCTGACGATCAAGACCGACGAGGACTTCGTCACAGCGCTGCTCGAGGAGGAAGGCGTGGCCGTCGTCCATGGCGCGGCTTTCGCCGGCAGCCCGGCGTTCCGCATTTCGTATGCGGCCTCCACCGAGAGCCTGAAGGAAGCCGGCATGCGCATCCAGCGCTTCTGCGCCAACCTGCGCTGAGGCTGCGCCGCGTTTCACCTGACGCCGCGCCGGTGCGCACAAACAAAGAGCCTCCCGGACCAGATTGGTGCGGGAGGCTCTTTGTTGGCAGCCGTCGGAGGGGAGAGACGGGCTGACCTTCATGCACGCCGGTGGACAGGGGTGGAGACCGGCTGCATGCAAGCGTTTTATAGGGCAACAATTGCCGCGAGCTAATTGACGGAAGTCAAGCGCACGGGTGCGGCGTTCGCGCACCGGGTAGCGCGCGTCCGCCAAGCGGACGCACATCATCGCGAGCGGCACCGACGCGGTGCGCGCACGATATCCTTATCGCGGGTCAAATCGCGATGTCGCGTCTGCGACGTCAGGCGTGGGCCCGGCTCTGGAGCCGGTGGACGACGGCCTCGCGGACCGCCGTCGCGTGGGCACTGCCGGGAACGGTCCTGAGCCACGAGCGCAGCCGGGAAACATAGCCCGAAGCAAGCGATGCGAGATCGGCGGTCGAAGCGTCGGCGGCAGTCGTCTCCAACTCGGTCTCGGACGACTCCTGCGGCGGGATCATGGAGTACCCCGCAGCTTGCGCCGCCAACATCAAGCGATCATCCGTCATGACACAACGTCCTGCCCCGCTACGCGATACTCGTCTGCCGATGCCGGATCGTCTGGAGCGGCCGCCGTGCCGCTGGGCGTGATCGTGACGATTGGATGGCATCGGCATCGAAAGAACACAGTTGATAGTTGGTGCCTGCGCACCTCTCGTCAAGGATTAAACAACGCCGTTTCTTTCCAATTGCTTTCGAGATCGCCATCTAGTCTCGCGTTGCAAAAAAATGTCGGGCCGAACGGGCATATTTGCATTGCGGTGCAAGGTGAAATCGCCGGTACTCGTACGTAGTTCTCGTTGCGTCGCGGCAAGCGGCGCGCGACGCGCGGGCCGCGCTCCGCGGCGAGGCAAGCATACGAGTGGTCGCCGCCTCCAAGCTCCTGTCGTCGTCCGCACGGATGCTCGCCGCGGGGACTTCGCAGGCTCTAGCCGTCCCGAGTGGTGCGAACCCGGTTCAAGGCGCGCGCACATTTTTGCATTGCAGCCTCTTGTCACGGACCCGCCACGGCGCGAGCATGAGCCGTCGCGCTCCTTCACGAGGCGCGGGGGCGCGCGACCTGCGCCTTCGGCCGCGCCTTGGCAACCGCTGCCGGACCTTCCGGCGAGAAGCGGAAAAGGAGGAAACCATGGGGACTTCCGATGGCCCGTCCGGGGGCCAGACGTCGGGCCGCAGCTCCCGCTGCATCGCACTGGTAGGCCCGTACCTCTCCGGCAAGACGACGCTGCTCGAAGCCATCCTCGCCCGCACCGGCGGCGTCACCCGACAGGGTAAGGTCGCCGAGAAGAACACCATCGGCGATTCCAGCCCCGAGGCCCGCGATCACGGCATGAGCGTCTCGCTCAACGTGGCCGACGTTTCCTTCCTGGGCGACACCTTCACCTTCGTCGACTGCCCCGGCTCGGTCGAGTTCCAGCACGAAAGCGCCCTGGCGCTGACGGCCGTCGATGCCGCCGTGGTCGTGTCCGAGCCCGACCCCAAACGCCTCGCCGCCCTCCAGGTCATCCTGAAGTCGCTCGAGGACCGCGGCATTCCCCATTTCCTTTTCCTGAACAAGATCGACAGCTTCTCCACGCCCGTCCGCGACATCCTGCCAATGCTGCGGCCGGCCTCGTCGAAGCCCCTCGTCCTGCGCCAGATCCCGATCTGGGAGAACGGCATCGCGACGGGCTTCATCGACCTCGCCTCCGAGCGCGCCTACGTCTACCGCGAGCATGCGCCGAGCGAGATCGTCGACCTGCCCGAGAGCATCGCGGCGCGCGAGCGGGAGGCGCGCTTCCAGATGCTGGAGCAGCTTGCCGACTACGACGACGAGCTGATGGAGCAGCTTCTCTCCGACATGCAGCCGCCCAACGACCGCGTGTTCAACGATCTGGCGGCCGACCTGAAACAGGGGCTCATCTGCCCGGTGCTGCTCGGCAGCGCGGAGAAGGGCCACGGCATCTTCCGGCTCCTGAAGGCGCTGCGCCATGAGGTGCCGTTCGTGACGGAGACCGCCGCGCGGCTCGGCGTGGAGCGCGCGCGCAGCGCCGCCTTTGTCATGAAGTCCTATTACACGGGCCACGGCGGCAAGCTCTCGCTCGCCCGCGTGCTGACCGGCGAGATCGCCGACGGCGCGACGCTGACCGGATCCGGCGGCGAGACAGAGCGGGTGGCCGGCGTCTTCACGCTGCGCGGGGAGGAGCCCGCCAAGCGCGGTGCGGCCCGGGCCGGCGACACCGTCGCGTTCGGACGTCTGGACGCCATCCGCGCCGGCGAGACGGTGACGGCCGAGAAGGCGCCGCTCGCTGAGATCGCCGCTCCGGCAGCCCCCGAACCGGTGCTGTCCGCGGCCATCGGGCTGCCGGACCGCAAGGACGAGGTGAAGCTTTCGTCTGCGCTGGCAAAGCTCGTCGACGAAGATCCCTCGCTCGTCGTGGAGCAGCCGCAGGACACGCATCAGACCCTCCTCAAGGGACAGGGCGAGATGCACCTTCGGGTCGCGTTCGAGCGGCTGCAGCGCAAGCACGGCATCGCCGTCGAGCGGCTGAAGTCGCAGGTGCCCTACAAGGAGACGATCCGCAAGTCCGCCGAGGTGCGCGGTCGGCACAAGAAGCAGTCGGGCGGCCATGGCCAGTTCGGCGATGTCGTCATCCGCATCGATCCGCTGCCGCGGGGGTCGGGATTCCAGTTCAAGGAGACGATCACCGGCGGCGTGGTGCCGAAGCAGTTCATTCCGTCCGTCGAGATCGGCGTGGAGGACTACCTGAAGACCGGTCCACTGGGCTTCCCCGTGGTCGACGTCGCCGTGACGCTGACGGACGGGTCCTATCACACGGTCGACAGCTCCGACATGGCCTTCCGCCAGGCGGGCCGGCTCGCCATGAGCGAAGGCATGCCGAACTGCTCGCCCGTCCTGCTCGAGCCGATCAACTGGGTCGAGATCGCGGTGCCGTCCGACGCGACGGCCCGCGTCAATGCCATCATCTCCTCGCGCCGCGGCCAGATCCTCGGCTTCGACGCGCGCGAGGGCTGGCCCGGCTGGGACGTCGTGACGGCGCATCTGCCGGCGTCCGAGATGGAGGATCTCATCGTCGAGCTGAGGTCGGCCACCTCCGGCGTCGGCACCTACCGGACCCGCTTCGATCACCTCTCCGAGCTCGTGGGACGGCTCGCCGAGCAGGTGCTCGCGTCGCACCGGCAGGCGGCCGCATAGGCCGGCCACAGGGAGAGGCAGCAGGCGCATCCCCCCTTCACGTCATGGCCGCCCTTGAGGCGGCCATTCAGGGGCCCAGGCTCAACTATGGGTGGCTGTAGCCCTGGGTGGTGGCCGGGGGTCACGCCCGGCCATGACGTGGGTTACAAGGCAAAGTGGAGTGCCGGCGTACCCCAGTCGACGAAATGCGTCGCGCTCTGAGCAGAACGGGGCGTTTCGGTGCTTCGGCGCCGAGGTCAGTCGTACATGAAGAAGGGGTCGCTGCCGCTGTTGCGCCGCTGCTGCGGCCTCTTGGCAGCGGGCGCGCGCGTCTGCTTGGCGGCTTTCGGCTTGTCCTTCTTGGCGCCCGACGGCGCCGCGTCCGATGCGGCCTTGGGCGTCGACGCCGGCAGAGGCTGGACGGTGACCGACGGGGCCGGCTGCTGAGCCGTCGGCTCGTTGACGGCTTGGCGCGGCTGCTCGCCGAGCGAGCCGGTCGTCGTCGGGCGCGCGGCGTCGGGCGTGGCGCTCGCGCCGGCTGCCGCCGCGGCGGCAGGTGCTGGAGCAGGAGCGGCTGCCGGAGCCGCCGTCGGAATGGGCTTGCGGGACCCTGCGTTCGTCTCGCGCACCCGCGCCAGATCCTTCTCAAGGGCCGTGCGCGCCGTCTCGGCCGACTGGCGGGCGGCCTTCTCGCGCGCCAGTTCCTCACGCACGGCTGCGGCGACGCGCGCCGCCTCCTGCCGGGCATGCGACTCCCGCTCGAGCATGTCGCGCAGCGCGGCGGCCTCCCGCGCGGGATCGTCGCTCGCGCGGGCCGCGGCGCGGGGCGGAGCAAAGTCGGGCATGGCGGGCCTCAGCGCGAAGCGGGGCATGGGCCGCGGCGGATCAATCATGGTGAGGCCGGCGACGGATGCGACCGCGAGCACCGCCACGGTCGCGCCGAGGATTGCCTGCGCGCGCGACGGACGGCCGCGGTAGCCCGGCTCCGCAGCCGGCGCCAGCGACGGCGCGGTGACGGCGGGCCACGGCGAATAGGCGCCGAAGTTCCAGACGTGGCCTTCCAGATCGCGGGCGGCGTAGGCGCGGTCGCCGGCCTCGTCGCTGCCGAACTCGAGCACGATGGCGGCTCCCGCCGTGCGCGCCCGCTTGAAGTGGTCCTCGATGTCGTCGACGGCGACGTAGACCGTCTGCGTGCCGATGCCGTCGAGTTCGTCCGGCTGCTTCAGCAGGCCGTCGAGCACGGAGTGGCCGACGGGGCCGAGCATGACGACGCCGCGTCCGAAGGCAAGCTCCGCGTAGGCGACCGTGCCGTCCGGATCGCGCACCACATTGCGGGGCTCGAAACCGAAGGCGTTGCCGAGCCACGCGATGGCCGCGTCGACGTCGCGATAGCGGATCAAGGGCACGAGGCCGTTCGACGTCATCCTGGAGCCTTGCGCGCTGGGCAGGGGCCAATGTTCTCCGATCCATGAAATTCTGGATCGATGCTCGGGCAATGGCCGCTTCTTCGGTCGAAACAGAAAAACTGTTACGCCGCTAAGCTCACTGGTTCAGCGCCAGAATCGGTCAACGCCCTCAGGGAACACTGTGCCGGATCAAGGGGCGGAACGCCAGTGCCAAGCACAGCCTGTGGATCAGTCTGCGAGCCCATATTTTTCAGGGATTTCCGGCGCTCCGATGGCGGCCGGAGGGCTATTGCGAGGTGCGCTCCGGCCACAGCTGCCGCAGACGCGCATCGCGGCCGCAGCCGTGACGGTAGAATTTATAGCGCAGCGGATTCTTCTTGTAATAGTCCTGGTGATAATCCTCGGCGGGCGTGAACGCCGCCGCCGGCAGGGTCGCCACCGCTATCGGATCGGCAAAGCGATGGCTCGCCGCGAGGGCGGCCTTGCCGGCCTCCGCCGCCGCCCTCTGCGTCTCGTCGTGATAGAAGATGGCCGGGCGATAGGATGCGCCGCGGTCGCAGAACTGCCCGCCGGCGTCCACGGGATCGACGTTGCGCCAGTAGTGATCGAGCAGCGCGGCGTAGCCGACCTTGCCGGGATCGAAGCGGACCCGGACGGCCTCGTAATGGCCCGTGGTGTTGGTGCCGACCTGCTCGTAGGTGGGGTTGGGCGTGCGCCCGCCCGTATAGCCCGAGATGACCTCGACGACGCCGGGAACTTCCTCGAAGTCCTTCTCCGTGCACCAGAAGCATCCTGCCGCGAAGGTCGCTTCCGCCAGACCGGGGGCCGCGGGCGTGAGCGGCGTTTGCGGCCCTGCGGCGGCGAGCGGCAGCGCGAGGACGACCGCTCCCGCTATCGCGGCCGCGAGCGACCGCAGGGCGCACGTCAGCAGCGGTGCTGTCGCCATGGCATCATCCTTCGCCTCACTGCGGCCGGCTCACGTGCCTGCCTTGGGCACGAACTTCATCGCGATGCCGTTCATGCAGTAGCGCTTGCCGGTCGGCGGCGGGCCGTCGTCGAAGACGTGGCCGAGATGTCCGCCGCAGTTGCTGCAATGGATCTCGGTGCGCGGATAGATGAGCGACCAGTCCGTCGAGGAGCCGACCGCGTTCTCGATCGGCTGGAAGAAGCTCGGCCAGCCGGTGCCGCTGTCGAACTTCGCCTCCGACGTGAAGAGAGGCTGGTCGCACGCGGCGCAGTGATAGGTGCCGGGCGTGTAGGTCTTGTCGAGGGGGCTCGTGCCGGCGCGCTCCGTGCCGTGCCGGCGCAGCACGTAATATTGATCCTCGGTCAGGATCTTTTTCCATTCGGTATCGGTCTTGGTCACGGGAAACTCCTTGTCGGCAGCGCCCACGGGAAGGGCGCGATAAAGGAGGCCGGCGGCGGCGAGGCCCAGTCCGGCGAGGGCGAAATTGCGACGGTCGAGCATGGACGGCTCCTTCAGGCTCCGCTCCGCGCGGCGCTGTGGCGCACGGGCGGATCGCGCGTTCGATCGCCCTCTATATACGCCGCCTTGCGCCGATCGGCTTCCGCCGCCGGGCTCCATTACACGAAGTTCATGCGCCGACCGGCAGCAGCCGGTCCACGTCGATGCCCTCGGGCGTGATCCGGCACGCCGCCGCGTAGGCTTCGACCCCCGCATCGCGGGCCGCCACGAGCGCTGCGGCATAAACGGGGTCGATGTCGCGCGCCGTCCGGAATCGCTGCGCGTCGCTCCTCTGGATCAGGTAGAGCATGACCCCCCGGTGGCCCTCGCGGACCATGGCGGTGAGCTCGGCCAGATGCTTGACGCCGCGCTCGGTCTTGCTGTCGGGGAACTCGGCCAGGCCCGGCTCGCGCAGCAGGTGCACGTTCTTGATCTCGACGTAGGCAAGGCCTTTCGCCGGATCCTCGAGCAGCAGGTCGATCCGGCTCGACTGGCCGTATTTTACCTCGCGCCGGAGCGATGCATAGCCGCTGAGCGGCTCGATGAGCCCGCCGGCGATCGCTTCTGCCACGACGGCGTTGGGATGGCCGGTGTTGATGCCGACGAACGTGCGCGCCTTGCCTTTGCCGAGCTCGACGAGCTCCCAGGTGTGGGCGTACTTGCGGGTCGGGCTCGCGCTCTCGGAGAGCCAGACCGGAAGGCCGGGATCGCAGAGGCCCAGCATGGAGCCCGTGTTGGGGCAGGTGGCGGTGATCTCGCGGCCGTCGTCGAGCACGACATCGGCCAGGAAGCGCTTGTAGCGCTGGACGAGCCGGCCGCGGACGAGGGGGGACATGAACTTCATGGGCCCACCCTTAGAAGCGCCGGGGCTCGGTCCGCAAGGCCGTTGTGGGGCCATGACCAGGCAGCCTTACGGGTGCTACAACCTCACGCGCCAGCGCCCGACAGGCGCCGGCCCGACATGACAGCAGAAAGCGTGCCTCCCGTGAGCATCGACGCCACCGTGACCGCCGGCCTTCTCGTCATCGGCGACGAGATCCTGTCCGGGCGGACGAAGGACAAGAACATTGGCACCATCGCCGCCCACCTGACGTCCATCGGAATCGCGCTCAGCGAGGTGCGCGTCGTCGCCGACGTCGAGGACGCGATTGTCGAGGCGGTGAACGCGCTGCGCGCCCGCTACACCTATGTCTTCACCACGGGCGGCATCGGGCCAACCCACGACGACGTCACGGCCGATGCCATCGCCAAAGCCTTCGGCGTCACGATCGACGTCGACCCGCGCGCGGTGGCGATCATGGGTCCGGCCTACGCCAGGCGTGGCATCGAGCTCAACGCCGCCCGCCTGCGTATGGCCCGCATTCCCGACGGCGCCGACCTCGTAGCCAACGAGGTCTCGATCGCGCCGGGATTTCGCATCGGCAACGTCATCGTCATGGCGGGCGTGCCGGCGATCATGGAGTCGATGCTGGCCTCGGCCACCGCCACGCTCGAGACCGGCGCCAAGGTCCTGTCCGCCTCGCTCGTCGTCGCCCATGCCGAGGGCGAGATCGCCGAGCTCCTGGCGGCGCATCAGGCGGAATGGCCCGCCGTGGCGATGGGCAGCTACCCCGCCTTCAAGGACCAGCAGTACGCGACCGACCTCGTCCTGCGCTCGACGGATGCAGCCGCACTCACCGCAGCGCGCGACGGCCTGATGCGTAAGCTCGCGGCCAAGGGCTTGAAGTTCGCCGCGCAATAACAACAGCTTAGACATATCCTCCGGGTTCGCATGAACGGCGTTCGTCAATGCCGCGCTGCGACGACTTGGGAACTCGCCCCACCGGTTCCGGTTTGCTCAGTTGCGCCGCGTGTGACGGTTAACGAGGGAGAGGGCGTTGCGGGGCGCTCTTGGCACCGGCGCACGGTGTGTTCAACGGGTGGGAGTGCCCCAAAATGTGTTCTGACAGGCTCGTGGCGTCGCGCGGACGCCGATCCGGCGCGCGCGCCGTTTCACGCAAGGCCGCGATGACGGCGTTCGCCGCGCTGTCCACCTCCATCCTGCCGGTGGCGATCGCCGAGGCGAAGGGTCCAGGCCGCAGCTATTGCTTCTACAAGACCTGCCACCGGGTGAAGACGATCGCCGAGACGCAGGCCCTCATCGGCAAGGACATCAAGCTCATCGCGTCGCACTACGACAACTGCCGGCGCGACCGCTTCAACCCCTGCGGACTGACCTCTTCAGGGGAACGTTTTGCCTCCGAAAGTCCCGACAACGCGGCGAGCCCCATCCTTCCCGATGGAACGATCGCGCTCGTCTGGTCGAAGTACACGCGCCAGGCGGTCGTGCTCCGCATCAACAATGCCGGCCCTTACTGGGGCAACCGTAAGCTCGACCTGTCGCGCGCCGCCGCCCGCAAGCTCGGTATCGGCGGCGTCGGCGAGGTCACGCTGCGCGTGCTCAAGGCGCCGACGGCGGCGGAGGCCCGTTATGTGAAGAACCGGGTTTACGAGCGCGTTCCCGGTCCCATCGGCGAGTTCGCCAGCCTCGACGCCGCGCACGCCGCCATGAGCGTCATGGTGGCACAAGGCCAGCCTAAAACGACGGCGCTGGCGGGTCTCGCTGCGCCCGTCACATCCGATCCGGCCGTCAACCTCGCCGCCGCCTTCCAGGCCCCGCTGGCACCCGGCTTCGCGCTTCCGAAGGGAGCTCTCGCCGAGGCGCTGGCAGCCCAGTCGGCCGCCGAGCGCCGTGTCGTGACAGCCGCCGCCCCGCCGGCCGAGACCGTCACGCCCGCCTCCGCGCAGGCGTCGATCGACGTGGTGCTGGCGACGCCGAAGCTCGTCGGCGTGGCGCCGGTGAAGCCCAGCCGCCGGAGCGTCAAGGCCATCGAGGTCGCAACGAACGTCGCCGCGTCGTCGGTCTCGACGCCGGCCGCTAAGGTCCAACAGGCGGAGCGGGCGCTTGCCGCGCCACGCGACGTCGCAGTCAAGCCGCGAGTCCGCCGCAGCGCCGCGTTGAAGCCGGCGCGCAAGGAACGGCCGGCCCGCATGGCTGCGGCCAAGCCGGCGGCCGCTCCGAAGCAGGGGTCGTCGGCGTCCGCCAAACCTCCGTCCAGGCCAGACGAAGGCTCGGGCGAGATTCACGTCGGGTTCACGACCTACGCGGAGGCGCGCTACCGGCCAAAGAAGAAATCGGTTTCCAGCGTCAAGCCGGCGCCGAAGGCGATCGTGCGTGCGCCGGCCCCGCCGGCTATTGCGGCCGTACCGCCGCCCCCCGGCGCGACGAAACGCGCGGGTCTCCCCAAGTCCGGCAGGTCGGCGGCCTTGAAAGCGGGCGGCTGGCAGTCCTCGGCGGTGTTCGAGGTCCCTGCGGCGCGCCCGGCTCTGACGGGAAGCCACCCGTCCGTTCCCGCCGGCGGGCTCAGGGACGAGACGGAAATGCCGCGCCGGCCGGGCTTCAGGGTCAATTCCTCAGCGCTGGTCTAGCGCCGTCAGGGTGCGCACGGCGATCAGCGCCTCGCGCAGCGAATCCGCGTCGTCCTCTTCGGGCGGCGCCTCGCCCGGCAGCAGCTCCGGCTCGACGGCCTCGTCGCTGAAGAGATCGTAGTGCGTCTCGAGCGCGTCGAGGAACATGGCGACGAGATCGAGCAGCGTTCCGAGCCGGATGCGATGCGCGACGAGGAAGTCCTCCGAGAACGCGAACGCCTGGCCCTCGGCAGGGCCGGGCGCGTCCTCGGCCACGAGCCCGCGCGAACGCAGGAAGGCGACGCCGCCGCCGCCGGTCTCGAAGTCGAACCCGGTCCGGTCGCCGAGCTCTCCGACCGCGTCGAGGAGCATCGCCGTGCCGGCGTTATAGAGCCGCGCGATGGTGCCGAACCGCGGGTCGTGCCTGGCGATCTCCTCCGCCCGCTCGCGCGACTTCAGGACGCGCGCGACGAGCACCTCCTCCAGCGTGCGGACGGTCTCGAGCACCTTGCGCTGCGCGGCCCGCTGACGGGCAATGTCCTCGCCCCCACGCCGGTCCCCGGTCTGCCAGACGAGCGCCGCCTTCATGATGTCCTCGCCGGCAGCGAGGGCAGCATCGAGATTGTCGGCGAGCAGATAGACGTTCGGGGGGATGTAGGGCATTTCCACGTTCATGGTGTTGCGCCTGGCGCGTCGCGCGGGCCGGGTCAACGCGAAAAAGAGCGGCCGCACGCGGGTTTCATCCGGCACATTGCCTGATTCTGACAGAGGCGGCCCGCGGCGAATGGAGCCGCGCCCCATCGCGTGGATAGCCTGAGGATAACGCGGCGGTTATGCTCGCGGCAGCAACGCTGCGGAGAGCCCCGTCGCGGGGCCCTCGCCGGCCGCCTCAGCTCTCAGCTCTTGGCGTCCGCGCCGGTCTTGCCCTTGCGGACGGGGGCCTTCCTCGTCGCACCCGACTTCGCCGCGGGCTTGGCCTTCCCTGCGGTCTCGCCGCCGCCATTTCCGGCCGCAGCCTTGGCGGGCTTCTTCGCGGCCTTGGCGGCCGTCTTGCGGACCGGCCTCTTGCCGCCGCCCTTGGTGATGCGCTCCTCCAGCAGCCGGACGGCCTCCTCCACCGACAGGTTCGCCGGATCGGTCCCCTTCGGGATCGTCGCGTTGACCTTGTTGTGGCTGACGTAGGGCCCGTAGCGGCCGTCGAGCACCTCGATCTTGCCCCCTTCGGCCGGATGCTCGCCGAGGTCTTTGAGCACCGTCTTCTGGGCCGCGCCCCGCCCGAAGCGTCCGCCGCCCTTGCCGGCGCGCTTGTCGGCGAGCACCGTCACCGCGCGGTTGACGCCGATCGAGAACACGTCCTCGATGCTCGGGACGTTCGCGTACGTGCCGTCGTGCAGGATGAAGGGACCGAAGCGGCCGAGGCCGGCGACGATCGGCGTGCCCGTCTCCGGGTGGAGACCGACCTCGCGCGGCAGCGAGAGGAGCTGCAGCGCCTTCTCCAGGTCGATCGACGCCGCGTCGATGCCCTTCGGGATCGAGGAGCGCTTCGGCTTCTCGTCCTTGCTGCCTTCGCCGAGCTGGAGATAGGCGCCGAAGCGGCCGGTCTTGACCACCACGGGCAGGCCCGTCTCCGGATCGAAGCCGAGGTCGCGGTCCTCGCCCGCACCGTCGCCGCTCGTCACGAGCTGGCGGGTATAAGTGCAGTCGGGGTAGTTGCCGCAGCCGATGAACGCGCCGCTCTTGCCCGAGATCTTGAGCGACAGGCGGCCCGTGCCGCACTTGGGGCAGGCGCGCGGGTCCGAGCCGTCCTCCTTCTCGGGGAACACGTGCGGCCCCAGCATCTCGTTCAGCGCTTCGAGCACGTCGCCGACACGCAGATGCTTGATGTCGTCGACGGCCCCCGTGAAGTCGCGCCAGAACTCGCGCAGCATCGTCTTCCAGTCGAGCTTGTCGTCGGAGATGAGGTCGAGCTTTTCTTCCAGGCTCGCCGTGTAGTCGAACTCGACGTACTTGCCGAAGAAGCTCTCCAGGAACGCTGTGACGAGGCGGCCCTTGTCCTCGGGCACGAGGCGCTTGCGGTCGATCCTCACATAGCCGCGGTCGACGAGCGTCGCCATGGTCGAGGCATAGGTCGACGGCCGGCCGATGCCGAGCTCCTCCATGCGCTTGACGAGGGTGGCCTCCGAGTAGCGCGGCGGCGGCTGGGTGAAGTGCTGCTCGGCCGACACTCCCTTGTCGACGACGCGGTCGCCCTCGGCCAGAGCCGGGAGACGGCGGCTGTCGACGTCGCCCTCGGCCGTGTCGTCCTTGCCTTTCTCGATCTGGCGCACGCGGTCGTCGCGGCCTTCCTCGTAGACCTTGAGGAAGCCCTCGAAGAGGACGACCGAGCCCGTGGCGCGCAACACGTAGGTCTTCCCGTCGCGGCCCCTGACCTCGATGTCGGCGCTCGTCTGCTCGAGCTCGGCCGAGGCCATCTGGCTCGCCACCGCGCGCCGCCAGATGAGCTCGTAGAGGGCGGCCTGGTCGCGGTCGAGATGGCGGGCGACGTCCTTGGGGCGGCGCGCGGGATCGGTCGGACGGATCGCCTCGTGCGCCTCCTGCGCGTTCTTCGCCTTGGACTTGTACTCGCGGATGAAGGGCGCAACGAACGACTGCGCGTATTCGCGCGCGATGAGCCCGCGGATGGCGCTGACGGCTTCGGGCACGATCGTCACGCCGTCGGTTCGCATGTAGGTGATGAGGCCGACCGTCTCGCCGCCGACATCGACGCCCTCGTAGAGACGCTGGGCGACCTGCATCGTCTGCTTGGCCGAGAAGCCGAGCTTGCGGGAGGCGTCCATCTGCAGCGTGGAGGTCATGAACGGCGCGAAGGGATTGCGCTTGGCGGCCTTCTTTTCGAGTCGCGTGACGGTGAACTCGCCTTTCTCGATCGCTGCGACGATGGCCTTCGCGCTCGCCTCGTCCTTGATGTCGAGCTTCTTCAGCGTCACGCCATCCACCGCCGCGACACGGGCCGGGAACTCCTCCCCCTTCGCCGTCGCCAGCGTCGCCTCGATGGTCCAGTATTCGTCGGTGCGGAAGGCCTCGATCTCGGCCTCGCGGTCGCAGACGAGGCGCAGCGCGACGGACTGCACGCGCCCGGCCGAGCGCGCTCCGGGCAGCTTGCGCCACAGCACCGGCGAGAGCGTGAAGCCGACGAGATAGTCGAGCGCGCGGCGGGCGAGGTAGGCGGAGACGAGCGGCTCGTCGATGCGGCGCGGCTCCTTCAGCGCCGCGAGGATGGCCGGCTTCGTCACCGCGTTGAACGCGACCCGCTCGATCTCGACGCCCTTCTTCAAAGCCTTCTTGGCGCCCAGCACCTCCAGGATGTGCCAGGAGATCGCCTCGCCCTCGCGGTCGGGGTCGGTGGCGAGAATGAGTTTGTCGGCGTCCTTCACGGCGTCGGCGATCTCGCGCATCACCTTGCGGCCGCGGCTGTCGTCGACGTCCCAGTGCATCTTGAAGTCCTGGTCCGGCTCGACGGCCCCATCCTTGGATGGCAGGTCGCGGACGTGGCCGTAGGACGCGATGACCCTGTAGTTGGCCCCCAGGTACTTCTTGATGGTCTTGGCCTTGGCGGCCGATTCCACGATCAGGACGTTCATGCCGTGCTTTCTCTGATGCTGCTGCGGCCGACGGCGACAAGCGTCCGGCCGCGGCAGCTCCGACTTGGAGATTCAATTTCTGATTGCATGCACCCCGTCGTCCGGGGCGCGGAACATGGGAGATCATTGCCGCGCTGTCAAACCGGGGCCGTGACGAAAGTCGCTTCGGAGGCCTGCATCGGCACCTGCGGCTGCAACCCTAAATGGCCGCTAGAGCGCAGGATTTTGCGCCAGCGGGGCGTGAAGGTCGCGGATCGCGCCGAGCAGTGCGTCGTAATGATCGATGATGCGGTCGGGTTGAAGGTCCCGGACCGGGATCTGCGTATAGCCGAAGCTGACCGCGACCACCGGGACCGCCGCCGCCTTGGCGGTCGCGATATCCACCTCGCTGTCGCCGACCATCAGCGCGCGCGACGGCTCTCCGCCCGCAAGCCGGATGGCGCCGCGCAAGTGGTCGGGATGCGGCTTGTGGACCGGGAAGGTGTCGCGCCCGGCGAGCGCGCTGAAATGCCGGTCGAGGTCGAGCGCCGCCAGCAACGTACGCGACAGGCTCTCGCGCTTGTTGGTGCACACTGCAAGCCGCACCCCGGCTCCGCGCAGGATATCGATGGCGGCAAGGACACCGGGGTAGGGTCGGCTCTCGCGGGCGATGTTGGCCTCGTAGTAGGTGAGGAAGAGGCCAAGCAGCCGGTCGATGTCCTGCTCGGGGTGGTTGGCGTTCGCGTGCAGGAGGGCTTCGACGATCATGCGCCGGGCGCCGAACGAGATCCACGGGCGCAGCACGGCGGCCTCGACGGCGGGAAGGCCGAGGTCGGCCAGGGCATGGTTCGTCGCGCCGATGAGATCGGGTGCGGTATCGACGAGGGTCCCGTCGAGATCGAAGACGACAGTCAGATCCTTCATGGCGCCGCCTATAGCATGGTGCGCGGCCAAGCTTCAGGAAAAGAATGGCTTTTGTCGCGGACGGGCGCTGAAGCCGGCGCTTTTTTGGGCGCCAAGCAGGCCCGCCCGTGCTAGGGAGGGCGCGGATCGTCTCAAGGCCCCGAGCCAGACTGCCGCCGAGGATCAGCACGCCATGACGCCCGACATGATGAAGATCTCCGCTGCTGTCCGCGCGCTCGCGTTCGTGGAGCCCGGCATGCGGCTCGGGCTCGGCACCGGCTCGACCGCGGCGCGCTTCGTCGATCTCCTCGGCCAGGAGGTGCAGAAGGGGCTCGACGTCGTCTGCGTGCCGACCTCGGAGGCGACGCGGCGCCATGCCGAGGCGCTGGGGATCGCGCTGACGACGCTCGACGACGTGCCGTTCCTGGACCTCACGATCGACGGGGCGGACGAGATCGACAAGGAGTTGCGCCTCATCAAGGGCGGCGGCGGCGCGCTGCTGCGCGAGAAGATCGTCGCGACCGCCTCCGACCGGATGCTCGTCATCGCCGATGAATCCAAGTTCGTCACGACGCTCGGGACCTTTCCGCTTCCCGTCGAGGTCGTCACCTTCGGGCTCAGCGCGACGCGCAACATGATCGAGATGCTCGCCGCCGATGCCGGTTGCCAGGGCGACATCCGGCTGCGCCTCAACGCCGACGGCACGCCGTTCAAGACCGACTGCGGCAACTGCATCTTCGATTGCCATTTCGGCCGGATCGATGATCCGGAGGGCCTCGACGAGGCCTTGAAGTTCATTCCTGGCGTCGTGGAGAACGGATTGTTCCTGGGCATCGCCGACGCCGCCGTCATCGGCGGCTCGGACGGCATCAGCGTGCTGTCCGCCTCCTACGGCGAGGAAGCCGAAGCGAGCTGACGCGCCGTCCCGATCCTCATCGTCTACGGAGAATTTCGCCATGAAGTCGTTGCGTGGCCGTCTCGCCGCCGCTGTGGTGGCGCCGCTCGTCCTCCTGTCGGCGTTCTCGGCCGGCTACGTCGTGGCGGAGACCGGCAAGCCGTCGGCGGGCGGCCTTGCTGCCGCCCGCGAGCTGATCGTGGCGACCGGGGCGTCGAAGCAGTTCGAAACGGTCGTGCCGATGATGGTGAAGCAGATCGAGCCGATCCTCCTCCAGATGGCGCCCGGCAAGGACGCCGAGATCAAGGAGATCACGGGGCTGATCGTGGAGCGCTTCTCCGCGCGCAAGGCCGAGATGATGGAGATCATCGCCGGCATCTACGCCGCCAAGCTCTCCGAATCCGAGATGAAGGAGCTGACGGCCTTCTTCTCCAAGGGCGCCGGTGCGGCGTTCATCGCCAAGCAGCCGGAGATCCTGACCGAGAGCATGCAGGCCGGCCAGAAATGGGGCGAGAAGATCGGGCTGGAGATCGAGCAGGAGATCAAGAGCGAGCTCAACAAGCGCGGCATCAAGATCTGACCGTCCCGCCGTCGCCGTCCGTCGCGACGCGCCGTTCACCGTTGAAACATCCATGTCCACCTTCGACTTCGACCTCTTCGTGATCGGCGCCGGATCGGGCGGCGTGCGCGCCGCGCGCGTCGCAGCCGGGCACGGCGCGCGCGTGGCGATCGCGGAGGAAAGCCGCTTCGGCGGCACCTGTGTGATCCGCGGCTGCGTGCCCAAGAAGCTCATGGTCTACGCGGCCCGCTACGCCGGCGACTTCGAGGATGCGAAAGGCTTCGGCTGGAGCGTCCGCGAGCCGGTGTTCGACTGGCCGGCCTTCATTGCCGCCAAGGACAAGGAGATCGCGCGGCTCGAAGGGCTCTACCGGCGGGGACAGGAAAGCGCCGGCGTGACGATCTTCGACGCGCGCGCGGTGGTCGCGGGACCGCAGTCGGTGCGGCTTGCAGGCGGCCGCACCGTCACGGCGGAAAAGATCCTGATCGCCACCGGCGCCCGTCCGAACGTCGACCCCGATCTGCCCGGCATCGAGCACGTCATCACCTCGAACGAGGTGTTCGACCTCAAAACCCAGCCCGCCCGGATCGTGATCGCCGGCGGCGGATACATCGCCGTCGAGTTCGCCTCCATCTTCGCTGGGCTGGGCTCGGAGGTGACGCTCGTCTATCGCGGCGAGAAGGTGCTGCGCGGCTTCGACATGGGGTTGCGCGAGGAGCTGATGGAGGCGATGGCGGCGCGCCGCATCCGCCTCGTCATGGGCGACGTGTTCACCCGCGTCGAGAAGCGCGAGAAGGGGCTCGTCGCGACGACGCGCGGCGGCGAGACGCTCGCTGCCGATCAGATCCTGTTCGCCATCGGACGCTCGCCCAACACGCGCGGCCTCGGGCTGGACGCGGCGGGTATCGCGCTCGACGGTGTCGGCGCCGTCGTCGTCGATCCGCAATCCCGATCGAGCGTGCCCAGCATCTTCGCCGTCGGCGACGTGACGAACCGCGTCAACCTGACGCCCGTCGCCATCCGCGAAGGCCATGCGTTCGCCGACAGCGAATTCGGCGCGAGCCGCTGGACGACGAGCTACGAGAACATCCCGACGGCGGTGTTCACGACGCCCGAGATCGGCACCGTGGGGCTGACGGAGGAGGCGGCCCGCGCGCGCTGTGCGGCGGTTGCCGTCTACGAGACGCGCTTCCGGCCCATGCGCAACATTCTGGCCGGGCGCGACGAGCGGACGCTCATGAAGCTCGTGGTGGACGCGACGACGGACCGCGTAGCCGGCGTTCACATCCTCGGTCCCGACGCGGCGGAGATGGTGCAGATGGCGGCGGTGGCGCTCAACATGGGGGCCACGAAAGCCGACTTCGACCGCACCATGGCGCTGCACCCGAGCGCGGCAGAAGAGCTCGTCACCTTGCGCACGCGGCGATGAGAGGCTTCTAAGGGGCGACACCGGCGCGGGAGGCGTGCCGACAGAAGAGGAACAGGTCGATCGATGGGCCGTCTGGCGAACAGGATCGCGTTGGTCACGGGCTCGGGGAACGGCATCGGCCGGGCGACGGCGGAGCTGTTCGCCGCCGAAGGGGCACTCGTCTACGTCACCGACCTCGACGGCGCCGCCGCGGACGCCGTGGCCGCCGGCATCCGGTCCAAGGGGCACAGGGCCGCGGCCGCGACGATGGACGTCTCCAAGGGTCAGGACGTCACGGCCGTCATGCGCCGCGTCAAGAGCGAGGAGGGCCGGCTCGACATCCTCGTCTCCAACGCCGGCCTCAATGTCCGCGGCGACTTCCGGCATCTGACCGACGCCGACTGGGTGAAGATCCGCGAGGTGAACCTCGACGGCGTCGTGCGCATGGCCCGCGACGGCTTCGATCTTCTTCGGGCATCGCCGTCGGCCTCGCTCATCAACGTGGCCTCCATCATGGGTAGCAAGGGCCTGCGCCAGCTCGCCGGCTATTCGGCGACGAAGGGCGCCGTGCTGGCGCTGACGCGCGCTCTCGCGGTCGAGTACGCGCCCTTCAATATTCGCGTCAATGCGCTGTCGCCCGGTTTCGTCGAGACGGCGCTGACCGAGCGCGTGCTGCGCAATCCCATGCTCGAGAAATGGCTCGTCGACCGCACGCTCCTGAAGCGGCTCGGCACGGCGGAGGACATCGCCAAGGCAGCCCTGTTCCTCGCCAGCGACGACAGCGCCTACATGACGGGTGCGGAGCTCGTCGTCGATGGCGGGATGACGGCCGGGCTCTAGCTTGCTGCGCCGCAATATGGCCACGAGACTGTGATGCCAAGGCCTTGATTCACGGAGGGCCTCCGCAATGGCAATGCCAAGGATCGACCGTCGCCGCGGCTCGCGGACAGTGGGCCGGCGCCAGCGCCTCGTTCTCGCCGTGGCCGCACTCTGCGCGGCTTTCAGCGCCCCGGCCCGGGCGGACGTCTATGACCTGGATCCCGAGCACACCGAAGTGCGCTTCTCCTGGGACCATCTCGGCCTCTCGCGCCAGAGCGGCCGCTTCACGGAGGTCAAGGGCACGGTCGATTTCAATCCGGCCAATCCCGCCGCGAGCAGGGTGGAGGTGACGATCCCGCTGCGCGGTATCCAGACGGGCGTCCGCAAGCTCGACGACCATCTGCTGACCTCGCACGAGTTCTTCGATCCCGCGACGCACCCCGACATCACGTTCCGCAGCGTCAGCGTGACGCCGACCGGCCAGCGTACGGCCGAGGTCACGGGCGAGCTCACGATCAACGGCAT
This sequence comes from uncultured Hyphomicrobium sp., assembly GCA_964589785.1. GTDB lineage: Bacteria > Pseudomonadota > Alphaproteobacteria > Rhizobiales > Hyphomicrobiaceae > JAGVSR01. The sequence continues at coordinate 433,823 of CAZPUQ010000001.1, forward strand.
CGCGCGGCCGGTCGTTCTCGATGTCATCTGGAACTTCTCCGGCGAGCATCCCCTCTCCACGATCAACCCCACCTACGCCGGCGTCTACGCGTCGGGCTTCTCCGCCAAGACGCAGATCCGGCGCTCGGACTGGGGGCTGACGCGCACCATTCCCTACGTGTCGGACGAGATCCGCATCGGCATCGAAACGGAGATGCATCGCCGCTCGCTGCCGCTCGTGGCCGACCCGGCCGAGACGCTCGATCCCGCCCGCGATACGGCGGCCGCCGGAGAGCCGAGCCTGCCGCCGGCGCCGGACGTGCCGACCGGCATTCCGGCCCTGCCGGGTGCCGTCGAGCGCCTGCCGTGACGCGGCGGCTGCGACGCGACGCGCTTGGCGCCGCACGTCCGGGTTGACGCGCCTCCTGGCGCCGGAGGGGGCTTTGGCGTATATAAAGAAGAACGGCAAGCGAACGTTCCGGGTCGTCGGGCTTGTGGAGGCAACAGGGCTTCCGCAGGGCGGTCCCGGTTTCATTTTTGCGGAGTGGATGCCATGGCGGCAAACTGGTCCCCGGAGAGCTGGCGGTCGAAACCGATCGTTCAGGTCCCGGACTATCCCGATGCGAAGGCCCTCGCCGACGCGGAGGCGAGACTGGAGACATTCCCGCCGCTGGTCTTCGCCGGCGAGGCGCGGGAGCTGAAGAAGTCTCTGGCCCAGGTCGCGGCCGGCGACGGTTTCCTGCTGCAGGGCGGCGATTGCGCCGAAAGCTTCCTCGAGCACCGGGCCGACAACATCCGCGACTTCTTCCGCGTCTTCCTGCAGATGGCGGTCGTCTTGACCTATGCCGGCGGCAGTCCCGTCGTGAAGGTCGGCCGGCTCGCGGGACAGTTCGCCAAGCCCCGTTCCTCGCCGACCGAGAAAAGGGGCGAGGTGGAATTGCCGAGCTATCGCGGCGATATCATCAACGGGCCCGAGTTCACGGCTGAAGCCCGTATTCCCGATCCGCAACGCCAGATCGAGGCCTACCGCCAGGCGGCGGCCACGCTCAATCTGATCCGTGCGTTCGCCACCGGCGGATACGCGGACCTGGAGCGCGTGCACCAGTGGAACATGGGCTTCGTGAAGGACAGCCCGCAGGGGCATCGCTATCAGGAGCTCGCCGACCGCATCACCGAGACGCTCGGCTTCATGCGTGCCTGCGGGATTACGAGCGAGAACACGCCGCAGTTGCGCGCGACGAGCTTCTACACGAGCCACGAGGCGCTCCTGCTCGGCTACGAGCAGGCGCTGACGCGGCGCGATTCGACGAGCGGGGACTGGTATGCCACGAGCGGACACATGCTCTGGATCGGCGACCGCACGCGCCAGCCCGATCATGCGCATGTCGAGTACTTCCGCGGCATCCGGAACCCGATCGGCCTCAAGTGCGGCCCGTCGCTGGAGCCGGACGGCCTCCTGAAGCTCATCGAGACGCTCGACCCGAAGAACGAGCCGGGCCGCCTGACGCTCATCTGCCGCTTCGGCCACGACAAGGTGGAGAAGCACCTGCCGAAGCTCATCCGCGCGGTGGAGAAGGCCGGGCGCAAGGTCGTCTGGTCGTGCGATCCGATGCACGGCAACACGATCTCGGCCGCGACGGGCTTCAAGACGCGCCCCTTCGACCGCATCCTGAAGGAGGTGGAGGTGTTCTTCGACGTCCACCGCGCCGAGGGGACGCACGCGGGCGGCATCCATGTGGAGATGACGGGCCAGAACGTGACCGAGTGCACGGGCGGCGCCACGGCCATCTCGGAGGCCGATCTGCAGGACCGCTACCACACGCACTGCGATCCGCGTCTCAATGCCGACCAGGCGCTGGAGCTCGCTTTCCTCGTCGCCGAGCGCATGAAGCTCGAGCGGCAGGCGCGCGGGGGACAGGCCGAGCCCGTGCAGGCGGCGGAGTAGGGCCGGGTCTCAGCGGGGTCTCGCCAATCGTCACGCCGCCGGCCGGTCAGGCCGGCGGCGTTTTCGTGTTTTGCCCGAGGAGCCAGTAGATCGCCAGAATGCCGGCGATCAGAACGCCGGCGATGAGCGGCGCCTTGATGTCGCTGGAGGCGACGCGCACGAGGATGAGGCCGACGCACAATAGGCAGCCGACGAGCGGGACGAAGAGGGGCAGCTCGAAGTGGCCCTCCGGTTCGCCGGGCCGCCGCTTCAGCACGACGAGCGAGGCGTTCACGATGGCGAAGGCGAAGAGCAGCAGCAAGACCGTCGCCGCGGCGAGGTCGCGGATGCCGGCCGAGAGCATGAGCGGGGCGAGGACGGCGAGGAGGATGAGGACCGCGATGTGCGGCGTGTGACGGGTCGCGTGCACGCGCCCGACCGAGGCCGGCAGCAGGCCCTGGCGCGACATGCCGTAGAGCATGCGCGAGGCCGTCACGTAGTTGACGAGCGCGGTATTGCCGACGGCGAACATGGTGATCGCGATGAGTGCGATGGCGGGAAACGCCGGGGCCGCAGTCTCCATGACGGCGGCGAGCGGCGCCGGCGCGGCGGCAAGCTCGTGATAGGGCACGACGGAGACCGCACTGATGGCGACGGCGATATAGAGAACCGTGGCAAGCAGCATGGCGGAGACGAGCGCAACGGGGATCGTCCGCTCCGGGTCCTTCACTTCCTCCGCGACGTTGTAGGTATCCTCGAAGCCGATGAAGGCGAAGAAGGCGAGGATCGATCCCTGCAGGATGAGGAAGGCGGTGCCGGCGTCCGCCTTCTCGGCCGGCACCTCGAAATAGTCGACGCTGCCCCAGTAGCTGATCCCCACGGCAATGACGAGGAGGAGACCCGCCGCCTCGACGAGCGTGCACAGCACGTTCACCCACATGCTCTCGCGGATGCCGCGGAAAACGATGCCGGCCATGATGAACAGAAAGCCGAGCGCCAGCACCTCGACCGGCACCTGCTCCGTGCCGAGGGCCTGGGCGAGGTTGGCCGCGAACACGCGCGACTGGGTGGCGACCGAGGTGAGGCCCGAGCAGACGAGCGCCAGCCCGACCAGGAACGAGATCGCCGGCAGCCCGAAGGCGCGCTCGCAGACGTAGGCCGCGCCCCCTGCCCGCGGATAGCGCGAGCCGAGGGACGCATAGGTGAGTGCGGTCAGGAGCGCGGCGCACAGCGCGGCGAGGAACGAGAGCCACACGGCGTTGCCGACGACGCCTGCGGTCTGGCCGATCAGGCCGTAGATCCCCGAGCCCAGCATGCTCCCGAGGGCATAGAGGGTGAGCTGGACGGGGCCTATGGCACGCTTGAGCCGTGGCGGGTCTGTGTCGTGCGAGGCGCTCAACGGCTCATTCTCCCCATCCCCGTTCCGGCCCAGTTCAAGCTCTGGCCGGCCCAATCCTAATGTTCCCCGCGAACCGCCGGCCCGGAGGTTTCCCGCTCGGCAACCTAATGGGATTTGTGGCAGGATGAACCGTCTTTTTGGACGAGGCCGTGTCGAGGTCGTGCCATGCTCCGGTCCGCCGCTCTCGCCGTGATGCTCATGTGCGCTGTCGTCGCGGCGGCGATGCCTCCCCACCGCATCCAGGACGGCAGCGCCGACGTGTGCTGGGATCCGGACATGGAGTTTCCCGTGCCGTGCGAGGACGATGAGTAAGGCCGCCGCCACTCGCCAGTGGACCCCGGCCACGGGCCGCCGTAAAAGCCGCGCATGACCGGACCTCTCTCGACCCTGAAGATCGCGCTCGCGCAGCTCAATCCCGTCGTCGGCGACATCGCCGGCAACGTCGGCCGCATCCGCGCCGCGCGGGCGGAAGCTCACCGCTCGGGCGCTGATCTCGTCGTCTTCCCCGAGCTGTTCGTCACCGGCTATCCGCCGGAGGACCTCGTGCTGAAACCGGCCTTTCAGGAGGCCGCGCGCCGGGCCGTCGAGGACCTGGCCGGCAGCATGGGACCGGGGCCCGCCGTCTTGACGGGCACGGTCTGGACGGAGACGGCTCTGGACAAGACGCGCGTCTACAACGCGGTCGCGCTCCTCGACGCGGGTAAGGTGCAGGCCGTGCGCACCAAGGTCGAGCTGCCCAACTACGGCGTGTTCGACGAGCTGCGCGTCTTCACGCCGGGGCCGCTGCCGGGTCCGATCATGTTCAAGGGCGTTCGCCTCGGCGTGCCGATCTGCGAGGACATCTGGCAGGAGCAGGTCTGCGAGTGCCTCGCCGAATGCGGCGCGGAGATCCTGATCTCGCCCAATGGCTCGCCCTTCGACTGGCCCAAGCCCGACCAGCGCATGAACGTCGCCGTCGCGCGCATCACGGGCTGCGGCCTGCCGCTCGCCTATCTTAATCTTGTCGGCGGGCAGGACGAGCTCGTCTTCGACGGCGCCTCCTTCGTGCTCAACGCCGACTGCTCGCTCGCCGTGCAGATGCCGGCCTGGGAGGAGGCGATCGTCCTCACCGAGTGGACGCGGGACGCGGCAGGCTGGCGGTGCGCCACCGGAGAGCGCGCGCTTCTCGCCTCGGGCGAGGCCGCCGCCTACAGCGCCTGCGTGCTGGGCCTGCGCGACTATGTCGGCAAGAACGGCTTTCCGGGCGTCGTGCTGGGATTGTCGGGCGGCATCGATTCCGCCCTCGTCGCGGCGATCGCGGTCGATGCGCTCGGCGCGGAGCGCGTGCACGCCGTCATGCTGCCCTACCGCTATACCTCGCCGGAAAGCCTCGAGGACGCGGCCCGTTGCGCGAGCGCGCTCGGCATCGCCTATGAGATCGTGCCGATCGGCCCTCCGGTCGACGGGTTCTCGGACGCGCTTGCAGGCCTGTTCGCCGGCCGCGCGGCGGACATCACGGAGGAGAATTTGCAGAGCCGGACGCGCGGCACCATCCTGATGGCCATCTCCAACAAGCTCAACCTCATGGTCCTGACGACGGGCAACAAGAGCGAGATGTCGGTCGGCTACGCCACGCTGTACGGCGACATGAACGGCGGCTTCAATCCCATCAAGGATCTCTACAAGGGCGAGGTCTATCGCCTGTCGCGCTGGCGCAATGCGCATGTGCCGAAGGGCGGCATGGGACCGGGCGGCGTCGTCATCCCCGAGCGCATTTTGACCAAGGCGCCGACGGCGGAGCTGCGCCCCGACCAGACGGACCAGGACAGCCTGCCGCCTTACGACGTGCTCGACGACATCCTGTTCTGCCTCGTGGAGAAGGAGATGCCGCTCGGCGAGGTCGTGGCGCGCGGGCATGACCGGGCGACGGTCGAGAAGGTCGAGCGGCTGCTCTATCTCGCCGAGTACAAGCGGCGCCAGGCGGCGCCGGGCGTGAAGATTTCCTCGCGCAACTTCGGTCGCGACCGGCGGTATCCGATCACCAACCGCTTCCGCGAGCGGGATGCGCCTGCCGTCTCCGCCGATGCCGGACACATGAGGATCGCGGCGCCGCGCGCCGACAGCGGCGAGGTATCCTGAGGCCGAGACCCCATGACTCCGCTGACCCCGCACCTGCGTTTCGCGCCGAGCCCCACAGGCTACCTGCACTTCGGCAACCTGCGCACCGCCCTGCTGAACTATCTGTTCGCCCGCAAGCACGGCGGCACGTTCCTGCTGCGCCTCGACGACACCGACCGCGAGCGCTCGACGGACGCCTTCGCCGCCCAGATCCGCGCGGACCTTAAGTGGCTCGGACTGGCCTGGGACCACGAGGCGCGCCAGTCCGACCGCACCGCGCGCTACGAGGCCGCCGCCGCCGCTCTCAAGGCCGCGGGCCGGCTCTATCCCTGCTACGAGACGGCGGACGAGCTGGAGCGGCGGCGCAAGCGCCAGCTCGCCGGCGGCCGTCCGCCCATCTACGACCGGGCCGCGCTGAAACTCGGGCTTGAGGACCGGGCGCGCCACCAGTCCGAAGGGCGCACGCCGCACTGGCGGTTCCGGCTCGCCAACACGACGGACCCGGCCTCCCTTGCGCCCGAGCACATCGGCGTCGCCTGGGACGATCTCATCCGCGGCCACCAGACGGTCGATCTCGGCTCGCTGTCCGACCCGGTCCTCATCCGCGCCGACGGGACGTTCCTCTATACCTTCACGAGCGTCGTCGACGACATCGACTTCGCCATCACGCATGTCATCCGCGGCGAGGATCACGTCACCAACACCGGCGTGCAGATCGATCTCTTCCGCGCGCTTGGCTCCGATGCTCCGGCCTTCGCCCACCACGCGCTGCTGACAGCCGGCGGCGATCTCAAGATGTCGAAGCGTTCCGGCGATCTAGCCCTGGCGGGCAGCCGCGACCTGGAGCCGATGGCGGTGGCAAGCTACGTGGCTCTCATCGGCACCTCGGATGCCATCGAGCCCGTGCATACAATGGATGAGCTGGCGCAGCGCCTCGACCTGGCGCACGTCTCGACGTCGGCGGCGCGGTTCGACCTCGAGGATTTGCGTGCGCTCAATGCCCGCTACCTGCACGCGACGCCCTACGCCGAGGTCGCCGACCGCTTGCACGCCATCTGCCCCGGGGCGGGCGAAGCGTTCTGGCTCGCCGTGCGCGGCAACGTCACCGTGCTCGCCGACGCGCGGCAGTGGTTCGACGTCGTGGCGGGCGAGGTGACACCGGTCGTCGAGGATGCGGCTCTGCTAGCCAAGGCCGCCGACCTGCTGCCGGCCGAGCCGTGGTCGGAGGCGACCTGGGGCGCGTGGACCGATGCGGTGAAGGCCGCCACCGGCGCCAAGGGCAAGGCGCTGTTCCATCCGCTGCGGCTGGCGCTGACCGGGCGCGCGAGCGGGCCCGAGCTGAAGCTGCTGCTGCCGCTGATCGGCCGCGCCAAGGTGCGGGCGCGCCTGTCGGGAAGCGTGGCCTAGGGCGTCGTCACGGTCTCGGATGCCCAGCCCGGACCGGCCGCGCTGTCGGCCGTCGTGGTCGCCGGCGCGGGACCGGTCCCGGTCGCGGGAGCCGGTGTGACGGCGCCCTGCCGCGCCGGCCCCGCCGCGCCCGGCGTGCCGGCGTTGAATTCCTCCGCCTTGCACGAGCAGCCGGCAACGTACTCCTTGCGGTAGCGGAAGGCCGTCTTCATCGACGTGTAAGGCGTGTTCGTCTGCGCGCCGACCATCTGCTCCACCGAGCCACCGGGGTTCTGATGGTAGAAGAGCTCCGTCGGCGCCGCACACTTCGACTGGCAGACCTCCGCGTCGCGCTCGAAGTGGTTCGGCAGTGTGGAGAAGCTGACCGGGAAATAGTAGCCGTCGCACAGGCGCACGCACACGGTGCGATAGGTGGCGTAGGGCAGGTTCGAGTATGAATTGCCGAAGCCGCCGCCGCCGGTCCCCTCGTCCTGCCACAACGAAGAGTACGGGTTGGCGTCGTTGCGTCGCGCCTGCTGCTGATAGGTGGAGCCGCAGTTGTTGCGCGCCAGCTCGCGCACGATCTCGTCCGTATAGGAGCGGCCCATGGAGGCGATGAGCTGGCTGCGCTGGATCTCGAGGTCGGCCTTCTGGCGGCGCAGGCTCTCGGTCTCGCGCGAAAGGTCGACGCACTTGCGCGTGTTGCGCAGCGTCTTGGAGAACAGGAAGTAGTCATAGCAGTTCGACCGCTCGAGCGTGCTCGCCGACTGGCGGTATTGCTGCTCGACCTGGCGGAGCTGGTTCTCGACCATCGGGACGAGATCGCGCGACTGGCCGCCGGCCTGCGTCTCCTGCACCAGGCGCTGCTCCAGTTGCAGGCAGACGGGGGACCGGCCGCCGCTGCCCGCCGGAGGCGGGACAGGCCGGGCGGCCGGCTCCGGTGGTGGCCGCCAGACGGGCGGCGGCTGCTCCACAGGCTTGCGCTCGGGCGGCGACTCCCAGGGCCAGGAGAACTGGGCCGAGGCCGCTCCGGATGCGACGGCGAGCGCGGCAAGCGCCAGCGCGCCCACACGCGCGACGCCGCCCGTACGCAGATGGAGTTTGCCGGATTTGGCTTGCCTGCTCGTCATCACTCTGCCGGGATCACTCTGGCGGGGCCGACCACAAGGGGTTCCTGCCGGTATCCTTCAAGTCTTTGATCCGTCCCGACTATGGCATAGGCGCGCAATGGGGAGCAAATGCGGCGCCGGGCCTGTGGGGAAGTGCTGTGGCGGTTCGCTTGCTTGACGCCGCGGGCCCGCCGCCGCATAAGCACGGACATGGCAACGCGCAACTCTCAACACGCCGTAAACGACTGTTGCGGCATCATCATTTCGGGCCACTCCATCTCGGCCTAGTCAATCGGGCCGGCCGCGCGACCTCGTCTTTTCCTTGCCGCAAGACAGAAGTCAGCCCCGCCGGTGAAGAGGGGCGTCTTTTCATGTCACTCACGCTCTACAACACGCTGACGCGGCGCAAGGAGCCGTTCGAGCCGCTCGATGCCCGCAACGTGCGCATGTATGTCTGCGGACCGACGGTCTACGACTTCGCCCACATCGGGAACGCGCGCCCGGTCATCGTGTTCGACGTGCTGTTCCGGCTCCTGCGCGAGATCTATGGCAAGGCCCACGTCACCTACGTCCGCAACATCACCGACGTCGACGACAAGATCAACGCGCGCGCGGCCGAGCGCTACCCCGAGCTTTCCCCGGAGGCGGGCATCCGCAAGCTGACGGAAGAGACCGCGGCCCAGTTCCACAAGGACATCGCCGCGCTCGGCGTGCTGGCGCCGACGGTGGAGCCGCGCGCGACCGAGCATATCGCGGAGATGGTGGAGCTGTGCGACGCCCTCGTCGCCAGGGGGAATGCCTACGTCGCCGCCGATCACGTCCTGTTCGACGTCGCCTCCATGCCCGACTATGGCCGGCTGTCCAACCGGTCGCTGGAGGAGATGGAGGCCGGAGCCCGGGTCGAGGTTGCGCCCTACAAGAAGGGGCCGATGGACTTCGTGCTCTGGAAGCCGTCGAAGCCCGGCGAGCCGGCATGGCCCTCGCCGGCGGGGATCGCCGCGCCCGGACGGCCCGGCTGGCACATCGAATGCTCGGCCATGGCGGGCCGGCATCTCGGCCCCGTGTTCGATATCCACGGCGGCGGCATCGACCTCGCCTTTCCCCACCACGAGAACGAGATCGCCCAGTCGCGCTGCGCGCATGGCACCGACGTGATGGCGCGGGTCTGGATGCACAACGGCTTCCTGCAGGTCGAAGGCGAGAAGATGTCGAAATCGCTCGGCAACTTCATCACCATCCGCCAGCTTCTGGACGAGGGCTGGCCGGGCGAGGTGCTGCGCCTCAACATGCTGCGCACCCATTACCGCCAGCCGATCGACTGGACGAGGAAGGGCCTGGAGGAGAGCGAGAGGATTTTGTCGTCCTGGTTCGCGGCCGGCACCGCGCGCGAGGATGCCGCAATCGCGCCCGGCGTGACCGAGGCCCTGATGGACGATCTCAACACGCCGAAGGCCATTGCCGAATTGCACCGCCTGCACGGGGTGGGGGAAACGGCAGTGCTCAACGTGACGCTCGCCTTCCTCGGCTTCACCGGCGAGACGATGAAGGCCCGCGCGGCGGCCGACGCGGCGGAGGCGTCCGGCATGGCGTCCCAGGTGGAGCCCCTGATCGCCGCGCGGCTCGAAGCGCGCCGGCGCAAGGACTTCAAGGAGAGCGACCGCATCCGCGACGAGCTTGCCGCCATGGGCGTCGCGCTGAAGGATACGAAGAACAGGGAGACGGGCGAGATCGAAACGACGTGGGAGCTGACCCGATGAGCGTCCGCTCTGAGACCGGCCACCCGCTGCGACCCTTCCTGCCCGGCGACACGCTCGCCCTGCGCGAGCTCTTTGCCGCCAGCGTCGAGGAGCTGACGCAGGAGGACTATGACGAGGATCAGCGCGCCGCCTGGGTCGCGGTCGCGGAGGACGCGGAGGCATTCCGCTCTCGCCTGGAGCAGGCAACCACCCTCCTCGTCGAGGTCGACGGCGAGCCGGCCGGGTTTGCTTCGCTGAAGGACAACACGATCCTCGACATGCTCTACGTTCACCCCTATCACGCGGGGACCGGCATCGGGACGGCGCTGTGCGACGCCCTGGAGACCATAGCGAAGGCCCGGGGCGCGGTGGCCATCACGGCGGAGGCCTCCGAAACGTCCGTCATGTTCTTCGAGGATCGCGGCTACGAGGCGCTGCAGCGCAACTCGGTCGAGCGCCTCGGCGAGTGGCTGACGACGACGACCATGCGCAAGACGCTCAAGGATGAAGACGGCGAGGACGGCGATGACAGGAAAGCCTGACGGAGACGATACCGGCCCGCCCTTCGCGCGGCACCGGACCTATTATGTGATCCTGAAAATCGCGGTGCTGGCGGCAGCCGTGCTCCTCGGTCTCAAGGTCGCGGGCCTGTGGTGAGCATGATGGCGAAGGAACGGCTCTATCTGTTCGATACGACGCTGCGCGACGGCGCGCAGACGACGGGCGTCGACTTCTCGCTTCCCGACAAGCTCCGCATCATCGGCGTCCTGGACCAGCTCGGCCTCGATTACATCGAGGGCGGCTATCCCGGCTCGAACCCGACCGATACCGAGCTCTTTGCCGACAAGCCGAAGCTCGCGACGAGCCGCTTCACTGCCTTTGGCATGACGAAGCGCGCCGGCCGCTCCGTCGCCAACGATCCGGGATTTCAGGCGCTCGTTCAGTCGGCCGCCGACAGCATCTGCCTCGTCGCCAAGTCGTGGGACTACCATGTCCGCGTCGCGCTCGGCATCACCAACGCGGAGAACCTCGAGGGCATCGCCGAGAGCATCAGGGCGGTCGTTTCGGCCGGCAAGGAGGCGATGCTCGACTGCGAGCACTTCTTCGACGGCTTCAAGGGCAACAAGGAGTATGCACTCGCGGTCGCGCGCACGGGGTATGAAGCGGGCGCGCGCTGGGTCGTCCTGTGCGACACGAACGGGGGCACCCTGCCGCACGAGATCGAGCGCATCGTGACCGAGGTGGCGGGCGTGGTGCCGGGCTCACATCTCGGCATCCACACCCACAACGACACGGAGAACGCGGTCGCCAACTCACTTGCCGCCGTGCGCGCCGGCGCGCGCCAGATCCAGGGCACGCTGAACGGGCTCGGCGAGCGCTGCGGCAATGCCAACATGACGTCGATCATCCCGACGCTGCTGCTCAAGAGCGAGTTCGCCAACGTCTTTACGACCGGCATCACGGCGGAGAAGCTGCGCACGCTGACGCACGCGAGCCGCGTGCTCGACGAGGTCCTGAACCGCGCGCCGGACCGGCACGCGCCTTACGTCGGCGAAAGCGCATTCGCGACCAAGGCCGGCATCCATGCCTCCGCGATCCTGAAGGAGCCGGAGACTTACGAGCATGTCCGGCCCGAGGCGGTCGGCAACGAGCGCCGCGTCCTAGTCTCCAAGCAGGCCGGCCGCTCGAATGTGCTCGCCGCGCTCGAGCGCATGGGGCTCGTCTCGGATCGCGACGACGAGCGCATCACGCGCCTCCTCGACGAGGTCAAGGCGCGCGAGGCCTCAGGCTATTCCTACGAGGCGGCGGAGGCGTCCTTCGAGCTCCTCGCGCGCCGAATGCTGGCCAACGTCCCGCAATATTTCAGCGTCGACAGCTTCCGCGTCATGGTCGAGCGGCGGCACAACGCGCTGGGCCGGCTCGTGACCGTTTCGGAGGCGATCGTGAAGGTGCACGTGAGCGGGGCGAGCGAGCCGCTCTGGTCGGTGGGCGAGGGCAACGGCCCGGTCAACGCGCTCGACCAGGCGCTACGCAAGGATCTCGGCCGCTACCAGAAGCATATCAACGACATCGAGCTCGTCGACTACAAGGTCCGTATCCTGACGGGAGGAACCGAGGCGGTCACCCGCGTGCTCGTGGAAACGCTCGACACCGTGTCGGGCGAGCGCTGGATCACGGTCGGCGTCTCCCCCAACATCATCGACGCCAGCTTCGAGGCGTTGCTCGACAGCATCAACTATAAGCTGTTCCGCGACGGCGCCGAGGCTGCATAAGACCGTGTCCGGAGTGGCAGACGGCGCCGGGACTCGCTATATCGAGTGAAGGCTTTCCAGCGAGGTCGCAATGACACGCGTGCCCCTGCTCGTCCTGTTCGCCGCCTGCGGCGCCGGCTCTCTCGCCGGAGCGGCAGCGCTTGCGGCCGACTTCACGGCCAAGGACGTGGCATATTCGCTCCATCAGTCGAAGGCCGGCAAACCGATCGACTTCTCGGGCAAGAATCTGGCGGGCCTCGACCTTGCGGGGCTCGACTTCCACGGCGCCCGGCTCGCCAACGTCGATCTCATGGGCGCGGACCTCTCGGGCGCGGTGCTGAAGAGCTCCAATCTCGGCGGCGCCCGGCTCGACCGCACCACGCTGACCCGGACCGACTTCAGCGGCGCCAACCTGGAGAACGCCACCATCCTGCGGCCCAGCATCTTTTCCACGTTCACGGTGGCCGAGGCGAACTGGACCGAGGCCCCGCGGTTCACGGGCGCGAAGCTGGCGGGCGCCAAGCTGTTCGGCCGGTTCGATTTCACCGATTTCAAGGGGGCCGATCTCAAGGGCGCGGTCTTCGGAGGCGTGGAGCCGCGCGACGAGAACATGGCTTGGTCGGGCGTCGGGCTGTTCAGCGGCGACTTCGACGATGCCGACCTCGAGGGCGCCGATCTCGCCGGCAGCCGCCTTGGCTTCGTGAGCTTCAAGAACGCCAATGTCAGGGGCGTGCGCTTCATGGGCGCTGATCTGACGCGCGCCGACTTCGCCGGCGCCGACGTGACGGGGGCAGACTTCACCGCCGCCAACCTGGACGAAGCCAACTTCACGGGAGCCAAGGGCTTCGATGCGGTGAAGGGGCTCGACCGCGCGCTCAACCGGGATCGCATCGTGCGCCAGACGGCCGCCACGCCGTAGGGGCCGCGTCGCCCGCACTAAAAAACGGGCGACGCGCCGCGGCGGTCAGAACGCCTTCGACCAGTTGACCCACAAGGTTCCGACACGCTCCTGCTGATAGCCGTTCACGTCGTCCTCGATTGGCTGCAGCCACTCCACGCCGAGGCGATGTCCTTTCAGGACTCCGTCGGGCACGACCGTATTGATGCCGAGACCGACGTCCCAGAACCGGCCGCCGTAGTTGTACTGGAGGTCGGGCGGGCTCGCGTGGTTGTGCGGGCCATTGTAGTGGCCCTCGATCTCGCCCTGCTGGGTGTGCAGCAGGCGGACGGACGCGGAGATCCAGTCGGCGAATTTGTAGCTGCCCCAGGCCGTCGCCTGAAACACGTCGCCGAAGCGGAAGCCGCTCTCGTTCTCGTCTTCCATGCGGATGACGCCGGATAGCTGCGCACCCCACGTGAAGTTGCCGTCCCGCCCGGTGTAGGTCAGGCTCGGCAGGAAATCCCAGGTGCCCGATCCGATCTGCATCATGTAGTGGGTGTAGGCGCCGCCGCTGCCCTTCTTGCCGACGTCGCCCGTTGGCGCCGAGAACATGAGGCCGGTGTGCAGCTTCAGGCCGGGGGCTTCGGAGAGCTTGATCAACGCGCCGAAGATGGTGTCGCCGAAGTCCTGAGTGCCGTGGCTGTGCGATCCCATATGGCCGCCGTGGCCTCCATGCTCCCCGCCGTGGCCCATGTCGGCGCCCTCGAGCGGCGCCATGGTCATGTCCATGCTCATCCACATCGGCATGGCCATCAGCGTCATCCAGTCGGTCGGCGCGTACATGAGGTCGAGCATGTGCATCTGCATGAGCATCTCGGACTGCTTCATGCTGCACCCGTGATCGCTGCAGCCGTTATGGACGATCTCGTGGTCGTCGACCGAGCCGGTCCCGTGCAGCGTGTCGCCGTCCTGCTTCATCCACTGGTAGCGGTAGCCGATCATGAACTCGCCGGCCTTGTGGAGGTGGTCGACCATCACGCCGGCGGGGGCGTGACCGTCGGGCGAGGGCTTGCCATCGTGAGCCAGTGCGGGGGACAAGGCTGCGGCCGCGCACAGGGCAAGGGCCGACGAGGTGGCGCGAGAGAGGCGCGAATGTTGGGTCATGATCATGCACCGAAGAGATGCGCGCAGGCCAGTTGCCGCGCGGCTGTGTTGCGGAAGAATGACTGGAGTGATGAGGCCGGGCCCGGCAGCGGGCAGACCTTTAGCGTCTCATCAGACGCTCAGCGGTGGCGCGCGCGCTTGTCCGAGCGTGGCGGCCCGCGCCACCAGGACGATGACGTCGAAGCGCGGGTTGGCCATGCCGCCGAGGACGGAGGGTCCGAGTGTCGCGACCTCGGGCATGACGGCGGCGCCGCCCGTAGGAACGAAGCAGGCGAGGCAGCCGGCCTTTCCGGCGTGGTGCGTTCCGTCCTCCTCGCCGGAGGGCCGTCCCTGTTCGAGGTCGGACCGGCAGGGCACGTCGGCGCGTGTCAATCCGAGCGGCGCGAGATCGGCGTCGAGGCGCGCTGCGTGGACCGCGTCGGCGGCCATGGCCGCGGCGGAGAAGCCGACGACAAGCCCCTGCAGCGTCAGTGCCGCGAGCACCAGCGCCGCCGTCCATCCGCGCAATCGTTTGCCTCGAAAGACGCCCATGGTCCTATCAGCCACCAAAGGCAGGCCACGGACTAGTGCCTGAAGGCCACAATACGGACGAAACCGGCGGGAGCGGCCTCAGGACCTCAGCAGATGGCCGGCGGCCTCGCCGGGCGTCAGTGTGCCGGAAAGCACCCGGTCGGCCAGGTCGTCGAGGCTGGCGCCTGCGCCTTGGCGCACGCGGGCGGCGACGAGATCGGCCGCCGCGCGCGCGATGAGATAGCGGGCCCGGCGGCGGCGGCGCACCAGCACCCCGTCCGCGCGCACGCGGTCGCCGACCGCGTCGATGGCCGCAAGCAGGCGGTCGACGCCGTCCCCGGACGTGGCGGTCGTCTTCAGGACCGGAACCTTGTCGCTGATCGTGGCGCGGATCGAGATGGCGCCGGCGATCTGGTGCATCGTCTGCTCCGCGCCCGGCCGGTCGCCCTTGTTGACGACGAGGATGTCGGCAATCTCCAGCAGCCCCGACTTCATCGCCTGGATCTCGTCGCCGAGTCCCGGCGCGGAAATGACGACGCGCACGTCCGCCACCTCCGCCACGTCGATCTCGTTCTGGCCGGTGCCCACCGTCTCAAGAAGGATGAAATCGTAGCCGGCCGCGTCGAAGGCGTCGATGACGCGGACGGCGGCCGGCGACAGGCCGCCGAGGTAGCCGCGCGAGGCGAGCGAGCGCACGAACACGCCGTCGTCGTCGAGTGCGGCCGTCATGCGGATGCGATCGCCGAGGATGGCGCCGCCGGAGATGGGGCTCGACGGATCGACCGCGATGACGGCGACCGTCTTGCCGGCTGCGCGCAGCTCGCGGATGACGGCATTGACGAGGGTGGACTTGCCGGCGCCGGGCGGGCCCGTGAAGCCGGCGACGAGGGCGCGGCCGAGATGCGGCTGAAGGGCCTGCAGCAGGAGAGGGGCGCGCGGCGAGAGCCGCTCGAGCTCCGTCACGGCCTCGGAGACCGCGCGCCGCTCGCGTGCCGTCACGCGCGCAACGAGGCCGTCGAGGTCCGTGCCGGCAGCGCCGGGCGCGGTCTTGGCAGCGGAAAAGGGGTCGGGCGTCATGCCGTCCGCTGTACGTGGAAGCGGTGCGGGGCGCAACCGGGCGCGGCGCGCCGTCCCCGATGGTCGGCAGCCGGCGTTGCCGGCGTCAGAGCGGCTGCGGCAGGTTTCGGCCGTCGTCTCTGCGGTCCCCGTCTCTCCGGCCCCCGTCTCTTCGGCCATCGTCCCTCCGGCGCTCTTCGCTCCGGCGCTGGGCCGGCTCGGGCTCGGGCCGACGGCTCGCTTGCGGGGCCTTCTTGCCGAGGTCCGGCCGCCACGCCTTGCGGCCATCATTCGCCCTGCCGGAATTTTCGTCCGCAGCCTTCCGGCCCCTGTTTCCTTGCTCCGCGCCCGGGCTGGCACGTTCATTGGCCCGGCTGGCGCGCCGCTCGTTTCGCCTCTCGGGCTCACCGGCGCGGTCGAACGTTCGCGGCCCGGTCGCATCGCGGCCGAACGCCGGCGCGCGGCCGGGCAACGGCTCGGCGCCCGGTGCGCGGCGCGGCTGGCCCCACGGGTCCCGGCGCTCCCGGTTCAAGTGCCGCCGTTCACGGGCCTCCGGCATGGGGCGGGCGGCCCGGCGGTCGACATCGCGCCATGCGCGGCGCGTGCCTGGGGCGGCCCCCGGCACGTCGCGTCCCCGCCGCCGCTCGATCATGGTGCGCCGTGTGAGGTCCGGCCGGTAGATCTCGATGCGTCCGCCGGAGGGAACCGCGCGCGCGTGCGGTGTCCGTACGGGACTGAAGGCGGCCTGATGGCGCGGTACCGGCCGCCGCGTCGCGCGCTCGATGCGGTCGACGGCGATGCCGCGATTGTAGATCGTGCGGTTGCGCCAGGCGTAGTGGGTGTGCGGGCGCGAGTGGCGCACGAGGTAGGGCACGCGGTGGCGCGGCGCGTAATAGCGCCACGGATCGGCAACCGTGAAATAGGCGGGCGCCAGGAACGACCAGTAGATCGCGAAGGCAGGGCTCTCGTAGAGGTCGTCGTGGAAGACGACGGACCGGCGACGGTCGTCCCACCGCGCATCGGGCGGCAGCGGCGCCCAGCCGACGAACGCGTCGCTATCGCGCCAGGCAACCCAGGCCGGCCCCCACCGGGTGCCGGGCACCCAGACCCAGCCGTGGCGCCGATCGTGGAACCACCGGCCATAGTGATAGGTCGCCCAGCCGAACGGTTCGTCCGAGACCCAGAACCAGCCATAGTCATCAGTCAGCGCCCAGCGGCCGCGCGTGTAGGGACGCCACTCCGCATCGATGCGGAGGGGACGCCAGACGTAGCCGTAATCCTCATGCTGGAACCAGCGGCCGTCGCTTTCGAGCTCCTCGTAGAAGTAGGTGACGTCCTCGACGTCGCCGTCCTTCAGGCTGCCGCGGCGCTCCGGCATGCGCTCTTCGTCGAAATCGTCGGGCTCGTCGATGTCGCCGCCGGCCCCGTCATCGGGCACGAAGCGCTCGTCCTCCTCTTCGCCGAAGTCATCGCGCGGCGCGCGCTCGCGAGGCATCGGGCCTTCGTCGATCCCGTCGTCGCTCCAGGTCTCGCCCGGAGTCGCGCCCGGCCCGTCGTCATACTCGCGATAGGGCGATTGCGCCGACGCCGCGCCGGACACCGCAACGATCGCGGCGGCGGCAAGCGCGAGCGTCAATGAGCAGCGTGCGCGGGCAGCAGCGTGGAGCATCGTGATGATCCGCCTTTTGTGTTGCGGCCCTGAGCGAGTTCCGTAACGGACGGCCTTCGGGCAGGCGGGTCGCAGGCCGCCATCTCTGCAGTCTCGCGGCGGCGACCTGAACCGGGGATGAACGCGTCACGTCGGAGCTTCGTTCAAAATCAGGAGCACCGCGGTGCGCAGTGCGCGTTCACGCGTTCAATACCACAGGCCGAGCCAGCGGTAGCGCGGCCGCAATGTGGCCGGGCCCATGCCGACGAGCGACATCATCGGCCGCTCGACGATGACGAGCGGATCGCTTGCGGGAACGCTGCCGAGCGTCAGGAGGCGCGCGACACGCTGATCGGCCGGGGGATGCGTGCGCAAGAGGGAGGGCTGGGGAACGCGGCGCGCCGGGACGGGCGGCGTCAGGTCCTCCCAGAAATGACCGGTGTAGGTCTCCACGCGGCGCAGCGCGGAGGCGAGCGCGAGCGGGTCGCCGGTGATCGCGGCGGCAAGGCGATCGGCCTCGAACTCACGCGCCCGCGACAGCGCGAGCTGCAGCATGTTGACGAGCGCCGGCGTGAGATAGAGCACCGCGATGGCGGACCACGAGATCATCTCGGCGCCGCGCAGGTAGGCGAGGATATTGTAGAGCGCGAGGCCGAGGGCCAGATAGGCAAGTGCGTGCAGCACGCGGGCGGCGACGTCGGCCAGCCCCATGATCGCCAGGTCTCCGTTGCGGATGTGGCTCATCTCATGGGCCATCACGCCGGCGAGCTCGCGCAGGGTGAGGCGCCGCACCAGTCCCTCGGAGACCGCGATCGCCGGCCGCTCGGCGTTGCCCGCGGTGAAGGCATGGAGCGTCAGGCTCGGGATCACGTAGAGGTCCGGCCGCCGCGCAAGGCCTGCGCGCCACGCGAGCACGTCGACAAGGCTCGAGAGCTGGCTGTCGTCGGCGGGAACCAGCCGCGCCGAGTAGAGCCGCATCAGCGTCTCGGCCGGCAGATGCGGCGCGGAGGCCGCCACCGCAATGACGAGCGCGGCAACGGCGACGACTCCGGTGACCCCCGCGAGCAGATAGGCGCCGACGCCCGCCGTGAGGCCGAGGCTGGCCAGCAGCACGAGCGACTGCGCGATGTTGTGCGACGGCAGCGTGCCGCCTCGGGGCTCGGCTCGGGTGGTCGACATGCGGGACCTCCGGACACCTGACCTTAGAGACTAACGCGGCGCGGCCCCGGCGGGTTGCGGACCCGTCGCAGGGAGAGCTGCGGATGAGACCGCGCCACTACGGCGACATAACGGTTGCGCCCATGGCCTTATTCCCTGAAGCGCGCTATCGCCTGGCACCGCTCAGAACTTGGCCAGGATCGCCGCGTCCGGGGCGCCGTTGTCCACCGCCTCGAGGCCCGCCCGGATCGCGGGCACGATCAGGGCGGCCTCATCCACGACGCGGAACTGCACCTCGAGCCCCGGACGGATGAACGTCTCGGCCCGCATGTGTGCGAGCAGATCGAGGAACGGCCGCCAGAAGCCGGCGATATTGGCGATGACGATCGGCTTCCTGTGGCGTCCGAGCTGCGACCAGGTGAGCTGCTCGACGAGCTCCTCCAGCGTTCCGGCACCGCCGGGTAGGGCGACGAAGGCGGCCGAGTAGTCGAACATGAGTTGTTTGCGCTCGTGCATGTCGCGCGTGACGATCAGGTCGTTCACGTCCTTCAGCATGTGTTCGCGCTCGGTGAGGAACGTCGGGATGATGCCCGTGACGTGCCCGCCGGCATCGAGCGTCGCACGTGCGACCTCGCCCATGAGGCCAAGGCTGCCGCCGCCGTAGACGAGGCCGAGACCTGCCTCGGCGAGAGAGCGGCCGACGATGCGGGCGGCGTCCGCATAGGCCGGGTTGGTCCCGAGGCCCGATCCGCAATAAACGCACACGGAGCGCGCCGGCCGGGCTGGGCGTCGCGCCGCATCTTTTATGGTTAACGCGCCATTGACGTTCCTGAGGGGGCGCGATCTGGTTGCTTTCATCTGTTGTCTTCTCTTCGATACGGCATGTTTCTGCAAGATGGGGACGCCGTGTGCGCAAATCGAGGCGAACGAACACGGGTCAAGAGGCTTAAGATGGCCGCGGCCTATGCCGCGGCTCGGTCACCGACGTATAACAGAGCCGCTGCCGGCGAGGACGGTGTGGGCAGGGGAGCGGGCGGATGAGCCGCTTGGGGATGGCGATCGCGACCGGAGCGTTGGGGTTGTGCCTCTGCGCGCACGCTCCCGTCGTTGCCGGACCGGCCGATGCCGAGCCGCCGACCATCGAGAAGGTCATTTTCGACGCCCGCGGCGAGGCCGCAATCGAAGGCGAGGGACAACCAGGCACTGTCGTGCGCCTTACGTCGGACGGGTCACCGATGGGCGAGGCGCGGGTGCAATCCAACCGGCGCTGGCGCGTCGTCCTGAAGAGCGGTCTGGCGCCCGGAACCTATCAGATCCGGGCGCTGGCGTTCGCCGGCCCCAGTGAGGCGCCGCTTTCCGGCGACGAGATCC
Organism: uncultured Hyphomicrobium sp.; assembly: GCA_964589785.1. Classification (GTDB taxonomy): domain Bacteria; phylum Pseudomonadota; class Alphaproteobacteria; order Rhizobiales; family Hyphomicrobiaceae; genus JAGVSR01. Next base: position 453,492 of record CAZPUQ010000001.1, read on the forward strand.
GCGTGGCTGTTCCGGCCGGACCCGCCGCAGCCGTCGTCACCTATGATGGCGTTCGGGGCGACGACGTGTCCCCTGAAACGCGCCGGCGGGCCGAAGGGCTCGCGGAGGCGGCAGGCCAGGCCTACGATGAGCTGGCACCCCGCACCGGAGCGGTGCCGCAAGGCAGGACGGGCGGGGCCGAGGCGACAAGCGAGGCGGAGTCTGAGGTCGAGAGCCGTGCGCCGCCGGCGCAGGGACCGCTGGCGATCGTGGTCGACTGGCTGAAGCGCTCGGCGCGCGCCTATCGCGAGGAGATCGCCGGCAAGCTGACGGTGCCGGAGGCAGAGACGCCCGCGCCGCATACCGAGACCAAGGCGGAGCCGGACGAAGCGGTCTCCGCCGCCGACGCGGCCCGCCGCATCGCCGAGGAACGCCGGCGTGCTCAGGAAGCGCGCGAGCGGTCGGCTGCGGCCGAAAAGGCCCGTCAAGCCGCCGAAGCGGCCAAGGCGGCTGAGCGCAAAGCGCGCGAGGAGGCGTCGGCACGCAAGCAGGCGGACGAACTGGCGCGCCGCAAGGCGGAGACGGACGAGCGCATCGCGCGCGAGCTCGAGGCGCTGAAGACGGCCCGCGCCGAGGCCGATGCGCGTGCAGCCGCCGCCGGACAGCCGGCCGCCGCGCCGCCCGAGCCGAAGACGGAGCGTCAGAAGATCACGCTCGAAGCGTTCACGCTGCCGGGAGACGCGCCGCGCCCGGACGCGCAAGCCGGCGACGGCCGCCGGCGTGAGCGGCAGATCGCCGGGACGGACGCCGGCGGCGATCGCGAGGTCCGCGCGCGGCCGTCGCGTCGCACCCGCGATCAGGCGGGACGGTGCGGGCGGGGCCGTGTCGTCCATCGCAACGGACGGCGCTGGTATGTGACGGGCCGCGACGACACGCTGTGGGACATCGCGGAGCGGTTCTACGGCTCGGGTCTCGCTTATCCGCGCATCTACCGGGTCAACCGCAGCCGCCTGTCCAGTCCGCACATCGTGCGTCCCTGCCTCGCGCTCCGCATGCCGCGCGGGCGGCGCTGATGGAACCGCGCGCGTTGCCGCCTGTTGCGCGGCGCAGCGGCCATCTGTCACCAGCGCGTGACGGCGCCCGCCAATCCGGGCATAGACGTTTGGAACACGCAAAGCGTGAGCGCAGCGCAGATTAGCAGACCGACTGTGAGCCCATGGCCTGGCAAGACATGAATGCATCCGTCCCGACGCCGCGGGAGCCACCCGAAAGCCCGGCGGCGAGGGGCGAGGACACCGACCTCCTCGGGCTCACCGGAACGGCCGATCACTGGACCGTCTTCAAGGGGCTGCTGCCGTTCGTGTGGCCCGAAGGCCGTCCCGATCTGCGCTTCAACGTGGCGCTCGCCTTCGTCATGCTCGTGCTTGCCAAGCTCGTCACGATCGCGATTCCCGTTGTCTTCAAGTACACGACCGACTGGCTGACGGCCGATGCGCCGAACCCGAACACGCTCGGCGCCGGATATCTGGCGTTCGGCCTGTCGCTGCTCATCCTCGCCTACGGCATCGGCCGCGTGCTGGCGATGGTGCTGAACCAGATCCGCGACGTGCTGTTCACCAAGGTCGGCCAGCACGCCGTGCGCTCGCTCAACAACCGCACGTTCGAGCATTTGCACAAGCTGTCGCTGCGGTTCCATCTGGAGCGCAGAACCGGCGGCCTGTCGCGGGTGATCGAGCGCGGCACCCGAGGGGTCGATCTGATCCTGCGCATGGGCATCCTGCAAGTCGTGCCGACGGCGCTGGAGCTCATCCTCGTCTGCACGCTGCTGACGGTCTATTTCAACTTCGGCTACGTCGTCATCCTGCTCGTCACCATCTTCGCCTACATGTGGTTCACGTTCTCGGCCTCGGAGAAGCGCATCGCCATCCGCCGCGAGATGAACGACAGCGACACGGAGGCCAACACGAAGGCGGTCGACAGCCTGCTCAACTTCGAGACGGTGAAGTATTTCGGCAACGAGGAACTGGAGAGCCGGCGGTTCGATGCCGCCATGCAGCGCTACGAGAAGGCGGCGGTGCGGACCTTTGCCTCGCTCGGCGTGCTGAACTCCGGCCAGGCGCTGATCTTCACGACAGGTATGACGATCGTCATGTGGCTTGCGGCGCGCGGCGTCATCGCCGGCACGCACACGATCGGCGACTTCGTGATGATCAACGCCATGCTGATCCAGCTCTACATGCCGTTGAACTTCATGGGCATGGTCTATCGCGAGATCAAGCAGGGGCTCGTCGACCTGGAGACGATGTTCACGATCCTCGGCGAGAAGGAGGAGGTGCGCGACCGGCCGGGCGCGAAGCCGCTTCCCGTCACGGAGGGAACGATCCGCTTCGAGAACGTCACGTTCTCTTACGAGCCGGACCGCAAGATCCTGAAGAACGTCTCCTTCGTGGTGCCGGCCGGAAAGATGGTCGCGATCGTCGGGCCGTCGGGCGCCGGCAAGTCGACGATCTCGCGCATTCTCTTCCGCTTCTACGACATCCAGTCGGGGCGCGTGACGATCGACGGCAAGGACATTCGCGACGTGACGCAGAAGTCGCTGCGGGCGGCGATCGGCGTCGTGCCGCAGGACACCGTGCTGTTCAACGACACCATCCTCTACAACATCCGCTATGGCCGGCCGGATGCGAGCGACGCCGATGTCGTGGCTGCCGCGCGGCTGGCGCAGATCGACGCTTTCATCGAGAGCCTGCCGCAGGGCTACCGGACCATGGTCGGCGAGCGCGGGCTGAAGCTGTCGGGCGGCGAGAAGCAGCGCGTGGCGATCGCGCGCACGCTGCTCAAGGGCCCGCCGATCCTCGTTCTCGACGAGGCGACGAGCGCGCTCGACAGCCACACCGAGAAGGAGATCCAGGACGCGCTCGACCGCGCCACGAAGGATCGCACCACGCTCGTCATCGCGCACCGGCTTTCGACCATCGTCCATGCCGACCAGATCGTCGTGCTCGACAAGGGAGAGCTCGTCGAGCAGGGCACGCACGCCGAGCTCATCGCGCGGGGCGGCCTTTACGCCAGCCTGTGGAACAGGCAGCGGCAGGCGGAGAAGGCGCGCGAGGAACTGGCCCACGCGCTGGAAGAGGCGGAGCGGACGGGCGCCTTGCGCCCGGCTGACGCGATGCTGACGGACGCCATCTGAGTGCCGGTCGGCCGCAGGCGCCGCGCTCGGGCGCGCTGCGTTCGTCTCGGCGAGGGTTTTGCATGCTGGCACGGCTCTGGGCGGGTGCACGGACGGCGCTGCGGACCGCGATCGCACGGCTGAGCGCGCACGTCGAAAGGCTGGCGGCGATGCTGCGGCCGCCGCTCGTGGCTGCTCTGCAGGTCGCCGCCGCGCTCGTCCTCATCTTCGAGGAATGGGGATGGAAGCCGCTCTCGCAGGCGCTGGCTTGGCTCGCCCGCTTTCGGCTCGTCGCGAAGCTCGAAGCCGTCATCGCCCGGCTGCCGCCCTACGCGGCGCTGTTCGTATTCGCCTTGCCGACGGCGATCCTGTTTCCGTTGAAGCTGCTCGCCGTCTGGCTCGTCGCGAACGAGCAAGTCTTGGCGGCAACCCTGCTGTTCCTCGGTGCCAAGGTCGCCTCCACGGCGCTCGTCGCGCGCCTCTTCGTGCTGACGCGTCCCGCGCTGATGCAGATCGGGTGGTTTGCGCGAGCCTACACCCTCTTCGTGCCGTGGAAGGACCGGATGTTCGCGGCGATCCGCGCCACCTGGGTCTGGCGCACTGGCCGCGTGGTGAAGGCCGGCGTGCGGCGCGCTCTGAGGCAGGCCGTGGATCGCTGGAAGCCGGCGGTCGTGCGCTGGGCTGGCGAGGCGCGGGCCGTCCTGCGAGCCGTCCGTGCGCGCCTGCGCCTTGCCGCGCGCGCGTTCTGGAACGGTCTTGCGGCAGGCCGCGATTGAAGCGGCCGATAGCCTCCGATGCCCGGTCAGCCGGCGATGCCCTGCAGATGCAGCACGGCCGTCAGGTCCGCATGATCGATGACGGCACCGTTCGGCGCCTGACCCATCGCACTCCGCAGGCCCGGCTTGGCATGGTAGGCGACGCCGAGGCCGGCGGTGCCGAGCATGGCGAGATCGTTGGCGCCGTCGCCGACGGCCACGGCCTCGGCCGGCGCGCGCCCGAGCTCGCCGGCAAGCTTCAAGAGGATCTTACGCTTGCCAGTCGCATCGAGGATCGGCTCGGCGACGCGCCCCGTGAGCCGTCCGTTCTCGATCTCGAGCCCGTTGCCGAAGAAGCGGTCGAAGCCGAGGTTGCGGGCGACCCGCTCCATGAAGACCGTGAAGCCGCCGGAGACGAGGGCGGTCGTCGCGCCGCGGGCCTTCATGGCGGATACCAGCCGGCTGGCGCCGGGTGTGAGCGTGATGCGCTGGGCAACCGTGTCCAGATCGGCCGTCGTCAGGCCCGCGAGCGCCGCGACGCGATGCCGGACCGACTCCGGGAAGTCGAGCTCTCCGCGCATGGCGGCGCGCGTGATCGCCGCAATCTCCTCCCGCCGGCCGGCGACGGCCGCCAGCTCGTCGATCAGCTCCTGCTCGATGATGGTCGATTCCATGTCGGCGACGAGCAGGGATTTGGCACGGCGGCCCGGGTCGGCCGGAACGACGTTGATATCGATCGGCAGCGCGCCAAGCGCATCACGGACGCTGGGCGTGCACGCCGCGATGTCCCTCCCGATCACCTCGAACGCGGCGCCGGGCGCAAGCCAGCGTCCGGCATCAGCGTCCGGCATCAGGCTGTGCACGCGCGCGGCGACGGCCTCGTCGAGCGCGCCTGTCCCGGGGTTTGCGGTGAGAACGAGGGCATCGGCATGCGGCATGGGTCGGCGCTCGGCGAGCCAGAGAGCGGCCTTCAAGGGGCCTCACAGGGTTTGGTGGCGCCTTCCCCGTCCGTCGGATAAGGAGGGCCATGACACCACACAAAAGACCTATCCTGATTGCCGGTCCGACGGCGAGCGGCAAATCGGCCCTGGCCCTGCAGCTCGCGCGCGACCGCGGCGGTGTCATCGTCAACGCCGACAGCATGCAGGTCTACGAGGAGCTCGAGATCCTCTCCGCGCGGCCCTCGCGCGCCGACATGGCGGACGTGCCGCACCGGCTCTACGGCCACGTGCCGATGCGCGAGGGCTACTCCGTCGGCCGCTTCGTGCGCGAGGTGGAGCGCGTCCTTGCGGAGCTCGACGCGTCGGGCGCCGTGCCGGTCATTGTCGGCGGGACCGGCCTCTATCTGAAGGCGCTGCTCGAGGGGCTGTCGCCGATCCCCGCGATCCCGCCCGCCGTCCGCGAGCATTGGCGTGCGCAGGCCGAGTGTCTGGGACCCGCGCGGCTCCACCGCGAGCTTGTCGCGCGCGACCCCGTCACCGCGGCGCGGCTGAGCCCTACCGATCCGCAGCGCATTGTGCGCGCGCTCGAGGTGATGGAGGCGACGGGGCGGCCGCTGTCGGACTGGCAGAGGGAGCGGGGCCGTCCGCTGCTCAAGGAAGAGGAGACCGAGCGTCTCCTCGTGCTGCCGGACCGCGCCACGCTCCATGCCCGAAGCGAGGCCCGTTTCGATGCCATGATGGAAGCCGGCGCGCTGGAAGAGGCCGGCCGCATCGCCGCCCTCGATCTCGATCCCGCCTTGCCGGGCATGCGGGCGCTGGGCCTCAGGCCGCTTCTGGCGCACCTCGCCGGTCGGATGACGCTTCAGGAGGCGGTCGCGGAAGCCAAGAGCGAGACGCGGCGCTACATCAAGCGTCAGGTCACCTGGGCCAACGGCAATATGAGTGCGTGGATGCGCACAGTTACGCAATAAATGCAAAGTAATCAAGTCAAAATCGTCGCATTTATTGATTGCTTACCTTGACCGACCACAGTGCCGTCCGTAGGGTTCCGCGTCCCGCCGGAGGTCCCGCGCGGGGCGGTCCGATGCCGGACAGGCCGGCAGGTATGCGAGCACGAGGCAGCAGGGGCACGACGATGGCACGGACGATGACGGGCGCCGAGATGGTGGTGAAGGCGCTGGTGGACCAGGGAGTGGAGCACATCTTCGGCTATCCGGGCGGTGCGGTGCTGCCGATCTACGACGAACTCTTCCAGCAGGAGAAGGTGCAGCACATCCTCGTGCGCCAGGAGGGCGGCGCGGTCCATGCGGCGGAAGGCTATGCGCGCTCGACCGGCAAGGTCGGCGTCGTTCTCGTCACCTCCGGCCCCGGTGCCACCAATGCGGTCACCGGCCTCACCGATGCGCTCATGGACTCGATCCCGGTCGTGTGCATCACCGGCCAGGTGCCGACGCACCTCATCGGCAACGACGCCTTCCAGGAGTGCGATACCGTCGGCATCACGCGTCCTTGCACCAAGCACAACTGGCTCGTGAAGGACGTCAACGATCTTGCGCGCATCCTGCACGAGGCCTTCCACATCGCGCGCACGGGCCGGCCCGGGCCGGTCGTCGTCGATATCCCGAAGGACATCCAGTTCAAATCGGGCAACTACACCGGCCCCTCGAACGTCGCGCACAAGACCTACCGTCCGAAGGTGAAGCCCGATGCCGGGCCCGTCGCCGAGGCCGTCGATCTCATCGCGTCGGCCAAGCGTCCGGTGTTCTACACCGGCGGCGGCATCATCAACGCAGGCCCGAAGGCGAGCCAGCTCCTGCGCGAGTTCGTGCGCCTCACGGGCTTCCCGATCACCTCGACGCTCATGGGGCTCGGCGCCTATCCCGCCTCCGACAAGCAGTGGCTCGGCATGCTCGGCATGCACGGCACGTACGAGGCCAACTGGGCGATGCACGACTGCGACGTGATGATCAATATCGGCGCGCGGTTCGACGACCGCATCACCGGCCGGATCGACGCTTTTTCGCCGAACTCCAAGAAGATCCACGTCGACATCGATCCCTCGTCGATCAACAAGAACGTGCGCGTCGACCTGCCCGTCGTCGGCGACTGCGCCTACGTGCTGGAGGAGATGCTGCGCATCTGGAAGCAGAAGGCGCCGCAGATCGACAAGGCGGCGCTCAAGACCTGGTGGAAGCAGATCGACGGCTGGCGCGCGAAGAAATCGCTGTCCTACAAGAATTCCAAGGACGTGATCATGCCGCAGTACGCATGCCAGCGTCTCTACGAGCTGACCAAGGACCGCGATACCTACATCACGACGGAGGTCGGCCAGCACCAGATGTGGGCCGCCCAGTACTACCACTTCGAGGAGCCGAACCGCTGGATGACGTCCGGCGGGCTGGGCACGATGGGCTACGGCCTGCCCGCCGCCATCGGCGCGCAGCTCGCGCATCCCAAGTCGCTCGTCATCGACATCGCGGGCGACGCCTCGATCCTCATGAACATCCAGGAGTGCTCGACGGCCGTGCAGTTCAACCTGCCGGTCAAGGTCTTCATCCTCAACAACGAGTACATGGGGATGGTGCGCCAGTGGCAGCAGCTGCTGCACGGCAACCGGCTCTCGCACAGCTACACCGAGAGCCTGCCCGACTTCGTCAAGCTCGCCGAGGCCTACGGCTGGCGGGGCATGCGCTGCGACCATCCGGCCGATCTCGACGACGCCATCCTCGAGATGATCAACACCAAGGCGCCGACGATCTTCGATTGCCGCGTGGCCAAGCTCGCCAACTGCTTCCCGATGATCCCCTCGGGCAAGGCCCACAACGAGATGCTGCTCGGCGAGGCCACCGAGGAGGCGATCGAGAGCGCCATCGGCAAGGAAGGCAAGGTGCTCGTGTGAGGCCGGGGCCCGCCGTCGCCGGTCTTGTGGCCGCTGTTCTCGCGGGCACCGGCGCGTGGGCGGCGGGCGCCGAGGCGCCGCCGGCCGCGCCGCCGCCTGCCAACTCCGCTCCGTCCGGAACGCCACCGCCAGCCGTCGCGATCACCTGGGACCGTGCGGCCAACATCGCTGATGCCGCGCGCCGCATCGGCACCATCCAGCGCGTGCAAGGCGCGGACGCGGCGGTCAAGTTCATCGATGCCTGCTACCGCACGCACGGTCTCGCCTCCGCCTATACCGCCGCGTTCGAGGCCTGCATCGCGCAGGACTACCTCGAGACGAAGATGCTCGCCCGCGTCTACAGTCGCCTGCCGCCGAAGCAACTGAAGAAGCTCGGGGCGCCGACCGCCGGCGCGATGGCCGAGGCCATGGGGCGCAGGATCGTCGCTGCTTTCCGCCAGTACAACGTGGGAGTCTCCGACGCGGAGGCCTTCAAGGCCGAGGTGGACAAGCACGGGCTGCCGGTTTTCTTGAGAGCCGTGTTCCCGAACGCGGCGGCCGAGAGCGACCGTGCGCGCGAAACGCCCGGCGATGGACCAACGCAAGACGAGAAGAAGAACTGAAGAGCCATGATCAACCCCAATCCCCAGAGCCACTACGTCGGACCCGGCATCGTGCAGGAGGTCGTCTCGCGCACGCTCTCCGTGCTCGTCGACAACGAGCCCGGCGTGCTCGCCCGCGTCATCGGGCTTTTCACCGCGCGCGGCTACAACATCGACAGCCTGACCGTGACCGAGACCGAGCACGAGAAGCACGTCTCGCGCATCACGATCGTCACGCGCGGCACGCCGGCAGTGATCGAGCAGATCAAGCATCAGCTCGAGCGGCTCGTGCCGGTTCACCGCGTGCGCGACCTGACGGGCGAGGGGCTCTCGCTGGAACGGGAGCTCGCGCTCGTGAAGGTGGCCGGCAAGGGCGACAAGCGCATCGAGGCCCTGCGGATCGCGGAGATCTTCCGCGCCCAGGTCGTCGATACGTCGATCGAGCACTTCGTGTTCGAGGTGACGGGGAAGGCGACGAAGATCGAGTCGTTCATTTCCCTGATGCGCGAGCTCGGCCTGGTGGAGGTGAGCCGCACGGGCATCGCCGCCATCGGCCGCGGTGCGGCGGCGATGTGAAGCGAGGGTTGGCGCCAAGTGCGCCACGCGGTTCCACAAGCGTCAACCGCTCGGACGCAAGCGTCAGAAGGCGATTTTCTTCTGCTTCTTGACGCTCCTGTAGAGGTCGGCGGCGTCAACGGCGCTCTTCGTGAACGTGAAGGTGTCGGCGTCCGTCAGCACGTCGGAATTGGAGGCGGTGCGGAAGCCCGCTGTCGCGTTCTTCGTCGGGTAGAGCGGCGCCGCGGTCGGCTTCTCCGTCATCGCGATCTTGAAGGCCGTCAGACGGGGGCGGTAGTCGCGCTCGTCGAGGCGCTCGCAGCGGTCGGCGCCCTCGGCCTTCTCGCAGGCCTCCTGGCTCTTGTGCGTGGGGGCGGATTTCTCGTGCTCGGCCACCGCGGCAGCGATGAGCTCGGTGCAAACGTCATAGGTCAGGCCGGCGTTGTCGGCGCAGTCGGCCGCGGAGGTGACGACCACTTGTTTGACATCGACCTTCGCCGCGACTTTCTGCGATTTGCCGCAGCCGGAAAGGGCGAGGGCCGCGGCGAGTACGGCAAGGCTGCGAGAGGTGGCGAGGCGCTTCATGGGCTGGCTCGGGGGTGGCTGAGAATGGAACCAAACCCTTAACGCAACAGCGGTTGCAGTTCCGTTAACCGCGCGATAAGGGAAGCGCCGGATGCGGCGTGCGGGCCCGCACGCCGGCGTCGCCACGGCATTTGTCGCAGGCGGGCGGGACGGCGGACCGTTGCCGCGCCGGCAAGCCGGGGTGTAACGTTCGCCCGCCTTTCACGAGGGCCGGCCTCCGGTCGCGCCTGAGCCACCCGCAGAGAAGAAGCCCGCGGCACCCGCGGGGCGCCAGCCGGCGGCCCGGTCACTTCGCCGGTCGCCTGCGTCTGCAAAGTTCGAACCGAAGGGACCGAAGAGAGAGCCATGCGCGTCTATTACGATCGTGATGCCGACTTGAACCTCATCAAGACCAAGAAGGTCGCCATCGTCGGCTACGGCAGCCAGGGCCACGCCCACGCGCTGAACCTGCGCGATTCGGGCGTCAAAGACGTCGCGATCGCACTGCGCAAGGGGTCCGCCTCGGCTGCCAAGGCGGAGAAGGAAGGGCTCAAGGTCATGGAGGTGGCCGACGCCGGCAAGTGGGCCGACGTCATCATGATGCTGACGCCCGACGAGCTGCAGGCCGACATCTACCGCGATCACCTGCACGCCAACATGAAGAAGGGCGCGGCGCTGATGTTCGCGCACGGCCTCAACGTCCACTTCAACCTCATCGAGCCGCGCGAGGACCTCGACGTCGGCATGGTCGCGCCCAAGGGACCGGGCCATACCGTGCGCGGCGAATACCTGAAGGGCGGCGGCGTTCCCTGCCTCATCGCCGTGCACCAGAACAAGTCGGGCAACGCGCACGAGCTTTTCCTCTCGTATGCCTCCGGCGTCGGCGGCGGACGCTCCGGCGTCATCGAGACGACGTTCCGGGAAGAGTGCGAGACGGACCTCTTCGGCGAGCAGGCCGTGCTCTGCGGCGGCCTCGTCGAACTCATCCGCGCCGGGTTCGAGACGCTGGTCGAAGCCGGCTATGCGCCGGAGATGGCCTATTTCGAGTGCCTGCACGAGGTGAAGCTGATCGTCGACCTCATCTACGAGGGCGGCATCGCCAACATGAACTACTCGATCTCGAACACGGCCGAGTACGGCGAGTACCGCACCGGACCGCGCATCATCACGGCGGAGACGAAGGCCGAGATGAAGCGTGTCCTTCAGGATATCCAGTCCGGCCGCTTCACGCGCGACTGGATGCTCGAGTGCACGGCCGGCCAGCCGAGCTTCAAGGCCACACGCCGCCTCAACGACGCCCACCAGATCGAAGAGGTGGGCGCGAAGCTGCGCGCGATGATGCCGTGGATCGCCAAGAACAAGCTCGTCGACAAGGGCCGCAACTGATCCGTTCGGTCGACGTCGTCCGTGGCGAACAAAACCCCGCCGGCTGGCCAGCCGGCGGGGTTTCTTTTTCAAAGCGTGCCTCTCTTGCGCGCGCCGTCACGGCGTTCGGTCTGACGGTTGCGCCCCCTCGTCCTCGCGCTCGTAGATGCGGTTGCCGACTACGAGCAGGTCGGGGCGCTCCAAGTCGCCGCGCAAGCCGAACAGATAGGACCGCTCCGGCTTGCCGCCTTCCGCCAGCCGGATCGTGCGTTGCGAGATCGCGTAGGTGCCACTCAGCGTGCGGCCCTCGCTCCGGAGCAGCAGGCTGCCGTCGGGATAGAACGACAACCGGTCCGGCAGGTCCTCGCTGACGGGCCCGCCGATGGCGCGGTAGCCTCCCGCGAAGGTGAGCGCGGCGGGGGCGGCGAGCGTCTTGGCGGCGGCGGCGACCGCGGTGCCTTGCGTGCCGTCCGAGAAGGCGAGCGCATAGGCTTCTCCGTCGCGCTGCCAGCGGCCGGTGCCGGGGCTGCCCGGCGGCCGCGAGGCCGGGTCGAACGCGGCCGGCGCCGACATCTCGCCTTCGAAGACGCGGCCGTCCTTCATCAGGAGCGCCGTCACCGCCATCGGCTCGGCCGGCTCGCCCGGCTTCGTGGCGTCGAAGGCGAAGCGCAGGTACTGGATGACGTTCTCGACGTCGTCATCGGGATGGGCCAGCGCGGCGTCCGCCCCGGCAGGCGGCGCGCCGTTGCCGGCATCTGGCGGCCCGGCCGCAGCGGCGCGGGCCGCCACCTCGGCGGAGAGTTCCGGCGTCACGATGAGGCCGCGCGCGCGCCACTGATCGACGAGGGTGCGGGCGCTGCCGAGACGTGGGTCGTCCGCGGCCATGCCGATGGGGGCGGCGATGAAGAACACCTGCATCCGGCCACCCGGCGCGGCATAGCCGGTGGCCTCGAGCCGCGCCTCGCTGCCGTCGTCGAGCGCGACGACGAGCGGCACCGTCAGCCCCGGCGCCACCGCGTCGGAGGCCGGCAAGGGCACGGGCACGCCGGCGGGCCGCGCCTCGCCGAAGAGGTCTTCGATGAGGGCCGGCACATCGTCGATGAAGGCGGTCCGGGCGTCGCCGGCCTTCGCCGCGACCGGGGGCGCGATGAGGGTCACGGTCCCCGCCGCATCCGACGGCGAGAAGATCGCGATGACGTCGGTGATGGCGACTGTCCATCCGGCCGGCAGAGGCCCGAGGGGGGAGTCCTCCGCATGCGACGGCGCCAACATGACGAGCATCCACAGCGCCGCGGCGAGCCCGCGCCTCCTGTCGCAGGCCGCGCTTCCGTCGCTCGTCGCTCGCGTGCCGCCCCGCATTCGCTTTCGCCTTCGCCCACCTATGGCGGTTGGATCGGTCCCAAGTTCAGGGGGACCGTATGTCGTGCGTGTGGCATGAGGTGTTGCATCCAAGCCGCCGTCGTGCAACCGACCGGGCCTTGAGCATCAAAAGGCCGCCGCCTGTCCGCATGCGGATCGGCAGGAGCGCCTCGAGCCCATGGGACGGAGACATGCGGGAGCCTGAGGCCGCACGCGTGATCGCGATCGAGCGCTGCGATCTCGTCGTCGCGGAGCGCGCGTGGGCGTTCGCGTCGGACAAGCAGCGCGAGATCGACGCGCACTGGCAGCGTCGGCGTGCCGAGAACCCGGCCTTCTTCAACGGCCGCATCCACATGCTGGCCCGGTACGCCGTGTCCCGCGGCGTCCTCTCGGGCGTGCTGTTCCCGGTCGACTTCAAGAGCTTTCTCTACTGGCGCGATGAGGGCGCACCCGACCGGTCGGTGTTCGACGCCTTCGGCTCGGCGCTGATCCGGACGCGCGACGGTGCGATCCTGCTCGGCCGGCAGCGTCCGGGGAACGTGAACGAAGGCCTCGTCTATCTGCCGGGCGGCTTCATCGACGCCCGCGATGTGACGGACGACGGCTCTGTCGATATTCGCGCCAGCGTGCTGCGGGAGGTGGCCGAGGAGACGGGGCTGCCGGCCGACCTCTTCCGCGCACAACCCGGCTACCGTGCGGCCTTCATCGGACAGCAGGTTTCCCTCGCGGTCGAGCTTCGCGCGGATGCCGATGCGGATGCGCTCGTCGGCCGCATCCGCGAGAACCTCGCCGCCGATCCCAACTCAGAGCTGGAGGATGTGGTCGCCGTGCGCACGCTCCGCGACCTTCGGCGCCATCCCGTGCCCGCCTATGCGCACGCCCTCGTCGGCTCCGCGCTCGACGGTGGAGCCTAGCCGGCCCGGCCGGGCCGCTTTGCGCTTGGAGGCGGACGGCGAATGGGCTAAGTGCGGCGTCGCACGGGGCCAGGGTGGGGACGACATGCGGCTCTCCTTCAATACGCTCGACGTCTTCACGGACCGCCGCTTCGGCGGCAATCCGCTGGCCGTCGTGCACGGCGCGGGCGGCCTCACGGGCGGCCAGATGCAGGCCATTGCCCGCGAGTTCAATCTCTCGGAGACCGTCTTCGTCCTGCCGTCGGAGAATCCGGCGCACTCGGCGCGCCTGCGCATCTTCACGCCGCTGAAGGAACTGCCCTTCGCCGGGCATCCGACCGTCGGCGCCGCCGCGCTGCTGGCCGAGAACAAGTTCGGCCCGGGGCGCGACGCGGATGCGTTGATCGTGCTCGAGGAGGGCATCGGCACCATCCGCGTCGGCGTCAGGCTGCGCAAGGACCAGCCGCCGTTCGCCGAGTTCGACGCGCCGAAGGTTCCCGTCGAGGCCGGCAAGCTGCCGCCCGTCGACGTGCTGGCCGCAGGCCTCGGGCTCATTCCGAGCGAGATCGGCTTCGAGAACCACCGCCCGGTCTGCTACGCGGCCGGCAGCGCCTTTGCGTTCGTTCCGGTCGCCTCGCGCGAAGCGATCGCCCGCGCGCGCGTCAACGGGGCGCACTGGGCGGCGGCCTTCCAGGAGCAGGGGATCGTCGGCGCCTACATCTACACGCGCCAGTGCGAGCACACCACGTCGGCCTTCCATGTCCGCATGTTCGCGCCCGATGTCGGCGTGCCGGAGGATCCCGCGACGGGCTCGGCGGCGGTCTGCTTCGCCGGCGTGATCGAGCGCTTCGACGATCTGAGGGACGGCACGCATCGCCGCACCATCGAGCAGGGGTTCGAGATGAACCGGCCGAGCTTCCTGTCGCTCGTCCTGCACGTCGACGGCCAGCGGCTCCAAGGTGTGCGCATCGGCGGCCAGTCGGTGCGCGTCAGCGAGGGCACGATCGAGGTTTGAGGCGGGCGAGGTCTGAGCCGCGCGCCGCCTCGCCGTTTATGCTGTGCGGCGGCCGGGCAGCATGCGGAGAAGCGTGTCGTCTTTCATGACGGCGTGATGGACGATGGCCATGAGCGCGTGCCCACCGATCAGCAGGTAGCCGAGCGTGCCGCCGGCCTCGTGCAGCTCCTCGAGCCGTCCGCCCAGGATTTTGTCCCGCCCGATCAGTGCCGGCAACTCGAGGCCGAACAAGCGCACGGGGTCGCCGTCGGCCGAGAGCGTTGCCCACCCGACGAGGGGCATGACGATCAGGAAGGCATAGAGCGCCAGATGCACGAGATGGGCGGCATGCTTTTGCCACGCTGCGAGCGGCGGCGTGATGGCCGGGGCCGGGCCGCCCGTGAGCCTCACGGCGAGGCGCGCGAGGGTGAGGCCGAGGATCGTGAGCCCCAGCGAATAGTGCGTCGCCTTCATGAACTCCCGGCCGGTGCTGCCGCGCTCGAAGACCTCGCGAAACTCCATGAAGACATAGGCGAGGACGACGAGCAGGAACGTCAGCCAGTGGAGATGGATGCTGGCGAGGGGATAGCGGGGGGAGTTTGAGGGGTCTGTCATGGCAACCTGCGCTGTGAGGGCTTCGGGTTACGGGCGTTCGGCCCTTGTGCGGCAAGATTGCCGGGTCCGGCCTGACGGCCGCCTGACGGGTCCGCCGGGACCCCGGGGGAGCGCTGTTGCAGCGCATTGTCAACCAATTCCGCATATTGTACGAGTTGGCGCAGTCCTGGACCCGAGATCAGAGCGCGATGTCGATGTTCGACACCCGGCCCGGCCATTGTCCCCGCTCCGCGGCCCCTTCGCCGCGGGCCGCGCCGTGCCGTGCCGCGATCCTCTCGCTCCTGCCGCTGCTCCTTACCGGCCCCTGAGCCGGCCCCGCCGCGTGCGATCAGAGCGCCGCGCGGCGACCGCTCAGGGGAGGACGGACGAGCAAGCCGAAATCAGACTTCTTCGCCCCGTGAGCCGCGTGCGCCGCCGGGCCGGACCTTGAGGATCCCCGCATGACTTCCACGACCGACCATGTCGTCATCTTCGACACCACCTTGCGCGACGGCGAGCAGTGCCCCGGCGCCACCATGACCTACGAGGAAAAGCTCGAGGTCGCCGATTGCCTCGATGCGCTGGGCGTCGACGTCATCGAGGCCGGCTTCCCGATCGCCTCGGAGGGCGACTTCGATGCCGTGAGCGCCATCGCCCGGCGCGTTCAGAACGCGACCGTGGCCGGCCTCGCCCGTGCCATCAACGCCGACATCGACCGCGCCGGCGAAGCCGTGCGCCACGCCCGCCGCGGCCGTATCCACACCTTCGTCTCCACGTCGCCGATCCACCTCGAGTACCAGATGCGCAAGTCGCAGGCCGAGGTGCTGGAGATCATTGCCGCGACCGTGTCCCGCGCCCGCAACCTCGTCGAGGACGTGGAGTGGTCGGCCATGGATGCCACGCGCACACCGATTGACTACCTGTGCCAGTGCGTCGAGGCGGCGATCAAGGCCGGCGCCACCACCATCAACCTGCCAGATACGGTCGGCTATGCGACGCCGCAGGAGTATTTCGAGATGTTCCGGGCCGTGCGCGAGCGCGTGGTGAACGCCGACAAGGCGATTTTTTCCACGCATTGCCACAACGACCTGGGGCTCGCGGTCGCCAACTCGCTGGCTGCCCTCGGCGCCGGCGCGCGCCAGATCGAATGCACCATCAACGGCATCGGAGAGCGTGCAGGCAATGCGGCGCTCGAAGAAGTGGTGATGGCGATCCGCACGCGCAGCGACGTGCTGCCCTATGAGACGCGCATCGACACCGCGATGCTGTCGCGCGCCTCCAAGCTCGTCTCGTCGGTCACGAACTTCCCGGTGCAGTACAACAAGGCCATCGTCGGCCGGAATGCCTTCGCGCACGAGAGCGGCATCCACCAGGACGGCCTGCTCAAGTACCAGCAGACGTATGAGATCATGACGCCGGAATCGGTCGGCGTTGCCAAGACCTCGCTCGTCATGGGCAAGCACTCGGGCCGCAACGCGTTCCGCACCAAGCTCAGGGAGCTCGGCTTCGAGCTCGGCGAGAACGCGTTCGAGGACGCCTTCAACCGCTTCAAGGCGCTGGCCGACCGCAAGAAGCACATCTACGACGAGGACATCGAGGCGCTCGTCGACCACGAGATCGCGCACGCGCACGACCGCATGAAGGTCGCGGCGTTGACCGTCATTGCCGGCACGGTCGGTCCGCAGGCCGCAACCCTGACGCTCGAGATCGACGGCGTGCCGTCGACCGTCCAGGCGCAGGGCAACGGGCCTGTCGATGCAACCTTCAACGCCATCAAGATGCTGGTGCCGCATACCGCCCGCCTCGAGCTCTACCAGGTCCACGCCGTCACCGAGGGCACGGACGCCCAGGCCGAGGTCTCGGTGCGGCTGGAGGAGGATGGCCGGGTCGTCACCGGCCGCGGCGCCGACACCGACACGATGGTCGCCTCCGCCAAGGCCTATGTGGCGGCGCTCAACAAGCTCATGGTGAAGCGCCAGAAGGTGGCGCAGGCGCAACAGGTCTGACTGAAGGCGCCGGCCGGGCTCGGCGGAAGGGCGGCTGCGGCCGCCCTTTTCTTGGCCAAGGCAGGAAAATTCCTCTACTGTAGCAGGGCTTATCCGCCCACGTCTGATCTGGCGCGCGAGCTTCCGGCGCGCTAGGGAAGGCGAGGGTCAAGGCCCCGGACGGCGCGACGTTTCGGGTACAGGTGTTCGAGTAGAGGCGTATGCGTTTACCCGTCGGAATCCCCTTTTCGGAGGATATCGCGATCGATCTCGGGACGGTCAACACGATCGTCCACGTGATGGGGCGCGGCGTCGTGATCGACGAGCCGTCCGTCGTCGCGGTCCGCATCGGCGCCGGCCACCGCGAGGTTCTGGCGGTCGGCCACCAGGCCCGGCAGATGCTCGGCCGCACGCCGGGCTCGATCGAGACCATCCGGCCGCTCCGCGACGGCGTGATCGCCGATTTCGTTGCCACCGAGGAGATGCTGCGCCATTTCATCCGGCGCACGCGCACGTCCTTCCTCGGCCTGCGCCGGCCGCGCATTCTCATCTGCGTTCCGGCCGGTGCCACGCCCGTCGAGCGCCGCGCCGTCTACGAGACGGCCGTGCAGGCCGGCGCGCGCAGCGTCTTCATCGTCGAGGAACCCATCGCCGCCGCGCTCGGCGCCGGATTGCCGGTCGACGAGCCGGCGGGATCGATGGCCGTCGATATCGGCGGGGGAACGACCGACATCGCCGTCATGTCGCTCGGCGGCGTGATCGAGGCGCGCTCCTTGCGGGTTGCGGGCAACGCCATGGACGAGGCGATCATCCGCTACATCCGCCGCGAGCATCAGCTCGTCCTCAGCGAGGCGAATGCGGAGCGCATCAAGATCGAAGCGGGCTCGGCCTCGCGCGAGGTCAACGGGCTGACGAGCGAGATCCACATCCGCGGCCGCGATCTGCGCCACGGCAAGCCGAAGAGCACCGTGCTCGTGCCCCAGCATGTGGCCGAGGCCCTCGACGAGCCGATCGAGGCCATCGCGGAATTCATCGAGCGGACGCTCGAGGACCTGCCGACGGAGGTGTCGAACGACATCTGCGACCGCGGCATCTGCCTGACAGGCGGTGGCGCGCTCCTGCACAAGCTCGATCAGGAGCTGGAACGCCGCGTCGGCGTGCCGTTCCTCGTGTCGGAAAGCCCGCTCCAATGCGTCGTGCGCGGCTCGGCGATGCTCTTGGAGAACATCGGCCGGCGCGAGCATCTTCTCATCCGGCCCTGAGGGAGCTCGCGATGCCGCGGACGGGACAACGCCCCATCGTCTCGCGCGCCGCCAAAGCCGGTCCGCCCCGTATCGCGGAGGCGGTGCCGTGAGGTACGTCGGTTACGACGACATGCGCCAGGCCCGCCCCGACTTCGCCGCCCCGCGGCGCCGGCCCTCAAGCCTCCTGCTGCCGGCGCTCCTCTTCCTCTCGGTCGCCCTGCTCGTTCTCAGCCGGCTCGATCACGGCTACGTCGCCAGCCTGCGCCGGCAGGTCGTCGAGTTCATGAGCCCGGTGCTGCGGGCGGCGATGGTACCGCTCGAGCCGCTGCGCGAGGCGGTGCGGACCGCCCGGTACACCGTCACGCTGATGTCGGAGCTCGAGGACTTGCGCCACGAGAACCAGAAGCTCAAGGGCTGGGAGTGGCGCGCCCAGGAGCTGGAGCGCCGGCTTGCCGATCTCGGCGCCGCATCGAAGACGGCGCGCGATACCGAGATGAGCTTCATCACCGCGCGCGTGATCGCGACGTCCTCCGGCGCGTTCGTGCGCTCGGCCATGATCAACGCCGGCGCGGCGCAGAATCTGAAGCCCGGCTATCCCGTGCTGTCGGGCGATGGCCTCGTCGGCCGCATCGCCGGCGTCGGCTCCAATGCCGCCCGTGTCATGCTCCTCACGGACGCGCAGAGCCGCATTCCCGTTTTCGTCGGAGCGAAAGCGGTCCGCGCCGTCCTGGCCGGCGACAACGGCCCGCGTCCGCGCCTGATCCTGGCCGAGCCCGACAGCACGATTGCCGCCGGCGACGAGGTCTCGACGTCCGGGATCGGCGGGGTCTTCCCCCGCGGGCTCAGGATCGGATCGGTGCTCGAGGCCGGTGAGCGGCCGAGCGTCGCGCCGCACGCCGATCTCGACACGGTCGAATACCTGGGCGTGCTGCTCTTCGAGACGCCCGAGCTGGAACTGCTGGCTCCGGATGTTCCCGGCGCACCGGAGGCCAAGCCATGACCTCCTTGGCCATGACGTCCGTGGCCGGCCGCCTCGTGCCGACGCTGAGCGTCGCCGTCCTCGCGCTGCTCGCGGTGCTCCCGTGGGGCTTGCCGCCGGACGGCCGGTTCGTGCTGCCGCTGTTGCCCTTCATCGCCATCCACTACTGGACCTCGCGCCATGCCGGCCGGCTGTCGGAATGGGTGCCGTTCGCGGCCGGCCTGTCGGTCGATGTGCTGTCCGACGGGCCGCTCGGCTACTGGTCGCTCATCTACCTCGTAGGCTACGCGATCGCGCTCGAAGCCCAGCTCGTGAAGGGCACGGGGCCGTTCGGCCGCTGGCTCTTGTTCCTCGCCTCGCTCGGCGCGCTGGCGTTGGCCGCCTGGGCCATCGCCTCGCTTTATTACCTGGAGGTCGCCGAGTGGCGGCCCTTCGCCTGGGCGGCGCTGCTGGCGGGTCTTGCCTATCCGCCGCTGGCGTTCCTGCTGCGCAGCCTCGATCCGGACCCCGTCCGCCGGGCGAACGACGTGCTCGCGCGGGGGGTGTAGCCATGGGCGGGCGCGATGCGGAGGAGCTTTCGAAGCGTCTGTTCGCCCGCCGCGCGCTGCTCCTGGGTGCGGCGCAGGCGGGAGCGTTCGCGCTCATCGCCGGGCGGCTCTACCAGCTCCAGCTCATGGAAGGGCGCAAGTTCGGGCCGCTGGCGGAGGAGAACCGGGTCAGCCAGCGCGGATTGATCCCGCGGCGGGGGCGCATCCTCGATCGCCGCGGACGCGTCATCGCCGCCAACCGCGAGAGCTTCCGCGTCGCGATCCTGCCCGGCGACCGCAGCCGCATGCGCCGGTCGCTCACGACGCTCGCCCGCGTCGTCGCGCTGCCGGACGCCGACATCGAGCGCATCCTGGCCAAAGCCAAGGGCGCGCCGCGCCTGCGGCCGATTGCCGTGCGCTCCGGCCTCACGTTCGAGGAGGCCGCGCGCATCGCGCTTCTGGCGCCGCAGCTCGCCGGGGTCGAGGTCGAGAGCGACCACGGCCGCATCTATCCCTTCGGCCGCGCCACCGGGCACGTCGTCGGGCATGTCGGCAGCGTCGACCGGCCGGCTCTCGACGACGACCCGTTCCTCAAGCTGCCGGGCGTGCGCGTCGGCAAGACCGGCGTCGAGCTCGGCATGGACCGCGAGCTGCGCGGCGGGGCGGGCACGCAGAAGTACGAGGTGGATGCCCACGGCCGCACCGTCCGGCATCTGGGCGATACCGAGCCGGTGCCGGGCAAGGACGTCGTGGTGACGATCGACGCGCGCCTGCAGGAGCGCGTTTTCGCCCGCCTCGGCGGCGAGCCGCGCGCGGCGGTGGTTGCGCTCGACGTGCGCTCCGGCGAGGTCGTGGTGCTGGCCTCCGTGCCGGCGTTCGATCCCGGCGATCTCACGGTCAACTTCGAGGAGGCGGCCTTCGAGCGCCTGCGCTCCGACCCGCACAAGCCTATGCTCAACCGCGCCATCGCGGGGCTCTATCCGCCGGGCTCGACGTTCAAGATGGTGACGGCGCTCGCCGCGCTCGAGGCCGGCAAGGTGACACTCGACGAAACGGTCTCCTGCTCGGGGGCGTTCCACTTTGCCGACCAGACCTATCGCTGCTGGCGGCACGACGGGCACGGCCGCGTCGACCTGGCCGCCGCCATCCGCGAATCCTGCGATGTCTTCTTCTACGACCTCGCCGAGCGCATCGGCGTCGACCGCATCGCATCGATGGCCCGGCGCCTGGGACTCGGCGAGACCTATGCCTGCGGCATCGGCGGCCAGAAGGACGGATTGATCCCGACCACCGGCTGGAAGCGCGCCGTCCTCGGCAAGGGCTGGCTCAGGGGCGAGACCATCCTCGCCGGCATCGGGCAGGGCTACGTGCTCGCCACGCCGCTGCAGCTCGCCGTCATGACGGCGCGGCTCGCCACCGGGCGCGCGGTCGTGCCGACCTTTGTGCGCACGCCGGGCTCTGTCCTGCCGGACGGCCCGGTGTTTCCCCCGCTCGATATCCCGTCCGAGGGCCTTGAGGCCGTGCGCCGCGCCATGGTCGGCGTCGTCAACGAGGCCGGCGGCACGGGCGGCAACGCCAGCCTTGCGGGCAGCCTCGAAGGCGGCGCCGTCATCATCGCGGGCAAGACGGGGACGTCGCAGGTGCGCACGCGCTCCGAGACCGACCGGGAGCGAGGCGAGGACGCGTGGGAGCACCGCGACCATGCGCTGTTCGTCTCCTATTTCCCGGCCCATGCGCCGCGCTATGCGGTCTCGACCGTCGTCGAGCACGGCGGCGGCGGCGGCGCCACGGCGGCGCCGATCGTGCGCGACGTCATCGCCATGCTGCTCGCCGACGATCCGGTCGCCCGCGCCGACTGGCAGGGAGGTCCTTTGCGGTGATGCGTCCCTCAGGCCCAGGAGTTCGCGCCCCGGCATTCTTCTACGTCCCGCGCCTCGGCTGGGGCGTCCTCCTCGTCGTCTCGCTGCTCGTCGCCATCGGCATCGCCACGCTCTATTCGGTGGAGGGCGGCTCGTTCCGGCCGTGGGCCGAGCGGCACGGGCTGCGCTACCTCGTCGGGCTGGGCGGCATCCTCCTGATGATCGCCGTGCCGGTCGAGGTGTGGATGCGGCTGGCAAATCCGCTCTACGGGTTGGCGCTGATCCTCCTCGTGCTCGTGCCGTACATCGGCACGGAGGCCTTGGGCGCGCGGCGCTGGCTGTCCGTCGGCAGCCTCTCGTTCCAGCCGGCCGAGCTCATGAAGGTGGCGCTCGTGCTGGCGCTGGCGCGCTACTATCAGTGGCTGCCGGCCGACCGCGTGTCGGATCCGAGGTGGGTTGCCGCTCCGGTCCTGATGATCGCAATTCCCGTCATCTTCACGCTGCGCCAGCCGGATCTGGGCTCCGCGGCGCTCTATGCCACCGTCGGCCTCGGCCTCATGTTCCTGGCCGGCGTCTCCGTTCTTAATTTCATCGCCGGCGGACTGGTCCTCGCCCTGTCCGCGCCGCTCATCTGGTCGTCACTGCATGCCTACCAGCGCCGCCGCGTCGAGATCTTTCTCGATCCCGATGCCGATCCCCTGGGGGCCGGCTATCACATCAACCAGTCGAAGATCGCGCTCGGCGCGGGCGGGCTCGGCGGCAAGGGCTTCATGCAGGGCACGCAGAGCCAGCTCGATTTCCTGCCCGAGAAGCACACCGACTTCATCTTCACCATGTACGCCGAGGAATGGGGCTTCGCGGGCGGCATGGTGCTGCTCGCCCTCTATGCGGTCCTCATCGTGCTGCTCGCCCGCATCGCGCGCGGGGCCGCAACGCCGTTCGCGCGCCTTCTCGTCTCCGGCGTGGGGATCACGATCTTTCTCTATGCCTTCATCAACATGGCGATGGTCAGCGGGCTCGTGCCGGTGGTGGGCGTGCCGCTGCCGTTCGTCTCCTATGGCGGCACGTCGATGATGACCCTGCTCGCCGGGATCGGCCTGTCGCTGTCGGTCGCCGCCGACGCGCGCAACGGGCGGCCGCAGGCGCCGTTGAGCCCCGTCTTCTGACGACCGCGGCGGGCGTCCATAGGGGCACTGGACAGGGGGCGCGGCGGGTGCTAGATGCTCGCCCGCGGGTCCGGCGACGGGCCCCGTTTCGTTCTGGAGCCGTGTTCGGTGCGCCTCCAGCGGCGAGTGGGCGATTAGCTCAGTTGGTAGAGCAGCTGACTCTTAATCAGCGGGTCCACGGTTCGAGCCCGTGATCGCCCACCAATTTTCCAGGCACTTAGCCAATATTTTCTAAAGGCACGAAGCAAGATTTCCGACTTTTGAAAGCCGGACGTCCGACTTTGCGTCGTTGTTCCGTCGTCGGATCAAACGCGTGCGCCTATCGAGTTGATAGCTCTCGTATGGACCCGGGACAGTCTCGCGCCGGGAGCGACGACCGCGCGGCGGTGCCGCGATTCACTCTCTTTGCATTTGCTGCCGCATGGCGGCCGCAGCGCCCTTAAAGCATGTTAAGATTAGGAATTGTCGAGTTCGTATCCGGACACGCCTGCCATGCATTACATTGCGGCGTCCCTGTTAATCCTCCTCACGCTCGCCGGCGGGACATGGGCGGTCCTGGAATTTCCTGAGGCGGTCACCCGCCTCGGCCTCGTCGAGCAGCACGAGCCTGACGGGCCGGAGGCCCTCCGGTTGGCTGCGATTGCTCGGGACCCGACCCATCGGCCTGCAGGCGAAGCGGGCAGCCACGGAGCGGGCGACTTCGATGTCGCCAAGGTCGAGCCGAACGGCACGTCCGTCTTCGCAGGCCGGTCGAGGCCCAACACCTTCGTGACCGTTCTGGCCGACGGCGTCCCCATCGGAACCGCACGCTCGGATCTGAACGGCGAGTGGGTTCTCGTCGTCGAGCGGCGCTTCGCCAACGCCGATCCGAAGCTGTCCATCGAGATCGGAACGTCCCCGGCGCGTCAGAGCATCGAGACGGCAGCGGCCGAGATCGCGCCAGGCCGCGCGCCGTCCGCCGCGTCCGTGACGGCCCAGCTCATCGAAGACCTGCAGCGCCGCGTGGACCGGGCGCGCGCGGCCGAGGCGAGCCGGTGGCAGAAATCGGAGCCGGCCGCAGCGGACGCCGCCGCAACTTCCGAGGCTCGCGATCAGGAGCGGACCGCCGCGCCGGACGGCCGCGACACGGGTTCGGAGGCGGCAGGCGAGCGGGAGCGCGACCGGGCCGGCGACGCCGTGGCCGTCGCCGCCGCCGCGCCGACGGCGGATCGGACGGCGGCGCGCCCGGAGGCCGAGGTCGTGCCGGTTCCCATCCAGTTCGTGTTCCGCGAGGCGGAATTCACGGCGGAGGGACGCAAGGCGGTGCAGCTTCTGCTGGAGTATGCCCGCCTGACGAAGCGCCCACAGCTGCGGCTGACGGGACATGCCGATGAGCGCGGCACGCATGCGTTCAATCTCGATCTCTCCGCGGAGCGACTGGAGGCCGTCGCCCGCTTCCTGCGCGCGGGCGGATACGACGGTGGGTTGGAGCTGATCCCCAAGGGCGACACGGAGCCCTATATGCGCGTCGACCGGTCGCTCTTCCCACGCGAGCAGCTCTACGATCTCGACCGCCGGGTCGAGCTTCATCTCGTCGAGTAGCAGCCGAGCGGCCGGCGCTGACGGGCTCAGGCCGTGCCGCGCCGTTCGTTCGCGACCGATTCGATGTGGCGCTTGAGTGCGGGGATCTGGTCGACGAGGCGCAGGAAGTCATCGGCATCGAGCACCAGGAGATCGCAGGAGGTCTGCGCCGTCACGGTCGCGGCCCGGGGATCGCGATAGAGCAGCGCCATCTCGCCGAAGAAGTCGCCCTCGCCGAGCAGAGCCGTGCCCGTCTCCGTGATGACCTGCACCGTCCCGCTGGCGATGAAATACATCGCGTCCCCGCGGTCGCCCTTGCGCACGATCACCGTTCCGGGCGTGACGGTGCGGGCCTTCAGGATGCTCACGAGACCGGCGATGGAGGGCGCATCGAGCTTGGAGAACAGCGGAACGTGCGCCACCATCGCGAACGTGATGACGAAATCCCGGCGCCGGATCTCCTCGTAGAACCCGCG
Source organism: uncultured Hyphomicrobium sp. (assembly GCA_964589785.1). Taxonomy (GTDB): domain Bacteria; phylum Pseudomonadota; class Alphaproteobacteria; order Rhizobiales; family Hyphomicrobiaceae; genus JAGVSR01. Next base: position 477,939 of record CAZPUQ010000001.1, read on the forward strand.
TCCGATGATGGCGACCGGCAGCGCGAAGCAGAAGATGCCGAGCATGACGGTGATCGCGGCGACGATCCGGCCGAGCGCCGAGACGGGCTCGGCTCCGCCCGCGCCGATCTTCGCCAGCATGGCCGCCGCCCACCACATGGCCTTGCTCATGTCCCCGAGCTGCTCGGGCTGCCGGTGCCCCTCGATGGCCAGCATGAGGGCCGCCGTTCCCAACAGGACGCCGCCAAGAATGAGCACGCAGGCGAGGAGCGCGCGGCGCTCGGCGGCCACGACCCGGCCGATGGTGGCCAGCGCCGGCGAATAGCGGGCGAGCTTCAAGAGCCGGACGAGCCGTGTCAGCGGCATCAGCGCGCTGTGCGGAAAGAGAACCTCGAGCAGCCACGGCAGGAGGGCGAGCGCGTCGATGACCATCATCGGCGTCGCCGCGAACCGCAGCCGCGCCCCGAGCGCGCTGTGGGTCTGCAGCATGAGATGCTCGGGCGCGACCCAGATGCGCATGGCGTACTCGAGGGCGAAGACGGCGACGCAGAAGCGGTCGAATGCCAGCAGACTGTCACCGTGAGCGGCGGCGATCTCCGGCACCGACTGCAGCACGGTCGCGGCGACATTGGCGATGACGAGCGCGATGAGGACGCCGTCGAGAAGACGCGAGGCGGCATCGCGCCGGCGGCCGTGCTCAAGGATCTCGAAGGCACGCGCGCGGACTGTCGGCACGTGGTCTGCTGTGGGGCCCATGAGCGTCGTTCCGTTGGCCCGCGCCGTTGTCGCCGGGATCGGCGGCGCGCCGTCAAGATCGAGGATCATCGCGCCGCGCGGCGGCGCAGGCAATGCGGGGCTGCGTGCGCGAACGGCACGCGAGGCAAGTCGACGGCAACGGGGCACACAGGGCGCGGGCACGCGCCGACCGGGCAATACTTCCCGGACCGCCTCTCCGTTATTGCGGGATTGAAGCTGCCAGACGTTTTGTCGCGGTGAAGCGCGAGACGACCAATGTTTGCGCTGCACGATGACGGCCCGCTTTCACCCTGCTGGCGAATTACCGATTGGTGCAGTCATCTCGCCGCTCAGCAGCACGAAATGCTTCGCATTCGCAAAGTCGCGACGTGTGGAAAAAGGGCTTAAGGTCATGGCGCTGTTACGTGCCAATCGTATGAATGGTGATTGAGGGCGCGGCAGGTCGAAGCAGAGATCGAGACTGCACCGTCTTGGAGAGCTTGCCAGACGTCACGCCGATTGAAGTATGGAGAACCGGTCCATGGGCTCCCGCGTCGAACCGTCGATCAGGCACCCCGGAAAATTGCTCGCCGCGCAACGGCGCGACGCTGAAAGCGCTCGTAACGGCGGCCTGCGCGCCGAGCTCGAGGCGCGGCGGGTCCGGTCGCCACATTTATCGCCAGACGCCGCGGGCTTGACCGCGACCATCGTTGCGGTGCTCGACCGGGACAACGAGCTGCGCCACGACTACCTGCTGAAGCGCTGGCGGGGCGTCATCGCCTGACCGTTGGGTCACGGCCGTCGCCCGCGCTGCGCAGCATGCCGTTCGAGGCTCGCGCAACCGATCGCCGCGGCAACGACCCACGGCGTTGCCTTCCCGAATTCCCGTGGCGCACCCGCCGTTGCCATGGTTGAATAGCGGGAACGGAAATCTGCTTTGCAGGTTTCGTCATGATGCGCTGTCGAACATCGTCGCAACGACTGGGCGCGGCCGCCGCCTTCTGGCTGGCGCTGACCACGGCGAGCTCATCCGTCGCCCACGCCGAGGGCGCATGCTCGGACCCGGCGTTGAAGGATGTCTTCATCCAGGGCGGAGAGCAGGTCATCGACGCCGGCGCAGCCCGCATTACCGCGCTGTCGCACGACGAGGTCGTGGAACAGTCGCCGACGTCGCTCTCCTGCCGCTACCTGATGGAGCTGTCGAACAGCAGCAAGAGATGGGTGCGCTTCAGCTACACGCTCGACGCGGAGGGGCAGGCGTCGATCGACTATGAGGAGGAAGCTGCCAGCACCGCGCGATAGCGAGGCCGTCGCGCCGGCTAGGGCTTCTTGGCCGCGCGCTCCTTGCGCTGCAGCCGCGCTTCCGCCAATCGCAGCCAGCGCTGGCAGCTCGGGCGCGCAAGGGAGCACCGGACGGCAATGCGCGGGCGGGCGCGCTCGGGCGGGGCCGCAAGGTCGGCCACAAGGCCGGCCCGCGTGTCGGGCGCGACGGAGAGATCACGGGCGGATTTGGCGATGAGGTCGGCCACGGTCATGCGGCCGAAGAAGGGGTTGGCGCGAAGCGCCGACGCGCTGAGGACGGCCTCGACCTTGGTCTCGGGCTTGGCGCTCAGCACCTTCACGGCGCCCGACGGTCCCACCAGATAGGCAAGCCGGAGGTTGGGGAAGCTCGCAGCAAGACCCCGGCCGGCGAGGTGACGGGCATTGTCCTTCGTGTAGGCCTCCGCAGCGCGGCGGGCGAAAGCCCGGTCGGTACGCAGCTTCAGGATGTCGGAGACGCCGAGCGCAGCCGTCTCGGCCGCGAAATGCCGGCGGACGACGAGCAGAAACGTGGAGGCGATGAACTGGTAGGCGCCGACCGCGGTCGATCGCGGGTTGCGGGCGAGGTCGTTCCCGCCCGATTCCGCCACCATGAGGCGATCGAGGAAGCCGTCGAGCGTCAGGTTGGGCTCAGGCGTAACCGGGGCGCCGTGATGGGTCTCATCACCTGCCGTCTCGTCTGCGCCGGCCGGCGCGAGCGGCCACGCCAGAAGGCAGAGAACCGGCACAATCCCGATCCGCCACGGACTGGTCCTCTTGACCATCGATACCACCCGATCGCGCGCCCATTCCATGGAACGCCATGGAGGGTATCAGGTCGCTGGATTTCGGGCCAGATCGGATGAGGCGGACCGTCTGCAGCTCGCGAGCGTACGGTCTCAACGTCCTTGCGATTCCGCGAAGCACTCCTGAAGCAGATGCCGCTCCAGAACCAAGAGCGCGGAGGGGACGTCCGCGCCGCGGGCGCGAAACTCGCGTATGCGCCTCTGCACCAGAACATACGCCAACCGCAGGTCTTCGTGCCGATCTATCTGCTCATGGAATTCCGCAATCTCGCTCTGCATCTGCTTCATGTCTGCTCATGCGGCCTTTCTGCTTCGAACGAGTGACAATATTTTTTCATTGTCCTCTGCCCGTAGGGGCCGCAACAAGCGCCGATTGGGACACCCAGCTATGCCGTCAGCGCCGGTCTGGAGTAATTCAGCAATTGCGATATTGCGTTGCAATAGAAGAGGTCGCCACGCTGTCAAATTAGGTGCAATGCAGCATTCGCCCGCGCGCAAGCTCGAAACGCCTTGACATTCAGCCCCGTCAGGCAAAAATCCAAACAGCGTGATGCCGGCGCTTCCATGGATGGGGCTCGCGATTTCAATCCAGAGCGGCCATTGGGGAAGTACCCGAGGTTGCGAGGCCGGCACCGCGAGGATCGGCAGTGAGGTGAGAGACGATGACCCTTCAAGCTGTCATCTCGGACCTCGCGTCGAAGCGAAACCCGGGCTTTGCCGGCTAGCTGCAGTAGATCGATCGCGCTGGCCAAGTCGAACTCGTCACGTGCTGGCGATCCTAAATGCAGGGCTCTGAGATCCTGACCGGACCTCGGAGCCTTGCCTTTTGAGGGGGCGCGTCCTCGCGCCAACGCGCGCGCCGGCGCGGCCGGCCCGGGTTCGCCGTAGGCGATTGAGGCAAATCACTGTACGTTCCGACCTGCGTCAGAGTGATGCGTCGCGCCCCGCATCCCGCCGGCGGCGCCTGGATGCCAAGCGATGCAGTGCCGCGTTGTCCCAACGGAGAACAACACATGGCTATCGAATCTCTGCTTATTTGGCTTGTGATTGGTGCGATTGCCGGCTGGCTCGCCGGTCAGATCATGAAGGGTGGCGGTTTCGGTCTCGTCGGCGACATCGTCGTCGGCATCGTCGGTGCGGTCGTCGGCGGCTGGCTCTTTCCGCGCCTGGGCCTGCTCATCGGCGGCGGCATGCTGGGCGAAATCCTGAATGCCGTGATCGGCGCATGTATCGTTCTTTTCCTGCTCCGCTTGGTGAACCGCTAGCATCGGGGATGGGCTGGCTGGCGACGTGCTCGTCAAGGCATTGAGAGCATCGGCGCCCCAGCTCTTCGCCTGCTTCCCGCACATGATTTGAGACGCGGGCCCCGTCGCCGTGCGGCGGGCCCCCCCCGGGTCATGGCCGATCGTCCGCCAGGATGGCCCGCAGCGCATGCGCGACCTGCTGCTCGAGCGCGCCGCCCTCGCTGTCGCGAAGCGACTCCAGCCGCAGCGCGTGTTTCAGGATCGCAACCCCGATCATGAAGGCGGCCGCCAGCGTCGCGGCGCGTCCTTCCGGCGGTCTGGCAATCTTCGCCGCGAGCGGCGCGACAACGTCCTTCTCCAGGTGAATGCGCAGAAGAGGCGCGGCGGCGGGGCTGAGCAGGGAGCGCACGATGATGTCGAGAGGCGCAACCTGATCTGCGCGCGCCGCGCGCCGGGAGAAGAGCCGCCCCGCAAGCGCATCGGCCAGGTCGCCTGAAGCGTCATCCAGAAACTTGCGCGTCGCGAGCGCTTCCGTCAGCGCTTCCTCGAACAGCCGCTCCTTGCTGCCGAAGCAGCGGTGGACATAGGCAACGTCGACGCCGACGTCGGCGGCGATGTCGCGCAGTCCGGTGTCCTCGTAGGAATGCCGCGAAAACCGCAGCATCGCCGCGTCGAGGATGCGCTCCCGGGTATCCGTCCTTGAGGGTTTCAGCGGTCGGGCGCACATGGAGAAGGAGCCTTGGCCGTGGCCGTCTGAGCTGCGTGAGACTAGCGCACCGCCCGTCAACGATAGTTGACGTCCATCAAGGTCGAGACGTAACTGCCGGGCTAGCAGAGTACGGCGGTGCGAAAAGAGGGCCTGTCATGAGCGAAGGATCTCCGCCTGCGTGGTGGTCGGGCCGGACCGGACGGCGGCTTCTCGCGCTGGCTTTGCTTTTGGTGCTCGGCGGCTGCCTCGCCTGGCTGCGCTACGAGACGAACCGCACCGCCGAGGGCATCGCGAGCGGCAACGGCCGCATCGAGGCGACCGAGATCGACGTGTCGTCGAAGATCCCGGGCAGGATCAAGGAGATCCTGGCGAAGGAAGGGGATTTCGTGCGGGCGGGCGAGGTGCTCGCGAAGATGGACACGCTCGGCCTGGAAGCCCAGCACAGGGAAGCGTTGGCGCAGCACCGGCGGGCGCTGATCGCCGTCGAGACCGCCAAATCGCTCGTCGTGCAGCGCAAGTCCGAGAAGGACGCCGCGATGGCCGTCGTCGCGCAGCGCAAGGCGGAGCAGATCGCGGCCACCAACCGGTTCGCCCGGACCGAGGCGCTCGCCGCCAAGAACGTCACGTCGCAGCAGATCCTGGATGACGATCGCGCCAGGATGGAAAGCTCCAATGCCGCGATCAACGCCGCGCAAGCGCAGGTGGCGGCGACCGAGGCGGCCATCGGTGCGGCCCAATCTGCGGTGGTCACCGCCGAGGCGGCCGTGGAAGCGGCGAAGGCGACCGTGGAGCGTCTGCAGGTCGATATCGACGACAGCATCCTGCGGTCGCCCCGCGACGGGCGGGTGCAATACCGTGTCGCCGAGCCGGGCGAGGTCGTGGCCGCCGGCGGGCGCGTCTTGAACCTCGTCGATCTGAGCGAGGTCTACATGGTCTTCTTTCTGCCGACCGAGCAGGCGGGCCGCCTGGCCATCGGCGGGGAGGTGCGCATCGTGCTCGACGCCGCGCCCCGCTATGTCGTTCCGGCCAACGTGTCGTATGTCGCCGACGTCGCCCAGTTCACGCCCAAGACGGTCGAGACGGCCGAGGAGCGGCAGAAGCTGATGTTTCGCGTCAAGGCGCGCATCTCGCCCGAGCTGCTGCGCAAGTACATCGACCGCGTGAAGACCGGCCTGCCGGGCGTGGCCTATGTCCGCATCGATCCCAAGGCCGAGTGGCCCGAGGCGATCGCCGAGGTCCTTGTTCCATGAGCGCGGACGCGCCCCGGGGCGGCCTCGCTGGGACCGGCCCGGCCGTGGTCCGCCCCGGTGATCGCCCCGTGGTTCGTCTCAGGGATGTCTCGCTCACTTACGGCAGGGTCCGCGCCCTTGACGGCATCACGCTCGACGTGCCGGCCGAATGCATGGTCGGCATCATCGGCCCCGACGGCGTCGGCAAGTCGAGCCTGCTGTCGCTCGTCGCGGGCGCCCGCGTCGTCCCGCAGGGGCGGATCGAGGTTCTGGGCGGCGACATCGCCGATGCGACGCACCGCCGGCTCGCCTGTCCGCGCATCGCCTACATGCCGCAGGGCCTCGGCAAGAACCTCTATCCGACGCTGTCGGTGTTCGAGAACGTGGACTACTTCGGACGGCTGTTCGGCCACGAGACCGCCGAGCGCAACCGGCGGATCGCGGATTTGCTCGCCACGACGGGCCTGGCGCCGTTCGCGGACCGCCCGACCGGCAAGCTCTCCGGCGGCATGAAGCAGAAGCTCGGGCTCTGCTGCGCTCTCATCCACGATCCCGACCTGCTCATTCTCGACGAGCCGACGACGGGCGTCGATCCGCTTTCCCGCCGCCAGTTCTGGGAGCTGATCGAGGCGCTGCGTCGCGACCGCCCCGGCATGAGCGTCATCGTGTCCACGGCCTACATGGAGGAGGCGGCCCGTTTCGACTGGCTCATCGCGATGGACGAAGGCCGCGTGCTCGCGACGGGCACGCCGGCCGAGATCCTCGCCAGGACCGGCGCTGAGACCCTCGACGACGCCTTCATTGCGCTGCTTCCGGAGGAGAAGCGCAAGGCGCATGCGGAGGTCGTCATTCCGCCCCGCGACGCCGAGCTCGACGGGAGCGTGGCCATCGAGGCGCTGAACCTCACCAAGCGGTTCGGCGATTTCGTCGCCGTCGACGATGTCAGCTTCCGCATCGAGCGCGGCGAGATCTTCGGCTTCCTCGGATCGAACGGCTGCGGCAAGACGACGACCATGAAGATGCTGACCGGCCTTCTCCCCGCCAGCGGCGGCACGGCCCGCCTGTTCGGCCGCAAGGTCGATCCCGGCGACATGGCGGTGCGCCGGCGCGTCGGGTACATGTCGCAGACCTTCTCGCTCTATGCGGAGCTGACGGTCTTCCAGAACCTCGATCTCCACGCCCGCCTGTTCGGATTGCCGGCGGAGACGATCCCGGCGCGGATTGCCGAGATGGCCCGGCGCTTCGATCTCGCGCAAGTCATGGACGCTTTCCCGGACGACCTGCCGCTCGGCGTGCGCCAGCGCCTGTCGCTCGCCGTCGCGATGATCCACTCGCCCGAGGTCCTGATCCTCGACGAGCCGACGTCGGGCGTCGATCCGATCGCGCGCGACGCCTTCTGGCAGATCCTGTCGGACCTGTCGCGCCAGGACAAGGTCACCATCTTCGTCTCGACCCATTTCATGAACGAGGCGGAGCGCTGCGACCGGATCTCGCTGATGCACGCCGGCAAGGTCCTGGTCAGCGATGCTCCGGCCGCGATCATGAAAGAGCGCGGCGCCGCGACGCTCGACGAGGCGTTCGTCGCCTATCTGGCGGATGCCACGTCGCCTGAGGCGGCCGGCATGGTGGGGGACCCCGAGGCGGCCGGTCCGACACGGGCCGCGACGGTGCGGGAGGGGGCCGAGGCGATCGGACCGCCCGGCGACCGAGCGCCTGCGGGGCCGGAGACCGGGCGGCGGTTCGATTACCGCCGCATGTTCGCATGCACGCGCCGAGAGGCGCTGGAACTCAGGCGCGATCCCATCCGGCTGGCGCTCGCCACCATCGGCAGCCTCATCCTCATGTTCGTGATGGGGTACGGCATCAACTTCGACATCGAGAACCTGTCCTTCGCCGTTCTCGACCGCGACGACACGACGACGAGCCGCAGCTACACGCTCGAGATCGCGGGGTCGCGCTACTTCACCGAAAAGGCGCCGATCCTGGACTATCAGGATCTCGACCGCCGGATGCGCAATGGCGAGCTGAGCCTCGCGCTCGAGATCCCGCCCAACTTCGCGCGCGATCTCGCCCGCGGCAAGACCGTGTCGGTCGGCGCGTGGATCGACGGCGCCATGCCGGCCCGCGCCGAGACGGTGCGCGGCTACGTCCAGGGGATGCACGCGAGCTGGCTGCTGCGGCAGGCTCGCGAGACCTACGGCGAGGAAGCTGTGGCCGGCAACGCCAATATCGAGGTGCGCTTCCGGTACAATCCCGACAACAAGAGCCTCATCGCCATGGTGCCGGCCGTCATTCCGCTGCTGCTCATGTTGATTCCCGCCATGCTGGCGGCCCTCAGCGTCGTCCGGGAAAAAGAGCTGGGCTCGATCATCAACTTCTACGTCACGCCCGTCACGCGGCTGGAATTCCTGCTCGGCAAGCAGCTTCCCTACATCGGCCTCGCCATGATGAGCTTCTTCACGCTCGTTGCCTTCGCGGTCTTCGTCTTTCGCATCCCGTTCACCGGCAGCTTTGCGGCGATCACGAGTGCGGCGTTCCTCTACGTCATCGCCGCCACGGGGATGGGCCTTCTCATCTCGACATTCATGAGGAGCCAGAGCGCGGCGATCTTCGGGACGGCGCTCCTCACCCTCGTTCCGGCCGTCCAGTATTCGGGCATCATCGATCCCGTCACCTCGCTCGAGGGCGCCGGCGCGCTCATCGGCCGGATCTATCCGACCACCCATTTCGTGACGATCTCGCGCGGCACGTTTTCCAAGGCGCTTGGGTTCGGCGATCTGCAAGCGGCGTTCCTGCCGCTCGCCATCGCGGGGGTGACGCTCGTGGGCGTGGCGGCCGCACTCCTGAAGAAGCAGGCGACCTGACATGCGGCTCTCCAACGTCCTCAATCTCGGCATCAAGGAGCTGCGCGGCCTCGTGCGCGAGCCGATGCTGCTGGCGATGATTGCCTACGCCTTCACCCTGCAGATCTACATGGCCTCGCGCGCGATGCCGGAGACCTTGAACCGCGCGCCCATCGCGGTCGTGGACGAAGACCAGTCTCCGCTCTCCTCGCGGATCGTCACGGCGTTCTATCCGCCGTACTTCTCGACGCCGCGGCTTATCTCGCAGCACGAGATGGACACGCGCATGGATGCCGGCCTCGACACGTTCGCGCTCGATATTCCGCCGAATTTCCAGCGCGATCTCCTGTCGGGCCGGACGCCGGCCATCCAGTTGAACGTCGATGCGACGCGGGCGCGCCAGGCGTACACGGGCGCCGGCTACACGCAGGCGATCGTGACGGGCGAGATCGCGGAATTCATCGAACGCCACCGGAGCGCGGAACGCCTCCCCGTCGATCTGGAGCTGAGGGTGCGCTTCAACCAGGAGCTTAACTCGTCCTGGTTCGGCGCCATCCATCACGTCATCAACTCGATCACGATGCTCTCGATCATCCTGACCGGGGCGGCGCTCATGCGCGAGCGCGAGCACGGCACCATCGAGCACCTGCTCGTCATGCCCGTGACGCCGACCGAGATCATGGTGAGCAAGATCGCGTCGATGGGCCTAGTCGTGTTCGTGGCGGCCGGCATCGCGGTGTCGGTCGTGGTCCAGGGCCTGCTCGGCGTGCCGATCCACGGCTCGATCGGACTGTTCCTGGCCGGCGTCGCGGTCTATCTGTTCGCCATGACGTCGCTCGGCATCTTCCTCGCGACGGTCGCCGGCTCGATGCCGCAGTTCGGCCTGCTCCTCATTCTCATTCTGCTGCCGCTCAACATGCTGTCGGGCGGCGTCACGCCGCGGGAGAGCATGCCGCAGATCATCCAGACCATCATGCTGGCGGCGCCCAACACCCACTTCACGATGCTCGCCCAGGCGATCCTGTTTCGCGGCGCCGGACTGGCGGAGGTGTGGCCGCAGCTCGCCGCTCTGCTCGCGATCGGCAGCGCGCTCTTCGGCTTCTCGCTGCGGCGCTTCCGGGCGTTCCTACAGTAGCGGTGCGCCCGCACCCAAAGGGGCAGGCGAACCGCCGGGTGCCGTCAGCGGGCTGACGCCCGATCGATCGGCTCGCTCCGGAGGGTTCGCCTGCCTTTCCCGTCACGCCGTCAGGCCGCGGCCTCCTTGTTGAGCCGCCGCTCGGCGAGCTTCGTCAGCTTCTGGTCGGCGCCATATTCTTCCTTCAGCGTCTTGCCGAGGATTTGCGCCGCGTCTTTGTGGCCCATGAGCTCGGCCCACGACACGAGCGTGCCGTAGCGGGTGATCTCGTAGTGCTCCACCGCCTGGGCGCTGGCGATGATGCCCGCGTCGCACGTATCGGGATCCTTGATGTCGGCGAGGAGGTCGTTGCCTTCCTTCAGGATGCCGTCGATCCCCGGGCATTTCTTGGCGGTGGGCTTCTCGTCGAGCAGGGCGAAGACCTCCTCCAGGCGTGCAACCTGCTGGGTGGTCTCCTCCAGGTGCGCTTCCAGCGCCCGGGTGAGCTCGCTGCTGTCGGTCTGCTTGATGAGCTTCGGCAGCGTCTTCACGATCTGCTTCTCGACGTAATAGACATCCTGCAGGGTGTGCAGGAAGAGGTCCTTCAGGTTCTCGATCGTCATGGGCTTGCTCCTGTGGGGTGCTCCTGTGGGATGCTTGGGATGCTCTCGAAAATCCGTTGCGGTGTCGGGGTGGAGGCGAGCCACGGGGGGAAGTGGCTCGCCTCCCTGCAGGCAGTGTCGGTCGGGGGGATGACGGGGTGCCTGCAGTAACGGGGTCAACTGTGATGCAGCTTCACGCGGCCTTGCGCAGCCGCCGCTCCATCTCTGCCATGCGCTCGACGAGCGCGGCGCGCTGCCGGGCGAGGACGTCGCGCGCCTGCGGCTCCGACACCTGAGGTTCCGTCAGTCGGATCGCCGCGTCGTACTGGTCGAGGATCTGGCGCTCGCCGTCGATCAGACCGGGGAGAATGGCCTCGTCGAGGTCCGAGATCATCGACTGAAGGCTGATGATGGTGCGTTGCACGGTCGAGCGCAGCGATCCGTCGTCATCGGGCTCGGCCCCCGCAGCCACCAGCAGTGGCTCCAGCTCGACGGCTGCCCCCTGACGCAGCGCAATCATGCTCTCGAACAGCGTCACCAGGCCCTGCGGACCGGCATCCTCGCGCGCTTCCTCATAGGCGTTGCGGCTATCGACCAGGGCGACATGGAGCGCCGACAGGGCGTCGCGGTACTCGCTCATGGGGCCTCGCTTCCCTCCGTTCCGGGATCTCGTGATGCGATAACGAAACGGGAGCCGTCGGGTTCCGCACGGAATGCCGTGATCGCAACGTCTTGAAAAATAGGCCCCGTCCGGATTAACCATGGGCATAAAACACCGTATTTCTACGAGGCAAAGCGACCGAAATGATCGGTGATCGCCAGGAGGGTCCGATCAAGTCGTCGCAACCGGGTTTTTTGTGCTTTGAGCTGAAAAGGACCCGACGTGTCCACCACCGCACTCCGTTTGCCCTATGCGCAGTCGACGATCCTCCTGATCGGCGGCGGCGCCGTGCTGCTCGTCATGCTCGTGCTCGGCACGTTTCGCCTTGCCTCGGAGACAGGCACGCGTGCGCAGACGATCGCATCCGAACGCGGCATCCGCATCGCCGCCCGGCAACTCCAGATCGGCCTTCTGAAAGCCGAAACGGGTCAGCGCGGCTATCTGATCACCGGGACGCGCACCTATCTCGATCCGTATTTCGAGGGCGAACGGAGTGCCCGCGAGGGGCTGGCGTTGCTGGAACGGGCGGTGAAGGAGGTGCAGAATCCAGACGACATCGCAGCATTCGGCCGTATCCGAAATACGCTCGAGGAAAAGCTGAAGGAGCTGTCCGGCACGGTGGAGCTTGCGGAAGGAGGCCAGCGCGAGCAGGCCCTGGCAATGGTCGAAAGCAACGTCGGCCAGACCCTGATGACGGCGCTCGACCGGGATCTGGAGGAGGTTGTCGCGCGGGCCGACACCCAGGTTGGCCTTGGCCTGACCGACGTGGCGCGCTCCGCCCGGCAGCTTTCGATCACCACGGCATTCGGCTCGGCGCTGATCGTCGCATTCGCGCTCTTGGCCTTCTATATCGTCGCGAAGAACACCGCCGAGCTCGTCGCCGCGCGCAACTCGCTTGAAGACTTGACGAACGAGCTGGAGCGGCGGGTCGACGAGCGGACGCAGGCGCTGACGGAGGCGAACGAGGAGATCCAGCGCTTTGCCTATATCGTGAGCCACGACTTGCGGGCGCCGCTCGTCAACATCATGGGATTTACGAGCGAGCTCGAGTCGGCTTCCGGGCGGCTGGAGGCATTTTTGAAACACGACAGTCCGGAGGAGACCGAACGCGCCGCCGTCGTCGAGATCGCGACCAGCGACATCCCGGAATCGATCCGCTTCATCCGCTCTTCGAGCGTCAAGATGGACGGGCTGATCGGAGCCATTTTGAAGCTGTCCCGCGAAGGCCGCCGGGAGTTGCAGCGCGAGCGGATCGCCCTGTCCGAGCTTGTCGATGCGGCGCTTGCCAGCCTGCAGCACCAGATCGAGGCGGCCGGCGCGACCGTCGAGGTCGCCCATCCGCTGCCCTCCGTCGTCTCCGACCGGATTGCGCTGGAGCAGATCATCGGCAATATCCTCGACAACGCGGTCAAGTATCTGATGCCGGGACGCCCGGGCCGTCTCACCGTGACGTCAGAGGAGGGCGGCGGGCGGGTCAAGCTCCGGATCGCCGACAACGGCCGGGGGATTGCCGAGGCCGACCTGACGCGGATTTTCGAGCTGTTCCGCCGCGCGGGACGGATCGACCGGCCGGGCGAAGGCATCGGGCTTGCTCACGTCCGCTCGCTCGTCCGGCTTCTGGGCGGCGACGTCACGGTCCAGTCGAGGCTTGGGGAAGGCACGACGTTTCTCATCGATCTGCCCAAGAAACTGGCACGGCGCGCCGCCTTGGGCGATCCAGCAAAGAACCCTCAGAGCAAGGACGACCCCGCATGAGCACTTGCACCAAGGCGCACCAGGTGACCATCGTGATGGTCGAGGACGACGAGGGCCACGCCCGGCTCATCGAGCGCAACATCCGCCGCGCCGGCGTGACCAATACGATCGTCCCGCTCGCCAGCGGCAACGAGGCCATCAGCTATCTGCTCGGGGAGGACGGGAGCGGCACGAAGAACGCCGGCCAGGCCCTCCTCATCCTGCTCGATCTCAATCTGCCCGACATGAGCGGCGTCGATATCCTGGCGCGCATCAAGAGCAATTCGCATCTGCGGCGCTCCCCCGTCGTGGTTCTGACGACGACGGACGACGAGCGCGAGATCGAGCGCTGCTACGATCTCGGCGCCAACGTCTACATCACCAAGCCCGTCAATTACGAGAGCTTCGCCCATGCCATCCGGCAACTCGGTCTGTTCGTTGCCGTGATGCAGGTGCCCACCGCGGACTAGCGCATAGCATGATCTCCGTTCTCTACATCGACGACGACGAGGGCTTGGCGCTGCTCTTGCAGAAGGCGCTTGCCCGGCACGGCATGGAGGTCGATCACGCGCCGGCCGGCAGCGAGGCACTCTCCAAGCTCGCCGATCGGTCCTACGACGTGATCGCGCTCGACCACAACCTCGGCGCCGAGACGGGACTCGATCTCATTACGCGCCTAGTCGAGGCGGGCCCGAATGCGCCCATCATCTACGTCACGGGATCGGACGACGCGAATGTCGTCATGTCGGCCCTGAAGGCCGGCGCCAGCGACTACGTCTGGAAAGATATCCACGGCAACTACCGCGAGCTGATGGTGGCGGCGATCCATGAGGCCCTCGCCAAGCGGCGCCTCAAGGAGGAGCGGGAGGAGGCGCTGCGGGCGACGGTTGCCGCCAAGGAGCGGGCGGAAGCGCTGCTGGCGGAGGTCAACCATCGCGTCGCCAACTCGCTTGCCATGATCGCCTCGCTAGCGACATTGCAGTCCAATGTGGTGCACGATCCGGCCGCCAAAACCGCACTCTCGGAAATGCGAGCCCGCATTCTCGCCATCGGTAGCATCCACCGCCGCCTCTACACGTCCGCCGACGTCAGGCAGGTCGATCTCGATGCATATCTGAAGAACCTCGCCGTGGAGCTCCTCGCCGCCGTGGGTGAGGACGGACGCGCGCACGACGTGAAGGTGATTGCGGATGCCCACGTCCGCATCGCAACGGACCGGGCCATCTCCGTCGCGATGGTCGTGACGGAGCTCGTGACGAATGCCCTGAAGTATGCCTACCTCGACGGCGAGTTGGGGGAGATCCGCGTCGTCCTGCAAGACCTGGGCGAGGGCCGCGCCGTCATTCGTGTTGAGGACGAAGGCATCGGCTGGACCGGCACCGGACCGGTGCGCGGGACGGGGCTCGGCTCGAAGATCATCCAGGCGATGACGCGCGCTCTGCAGGGGGACCTCACCTATGCTCCGGTGGTCAAGGGCACGCGGGTGGAGCTCGTATTCCCGGTGTAGCGGCCGCGTTCAGAGCGCGGCGCCCACCTCATGGCCCAATCTCACGCGAAGCCGCGTACGGTCTGAGGCCTTGACAAGCCGGCATGCCCATGGCCGGCCTCGAGCGGGAGCGGAACCGGGGTTCGGGCGAGCGCGTGCCGATGGTCGTCGTCAGCCACCGTAGACGGGCGGGGAGGGCAGAGACGCTGCAACGCCGCCTGCGCGCGGGCGGTCACGTCGTGCGCGCCGAGACGGAGCTTGCGCCACGCCGGATCCTGCCATGTGCGGCCCAGGCGCTGCCTGACGGTCGGGCGGCTCTGCGAGCGGGGCATTGTCATGGTCCGGGTTCCCATTGAGCTGAGGCGGAGAATTGAGGCGGAGCGTGGCGGCAAGGGGGCTCCAGCGCGCGGGCGCGCCCTGGAGCCATCAAGTGTTCAGTTCGACATCTCGGGAAGAGACTCGACCTGCTCCTCCGTCCGGGTCAGGACGACGCGATCGTTCTCGACTTTGAACTCGTCCGGCATCACGCGCACGCGCGTCTCGCCGAAGCCGAGAAAGCCGCCGATGTCGGCGTGCAGCTCGGTCACGCGCCCCGACGAGTCGCGCTTGATGTCGGCGACCTCGCCAACGTTCTTCTGGTCGCTCGTCCACACCGCCGAGTTTTTGAGCGCCTTGGCCTGGTCATCGGAGAGGATCGGTGCGCCGACGGCCTCGGCCGAGGGTGACGGCGCAGGGGTGATCTCAGGCGTGGCCTGAGGGACGGGCGGCGGCGCGGGCGGCACGGTGACCTCGGCGGGCGGCGAGGGCGGTGTCGTCCCGTCGGCCGGCGGCGTCTGCGCATAGGCCGACGTCGAGATCATCAGGGCGAGTGCGGGAATAAGAAGAGGTCTCGTGTTCATGGTCATCTCCATCACTGGCATTCATGACTGGCTTGTGTCCTTGCTTGCGCCATGTCGGGCGCAACACCTCTGCAAAAACGTGGGGAGACGGCGGAGGTTCCGAACGCGCGGCGTTGGATGCCGCTCATGCCGCTCGCGTGACCCGCATGGCCCAACGATTTTGGTCACGACCGGCGTTTCAGTCGGCGCTCGACGCGTCGGCGCACGGCCATCGCGTCCATGATCGCGGCCGCCACGCGTCCGTCGGTCCTCGCGCGCCGCTCCATGTGCCGCGCGGCGAGAGGGTCGAGCCGCCCCGAAACGAAGTCGCTGATGTCGGACGCGGCCTGCTCGTTCTCTTGTTCGACGCCGAACGTTTCGAACGCGAATGTGACCTCGGACATGGGTTCAGGACCTCGATCGCGTCAGATGATATTGAAGATGTTGAGCAGGATGATGACAGAGATCGGCACGCCGACCATCCAGAGAATGAGGGATCTCATAGTGTGTCTCCCGTGTGCGGACTTCGGACAGCGTCGGTGAATTGTTGGGGTATTCGCACCTGTCCGTTCTTCCCAACGCGCGCGGCCCGTGGCGAGTTCCGTTTCAAACAGCCTTCGAAGACCTTCGCGTTCACACGCACGAACACGCGCGGGCAATGCGTGGCCGGGTCTGTCACGCGGCTGTCGCCCGGTCGTCGCGCGAGGGCTGGAAATCGAGGGCGGACACGGCCTCGGCGATGCTGCGCCACAGCGCGACTCCCTCGGGCAGGCCCGCCGGCGGTGCGCCCGCGTCCGGCTCGGTGGCCTCGAGCACGGCGATCCGGCTTTGCGGAAACGACTGTATGGCGCGCTTCGCGAGGATGGCGAGCAGCCGCCAATCGAGGCCGCCGGCGGTGACCAGCACGATGGCGTCCGGAGTGTCCGCCTCCTCGTCCGCGCGGCGATGGGCCAGCGCGGACAGTCCGGTCGCGCCCGCCGTCACCTGCGCGTCGATGCGCGCGGTCTTCGAGAGAGCCGCGGCCGCGACGTTCGCGGTCAGCTCGTCGAAGGGGCCGCGCGCGGGCACGACGAGGACGCGCTGCACCGGGCCCGGCGGCGCCTCGGGTGTCGGCACGCCGTCCTCGAGGAACTCGACGAGGTCGTCGATCGTCTCCGCAATCTCGGCCCGCCGCACGTCGTCGATGCGCCCGCGCCGCAGATCGAGAGCCGCGTGGCGCAACGCGGGCAGCAGCGACGTATCGAGCGCGGGCGCAACGCCCGCCTCCTCGATCTCGTCCTCGAGCTGGGCGATGGCGGCGGGGGTGTCGCCGGACAGGATGCGCCGGTAGAGGTCGAGATGCGGCTCCAGCGCGCGCTGGTCTCCTAGGAGGACGCTGACGAACTCCAGTCGCGGGATGTAGGCGCCGAGGACGACGAGCAGGAGCGTCAGGGGCGCCGCGAGCAAGAGCCCGATGGGCCCCCAGATGAGAACCCAGAAGCTCGCCGAGATGACCATGGCGAACGGACTGAGGCCGATGCTGCGGCCGAGCACCGCCGGCTCCACGAGCTGGCCCATCACAGGCTCGGTGATGAGGAAGAAGAGGGCGGTCGCCAGCGCGGCAGTCCAGGTTGGATCCACCCCTGCCGCAAGAAGAACAGGCGGTATGGCGGCGATGAACGAGCCGACGTAGGGCACGAACCGCATGATCGCCGAGACGACGCCCCAGAGGATCGGATTGGGCACGCCGATGATCATGAGGGCGATGGCGGTGACGACGCCGAGGCCGGCGTTCAGCACCACCTGGGTCAGAAAGTATTTGGAGAGGCGTGAGCCCGCGTCACCCATGGCAGCCGTCGTGCCGCTGAGATTGTCGGTGCCCGCGAGCCGGATCACGCGATCCCGGATGTCCTCGTACTGCAGCAGAAGGAACAGCGTGAAGAGCAGGGTCAGGAAGGCCGTCGTGGTCGGGCCGGACGCCTTCTCGATCCAGACCGCCAGTCCCGTCTCCGTCTCGCTCGGCGGCGGACCGGCGGCCGGTGCGGCGCCCTCCGTCGTCGGAACGGACGCGGGCCCAGGTGCGGCCGGTGCCGCCGACGGAGCTGTCGTGGACGGAGCGGGCGGCGCGGTGGCGTCGGTGAATTCCTTGCGGATGGCGGTGTCGAGCGCTTCGACCGCCTCGCTGGCGCGGCGGATGGTTCCGTCGCCCTGGCCGAAGCTCGAGATCCATCGCGCCTTGTCGACGATGTTGGCGCGGTACGTCTGAAGATCGGCGGTCAGAGCCAGCATCTGCGCGCTGAGCACGGCTGTCAGCGCGGTGGCGAGCACGACGCTGCCGCCGAGGACCACGCCCACGGCGACGGAGCGCGGCAGCTTCCAGCGGACGAGCTTCTTCACGATCGGGCTCAATACGAACGACAAGATCGTCGCCATGGCCAGGGGGATGAGGAGCTCCGCGCCCAGCACCAGCGCGGCGACGACGATGGCCGCCACGACGAGGCCCGCGTGCAACGTGCGAAGATTGTCGGCGAGCATCGGCATGTGGTCGCGTTCCCCGAAGACGGCAGGCGTGCGGCATGGATGCGGCACGGTGCGGTGTCGCGGGACGGAAACGCACGCCGAGCCGATTGGGTTGCACGACGGCACGCGCGCGGCGGAACCAGCGTCGATGTCGAGCGTTTGGGGCGTGTCGGCTGGGAACGGGAGCGGGACCACTCTTCATGAAGCACGTGCGTGTTGGTCACGCGCGCCCCGCCTCAGACCTGCCGCACACACACAACAGCGACCGCACAAACACGAGGAGCGCTCTCATGTCGGGTACGTCGGACAAGATCAAGGGTTACACGAACGAGGTCGTCGGCAGCATCAAGCAGGGTATCGGCCGGGCGATCGGCTCGGACAGGCTGCAGGCCGAAGGCGCGGCGCAGGAGCTGAAGGGCGAGGCCCAGAAGGCGGTGGGTGCCGTCAAGTCGGCCGCGTCGGAAGCTTATGAGCGCGCGGCCTCGTCCAGCACGGCCGACAAGGCCGCGGGCCACGCCAACGACGCCATCGGAACTGCCAAGCAGGCGGTCGGCCGCGCGATCGGGTCGGAGAGGCTCGAGGCGGAGGGGCTGGCCCAGGAGGCGCGAGGCGAAGGCCAGAAGATCAGCGGCGAGATCAAGAAGTCCGTCGGCCGCTGAGGAGCTTGCCCGAGGCCGTCATGTCGTCCGCCCGGCCGACGGCAGAACGTCAATTTTCTCAGCACGATGGGGAACCCGTCCCGGCCGCCGGCGTTCCGCACACGTCGGGGCCAGAGGTTCCAGCCGAGCGGTTCCCAGCATCAGGCGGCCCGTCATCAGGAGAACTCACTATGGGCAACTTGCTGTATTATGCGATCGTCTTCCTCGTCGTGGCCCTCGTCGCCGCGTTCTTTGGCTTCGGCGGGGTCGCCGGAACGGCCATGGAGGGCGCGCGCCTGCTGTTCTGGGTTGCGATCATCCTGTTCGTCGTCTCGCTCATCGCCGGCTTCATCCGCAGGGCGTGACGGCCACGCGCGCGCCTCGAGGGCGGCCGGATTCGCACCGTGCGAACTCCGGCCGTTTCGCGTGCAGTCATGAACATGCGGGCGCGGCGCCAGCGTGATTGCCGGAGGGCCAGCCGATGACCATGACGAGCCCCGGCCAGCGCACGGCACGCGCCATTCTCGTCAGTATCGCACTCCTCCTCCCGACCCTGTCGCTCGTCCCGTTGGGCGGCCTCTACCTTTATGAGCACGGCTGGCTGCTGCACTGGGCCGCGGCGGCGCTCGTGCTGTCGGGCGGCGTGTTCCTGCTCGAGCGCTCGCGGCTGCGCAGCGGACGCAGGCGCCTCGAGCAACTGGAGGTCGCCGACGCGGAGCGCGTCCGCCAGGGACACATGACGCTCGCCGATCGCGCCTGGGCCGATGTCCGCACGATCGCGCGGCGCGTCGATCCCGACCAGGTTCGATCGCTCGACGACGTGCTGGCACTCGGTCAGCGGACCATCGACGCGGTGGCCCGGCGCATGTACCCCGAGAAGAAGGACGCGCTCTGGCAGTTCACGCTGCCGGAGGCGCTCGCCATCTGCGAGCGCGTCAGCGCCCGGCTCGGCGGCTTCGTGGAGACGCAGGTCCCCTTCGGCGATCGCCTCACCGTGGCGCAGCTCATGTCGATCTACCGGTGGCGCGGCATCGTCGGCGTGGCCGAGCGCGCCTACGACGTCTGGCGCGTCATCCGCATGGCGAACCCGGCGACGGCCGTCACGCACGAGGCGCGCGAGCAGCTCTCCCGCGCCGTGCTCAACTGGAGCAAGGAGCGCGTCGGGAGGCGCATCGCCGAGGCGTACGTGGAGGAGGTCGGCCGCGCGGCGATCGATCTGTACGGCGGCCGCCTGCGCCCGCATGGAGAGACGCAGCCCGCTGCCGAAGCCCCCGACGTTGCATCGAAGCCCCCTGAGCCTTTGGGGCCGATCCGCGTCGCGGTCGCGGGCGCCGCGTCCGACCGGGCGATGATCGCCGCCGCCCTCGGCACGGCGTCGGTGGAGGACGACGGACGGCCGTTGGCGGTGACGGTCAGCGATGCGATCGGCGAGACGAGGATCGCCCGCCGCCAGCTCCTGCGCCGGTTCGCGGAGAGCGATGTCGTCGCCTGGGCGATCGCGGCGCAGCGCGGCTTGACCGCGGGCGATGAGGCGGCGCTCGAGGCGCTGACGCGCGCCGCGGTCGAGGGCCGGCAGAGCCGTCTTGTTCCGCTCGTCGCCGTCATCGTGGGCCAGGACGCCATGTCGGCGTCCGAGATCGAGCGCATCGCCACACCGCTCGTCGCCGCCGCCGATCGCGGCGGATGGCCGCTGCCGCTCATTCTGCCGCTGACGCGCGCCGGCCCCGCGCGCCGCGCGGACGTGGAGCGCCTCGTCGCTGCGATCAACGAGGAGGCCCGACGTGCGCCGGTGACGGCGTCGCCGCGGCGGACGTCGCGCGGCGGCCTCTTCTCCGCGGCGCGCCAGGCCGTGTCGGCTGCGGGCTCGCTCGCCGGCCATGTGCTGTGGCGCGGGCGATGAGTGCGGACCTCGACGGGAACCATGCGCCGTGACGCACGTTTGTCGGGCACACGAACCACTCACTGAATGCGAGGAGATCGCCATGTCCACTGCTACGGGTCACGCAAAGAACGAGCGCGACGACAAGGTCCGCAGCGCCGCCAACACCGTCGCCGATCGCGCGTCGGAGCTTGCCAGCCAGGCCGGCTATCAGGTCGACCGCGCGCTCGACAGTGCCGAGGGCTTAGCCCGCTCGGTCGCGGAGCAAGGCCGCGACGCTGGCGAGCGCGTGACCGAGGTGGCGGGCAACTTGCGCACCGCTGTCGACAAGTCCGTCAAGGACCAGCCGATGGCCACGCTCGCCGTCGCGGCCGCGATGGGCTTCGTGCTCGGCGCGCTCTGGAAGTCCTGACGCATCGATAGATCGGCGCCGAGACGGCGCACACTAGACAAGGCGGGGCACGACGATGTTCGGATTCCTCTTTCGCAAGGCGCAGGCGACGGTCGACAACGCCATCAGCCAGCTCCTGTGGGGATTGATGATCGCCGTGCCCCTCCTCGTGGGGGCCGGGTTCGCCACCGCGGCGCTCTCTGGCTATCTCCACAAGCTCTACGAGCCGGAATCCGCCAACCTCATTCTGGCGGCGGGCTTCGCCGCCATCGGCAGCCTCGTCGCCATCGTCTATGCCGCCCGCTCCGGCCCGCCGGCCATCGACAGTCCGGCCGAGGAGACCGAGACAACCGACGAGACGGCCGTCGGCTTCTCCGAGACCGACCGCGAAGCGGTGATGGCGGCGCTGTCCGCTGCAGCTCCGATGGCTCTGCCCCCGGTCCTGAGGAGCCTCTTCCGCAATCTCCCCATCGTCCTCGTCATCGCCGTCGCGGCTTTCATCCTGAGCCAGACGGGCCGCGAGGAAGCCGGGGCCGAGGCGCCGGCCCCGGCGGAGTAGAATATCCTTCAGTCTGAAGACGTTGAATGTCGCGTCAAGATTTCGTCACGGCCGGGAACCACACCCCGCACCGGGCGTTTCCCCTGGTGCGGTCGCCTTGGCTGCGGCAAGGTCGGCGCGAGGGCAAGAAGAAGGGTGGGGGATTTACCGTGAGCGAGACGCAGAAGGTTCAGGCCGCAACCGGGCAGCAGGCACCGGACAAGCCATCCGAAATCATGTCCCCCCACACGCCCGATGCTTCGCCCTGCGCGGCCGAGCCCGAATGCGTCCTGCCGCCGGCAGCGGAGCAGGAGATCGCTGCCAACTTGCGCCGCCTCTATGGTGAGATGCTGGCTGAGCCCATCCCCGAGCGGTTTGCAGGCCTGCTCGCCGAGCTTGCGAAGTCGGAGCGGACCAGATGAACGCGGTCCCGAGCGCAGAGTTCCAGCAGGGGTTGACGGCGCTCTTGCCGAACTTGAGGGCCTTCGCCCGCTCGCTGACGCGGTCGGCCGACCAGGCCGACGACCTCGTGCAGGAGGCGCTCGTCAAGGCCTGGAAAAACTGGCATCAGTACACCCCGGATACCAATCTGAAGGCGTGGATGTTCACCATTCTTCGCAACGCGCACCTGTCGGAGAGGCGCAAGCGCAGGAATGAGGTCCAGGACGTGGACGGCGATCTCGCCGGCCAGGTTGCTGTCAAGGCGGGCCAGCCGGGGCACATGGATTTTGTCGACTTTCACAAGGCGTTCGAGAGGCTGCTGCCCGAGCACAAGGAAGCCCTGCTGCTGATCGGCGCGGAAGGCTTCTCCTACGAGGAGGCGGCGCTGATGTGCGGCTGCGCCGTCGGCACGATGAAGAGCCGGGTGAACCGGGCCCGCACCAAGCTGGCCGGACTGATGGGGCTCGCCTCTCCGTCCGAGATCGGCGGCGAGGAGCATCCTCTGCCGGGACTGCGCGCGACCGGGTGAGCGTACAACGCGGCGGACGCAGACGAGCGAGGACAGTACCCGGAGACGGAGCGGCGGCTCCTTGGACCGGCAAATCGATGAAGCCGGGAACCGCGGCCAAATTCCCGCGTTTCCCGTCCACCAGGACCAGTTGGCCCCAATGCGGGCCGATCCGTGACCAACTTGCGTGACGAACGGGGGAAGACAGACATGAGTTCATCGTTGGCCGATCTGGTGGCGCCACAGCTTCCTTACCTCAGGCGTTTCGCCCGGGCGCTTATGGGCTCGCAGGAGCGAGGCGATGCCTACGTGGTCGCCATGCTCGAGGCTCTGGTCGCCGACAACGAGCTCTTCGACCGCACGCTCGCCCCCCGCACGGCGGCCTACAGGGCGTTCGTGAAAGTCTGGAATACGGTGCCGACGAACGGTGCGGCAGAGCCGAGCATCGATATCGCCGACCGCCGCATCGAGACCTTGAACCCCGGCCCCCGCCAGGCCTTCCTGCTGGCCGCGGTGGAGGAGTTTCCGACGCGCGAGATCGCCACCATCCTCGACCGGTCCGAGGAGGAGGTGGCCGAGCTCATCAACCGGGCCGGCAAGGAGATCGCCGAGCAGCTCGCCTCGCGTGTCCTCATCATCGAGGACGAGCCGCTCATCGCCCTCGACATCGAGGGACTTGTCGCCGACATCGGGCATGAGGTGGTCGGTGTTGCCGCGACCCACAAGGAGGCGCTCGCACTCGCCCGCGACCGGCGCCCGGAGCTGATCCTCGCCGATATCCAGCTGGCCGACGGCAGCTCGGGGATCGACGCCGTCAACGAGATCCTGCTGGAGCTCAACGTCCCCGTGATCTTCATCACGGCTTATCCCGAAAGACTGCTCACGGGCGACAAGCCCGAGCCGGCCTTCCTCGTGACCAAGCCGTTCAAGCACGAGATGGTGAAGGCCGTGATCAGCCAGGCGCTGTTCTTCGACGTCAAGGCCGGCGTCAAGCAACATGGCGCGGCGGCGTGACTACGGGCGCAACCACACCGGGCCGGAGGGAAGCCACGATCGGACGGTGAAACGGAAGTTGCGTGATCGGCGTCACGCGATAAGCGGGCCATAAGAATAATGTCTGCCGATAACCAGAGGGCGGGCGACGCGGGGTCGAGTGCTGTTGTTTCCGAAGCCATCGGTGACGCGGTCGAAGTTTTGCGTGATCCGCAAAACGTCAATTGGCAATTCTTCGAGGCAAGCCCCGATGGCGTGAAGATCATCGGGCTCGATGGCCGGCTTCTGTTCGTCAACGCCAATGGCCTCACCGCGCTCGAGGCGGCCGACCGGTCGGAGCTGTGCAACCGCAACTGGCTGGAGCTGTGGCCGGGGTCGAGCCGCGGCGAGGTCGAGGCGGCCTTCCGCAGCGCCTGCCAGGGACAGGGGTCGCGCTTCACCGCGCCCCGCCCGACCTCCAAGGGATCACCGCGCTGGTGGGATGTCGTCATCTCGCCGATCAAGGATTCGCACGGCAAGGTCGTCAGCGTCCTTTCGATCTCGCGCGACGTCACGGCCGGGCTGACGCTCGCCGATACGCTCCGCCGCAGCGAACAGCAGTTCCAGGCGCTCG
Source organism: uncultured Hyphomicrobium sp. (assembly GCA_964589785.1). Classification (GTDB taxonomy): domain Bacteria; phylum Pseudomonadota; class Alphaproteobacteria; order Rhizobiales; family Hyphomicrobiaceae; genus JAGVSR01. Next base: position 501,758 of record CAZPUQ010000001.1, read on the forward strand.
CCAACAACATGGCGCAACTGGCCTGGCTCGCCGATCCGGCAGGCAACGTCTTCTGGTTCAACCAGCGCTGGCTCGACTATACGGGCAGCTCGCTCGAGACGGCGCTCGGCCAGGGCTGGCGCGTCTTCCACCATCCCGAGCACATCGTGCGGGTCGTGGAGAAATTCGCGCGCTGCATTGCGGACGGCCGGGTCTGGGAGGACCTCTATCCGTTGCGCGGCGCCGACGGCGTCTACCGCTGGTTCCTGTCGCGCGCCATGCCCGTGCGCAACTCCAAGGGCGAGATCGAGTTGTGGTGCGGCACCGATACGGACGTGACCGAGCAGCGGCAGCAGAGCCAGCGCTTGCGCAAGCTCGCCCGGATCATCGACCTGTCGCACGAGGCGATCCTGGTGCGCGAGATCGGCGACGGCATCGTGCTGTGGAACCGCGGCTGCGAGGAGATGTTCGGTTACACCAAGGCCGAGGCTTTGGGCCGCCCGTCGTTCGAACTGTTGAAGCCGCGGAACGTCCCGGCGCATGAGGCGTTCGATACCGATATCCTTGCAAACGGCGGTTTCAGCGGAGAAATCCAGTATACGGCGAGCGATGGCAGCGCGGTGTGGGTCGATAGCCGTCAGGAACTCATTCAAGCAGGTGGCAGGAAACTGGTCTTGGAAACCAGTCGCGACATAACCGAACGTCGACAGGCCGATGAAATCCGCTCGCTCCTCGTTGCCGAGCTGAACCACCGGGTCATGAATACGCTCGCCGTGGTGCAGTCGATCGCGGCGCAGACCGCGCGCACGAGCCCCACGCCTGATAAGTTCGTCGCAAGCTTCAACGGTCGGCTGCAGGCGCTCGCCAGCGCCCACAACATATTGACCGACGTGGCCTGGGCGGGGGCGCCGATCCACGATCTCGTCCGATCGCAGATCTCGGTGCTCGGCGTAGAGATCGGACGCGTGACGCTCACGGGCGAGCCCGTGATCCTTCCCCCGCAGACGGCCCTTCAGCTCGCACTGATCCTTCACGAGCTGGCGTCGAATGCCATGCAGCATGGTGCCCTGTCGGCGCCGGGCGGGCGGATCGCGATCACCTGGCGCATTCGGGACGACGAGCCGCGGCTCGTCGAGCTCACCTGGACCGAGAGCGGCGGCCCGGCGGTGGCCCCGCCGCTGCAGCGCGGCTTCGGCCTCACGCTCATCGAGCGGTCGAAAGGTCTGCCCAATCTCAAGACGTCGATCGCCTTCGAGCCGGCGGGCATCGTGGCGCGCGTGGGCGTCGAAGCGGGGGCAGGGCGGCAGGGCGCCGCAACGGATCTGTTCAATCCCGGACGCAAGCTGACGCAGGCGCGCCCCGCGCCGCAGCGCTCGCTCGAGCAGACCGCCAAGCGCATTCTGATCATCGACGGCAGCGGCAATCCCGCCGTGTTCATCGAGGATATGCTGGACAACGCGGGCTATACCGTTGTCCGCCCCCCGGATGTGCCGGAGGGGAAAAGCATGGAGACGGACGGCCAGAGGGTCGACCTCGTGGCGCTCGATGTCGATGCCATCGACGACGCGGAGATCGATCGGCTCATGGCCGGCTTCGAGGCGCGCCACGTGCCCTGCATTGCGCTCGGCTCGCCGCAGCGCCTCGCCCAGATCCGGGCCGGGGAGTTCGAGGCGCTCGTGGCCAAGCCCATCGAGCCGAACGCGTTCCTGAGAGCGGTCAGCGTCGGGCTCGCGGAGGAGGATTTCCGCGACGAGCCCCTCTTCTGAGCCGGGTCGGCGGTCTGGCGCATCGACCGGAGAGTGCCGCGGCGTATTCGGCAGGTGCATCGCCGCGGGCGTTGGGCTAGAGACCCATCGGCTGACCGCGTTGGCCGGCCGGAGGGAGGTTCGCATGACACGTTGTACCCAGGCCGGCGCCGGGCTGCTCGGCCTTCTCGTTTCGGCCGCCATCCTTGCGACCGGCGTCCTTGCAACCGGTCTGTTCCCGGCAGCGGCCGCAGCAGAGGAGAATGCCGTGACGACACCTTCGGGACTGAAAGTCGAAGACACCAAGGTCGGCGAGGGAGCAAGCCCTCGGCCCGGCCAGATCTGCATCATGCACTATACGGGCTGGCTCTATGAGGACGGCGCCAAGGGAGCGAAGTTCGACAGCTCGCTCGACCGCGGCGAGCCGTTCGAGTTTCCGATCGGGACCGGGCGCGTCATCAAGGGCTGGGACGAGGGCGTGGCGAGCATGAAGGTCGGCGGCAAGCGCACGCTGATCATTCCGCCGGACCTCGGCTACGGCGCGCGCGGCGCCGGCGGCGTCATTCCGCCCAACGCGACGCTCATCTTCGAGGTCGAGCTTCTGGGCTTGCGCTGACGCCGGGGAGCGCGGGCGTCGCAGAACGGGCGCGGCTGCGCCATAACGGAACAGGGGCCCATGGGGCCCCTGTCTGCATCTGGACGGGTGGGACGGCGCCGGCTGATCAGGCCGCCACCGTGCCCTCGTCGCCGGGGTCGCGCAGCACGTAGCCGCGGCCCCAGACGGTCTCGATGTAGCCGTTCGGCGCGCCGGTCACTTCCTTGAGCTTCTTGCGCAGCTTGCAGATGAAGACGTCGATGATCTTCAGCTCCGGCTCGTCCATGCCGCCATAGAGGTGGTTGAGGAACATTTCTTTCGTCAGCGTCGTGCCCTTGCGCAGCGAGAGCAGCTCGAGCATCTGGTATTCCTTGCCCGTCAGATGCACCCGCTGGCCGTTGACCTCCACGGTCTTGGTGTCGAGGTTGACGCGCAGGTCGCCGGTCTCGATGACCGACTGGGCATGGCCCTTGGACCGGCGGACGATGGCGTGGATGCGCGCCACCAGCTCGTCCTTGTGGAAGGGCTTCGTCATGTAGTCGTCGGCACCGAAGCCGAGGCCCTTCACCTTGTCCTCGATCTGGGCCAGGCCCGAGAGGATCAGGATGGGCGTCGAGACCTTGCTTACGCGCAGCGTCTTGAGGACTTCGTAGCCGCTCATATCGGGCAGGTTCAGGTCGAGGAGGATGATGTCGTAGTCGTAGAGTTTGCCGAGGTCCACGCCCTCCTCGCCAAGGTCCGTTGTGTAGACGTTGAAGCCCTCGGACTGGAGCATCAGCTCGATGCTTTGTGCCGTTGCGCTGTCGTCCTCGATCAGAAGGACTCGCATTGCTTTCGTTCCTCTCTTCCCTGTCCCGTCGCCAGGTCGTCTGCCCAGATGCCGAAGAGAACGCTAGCGGCGGCCTCCAAATTCGGGCTGCGCGCTAATCCCTTTTAAGGAATTTACCGACCAGAAGTTAACAAACCCTAATTTTGTCTTGCGCCATTCGATGACTCGCGAATGGCCGGGCCGCGTTTCCGCGGACGGGCACGACAACGTCGGTCGCCCGGATGACTCCGGAACGCTCGCGTAACGCCTTGTGATAAGATTACCCGCCAGCCCCACCGCGTCCGCTCCGGCATCCCGGTCGGCCATCGTCGGGGACACCACGTAGCCCTGCCCGGCTACGATCCCGACTGTGGCGATTCCCGGTTTGCCAAGCGCAAACGCGTACGAATCTACAGGTAACAGAATTCGGAGCGCCGCCACAGCCGTCCCGCGATTCTTTTTCGAGACACCAGACAAAACTTTAGCAAAGCTTGGCATCCCGTTGCTTTACCGCAACTTAATTGGCATATGCTACCAATATCCGGTAAGGTTGACGGATGCAACGCGGGCCGGTCCTGGCCTCCGCACGGAGATCCGTCAGACCAACATGGGATTGGCAGGCTCCAAAGCCGGGCATTGGCACGGTTCTTGGAGCGCAGGCTCGCAAGACAGGCTCGCAAGTCTGGGCAGGCGTTCGAACGAGTTAGGGGTATCGAACATGAAGCCACGCGAAACAGCGCTGAGGCTGAAGCGCTTTGAAGCCGACGAGAAGGCCCGCAAGGTCGTCGATCTGGAACTCATGATTCGCGAGTTCGAGACGATCGCGGGCGACCTGGATCGCCAGATCCAGGCCGAGGAGGACCGCACGGGCATCAAGGACCCGTCGCATTTCTCCTACTCGACGTTCGCCAAGTCCGCCGGGGCCCGGCGCGACAACCTGCGATCGTCGGCCGACGAGCTGAAGGCGAAACTCGAGGCGGCGATCAAGGAACGCGACGAGGCCGCCGAGCAGCTCGCCCGGGCAGCCCTCAGCGAGCCGCGCGAGCAGGAGCGGGTCCCGCACGGCCGCCGGCGCGGCGAGCGCCCGGACGGTGCGGCGCTCCGCTGACGCATGTCCAATAACATCTGAACACCATGTCTGACGTCCAGGCGGGCCGGGGTTTATCCCGGCCCGCCTCGTTTCCGTCGGCTTGTGCTGGTCCCTTTCCCGTGCGAAGCACGCGTCAGGAGCGGTTCCCGCCGGGGGCGGCTCGGCCGCGTGTGCGTTCTCTTTTCGAACCCGTCGAGGGACGTCCCATCGAGCCGCCATGCGCCCCGCCCGCCCGGACTACCTGATCCTTCTCGCGCTCTCGCTCGGCCTGGTGGGCTGCGCAGGCGAGGGTCCGTCGCTGCCGGGGACGGCCGGGTTGCCCGACGTCGCGGCGATCAAGCCCGCCATCGCGCCCGCCGACGGTCCGCGCCCCGTCGGGCCCCCGACGGAGATCTACACCCGCGTCGCGCGCGGCATCCTGACGTGCTGGTTCGGCGCCAACGGGCCTCTGAAGCCTGCCTACATCTATCATGCCGACGCCGCGCCCCCCTCGAAGGGCGGCGGGTCGGTGATCAGCATTCACACCCGCGACGCGGAAGTCTCCGATCCGCGCTCGATCAAGGCCTGGAAGCTTGCGATCGTTCCGGCACCCGAGGGCACCACGCTCGAGGTGGAGAACAAGAAGCTGCCGCCCGAGCAGGCCGAGCGCCTGGAGCGCGACGTACGGCGCTGGGCGGCAGGCGAGGAGGGCTGCGGGGAAGCGCCGGTCATGGGCGGATGGGGATCGCAGGCGGCGTCTCCCGCCCCCCCGGCCGCCGTCAAGCCCGCCTCGGCCAGGAAGCCACCGGCCCCGGCCCGATAATGCGGTGCAGCGGCGGACGGGCCCGTAAAACCAATACGCGCCGCCCCGGAAGCCCGAAGCGGCGCGTTCTATGCTGCTGAGCCGCGTGCGGCGGTCAGCGGCGATAATCCTGAATCTTCGTGGCCCTGAGGCCCGGCAGGCCGTGCTGGTCGATGGAGCGCTGCCAGGACAGGAACTCGTCGACGGTCAGCTTGTAGCGGTCGCATGCCTCCTCGATGCTGAGGAGGCCGCCGCGCACGGCCGCCACCACCTCGGCCTTGCGGCGGATCACCCAGCGTTTGGTGTCCTTCGGCGGCAGGTCGGCCACGGTGAGCGGCGACCCGTCCGGTCCGATGACATAACGCGTGCGCGCTCTCATGTGATGCTCGGCCATGATACTCGGTACACTCTGATGACCACTCGGGGAGACAATAGCAGGCCGCCCTTAAATTCGACCTAACCCATTGAGTGAACATACCATAAAGCGATGTCCGCTGAATGGGTGCCACGCGGTTAAGGTTGATGCCGAACTGGGTCGTTCGTGCCGTTGCGGGATGGCCGTTGCGGCTTCCTCAACTCTGCCGGGCGCAGCGCACCGGCTGAGGGGGCTGCGCGAAACGCGCCGCGGGTCGGCGCGTTCCGCCGAATCGGCTGGGGGCGTGCCGGCCACGAACACTTGCCAGCGCCGCCGTCCGGGCGTTAAACAGTCGCCTGTCCGGCGCGCGGGACCGTCCTGCTGCATTGCCGCAGTGTTGACACGGCAGCGCGCAAAATTGGGATTTGAACGGAGTTGCAGGTCCGGCGTTGCCGTCCGCCGAAGGCGGATCGGGCCAGTATGTGGACCAGCATATGAAGCCGATCCTTCGCGAGCCGGGGCTGTCGTGGTCACACATGTGAACCCTCAATGTGACGACGCCGTGACCGCGCCGGGTGCCGCCGCCGCACCGGCTCAGCGGGTGGTCGTTGCCATGTCCGGCGGCGTCGACAGCTCCCTCGTCGCCGCACTGCTGAAGCGGCAGGGCTACGATGTCGTCGGCATCACGCTGCAGCTCTACGACCACGGGGCCGCCACGGCGCGCAAAGGGTCCTGCTGCGCCGGGCAGGACATCAAGGACGCCCGCCGCGTCGCCGATGTCCTCGGCATTCCGCACTACGTCCTCGATTTCGAGCACCGCTTCGCCGAGAAGGTGATGACGAGCTTCGCCGACAGCTACATGGCCGGCGAGACGCCCATTCCGTGCGTGACCTGCAACCAGGAGATCAAGTTCAAGGATCTTCTCGAGAGGGCGCTGGAGCTCGGGGCCGACAAGCTGGCGACCGGCCACTACATCCGCCTCATCGAGACGCCGTCGGGACCGGTTCTGGCCCGCGCCCGGGATGCGGACCGCGACCAGAGCTATTTCCTCTACGCGACGACGCCCGCCCAGCTTCAGCACCTCATGTTCCCCCTCGGCGACCTCACCAAGGCTGAGGTGCGCGAGCTTGCCCGCGAGCTCGATCTGCCGGTCGCCGACAAGACCGACAGCCAGGACATCTGCTTCGTCCCGAAGGGCCGCTACACGGATGTCATTGAGCGCCTGAAGCCGGGCGCGCTGCAGGCCGGCGACATCGTGCACGTCGATGGACGCCGCCTCGGCCGCCACGACGGGATCATCAACTACACGGTGGGCCAGCGCCGCGGCATCCGCATCCCGAGCCAGGAGCCGCTGTTCGTCGTGCGCCTCGATGCGGCGACCAACGAGGTCATCGTCGGGCCGCGTCAGGCGCTGGAGACGACCGGACTCGTCCTGAAGGACGTCAACTGGCTCGGCAACGAGCCGCTTGCCGACGCGGCGGCCGCCAGGCGGCAGCTTCATGTTCGTGTGCGTTCCTCCCAGGCGCCACAACCTGCCATATTGACGAGCGATGCAGATGGCTCGATCACGGTGGCGCTGGTCGAGGGGCAGCAGGGCATCGCGGCCGGGCAGGCGTGTGTGTTCTACGCGGACGGCAGCAGTGAGGCCCGCGTCTTGGGCGGCGGCACGATCATGAGGACCCTGAAGCCGGGCGACCGCCCGGGGCGGGGTGGACGACCGGGGGAGACCGATCCGGCTCGCCCGGACACGGCAAGGCGAGCGGCGCGTTAGGGGGCCAGCTTACCGGCTGCACACGAGGGCCGGGGGGCGGTTTGCCGGGTGGTGGTTTGAAAGAGCGAGGTTGGCAGATGATTTCGAACTTGCGGCCCAATGCGCGCCGCATCAGCGTTCCGGTGCAGAAGTCGGGTGGCCGCATCGTTCACATCGGCCACATCCACGAGGATGCGGTGAAGGTCGCCTACCGGCGCTGGGCGCCGGTTTACGACCACACCTTCGGCAAGGTCGCGACCGAGGGGCGCCGCCACACGGCTGAGGCCATCAACCGCAACCGCGTCGGCACGGTCCTCGAGGTAGGCGTCGGCACGGGCCTCTCGCTGCCCGACTACAAGCGCGATCTGGAGATCGTCGGCATCGATCTGTCGACGGACATGCTGGAAAAAGCGCGCCAGCGGGTGGACGAGCTCGGTCTCACGAATGTCAAGGGCCTCTACGAGATGGATGCGGGCGAGCTCGACTTCCCCGACCACTCGTTCGACACCACGGTTGCCATGTACGTCATGACGGTCGTGCCCGATCCGGAGAAGGTCATGCGCGAGCTGTCGCGGGTGACGAAGCCCGGCGGCGAGGTCGTCCTCGTCAACCACTTCAGCCAGGAGGAAGGCGTGCGCGGGTGGGTCGAGCGGCGCATGGCGCCGTTCGCGGAGCTGATCGGCTGGCGGCCCGTGTTTGACCACTCGCGCGTCATGGTCTGCGACGACCTGAAGCTCGTCGAGCGCCGGTCCGTGCGCCCGTTCGGCATCTTCACCATGATGCGCTTCCAGAAGCTCAAACAAGCAAAGCGTATCGCCGCCGAATGACAGGCTGAATGACAGGCCGCCCGCGCGGCTCCGGGCAAGCAGGCCCGTGCGCCGCTCGGGGCGCGCCGCTTGACAGGCTCGGCCGCGCCTTCCTATAGACGGCGCTCCGGCAGGCGGCGGAGCCGCTCTCTGGTATGGCGGCGTAGCCGCCGGGTCATCGCGGCGACGCCGCGCCCTGGTATGGCGGGATAGCTCAGTTGGTTAGAGCGGCGGAATCATAATCCGTAGGTCCCCGGTTCAAGTCCGGGTCCCGCTACCATCGGATTTACGGGCCTTAGATGGCCGCTCGTTTGCCTTGTCCTGATCGGAGACGAGAACGCCCGCCGGCGCGAGGCGCGGCGGGCGTCGTCGCATCTCACCGATCGGCCGTCTACTTGCGCACGCCCTCGACCTGCAGCGTCAGCTCGACCGTCCGGGCAGCCGGTCCGAGGTCCTTCGGGATACCGAAGTCGGCGAGCGCGAAGCTCGTCTTGCCTTCAAACCCCTGCCGGAAACCGCCCCACGGATCGTCCCCGCCGCCGACGGCTGCGGCCTCGATCGTCACCTGCTTGGTCACGCCGCGCAGCGTCAGGTCACCCACGATCGTCGCCTTGCCGTCCTTGGCCGTGACGGACTTCGAGACGAACTTCGCCTTGGGGTGGTTGGCGACATCGAGGAAGTCCTCCGAGCGCAGATGCTTGTCGCGCTCGGCGTGATTGGAGTTCACACTCGCGGTGTCGATCTCGACGGCGACCTTGGAGGCACCGGGATTCTTCTCGTCGAACGAGAAGGTGCCGGTGAAGGTATCGAAGCGGCCGATGAGCCAGCTGAAGCCCAGGTGATTGACGCGGAAGTTGATCGAGGCATGAGCGCCCTTGGTGTCGATCACATAGTCGGCGGCCTCGGCCGCGGGCGCGAAAGCCAGCGGCGCCGGCCCGGCGAGCGCGAGGAGGACCGCGGCGAGCCCGAGGCGTCCGGAGCTGAGGATCATGGCGTCTGTTCCTTTATCGAGTTGCGGGGGAGATGTCAGGCCGGGCCTTTCCACATCCGGGTGAGCACGGCCGAACGGTCGAAGAAGTGATGCTTCAATGCGGCAGCCGCATGGACGCCCGCGAGCACCATGACCGCGTAGGCGGCCCATTCATGCACGAGACCCGCCGTATCCGACAGCCCCTTCTCGACCACCATCGCCGGCACGGTGACGAGCCCGAACATGTCGATGCCGCGCCCGTCGGACGTCGAGATGAGGTAGCCGCTGACCATGAGCACGAGGAGCAAGGGATAAAATCCCCAGTGCACGAGCCGTGCGGCCTTGCGCTCGAAGGCGCTGAGATCGTCGTCGGCGGGCCGCACGCTCGCCGCCCGCCAGAGGACGCGCACGGCGAGCAGCGCCAGCATGAGGAGCCCGACGCTACGGTGCAGGTCGGGGGCGGAATTGTAATAAGGACTGTAATAGTCGAGATCGACCATCCACCAGCCGAGCCCGAACAGGAAGACGATGCCCACCGCCATCACCCAGTGCAGCAGGCGCGAGACGAGACCGTAGCCGGCAAGCGTGTCGCGAAGGATCATGGGATCGGTTCCGATGCCGTGGAGCGGGCGGCCGGCCAGCGTGCCGGGCGCATCTTGGCTTCCACTTAAGCTCTGGCGCCGGTCCTTTCAATGCACGGCGGGCCGGGGCCGTCTGCCTACGCCGTGAGAGCGGGAGCGGGGCCATCGGTGCCGCGCGGCAACGCCGCGCGCTCTCCACCAGGTTGTGCGCCGCTGCGACACAAAGCTGCCATGCTTGGGGCTAGGTTCGCCCCATGAGCACATCGCCGTTGACGGGCACGCTGCCGTTCCTGCTGCTGTCGAGCCTGCTGCTCCTTGCGGGGGGATACGCTCCGGCGCGGGCCGATGAGCAGATCGTCCTTCCCTTCGACTGTACGGTCGTCGGCGGAAAGGTGCGCGCGCGGCCATCCTCGGACCAGGCGTACCGCATTTACGGCGCGCGGGAGCAGAAGCGCTACCGCGCCTGCTCGGAGCAGAACCCGGATCGCTGCCGCAGCTTCCTCGTGCATCGCTTCACCATGGCGTGCGGACCGGACCGCGTGGCCTGGCCCGAGTTCTACGCCGCGATCTCCGCCTCGACCGACGGCCGCGCCTACTTCGATCGCGACGGCCTGCTCTATTATCGCGTCGGTCCGCGCTCCGCGTCGCGCGATCCCGACGGCACCGCCTATCCGTTCCCCGCGCCGCGCCCGAGCGGGGGCGTCGTGCAGATGCCGGACGGCTTCGCGCCGCTGGCCGGTACGGAGGCGATCTTCACCCCGCTCGATCCGCGCGTGGCAGAGCTTGAGGCGCATCCCCGTGCGACGGGCGGCGCCGCGCACGATCGCAGGCCGCCGCAGACGCAGGAGGCTCCCTTTCAGCCGGCGCTTACGGCGAAGCCGCCTGAGCCCGGCGCTCCGGCGGCGAAGCCGAAGCCGTCCGAGCCGGACAGCAAGCCTCTCGAGACCGCGAGCACGGACAAGACGGCGTCCTCAGCTTCCGCAACGCCTGCTTCCGCAGCGACTGCGGCCGATGCGCTGAACGCGCCTCAGGGACCCGCGGCGACGGGCTCGCCGGCCTTGCCCACGATCCTCAACAATCCTGCGGCCAAGCACGTCGAGGAGGCGAGCGCCGCCGGCAAGCCGGCGAAGGACACCATCGTCGCGGCCGCCGAGATCGCCGCCCCGCGCGCCTCCGACGCACCGTCTGCCGACGGGACGAGCGTCAAGGGATGGGGCATGTCGGGGGGAGGCATGCGCCTGGGGCTGCCGCCGATCGTGTTCGCGATTGCCATTGCGGCCGCCACGCTCGGCGCGCTCCTCGTCATTCTGCGCAAGCAGGCGGCAGCGCCCGTCGCGAGCGTCGCCCTCCGGGTGCCGGTCGAGCCCGTGCTGCCGGGCTTCGGGCCGCAAGCACCGGCGGAGACGTCCGGACGGGCCCTCGTGCTGCGGGCGACCCCCGAGGCGCCCGCCGTCACCGGCGCCGTCGCGCCGTCGCCCGGCATGCCGTCGACGCGGGCGGAGGCGCTGGCGCTTCTGGGTCTCAGCAGCGATGCGAGCGAGGCCGTGATCCGCAAGGTCGCCGAGGCGCTGCGCCAGTCCTGGCATCCCGACGTGGCCGCCGATGCGTCGGACCGGGCGGCGCGCACCGAGCGCCTGAAGCAGATCAACGTCGCCGTTGACATCCTGCTGCGCCGTCCCGCCGCCTAGCGCTGGGCGATGAACACGCCGGCGAGGATGAGGGCGAAGCCCGCCGCGTGGTAGGGCGCGGGCTCTTCGCCGAGGAGCACCATCGCCAGCACGCTTGTAAACAGCGGGATCAGGTGAATGAAGATGCCCGTGCGGTTGGCGCCGATCACCTCCACGCTCAGCGCATAGAAGAGGTAGGCGACGAGGCTCGCGAGCACGCCGGCATAGAGGATGGCGGCAACCGTCGCGGCCGACCACTGGACCGTGAGCCCGTGCGCATGCTCCCAGCCCGCGAGCGGCAGGTTCACGAGGCCGGCGATTGTGTACGTGACGCCGACGAAGCTCAAGGTCGAGATCGCGGGCCGCGTGCGCAGGAGCGTCGTGTAGAGCGCCCACACGCCGGTGGCGAACAGCATGACGAGATCGCCGCGGTTGAACGACAGGTCGGCAACGCGCGCCAATTCGCCCCGAAGCACCACGACGGCGACGCCGACCAGCGACACCGCCATGCCGAGGATCTGGTTGGCGCGCAGCCGGTCGCGGAAGATCGCGGCGCCGGCGAGCACGATGAGGACCGGGCCCCACGAGTTGAGGATCGCGGCGTTGGTCGCCGTCGTCTCGGTGAGCGCGATGTATTGCAGGGTATTGTAGATGCCCGAGCCCATGAAGCCGAGCAAGAGGAGCCGCGGCACGTTCTGGCGGATCACCGGCCAGTCGGCGCGGAGCGAGGTCCACGCGAAGGGCAGGACGAGAACGGCGGCGAGCGACCAGCGCAGGAAGGCGAGTGTCATCGGCGGGATCAGTCCGCTCGCCCACCGGCCGAGAATATGGTTTCCGGCCCAGATCGCCATCGTCAGCGCGAGCAGCACAGAGGCATGGACCGTCGAGGCGCGGTCGAGGCGCGAGAGCATCGCGAAAGGTCCTTTGCGGTCGGGCGACCGAGGGGGTCTATAGGCAACCCGGCCTCCGGTCAAACGGCGCGGTTGGCGTGCCGTGCCGCGGCATCAAGGGTGTTGGGGAGCGTCGATTCTGGGCTATAAGCGGGGCCGAAAGGTTCATGGTGCGCACTTGGCCCCGGCCCTGCGACGGCCGGGGCCAAGGCACGTCTAGAGGCTCGCGATGGGCAACGTAGTGGTGGTCGGCGCCCAGTGGGGCGACGAAGGCAAAGGCAAGATCGTCGATTGGCTGTCCGAGCGCGCGGACGTCGTCGTGCGCTTCCAGGGCGGGCACAACGCCGGGCATACGCTCGTCATCGGCGAGAACACCTACAAGCTGTCGCTGCTGCCCTCCGGCGTCGTGCGTCCGGGCAAGCTCGGCATCATCGGCAACGGCGTCGTCGTCGATCCGTGGGCGCTCATCGCGGAGATCGAGAAGCTCGGCAAGCAGGGCGTCGCGATCACGCGCGAGAATTTGCGCATCGCCGAGAACGCCACGCTCATCCTGCCGCTGCACCGAGAGCTCGACGTGATCCGCGAGGAGGCGGCCGGGACCGCCAAGATCGGCACGACGGGCCGCGGCATCGGCCCGGCCTACGAGGACAAGGTCGGCCGCCGCGCCATCCGCGTGCAGGATCTGAAGAACGGCGCGACGCTCGGGCCGAAGATCGATCGGCTGCTCGTGCACCATAATGCGCTGCGCGCCGGGCTCGGCAAGGAGCTCGTCGCGAAGGACAAGCTGATTGCGCAGATTCAGGAGATCGCGCCGAAGATCCTGCCCTTCGTGGACGTGACGTGGGAGCTGCTCGACCAGGCCCATCGCGCGCGCAAGCAGATCCTGTTCGAGGGGGCCCAGGGCGCGCTCCTCGACATCGACCACGGCACCTATCCCTTCGTGACGTCGTCGAACACGATCGCGGCGCAGGCGGCCACCGGCTCGGGCATGGGGCCGCGCGCGGTCGGCTACGTGCTCGGCATCGCCAAGGCCTACACGACGCGCGTCGGCTCCGGCCCGTTCCCGACCGAGCTCGACGACGCGATCGGCGAGCAGCTCGGCGAGCGCGGCCATGAGTTCGGCACGGTGACGGGCCGCAAGCGCCGCTGCGGCTGGTTCGACGCGGTGCTCGTGCGCCAGGTGTGCAAGGTCTCCGGCATCGACGGCATCGCGCTGACCAAGCTCGACGTGCTCGACGGCTTCAAGGAGATCAAGGTCTGCGTCGGCTACAGCCTCGACGGCGCACATCTGGACCGCTTGCCGGCCGGCCAGAATGCGCAGCAGCGCGTGCAGCCGGTCTACGAGACGCTCGAGGGCTGGTCGCAGTCGACGCGCGGCGCGCGGAGCTGGTCGGACCTGCCGGCCCAGGCGATCAAGTACGTGCGCCAGATCGAGGAGCTGATCGGATGTCCCGTGACGCTTCTGTCGACGAGCCCGGAGCGCGACGACACGATCCTGATGAAGGATCCGTTCCTGGCTTAGTCCTGGCCTAGCCGCGTCGTCTACGCCGCGGTGACGAGTCCGCGCGCGGCCTCGATCGCGCCGTCGGTCAGAGGGACAGCGAGCAGGCGCATCGGGTTCACGGGACCGGGCAGCGTGATCTGTCCCGGCGGCACCTGCTGGAAGCCGAGGCGGCCGTAGTAGGGGACGTCGCCGACGAGGATGACGAGGGACTTCCCGGCCGCGCGCGCATCCGCGATGCCCTCGGCGATCAACTGGCGGCCGAACCCCTGGCCGGCGAACTCAGGATCGACGGCGACGGGCCCGAGCAGAACCGCGCCGGGCACGCCGCCGACCCTCACATCGCTCAAAGTGATCGACGCGATGAGGCGCTGTCCGCGCACGGCGACGTGACAGAAGTCGGAAAACCTGCGGCCGTCGCGCCGCCCCTCGCGCACCCGGTAGGCCGAGCGCGCGAAGCGCCCGGGCCCGAAGACACGTGCGTGGAGCGCGCCGATGGCGGCTATGTCGCCGGGCTCGGCGGGGCGGATGAGGACTTTATCGGACATTGCGCTTCACGTGGTCCCGATGGGTCGGAGTCACGCGCGGCGAGCTAGCACGATTGCCGGAAGGGGTCCAGCACACCCTCTGCCGGCCCTTTGTGGCCGGGCTCTCAAGAACCGGCCCTCGGCTACCAGAGCGTATCGCGCGGCTGGCCGTGGAAAACCTCCGCGATCCGCGACACGACGCTGCGGTGGGTGCCGGCCGGAAGCTGATCGAGCGCGAAGAAACCTTGCTCGGCGATCTCGACGCTCGGCGGGGGAACCTGCGCCTGCTGCCAGGAGCGCACGATGAAGAAGGCGACATGGTCGTTCGGGAAGTAGCGGAAGTTGGCATAGACGCCGAACAGCTCGGGCGGCGCGACGAGGCTCACGCCGGCCTCCTCCGAAAGCTCGCGCGCGAGCGCGGTCGCCACCGTCTCGCCTTTCTCCACGCCCCCGCCGGGAAAGTGCCATCCCGGGCGGTAGGTGTGCCGGATAAGCAGCACGCGTCGGCTCTCGTCCACGACGAGCCCCTGGGCGCCGAGCGTCAGCCCGCGGGCTAGCCGCCAGTAGCGCTGCAGCATCTGCATGACGAGCTTGTCCTTGTCCATTCTCTGACGGGCCCGATCGGGAGTGCAGCGCGGAGACACCGCACAGCCTTTCTGACGCTTTCGCCGAAATGGCAAGCGGTACCGGCGCGCCCGTGCTAGTAAAAAAAGCTACAGAGCCATGCCGCCCTTGCGCGGCTCCCGCCATCCATGACGCACGCCTTCTCGCTCGCCCACATCTCCGACCTTCACCTGACGCCCATCCTCGGTTTCGGTCCGAGCCATTGGAATGTGAAGCGGGGGCTCGGCTATCTGAACTGGGCGCACCGCCGTCGCCGCGTCCATGTGCAGGCGGTGGCCGATCGGATGGCGGCCGACCTGTGGGCGCATGGTGCCGACCACGTGGCGGTCACCGGCGACATCGCCAATCTCGGGTTGCCCGACGAGTTCGGCGCCGCGCTCGGCTGGCTGAAGACGCTCGGTCCGCCGGACAACGTCACGGCCATCCCGGGCAACCACGACATCTACACGCGCCGCATGAGCGGTCCGACGTGTGTCGAGATCTGGCGCGACTATCTCGCCGCCGATGCCTGGGGTGCGGCGTTCGCGGACGCGCCGCCGCAGCTGTTCCCGTTCGTGCGGCGCGCGGGGCCGCTGGCCCTCATCGGCCTCAACTCGGCGATCCCGACGCGCCCGCTGATCGCTGCCGGCCGCATCGGCCCGGAGCAGTTGGCGGCGCTCGAGGCCCTGCTGATCCGCCTCGGGCGCGAGGGTCTCCCGCGCGTGGTCCTGATCCATCATCCGCCGCTGCCGGGGCAGACGGCGCCGCGCCGAGCGCTGAAAGACGCAGACGCGCTGGCGGCCGTGCTGTCGCGGTGCGGCGCCGAGCTCGTCCTGCATGGACATAATCATCGCGACAGTCTCGTGTGGCACCCGGCGACCACCGGCCCGATCCCGATCGTCGGCGTCGCATCGGGCTCGGCAGCGGCGGCGCACGGCACGGAGCCGCTTGGACGCTACAATCTGTTTCGGTTCGCGAACGGCGGCGATCGTCTGCGGATCGAAATGATCGTGCGGGGGCTGGGCGGACCGGCCGGCGACGTGGTGGAGATTGCGCGTCACGTCCTCACGCCGCCGGCGGCGCAGGCTTGAGTGCAGGACATTCCGTCCGGCCTTCACGTGCGTCTGCGCGCAAGGCTCTGCAGTCGTGGCGGTTCTCCGCACGCCGTGCCGCCGAACGACGGTGAGGTTGCGGCATCGCGTCCGACGCGCGACGTTTTGACAGAGGGCGGGACCGGCCGTGGCTACGGCGTCACGGAATATCGCCGCTGCCGGCGGTGTGCCGATCGCGCCCCGGTCATGATACCGTCAGGGTGTTGCGCCACGTTCCGGATCAGGATCGTGCGATCCGAAATCCGGACCATGAAGCGGGGCACCTTTCGTTTGCAGATCTTTCGACGCCGATTGAAACTCAATCTCGCCCTCCAGGGCGGCGGCACGCACGGCGCCTTCACCTGGGGCGTCCTCGATCGCCTGCTCGAGGAGCGCTATCTCTCGTTCGCGTGGATCAGTGCGGCGAGCGCGGGTGCCATCAACGCGGCAGCCCTCGCTGCCGGCCTCGCCGAGAACGGAGCGGACGGCGCGCGCGCCAAGCTGCGCCAAATCTGGGAAGCGGTCGCGAAAGCGGGCGTGCCCGAGTTCATCCGTCTCAATCCCGTGCTCTTCACGCTGTCGCGCTCCGCGCCGCTGGCGCATCTGGCAAGCCTGTGGTCGCCCTATGAGTTCAATCCGCTGGGCTTCGATCCGCTGCGCCGGCTGCTCGTCGAGACCATCGACTTCGCGGCGATCCGCAACCACGCGCCCGTCGAGCTCCTCATCGCGGCGACCGAGGTGGCGACGGGCGAGGCGCGGCTCTTTCGCCGGGACGAGCTCACGGTCGATGCCGTTCTCGCCTCGGCCTGCCTGCCTGCCTTGCACCATGCGGTCGAGATCGACGGCGTCGCCTATTGGGACGGCGGCTTCTCGGCCAATCCGGATCTCGTCACGCTGGCGCTGCAGAGCCCCGTCGCCGACACGCTGATCGTCCAGCTCTCGCCGCTCAAGAAGGAGGGGCTGCCGACGGGCGCGCGCGAGATCCAGGCCCACGTCAACCGCCTGACGTTCAATGCGCCCTTGATCCGCGACGCAGAGATCATCGAGATGGCCCGCGAGGCGATGCATGGCGCGGTGCGCTCCCGCTTCTCCCGCCTGCGCCGTCTGGCCCAGCACCGGTTCCACCTCGTTGAGGCGGCACCCTATACCGGCGTTCTCTCCGACGAGACCAAGATCAACCCGGACATGGCGCTGCTCAACCACCTGCACGCGGCCGGACGCACGGAAGCGGAGAAGTGGCTCACGACGCATCGCCGGGCCATCGGACGGCGTTCGACGGTCAATCTGCGCTCCCACTTCGAGGCCGTGCGCGCCGGGCGCCCGTCGAGGCCGGCGACGGTCCGCAGCGAGCCCGCTGCCGAGAGTGCGCCGGTGCTGAACCCGGCGCCGGAGCCCACCGCCGCCCCGCCGCAAGCCGCGCGCGGCTCGTAATCCTGACGAGCGTGCCCCCGGACCGAAAGCTCACGGGGTTGCGAGCCGGGCATAGCCTTCGGCCATCGTCTCGTCGAGGACGCGCCGGTATTCGGCCCAGGCGGGGCTTGCCGCCGTCAGGTCGCCGAGCGCCACGCCCTTGAAATCGGACCGCTTCAGGTAGGCGATCGGGGCCGCGACCGGCACGAAGAAGCGGCCCTGCTTGTTGAGGGTGGTGATGAGCCCGCGCATCTCGCCGGCCGTGTCGAGCTGCGAGACGAGCACCATGCGCATCGCGCCCTTGGTCAGCGAGACGAGGTGGATGAACATCGACGAGGAGGGAATGTAGAGCCGGCCCCGGTGCGAGAACGGCACGTCGGGACGGTCGCGCTCCTCGAAGATGAGCGAGGGCCACTCGGGGTCCCAGATGATGTCGGTGCGGTAGGCGACGATGTTCTGGGGCGCGGCGAATGCGGGCCGCAGCGTGAGATAGCTGCCGATGTAGTGGTCGACGCCCGCCCGCGTGTAGGCGCCCATGTAGACCGGCGCCACGAGGCCGCCCTCGCCCTTCAGGTCCATCGGCTGCGCCGTCGTCATCGCGCCCGACCACAGCTCCTTCACGCGCTGATAGTCGAGCCCCAGGACCATGCAGACGTCGAACAGGGTCTGGTCGCGCACCGCCCGGCCGCCGAGGAGGTTCTGGATCGTCTTCTCGTGGCACTCGGCCGCATCGGCGAGCTCGGCCTGCGTCATCTTCCGTTCGATGAGCGCGGTCCGCAGCATCTGCACCGCGGCGCTGCGTTCGGCGCGGGGCGGAACGGTCTTGTCGGCGGCCATGCTCGGGAACCCACGCAGGAAGCGATAGCGATTTGCCGCAAGTTACCGCTTGTTGCGGGCGGGCTGCAATCGTCCGGCGGGCGGAACCTCCTCGGAGGGTCAACGGGCGTTCGCGGCGGCAACGATCTGCAGCCGGACGGGGGCCAGCCCGCGCGCCTGCATGCCGAGCACCTCGGCCGCCGCCTCCGACACGTCGATGATGCGGCCGGGCTTGAACGGCCCGCGGTCGTTGATGCGCACCACGGTCGTCTTGCCGTTGCGCAGGTTGGTGACCTCCACGAGGGTCCCGAACGGCAGGGTCGGGTGGGCGGCGGTCATGGCGCGCTTGTCGAAGACTTCCCCGGAGGCCGTCATCTGGCCCTGCCAGTAGAAGGACGCGATGCCGTCGAGCGCGTGCGGCTTCACCGCGCGCTTGTTCGCGGCGGGCCGGGCACCCGGCAGCGACGTGCGTGCGGCGGCCGGGGGCGGAGCCTGCACGTGGACCTTTGTGCTCCAGCCGCTCTCCGGCGGGTTCGCCAGGGCATCCGAGACGAGGGCGTCCGCGAGCGGGGCGGCGCCGGCAAGGGCGACAAGGACGACGGGAAGGGCGGAGCGGAGCATGCGGCACCGTGGGATCGTGGCGGGTGATGCGAGAACGCGCGCGGTCGCGCTTTATTTCCGCTACGGCGATTCGCGGGCATCAAAAAGGAAGAGGGGCGGCGAAGGCTTGTGATGCCTCCTGCCGCCCCCGTGCTCATGGTCGGGTTATCTCAACGTCCCAAGGGATCAGCCGCGGCCGAGAACGGCCACCGAAACCGGCGCCACGCCCGAGCCCGTCATGCCGACCTGCTGGGCCGCCGCGCGCGACAGGTCGATGATGCGGCCCTTGATGTAGGGTCCGCGGTCGTTGATGGTCACCACGACCGACCGGCCGTTGTTGCGGTTCGTGACGCGCACCTTGGTGCCGAAGGGCAGCGTCTTGTGCGCGGCCGTCATGGCGTTCGGGTTGAACCAGCCGCCGGACGCGACGCGCTGGGGCTGCCAGTAGTACGAGGCCATGCCGCTGTAGCCGCCGCCGGAGCTGGCGGTCGAGTAGGACTTCTTCGACGACTTGGAGCGGTAGATCTTCTTGGCCTGCTTGCTGTAGGCGGTCTTGTGGGCCTTCACGGCCTTGTGCGAGGCCTTGTAAGCCTTGGCCTTATGCGCCTTGCCGGGCGCGGCGCACGAGGGGGCGGGGCCCCGGCACTCCCAGGCGGCGCTGGCCGTCGGAGCATCGGCAAAGCCGAAGGCGAGCAGGGCCGCCGCGGCAGCAGTCAGAACGCGCATCTCACATCTCCATCTCTTCAGGCGACGTCGCGCTCAGGTGAACCCAAGGCGTATGGGGATCGCGCGGGGCTTCGCCGCCGGCCGTTGCCGGACGCTGCCCCTCCCCGGCACATGCCCCGCACGGGGCACGGCACACGGGCAGGCGTCAGGTCGGGCTTCTCGATCCGCCTTGAGCTTGAGAGGGAACCTGAGCTTGGAACCAGAACTCCCTCGTTCGCCGATCATGTTTCGGTTGCAACGGTCGCTGCCCCCGTCTGGTGCGGGGAACGAAGCATCGCTGTGCTGAGGGGTCAACAGACACACATGAACGACATTCAGAAAAAATGAGACAAGTGCCGAAAAAGGCTGTCGGATCAGATGTGGTGCCGACAAGTCACGCGACCGCACGTCGCACAATTTCGTGTTAAGGTTACGTTTGAAGCCTCTGAGCACGTGACGGAAAAACGGCGCCTTCATGGACGTTTTGTGCGCTGCACGCTCCGTAGGCGCAGTATCTGACCTGCGCTGTCAGAGCCAGCCCTTGCGGCGGAAATAGAGGAACGGAATGAGGGCCGCGAGGACCATCAGGGCCAGCGCCATCGGGTAGCCCCACGGCCAGTCGAGCTCCGGCATGGCCTTGAAGTTCATGCCGTAGATCGAGGCAACGAGGGTCGGCGGCATCAGCATCACGGCCATGACCGAGAACAGCTTGATGATCTGGTTTTGCTCGGTCGAGATCATGCCGAGCGTCGCCTCGAGCAGGAAGCCGATGCGGTTGGTGAGGAACCGCGTGTGATCCATGAGCGAGAGAATATCGCGCTGGGCGACGTCGATGCGCTGCAGGAGACGCGGATCGAAGCCCCGTTCGCGGGCGGCGTCCCTGAAGAAGTGCAGCGTGCGGTCGAGCGACGTTGCGCTTTCCAGCACGCGGGCGACGAGATCGCCCTCGTTGCCGGTCTGCTTCAACAGGACGTCGAGGCGGCGCGAGGCGTCCCGCCGTTGGGTCTTCAGGTTGAAGACATTGTGGGTCAGCTTGTCGACGTCGTCCTGGATGCGCTCGATGACGTCGGCGGTGCGCTGCACCAGGGCCTCGATCAAGCCGATCATGATGGCGCCGCCGGAGGTGCAGACCACCGCCCCCTTCTCGCCCCGGGCGACGAAGGCCGGGAACGAACGCGGCTCCACGTAACGCACGGTCAGGAGGCGATGGTCCTTCAGGATGAAGGTCACCGTCGACGAGACCGGCGGCTGTCCCTCGGGCATGTGGACGATGAAGGTGGTCATGAACGTGCCGCCGTTCTCCTCGTAGAAGCGGCTCGAGGCCTCGATCTCGCGTGCTTCGTCGCGCGTGGGCACGTCGAGTCCGGTGGCCGCCTCCACGGTCGCCTCATCCTGCTGCGTCGGATTGACGAGATCGATCCACACCGCGTCCGGTCCGATCGGGCTCTCCGCCGCCTGCCGCACCAGCAGGCCGTTCCGGCAGTCGTAGACGTTGATCATCGCGGGCCCTCCTGGCTCGATCCTGGCCGGATGACGCAAACTCCGGGAACTGTCAATCGCGGCAGCGGCGGAGTCCGCAGGAACATGCTATGGCATGGCCGTGACACAGGCGCCGGCAAGCGGCAAGCGGCAGGAGCAAACACATGACGCGGTCCCTGCATGCGGCGGCCCTGTCCGCCTGCGCGTTTGTGCTGTCAGGTCTCGCCACGGCGGAGGCGGCCATCGTGTGCCGCAACGGCGCCCAGCTCGTCCAGGGCAACCTGCTGACGACGCCCTATTGTCAGGACAAACTCCTCGCCGATGTCGCGCGCCAGTACGGCATGAAGGTCTCCTTTGCCGAGATCCGCAACAACCCCAACACGAAGCGTCACGTCTGCGCGTTCGTGGGCCACGACATCCGGGTGAAGCAGACCTGCATCGACGCCAACGTCACCGGCCGCCGGGGATTCTGAAACGGCCCCCCACGTCATGGCCGGGTTCAACCCGGCCATCCAGGGCTGCAGCCGCCAACCGTTGAGCCTGGACTCCTGGATGGCCGCCTCATGGGCGGCCATGACGTTGGGAGCGAAGTTATCCCCGCCGCTTATCGCGCACCCTAGACTGGCGCACCTGCATCACTCGGGGGCGCCGTCCGGAGGCGTCTGGATCGCGCGACGCAGGGGCGGGTGCGGGAGGACCTTCGAGGCTCGACGCGGGCCAACCCTCCCGACTTTATCTCCATACCCCGCGGTAACGCAGGGTCCGGGTGGGGTACCGGTGAAAAGTGGAGGCCGGCAGGCCTGGGGTAAGAGCGAGCCCAGGCGAAGCCCGTCAAAGCGGGGCGCCGCGGCGCTTCATTCTAGATCCTTGCGGACGACCCGCGGCTCCG
Organism: uncultured Hyphomicrobium sp.; assembly: GCA_964589785.1. Lineage (GTDB taxonomy): Bacteria > Pseudomonadota > Alphaproteobacteria > Rhizobiales > Hyphomicrobiaceae > JAGVSR01. The sequence goes on from CAZPUQ010000001.1 coordinate 523,396, forward strand.
CCGCGCCCCGCTCCCCGAACGGTGTCACCTCCGGTGCGAAGGCACGCGGGGCGCGCGACGTTGGAGATCGTTTGCGCTCATGGCGCAAGCGTTATGCCTTGAGGCCCATGAGGTCCAAAATCTCGTCGACGGCGCGCGTCGGGAAGAGGCGGCCGTCGCGCACGGCGGCCTCGATCTCCGGCAGGCGTGCGGCGACCGCCGGGTTCGCCTTCACCGCATGCAGCAGGCGGTCGCTCAGCATGTCGCGCATCCACTCCACCGCCTGGCGCCGCCGGCGCTCCGCGAACTCGCCGTTCTCGTGCATCAGGCGGCGATGCGCGCAGATCTTGTCCCATAGCGCGTCGAGGCCGAGGTTCGTGCGGCCGGAGATGGTGACGACCGGCGGCAGCCATGCGGCCGACTTCGGCGTGAAGATCGCGATCGCGTTCTGGTACTCGTTCGCCGCGCGCTGGGCCCGGGTGACGTTGTCGCCGTCCGCCTTGTTGATGGCGATCATGTCGGCGAGCTCGATGATGCCCTTCTTGATGCCTTGCAGGTCGTCGCCGCCGCCGGCGAGCAGGAGCACGAGGAAGAAGTCGACCATGTCGGCGACCGCGACCTCGGACTGGCCGACACCGACCGTCTCGACGATGACGACATCGAACCCGGCCGCCTCGAGCAGCACCATGGTCTCACGCGTCTTGCGGGTGACGCCGCCGAGCGTGCCCGACGTCGGCGAGGGCCGGATGAACGCGTTCGCCAGCGGGGCGAGCTGGCTCATGCGGGTCTTGTCGCCGAGGATCGAGCCGCCGGTGCGCTTGGAGGTCGGATCGACGGCGAGCACGGCCACCTTGTGGCCGGCGTTGACGAGGTTCGTGCCCAGTTGATCGATCGTCGTCGACTTGCCCACTCCGGGCACGCCCGTGATGCCGAGGCGGATGGCTCGCCCCGCGTGGGGCAACAGAAGCTGGAGCAGCTCCTGCGCGGCGGCGTTGTCGGCCGGCTTCGTGCTCTCGATGAGCGTGATGGCCCGCGCCAGCGCCGTTCGATCGCCCGCAAGGATGCGGTCCTTGTATTCGGCCGGGGTCGGGATCTGGCGCATCGGGAGAGTCTTCCACAGGGCGGGGAGGGACGTGCAACCCGGCGCGGCCGCCGGAGACGCGGACCATGTGCAGGATTTCCGCGCCCGGCAAGAGGACAGGGTGCGCCACGCCGCCGTTTTCCTCGGTGGGCGCAATGCCCTTGTCCGGTCGCCTTTGCCGGCTCCAATCGCCCGCACCGAGTACGATTGGCGCGCTTTGCCCAGGCGGACTAGACTGGTTTTGGCGACGAATGGGGAAGAGCGGGGGGACGGGGCTATGACGGAACTGCCAGAGCTCATTCGCATGGCGCTCGTCGGCGTGGCGCTGCTGGTGCTGTTCCTCTTCGCGTGGAGCGCGACGGGGGCCATGCCCAAGCTCGCCCGGGCGCTGGCGCGGCTGTGCCTCGTGGCGCTCGCGGTCTTGCCTGTGGCGCTCATCGTTCTGACCACCGGGCTCGGGACGGTCGATCGGGCCGCGCGCGCACCCGACGAGGTTTGGCCCAAGGCCGCCGAGCCGGTGCCGGAGGCGAGGCCTCCCGTCGCGACACCGTCGCCCGGGCCGCCGCCGAAGAAGGCTGCGGAGGCCAGGCCCGCGGAGCCGCTCGACGACGTCGCGCCCGAGACGGCCACGGAAGCCGAGCCTGCCGCGGGGGCTCCGGCGGTCGAAGAGGCGGCGCCCGACGCGGCTCCTTCCGTCGCGGAGGCGCCACCCGAGCGGGACGAGGTGCCCGCGCGCGGCCTCGAGTCGGGCCCGCCCGATCTCGGACGCGGCTCCGGCGCGCCGGCTCCGTCGGCGGCGGCACCGCCTCCACCTCCGCCACCGCCTTCACCTGCGCCGCCCCCGGCCGGCGGCTCGGCCGCGGAGAAGAAGGAGGGCTTCGACATCGTGCCCGTCTACTTCGGGACCGACCGTGCCGAGGCCTCGACGGAGAAGCGGCTCGACTTCGGCGCCAACCGCGGCCGCAAGCTCACGCTCGGCCAGGCGCTCGTCACCGTGCCGAAGTCGCATATCCAGCCGACGGTAGAGCGCCCGTGGGTGATCCGCATCCCTTATTTCGACATCACGCTCTATGCCGAGGAGGAGGACCCCGACAAGCACTTCACCATGAAGGAGCTGAAGGCCCAGACGCGCGAGGAACTCCTAGCCCTCGTGCGGGCGCGGCTGGCGAAGTCGGAGCGCTTCAAGGATCACGCGATCGTCTTCGTCCACGGCTACAACACGACCTTCGACAACGGCGTCTACCGCACGGCGCAGATCGCCTACGATCTGAAGTTCGACGGCGCGCCGTTCCTTTATAGCTGGCCCTCCGGCGGAGGGCTTGCGAGCTACACCTACGATCGCGAAAGCGCCGGGCAGGCCGTGCCGTTCATGCGCGAGTTCCTCGATCTCGTCATCAAGGAGACGGGCGCCAAGGTCGTCTCCGTCATCGCGCACAGCATGGGCAATCAGCCGACGCTCCAGGTGCTGAAGGACATCAAGGCGTCGTCGCCGCCCGGCGTCGTCATCAGCCAGATCATCCTCGCCGCGCCCGACGTGGACCGCGACAACTTCGAGAACATCGCCAAGGAGATCCAGGGGCTGGCGAAGGGCATCACGCTCTATGCGGCGGCCAACGACGTGGCGCTCTCCGCGTCGCGCCGGTTCCACGGCGGCGTGCCGCGCGCCGGCGACGTGCCGACGGGCGGGCCGCTCGTGCTTCCCGGCGTCGATACGATCGACGTCACGGCGGTGTCGACCGACAGCTTTGGCCTCAACCACTCGGGATATGCCGAAAACAACGCGCTTCTGAACGATCTCCAGCTCCTCATCCAGACCGGGGAGCGGCCGCCCGAGAAGCGTATTCCCCTGCTCGAGAAGATCGGCACCGCAGCGGGAGACTACTGGCGCTACCCCGCGGCGCGGTGAGGCCGGCCCGACCCATAACGTCCCACCTTAACGAGGCGTTAAGCGACGTCCCGTAGCGTGACGCTCTTCGCCAAGCCAGAGGAGCGAACGGCATGTCGCGCGCCATGAAGATCGTTCTCTTTGCGGCGGGCTTTCTCGCGGCGACGGGGATCGAAGCCGCGCGGGCCGCGGAAGCCTTTCTCTGCGCGGACGGGCGCATCGTCCACGTTCCCTTCGGCAAGCTCGAGGAGATGAAGCGGACCGACGCCTGCATTGCCTCCTACTTCGGCCTCACGATCGCACCGGCGCCCGGCTCGTCCGCGTCGCCACGCGCCGAACCTGTGACACCCGCGTCCTCGGTTCCGGCGCCCGCTCGTCCTGCTGCGGCTCCGGCCGTGGCCCTGCGTCGCCTCGATCCACAAGAGCCGCCGTCCACGCGTCCGCTGAAACCCCGTGTCGTGGCCGACGTCGGCCGGCCCGTCCGGGCTGCGGACGGCACCGACTTTCGCAACGTCGTCATCCTCAACGCGGCCGACGGCGCGCCCGGAATCTACCGCCACGAGCGCTGAGCTTGATCGGCCCTGATCCAGGTTGGACAGCTCATAAGGGTTTCGTTTACCCGCGTTTGCGATGGTGACGGACCATCTCGTAGTTCCTTCGTAAGGCGGTTCCCATGTTCAAACTCGTGCTTTCGCGCACCCTCGCCGGCGTAGCCGTCGTCGCGGGTCTCGCGGTCGTGGCCGTGCCCGCAGAGGCCGTTGCGGGCGATGATCTCGCGGCAGACGGGGAACGGAGCGCTCGTTCCGGGGCACGGTCGGGAGAGAAGGCGCCGCCGATCATCGACGAGGCCGTTGACGCCGAGATCGAGCCGCCGGGTGCGAGCGAGGAGCGCAGCGGCGGGCGGGCCGCCGAGGAGCGCGCCGCGCCCTCGCGAGCCGAGGCGCCGTCCGGAGGATCGCCGCAGAAGCCGGAACCGGCTCCCGCCTCCGCCAAGGGCGATCTCGGCAAGCTGTTCGGCAGCCCCGCCGACAAGAAATCCGCTCCGAGCCCGATGCTGGAGCAGCGGGGTGCGGACTACTACGACCGTCGCGCCGAAGAGCTTCTGAAGAAGGACGGCCGGCGGCGAGCCGTCGAGCTCCATCCGCTGATGCAGGCCCACCCCGACAGCTACGTCGTGGTCTGCACCGCCGGCTGCCGGAGCAGCGACGGCCCGGCGATCGTGAGCATGCATCCGAAGCCGGCAGCAACCCCGGCCCCGGCTCCGTCGGACGCGAAAGGTCCCGCCGTTATCAGTTGCCTCGGGGGATGCCCGGCCGGCGGCACAGGCTCGTTCGTCAGCATTCCGTCGCCGGCTTCGGGAGGTGCGGCCGTCGCCGCGACCGTGGGCGAGTGGCTGACGACGGTTGCCCAGGTCCCCGCCGGTGCCGGCGAGCCGAAGCCGCAATCCGTCGCCGGGTCCGGCGCGTGGATGAAGAAGATCAACAGCGAGCGCGACAGCGCGGCCAAGCCGGCCGCCGCCGAGGCGCCGAAGGTTACCGTCGAGGCTCCGAAGCCCGCTCCCGCCGCTCCGGCCTCCGCGGCGCCGGTCAAGGTAGAAGCGAAGCCCGACAGCCCGCCCGTTGTCGCCGCCGTTGAAGCGCCGAAAGTCACGGCCGTCGAGACGCCAAAGCCAGTGCCTGCCGTCCCCGCCGCGGCGGCGCAGGTTAAGGTGGAGGCGAAGGCTGAGAGCAAGCCCGTCGTCGCCGCCGCCGAAGCGCCGAAGGTCGCTGCCGTCGAAGCGCCGAAGCCCGCTCCTGTCGCACCGGCCCCCGCGAAGCTGGAGGCGAAGGCGGAGAGCAAGCCCGTCGTCGTCGCCGCCGAAGCGCCGAAGTCCGTGGCCCCTGCGGCTCCCGCCGTTGCTGCGCCCGTGAGCGAGACGAAACCCGGCGCCGAGACTGTGATCGCCGCCGTCGAAGTCCCCAAGCCCGCCGTCCCGCCGGCGCCTGCGGTCGCCGCACCGCCGGCCGAGACGGTCATCTCGGTCCTCTCCGAGGACAAGGAGATGAACGCGGCCATCGAGAAGGCTCGGGGCTCGCTCGCCACCTTCTGGTCGAGCTACGACGCGGCGGCCGCCGGCGAAACGGATCACGCGCTGAAGGTCGCGATCAGCGGCAACGGCAGCACCGAGCACTTCTGGCTGACGCGCATCAAGCGCGACGGCGGCAAGCTCTCCGGCCTCATCAGCAACCAGCCGCAGAGCGTCAAGACCGTGAAGATGGGCGAGCGCTACGTGTTCACGCCCGAGATGATCTCGGACTGGACGTTCAAGCGCAACGGCAAGCTCGTCGGCAACGAGACGATGCGCGTTCTCCTGCCGCGCATGCCGGAGGAGCAGGCAGCCGTCTACCGGCAGATGTACGAACGTCCCTGACGCGCAAGAAAACGTGCCCCCACAGCGGCGCCCGCGGTCAACCCGCGAGCGCCGCTTTCAGCTTGGCTGCATGGTCGGCGAGCACGGCGCCCTCCTCCATGCGGCCCGAGTGGGCCTTGAGCGGCACGCCGTCGTGGCGCGGGATCACATGGACGTGGAGGTGATAGACCGTCTGGCCGGCGGACGCCTCGTTGAACTGCATGATGGTAATGCCGTCGGCGGCGAACGCCGTCTTCGCCGCCTTGGCGATGCGCTGCACGACGGGTACGAGCCTGGCGAGGACGGCAGGGTCCGCGTCGAGCAGGTTGCGTGACGGCGCCTTGGGCACGACGAGGGTGTGGCCCGTCGCCTGGGGCATGACGTCCATGAAGGCGACGACGTCCTCGTCCTCGTAGACCTTGTGGCACGGGATCTCGCCGCGCAGGATCTTGGCGAAGATGTTGCCGCTGTCGTACATGCGCGTTCTCCTCGGTCCGTACTCCGGGCTGCGTGTTAGGGGAGCGGGGCCGTCGCCGTCAAGGCACCTCAGTCCTGCTCCGCGGCCAGCGCCTTGCGATAGGGGGCGTATTCGGCGAGCAGCCGGTTGCTCTCCTCCACCGCGCGCCGCTCCTCGGCGAGATACCGCGCCACGGCCGCCGCAAGGCGCGGATCGGCGAACCAGTGCGCGGAGTAGGTCGTGACGGGATCATAGCCGCGCGCGAGCTTGTGCTCCCCTTGCGCGCCGGCCTCGATGCGCGCGAGCCGGTGCGCGATGGCGTAGTCGATGGCGCGGTAGTAGCACAGCTCGAAGTGCAGGTAGGGGATGGGCTCGACCGAGCCCCAGTAGCGGCCGTAGAGGCAGTCGCCGCCGATCAGATGCAGCGCCCCGGCGACGCGCCGCCTCCCGCGCCGGGCGAAGACGAGAAGGCAGTGCTCGGCCATCGTGCGGCCGAGCTGCAGGAAGAACGCGCGGTTCAAGTAGGGGTGCCCCCATTTGCGCGCGCCCGTGTCCATGTAGAAGGCATACATGTCGTTCCAGTGCGCTTCGGTGATCTCGCCTCCCGTCACGGTATCGACCTCCACGCCGTCCGCCAGCGCCAGAGCCCGCTCCCGGCGCACCATCTTGCGCTTGCGGGAGGCGAGGCTCGCCAGGAAGTCGTCGAACGTGGCGTAGCCCCGGTTCGTCCAGTGGAACTGCTGCCCCGTGCGCTGGAGCAGGCCGATCTCTCCGAGACGCTGCCATTCCTCGTGCGTAGGAAAGGTGACGTGCAGCGAGGAGGCACCGATGTCGCCGGCAAGGGTGACGGCCGCGGAGATGAGCGTCCGCTCGGCCGTGTCGCGGTCGGTGTCCGGCGCGGTCAGGAGACGGGGGCCCGGCACAGGCGTGAACGGCACCGCGACCTGGAGCTTGGGATAGTAACGGCCGCCGGCGCGGTGGCAGGCGTCGGCGAAGGCGTGGTCGAAGACGTACTCGCCGCGGCTGTGCGCCTTTACATAGAGCGGCATGAGGGCGTCGATGCCGCCGCCGGGCCGCGTGACGACAAGGTGCTGCGGTACCCACCCCGGCTTCGGCCCCGTTGCGCCTGACGCTTCAAGGGACGCCAGGAACGCGTGTGCGACAAAGGGATTGAAGTGCCGGGGATCGGGATTGGCGAGGCGGTCCCACGCCGCCGCCGGAATATCGGCGATGCGGGATGACACCTTCACCTCTCTGGTGCCGCCGTCGTCCATCCGTTGGTCTCGCGCTGGGCCTTGCCTATATGTAGCGTCTCGCAGCGATCCGGCCACCTGCGCTGGACGTGCCGGCCCGCCTGGACATGGTCTCGTTGCGCGGGCGTCACCTTCGCTCAGCAGGCCGACTCCTCGAAGATCGGGGCCTCGAAGATCGGCGCGTCGGCGTGGGTTTCGGCGATGGCCACGTCCTCGGCCGTGCGCACGGTCCAGGCGAACAGCGGCAGATGCGTCACCTCGCGCACGTAGCGCGTGACGGGCGTCGGCAGCGTTCCGACCTCATAGGCATAGAAGGAAGGCGCCGCCGGCCCCGACTCGAGGAGGTTGGCGAGCCGCTCGGCGCGCTCCTCGCTGATCTTGTCGGCCCACCAACGCTCGCCGTGCTCGTCCCTGTAGCCGCCCGAGACGATCCCGCGCGGGATCTCCGTGGCAAGCTCGCGCAGCACCGTCATCACGTCGGGGTCGAACGACATGAGCGCAACCGCGCCCTCGTAGTCGAGCGAGCGGCGAGCGATCTCGGCGAGAAAGGGCACGTTGGGCGGGTCCCATTCGCTCTTGACCTCGACCAGCAGCGGCACGCGTCCGCCGACGAGCGACAGGGCCTCCTCGAAGGTGAGGACCGCGGCGCCGCCGGTGCGGTAGGAAAGGCTCCTCAGATCGGACTGGGAGAGGTCGCCGAGGCGGCCCTCTCCCGTCAGCAGCCGCTCGATCGTCTCGTCGTGGAAGACGACCGGCAGGCCGCCGCGCGCGGGCCTCAGGTCGCATTCGATGCCGAAGCCCTGCGCGATGGCCGCCGCGAACGCGTCGGCCGAGTTCTCGACCCGGCCCGCCGCGGCGTCGTGCAGCCCGCGGTGGGCAATGGGCCTCACGAACTGGACACGGTCGAGCATCGTTTTGCGTCTCAGCCGATCAGCAGGATGGCATCGACTTCGACGGCGGTGTTGCCTGGCAGGCCCGACGCGCCGACGGCCGCGCGCGTATGGCGGCCCTTCTCGCCAAGAACCTCGACCATGAGATCGGACGCGCCGTTGATGACGGCGGGATGGTCCGCGAAGCCGGCTTTCGCGTTGACGTAGCCCGTGAGGCGCACGACCTGCGCGATGCGCTCGAGCGAGCCGAGCGCGGCCTTGGCCTGGGCGAGGATGTTGAGGGCGCAGAGCCGGGCTGCCTTCTGCCCATCCGCGACCGTCAGATCGCTGCCCACGGACCCGGTCACCACATGGCCGTCGGCCGCCTTGGCGATTTGCCCGGATACGAACAAAAGGTTGCCCGCGACGAGCGCCGGCACGTAGTTCGCGACGGGAACAGGTGCCGGCGGCAGCTCGAGGCCCAGCTTCTGCAACCTTGCCTCGATCTCGCCTGCCATATGTGATCTCCTTGATGCTGAGGTGGCAAACGCCTAGTTTGTGGATCACGTTGTCAGCCGTTCCCGCCGATTTTGCAACGGTCGCGATACGGCCGGCCTCAAGGATGAAGAATGCGCGCACCCCTGGCCGGACCGGCCGTTCTTGCACTGCTGTCGCTCGTCGGCGGCTCCGGTGCCTCCTCTGCGCCGGCCGACGCGGGTGCGGTGTCCGCCGCCCCCGTGAAGCTGCAGCCGCACCGGGCCATCTACGACGTCTCGCTCGATGAAGCGGGGCCGGCGACCAGCATCGGCAGCATCACCGGGCGCGTCGTGTACGAGCTGATGGGCAGCGCCTGCGAGGGCTATGCGCAGAACATGCGCTTCGTCACGGAGACGACGAACAGCGAAGGCCAGTCGTCGCTGACCGACCTGCGAACATCGAGCTGGGAGGACGCGCCGGCACGGCGAATGCGGTTCTCCTCGTCCACCTACGGCAACGAGCAGCTTCTCGACCAGACGCAGGGAACGGCGACGAAGTCGGGCGCCAGCGGCGGATCGTCGAAGCCCGCGGCGCCGGCGGCCAGGGTGTCCGACCAGCCCAAGGCGGCCCGGGACGCTCTCGCCATCGAGGTGACGAAGCCCGCGCGCAAGTCGGCGCGCATCGGCGAGCCGGTCTTCTTCCCGATCGATCATTCGGTCGCCATGATCCGCGATGCGCGCGAGGGGCGGCGGATGTTCACGGGCAACCTGTATGACGGCTCGGAAGGCGGCGAGAAGTACTACTTCACCGCAGCCTCCATCGGTCCCGCCGCCGCCTCCGAAACCTTGCAGCGGTTCGCAAAAGAAGGGGAGACCTCGCGGTTCGCCGGCGTGCGCTCGTGGCCGATCGCCATTGCCTATTTCAAACCCGAGGCGGGCCACACCGATCAGTTGCCGATGTACGAGATGTTCTTCCGGTTCCACGACAACGGCATCACGTCGGAGCTCGTCATCGACCACGGGGACTACCGGCTGAAGGGCGAGCTCAAGGAGCTGACGCTGCTCGAGCAGAGTCCCTGTCCTTAAGTCCTCGCCTCAGATAGGGGGCCAGAGCCACGCCGCGCCGCGCACGCCGCTCGCGTCCCCCCAGCGGGGCGGCAGGACGGTGACGCGCGTATCGTCCGCGAAGATGTGCGGCGCCATCAGTTCCGGCAGGCGATCGTAAAGGTGGGTGAGCCGGGACAGGCCCCCGCCGAGGACGATGACGTCCGGATCGAGGATATTGACGACGGCCGCCAGGCCCCGCGCCAGGCGGTCCGCGTGGCGCGCGAGCGTCGCCTCGGCGGCCGCGTCACTGTCGGCCTCGCGCCGGGCAAGCGCCGTCGCATCCGTTCGTTCCCCTGTCGCGCGCTGATGATCGGCCGCGAGGCCCGGTCCGGAGACCCAGGTCTCCATGCAGCCCTCGCGCCCGCACCAACAGAGAGGTCCCGGCCATTCGTCGGCCAGAGGCCAGGGCAGCGGATTGTGGCCCCACTCGCCGCCGATGCCCCGCGGTCCGTCCATCAGGCGCTTGTCGACGACGAAGCCGCTGCCGCAGCCGGTGCCGAGGATGATGCCGAGCACGCGCTGATGATTGCGCCCGGCGCCGTCGACCGCCTCGGACAGGGCAAAGCAGTTGGCATCGTTGGCGAGGCGGACGCGAGGGCCGAGCCGCTGGGTGAGGTCGTCCGCCAGCGCGCGGCCGTTGAGCCAGGTCGAGTTGGCATTCTGCACGCGGCCCGTGAGGGGCGAGAGCGAGCCCGGCATGCCAATGCCGACCGGCGTCCCGTGGCCGCCGGTCTGCGCCTCGAGGCCGGCCACGACCTCGCAGAGGCTGAGCAGGGACGTCGCGTAATCGCCTTGCGGGGCCGGCACGCGGATCTCGGCGCAGGTGCGGCCGGCAGCGTCGATCGCCAGGCCCGCGATCTTGGTGCCGCCGAGGTCGATGCCGATCCGGATGCCGGTGGCCAGTCCGCTCAACCCCGTCTCCCGTCTCCGGCATCGGCCTCGAGTAGCGCGCGGGCCGCGGGGACCGTTTCCGGGTCGGTGCCGGCGTGGCCCGCGAAGACGAGCAGGAGCGACTCCTCGCCGAGCAGGTAGTCGAGCGCCGCCGCCTGGACGGGTGCGGTGTCCGCCGCCGTCCGCAGCCCGTCCGGGTCGAGGCCGGTCAACGCCAGGAAGCGTCCGAGCCGGCCCGGATCCTCGGCCAGGAAGGCCAGCGCGCGCAGCGCCAGCGTCTCGGCGTCCTCGCGGGTTAAGGTTTTGCGGCGTCCGGACTTCAGCGCACACATTCCATTTACCTTCGCTGCGACGGCGGCGGGGCACTTACCCCTTTGTTTTAAACTGTTGGTTACTGCTTCATGCGCAAATTGTGATCAAGGCGCCCCTAACCAGAATCGGTGCATGACGGTCCGGGCAGAGGTGGATTAACCCGCAATGGGCTACCAGGATCAAGGCTTGGCCGTCGAGGAGCGCCCGCGCGAGAGCCGCGCCGGCAAGAAGCTCGTCCTCATCGTGGAGGACAACGAGCTCAACATGAAGCTGTTCACGGACCTGCTCGACGCCCACGGGTACGCCACCATCCAGACCCGAAACGGCTTCGATGCGATCGCCCTGGCGCGCCAGCACCGGCCCGACCTCATCCTCATGGACATCCAGTTGCCGGAGGTCTCGGGTCTCGAGGTGACGAAGTGGCTGAAGGAGGATGACGAGCTGCGCCGCATCCCCGTGGTTGCGGTCACCGCCTTCGCCATGAAGGGCGACGAGGAGCGCATCCGCTCCGGCGGATGCGAGGCCTACGTGTCGAAGCCGATCTCCGTGATGATGTTTCTCGATACCGTCAACCGGTTCGCCGGAGCGCCGCGCAGCTAGCCCAGCTCAGAATTTGAGTATCCCGAGTTCATCAGAAACATGACCGCCCGCGTTCTCGTCGTCGATGACATCCTGGCCAACGTGAAGCTGCTCGAAGCCCGGCTTTCCGCCGAGTATTTCGAGGTGGTGACGGCGTTCAACGGAGCCGACGCGCTGGAGATCTGCGCCAGCCAGCGCATCGACGTCGTCCTTCTCGATGTTATGATGCCGGGCATGGACGGCTTCGAGGTCTGCCGGCGCATCAAGTCGAACCCCGTCACGCAGTACATTCCCGTGATCATGGTCACGGCGCTCGACCAGTCCTCCGACAAGGTGCAGGGGCTCGAGAGCGGCGCCGACGATTTCCTGACCAAGCCCGTCGACGATATTGCGCTCATCACGCGGGTGAAGAACCTCGCGCGGCTGAAGATGCTGAACGACGAGATGCTGATGCGCGCCTCCACCTCGCGCCAGATGGGTCTCAGCGACAGCGCCGCGCTGCAGAAGGCGCTGAATTTCCGCGCCGGACGCATCCTGCTCGTCGACGATCATCCCCGCTCCGCGACGCGGCTCGTCGAGGCCCTGTCGAAGACGCACGACACGTTCGTCGAGCGCGACCCTCAGGCGGCACTCCTGAAGCTTGCCGAGCACAATTTCGACCTGCTCGTCGTCAGCCTGAGCCTGGCCAACGCGGACGGCCTGCGGCTCTGCTCGCAGGTCAGATCGCTCGACCGGACGCGGCACCTGCCGATCATCATTCTCGTCGAGCCTGGCGATGAGGCCCGCCTGCTGCGCGGCATGGACATGGGCGTCAACGACTACCTGATGCGCCCCATCGACCGCCACGAGATGCTGGCGCGCATCAAGACCCAGATCAAGCGCAAGCGGTTCAGCGATTATCTGCGCAACCGTCTCGAGGAGAGCGTCGAGCTCGCCATCACCGACCCGCTGACGGGGCTGCACAACCGCCGCTACATGGAAAGCCATCTGCGGACGCTGGTGGAGGAATCGATCCGCTCCGGCCGGCCGCTGTCGATCCTCGTCGCCGACATCGACCACTTCAAGCGCGTGAACGATACGCACGGCCATGACGGCGGCGACGTCGTGCTCAAGGAGTTCGCAGCTCGCCTCAAGCGCAACACGCGCGGCATCGATCTGGCCTGCCGGCTGGGCGGCGAGGAATTCCTGATCATCATGCCGGAGACCGATCTGGCGCGCGCCTATCAGGTCGGCGAGCGCACGCGCGCGATGGTGGCCTCCGAGCCGTTCCAGCTCCGCCCCGACCTCAAGATCAGGGTGACGGCAAGCGTCGGGCTGGCGACGCTGGAAAGCCCCGACGATACGCCCGAGACGATCTTCAAGCGGGCCGATCTTGCTCTTTATGCTGCCAAGCGGCGCGGCCGCAACCGCGTCGCCGCCGATGCAGCGTAGAAGGAAAGACTTGATTGCGTTAGCGAAACGCGCCGGGTGAGCGCGGTCACCCTGGCCGCTGATGGTAAATAGAACGCGGCGTAATTTCGCCGCAACACGTCAAGAGAATTCCTTGAAACCGGGCCGATCCTCTGTCACATTCGGCCAAGCAAGAACTCAGAGTACCGCTCAATTTTTCGTCGGCGGAAAGTTAGTCGGCCGAAAGATGGAGCCTGCCCGAGACATGGAGGCGCGCGTCGGCGCCGCCTCGCGAAACACGACGGCTTCTTTTGCGCACCCCTTCCACTTCGGAACCCTTGGCCGGACAGGTAGTGCGCGCGAAGCAGGAGAGATACCAGGCAGGACGTCAACGCCCTCTATGACCATTGCCTGGTGACGACGCCAGGGTCCGTGATCTTCTCGGAATGCTAACCCCGCTGCCGAGCGGTTACGGATCCTGGTCCCTCTTTCAAAAATCAGCGATAGGACAGGCAGCCCATCGGGCAGAGCCGGCTTGAGGCGCCGCCGCACGGCACGGGCCTTTGGCCCGGTCTTGCGAACGGTTCGCCGCTACGGCCGGCTACTTGATCTTCGTTTCCTTGAACTCGACGTGCTTGCGCGCGACCGGATCGTACTTCTTGAAGACGAGCTTTTCCGTCGCCGTGCGCGGGTTCTTCTTGGTCACATAGAAAAAGCCTGTGCCGGCAGTCGACAGGAGCTTGATCTTCTGCGTGACGGGCTTGGCCATGGCGGGAGACCTTCAGAGAAACAAAAGGGGTTCGGGATGCGCGGGAAGCCGGGAACATACGGACTGGACGCCCGAAGTCAAGCCAACCCGCCGCGCTGAGACAACAACGCCCGCCGGAATGATCCCGACCGCCAGAAATAGAAGGGAATCTCGAGGTTGGGGCCACCGGCGAGCGCCCGCTCCAGGTCGCGCAGGACCATCCGCGTGATCGATGGCAGGTCGTAGGCCGAGACCGCTTCGAGACCGAACCAGCCAACCTCTGCAAGCTCGCCGTCCGTTCGCGGGAAGACCGCGCGCACGGCCGAGGCGTCGGCCAGGAAGAAGCGCGTGTCGTAGCGCCGCGGACGGCCCGGTGGGGTGATGGCGCGGGCGACGAACCGCAACCGGCCAAGATCCGGCCGCACGCCCGAACTCACAAGTCGCGGCCAGTCGATGGCAGCATAGGCGTCCGGGGACGGAGGCGCCCCGTCGACGGCGACGAGATAGCCCGTCTCCTCAAATGTCTCGCGGATCGCGGCGGTCGCGAACGCGCGGGCGCTGCGGGCCGGATCGGGACCCCCGCGCGCGCCCCTGAGCAGACAGCCCGCATCGTGGCGCGGGAGCGCGCCGACGGGCTCCGGCCCGGCGTCCGAGGCCTCGAGGCGGCCGCCCGGGAACACATACTTGTCGGGCAGAAACACCGCGTCGGGCCGCCGGCGCCCCATCAGCAGTCGCGGCTGCGCGTCGCTGCGGTCGACGACGATGAGCGTCGCGGCGAGCAAGGGCCGGCCCACGAAGGCAGCGGGTGCAGGCTTCGGGGTCACGCGTGCGGGGCCGGCTGCGGCTCGGGGTCCGGCTCGTCGGCCTCGCCGCCGAAGCCGTGCATGCGCAGGGCCCACTGCAGCCCGACGAGCCCGCCCTTCACTCTCGGCAGCAGCCACAGGCTCAGGATGACCGTGAGCGGCAGCCAGATGACGAGGTGGACCCACGTTGCGGGTGCGAGCGTCTGCTCGAGCAGGAGGAGGCCGCCGACGACGATGTGGCCGACGATGAACATGGTGAAGTAGGGCGGGGCATCGTCTGCGCGCTGGTGATGCAGCTCCTCGCCGCAATTGGCGCAGACCGGGACGACCTTCAGGTACGAGGTGTAAAGCGCTCCCTTGCCGCACGCGGGGCACGTGCAGCGGAGGCCTTTGAGGACGGCACCGGGCCACGAGCGGTCGTTGGCCGGCGCCGCGGGATCGTTCGAGTAATATTGTTCCATGTCAGGGAAAGTGGCCTCATCGCCCACGAGCGTCAAGCGCGGCACGGGCTCGCGTCGTCCTAGTGCCGGCGGCGCGGCCGCGACATGTGCCGCCCGCGCGGCCCCTTGACGGGCTTCAGAACGTGACGATGGCCTTCCGACATCATCTCGAACCGCAACGCGCCCGCCGACGGGATCGCCTCCACGAGCTTCACCTCGACGTCGTCGCCGAGCCGGAACGTCTCGCCCGTGCGGCTGCCGACGAGAGCGTGGGCCTCCTCGATGTGATGGAAGAAGTCGCGTCCGAGCGTCGAGATCGGGACGAACCCATCCGCGCCCGTCTCCTTCAGGCGCACGAACAGGCCCGACCGGGTCACGCCGCCGACGCGCGCCTTGAACGTGGCGCCGATGCGGTCGGCCAGATGCAGCGCGATGAGGCGGTCGACCGTCTCGCGCTCGGCTGCCATGGCGCGCCGCTCCGCCTCCGAGATCGCCTGCGCAATGACCGCAAGACGCGGGATCTCGTCGTCGGTGAGGCCGCCTTCGCCGAGCTTCAGGGCGCGGACCAGGGCGCGATGCACGATCAGATCCGCATAGCGGCGGATCGGCGAGGTGAAGTGCGCGTACCGGGCGAGGTTCAGGCCGAAGTGGCCGATATTGTCGGGATTGTACTCGGCCTGCGCCTGCGCGCGCAGGATGACCTCGTTGACGAGCTCGGGCACGGGCAGCGACTTGGCCTGCGCTAGCACGCGGTTGAAGGCGGCGGGCTTCAGTTCGCCCTGCGGCGGGATCTTGAGATCGAGCGTCTCGAGGAAATCGCGCAGCGATTTGAGCTTCTCCCGCGAGGGCTGGTCGTGGACGCGGTAGACGAGCGGCGACGTGCGCTGCTCGAGCGTCTCGGCGGCGGCGACGTTCGCCTGGATCATCATCTCCTCGATGAGGCGGTGCGCCTCCAGACGCTCCGGGATCAGGACGCCTGCGATGCGTCCCTCCGCGTCGAGCCGGATCTTGCGCTCGGGAAGGTCGAGGTCGAGCGGCGCGCGCCGGTCGCGCGCGGCCTTGAGGACCTGATAGGCCGCCCACAGCGGCTTCAAGGCGCCCTCCATGAGGGCGGCCGTTTTTTTGTCGGCTGCCCCGTCGAAGGCTGCCTGCGCCTGCTGGTAGGAGAGCTTGGCGGCCGAGCGCATCATGGCGCGCAGGAACGTGTGGCCACGCTTCTCCCCGTGCCGGTCGTAGACCATGCGGACGGCGAGGCAGGGCCGGTCCTCGCCCTCGCGCAGGGAGCATAGGTCGTTGGAGATCCGCTCCGGCAGCATCGGCACGACCCGGTCGGGGAAATAGACCGAGTTGCCGCGGACCTGCGCCTCGCGGTCGAGCTTCGTTCCCGGGCGCACGTAGTGCGACACGTCCGCGATGGCGACGAGGACGATGTGCCCGCCGGGGTTCTTCGGATCGGCATCGGGCTCAGCGTGGACGGCGTCATCGTGGTCGCGCGCATCGGCGGGATCGATGGTGACGAGCGGCAGGCCGCGCAGATCCGTGCGGCCGGCGAGCTGCGGCGGCCTCAGTGCCAGCGTCTCGTCGACCACGCTCTGCGGAAAGTCGTCGGGAATGCCGTGGGCGTGGATCGCGATCAGCGACACCTTGCGCTCGTCGGCGGGATTGCCGAGCGCTTCGACGACGCGGGCGCGCGGGGTCGTGAAGCGCCCGGTGCGGGCGAGCTCGAAGCGCACGAGGTCGCCGTCGCGCGCCTCCTTGTCGTCGCCCGCGTGCACGGGCCACGACTTCAGCTCCTTGCGGCTGATCGGCTCGATGCTGCCGCCGCCGCGGGCGTGCGCGCGGTAGATCCCGAGCAGGCGCCGCTGGTCGCGCGGCAGCTTCTTTATGGCTTCCGCCTCGAACTTGAAGCCGCCGACGTCGTGCTCATCGAGCCGCGTGATGCGGGCCAGGATGTGATCGCCGACGCCGGGCACGCGATCGTCGTCGGCAAGCCGCTGCATGGTCCGCGCGAGAAGGAGCACGCGCGGGCGCGGGCCCTCCGAGCTGTTCCAGACGACGGGCTCGCCGATCAGGTCGCCGTCGCGGTCGCGGCCCGTGATCTCTAGCGCCGCGACGGGCGGCAGGGCGCCCCGCTCGCGCAGCTCCTTCCGGTCGCCGGTCAGCAACCCTTCGTCCGCCATGTCCGACAGGAGGCGTTTCAGCGCGATCTTGGCGCCGCCCTTGATGCCGAACGCGCGCGCGATCTCGCGCTTGCCGACCTTGCCCTGTGCGTCCGCGATGAAGGCGAGGATCTCGGCGCGCGTGGGGATGGCGTCGCCCTCAGCCGGCCGCGATCGTCCCTTGCCGGCGCCAGCGGACGGCATGCGCTCGTCCTGCCCGCGTGTCTTCCGCGATGCCGTCTGCCCCCGGTCGGGCTTGCGCGCCATGTGCTGAGCGTCTCGCTGCTGCCTCTGGCAGCCGCTATCGCACGGGGCGGGGTGATTTGGAAAGGGACGCCGCGGCGGCGTCAGTTGCCGGCCGGAAGGAGGTGTCCGAAGTCGCCGCCGGCAGCGGGCGACGCAGCGTCGGCGGCCGCGTGCGCGTCCGGCATGTCCGCCGTGGCCGCCGTCTCCGGTTCCGCGCCGGAGAACAGCGAGGCGTCGGATGCCGTCGCGTCCGCCTCATCGGCAGGGGTGCCGCCCTTCTGGTGCTCGCGCCGCTCGGCAAACTCGGCGCGCTTCTCCTGCCGCAGACGGATGCGCTCCACGCACGCGTCGTCGTCGCGCGCGCAGGTCGCCGTCACCTCGTCGTTGCAGGTCGTGAAGCCGTCCAGGACCGCCATCTGCGCCTCGAACGGATTGCTGGCGAGGCCGTCGTAGGCTTCCGACTGCAGGGGTTCGACGAGCTCGTCCATGCGCTTGTGGGCAATCGATTTCAGGATGCGGGCCGCCTCGGTCTTGTGGGCGCGATTGAGCAGCCGCGTTCCCTTCTTGGCAAAGCAGCCGCAGAACTCCTGCTCCGATCCGCCGTTCGTCAGCTCCTTGCCGGAAAGCGCCGACAGGCAGCGGTCGTAGGTGTCGACCTCGGTTCCGGCGAGCTCGTAGTAGGCGATCATCTCTTCGCGCTGCTGGTGACTCGCCATCTGCGAGTAGGCGAACATGAGGCCCGCGCCGCCGACGATCAGCGTGTTCTTGATGAGGCCGTTCATGATTGGCGTCTCGCCGCTCGCGATGCTGCAGGTCCGGATGGCCCCGAGCCTGCCACGGGGCTCCTTTCGATCGTCTAAGGAAAGAATGGCCGCCGGATTGCCGGCTGTTCCGGCGTGGGACGACGCCGAGGCACGTCGCCTGCCTGGTCCTTCGGTCGCGCCGGACGAGGAGGTGCACCGCAGGGCGTCCGGCGCTAGAATGGATGTGCGCCAGGAGCCCGGATTTCACGCTGCCCTTGCCGGCGCCACTCGCCGCGAGGGAGCCAGCCGAATATGCCGAATAAGGCTGCGGGGCTTCTGGCGTCGTCCAACGACAAGGCGCACACTTACCGGCTGAAGACGCCGGCCGGGTCGATCCGCGTCACCTTGAAGATGGCCGAGATCGCCGCGAAGACGCACATGCCGAGCGTCAGCAGGAAGAGCGCCACGGCAAGCTTCGGCGTCATCACGATGTTGAGCGTCGAGTTCTTGGTCGCGTTGATGAGCAGCATCGTCAGCGTGAAGCCGATGATGTAGCCGATTACCGCCGACAGTACGGCCTGGATCAGAATGACGGCGTGAATGTAGCTCGCCGAGGCGCCGAGCGCGCGCAGCGTCGCGAACTCGTTCAGGTGATCCTTGGTGCTCGAATAGAGCGTCTGCGCCACGATGACGACGCCGACGATGACACCGAGGGCCGCGCCGGCGATGAGCGCCGCGCCGGCGGCCGTGTTGAACATCCAGTAGTTGAGCGAGCGGTCGCGGAATTCCGCGTGCGTCAGCACCTCGTTGTCGGGCAGCCGCCCGGCGATGGCCGCCCGCACGGTCTCGATCTCGGCGTCGGGAGCGAGCTTCACGAGCTGGTAGGTGGCCTGCTCCGGTGAGGCGCCCACGAACTTGCGCGCATTGTCGATGGAGGTGAACACGTAGGGCAGCGTGGTGAAGGAGCGGATGCCGCCAGTGAGCGCGGTCACCTGAACCCTCTGCTGATTGATCTCCGCGTGCGCGCCGAGCCCGTCGATGCCGAGGTCCTTGAGGTAGGATTTGTCGACGGCAACCGCATTCGGGGCGGCAAGCTCCCTGGCGCTGCCCTCGACGATGTTCCAGGGCTCGACGCCTGCGCGCGCGGTGTCGAGGCCGACGAGGATGAAGGCCTTCTTGCCGCCCTCCGGCTTGCGCCAGGAGGCAAAGCTCACGACCATTTCCTCCACGCTCTGGACGCCGGGCGTCGAGAGGATGGTGTATTTCTCGCGGCCCGTCAGCAGCGAGGGGTCGTCGAACGATTTGGTGCCGAAGGGCACGACCCACAGATCGGCCGGCGTCTTGTCGATCACCGTTGCGATCTTCTGCTCCGAGCCCAGGTAGAGGCCGGATTGCACCGCGACGAGGATCAGCGAGAACACGATGCCGACGAGCGTGACGAGGAGGCTCAAGCGGTCGTGGAAGAGGTTCCGGTAGGCGAGCTTCGGCGCCATCTTGATCGTCTTGGCGTTGATCTCGCCGACGGCGGGGCCGGAAAGCTTGCCCGCATGCATCCCGTTGTCCATGTCCGCTATCCGATCTCTTGCCCGTCTTCGTTTGATTTTCTGCTTTTCGAACCTCGCCGCGAGAGTGCCGGCAATCCGTCACGATTGTCCAGACGCCCCGCGGCGCGGTCCGCGGCCCTTCATTCGCAACTGACCGTCACCGTCACACCCACGGAGGGGATGAACTTGCGGCAGCCGACCGGGCCGGTTTCGACCGGCGCTGCGGCAGCCGGTGCCTCGTCGGCCTTGTCGACCGATCCGGCGTCCACCGAGCCGGTTTCTTCCTCGCTCGCCGTCGTGGTGGCCACCGCCTCGGCCGGCGTGGTGTCGGCGACAGTCTCAGACCGCGGCAGCTCGGCGGCCGTCAGCGTATGGGTGACCTTTACCGGCGCATCGGCGACGGATCCGGTGCGTTCCGACGCCTTGGCGAGCGTCGGCGCCGGCGCCCTCGCCGGCTTGACGCGGGCAACGGTGGCGCGGGGCCGCTCTGCCGGTTTCGCGGGGGGATGCTTGGCGTGCTGCACCTTCGGCGCGCTCTTGCGCGGCACGCGAGAGGCGGACCCGCCGCCGTAGCCGGGCGTAGGGGTGGCGACGAACGTGCCGAGCGGGCCGCCGAAATTGAGACGGGTTCCGCCGCCGGCCTCGGCGGGGGCGCCCGCAAGCAGAGCGGAGGCGGCGAGCGTGGCCGCAGCAGCAAGACTCCTGAGGGCGGTGTGGCGGGTCATGTTGGGCTCCGGGCTCGTCTGGCGATGGGGTGGCGGCTCGATTGCAAAGGCCGCTCGTGTATGATGGGCAGATTGGCCGGTCCCCGGCGGCGGCGCTGTTCCGGCCGGAACAGGCGCGCGGCGACCCTTCGGGCCACACATTCGGCGAGGCGGGCACATGGCGGGTTCGGACGAGACGGCCGACGTTCTCATTGTCGGCGGCGGCCACAACGGGTTGACCTGCGGCGCCTATCTCGCCCGCGCGGGCCTGACGGTGAAGGTGCTGGAGGCCCGCCACACGATCGGCGGCGCCGCCGTCACCGAGGAGTTTGCGCCCGGCTACCGCAACTCGAGCTGCTCCTACGTCGTGAGCCTGCTCAACCCGAAGGTGATCCGCGAGCTGGAGCTCGCCCGCTACGGCCTGGAGGTGATCCCGCGCCCGTGCGACGGCTTCTTCCCGCAGCCCGACGGCTCCTGCCTCCTCTACGGTCCCGACAGCGCCGACTTCATCCGCCAGCTCGAGGCACGCTCGCCCGGCGACGGGGAGGGCTATGAGCGCCTCGACCGCGATCTCAATGCGCTCGTTCCCGTCTTCCGCGAGCTGATGCTGCTGACGCCTCCGAACCTCGGCGGGCGGGCGAGCGACATCCTCAATGCGCTGCTCACGCTCAGGGCGGCCCGCAAGCTCAGCGTCCGCGAGCGGGCGCTGCTCGTCGATATCATGACCATGTCGGCGGCGGATTTCCTCGCCCGCTATTTCAAGGACGAGGCCGTACAGGCCTCCTTCGGCTATCTCGCGGCCGTCGGCAGCTTCGTCAGCCCGTACGCGGGCGGGACAGCCTACATCCTGCTCGACCATGTCGTCGGCGAGGTCAACGGCGTGCGCGGCATGTGGGGCCACGCCAAGGGAGGCATGGGCGCGATCTCGAATGCGATCGCCAGGTCCGGCGCGGCCCACGGCCTCTCGGTCGAGGTCGATGCGCCCGTGCGCGAGATCACGACCGAGCGCGGCGCCGTCACGGGCGCAGTCGCCCGCGACGGGCGCGTCTTCAAGGCGCGCTGCGTCGTCTCGGCCGTGCATCCCAAGCTGCTGTTCGGCCGCCTCCTCGATCCGGCGGCCGTGCCGCGGGATCTCAAGACCGACATCGACGACTACGTGTCGGTCTCCGGCACGTTCCGCATGAACGTGGCGCTCGACGAACTGCCGGATTTCACGGCCCGGCCCGGCAAGACGGCGGCCCTGCACCACACGGGCTCGGTCATCATCTGTCCCTCTCTTCGCTACATGGAGGCGGCGTACGACGACGCGAAGTTCGGCGGCTGGTCGCGAAAGCCCATCATCGAGATGTGCCTGCCCTCGACGCTCGACGACACGCTCGCCCCGCCGGGCAAGCACGTGGCGAGCCTCTTCTGCCAGCACTTCTCGCCCGTGCTGTCGGATGGGCGCGACTGGGACGCGGTGAAGGACGAGGTCGCCGACCTCGTGATCGCAACCGTCGCCGAGTACGCCCCCAACTTTGCCGGTGCCGTCACCGCACGCAAAGTGCTCTCGCCCCAGGACCTCGAGCGCGAGTACGGGCTCGTCGGCGGCTGCATCTTCCACGGCAGCCTGAAGCTGAACCAGATGTTCTCCACGCGGCCCGCGGCCGGAGTCGCCGCCTATCGCGGCCATCTCGCCGGCCTCTACCTCTGCGCGGCCGGCTCGCATCCGGGCGGCGGGGTGTCGGGCGTCCCGGGACACAATGCCGCCCGCGAGATCCTGAAGGACTTGAAGGGCCTGCGCCGCTTCTGGCGGCGCCCCGCGGCCTGAGTGTGGCCGCGCCAGCCTCGCAATCCGGGCGAATATTGCTATATAGAGCGGGCACCCGAGGCCTTGAACCTGGATCTGCAACGTATGACTGACGCTTCCGTGCAAACCCCTCGCCGCGCCCGCCCGCAGGTGATGACGCTGACGCCCGCCGCGGCGGGACGCGTCCGCGCCCTCATGGAGTCCAAGGGCCCGGCCATCGCCGGCCTCAAGATCGGGGTGAAGAAGGGCGGCTGCGCCGGCATGGAGTATACCATGACCTGGGCGAGCGAGATCGGCCGTCTGGACGAGGTGATCGAGGTCGAGGGCGCGCGCGTGATCGTCGATCCCGCGGCCATCCTCTACCTCATCGGCACGGAGATGGACTTCAAGACCGACAAGCTCTCGAGCCAGTTCGTGTTCAACAACCCGAACCAGAAGGGCGCCTGCGGCTGTGGCGAGAGCGTGCAGCTGGAGCCGGCGTGTGCGGCCGGCCCGGCGGGCGACTAATTTTCAGAGTGTAGAATCGGTGCCGGAACCGCCGGGCGATCGTCCGGCAGCTATTCGTCGTTGGCGGCCGTTCCGGGCGCCGAGGCCACCAGATAGGCGATGGCCGCCGACCAGAACTTGGCTTCCGCTTCGGCGCGCGCGCGTTCGGCCGCGAAGGCCTCGATCCAGGTCGCGGGCATGGCCGGCAGCACGGTCGTCAGCGCGGCGAGATCATCCGGCGATTTGCACAAGATCGCGAAGGCGAGGCGCGCCAGTTCGGCGGCCTGCGCGGCGTCCAGCGCCGATGCATCGGTCTGGGCGGAAAAAACGCCGTCCGGCGAGCCCGCCGCAGGGCTGAGATTGGGGACAGTCGAGATCGGCACCGCCATGACACACCACACCGCACCCGGACCGCTGCGGCGCCCCGCCGCATGAAGCCAGTCCAGACGATGAGACGTTAGCGAAAGTTGAGGAAAACGACTGTAGCCGCCCCGCTTTTTTCCACAGATGCCTGCCGTCGCAGTGGGAATAAGTGTTGTCCGTCGGCCGACGGTTTTTCGAGCACTGCTCCCCCTCACGACTCGCTGCCGCCCCTTACCCCCGACCGGGCAGCCGGCGCGCCGATAGGCGACGTCCGGCCACGTCCGAGAGGCTACTCGGTGACGATCTTCGCCGGACGCGGCGGCTTCCTCAGGAACGCCGGAACATTCTCGGCAAAGCCGCCGGCGGGCGAGGCGCGCTCCGCGGCGGGCGCGGACCTCTGCGGCGGGCGGCGCGAAGGGGCGGACTGAGGCTGAGCCGCACGGGCCGACGGCGCGGGCTGTGCGCGCTCCTCAGCGCGCCGTCCTTCGCGACGGTCGTCCTGGCGCTCGGTCGCGGTCTCGGGCCGAGGGGGCGGGCGCCGCTCCGGACGCGGGCGGTCCTCGCGTCGCGGGGCCGCCTGGGAACTGCCCTCGCGGGCGGCGGACTCCGGCCGCTCCGGGCGTCCCGTCCGCTCGGAATGCTCGGCGTGCTCGTGACGGTCGCGCCCCCGGCCGCGGTCCCGGCGGCGCGCCTCGCCCCTTCCCTGATCCGCGGTCTCGCCGCCGTTCAGGCGTGCCGCCTCGCCGCGATTATCGCGCGCGCCTCCGGCCCGGCCATCACGCGCGCCTTCGCCGCGACCCGGACGACGGTCGCCCCGGCGCCCGGACTCGCGGCCGCCGCGCCCGCGCCGGCGCTTGCCGGCGTCCTCGAAGTCTTCCGCCGTCGGCTCCTCGCCGGCCCATACCGGCGTGTCGCCGGTGATCTTCTCGATGTCCTTCATGAGCTTCAGATCCTCGACCGTGACGATCGAGAAGGCCGCGCCCTCGCGCCCCGCGCGTCCCGTGCGGCCGATGCGGTGGACGTAATCCTCCGAATGCCAGGGCAGGTCGAAGTTGAAGACGTGGCTGACCTCGGGAATGTCGAGGCCGCGCGCGGCCACGTCGCTCGCCGCCAGGAGGGTGATCGAGCCCGAGCGGAACGCATCGAGCGTATCCATGCGGCTCTTCTGGTCCATGTCGCCGTGCAGCGCCCCGGCGTTGAAGCCGTGCTTGACGAGCGACTTGTGCAAGACGGCCACGTCGCGCTTCCGGTTGCAGAAGATGATGCCGTTGCGGATCGTCTCGCCGCGGATGAGGTTGCGCAGGAACTCCCGCTTCGCCCAGTCCTCGCTCGAGGCACAGAAGCAGAAGCGCTGGGTGATGGTCTTGGCGGTGGTCGCGGGCCGTGCGACCTCGATGCGGATCGGGTCCTTGAGGAACTGCTGCACGAGGCGCGTGATCTCGGGCGGCATGGTGGCGGAGAAGAACAGCGTCTGCCGGCGCGGCGGCAGCAGCTTGCAGATCTTCTCGATGTCGGGGATGAAGCCCATGTCGAGCATGCGGTCGGCCTCGTCGATGACGAGGATCTCGACGCCCATCAGCATGATGCGGCCGCGCTGGAAATGATCGAGCAGGCGGCCCGGCGTCGCGATCAGCACATCGACGCCGCGGTCGAGCTTCTTCACCTGGTCGTCCATCGACACGCCGCCGATGAGGAGCGCCACGTCGAGCTTGTGGTTGATGCCGTACTTCTCGAAGGCCTGCGCCACCTGGGCGGCGAGCTCGCGCGTCGGCGCCAGGATGAGCGAGCGCGGCATGCGCGCCCGTGCGCGGCCGGTCTCGAGCCGGGTGATCATGGGCAGGGTGAAGGCGGCGGTCTTGCCGGTTCCCGTCTGGGCGATGCCGAGGACGTCGCGGCCGGTCAAGGCGACCGGGATGGCTTCGGACTGGATGGGTGTGGCGGTCGTGTAGCCGGCCGCCTCGACGGCGGCCAGAACCTTGGGGCTGAGCCCGAGCTCAGCGAACGGCTTCGTTTCCAAAAATGCGTCTCCGATGCGTCATTGATCCACGCGTGCGTTGCCTCGCGCCGCTCAGCGGTGCGAGTGCTCGCGTTCGAACGAGGCGCAGGGGGAGTAGGGTGCCGGTAATCGGGCTAAAAGCCGGGGGCCAGGTAAGGCTCGAAAATGGATCAATGAATCGATCCCCTGCGCTCGAGCGTGATGCTTGCTGGCACAAGCTGGAGGGGATTGCAAGAAGATCGGTCCCGCGGACCGGTGGTCGATCGTCGCTGAGGCGGTCTTTGTGGCCGGAATGACGCGGGTTTCCGCTTGGCCGGCATAGGTACCAAGCTCAAGCCCGGCCGGCCGCTCCGCCCTCGCTCCGGCGGGTCGGCAACGGGTCCGCCTCAGATGTCGAGATCCCGGGCGAAGGCGGCGCGGTCCTGGATGAAGCGGAAGCGGGCCTCGGGCTTCGATCCCATCAGGGCGTTCACGGTCTCGGCGAGCGTGCCCTTGTCGCCCTCGCCGACCTCGACCTTGAGCAGGAGCCGCCGGCGCGGGTCCATGGTCGTGGTCTTGAGGTCCTTGAAGTCCATCTCGCCGAGGCCCTTGAAGCGCGTCACCTCGGGCTTGCGGCCCTTGAACTCAGTGGCGATGATCTCGTCGCGGTGCTGCTCGCTGCGCGCGTAGGCGACGTCCGCCTTGTGGGCGATCTTGTAGAGCGGCGGCACGGCGAGATAGAGGTGCCCGTTCTCGATCAGCTCCGGCATCTCCTGGTAGAAGAACGTGATGAGGAGCGAGGCGATGTGCGCGCCGTCCACGTCCGCGTCCGTCATGACGATCACGCGCTCGTAGCGCAGGTCCTCGTCGCGGTACTTGGAGCCCGTGCCGACGCCGAGCGCCTGGATCAGATCCGACAGAAGCTGGTTCGCCGACATCTTGGCGGAGGAGGCGTTGGCGACATTCAGGATCTTGCCGCGCAGCGGCAGGATCGCCTGCGTCTCGCGATCGCGCGCGCTCTTGGCAGAGCCGCCGGCGCTGTCGCCCTCGACGATGAAGATCTCAGTGCCGGCCGCCTGCTGGATCGAGCAGTCGGCGAGCTTGCCCGGAAGCCTCAGCTTGCGCGTCGCGGACTGGCGTGAGACCTCTTTCTCGCGCTTCCTCTTCAGGCGCTCGTCCGCCTGCTCGATGGCCCATTCGAGAAGCTTGGTGGCCTGCTGCGGGCTGTCGGCGAGCCAGTGGTCGAAGGCGTCCTTGACCGCGTTCTCGACGATGCGCCCGGCCTCGACGGTGGCAAGCTTATCCTTCGTCTGGCCCTGGAACTCGGGCTCGCGGATGAAGATGGAGAGCATGGCCGCGGCCGTCCCCATCACGTCGTCGGCCGTGATCTGCTGCGCCTTCTTGTTGCCCACGCGCTCGCCGAATTCGCGCAGCGCCTTCGACAGGGCCGAGCGGAAGCCGTTCTCGTGCGTTCCGCCCTCGCCGGTCGGGATGGTGTTGCAGTAGGAGCGGCAGAAGCCGTCCTCGTCGGAGACCCACGCCACCGCCCATTCGACGGAGCCGTGCTTGCCCTCCCTCTCGAAGTTGCCGGCGAAGAGGTCCTTGGTGACGAGCGTCTGGCCCGCGATCTCGGAGGAGAGGTAGTCCTTGAGGCCGCCGGGGAAGTGGAACACCGCCTCCGCCGGCGTGTCGTCCTTGATGAGGGCGGGATCGCAGCTCCAGCGGATCTCGACGCCGCCGAAAAGGTAGGCCTTCGAGCGCGCCATCTTGAACAGCCGCGTCGGCCTGAAGTGCGCGCCCTTGCCGAAGATCGCCTCGTCCGGGCGGAAGCGGACCTTCGTGCCGCGCCGGTTGTGAATGGCGCCGAGCTTCTCGAGCTTGGTGACGGGCGCGCCGCGCGAGAACACCATGCGGTAGAGCTGCTGGCCGCGCGCGACCTCCACCTCGCAGGTCTCCGACAGCGCGTTGACGACGGAGACGCCGACGCCGTGCAGGCCGCCGGAGGTCGAATAGGCCTTGCCGTCGAACTTGCCGCCCGCGTGCAGCGTGCACATGATGACTTCGAGCGCGCTCTTCTTGGGGAACTTCGGGTGTGGATCAATCGGGATGCCGCGTCCGTTGTCGGTCACGGAGAGGAAGCCGTCGGCTTCGAGCCTGACGTCGATGAACGTCGCGTGGCCGGCGACCGCCTCGTCCATGGCGTTGTCGATCACTTCCGCAAAGAGGTGATGCAGCGCCTTCTCGTCCGTGCCGCCGATGTACATGCCGGGGCGGCGGCGCACGGGCTCCAGGCCCTCGAGCACCTCGATGTCGGCGGCCGTGTAGGTCTCGGAGGCGTCGCCCGCTTTGCGGCGGGCCGCTTTGTCGGTCATGGCGGTCTCTGGTCCGGCGAACAGGTCGCGTTGCGATTGGGCCATGCGCGCGTCTCCCCTCTCGAGAAGAAGAGGTCCGGCCCGGCGGCGGACTGGAACTGGGGCGCGCGGGCCCGAATCCGTGTGTGAAGGTCAGCCCGTCAGGTCGCACGGATGGGGGCGGCAA
The DNA here is from genome assembly GCA_964589785.1 of uncultured Hyphomicrobium sp. Taxonomy (GTDB): domain Bacteria; phylum Pseudomonadota; class Alphaproteobacteria; order Rhizobiales; family Hyphomicrobiaceae; genus JAGVSR01. The sequence continues at coordinate 550,601 of CAZPUQ010000001.1, forward strand.
TCAAGCCGCGCCGCCGCCACACCTCCGGTCAGAACGTCGGAGGACGCGCCCAGCGGAATCAAGGCCTTGCAAGTAGCCAGGCGTTCAGTGCCAGCAACAGGACGACGAGCATGGCCAAACGGTAGAGCCGGACGTGAAATCCCCGCTGGCCGAGGAGGTCGCCGAGGATGTAGCCGGCGGCAACCGTTCCCGCGACGACATACTGGCCCGCCGCGAGGCTGCCGCCGACCTCGAGCGGGTTGCGGCTCGGCTCGGCATCGTGGCCAAAGAGGAAAATGATCATCAGCGCGGCCATGATGAGCAGGCTCGGTCCGCTCATGCCTTCGAGCATCGGCCAGCGCGTGCCGAGCGGCGTCCCGGCGAGCCTAGCGGAGATGCGTGCGCCGAGCCCGATCATGGCCAGGAACACCGCGAGCGCCACCGCCGCCTGCACGTGCGGGTGGAGATAGATGTCGAAGAGGCCGTAGAGCGACCACCACAGATCGGAGTTCCAGGCGATCCACTTGCCGAGCACGTCCATGAACGGGCGCGACAAGGGGATGTGCCAGGCGAGATTGGACAGCACCGTCAGGGCCGCGCCCGCGATGCCGAGGAGGGCGATCGCCTCGCGGCGCAGCCATCCCGGACGGCTGGCGGCGCCGGTGGCGGCATGCCGGCGGGGAACGGGGGCATCGCGCGGGACAGGCGTGGCCTTCGGAACCGGCGTCGGCGCTGGCGCCGGTCCGGCCTCTCTCGCCCGGTGCGCACCCGGCGGCTCGGACGGCTTCGGCCGCGTCGGCCAGCCTCCGCGGTAGCGGACGACGGTGGGCGTTCGCCCCTTGGGATCGGGTTGGGTCATCGGACGTCGTGTCTCTGCGTTTTTCGGGTGAAACGGCCTACATCCGCTGCCGGACCCAGAAGGCCAGGATGCCGGCCACTGCGCCGATGCAGGCCGCCGCCAGCACATCGAGCAGGACGACGTCCGCGAGCGTGCCGTCGCCCCAGGTCGTCGTGCCGACGGTGTAGATGATGCCGATCGCCGCGCCGAGCGTGCCCGCGTAGATCGCTTCCTGGTTGGAGAGGTTCATAGCCCTACTGTGCGGCTGGCCTGAAGGCAGGTCTCTGAAGCTAAACGTGCCGTCCTCGTGACGGCCCGCTTCGTTACGGTCAAGGCACAATCCCAGCTTGAGACGGACGCCTCGCAATATCCGTGCCCAATGCCCCCCCCCTGACGTCATCCCGGCGTAGGCCGGATCCGCGCAAGCTCCTCCAGATGCGCTCCGTCCGATGCTTGCGCAGACCCCCGCCGTCGCGGGGGTGACGGTGCGGAGGGTGCGGTGCACGTCCACCCCCTGACGTCATCCCGGCGCAGGCCGGGATCCGCGCAAGCTCCTCCAGATGCGCTCCATCTGACGCTTGCGCAGGCCCCCGCCTTCGCGGGGGTGACGACGTTGAGGGTGCGGTGCACGTCCACCCCCTGACGTCATCCCGGCGCAGGCCGGGATCCGCGCAAGCTCCTTCGGATGCGCTCCATCTGACGCATGCGCAGCCCCCCGCCTTCGCGGGGTGACGGTGTGGAGGGCGGTGCACACCCAGCATCCTTCCCCGTGGGAACGCTGACCCACACGAGTCTCTTCAGAGCACGAGGGCCATCAGGCCGAGGACGGCCGCCACGGCGAGGAAGGCCCACAGGACGACGGCCGCCTCGGGGATGCCGAGGTAGGCGAGCGCGCCGACGATGAGGAGCGCGACGGCCGCGCCCCAGAACGCAGGGTTCTGGTGCTTCGGCCAGACGTTGTGCACCATCTTGCCCGCGATGATCGCGCCGACGGCGATCAGCGCCATGAGGCCGATGCGCGTCGGATCGCTCAACATCTCCATCAAGCCCATCGACGGCGCCCCCGATTCCGTTGCGGCCTGCGAGCCTGCCACGAAGACCGGTCCGCCGCAAAGAGGCCGCGTCACGCTCCGGCGAAGATCACGCGCACGAACTCGCGATAGAGCAACACCTGCCGCGACAGGGCGCGGCTGTCCTTCACCGCCTTCGACAGGACGATCCCGCCGTCGGCAATCACCGACAGCATGTCGGCGAGGTCGTCGAGGTCGACGCGGATGCGCGGCGGATAGCGCTCGGCGATCCGGTCGAGGTGCTCGCGGAAGCGCCGCCGCCACGCGAGCACGGCGGCGGCGTTGAGATCGCGCACCTCCTGATCGAACAGGCGTTCCTGGTAGCAGTAGGAGGCGACGAGGCAGCCGGGATGTCCGCTCGGCAGGTCCCCCAGCAGGTCCGCAAGCATCTTGAGGCCGACGAGAAAGCCGTGCAGCGGGTCCTCGTTGAGCTCGTCGGCGCGCCGGAAGAGGTCGTCGAACAGCTCGTTCTCGCGCTCGATGTAGCGGACGAGAAGATTGCGCGCGAGCTCGGTCTTGTCGCGGAAGTGATAGAAGAACCCGCTCTTGGTAATGCCGGCCGCCGCGATCAGCTCCTCGATCGACGTGGCGCCGAAGCCTTTCTCGAGGACCGCCGTCTCGGCCAGCGCAAGAATGCGCTCGCGGGCGTCGCCCTTCCGTTTTGCGCTGCCGGGCTGCATGGCGGACTGTACCTGTGGTCAAGTTGCGCCGGCCTGAAACACGGCAAACCGCGCGCAACGGCACTGCCGGCGGATGCCAACATGCTGACATCGAGGACGGATCCGCGCAACCCGCCAACTGTACCGCGGGCCTTCTAGCGGCCCGGGTGGCGGCTCCCTAGCTTGGCGCCCGATGCACCGCATCGGATTGGCGACACCACATTTTTCGGAGCTTTCCATGAGCATTTTCCGCAAGCCCCTGCCGCAGGTTTCCGGCGGCCGTCTCTTTCTGACCGACGGCGGCCTGGAGACGACCCTCATTTTTCATCACGGCATCGATCTGCCCTGCTTTGCAGCTTGCGATCTGATGCGCACGGCGGCAGGCCGCGCGGTGCTGCGCGACTACTATGAGCAGTACATCGCAACCGCGCGTGGCCACGGCTATGGCTTCCTCCTCGACAGCCCCACCTGGCGCGCCAATCCCGACTGGGGCGCGAAGCTCGGCTATACGAGCGAGACGCTTGCCGAGGTGAACCGCGACAGCATCGCGCTGATGCACGAGTTGCGTGCGATCCATGGCCAGCCTTCCCAAACGATGATCGTCAGCGGCGCGATCGGCCCGCGCGGCGATGGCTACGTGGCCGAGACGAGCATGACCGCCGCCGAGGCAGCGGACTACCACGGCTGGCAGATCGCCGTGCTGGCGGATGCCGGTGCCGACATGGTCTCGGCCTATACGATGACGAACGTTGCCGAGGCGCTCGGTGTTACGCGGGCGGCGCAAGAGCACGAGATCCCGGCGGCGATTTCCTTCACGCTGGAGACCGACGGCCGCCTGCCGTCGGGCGAGCGGCTCGACGAGGCCATCCGCGCGATCGATGCGGCGACGGACAGCGGACCGGCCTACTACATGATCAACTGTGCGCACCCGACCCACTTCGCGGGCGTTCTTGCCGAAGGCGGCGCGTGGCGCGAGCGCGTGCAGGGCATTCGCGCCAACGCGTCGACGCGCAGCCACGACGAGCTGAACGAGGCGACCGATCTCGACGCCGGCGATCCGCACGAGCTCGGCCGGCAGTACCGCGAGCTCTTGGAAGTCCTGCCGCACCTGCGCGTGCTCGGCGGCTGCTGCGGCACGGACCATCGGCACGTCGCCTGCATCGGCGAAGCATGCCGGGACGCGGGGCAGGCCCAGCCCCGACCGTCATCCTGAGAAGGAGCCACGCGCCCCGCGCCAACCGCAGACGTCATCGCGGCGCAGGCCGCGATCCGCGCAAGCTCCTACAGATGCACGTTATCCGACGCTTGCGCAGACCCCCGCCTCCGCGGGGGTGACGTGTGGGGAGCGCGGAGCACGCCTCTCCCCGTCATCGCGGAGCGATGCTTCGCATCGACGGGAGAGGCCGGCGCTTCAGCGCCGGGTGAGGGGGGCAGTTGCCGAGACTACAAGGTCGCAGAACTCCCCCCTCACCCCGACCCTCTCCCCAAGGGGAGAGGGAGACGGAGACGGAGACGGAGACGGAGGGCCATGCGTGTCTACGTATGGAAACGACAGAAAGGCCGGGTGTTGCCACCCGGCCTTGCGCTCCCGTCGCAAGCCTTAAGGACGAGCAGCCGTCACGAGCACCCGCTCGTCGATCCGCAGGTGTCGCACTTCAGGCAGGTGCCGTTCCGCACCATCGTGAAGTTGTGGCACTCGGGGCAGGAGACGCCTTCGTAGCCGCGCAGCTTCGCCTCCGATACACGCTGCTTGTAGATTTCCGCCTTCGTCAGCACGGGCTCCGCCGTCACCGTCGCTCGCGCGTAGAGAACCTCCGTGTCCGCCTTGAGCGCGGTGGCGCCGAGCGTGTCGCTGCCGTAGAGACCCGTCACTGGCTCGACCGTGCGGTAGGCCTCTGCTGCGCCCCCTTTGGATGCGGCCTGCGTGGTCGTGCGGCTGGCGAGACGCACCACCGGGTTGCCGCGCACCAGGCCCTTCGAGACCATCTTCTGCACGCTTTCCGGCAGGTCGAGGGCAAGCTGCTCGTCGGTGGCGTCGTCCGAGGACCCGAGCCCCGTCTCGCCGACGATCTCGCGCGGATCGACGTGGGCCAGATCATGGCGGCCGAGGTAGGAGACGGCGAGCTCGCGGAAGATGTAGTCGAGGATCGACGTTGCGTTCTTGATCGTCTCGTTGCCCTGCACCAAGCCGGCCGGCTCGAAGCGCGTGAAGGTGAAGGCCTCCACATATTCCTCGAGCGGCACGCCGTACTGCAGGCCGAGCGAGATCGCGATTGCGAAGTTGTTCATCAGCGACCGGAAGGCCGCGCCCTCCTTGTGCATGTCGATGAAGATCTCGCCGACGCGCCCGTCGTCGTACTCGCCCGTGCGCAGGTAGACCTTGTGGCCGCCGACGCTGGCCTTCTGCGTGTAGCCCTTGCGGCGGGCCGGCAGCTTCTCGCGCTCGCGCGCCTCCCTCTCCTTCACGTAGACGACGCGCTCGACGATCTTTTCCACGATCCTCTCGGAGACGGCGGCCGCGCGTGCCGCCATCGGGCTCGCGAGCAGGGTTTCCGCCGCGTCCTCCGCCTCGTCGGCGTCGTCGGCGAGAAGCTGCGAGTTCAGCGGCTGCGACAGCTTCGAGCCGTCGCGGTAGAGCGCGTTGGCCTTGAGCGCGAGACGCCAGGAGAGCATGTAGCTTTCCTTGCAGTCCTCCACCGTCGCCTCGTTCGGCATGTTGATGGTCTTGGAGATCGCCCCCGAGATGAAGGGCTGCGAGGCGGCCATCATGCGGATGTGGCTCTCGACCGACAGGAAGCGCTTGCCCTTGCGGCCGCACGCGTTGGCACAATCGAACACCGGCAGGTGCTCCGCCTTCAGATGCGGCGCGCCCTCGAGCGTCATGGACCCGCAGACGTGCTCGTTGGCGGCCTCCACGTCCTTCTTCGAGAAGCCGAGGTGGGCGAAGAGGTCGAAGGCCGGATCGCCGAGCTTGTCGGCGGGGACCTTCAGCGCATCCTTCAGGAAGGCTTCTCCGATGACCCACTTGTTGAAGACGAACTTGATGTCGAACGCCGTGCCGAGCCCGCCCTCGATCTTAGTCAGCACCTCGTCCGTGAAGCCCCTGGCCTTGAGCGTCGCGTGGTTGATGGCGGGGGCCTGCCTCAAGGAGCCGTGGCCGACGGCGTAGGCCTCGATCTCCGCGATCTCGCTCTCGCGGTAGCCGAGATGGCGCAGCGCCTCCGGCACGGCCTGGTTGATGATCTTGAAGTAGCCGCCGCCGGCGAGCTTCTTGAACTTCACGAGTGCGAAGTCAGGCTCGATGCCGGTCGTGTCGCAGTCCATGACGAGGCCGATCGTGCCTGTCGGCGCGATGACGGTCGACTGGGCGTTGCGGAAGCCGTGCGCCATGCCGAGCGCCAGTGCCTCGTCCCAGGCCATCTTGGCGGCGGCGACGAGCCGGGGATCGGGACAGTTTGCGTGGTCGAGCGGAACCGGCGCGATGTTGAGGCTCTCGTAGCCCGCGGCCTCGCCGTAGGCGGCACGGCGGTGGTTGCGGATGACGCGCAGCATGTCGGCCTTGTTCGGCGCATAGCCGGGGAACGGACCGAGCTCCTGCGCCATCTCCGCCGAGGCGGCGTAGGCGATGCCCGTCATGATGGCCGAGATGGCGCCGCAGATGGCGCGGCCTTCTTGCGAGTCATAAGGGATGCCGGAGGCCATGAGCAGGCCGCCGATGTTGGCGAAGCCGAGGCCCAGCGTGCGGTAGCGGTACGACAGAAGCGCGATCTGCTTAGAGGGGAACTGCGCCATCAGCACCGAGATCTCGAGCACGATGGTCCACAGGCGGCAGGCATGCTCGAATGCGTCGGTGTCGAAGCTCTTGTCCGCGCGCCGGAACGTCATGAGGTTCAGGGAGGCGAGGTTGCAGGCCGTGTCGTCGAGGAACATGTACTCCGAGCACGGGTTCGACGCGCGGATCGGTCCCGACTGCGGGCAGGTGTGCCAGTCGTTGATGGTGGTGTGGAACTGGATGCCGGGGTCGGCCGAGGCCCACGCCGCATGCCCGATCGTCTCCCACAGGTCGCGCGCCTTCAGGGTCTTGGTCACCTTGCCGTCCTTGCGGGCGGTGAGCTGCCAGTCCTTGTCCTCGCGGACGGCGTTGAGGAACGCGTCGGTCACGCGCACGGAGTTGTTCGAGTTCTGGCCGGAAACGGTGAGGTAGGCCTCGCTGTCCCAGTCCGTGTCGTAGGTGGCGAAATCGAGCTCGGTGTAGCCCTGGCGCGCGAACTGGATGACGCGGTGCACGTAGTTCATCGGCACCTGGTCGCGGCGCGCCTCCTTGATGGCGGCCTTGAGCTTGGGGTTCCGGGCCGGCTCGAAGCACGCCTCGCCGTCCGCCTCGCAGTTCACGCAGGCCGCGAGCACGGCCTTGAGGCGCTTCTGGCAGATCTTCGAGCCGGTGACGAGGGCGGCGACCTTCTGCTCCTCGCGCACCTTCCAGTTGATGTATTCCTCGATATCGGGATGGTCGACGTCGACCACGACCATCTTGGCCGCGCGCCGCGTCGTGCCGCCCGACTTGATGGCGCCCGCCGCACGGTCGCCGATCTTCAGGAACGACATGAGGCCCGACGAGCGGCCGCCGCCCGACAGCTTCTCGTTGGCGCTGCGCAGGGCGGAGAAGTTCGAGCCCGTGCCCGAGCCGTACTTGAAGAGGCGGGCCTCGCGGACCCACAGGTCCATGATGCCGTTCTCGTTGACGAGGTCGTCCTCGACGGACTGGATGAAGCAGGCGTGCGGCTGGGGATGCTCGTAGGCGGACGCCGAGACGGTGAGCGCGCCGGTCTGGTGATCGACGTAGTAGTGGCCCTGACCGGGGCCGTCGATGCCGTAGGCCCAGTGCAGGCCGGTGTTGAACCACTGCGGCGAGTTCGGCGCCGCCATCTGCATGGCGAGCATGTAGCGGTGCTCGTCGAAGAAGGCCTGCGCGTCCTCCTCCGTCGAGAAGTAGCCGCCCTTCCAGCCCCAATAGGTCCACGTGCCGGCGAGACGGTCGAAGACCTGGCGCGCGTCACTCTCGCCGCCTGTGCGCTCCTTCTCGGCAAGGTCCTTCAGGGCCGCCTCGTCGGCAACCGACCGCCACAGCCACGAGGGGACCTGCGTCTCCTCGACCTTCCTCAGGCGCTTCGGCACGCCCGCCTTGCGGAAATACTTCTGGGCCAGGATGTCGGCGGCGACCTGGCTCCAGTGCTCGGGCACCTCGAAGCCCTCGAGCCGGAAGACCACCGAACCGTCGGGGTTCTTGATCTCGGACGTGGCGCGCCGGAACGCGATCTTGGCGTAGGGCGACTGGCCTCTGTCCGTGAATCGCCGCGTGATCTTCATAGTGCCCCCATCCTCGATTCAAAGGGGTGCGCAAACGCGCTCACAGTCTTGGGCACCCGTGTCATGCCGGCCGACGTGGCATGCTCCTGCCGCACGCGTCCCTCGCCTTCACCACACACCGCCGGCGCGGAGCCCGTTGCCACAGCCGTTCTCTCGCGGCCGGAGCAGGTCTTCCGCAGACTCGAAGGTGGGGCCCAAAGGCCCGCTACAAGGGGAGGGGGCGAACGCGCCGGATACATCGCACCAACGCCAGCCGCTGGATTGGAAGGTGTCCGATTCGTGGCACGTCGTCACGAGGTCTTGGGGGTGTAGGTGCGATGCTGCCACTAGATGTAGTGGTGTTGGCAATTTGGGGATTGACCCGCTGACTTCCGCCGGATTCGCTGCGGTTGGCGCCCCTCGGGCGGGCCGGGGCACCTTGTGAATTGACCGATCAACCAATGGTCAGGGTGCCGATTTTTGCAAAGCTAGGCCGATTCCGGTCCGCCGCGGTGTGGCCGTTGGGCCGCGGTGGTTCGCACACTGGACAGCGGGCCCCTCGCCGCCCTACACGCGTAGGCCAGGGTGAGACCCGCGCGAGGGCACGATGGGCTTGTTCAAGGAGATCTTCAGCTGGTGGAGCGGCAACACGTGGGGCACCCGCTTCACGATCTGGCGCCACGGCCGTTTCGTGGGCGAGGACGAGTTCGGCAACCGCTACTACGAGCAGAAATCGGGCCGTCCGGGGCCGCTCGGCCGGCCGCGCCGCTGGGTGACCTACACGTCGCTGTCGGAAGCCTCCCAGATCCCCCCCGGCTGGTACGGCTGGATGCATTACATGGTGGACGAGCCGCCGGAGGCCGGCGCCTACGCGCCGCGCGCCTGGCAGAAACCCCATGAGATGAACCCGACGGGGACGCCCGCCGCCTATCGGCCCTCCGGCTCGATCCTGACGGCCGCGGCGGCCCGGCCGCGGGCCACCGGCGACTACAAGCCCTGGCAGCCGGAGTGAGCGTTGGCGCGACACGATGGGGACACGATCCCTCTCCAGTGTGCCGCGCGTTTCGTCGGTAATGGTCCAAGCCCGCGCGACCGCGGTCCCGCGCGTCCGAACGCTGAGAGCTTCGCAGACATGGCGCGCCGTTTTTCATCTCTCATCGCGACCGCCGTGCTGGCGAGCGTGGCCGGCGCCGCCCTGACGCCCGCTGCGGCCGAGCGCATCGAGAACAAGGTCGCGGTCTTCTCCGCCCTCGACAAGGTCACGGCGACGATCAAGACGCTGACCGTTCCCTTGAATGAGACCCGCGAGTTCGGCGCGCTGAAGGTGACGCCGCGCACATGCTTTTCGCGCCCTCCGACCGAGCAGCCCAAGACGACGTCGTTCGTCGAGGTGCAGGAGGTGCAGCTCGACGGCCAGGAGAAGAAGGTCTTCTCGGGCTGGATGTTCGCCGAGAGCCCCGGTCTCAACGCCGTCGAGCATCCGGTGTTCGACGTCTGGCTGACGGGCTGCGACGAGCCGAAGAACCCGGTCGCCGCGTCCGGCGGACAGCCCTCGGCCGCCGGTCCCGAAGGCACAGCCGGCGCGAGCGAGCCGGTGGAAGATCTCCCGCGCAGGCGCGTGCGCCGCTGACGCTTTCGCTCGCTGTTCGTCGACCTTTGGCTGCGGCGCTGCGCGCTCGGGCGATTCACCCGCGTAATTTTCCGTGTGCCGGCATGACGCGCGCCTGGAATGTCTCTAAACTGGCGCCGGATCACCGATAGCCGACAGGATTGCGGAAGGATGACGATGACGCGCGGTTTCACAGTGCTCGTTCTCATAAGCTTTTTCGCCACCGTCGCGGCAGCCGACGAGGTCACGCCCGAAAAGCTCGTCGACAGCCTCAACGGCGTGTTCGGCAAGCACGCCAAGATGCGCGCAAGCCACGCCAAGGGCGTCTGCGTGAAAGGCGCCTTCACGCCGACCGCCGAGGCCCCCGCGCTGTCGAAGGCGCCGTTCCTGGCAGCGCCGGTTCCAGTGCTCGGCCGCTTCTCCTTTGGCGGCGGCAATCCGAAGGTGTCCGACAAGGCGAAGTCGCCGCGCGGGCTGGCGCTGCGCCTCGATCCGGACGGCAAATCCTCAACCGATTTCGTCCTGCTCTCGGCACCCATTTTCTTCGCCCGCACGCCGGAAGAGGTCGTCGGCTTCCTCGAGGCCCGCTTTCCGGCAGCCGACGGCAAGCCCGACCCCGCGAAGGTCAAGACGTTCACCGAAGCGCACCCCTGGACTGCCAAGCAAGGCGCCTGGGTCGCTGCCCGGCCGGTGCCGGCGAGCTACGCAGGCCTGGCGTATTTCAGCGTCCACGCCTTCGAGGCCACCGCCGCCGACGGCACGAAGACCCCGATCAAGCTGAAGTTCGAGCCGGCGGCCGGCGAGCTCGGCTTCACGGACGAGGAAGCGAAGGCGAAGGAGGAGGGCTTCTTCCACGCCGATCTCGACGAGCGGCTGAAGGCAGGCCCCGTGACGTTCCGGCTCGTCGCCATCGTCGGCACGGACGCCGACCCCACCGACGATCCGACGGCCGAATGGCCGGAAGCGGGGCGCAAGAAGGTGGAACTGGGGACGCTTGCGATCTCAGGCCGCGAAGACGAGGCCCGCTGCGACGGCACCACCTTCGATCCCAACGCACTTCCCGATGGCCTTGCCGGCTTCCCGGGTGACACGATCCTGCCGGCCCGCTCCGGCGCCTATGCCGTGTCCCTGTCGCGCCGCAGCGACTGAGCCGAAGCCGGCGGGGGTTGCGGCCGCTCTTCAACCGGCGAGTAGCTTCGCCGCTTTCGGCGCGAAATAGGTGAGAATGCCGGACGCGCCCGCGCGCTTGAACGCCACGAGGCTTTCCACCATCACCCTGTCGTGGTCGAGCCACCCGCGTTCGGCCGCCGCCATCAGCATCGCGTATTCCCCCGACACCTGATAGGCGAACGTCGGAACGTGGAACGTCTCCGACACGCGCCGCACGATGTCGAGATACGGCAGGCCGGGCTTCACCATCACCAGGTCGGCGCCCTCCGCGATGTCGAGCGCCACCTCGCGCAGCGCCTCGTCGGTGTTGGCCGGGTCCATCTGGTAGGTCCGCTTGTCGCCTTTCAGCGTCGAGGAGGAGCCGACCGCGTCGCGGAACGGCCCATAGAAGGCGCTGGCGTACTTGGCGGCGTAGGACATGATCTGCGTGTCGTGATGCCCCGCCGCCTCCAGCGCCGCACGGATCGCGCCGATGCGTCCGTCCATCATGTCCGACGGAGCGAGCACGTCGCAGCCTGCCGCGACCTGGTTCAGCGACTGGGTGACGAGCGCCTCCACCGTCGCGTCGTTGAGGATGACGCCGTCCGCGACGAGACCGTCGTGGCCGTGGCTTGTGTAGGGATCGAGCGCGACGTCGAGAACGACGCCGATGTCCACGCCCGTCTCCTTGATGGCGCGTGTGGCGCGGCAGACGAGATTGCCGGGGTTGAAGGCCTCGCGCGCATCGTCCGTGCGCAGCTTCGGATCGGTGTAGGGAAAGAGCGCGACGGCGGGAATGCCGAGCGCGGCCGCCTCGCGTGCCGCCTCTGCGACGAGATCGACCGAGAGCCGCTCGATTCCGGGCATCGACGCGATGGGCTCGCGCCGGTCCTGTCCCTCGATCACGAACAGCGGCCAGATGAGATCGGACGGCGACAGGCTGCTCTCCGCGACGAGCGCGCGAGCCCATGCCGCGCGCCTGTTGCGGCGCAGCCGGACATGGGGGAAGCCACCGTGCGCATTCGAGGCGGCGGCGCGGCGCGGCGGCGTGGAGGCAAAGGTCATCGGTGGCGGCTTTCGCAGGGCAGGCTGAAACGCGCCCGACCATAGGTCAGGTGCGGGCGGACGCAAGAGGCGAAGGGACCGAGGGTTAGGACGGCGCGCAGGCCACGCGCGCTAATCGCAGATCTTCGTTCGCGCCCGCGGAGCCATGTCGACATGGAAGTGGTTGCGGTGGGCGTTGTTCGCCTCGGGTCCGAGCGTCGTGCCGAAGATCCGGCAGGCGGCGGCGTGGGCGCCCTTGAGGAACGTCGTCATGCGAGCCGGCGGAGCGGGTGCGGCCGCGGGACCGCCGAGCCGCGCGGGCGCGACGCCGAAGGCGGGCTCGTTCGCGGCGGCCGGCAGGCCCTCGAGGATCGTCTTGCGCACGGCCGGGCCGTCGGCCGGTATTGTCTTGTTCGACGTCGCCGCTGCGCCGGCTGCTGCGGGTGCGGCGGCAGGGGCCGACGTCAGCGCGGCTTCGGCGGCCTTTGCGGCGGCTTTCTCGGCCGCCTTCTTGAGCGCCAACTCGCGCGCGGCGATATCACGCTGGGTGTCTCCCCAGCCGGTCAGCACGGCGACCGTCTCGCCCTTCGCCGTCATGAACCCGCGAATGTCGAGCGCGTTGGCGCGGCCATGCTCCGACAGCTTGGTCTTCGTGCGGCCGTAGGCATTGCGGCAGGAATAGTCGCTCATGCTCTCGATCTTGATGACGTCGGTACCGAGCGTCTTCCTTGCGAGCGGCTGCAGGTCCTTGGTGAGCCACGCGTGCAGGGCCCCCACCATGTCGCAAGTCAGGATCGGCGGCGGCGACAGCGAGACCTCGGGCTTCTTGCCGATGCTGACCAGGCGCACGGGGGCGGGCGTACCGCATTCCCCTTTCCGGAAGGGAGCTTCGGAGAGCGTCACGGCATCGATCTTCGCAAGCATCGCCTTGCACTGGGCCTGTGCCGCGGCGATCTCCTCGGGGGCCCATTCCGTCGCGATCGTTTCCGGCTTGGCGGCGGCCTCGGCTTCGGCCTTGGCGTCGTCGAGCGTCTTGGGCCAGCCGGCACCTGAGCCCTTGTCGGGTCCCTTGTCTGGCCCCTGGAGCTTTGCCGTGCCGCCTGGCTTGCGATCGGCCGCGCGCGGCGCCTCGCCACCGGTGACGATCGGCTGGCCCTTCGCGTCCCTCGGCTTCTTGACCGGCAACGGCACATCGTCGGCCGCCGCGGGTGCGGCGAGCGCGAACGTCAGGAGAAGGGCCGGAAAGCAGAAGCGCATGAGCTCGTGTCCGGTACCGTTGGCCAACTGCGGTCAGGCTGAACATGTGGGCCTGCGGCCGGGCAGCCGCAAGCTACAAGCGAGGCGAAACGCCCGCAAAGCGCGACGACGGCGTCCTGCCAAGGCGGTTTTCTCCCGGTGCGCCGGACTGTATAGCGGGGATCGCTGCATCACAACCGCGCGCACGGAAAGTCTCCCGTACGCCGGACAAGCTGTGGAAGGACCGGCGTGACCGAGACACAAACGACATCCGCGCATCAGGATATCCGGTTGGAGCAGAAGGGCTCGGCGGCCCTCATCACGCTCGATCGCCCGCGCGCGCTCAACGCCTTGACGGTCGCCATGCGCGCGGCCCTTACGGGATGGCTGCCGGCGTTCTCGCGCGATCCGACGGTCTATGCGGTCGTGCTGCAGTCAACGTCGAAGGCCTTCTCGGCGGGCTCCGACGTGCGCGAGGTCGCAACACTGGCCCGCACCGACCTTGAGGCGGCGCGCCAGGCCTTTCGCGACGAGTACGCGCTCAACTGGCGCTGCGAATGTTTTTCCAAGCCCACGGTCTCGCTGATCAACGGCCTCGTGATGGGCGGCGGCGTCGGCATCTCGCTCTACGGCACCCATCGCGTGGCGGGTGAAAACTATCGCTTCGGAATGCCGGAGACCAAGATCGGTCTCTTTCCCGACGTCGGCGTGTGTCACGCATTTGCGCGGATGCCGGACGCGATGGGGTTTTACCTGGGGCTGACGGGCCGCACCATAGGCCGCGCCGACGCCTTCGCGCTGGGCCTCGTCACGCATTGCATCTCCGCATCCCGTTTTCCCGAGATCGTGGAGGGGCTCGCCGAAACCATGCCGGTCGATCCCCTGCTCGACGAGCGCCATGCCGATCCCGGCGCCGGCGAGCACGACGCCTTGCGCGGTGTCATCGCGCGCTGCTTTTCTGCGCCTGCCGTCGAGGAGATCCTGGCGCGGCTCGACGCGGAAACCGGCGCGCATGCGCAATGGGCCCGGGAAACGGCGGCGGAATTGCGGGCGCGCGCGCCCCTGTCGCTTGCCGTCACGCTGCGGCACATCCGCGAGGGCCGGCAGCGCGATCTGCGCGAGGCTCTGGAGATGGATTACCGCCTCGCGTGCCGCTTTCTCGAGGATCGCGACTTCTATGAAGGCGTGCGCGCGGTCGTGATCGACAAGGACAACGCGCCCGGCTGGACGCCGTCCACGGTCAGCGATGTGACGGCCGCGATGGTGGATCGCTATTTCGCGCCGCTCGGCACGGCCGAGTGGTCGCTGCCGACGCGCGCCGACATGCAGGCGATGCGTGCCTGATTTTCATCAGCCCGATATATATGTTTTAATTCATGCGGGCGCATCATCGAGTTATCGCAAACTGCAAATGCTCATTTCAGAAAATTTAAAGAACGATTGCGCGACACCCCCCGTAAGTATTCTTTTACTATATCTATTCAGGTAACTTTTAGTTGTTTGCGATACTCTGCCTGAGAAGTCCGGAGATAAAAAACAGCCGGGCAAACGATTGCAACAGGCAAGAGGCAGGGCCATGAGTGCTGTTTTCGATGCGCGTGCCCGCGCGCACCTTCAACCGGTTCAGGAAGAGACCTTTCAGGGCGAATACCTGCAGGCATTGCGTCTGATCGAGCGTCTGCATCGTCTTCTTCTTGACGTCATCAAGGACGAGTTCGACCGCCTCGGCGGCTCCGAGCTCAACAGTGTCCAGGCGCTCCTGCTGTACAATATCGGCGAGAGCGAGCTGACGGCGGGCGAGTTGAAGAGCCGGGGCTACTATCTCGGGTCCAACGTGTCCTACAATCTAAAGAAGCTCGTCGACATGGGCTACATCCACTACAAGCGCTCCGAAACGGATCGGCGCAGCGTGCGGGTGAGCCTGTCGAAGAAGGGTCTCGACGCCTGCTCGGTGGTGCAGAAGCTCTACCATCGCCAGCTCGGCTCGATCGAGACGGTAGGCGGCGTCGCCAACGACGACCTCAGGGTGCTCAACAAGGCGCTGATGCGTCTGGAGCGCTTCTGGTCCGATCAGATCCGCTACCGCCTGTAATCCTCCCGCTGCAGCGGGAGCCTCGAGCATCGCGTGCGAAGGATCGCGGAGGCCACTCCGCGATCCTTTTGATTTCGCGGCGCAGTTTGTGGCGTCAGCGCCGCACGGTCCAATGCCGGTGCGCCGGTTTCATCCACAGGGGCTTTTCAACGGGCCGCGAATAGCTCACTGTCCCGCCCGGATGGGACCTTGGGACGGCTGCTGGTTGACGACATGACGGGCCACGTCGAGACCTTCGCATCGTCGAGGCGCGCCGCACGTCGGCGCGGCCTGCATGCCGTCGCTGCGCTCGCAACAGGGCTCGCCGCGGTCGCTGCGGTGGGGCCGGCCTCGTCCTACGACGACAACAGCATCAGGTTTGGGCCCTCGGGCCCGGGTGCGGGCAGCGCCGGCGCCGTCGACCGGGAGTTCGTGCGCGAGTGGGAGAAGAATCCGCCGCTCGGATATCCCACGCTCTCGCCCGCCAACGTCGCCGCCACGAAAGCAGCGGTGAAGCGCTACCAGGACATCGTGGCCAAGGGGGGCTGGGAAACCGTCCCCGAGATCAAGCTCGCCTTCGGCGAGACGCATTTCGCCGTCGCCGTGCTGAAGCGGCGCCTTACGGCCTCCGGGGACCTCAAGGACGGCAGCGACGGCTCGGAATATTTCGACAGTTCCCTCGAAGCGGCCGTGAAGCGCTTCCAGGCCACCAACGGCCTGACGCCGACCGGCATCGTCGACGAGCGGACCGCCGTTGCCCTCAACGTGTCCGCCGAGGCCCGCCTGCGGCAGCTCAAGAACTCGCTCGCGCGGCTGCAGGAGTACGTCGGCAGCACGGCCAAGCTCAGGTACGTCGTGGTCAACATCCCGGCGGCCCAGGTAGAGGCTGTCGCGGGCGACAAGGTGGTCTCGCGTCATACCGGGGTCGTCGGCAAGCCCGAGCGGCCGACGCCGCTCCTGCGCACGGCCATCCACGAGATGAACTTCAATCCGGTGTGGCGTCTACCGCCGACGGTCGTCTCCAAGGACCTCATCCCGCGCGGCCGCGAGATGCAGAAGCAGGGCAAGAACGTCCTCGTGAAGTTCGGCATCGATGCCTATGACGGCGCCGGCAAGAAGGTCGATCCGGAGAAGATCAACTGGGCCTCGGGCCAGCCGGCGGGGCTGTCGTACTCGCAGAAGCCCGGCAAGGACAATCCGCTGGGGTTTCTCAAGATCAACTTCAACAACTCCCACTCCGTCTATATGCACGACACGCCGTCGGAGGGCATGTTCGGCCGCAACTTCCGCGCGGCGAGCTCAGGCTGCATCCGGGTTGCGAACATCGAGACGCTGGCCGCCTGGCTGCTCGCCGCGACGCCCGGCTGGAGCGAGGGCCGCATCCAATCCGTCAAGGAGAGCGGCGAGCGGCTCGACGTGAGGCTGAAGAGGCCGGTCCCGCTCTATTTCGTCTACATCACGGCGTGGGCCACGCCCGACGGCGTCATCCAGTTCCGCCGCGATCTCTACGACCGCGATAAGGCGGGCTCCGTCGCCGCCTCCTACTGAAATCCAGAACCCGGACGGTCGAGTCGTGCGCCGGTGCGCGGTGCGTCGCCAGTGTTCGTCCGTCCGTGCCGGCGAACGTGCGCGCGAGGCGGGGTGTCAGGAACTCGACCTAAGGGCTCGGAGTGAGCCGTTTCCGCTCGCGTCGGGCGTCGTCGGCGCGGCATTTTGTGCGCCGTCAAATTTCTTGACGCCGGTCAAGTGTTCGCCCTCTTTGGAATGCTTTAAGCGAGGGGTCGCACCCCGTTGCCGGTGGCCCGCGGCAGAGATGGCCGGACGGAACCGGTCGGCTCTCGCCAGAAGTCCAGGGCGCCGCGTGATCGGGGGACGGCCAACTGCTTCCGCGGCCTCAAAAAGGTCGCGACATGCGCGACATGAAAGCGGTTGTCCGGGAGATCGAGCCGGGGCATGGTGCCCGCCAGAAGGGCGGCAACAGCCCCAAAGGGTCAGGGAACGTGCAGATGGACTATGCCGGGCGATTCAAGGCGGCTCTCGATCAGATCAGGACCGAGGGCCGGTATCGGGTGTTTGCCGATCTGAAGCGCCGGCGCGGTGCCTTCCCCTCGGCCACCCGGTTCGCCAGCAAGGGCACCCAGCCGATCACCGTGTGGTGCTCGAACGACTACCTCGGCATGGGGCAGAATCCCGAGGTGCTCGCCGCCATGCACGAGGCGATCGACCTCGTGGGCGCGGGCTCCGGCGGCACGCGCAACATCTCCGGCACGACCCATTATCACGTCGAGCTCGAGCAGGAGATCGCGGCCCTGCACGGCAAGGAAGCCGCGCTGCTGTTCACCTCCGCCTATGTGGCCAACGACGCCACGCTGTCGACCATCCAGAAGCTCATTCCCGGCCTCGTCATCTTCTCCGACGAGAAGAACCACGCCTCGATGATCGAGGGCATCCGCCGCGGCGGCGGCGAGAAGCGCGTGTTCCGGCACAATGATCTCGCGGACCTCGAAGCCAAGCTCAAGGAGTGCCCCGCCGGGACGCCGAAGCTCATCGCCTTCGAGAGCGTCTACTCGATGGACGGCCATATCGCGCCGATCGCCGCCATCTGCGATCTGGCCGAAAAGTACGGCGCCATGACCTACCTCGACGAGGTCCACGCGGTTGGCCTCTATGGTCCGCGCGGCGGCGGCATCGCCGAGCGTGACGGCGTCATGCACCGCCTCGACATCATCAACGGCACGCTCGCCAAGGGCTACGGCGTCATGGGCGGCTACATTGCCGCCTCGCGCGACATCTGCGATGCCATCCGCTCCTTCGCGTCCGGCTTCATCTTCACGACGTCGATCGCGCCGGCAATCGCGGCCGGTGCGCTCGCCTCGATCCGCTACCTGAAAAGAAGCCAGGTCGAGCGGGCCCGCCACCAGGAGCGCGCCCGCACGCTAAAGGCCATGCTGAAGGCGGCGAAGATCCCGGTGATGGAGAACCCGAGCCACATCGTGCCGATCCTCGTCGGCGACCCCGTGCACTGCAAGGCGGTGACCGACACGCTGCTCGACCGCTACGGCATCTACGCGCAGCCGATCAACTATCCGACCGTGCCGCGCGGCACCGAGCGCATCCGGCTCACGCCCTCGCCGCAGCACACCGATGCCCAGATGGAAGCGCTGGTGCGGGCGCTGTCGGAGCTGTGGGCCGCCTGCCCGCTCTCCCACGGCCAGACGGTGCGACTCGCGGCCGAATAGCCCCAAAGGGTTGGTTGCGCCCACCCCGGGGGGCGTTTGCGGCCGGGCAATCTCTGCCTAGTGTGACGCTGAGCCGGGGGCCGTTGTGGCGTTCCCGGACCGCGTGGTATCCCGTCTTTCCACCCTCCATCGAGGGGAGCGGCTGGCGTCCCCCGACGCTTCGCGCATCCCCACCCGCCGCAGCCAACCCATTCAATAAACGAGGAAACACGATGTCGAGCACGACCGAGCGCTTTTTCAAGTCGCACGTGACGGAGACCGATCCCGAGGTGGCCGCCGCGATCAAGAAGGAACTCGGTCGTCAGCAGGACGAGATCGAGCTTATCGCGTCCGAGAACATCGTCTCCCAGGCCGTCCTCGACGCCGCCGGCAGCGTGCTCACCAACAAGTATGCCGAAGGCTATCCGGGCAAGCGCTACTACGGCGGCTGCCAGTACGTCGATATCGTCGAGGATCTCGCCATTGAGCGCGCCAAGAAGATCTTCGGCTGCGGGTTTGCCAACGTGCAGCCCAACTCGGGCTCGCAGGCCAACCAGGGCGTGTTCAACGCTCTCGCCAAGCCCGGCGACACCATCCTCGGCCTCAACCTCGCCCACGGCGGTCATCTGACGCACGGCTCGCCCGTGAACCAGTCAGGCAAGTGGTTCAAGGCCGTCCACTACCAGGTGCAGCCCGACACGCACCGCGTCGACATGGACGAGGTGCGCAAGATCGCCAAGGAGCACAACCCGCGCCTCATCATCGCGGGCGGCTCGGCCTATCCGCGCCAGTTCGACTTCCCCGCCTTCCGCGCCATCGCTGACGAGGTCGGCGCGCATCTGATGGTCGACATGGCCCACTTCGCGGGCCTCGTCGCCGCCGGCGAGCATCCTTCTCCGTTCCCGCACGCCCACGTCGTAACGACGACGACGCACAAGACGCTGCGCGGCCCGCGCGGCGGCATGATCCTCACCAACGACGAGGACATCGCCAAGAAGATCAACTCCGCGATCTTCCCCGGCATCCAGGGCGGCCCGCTGATGCACGTCATCGCCGGCAAGGCGGTCGCCTTCGGCGAGATCCTGAAGCCCGAGTTCAAGGCCTACGCCCGGCAGGTCATCGCCAACGCCAAGGCGATGGGCGAGGTGCTCGTCGACGCCGGCTTCGCGCTCGTCTCGGGCGGCACGGATACGCACCTCATCCTGGTCGACCTCAGGCCGAAGAAGCTCACTGGCAACATCTCCGAGAAGGCGCTCGGCCGCGCCCACATCACCTGCAACAAGAACGGCGTGCCGTTCGATCCGGAGAAGCCGATGGTGACGTCGGGCATCCGCCTCGGCGCGCCGGCCGGCACGACGCGCGGCTTCGGCGAGGCCGAGTTCCGCGAGGTCGGCCGCATGATCGCCGAGGTGCTCGACGGCCTCGCCAAGAACGGCGAGGCGGGCAATGGCGCCGTCGAGGCGAAGATCAAGGCGGAGGCCACCGCGCTCTGCCGCAAATTCCCGATCTACTGATCGACCGAAAAGCAGCTGAGCGCCGGGCGGTTGGACCGCCCGGCGCTCTCGTATTTCGGGGGCATCGAGGAGATCGCTGCGCCGGTGGCCGCGACAAGCGCGCGGTGACGGCTTAAGAGTGCCGCAGATCCAGTCGATTCCGAGGCCCTTGCGATGCGCTGCCCCTACTGCGGCTCCGAGAACACGAGCGTGAAGGACAGCCGTCCGACGGACGAGAACGCCTCGATCCGGCGCCGCCGCGAGTGCCCCGATTGCGGCGGCCGCTTCACGACCTTCGAGCGGGTGCAGCTACGCGAGCTCGTGGTCGTCAAGCGCTCCGGCCGCAAGGTGCCCTTCGACCGCGACAAGCTCATGAAGTCGGTGACCATCGCCACCCGCAAGCGTCCCATCGCCGACGACCGCATCGAGCGTATGGTCTCCGGCATTGTCCGTCAGCTCGAAAGCGCGGGCGAGACCGAGATTCCCTCCTCCCTCATCGGCGAGCGCGTCATGGAGGCCCTGCGCGGCCTCGATCCCGTCGCCTATGTGCGCTTCGCCTCCGTCTACCGCGACTTCCGCGAGGCGGCCGACTTCCAGGAGGTCCTGGGCGAGATCGCCGGCGACGACGCGGCGGCCCTGCCCCCTGCCAAGCGCTCGTGACATCGTTCCTGAGAGACGGGGCCGCGCTTGAGATTTGCCGCGGGCCGGTGGAAACCTTAGACGCACCATGACCCGCCCCGCCCCGCCGTTCGATTCTGCCATGATGCGCATCGCCCTGCGCATGGCCGGGCGCGGTCTGGGCACGGCCGCGCCCAATCCGGCGGTCGGCGCCGTCATCGCGGACGAGGCGACGGGCGAAGTCATTGCCCGCGGGTGGACGCAGCCCGGCGGGCGGCCCCATGCCGAGACGGAAGCGATCGGCCGGGCCGCCGCGCGGGCCCGCGGCGCGACCCTCTACGTCACGCTCGAGCCCTGCGCGCACCACGGCAAGACCCCGCCGTGCACGGACGCCATCATCGCGGCGGGCGCCCGCCGCGTGGTGATCGGCATCGGCGATCCCGATCCGCGCACGGCCGGCGAGGGGATCGCCAGGCTGAGGGGCGCGGGGCTTACCGTCAGCGTCGGCGTGCTGGAACGCGAGGCGCGCTGGGTGACGCTCGGCCATATCCTGCGCATCACGAAGCAGAGACCGTTCGTGACGCTGAAGCTCGCCACCGATGCGGCGGGGGCCGTGGCGCCGGGCGACGGCCGTGCCCCGCGCTGGGTCACCGGGCCCGAGGCGCGCGCGGCCGGCCACCTGCTGCGCGCGGAGGCCGACGCCATTCTCGTCGGCTCCGGGACGATCGACGCCGACAATCCGGATCTCACGTGCCGGCTGCCGGGGCTCGAACACCGCTCCCCCGTGCGCATCGTGCTCGGCGGACGCAATCGGCTCAATCCGGCGTCCCGGCTCTTCGCCACGGCCCGGACCGTGCCCGTGATCGTCTACCGTGAGGGCGTGAGAGGCGAGGAGGACCGGCAACTCGAGGCGTCGGGGGCCGAGGTCGTCCCGCTACAGGAGAGCTTGCTGCCGACAGTTCTGGCGCATCTCGCCGGCCGCGGCCTGACGCGGCTCCTCGTCGAGGGCGGGCCGAAGGTCTGGCGCAGCTTCGCCGAGGCGGGGCTGGTGGACGAGGTGGTGCTGTTCATGGCCGGCCACGGCGGCGCGAGCGACGCGCTGCGGGCGCTCGAAGCGCACATCGGCGCCATCGCCCTGGAGATGGCCGATCATCGCCCCGTCGGACCCGATACCATGTGGCGCTTGCGCCGCGTCGGGGCCTAGGCCACACCCGCAGGCCAGGATCAGCGGGGCAGAGCGCTCATGTTTACGGGCATCATCACGGACATCGGCGAGGTCATCGGCCGCGAGGGTGGGCGCTTCGCGCTCCGCTCCGGCTACGATGCCGCCACGATCGACGTCGGGGCCTCCATCGCCTGCGATGGCGTCTGCCTGACCGTGACGTCCGTGCGTCCCGACGGGCTCGGCTCGGCCTTCACGCTCGACGTCTCCAACGAGACGCTCGCCAGGACGACGCTCGGAAGCTGGATGCCGGGCCGCGCCGTCAATCTGGAACGCGCGCTGAAGGCCGGCGACGAGCTCGGCGGCCACATCGTGTCGGGTCACGTCGACGGGCTCGCGCGCATCCTGTCCGCAGCCCACGACGGCGACAGCGTGCGCTTCGTCCTCGAGGCGCATTCGGAGCTCGCCCGCTTCATCGCGCCCAAGGGCTCGATCGCCCTCGACGGCACCTCGCTCACGGTCAACGAGGTGATGGGCAACCGCTTCGGATTGAACCTTATTCCGCACACCTTGACCCGGACGACCTGGGGGCGCAAAAAGCCGGGCGACCTCGTCAATCTGGAGGTCGACATGTTCGCGCGCTACGTCGCGCGGCTCTTGGAGTTCCGTCCGTGAGCGCAACGAAGACGAGCAGCCACGTCGTCCCGGCCCCGGCGTCGAAGACGGCGTCCGCCGTCTCCCCGACGCACGAGATCGTCGAGGAGCTGCAGAACGGGCGCATGGTCATCCTCGTCGATGCCGAGGAGCGGGAGAACGAGGGCGATCTCGTCGTCGCCGCGCAGATGGCGACGCCCGACGCGATCAACTTCATGGCGAAGCACGGCCGCGGCCTCGTCTGCCTCGCGCTGACGCCGGCGCGGGCGGCCGCGCTCGGCCTGGAGATGATGGTGCGCAACAATGCCTCGCGCAACCGCACCGCATTCACCCAGTCGATCGAGGCGCGCGAGGGCATCTCCACCGGCATCTCCGCGCACGATCGCGCCCGCACGATCTCGACCGCCATCGACCCGACGAAAGGCGCCGACGATCTCGTCTCGCCCGGCCACGTCTTTCCCCTGATCGCGCGCGAGGGCGGCGTCCTCATCCGTGCCGGCCACACGGAAGCCTCCGTCGATCTCGCCAAGCTCGCCGGGCTGGCGCCGAGCGCCGTCATCTGCGAGGTCATGAACGACGACGGGACGATGGCGCGCCTGCCCGACCTCATCGAGTTCGCCCGCCGGCACGACCTCAAGATCGGGACCATCGAGGATCTGATCGCCTACCGCCTCAAGAACGACCGTCTCGTCGCGCGCGTCGCCGAGACGCGTTTCGACAGTGCCTACGGCGGGCCGTTCGACCTCAAGGTCTACACGACGACGGTGGCGCCGGCCGAGCACCTGGCCATCGTCAAGGGCCACCCGCGGGCCGACGAGCCGGTGCTCGTGCGGGTGCATGCGGTGAACGTGCCCGGCGACCTCCTCGGCATCGCTGAAGCGCCGAACGGCGAGAGCCTGATCGCCAGATCCCTGCGCATGATCGACCGCGCGGGCTGCGGCGTGGTCGTCCTGATCCGCGATCTCGGGCCGAAGAGCGTCAGCGACTGGATCGGCCGTCGCGCGGCGCCGCTGACGGGCCGGCGACAGGTGGAAACGGGCATCGGCTCGCAGATCCTGCGCGATATCGGCATCCGCGACATGGTGCTCCTCACCAATTCGCCCGAGCAGGTCTACATCGGCGTCGAGGCCTTCGGGCTCAGGATTGTCGAAACGCGAGCGATCGAGTAGTCACCATGGTCGACCGGTCTGAAGACGAGCGGGCGGCACGGGGTGGCCGTGATCTGGCGCAGGGCGTACGCGTCCTCATCATCGAGGCTCCGTACTATGCCGAGATCAACGGGCACCTGCTCGCAGGCGCCCTGCATGTGCTCGCCGAGAACGGCTGCGACTACGACCGGCTTCCTGTCGCCGGCGCGCTCGAGATCCCGCAGGCGCTCTCGGCCGCCGCGGCCGCCGGCGCGATCGGCAAGGGCGGGCGTTTCAGCGGCGCCATCGCGCTCGGTTGCGTCATCCGCGGAGAAACCTCGCACTACGACATCGTCTGCAACAACGCCAACCATTGGCTCATGGAGACCGCCATTCGTCATTCGATCCCAGTCGGCAACGCGATCCTCACGGTCGATACGCGCGAGCAGGCGCTGGCACGCGCCGCCGGCGGCGACCCGTCGGGCAAGGGCGGCGATGCGGCCCGTGCGTGCCTCGGCCTCATCGCTCTGCAGCGACGGCTCGCCGCGGAGCCGGCGTCATGACGGCGGCGGTTCCGAGGAAGCCCGCCGGCAAAGGCGCAACGCCGCGCTCGAAGGCGCGCATGGCCGCCGTGCAGGCGCTCTACCAGATGGAGCTTGCCGGGGCCGACGTCAGCGACGTCGTCGACGAGTTCCAGAGGCTGCGCTTCCGGCCCGCCGATCCGGCCCCCGCCGAGGACGAGGACGCCAGCGCCGATCTGGAAGAGGCCGACGCCACGTTCTTCTCCGAGATCGTCCACGGCGTCGTGCGCCGCCAGCGCGACATCGATCCGATGGTCCACGAGCAGCTCGCGGCGGGCTGGCGCCTCGTTCGCGTCGATGCCATCCTGCGCGCGATCCTGCGCGCGGGCACGTTCGAGCTCATGGAGCGGCGCGACGTTCCGGGGCGCGTCGTCATCAACGAGTACATCAACGTCGCGCACGCGTTCTTCGACGGCGACGAGCCGCGCGTCGTCAACGGCGTGCTCGACAAGATCGGCCGCCGGATGCGGGCCGACGAGTTCGAGCAGAAGCGGCCCGCCTCCGGCTGAGGACGAAAAGCCAGGGCCGGCCGCCGATCGCGGCGCGTGGGAGGCGAAGCGGTGTCCGGCACCATCACGAGCGAAGCGGAGCTGATCGCGACGTACCTCGCTCCGCTTGCGCGGCCGAACGAGGGCGCGTTCGGGCTTCGGGACGATTGCGCGGTCCTGGCGCCGGCCCCCGGCACGGACCTCGTTCTCACCACGGACGCGGTCGCGGCGGGCGTCCATTTCTTCGCCGACGACCCGCCGGAGGACATCGCCTGGAAAGCGCTCGCGGTGAACCTGTCGGATCTGGCCGCCAAAGCCGCCACCCCGCGCGCCTACCTAATGGCCCTCTCCTTCCCCGAGTCGCCCACGCATGCCTTCCTCGGCCGCTTCGCAAGTGGTCTCGCCGAGGCGCAGGCGGCGGCCGGCATCGTGCTGGCCGGCGGCGATACCGATCGCAGGCTCGGCCCGTTGACCGTCACGATCACGGCGATCGGGGAGGTACCGGCGGGATTCCACCTGACGCGGGCGGGAGCGCGGGAGGGCGACGCGCTGTTCGTGACGGGGACGCTCGGCGAGGCCGCACTCGGTCTGAAGCTGCGTCGCGGCGACGAGGATGCGCGCGCCTGGGCGCTGACGAGCGCCGAGCGAGGCCGTCTCGTCGCGCGCTACCTGAGGCCCGCTCTCCGCCTCGACGTGCAGCCGGCCCTGCGCCGCTGGGCGACGGCGGCCATGGATGTCTCCGACGGGCTGGCCAAGGATCTCGCCAGGCTCGCCGCCGCTTCAAAGGTCGGCGCTCTCGTCGAGAGCGCGTGCCTTCCGCTCGCAGACCCTGTGCGTCGCCTCGTCTCGCACGATGCCGGTCTCCTCGACCTCGTGCTCGGCGGCGGGGACGACTACGAGGTTCTGTTCACCGTCGCGCCGGACGCCGAGCCCGAGCTGATGGCCTGGTCCCGCGCGGCGGGTGTCAAGGTCACCCGCATCGGACGCATCGGCGCCGGACCGGGCGTTTCGCTCAAATCACCGGACGCGCCGCCCCGGCCGCTCGCGGCGACCGGGTGGGACCATTTCTGATGGGGTCGGCGTGGCGACCATTCCCTGTTGAAACAAATGTTTATGCGTCGCCTGTGGCCGGCGGAGCCTTGCGCTCGGGTCTTGGTTTGGCCACATCCATGCCGCCATGGTGCGCCGCAGTGATAGCGGCCGCCTCATTCGGCCGGGGCCTTCGATCGCGCCCTGCGCGTCGGCCCGCAAAGCCCGCAGAGAAGGGTATCGTTGGCAATGCATGACGTGACGTTGACACCGCTCGCCTCGATCCGACGGCGGAGTGGCGCGCGCCGCGCGCCGTTCGCTCGGATCGTGGGCCTCGCCGTTGCGGCGCTGGCGGCTATTGCAGGCAACGCTCGGGCCGACAACTGGTGGGAAGGCATCCAGGGAACGGGAACGCCGGATTTCTCGGGCCGGGAGCGCACCACGCAGCGCGCCGCTGCCAAGCCCGATACGATGAACGACCTGAGGAGCGGCACGGTGCCCTTCCGCAGCGAGGAGATGGTCGCGTTCCTCGACAAGGCCATCGGCCAATACCAGACGATCGTCAACAAGGGCGGGTGGCCGGCCATTCCCGGCAACCGCATGATGCGCCCGGGCGACGACGACGAGCGCCTGCCGATCCTGCGCCGGCGCCTGCGCGTGAGCGGAGACCTCAAAGGCTCGAGCTCGGGCTTCGAGGACTACAATTTCGACGGCACGACGGAGGAGGCGGTGCGGCGCTTCCAGGAGCGGCACGGCCTGCGCGTGAGCGGCCGCGTCGATCAGCCCACGCTCGCCGCGCTCAATATTCCCGCCACCGAGCGCCTGCAGCAGCTCGAGCTCAACCGGCAGCGCATCGTCGAGCTGCTCCAGCAGCCGCTTGAGGATCGCTACGTTCTCGTCAATGTGCCAGCCTTCCAGCTCGAGGCCGTCGAGCGCTACGAGGTCGCGCAGCGCCATCGCGTCGTCGCCGGCCGTCCGGGGCGCGAAACGCCGACGCTCCGCGCCACCATCAAGGCGCTCAACTTCTTCCCCTACTGGAAGGTGCCGGACAGCGTCGCCCAGCTCGATGTCTTTCCGCGCCTCGTGAAGGAGCCCGAGTATCTCGACAAGGAGAAGATCCGCGTCATCATGGGCGACTTCAACGGACCTCAGATCGACGCCACCGCCATCGACTGGTCGATGGCCGAAGCCTCCAAGGTGAAGCTTCGCCAGGAGCCCGGCCCGCAGAACGCGCTCGGCCTCGTGCGCATCGACATGCAGAACGAGCACGGCGTCTACATGCACGACACGCCGCTGAAGACGCTGTTCGAGCAGCGCGGGCGGGCGTTCAGCGCCGGCTGCGTGCGCGTGCAGGATGTCTTCAAGCTCGTTGCCTGGATCGCGCGCTATGAGCCGGGCTGGGAAAACCCCGGCCAGGTCGATGCGGTGATCGAGGCCGGACAGGCGCTCGACGTGCAGCTTACGCGGCCGGTGCCGGTCTATTTTACCTACATCACGGCCTGGGCCGAGCAGAACGGCCTCGTCGAGTTCCGGACCGACGTTTATCGCCGCGACGGCCAGTCGTTCAACGCGGCCGCGCAGATCGCCGATCCCGACGCGCCCCCGCCCCCCTCGCCGGGTCTCGCCCCCTGAGGTCTCCAACCGATGCCCAACGCCGACGCCCGCGCGGGCCCGCTGGCAGTGTCGCCAGACGCGGCTGAGATCGCGCTGAAAAGCTGATGGCTCCGCGGGTAGGGCTCGAACCTACGACCGTCCGATTAACAGTCGGATGCTCTACCACTGAGCTACCGCGGAACAGGCGCGAGCATCGCCGCGCCGGGGGTGATTAGCAGAAGCGCACCGCCAGGAGAAGTGCTTTTCGGTCGCGATCGGCGACCGGCGCCGGGCATTCGGCGCCATGCCGTTATGGCGCCGTCCTCCTGTCTTCGGAGGTAACTGGAGGCCACGCCCGGAATTGAACCGGGGTACGCGGATTTGCAGTCCGCTGCGTCACCACTCCGCCACGTGGCCTTGTCCGGGGACCGCCGTCCCGCAACGAAAGCCGCACTTGCTGCCTTCGCACGGCGAAACGGGTCGGGTCGTGTTCCGGAAGCCGGCTCCTAGCACGGGAAGCAAAGGGCGCACAAGGGACCGCGCGGCGGCGGCGGGATTCGTGTGCGACCCGCCCTGTTGTTGGTGCGGTAGGGCATTTTGCGGTATGGGCAAGGCCGGCGCGGTGCTTAGGCTTCCGACGCTGCTCTTCTACTCTACGCGCGAAGAGCCATCGAGGACGACGACAGCGGGACCGCCACATGGCCGATCTGACTTTGCAGCGCCAGAACATGGTCGAATCGCAGGTGCGCCCGAGCGACGTCACCGACCGGCGCATCCCCCGCGCCATGGCCGTGGTGCCGCGCGAGGCCTTCGTCCCTGCCTCGTGCAAGAGCATCGCCTATGCCGATATCGAGTTGCCCGCCGGCGCACCGGGTCCGGGCGGCAACCAGCGCATGCTGCTGGCGCCGCGCACGTTCGCCAAGCTCCTGCAACTCGCCGCCGTCGAACCGACCGATCTCGTCCTCGATGTCGGCTGCGCGTCGGGCTACTCGTCGGCGATCCTCGGCAAGCTCGCCCAGACCGTCGTGGCGCTCGAATGCGACCCGGCGCTCGCGCAGGAGGCGGCGCGGGTGCTGCAGGCCCTCGGCAGCGACAACGTCGCCGTCGTTCAGGGCCCGCTCGAAACGGGCTACCCCGCCGAGGGACCTTTCGACGTGATCGTTCTGGAAGGCGCGGCCGCCGCCGTACCCGATGCGCTTCTCGACCAGTTGAAGGACGGCGGGCGCCTCGTCGCCATCGTGTCCGACGGACGCACGGGGCGCGCCAACCTCTGGCGGCGCACGGGCGGAACCGTGTCTGCCGGCGACGGGTTCGATGCCGCCGCGCCCTTCCTTCCCGGCTTCGGGCCGACGCGCCGATTCGTGTTCTGATCGTCGTCCACCTGCCGTTTCGCCGTCAACTACGGGATGTCCACCTGTGTATCTTCGGACACGGGAGTCCGAATTCGTCGCTCGCGCACCGGAAATGCGGGCGGTTTCGGGTAAAGAGAGGGTGGGGTCGGCATTGCGAATCAGGCTAGCTACGGGACGATGGTGCCTCCGCGTCCGGGACGTCAAAGAGTTCTCACGGAGGCACGGCTACCGCATGGGGAAGGCTCGGCCGCTGGATCGTGGCCTCTTTCTCCGGCCTAGGGGGACGGGGTTTTGGGCAAGACTACGCTGTCAGACAGGGGAGCGGGCGTGCCGCTGTGGCTCGGCGCACTGGGTGCGGCCGCTGCATCGGCCGTCATCGCGATCGCCGCGTCGGCGCCCGCCTCCGCCCTGACGCTCGACGAAGCGCTCGGCGCTACCTATGAATACAGCCCCCGCATCGACGCCGAGCGCGCCCGCCAGCGCGCGATCGACGAAGAGGTGCCGATCGCGAAATCCGGCTATCGGCCCGACATCGGCGCCGGCGCCGACGTCGGCTATGAATACAACAAGATCACGCCGCGGATTGGGCCCTCGTCGAGCACCGACACCAAGCCGCGCGGCTATGGCGTCAGCCTCACGCAGCCGATCTTCCGCGGCTTCCAGGTCACGAATGCCGTCAGCCAGGCCGAATCGATCGTGCGGGCGGGGCGCGAGACGCTGCGCGGCGTGGAGCAGGAGGTGCTGCTCGAGGCGGTCACGACCTTCATGGACGTCGTGCGCGACCAAGCCATCGTCCGTCTGACCGAAAACAACGTGAAGGTTCTGAGTGAGGAGCTGAAGGCGACGCAGGACCGCTTCGCCGTCGGCGAGGTGACGCGGACCGACGTCGCGCAGTCCGAAGCCCGCCGTGCCGGTGCCGTGGCCGAGCTCGATCAGGCCCGCGCCAACCTCCAGACGAGCCGCGCCGCGTTCGAGCGGACCGTCGGCCAGCCGGCGACCGCCCTGATCGAGCCGCTGCTCAAGGAGTCGCTGCTTCCCAAGTCGCAGGGCGAGGCGATCGGCATTGCCGATCAGGAGAACCCCAACATCGTGGGTGCGCTGTACAGCGAGCAGGCGTCGCGCTTCAACGTCGACCGCATCCGCGGCGCGCTGCTGCCGCAAGTCCAGCTCGAGGCGGACTACGTCGACCGCTACGACGTGGGCTCCAACGTCCAGGAGTCGGAGGTGGCCTCGGTCGTCGGCCGTGTGACCGTTCCGATCTATGAGCAAGGCGGCATCGTCCACGCCCAGGTCCGCCAGGCGAAGCACGAGCATCTCGCCAGGCTTCAGGATGTCGAGCAGGCGCGGGTGGAAGTGAAGGCGAACGTGATCGCAGCCTGGTCGCAGCTCCTCGGCGCGCGCGCCCAGCTCGAGAGCGCCAAGGCGACGGTCGAGGCAAACACCACCGCGCTGGCAGGTGTGCGCGAGGAGGAGCGGGTCGGCCAGCGCACGCTGATCGAGGTGCTGAACGCGCAGCAGGAACTCTTGAACTCGCAGGTCGACCTCGTGACGACGCGCCGCAACGTGATCGTGGCGGCCTACGCGCTGCAGGCGGCGCTCGGCCGTCTCGATGCGCTGAGCCTCGGGGTCTCGAGCCTCGTCTACGACGTCGAGGCGCACTACGAGGATGTCCGCCGCAAGTGGTTCGGCATCTCCATCACCCACAACGACGGCCGCCGCGAGGATCTGGTCGTCGATCCGGGCCCGATGAAATAGCTGCGGGGCAGCGCGCGGGAATAATCACAATTCCGCCGCGATCGGGCGCTCACGCCGGTTCCGGAAGCGCGGGCGGCGCGGGCGCCGGGCTGCAGGCAGGTTAGAGCCCGAAATCGCCAAAGCTTGAACGCGTTGGGAATCCGGCTGCGCCAAACCGCCTGCGGGCGTGGTCGCGCGCGGCGCCGATTTTTTCCTGCCGAGCGGCAGCTTCGCCACACCTTCGCCCCGTGCCAAACCTACAAAAATCCACGGAGCGCCGGGATCGGGGGCGTGCCGCGGTCGCAGGGTCTGCACCGAGCCGCCGGAAGGGACCAGTCGTCGGGACCCGCAGGTGCTTCGCGAGACGATCCAGGGGGTAGGCCGCGAGCGGCGGGCTCGCAGGTGTCCTGTCACAGGAGCCGTTTCTCTTTCGCGGCCTCGCTTGGCGAGGCTCTGTAGCGGCGTGCGTCAGCGAGGTTCGACCATGGAACTGACGGAGAAGAACGGTCAAGCGAGCATGGAGGAGATCCTGGCGTCGATCCGCCGGATCATCGCCGAGGAACCGGGCGGGCTCGAGCCGCTGATCGACCTTGATGCCCCGCTGCGCCAGCAGCGCGGCGACGGGCTGCTCGACGATCCGAGCGACTTCGATCTGCCCTCGATGTTTCGGGCGCCAACCACGCCGGCGCCGGAGCGTCCCGCGCCGCTCTTCGGCCGGCTCAGCGAAGCGATCCGCGCAGCCTCCAGCGGGTCTCATGCCACGGAATCCGGGCGCCCCGAGCCGGCGCTGGCAAGCCTCAGGCTGCACCGGGCCGAGACGGCCGACGGGGGCGGCGAGCGCGGCGGCAACGGTCCCGCGTTCCTGTTGTCCACGTTCCACGAAACGACGGGCGGGCGCGGCGACGAGCCGGTGCCAGCCGCGTCTCTCAACGGCTCCGCGCATCATCCTTTGGCCTCACAGCCCCACGCCGCTCCCATGGCCATGACCAACGGCTACGACCACACAGCCAGCCAACAGCCGGCCGGCGAGCCGGCGGACATCCACGCCGCGCCCGCAAGCCCCGAGGTGCCGCGCCAGATGGCGGCCTTCAAGGACACCCGCTTCCGCGGCATGGGGTCGGCGCCGCTGCTGATCGATCATCAAGCCCCTGCCGTGTCGCCGTTCGAGGCCGCCGCCACCGCGGCGCTCGTAGCAGCGGGCGAGGCCGGCCATGCCCATGTCGCTCATGCCCATGTCGCTCATGCCCATGTTGCTCATGCCCATGCCACTCTGGCCGAGGAGGTGACCGAGGCCGAGGTGCCAGCCGGCCTGGCCGATGCCATCGCCGCGTCCTATCCGGCCTTGCCTGCCGACCATGCCGCTACTCACGCTGCGCCGAGCCCGCCGCCGGTTCCGGCGGCGACACTCGCGGGGTCGCCTGGCTCCGCGTCCGCGCCGATCGAGGATGCAACCGCCGATCTGCTGCGCCCGATGTTGCGCCAGTGGCTGGCCGACAACATGCCCCGCATGGTCGAGAAGGCGCTGCACATCGAGGTGGCCGAAAGCGTGAAATCCCTGAAGAAATGAGGGGCGGGGACGGTCCGGCGATCGTCGTCGGCCGCCGGTCCCGGCCGTCCGATCGCCGTATTTTCATGGTGTGGCGTCGTGTATAGAACCGTGCTGCGGCCAGTGACGGCGGCGGCAACCGGCGGGCCGCAGTCTGGCGCCGCGCCATCCGGGGAGCGGCACATGCTGAGAGGACAGGACGGACGATGAGCAGGGTGGAAAGTTCGTCGGAAGCGTCGATGGAGGAGATCCTCGCTTCGATCCGGAAGATCATCGCCGACGAGCCTGCATCAGCCGCCAGCCCGAACGCCGCGCCCGAGCCTCCGCCGGGCCCGTCCGGAGTGCCGCTCCCGGCCGCACGCGAGCCGCTCGTTCCCGAGACGCCGGCCGGCCCGGCTCGCATCTCCGCCATGCCTTCGTTCCGGTCGGCCGCCTCCGGCTCGGCGCCCGGCCCCTCGACGCCGTCGTCGCCGCTGCCGACGCCGCCGCGCTCGCGCGCCGCGATCGACGACGATCTCGCCGGCCTGATCGATGTCCCCGCCGGTGAGCCGCCGGCGCCCGAGGCGGCGCCGGCCGTCAGCCCGGTCGAGGCGGCCCGCGAGAAGTGGGCCAACCTGCTGAACCCCGGCGGCCCCTCGCCGGCCGGTGCCGCTCCTCTGTCCCGCACGGCGTCTGCTCCGGCTGCGGCCAAGATGGAAAGCCCGGCGGCGCCCGCGGCCGCATCGGGATTGGCGCCGGGCGCTCAGTCCTCGACGCCGGGCGGCAGCGGGCTCTTCGCGCCGCGGAAAGGCGGATTCTATCCGCCGCAGGAGCCCGTCCGCACGGATGTGCCGCTGCCGCATGCCGCCGGGTTCGTTCCGCCGGCCACCGCGGTCGAGCCGTCGCCGGCGGCGGTTGCAAAGCCGGCGACGACTTCGGACACGCCCGCCGTGGCGGCGGGCGTCGCACCGGCCCTGGCTCCCGTTGCGAAGCTCGCCGATCCCCTGGCTGCGAAGGCGCCCTCGGCGGTGGACGTCTCCGCCGCCAGTGCGCGCGCGCTGGACGAGCTCGCAGCCGGCCTCAACAAATCGGTGACGCCAGCTTCGGCACCCCTTTCCGAGCGCCCAGCCCGTGAGCCTGCCCGCGAGCCTGAAGGCCGCGCCGCTCCCTCGTCGAGCGCGCCCTTTGTGTCGGCACCTCTGTCCGTGCCCGGCACCGTGACAGCTCCGGCGGCAGCAGCGTCGTTCGAGAAGCCGGCCGCGGAGAAGGCGCCGTCCGAGACGTTGAATGGGCGGTCGCCGGTAGCTTCCGAGGCGTCGGCGCCGTCGCCCACCGGTGCGGCTGCGGGCCGGTCCTTCGAGGAGGTCGTCGCCGAAATGCTACGCCCCATGCTCGAGAAGTGGATCGACGAGAACATGCCGCGCATCGTCGAGCGCGCGCTGAAGCTCGATGCCTCGTCGGGTTCGAAGACCGACTCCTGAGCCGGAAAATCGAAGCGCAACAGCGCCAACCTGCGGCAGACCGTCTCCTGCGGGCGTTGACAGGCATGGAAGCGGGGTCGTACTTCCTCGCCATGCCGCATTGAGAAGAACCCCGCCATAATGCTTGAAAAGACCTACCAGCCGGCCGCCATCGAGCCGCGCGTCCGCGACGATTGGGACAAGGCCGAGGCTTTCCGGGCGGGCCGACCCGAGCGCGCGAGGGCGCTTCCCTACTGCATCGTCATTCCGCCGCCGAACGTGACCGGCTCGCTCCACATGGGGCACGCGCTCAACAATACGTTGCAGGATATCCTCTGCCGCTTCGAGCGCATGCGGGGGAAGGACGTGCTCTGGCAGCCGGGCACCGACCATGCCGGCATCGCCACGCAGATGGTCGTCGAGCGGCAGTTGATGGAGCGGCAGGAGCCGGGCCGCCGCGAGATCGGCCGCGAGAAGTTCCTCGAGAAGGTCTGGGCGTGGAAGGCCGAGAGCGGCGGCACCATCGTCAACCAGCTGAAGCGGCTCGGTGCCTCCTGCGACTGGAGCCGCGAGCGCTTCACCATGGACGAGGGCCTCTCGAAAGCCGTCGTCAAGGTCTTCGTGGAGCTCTATCGCGTCGGCCTCATCTACAAGGACAAGCGCCTCGTCAACTGGGACCCGAAGTTCCAGACCGCGATCTCGGACCTGGAGGTCGTGCAGGTCGAGGCGAAGGGCTCGTTCGCCTGGAGCGACGGTGACCCGGAGCAGCCGTTCGACGCCGACGCGCTCGCCAAGGCGCTCGCCAAGAGCCCGGGCGGGCACATGTATCATATCCGCTATCCGCTGGCGGGACCGGTGCCGGGCTTTGATGCCGACCACATCGTCGTCGCCACGACCCGTCCCGAGACGATGCTCGGCGATACGGGCGTCGCCGTCCATCCCGACGATGCGCGCTACGCCGCGCTCGTCAAGGCGGGGGCGAGGGTGCGGCTGCCGATCGTCGGGCGCGAGATCCCGATCGTGGCCGACGAGTACTCCGATCCCGAGAAGGGCACGGGCGCGGTGAAGATCACGCCCGCGCACGACTTCAACGACTTCGAGGTCGGCCGGCGTCACAAGCTCGCGCAGATCAACGTGCTCGACCCTTTCGGCAGGATCATCTCGGGCGAGGCCGCCAAGCACGACGGCATTCCGTCAAGCTTGCAGGGCATCGACCGCTTCGAAGCCAGGAGGAACGTGGTGGCGGAGCTCGCCGCCCTCGGCCTTCTCGCGGGCATCGAGCCGACGTCGCACACCGTTCCGCATGGCGACCGCTCGGGGGCCGTCATCGAGCCCTGGCTGACCGACCAGTGGTACGTCAACGCCGCGGCTCTGGCGAAGGACGCCATCAAGGCGGTCGAGGACGGGCGCACCGAGTTCGTGCCGAAGAACTGGGAGAAGACCTATTTCGAGTGGATGCACAACATCCAGCCCTGGTGCATCTCGCGCCAGCTCTGGTGGGGACACCAGATTCCGGCGTGGTACGGCCCGGACGGCCAGGTCTTCGTCGCCGCGGACGAGCAGGAGGCCCTGGGGCTCGCCGCCGCGCACTACAAGGCGGACACGCCGCTGACGCGCGATCCCGACGTGCTCGACACCTGGTTCTCCTCGGGTTTGTGGGCGTTCTCGACGCTCGGCTGGCCGGACGAGACGCCCGAGCTCAAGCGCTACTATCCGACGAGCGTGCTCGTCACCGGCTTCGACATCATCTTCTTCTGGGTCGCCCGCATGATGATGCTGTCGCTCCATTTCCAGAAGGACGTGCCCTTCCGGCACATCTACATCCATGCCCTCGTGCGCGACGAGAAGGGGCAGAAGATGTCGAAGTCGAAAGGCAACGTCATCGATCCGCTCGAGATCATCGACGCCGATGGAGCCGACGCCCTGCGCTTCACGCTGGCGCGCATGGCTGCGCAGGGCCGCGACATCAAGCTCGCGAGGCAGGCGGTCGAAGGCAACCGCAAGTTCGCCAACAAACTGTGGAACGCGGCCCGCTTCGCCGAGATGAACGAATGCGTGCGCCAGCACGACTTCGATCCGCATTCGGTCAAGCACACGCTGAACCGCTGGATCGCGGGCGAGACGGAGCGCGCCGCAGCGAGCGTGACCGCGGGGCTCGAGGCCTACAAGTTCAACGAGGCTGCGGGCGCCATCTACGAGTTCGTCTGGGGCATCTTCTGCGACTGGTACCTGGAGCTGATCAAGCCGATCCTCGCCGGCGACGATGAGGAGGCGATGATCGAGACGCGCGCCACCGTGGCGTGGGTGATCGACCAGATCCTCAAGCTGTTGCATCCCTTCATGCCCTTCATCACCGAGGAGCTGTGGGCGCACCTCGTCGAGCACGGCGTGGCGCGCGATTCGCTCCTGACGCTCAGCACGTGGCCGAACCCCAGGGGCCTTGCGGACGCGCGCGTCGATGAGGAGATCGGCTGGGTCGTCGAGCTCATCTCCGCGGTGCGGTCGGTGCGGACGGAGATGAACGTGCCGGCCGCCGCCAAGATCGAGCTCGTCGTGACCGGCGCCTCGGAGGAGACGCGCGCACGGGCGAGGGCGCACGACGAGACGATCATGCGCCTGGCGCGCCTCGACAGCATCACGTTCGCGGCGTCCGCGCCGAAGGGCTCCGCCCTCATCGTGGTCGGGGAGGCGACGATGGCCCTGCCGCTCGAGGGCGTCATCGACATGAATGCGGAGCGCAAGCGGCTTCAGAAGGAGATCGCCAAGGCCGAGGGCGACACGGGCAAGGCGGCGGCCTGGCTCGCCAACGAGGCGAACGTGGCGAAGAGCCCCGAGCACGTCGTGGAGCTGAACCGCGAGCGCGTCCTGGACGGCACGGAGAAGATCAAGCGTCTCAAGGCCGCCCTCAGACGCATCGAGGCGTAGCGGAGCTCATCGCTCGTTCGGGTCGCGCGCGGCCATGAGGGTTGCGAGACGCGGCAGCGGGTGCCGCGCGCTGTGGACGTAGAGCTCGGTGAGCTTCCAGCGCAGCTCGCGGAACTCGAACAGTCCGGTGAAGCGACGCATCGGATCGAACTTGTCGGCCATCTCGATCTCGAAGGCGATCGGCGTCACGAACTCCACGTGCAGGAGGCGCGACCAGAATGCGCTGACGCGCCGCGGCAGGGTGGCGAGCGTCCTCGGCGTGTCCTCCACGCTCGCCACGTACCGCTTGTAGGCCTGGCCGTACGCGACGAGCGTCGGCAGTCCTTCAGCGTTGGCGTAGCGGTCGACGAGACGGTCCACGGCGGCCGTGCCGACGTAGGTCTTGAAGCGCTCCCACCACCCAGACGCGACGGGGCCAGGCGCCACGGGGCCAGGCCCGACAGGGCCGGCCGCGACGGAGGACGTGGGCGCCAACCGGAACTCCATCGGACGGTCGAACGCAGCGCTCGTCAGCGATTTGCGCAGGGTCACGCGCACGCTGTCCCACTCGACGAGGGCGTCGATGACGGCGACGTTGCCGCCCGTGATGGCCTCCTTCAGCGTCCACGCCGTCACGAAGGGTGACGCGGCATAGAGCGCGAAGGGCAGAAGCCAGAGCGCGGCGCGCAGCGTGAAGGGCATGGACGGTCCGTCGGTGAGGGGGGAACGCGACGCCCGCCATCCCACCGCACCATTGCGGCCCCTCCGGGGCGGATGTGCGGTCGCCCGCCGAGGCGGGTATGTGGCGCGCGGAAAGGAGATGT
The DNA here is from genome assembly GCA_964589785.1 of uncultured Hyphomicrobium sp. GTDB lineage: Bacteria > Pseudomonadota > Alphaproteobacteria > Rhizobiales > Hyphomicrobiaceae > JAGVSR01. The sequence continues at coordinate 587,364 of CAZPUQ010000001.1, forward strand.
TCCAGACCACGCGCGCCGCGGGTTCGCTCCGGGACGGCCGCAGGATGCCTCCGGGGAGCCGTCTTTGGGCCCAGGTCGTCGGATAGAGGAGACCTGCGACGTCCTGCGGTCCAGGGGCGACGCCGCGTCCGCTTCGGCCCTCCTGCAAAAGTTCGCGTCAATGTTGCTTAATGGTCACGAAGCGCTTGGAAACATGCCTCTTTTGAGCCACAAAACGGCGCGACACAGGAATCGGTCGAAGGCCTCGATGAGGGCTTTGGACCGCGGGTGCATGCGAGACCGCAGGCCTACGGCAGGATGCGTTCAAAGCTCCCAGGTGTGTCGAGGAACGGCCGACCGCGCGTGCGGGACCGTTCCGTTGCCCTTGGTCGAGCTTTCAGAGGATAGAAGAAACAACATGGACGCGAAGACGTTCGACAAGTCGAAGCTGCCGAGCCGCCACGTCACCGTCGGCCCCTCGCGCGCGCCGCATCGCTCCTACTACTATGCGATGGGCCTGACCGAGGAGCAGATCAACCGTCCCTTCGTCGGCGTCGTGTCGTGTTGGAACGAGGCCGCGCCCTGCAACATCGCGCTGATGCGCCAGGCCCAGGCCGCCAAGGCGGGCGTGCACGAGGCTGGCGGCACGCCGCGCGAGTTCTGCACCATCACCGTCACCGACGGCATCGCCATGGGCCACCAGGGCATGAAGTCGTCGCTCGTCTCGCGCGAGGTCATCGCCGACTCGATCGAGCTCACCATGCGCGGCCACTGCTACGATGCGATCGTGGGTATCGCCGGCTGCGACAAGTCCCTGCCCGGCACCATGATGGCGATGCTGCGCCTCAACGTACCCTCCGTCTTCATGTACGGCGGCTCGATCCTCCCCGGCCGCTTCCGCGGCAAGGACGTGACCGTGCTCGACGTCTTCGAGGGCGTCGGCATGCATTCCGCCGGGCGCATGAGCGATGACGACCTGCACGAGCTGGAATGTGTGGCCTGCCCGAGCGCGGGCGCCTGCGGCGGACAGTTCACGGCCAACACGATGGCGATGGTGTCGGAGGCGATCGGCCTGGCGCTGCCGGGCTCGGCGGGCTCGCCGGCGCCGTACGAGGAGCGCGACAGCTACGCGACGGCAAGCGGCAAGGCGGTCATGCGCCTCATCGCGGATGGCCTGCGCCCGCGCGAGATCGCAACCCGCAAGGCCTTCGAGAACGCCGCGACCGTGGTGGCCGCGACCGGCGGCTCCACCAATGCCGCGCTGCACCTGCCGGCGATGGCGAACGAGTGCGGCATCGACTTCGACCTCTTCGACGTCGCCGCGATCTTCAAGCGCACGCCCTACATCGCCGACCTGAAGCCCGGCGGGCAGTACGTCGCCAAGGACGTGTTCGAGATCGGCGGCGTGCCGCAGGTGCTGAAGGCGCTGCTCGACGGCGGCTATCTCCATGGCGACTGCCTGACGGTCACCGGCCGGACGATGGCGCAGAACCTCGAGAAGGTCGTCTTCAACACCGACCAGAAGGTCGTCTATCCGGTGGCGCAGGCGATCTCGAAGACCGGCGGCGTCGTCGGCCTCAAGGGCACGCTCGCGCCCGATGGCGCCATCGTGAAGGTCGCGGGCCTGAAGAAGCTGCAGTTCTCCGGTCCCGCACGCGTCTTCGACTGCGAGGAGGATGCGTTTGCGGCGGTGAGCGCCGGCAACTTCCAGGAGGGCGAGGTCCTCATCATCCGCTACGAGGGTCCGAAAGGCGGCCCCGGCATGCGTGAGATGCTGTCCACGACGGCGGCGCTCTACGGCCAGGGCATGGGCGACAAGGTCGCCCTCATCACCGACGGACGCTTCTCGGGCGCGACGCGCGGCTTCTGCATCGGCCACGTCGGGCCGGAGGCGGCGGTGGGCGGCCCGATCGGCCTCATCCGCGACGGCGACATCATCGCGATCGATGCCGACAAGGGCACGCTCGACCTCAAGGTTCCCGCCGACGAGCTCGAGCGGCGGCGCAAGGCATGGAAGGCTCCCGACAACCCCTATCAAACCGGCGCGATCCGCAAGTTCGCGGATCAGGTGGGCCCGGCGCGCTACGGTGCCGTGACCCATCGCGGAGGAAAGGCTGAAGTCGTCTGCTATGCGGATATCTAGATCACACCTCCGCGGCGCGTTGATCGCAACGCTGCTGCCCCTGCTCGTCGCCGGCGCGGGAGCGGAAACGGTCACGTTCTCCTCCCCGCGCGAGGCGTTGAAGCAGGGCATGAGCGCCTATCAGGGCGGCTACTACGAGATCGCGATTCCGGCGCTCGAGTATGCAGCGGCCAAGAAGGAGTTCATGGCGGAGTACTACCTGGCCCGCATCTACAGCGACAACTCGGGCGCGCACACGGACCACGCCAAGGCCTATCTGCTCTTCCAGCGCATCGCGGATGAGTATGCCGACGCCGACCCGGACGACGACCCTCGCGCGCCCTACGTCGGCAAGTCGCTGACCGCGCTCGCCGGATATTTGCGCCGCGGCATCAAGGAGATCGGCGTCAAAGCCGATCTCACGCAGGCGATCATCTATCTGCAGAACGCCTCGACGACGTTCGACGACGAGGACGCCCAGTTCGAGCTCGCCAAGCTGAAGCTCAGCGGCGAAGGGCTCGACGAGGACGAGGCGATGGGGCGGCACTGGCTCGCCGATCTTTCCGAGCGCGGCCATGCCGGCGCGCAGGCCTTCCTTGCCGATCTGCTCTGGCGCGGCAAATACATGAAGCCCGACAAGGCGACGGCGCTCGCCCTCATCGCCGTCGCCGTGGACAACGCGCCGGCCTACGACCGGCTATGGATCGACGACATCTACCAGAACATCTATTGCGGCTCGGGCGAGGGCATCCGCAAGCAGGCGAACGGCATCGTGGCCCAGTGGGGCAACCGCTACGGCCGCAAGCCCGAGGTGCGCGAGGCCTCCGGTCTCGGTCTTCTGGCGACCGGGCCCGAGCGCACTTGCAAGAACGGCGAGCCGGTCGGTCCGATCCGGCTCGAGGGGGGCGAGCTCCAGACGGCGCATCCGATCAAGGTCGCCCCCGCCCCGGCCGTAACGCCGCAGGGCTTCGTCTACGGCAGCAGCGGTGCGCCGGCCCTGCGCGACGTCGGCACCGAAGTGCGCGATCCCGACAACCGGTAGATCACGGCGCAGCTTCTGACCCGTAGCGTGGGCGGAACAGGGACCCCCGCCGGACGTTACAGCGTCTGGCAGACAGGGGGGGCAGCCCCATGGGTCATCCGAAAGGACACGCAATGGCCAAGAACACGATCTGCGTCTGGTACGACAAGGATGCCGAAGCCGCCGCTCGCTTCTATGCCGAGACGTTTCCCGACAGCTCGGTGGGTGCAATCTACCGCGCTCCGGGCGACTACCCGTCCGGCAAGACGGGCGACGTCCTGATGGTTGAATTCACGGTCGCCGGCGTCCCGTGTATCGGCCTCAATGGCGGTCCCGCTTTCAAGCACAGCGAGGCCTTTTCGTTCCAGATCGCCACCGACGATCAGCAAGAGACCAACCGCTACTGGAATGCGATCGTGGGCAACGGCGGACAGGAGAGCGACTGCGGCTGGTGCAAGGACAAGTGGGGCGTGTCGTGGCAGATCACGCCGCGCGTCCTGATGGAGGCGATGGCCGCCGGCGGCGACGAAGCCAAGCGGGCGTTTGAAGCCATGATGAAAATGAAGAAGATCGACGTCGCTGCGATCGAGGCTGCGCGGCGCGGCTGACCTGCGGCTCAGCCCAGCTCGATCCATACCGGCACGTGATCCGACGGCTTCTCCCAGCCACGCGTGAAGCGGTCGACGGCCCCTGCCGTCATGCGGTCGGCCGCTTGCGGGGAGAGAAGGATGTGGTCGATGCGGATGCCGTCGTCCTTGTTCCAGGCCCCCGCCTGATAGTCCCAGAACGTGTAGACGCCGGGTCCGGGATGGCAGGCGCGGATCGCATCCGTGTAGCCGAGCGAGACGATCCGGCGCAGCGCCGCGCGGCTCTCGGGCTGGAACAGCGCGTCCCTGACCCACGCGGCGGGCCGCTTGGCATCGACCGGCTCGGGAATGACGTTGTAATCGCCGGCGAGGACGACGGGCATCTCGGTCTTGAGGAGCGCGCGCGCATGGGCCTCCAGCCGCCGCATCCAGGCGAGCTTGTAGGCGAACTTGTCCGTTCCGATGGGGTTGCCGTTCGGCAGGTAGAGCGAGGCGAAGCGGACCGCGATGCCGACGTCGATGATGGTCGCCTCGATATAGCGCGATTGGGCGTCGGCCGGATCGCCGGGCAGGCCGCGGATCACGTCCTCCATCGGCAGGCGCGAGAGGATCGCGACGCCGTTGAAACCCTTCTGGCCGTGTGTCGCGATTTTGTAGCCGAGGTCGGCGAACGCCTCCCCCGGGAAGCCCTCGTCGATGCACTTGATCTCCTGCAGGCCGATGACGTCGGGTCTGGCGTCTTTGAGGTACGTCAGGGCCAGCTCGAGCCGCGCCTTCACCCCATTGATGTTCCAGGTGGCGATTTTCATGGCGGCGCGGTGTGGATTCCGGTCGGCGGGGATCGCGTCAGAGCGAGAAGCTGGTGCCGCATCCGCAGGACGATGTCGCGTGGGGATTGCGGATCTGGAAGGAGGCACCGATGAGATCGTCGACGTAGTCGATCTCCGAGCCGGCGAGGTATTCGAGCGAGACGGGATCGATGAGGACCCGCGCGCCGTCGCGCTCGATCACGATGTCGTCGGGCGCCACGTCGCGCGTGAGGTCGTAGCGGTACTTGAAGCCCGAGCAGCCGCCGCCCTCCACCGCGACGCGCAGCATGGTGCCGTCCGGCTCTCCGGCGACGATTTCGGCGATCCGGCGGGCGGCCGGGCCGGTGACGATGACGGCGTGTTCGCTCATCCTGGGTTCCATGGCCTGTGCATTGGTGGCGCCTTGGCGAGGCCGAGGTTGCCAAGGCGCGGACGTTGCGCTCAACAGAAAGATAGGAATCGGGGCCCCGGTGTCAAATGGCACGCCCCATCGAGGATGGCCGCACGCGGATGATCGCCAGCGCCGAAATAACGAGTTCCGGCGATGCGGACGCCGAGGGGCCCGCCGCGGCGGGGCCAGGGCACGGCTATGGCGAGGCCCTGCGGCCCGGCCAACGCTCGCCCGCCCTCTATGCGGCAGGCGCCGTCCCCTCGCGCGGCCGGCTGCATACGGAGCCCGAGTGTCCGACGCGCAGCCCCTTCCAGCGCGACCGGGACCGCATCATTCACGCGACGGCTTTCCGCCGCCTCACCCACAAGACGCAGGTGTTCCTCTATCACGAGGGCGATCATTTCCGCACGCGGCTGACGCACAGTCTCGAGGTGGCGCAGGTGGCGCGTACCATCGCGCGCCAGCTCCGCCTCGACGAGGACCTCGCCGAGGCGCTGGCGCTGGCGCACGATCTCGGCCATCCCCCGTTCGGGCACGCGGGCGAGCGCGCGCTCGACGCGGCGATGAGCGCCTTCGGCGGTTTCGATCACAATGCCCAGAGTCTCAGGGTCGTGACCGCGCTGGAGCGCCGGTATCGCGGCTTCGACGGCCTCAACCTCACGTGGGAGACGCTCGAAGGGCTCGCCAAGCACAACGGTCCCCTGACAGGCGCAAGGTACGGCGCCGTCCTCAAGGTCACGCGCCGGCTCGCGGCCTGGCAGTCGCTGGAGCCGGAACGCTGGGCCAGCGCCGAGGCGCAGGTGGCGGCGCTCTCCGACGACATCGCCTATCTGACCCACGATGTGGACGACGGCCTGCGCGCGGGCCTCCTCACACTCTCCGATCTCGCCGGCGTGCCCTTCGTCGGCCCCTTCGCCGCAGCCGTCGCGGCCGAGAGTCGGCCGGCGACCGACGGCCGGGCGGTGTTCGAGCTGACGCGGCGGATGATCACCGCGCTCATTCGCGATGTCGTCCTCGCCAGCCGGGCGCGGCTCGCGTCGATCGCTCCGTCCTCTCCCGACGACATCCGTGCCGCCGGATGCGCCGCCGTGCTGTTCTCATCGGTCCTGTCGGCGGATCTGGAAGCCCTGCGCGCCTTCCTGTTCGAGCGCGTCTACCGCCACCCGCGGGTGCTGCGGGTCATGACGGCGGCCGAGGGGATCGTGCGCGACCTGTTTGCAAGGTACGCGGATCCTGACGACACCGACGCGCTGCCCGGCGACTGGCGGGCGGTCCGCGACCGGCTCGCGCCGGGGCAGCGGGCGCGGCTGGCGGCGGATTATCTCGCCGGCCAGACCGACCGCTACGCCATCGAGGAGCACCGGCGCCTGTTTGCCCAAACGCCGGATTTGCGATAGAGGCGCCCGACCTGCCTCTTCGCGGCCTCCCGGCGGCGCGAGCACGAAAGTCCCGAAGGATCCCTTGCGATGAACGTCTTCAGCCACGTCGAGGCCAAGATCGCGGCCGTGCTCGCGGCCCTCAAGGCCGACGGGGTGATCCCCGCCGACGTGACGCTGCCGGCCGTCGAGGTCGAGACGCCGCGCGAGGCGAGCCACGGCGACCTCGCCTCCAACATCGCCATGGCGCTCGCGAAGGCTGCACGCATGAAGCCGCGCGACATCGCGGACGCGGTCAAGGGACGGCTCGAGGCCGATCCCGAGATCGCGTCCGTCGCGGTCGCCGGACCGGGCTTCCTGAACCTCACCATGACGCCCGCCTTTTGGCACGGCCTCATCGCGGCCATCGTGACGGACGGGGCCGCCTACGGCCGCGGACCGTCAAAGCCCGATCGCGTCAACGTCGAGTACGTGTCGGCGAACCCCACCGGCCCGATGCACGTCGGCCATTGCCGCGGCGCGGTGTTCGGCGATGCGCTCGCCAACCTCCTGGCCTTCTCGGGCTACAGCGTCACGCGCGAGTACTACATCAACGACGCCGGCGGGCAGGTCGATGTGCTCGCCCGCTCCGCGCACCTGCGTTACCGCGAGGCGCTGGGCGAGGCGATCGGCGCCATCCCCGACGGCCTCTATCCCGGCGACTATCTGAAGCCGGTCGGCTCTGCGCTCGCGGAGAAATACGGCAACGCGCTCGCCGGCAAGCCTGAGAGCGACTGGCTCCCGACCGTGCGGGCGGAGGCGATCGCCGCCATGCTCGCCATGATCAAGGACGACCTGGCCGCCCTCAACATCCGCCACGACGTCTTCGTGTCGGAAGCCTCGCTGACACAGGGCGGCATCGACCGCGTCCAGGCGGCGATCGACGCCTTGCGCCAGAAGGGCCTCATCTACGAGGGCCGGCTGCCCAAGCCCCTCGGGCACGACGACGAGGAGTGGGAGGACCGCGAGCAGACGCTCTTCAAGTCAACGCAGTTCGGCGACGACCAGGACCGCGCGCTGCAGAAGTCGGACGGGACCTACACCTATTTCGCCGGCGACATCGCCTATCACTTCGACAAGATCGTCCGCGGGTTTCAGCACCTCATCAACGTCTTCGGCGCCGACCACATCGGCTACATCCCGCGCATGCTGGCGGCCGTGGCGGCGCTCGCCGGCGGCACGCTCGAGCGCGACCAGAAGGGCAAGCTGAAGTCGTGGCGCACCGAGGGCGGCTCGGCCGACCTCGAGATCAAGGTCGTCCAGCTCGTGAAGCTCTTCAAGGGCGGCGAGCCGTTCAAGATGTCGAAGCGTGCCGGCACGTTCGTGACCCTACGCGACGTGGTTGACGAGGTCGGCCGCGACCCGGTCCGCTTCATGATGCTCTACCGCAAGGAGCTCGAGCCGCTCGACTTCGACTTCGCCAAGGTGACGGAGCAGTCGAAGGACAATCCCGTCTTCTATGTGCAGTACGCACACGCCCGCGCGGCGAGCGTGTTCCGCAACGTCGCCGAGCAGATGCCGGCGCTCGACCTCTCCAAGGCTGCACTGGCCAAGGCCGACCTGACGCGGCTGGCCGATCCGGCGGAGTTCGAGCTGGTGCGCAAGCTCGCGCTCTACCCGCGCCTCGTCGCCACCGCGGCGGCGGCGCGCGAGCCCCATCGCCTCGCGTTCTATCTCTATGATCTCGCTTCCGCTTTTCATGGACTGTGGACGCGAGGCAACGATTTGCCACATTTGCGCTTTATCCAGCCTCAGGACGGGGGCCTGACGGCTGCGCGGTGTGCGCTCGTCGACGCGACACGCGCGGTGATATCCTCAGGTCTTGGAATTCTCGGGGTCGAGGCCCCGGACGCCATGCGCTAGATTCGGCACAGCATGCCGATTCGAGCGGGTCCCGACTTCGGGGCCCCAGCTGAAGGAATGACCGCAGATGGCCCGCTCCGACAATCCTCAGGCCCATCCGGGCGGTTGGCCGGCGCAACGGCCGCAGAGCGAGTACGATCTGACGCAGTGGACGCAAGGCCTCGGCGGGGCGCCGCTTCCCAATCCCAAGCCCCAGACGGCCGCGCCGCAGCACCATGCGGCCCCCCAGCAGCCTCATCCGCAGGCCCAGGCCTACGGCGCGCATCCGGCAGCGCCGGCGCCCGGCACAGCCTACGGCCAGACCCCCTACAGCCAAGCCGATCAGGGATACTATTGGGGCGCGGACCCCCAGGCCGGCGCCCAGCTCGATCCATACGCCGCCGCGGCGGCAGCCGCGCGCCGCCCCGCCGCGCCGTCTTCGGCCGCGCAAGGCTACGCCCAGGGGCCTGTCCCGAGCCATGCCGCAGGCGCCCATGGTGGCGCATTGGGACCGGCACACGGCTATGCCCAGCCGTCCGGGTACGCGCCGTCCTACCAGCCCGAGCCGCAGGCCGCCGCGCTGCGCGGCGCCCAGTACGACCAGTGGGCCGCGCCCGCCCCGTCTCCCGATCCGCGCAACTACGATCTGGCGAGCTACATGCCGCCTCAGGGCCGCCCTGGCTCTCCCGCGCCGGCGCCCGACTACGGCCAGCTCACCGCAGACGTCGGCTCGCACGAGACGCACGGCTACAGCGACTGGGGGCATCAGGCCGGGGGCTACGCCGCCCAGCACGGCTACGGCACCGCGCAGGCCGGCTACGATGCGAACGGCTATGACGCCAACGGCTACGAGGCCCAGGCATACGCCGATCCCACGCAGGCGCAGGCCGGCTATGAGGACGAGCCCGGTTACGACTATGAGGAGCCGCCGCGCCGTCGCAAAGGCCTCATGATCGCGGCTGCGCTCGTCGGCGCGATCGTGGTCGGCGGCGGCGTGACGTTTGCCTATCAGAACCTTCTCGGTCCCGGCACGGGCGGTCCCACGCCCGTCGTGAAGAGCGCGGAAGGACCGTCGAAGTTCAAGCCGTCCGACCCCGGCGGCAAGCAGTTCGCCCATTCCGACAGCAAGCTGCTCGGCCGTCTCGGAGATGGCGGCGCGTCGGGCGAGGCCGAGGCCAGCGGGGCGCGCAAGGTGACGACGCTGGTGGTCGGGCGCGACGGCGCGATCCAGGCGCCTTCGGCTCCTCCGGCGCCTGCGGTGTCGGTGCCGGTGCCGGGCATGACTCTCATCGACGTGCCCGGCGCCGAGGCGGCACCCGAGCCGGCTCCGGCTCCGCCCGCCAAGACCGCCGCCGCGCCGATCGTCGTGGAACCGCCACCTGCGCCGCCCGCCGCCGCCGCGCCCGTCGTCCCCAAGACGGTCAACGCTGACGCCGATCCCGCACCTCAGCCTGTGGCCGAGAAGCCGAAGCCCAAGCCGGTCGTCAAGACGGCCGCCATTCCGGAAACGGCGCCCGCGGCGCCGAAAGCCGCCTCTGGGCTCGGATACGTGGCGGTGCTCGCCTCCGTTCCCGCATCAGGCTCGAGCCGCATCGACGCCTTGCAGCAGTTCGCCGATCTGCAGCAGCGCTACGGCGGCATCCTGCAGAACAAGACGCCTGACGTGCAGGAGGCGAACCTCGGCGAGAAGGGCCGTTACCACCGTCTCGTCGTCGGTCCGCCGGGCTCGAAGGAAGGCGCCAACTCGGTCTGCTCGCAGTTGAAGTCGGCGGGCTATGCGGGCTGCTGGGTCATGGCCTACTGAGCGAGGCAGGACAGTTGCAGACAGGGCCGCGGCGCAATCTCCGCGGCCCTTTTGCTTGCGGGATAGGACGCAAAGGACTGCTTCGGCCATGACGCTTTCGGCCATGACGCGCGCCGCCTTCATCACCGGTCTTGAAGGGCCGGTCCTGACGCCCGCGGAACGACGCTTTCTGGCCGGGACGCGTCCGCTCGGTCTCATCCTGTTTCAGCGCAACTGTGTCGGGCACGACGAGATCCGGCGTCTGGTCGCGGACGCCCTGGCCGCCATCGGCACGGACCGGACGCTCGTCCTCATCGATCAGGAGGGCGGCCGCGTGCAACGCCTGCGTCCCCCCCTCGGCCGCACGCTGCCGCCGGCGGCGGCGTACGCGGAGCGCTACCGGTGCGGCGACGCACCGGGCGCCTGCGAGGCGGCGTTTGCTGCGGCCCGGCTCGTGGCCCGCGACCTGCGCGCCCTCGGCATCAACACGAACTGCGCCCCGGTGCTCGACCTGCCGGTCCCCGGCGCCCATGCCATCATCGGCGACCGTGCGTATGGCGCGACGGCCGAGCAAGTCGTGCGGCTCGGCCGTGCGGTCGCCGGCGGCTTCCTGGCGGGGGGCGTTCTGCCGGTCATCAAGCACATCCCCGGACACGGGCGGGCGATGGCCGACAGCCATCTCGATCTGCCGGTGGTCGACACAGCGCACGCGGAGCTGTCGCGAACCGACTTTGCACCCTTCAAGGCGCTGGCCGATGTGCCCGCGGCCATGACGGCGCACGTCGTCTTCACCGCGATCGACGCCGGCTCCCCGGCCAGCACCTCGGCCAAGGTGATCGGCGAGGTGATCCGGGGCGAGATCGGCTACGATGGCCTTCTGATGAGCGACGACCTGGGCATGCAGGCCCTGCGCGGCTCGATGCGGGAGCGGACGGAGGCGGTCATCGGGGCCGGTTGCGATGTCGCGTTGCATTGCAGCGGCGACCTGGCCGAAATGGAAGAAGCCGTCGCCGGGGTCCCGCAGCTCTCCGGCGAGGCGCTCCGACGGGCGGAAGCGGCTCTCGAGGTCCTGAAACACAACGACGAATTCGATGTGGCGAGGGCGGAACAGCAGCTTTCCGAGGTGATTGCCGGCCACACCCGCCGTTCTGAATCAGTATAGGCTGCGCATCATCATCAACGGATCGGGCCGCGCGTGCGGTGGCCCCGGCCGCAGGCCAGCAACTCAGCCAGTAACTCAGGCAGCACCCGGCAAGGAGCGAATGGGCGAAGAGCCGTCAGGAGAGTCGCATGAGGCGACGGGTTGGGAGCTTCCCGACGCGGAGAACGCGCCGGCTGCTTCCGAGGCCCTGATCGTCGACGTGGCCGGCTTCGAAGGCCCGCTCGATCTTCTTCTGGCACTGGCGCGCACGCAGAAGGTCGATCTGGCCCGCATCTCCGTCCTGGCCCTCGTCGAGCAGTACCTCGCCTTCATCGGCGAGGCGCAGCGCCTCAAGCTCGAGATCGCCGGCGACTATCTCGTGATGGCCGCCTGGCTCGCGTTCCTGAAGTCGCGCCTGCTGCTGCCGAAGGAGAAGGTGGAGCCGGGCGAGCAGTCGGCCGAGGAGATGGCGCAGAAGCTCGCCTTCCGCCTCGCCCGGCTCGAGGCGATGCGCAACGCGATCGCCCAGCTCATGACGCGCAAGCGCCTCGGCCGCGACGTCTTTGGTCGTGGCAGCCCGGAGGGCGTCAGGACCGTGCGCGACACGGAGTGGACCGCGCAGATCTACGATCTCCTGAAGGCCTACGCCGATCAGCGCCGCCGTACGGTGAAGGTTTCGCACGTCGTCAAGGCGCGCAAGGTGTGGTCGATCAAGGACGCGCGCAGCCGGCTCGAGAAGCTTGTCGGCGAGAGCGCCGGGGCGTGGGTGCAGCTCGATCTCTTCCTCAACCGCTACCTGCCGCAGGGCGAGGAGCCCGAGGAGGCGAGGACGGTGATTGCAAGCTCGTTCGGCGCCACGCTCGAGATGGCGCGCGAGGGCTACGTGGAATTGCAGCAGGAGGCGCCGTTCGCGCCGCTCTACGTGCGCAAGCGCGAGGACGGCGCCACGTGGCAGCGGATCGGCTGATCGGCGGCGACGCGTGTGCGTTATGAGGTCCATGAACGACGGGAAGAAGACGATGACACCGCCCCGGCTGAAGCTCGTCTCCAGCAACGAGAGCCTTGAGCGCGATGCCGAGTTCGACGACGCGCTTGCCGCCGAGGCGCGCGAGCTGGCCGCGGCCCTCGGCGAGGGGCAGCCCGGCGATGCGCCCGATTTCGGCGAGGGCGAGGCGCGCCAGTTGGCCGAGAGCATCCGCATCGCGGAGGCTCTGCTCTTCGCCGCCTCCGAGCCGCTCGACGAGCGCACGATCGCGGAGAGCCTGCCGAAAGACATCGATGTCGCCGCCGTGCTGCAGGAGCTCAAGGACCGGTACGCGGAGCGCGGCGTGAACGTCGTCCGGGCCGCCGGCAAATGGACCCTGCGCACGGCCGAGGATCTGTCGTGGCTGCTTGAAAAGCACGCGCATGAGGAGCGGCGCCTGTCGAGGGCGGCGCTCGAGACGCTCGCCATCATCGCCTACCATCAGCCTGTGACGCGCGCCGAGATCGAGGAGATCCGCGGCGTGTCCACGTCGGGCGGAACGCTCGACATCCTGCTCGAGACCGGCTGGGTGCGGCCGCGCGGCCGGCGGCGCGCGCCGGGCAAGCCGATCACCTACGGCACGACCGATGCGTTCCTTAGCCATTTCGGCCTCGATACGATCAAGGACCTGCCGGGTCTCTCCGAGCTCAAGGCTCAGGGCCTGCTCGACAGTACGCTGCCGCCGGGGTTTACGGTGCCCGAGCCGACCGACGTCGCCGCCCTCCTGCCCGACGAGTTGCCGCTCGACGCCGACGATGAGACCGACGAGGAAGCGGACGCCGCCGCGGCTCAGGGCGAAATGGACCTCGACTTGCCGGACGAGGCCGACCCCGATACTCCGGAGCCGGGCGAGGCCGGCGGGGCGTGAGGCCGCGGCGGGAGCTCAGGTGCGAAAGTAGGTAAGCGTGACGATCCCGGGCTCTTCCGACATCGCCGATCGGCAGGCGGCCGCGTCGCGGGACGCCGCGCCTGCGCGGCGCGCGGCAGCCGCGATCGCCGCGAGCCTGACGTTCGAGAACGTGGAGCGGCGCTACGGCGACGTGTATGCCCTGCGCGACGTGACGCTGGCGATCGCACCGGGGGAGGTCGTCTGCCTGCTCGGGCCCTCCGGGTGCGGCAAGACCACGCTGCTGCGGCTCGCGGCGGGGATCGAGCGGCCGACCGGCGGCCGTGTCCTGATCAACGACCTGGAGGTCGCGAGTCCCACGCGCTTCGTGCCGCCCGAGGAGCGCGGCGTCGGCCTGATGTTCCAGGACTTCGCGCTCTTCCCCCACCTGTCGATCCTCGACAACGTCGCCTTCGGCCTCAAAGCGCTGCCGCGGCGCGAGGCCGAGCGTGAAGCCCGGGCCATGCTATCGCGCGTCGGCCTCACACGGTTCGAGCACGAGTATCCGCACATCCTCTCGGGCGGACAGCAGCAGCGTGTGGCGCTCGCCCGCGCCATTGCGCCGCGGCCAGCCGTGCTGCTGATGGACGAGCCGTTCTCGGGCCTCGACGTGCAGTTGAGCGACAGCATGCAGGAGGAGACGCTGGCGATCCTGCGCGAGACGCGCGCCACGGCCGTCATCGTGACGCACCATCCGGAGGAGGCCATGCGTCTCGCCGACCGGATCGTGATCCTGCGCGATGGGAGCCTGGTGCAGGTGGGGACGGCCGAGGAACTCTACGACCAGCCGACGGAGCTTTTCGTCGCGCGGCTGTTCTCCGAGATCAACGAGATAGCCTATCGCGTCCGGGCCGGCGCGATCGAGACGCCGTTCGGCCGCATTCCGGCACCGGGCGTCGGCGAGGGCGAGCAGGCCATCGTCGGGATCCGCGAGCGCGGCATCCGCCTCGCCGAGCCGGGTCGCGGCTTGCCGGGCCGCATCCTGCACGCCAAGTTTCTCGGCGACATCGCGCTGATCGAGGTCGGCGTCGAGGGCTTCGACGCGCCGCTGCGCGTGCGCACGCACGAAGGGCGCAGGTGGGCGAGGGGCCGCGAGGTCGGTGTTACGGTCGATGCGGACCGGATGCTGGTCTTTCCGGCTGCCGCCGAGGTCTAGGCTCGACGGCGTCCCCGCGACCGTAACCAACGCAATCGCCGGCGGTATTGCTCCTCCGTCCCGAGTTTGCGATAGTCCCGTCGACTGTCCAGGCAGCGGAAAATCGAAGGGAACTGAAGGATCATGGGTCTGTCCACCACACATCTGCTGCTGCTGCTGCTCGTTGTCGTGCTGCTGTTCGGCAGCGGTAAGATCTCGAGCCTGATGGGCGACGTCGCCAAGGGCATCAAGAGCTTCAAGAAGGGCATGGCGGAGGACGACGAGCCGCCGCCCGGCGGCCAGGTTCCGCCCCGCACGCTCGAGCACGATGCCCGCGCCAGCGACGCGCGCCGCGATACGACGAAGAGCGGCTGAACCGCGCCGGGCGTTGCCTGACGCGCGCCTCGCCATTGGACCGGACGAATGTTCGAGATCAGCTGGAGCGAGCTCCTGATCCTCGCGATGGTGGTCCTCATCTTCGTGGGCCCCAAGGACATGCCCGTGTTCTTCAACACGCTCGGCCGGTACATGGGCATGCTGCGCCGGCACGCGAACGAGTTCCGCCGGCATTTCGACGACGCCATGCGCGAGGCAAAGATGGAGAGCCTGCGCGAGGAGCTCGACGGCATTCGCGACGAGTTCTCGCGCTCCGCGCGCGATGCCGAGCAGGCCTTCGACGAGACGGTGAAGCAGGCCGGCGCCGACCTGAAGACCGCGGCCGAAACCCCCGCCGTCGCTCCGCCGCCGCCCGCGGACCCTGCGCTCCCGGCTCCCGATCCGTCGCCGGCGTCAAGGACGGGAGCTTGAGGCGATGCAGGAGCGCATACCCGAGCCCGAGGACGAGATCGAAGCCTCCAAGGCGCCGCTGATGGATCACCTGATCGAGCTGCGCCAGCGGCTCATCTGGGCGGTGGCGGCCTTCTTCGTCATGTTCATCGTCTGCTTCACGGTGGCGAGCCACATCTATCAGATCCTCGTGTGGCCCTACGTGTGGGTCTCCGGCGAGGAGCATGTGCGCCTCATCGCGACGCACTTTCTCGAGCAGATCTTCACGCACCTGAAGCTCGCCATGTTCGGCGCCGCGTTCCTGTCGTTTCCCGTCGTCGCGACGCAAGTCTACAAGTTCGTGGCGCCCGGCCTTTACAAGAACGAGCGGCAGGCGTTCCTGCCGTATCTGATCGCGACGCCGTTCTTCTTCATCCTCGGCGCGGCGGTGGTCTATTTCATCGCCATGCCGATCCTCATCCAGTTCTCGATGGGTCTCGCCGCATCGACGAACACGGAAGGCGCCACCATCGAGCTGATGCCGAAGGTGTCGGAGTACCTCTCGCTCATCATGACGCTCATCTTCGGGTTCGGCATCTGCTTCCAGCTTCCCGTCGTGCTGACCCTGCTTGCCCGCGCCGGCCTCGTCACGTCGCAAGCGCTGCGCAGCGGCCGGCGCTTCGCGATCGTCGGCATCTTCGCGGTGGCCGCAATCCTCACGCCGCCCGACGCGCTGAGCATGATGATCATGGCGTTGCCGACCGTGCTGCTCTACGAGCTCTCGATCCTGGCGGTCGGTCGCGTGGAGAAGCGCCGCCGCGAAGCCGAGATACAACCCACGGCCGCGACCTGAGGCTGGCGGAGCCGGCTAGACCCTAATGCCGGCGGAGCCTATAGACGGACCGCGATTTGTCCGACGAAGAGGCCCCCGTGCACGATATCAAGTGGATCCGCGAGAACGCCGCCGCCTTCGACGGCGCCCTGAAGCGCCGCGGGCTTGCGCCCCTGTCCGGGACGCTCGTCGGGATCGACGACAGGCGCCGCAGCCTGCTCACGGCACTGCAGGAGGCTCAGGCGCGGCGCAACGCGGCCTCCAAGGAGATCGGCAAGGCCAAGGCTGCCAGGGACGAGGCGGCGGCCGCCCGGCTCATGGAGGAGGTCGCGGCGCTGAAGGACGTCATCGCCAAGGGCGAGGACGGCGAGCGCACGGTCGATACCGAGCTCGAGGCGGCGCTCGCCGTCATCCCGAACCTGCCGCGCGCCGACGTGCCCGACGGCAAGGACGAGCACGACAACCAGGAGGTCCGCAGGGTCGGCACGCCGACGGCGTTCGGTTTCGCGCCCCGGCAGCACTTCGAGCTCGGAGAGGCGCTCGGGCTCATGGACTTCGACACGGCCGGCAAGGTCTCGGGCGCCCGCTTCGTGTTCCTGAAGGGTGCGCTGGCGCGCCTGGAACGCGCGATCGCCGCCTTCATGCTCGACAGCCATACCGCACCGGCGGGCGAGAGCCGCGGCGGCTACACGGAAGTGAACCCGCCCCTCCTCGTCAAGGATCCGGCCGCCTACGGCACGGGCAACCTGCCGAAGTTCGCCGAAGACCTGTTCCAGACGACGAACGGCTTCTGGCTGATCCCGACCGCCGAGGTCTCGCTGACGAACCTCGTGCGCGAGCAGATCCTCGAGGAGGAGACGCTGCCCATCCGCGTCACCGCGTGGACGCCGTGCTTCCGCTCGGAGGCGGGGGCGGCCGGCCGCGACACGCGCGGCATGATCCGCCAGCACCAGTTCTCCAAGGTCGAGCTCGTCTCCATCACGACGCCGGAGGAGAGCCTGGCGGAGCACGAGCGCATGACGGCCTGCGCCGAAGGCATCCTCAAGGCGCTGGGCCTGCCGTTCCGCACGGTCCTTCTGTGCACCGGCGACATGGGCTTTGCCTCGCAGAAGACCTACGATATCGAAGTCTGGCTGCCGGGGCAGCAGGCCTATCGCGAGATCTCCTCCTGCTCGGTGTGCGGCGATTTCCAGGCCCGCCGCATGGGCGCGCGCTACCGCCCCAAGGGCTCGAAAGACGTCCGTTTCGTGCATACATTGAACGGGTCCGGTCTGGCCGTCGGTCGGACTCTCGTCGCCGTGATGGAGAATTATCAGCGGGAAGACGGTTCCATTCTCGTCCCGGATGCGTTGCAACCGTACATGGGCGGATTGGACGTCATCGCGAAGTCCTAGAAATCCCCTCTTCCCGCGCGCTGGGCCCGCGCGTTGGGAGAGAGACAAGAGACACAATGCGCATTCTCCTCACCAACGACGACGGCGCGGGCGCACACGGCCTGACGGTGCTGCACAACATCGCGCGCGAGCTGACGGACGACATCTGGATCGTCGCGCCCGAGATGAACCAGTCGGGCGCCTCGCATGCGCTCACCCTGCAGGTGCCGCTGCGCTATCGCGAGATCGGCGAGCGCGCCTTCGCGGTCCGGGGCACGCCGGCGGACTGCGTCATCATGGCCGTGCGCCACGTGCTGAAGGACAAGGCGCCCGATCTCATCCTCTCCGGCGTCAACCACGGCGCCAACCTCGCCGAGGACGTCGCCTACTCGGGCACCATCGCGGGTGCCATGGAAGGCACCCTGATCGGAATCCGCTCGATCGCCATGAGCCTTACGCTCGGCTTCGATGCGAGCGGGCTGCAGCACTGGAAGACGCCGCTGACCTACGGGCCGGAGATCGTCGAGCGGCTGATCGCGCGCGACTGGCCGCCGGGCGTGCTGATGAACGTCAACTATCCCGATCTCGCGCCCGACGCCGTCAGCGAGATCCGCGTCACGAGCCAGGGCCGCCGCGACCAGGGCGGGCTCAACATCGAAGGCCGCAGCGATCCGTGGGGCGATCCCTACTTCTGGTTCGCGTTCGAGCGCCGGCGTTCCGATCCGCCCGAGGGCACCGACCTGCGCGCGATCGCCGACGGCGCCATCTCCGTCACGCCGCTGTCGATGGATCTCACGCACCATGGTGTGCGCGAGGAGCTGCGCCGGCAATTCGCTGCGCCTCTCGACGCTGCGCGCCCGCGCAAGGGCGCGCGCTAGCGCATCGCGCAATTTGTCGCCGTTCTGGCGCAATTTCTCCGTTCTCAACGCACAATCGCTCGCTACGAGCAGATCATGAGCCCGATCCAAGCAGGTCGTGCGCCCCGGCCGAGGGACTGAGGCGACGGGGGGCCTGCCGAGGGTGGATCGGGCTCAGCTTTCCTGGCTTCACCGGGTGGGCATCTTCGAGAGCGGGAACCTGCGGCGGCCGTTAAGGCCGTGTTAACCGGTTAACGGTTAATGGATCGTAGGTTGTGAGGTGCGTACCATGTCCAGTCTCCTGCGTTCCGGATCCTCTGGCCGCCGTGTGTCCGGCTGCCGTCTCCCTGTCATCGCCGTTGCGGCGTCACTCGGCGCCGCCGGGTGCAGCGCCGATATCGCGCGCTTCGACTTTCCTTCCGCCAATCTGAACGGTCCTGCGACCGGGACGCTCCCGCCGACGCCGAGCGAGCCCGTGGGCGGGCGCTACGGCCTCGGCGCCGAGGCCTCCGTGCAGGCCTCCGACACCGGCTACACGCCGCCGCCTCCGCCGGCCGACAGGGAGCGCATCGACGTCGCGACGCTGCCGCCGCCGTCGGCGGAGCCGCCTCGGCCGGTCACGCGTCCCGCGACGCCCCCTCCGGCGGCAGCCTATGCCACCGCTCCGGCCCCGGACGCCGAGCGCGGCGAGGAGATCGAGGTGAAGCGCGGCGACACGCTCTACGGTCTTTCCAAGCGTCACGGCGTGTCGCTCAACGAGCTGATGCGCGTCAACGGCCTCACGTCTCCCATCCTAAAGCCCGGCCAGAAGCTCGCCCTGCCGGTGAATAACGCGCCGGCTCGTCAGCGGCCGCTGGTTGCGACCGCGACGATTACCCCGGTCCCCGCCCCGGCCGACTGGACCGGCTCCTACACCATCAAGCCCGGAGACTCGCTGTACGGCGTGGCGCGCCTCAACAAGGTGCGGCTCGACGATCTGCAGCGCTACAACGGCATTGCCGACGTCCGCCGCGTGCGGCCGGGCACCGTCTTGAAAGTGCCGGGCCTCGCCGGCGCGGCGCTCGCCGAGGCGCCCGCGGCCTCGCCGTCCGCTGCTCCCGTGCTGACCCCGCCGCCGGCCCCCCCGGTGACGGCGGTAGCTCCGCCGGCCGGAACGGTCGAGGCCACGCCGACCGCGACGCCCCGGATCCTGAACTCGGGTGCGGCGGAGGAGAAGAAGGTCGCAGCACTCGATCCGGCGACGGCAACGGCCGTGGCGGCGCCGGCCGCGGGATCGGTCGCCGACGGCAAACTGCGCTGGCCGGTCAACGGTCGCGTCATTGTCGGCTACGGCCCGCGCACGGACGGCACGCACAACGACGGCATCAACATCTCCGTCCCCATGGGCACGGACGTCCACGCCGCGGAGAACGGCAGCGTCGCGTATGCGGGCAGCGAGCTCAAGGGCTACGGCAACCTGATCCTGCTGCGTCACGACAACGGCCTGGTCACAGCCTATGCGCATGCGAGCGAGCTTCTGGTCAAGCGCGGCGACCGGGTGTCGCGCGGGCAGATCATCGCCAAGGCCGGCAAGACGGGCGCCGTCGATCAGCCGCAGCTTCACTTCGAGGTCCGCCGCGACCAGACGCCGGTCGATCCGACGAGCTATCTCGAGCGCAACTGACGTACGCGATTGAGCGACACACGAAGGGCCGCATGTTCGTGCGGCCCTTTGCTTTTGTGCGTCCCGGGGAAGACCGGCGTCAGACGCGGTCGAGCGCGACGCCGAGACGGCCCGCCAGATCCTGGATGAACTGCCAGGCGACCCGGCCGGACCTAGCACCGCGCGTCAGGCTCCACTCCAGCGCCTCGCGCTCGACCTCGCCCGGATCGGCCTTGAGGCCGTAGTGGCGCGCGTAGTCCCGCACCATGGCGAGATACTGCTCCTGCGAGCAGTTGTGGAAGCCGAGCCACAGGCCGAAGCGGTCCGATAGCGACACCTTCTCCTCGACCGCCTCCGCAGGAGCGATCGCCGTCGAGCGCTCGTTCTCCATCATGTCGCGGGGCATCAGGTGGCGGCGGTTCGACGTGGCATAGAAGATCACGTTGTGCGGGCGCCCCTCGATGCCGCCCTCCAGCACGGCCTTCAGGGACTTGTAGCTCGTGTCGTCCTTGTCGAAGGAGAGGTCGTCGCAGAAGACGATGAAGCGGAACGGCGCCGCCTTGAGGGCGGCGAGGCAGCGCGGCAGGCTCGCGATCTCCTCGCGGTGGATCTCGACGAGCTTCAAGGGCGGCGCAGACGTGGCGGCGACCTCGGCGTGAACGGCCTTGACGAGGCTCGATTTGCCCATGCCCCGCGCGCCCCACAGGAGCGCATTGTTGGCGGGCAGTCCGCGCGCGAAGCGCTGCGTGTTGGCGAGCAGCTGCGCGGCCGGAAGGTCGATGCCCTTCAAGAGACCCATGGGCAGGCGGTTGACGTGCGCGACCGGCTCGAAGAGCCCGGCCGCACCGTGCCAGACGAAGGCCTCGCCGGCAGCGAAATCGGGCTTGCGTGGAGGCGGGGGCGACAGCCGTTCCAGCGCGGCGGCCACGCGCGCCAGCAGGGCGGCCATGTCGCTGTCGTCTGCGTTCACGGCCATGCCGTTGAATCTCCGCTGACTTGCAGGGTTTCTTGGCGGCCTCTTCTAGCCTCGTCCGGCCGGCGGTGCCTAGTCCGATCCGGTTGCAAAGCGGGCGACGGCCACTATAGTCGCGCGCAATTTCCTGGAGCCGAGGCGATGCGGGGCCGTCCGACCCCGCAGCGGCGCGTGCGTGCTCCTGCAACCTTAATGCCGCGGCGCGGCCCGGCGAACAGAGGACCCGACCACGGATGTTCATAGATCCCGCCTTTGCGCAAGGGGCGCCGGCCGGCGCGGACCCGTTCACGGGTCTCCTGATCCCCATGCTGCTGATGATCCTCATCTTCTATTTCCTCGTGATCCGCCCGCAGTCGCAGCGCGCGACCCAGCACCGCGAGATGGTGGACAAGGTGCGCCGCGGCGACACGGTCGTCACCTCCGGCGGCATGATCGGCAAGGTGACGCGGGTGTCGGAAGGCTCCGACGAGATCGAGGTGGAACTGTCCGATACGCTGCGCGTGCGCATCCTGCGCTCGACGCTGATGGACGTGCGCGCCAAGGGCGAGCCGGTGAAGGAAACGACCTGAGCCGCGCCTGCGCCGGGTTGAACGTGGCTGCCGAGCCCGGCGCCCAGTGCCTCGCTGTTTGAACGGATAGACCCTCGATGCTGCATTTCGAACGCTGGAAGATCATCGCGATTCTGCTGACCTGCCTGACGGGTTTCCTGTTCGCGCTGCCCAACTTCGTCTCCAAGGAGACGCTCGCCTCCTGGCCGGGCTTTCTGCCCAAGCGCCAGATGCCGCTCGGGCTCGATCTGAGAGGCGGTGCCCATCTGCTGCTCGCCATGGACCAGGACGAGATCCGCAAGGATTGGCTCCAGGGTGTGCAGGATGCCGCGCGCGGCAGCCTGCGTGACGCCAAGATCGGCTTTACCGGCATCGGCATCGACGGCGGCTCGGTCAAGGTCACGCTCGTGAAGCCGGAGGACGCCGACCGCGCCGAGACGGAGCTGAAGAAGCTCATCTCGCCCATCGGCAGCGCGCTGCTCGGCACGGCGGGCACCGATCTCACCGTTGCCCGGGCCGGCGCCAACCAGTTCACGATCACGCCGACCGCGCAGGGTCTCGACCAGCGCCTTTCGAGCGCCGCCACGGCCTCCATCGAGACGATCAACCGCCGCGTCAACGCGCTGGGCACCGCCGAATCGACCGTCGTCCGCCAGGGCAAGGATCGCATCCTGGTCCAGTATCCGGGCCTCAGCGATACCCGGCAACTGAAGGAGCTCATCGGCCAGACGGCGAAGCTCTCCTTCCATTCGGTCCATCCGACGATCTCGCCGGAGGAGGCGCGGGCAACGCGCATTCCGCTCGGCTACAAGATATTCCCGAGCACCGAGCGCACCGGCAGCGGCGCGCCGGAGGAGTACCTGCTGCAGGAGACGGCCATCGTCCCGGGCGACGACCTGGAGGACGCACAGCCGGGCTTCGACCAGCGCACGACCGAGCCGATCATCTCCTTCCGCTTCAACACGGCCGGCGCGCGCAAGTTCGGCCGCTACACCCAGGACAACGTCGGCCGTCCGTTTGCCATCGTCCTCGACGACAAGGTCATCTCGGCGCCCGTCATCCGCGAGCCGATCCTCGGCGGCACCGGGCAGATTTCGGGCAGCTTCACGGTCGAAACCGCCAACAACCTCGCCATCCAGCTCCGCTCGGGCGCCCTGCCGGCCAAATTGACGGTCGTGGAGGAGCGCACCGTCGGGCCCTCGCTCGGCGCCGACTCGATCGAGGCCGGACTGACGGCGGGCCTCGTCGGTCTCACCGCGACGGCAATCCTGACCGTGCTCGCCTACGGCACGTTCGGCGTCTACGCCGTGATCGGCCTCATCATCCACGGCCTCCTGGTGCTGGCGCTGATGTCGGCCATCGGCACCACGCTGACGCTGCCCGGCATCGCGGGCTTCGTGCTGACGATCGCCATGGCGGTCGACGCGAACGTGCTCATCTACGAGCGCATCCGCGAGGAGCTGCGGGCCGGGAAGACGGCGATCGCGGCCATCGACGGCGGCTTCCAACGCGCCTTCGTCACCATTCTCGACAGCCAGCTCACCACGCTCGCCGCGGCGCTCATCATGTTCTGGCTGGGTTCCGGTCCCATCCGCGGCTTCGCGGTCACGCTGACGCTCGGCATCGTCACGTCGGTCTTCGCGGCCGTCACCGTCACGCGCCTGCTCGTCGCCATGTGGCTGAAGAACGCCAAGACGTCGAAGGGCCGCGCCCTCCAGATCCCGATCTGACAAGGACACGCACATGTTCCTCGTTCCCGACTTCAAGGGCATCGATTTCTTCCCGCATGACCTGCGCCTGAACTTCATGCGGTTCAAGGATCTCTGCTTTTTCCTGTCGATTGCGCTGATGGCCGTCTCGCTGGGCCTCATCTTCTTTCGCGGCTTCAACTACGGCGTCGACTTCAAGGGCGGCGCCATGATCGAGGTGCAGTCCAAGCAGGGGCCCGCGGATCTCGCGGACCTGCGCGCCAAGATCGGCGATCTCGGCCTCGGCGACGTGCAGATCCAGAGCTTCGGGGCGCCGGAGGACGTGCTGATCCGCATCGAGGAGCAGCCGGGTGGCGAGCAGGCCCAGCAGGATGCGGTGAAAAAGGTGCAGGCCGTTCTCGGCGAGACCTTCGATCAGCGCCGCGTCGAGATTGTCGGTCCGGCGGTCTCGAGCGAGTTGCGGCGGACGGGCACCATCGCCATCATCGCCGCGCTCATGGCCATCGTCGTCTATGTCTGGTTCCGCTTCGAATGGCAGTTCGCCGTCGGCACGATCTTCTCGCTGGCCCATGACGTGCTGGTCACTGCCGGCATCTTCTCGCTCTTCCAGATGGAGTTCGACCTCGCGATCGTTGCCGCGCTGCTCACCATTCTCGGCTATTCCGTCAACGACACCGTCGTCGTGTCAGACCGAATCCGCGAGAATTTGCGCAAGTACAAGCGTATGAACCTGACCGACCTCTTGAACCTGTCGATCAACGAGACACTGTCGCGCACGATCCTCACCGGCGTCACGACGATCGCGGTGCTGATCGCGCTCTACATCCTCGGCGGCGCGGTGATGCAGAACTTCACGTTCGCCATGCTGTTCGGCGTGCTCATCGGCACCTATTCGTCGATTTTCATCGGCGCGCCGATCCTGGAGTATCTGGGCGTGAAGCGCGAGACGGTCGCCGGCAAGGAGGCGAAGGCGGCGGGCTGATGTCAGGCCGCCCGGCAACGTGACGGGCGCGCCGCAGATGGAGGTCCGGTCTGATGGACCGTTTGACGCCCCGCTACCCCGGGCGGGCGCCCATCGAGGCCTACGGCAACGGCGGCTTCCGCTTCGCAGGGATGAGCCACCGCGGCTCGATCCTCTGCCTGCCCACGGGCATCCTGGCGTGGGACGCGGTCGATATCGCCGGCGTGACGGCGGGTCTCATCGATCTCATCCGCGCCGAAGGCGGCACCGGCGGCGTGCTCCTGCTCGGCACGGGACGCACGCCGGTCTTTCCCGATCCCGCCGTGCTGCGGGAATTCCGCGAGGCGGGCCTCTGGACGGAGGTCATGGACACGGGAGCGGCGGCGCGCACCTACAATGTCCTGCTCGCCGAGGAGCGCGAGGTGGCGGCCGCGCTCATCGTCGTCGCGTGAAGGCCGCCGGCTTGGGACCGCTTCGATGACGGATCGTGACGCAGAGGCGCTCGAGGCCGCGGAGGTCCTCCGCACGGCGCGCGATTTCGCCTACGACGATTATCTCGCCGCGCTGCTTGCGCCCAAGGCGTCGCGCGGCGATCTCCTGACGCTTGCGGCCGCGTTCGGGGAGCTCGCCCGTATCCCGCTGCAGGTCTCCGATGCGACGCTGGGCGAGATCCGCCTGCAATGGTGGCGCGATGCGCTCGCGGGCGGAACGCGCTCGGGGCACGCGGTCGCCGATGCGCTCATCGACCTTGGGCGCCGGCTCAGCCGGCACGGAGGTCCGTCGTTGCCGGAGACGTTCGCGCCGGCCATCGACGCGCGCGCCGCCGAGCTCTACCCGGAGCCGTTTGCGGACGCTCAGGCCTTCGATGCCTGCGTGACGGCGCCCGCGCAGGCGCACCTGGCGCTGCGGGCCGCGGTGCTCGGCGTGCCGGCCGCTGCGCTCCCGATGGAGGCCGCCCGCACGCTCGGCCTCGTCCGCACCTGCGTGCGGCTCCCGCTCCTGTTCGCCAAAGGCCGCTGTCCGATCGATGCGGCGCGGCTCGGCGGCGAGACCGGGCCGGATGCCGTCCCAGACCTGGCGGCGCTGTCGCGGGCCATGGCGGACCTTGTCGCCGAGGCGGACGCGGCGTGGTGCTCTCTTAGGCCCGAATTGCAACGTATAAACCGTGATCAGCGTCTCGTGCTGCTGCCGCTTGCCCTCTCGGGGCCATATTTGCGGGTACTTCAAGGTGTTGGGCATGACCTCGTGCGGCAGGTCGCCGACCCCTCGCCACTCGAGCGCAGCGTGAGGCTGTGGCTCGCGGCGCGGCTCGGCCGGTTCTGAGGCACGACCCAGCGGATTGGAGAACACGATGCGGGGTATCAGGCGGTGGCTCGGCCTCGTGGCGCGAGGGGCGGCCCTCCAGGCGACGGCCATGGCCCTCTTGACGGCGGGCCTGCCGGAGATCGTCTTGGCGATCGGCCCGGCGGCCGCTGCGCAGGAGGCGGCGCTCGGCGAGACCCCGCTGGCGCCGGCCGAGATCCCGCCCCCGGTCGCCTCGATCGTCTGGCGCGTGGAGAACCCGTTCCGGTTCTTCAAGAACCCGGCCGACACGGAGATTCACCGCGCGACCTACCTGGCGCTCGATGCCGCAAAGCGCGCCTCGCCCATCCTGGCGGCCGAGCAGGCGCTAAGCGAGCGGCACGCCGAGGGCTGGGCGGCGACGATGTTCGAGGATGTCTGCTGGGCGAGCGCGCGCAACCGTCACGATTGCGGCGACGGGTCCGCCTACGCCACGCCGCAGAGCCACGGTGTGCTCCTGAAGCTTGCCGGCGTCGAGGACCCGGGCGTCGACTGCATGTGGCTGACGGCGCCGCTCGGGCGCGCCAAGTCGCGCGGCGAGTCGCTCAGGCAGAAGTGCAGCGAGGAGGCGCGGCTCGACATCCCTTACCCGTCCGGCGCGCGCGTCAGCGTCGAGATCGGCGGACGCGAGGTCACGCGCACCGACGTCGTCGTCACCGATCTCTTTGTCGCGGCCATCGGCGACAGCTTCGGCTCGGGCGAGGGCAATCCGGACGTGCCGGTGCGCTTCTCGCCCGAGCGCACCTCCGTGTACGGCAATGGCGACAAAAACCCCGCCCTCATCGGCCTGCCCGCGCGCGCCGGCGACTGGAAGCGTGTCGGCGATGCGCGGTTCAACAAAGAAGGTGCGCGCTGGATCGACACCGCCTGCCATCGCTCGCTCTATTCGCACCAGTTGCGCGCTGCGCTGCAGCTCGCGGTCGAGGATCCCCATCGGGCCGTGACGTTCGCGGGCCTCGCCTGCTCGGGCGCGGAGGTCACGTTCGGCCTCTTCCTGCGCTACAAGGGCAACGAGTGGGTGCCGAACCCGCCGGATCTGTCGCAGATCTCCGCCCTCGCAGACGTCCAGTGCGGGCGCGAGGCGGCGGAACAGATCGACATGCCGGAAGCCTACCACATCAACGGCGTCATCCCCGAGCTCAAGGGCGGGCTCGTCCTGCGCAAGTGCAAGCGTGAGACGGCGCGCAAGATCGATCTGCTGCTCGTCTCCATCGGAGGCAACGACATCGGCTTCGCCCGTCTCGTCGCCAATGCCGTGCTGGCCGACCAGAGCGTCGTGCGCCAGCTCGGCGGCTGGTTCGGACAGGTGCACGGCAACCTGGAATCGAAGGCGCTGCTCGATCGTCTCGACGAGCGCTACAAGGCCCTCAACCGTGCCATTCACGGCATTCTCCATCTGCCCTGGTCGGAGGCGGACCGGGTGATCCTAACCGCCTATCCGCCGCTCGCGCTCATGGGCGACGGACGCCGCGTCTGCCCCGACGGTGTGGCCGGCATGGACGTGGCGACCGATTTCTCGTTGAGCCAGCGTCGCGCCAAGGCCGGCTCGGATCTCGCCGATCAGCTCCAGCGCGTGATGGCCAAGGGCGCCCGCACCCACGGCTGGTCGTTCGCGACCCAGCACCGCAACGCCTTCATCGGGCGCGGCATCTGCGCAGGCTTCACGGACAACGCGTTCTCCATCGCGGACGACTTGCGCGTGCCGCGTCGCATCGACGGCAAGTGGGAGCCCTTCTCGCCGACCGAATACCGGGCTTACGCGCCGCGCCAGCGCTGGTTTCGGACGCCGAACGATGCCTTCATGACCGGCAACTTCCACGCGGCGGGCTCCGTCGCCACGCGCGCGCTTGCGTTCCAGAGCCTGGCGCGGTTCCAGATCCTTCTGGCCGCCACCTACTCGGGCGCATTCCACCCGACGGCGGAAGGCCATGCGGCGATTGCCGACTCCGTCGCGGAGCGCGCCCGCGCGGTGCTCGCCAGGTACGGCCAGCAGTCGACGGCCGCATTCGTGCAGTAGGCCGCACGCGCCGGAACGGCGCGGCGCACCGCTGACCTGCCGGGTGAATTAAGGGGGTCTCGCTTTGTGGAAAAGGCCGCCCGGTCAGGCGGCCTGCGCGCCGCCAAGCCCCGGGGCCGGATCGGCGTTCTTCAGCGACTGCAGCACGGCCGCCGAGATCTTGGTCGGGCTGAAGCCGACGCTCGTGTTGAGGCGCATGGAGGCCGCCGCCTCGACGATCGAAAGCACGGCCGCGGAGCCGTGCGTGGCGATAAGCGACTGCAGGGTGCGCGCCTTGCAGACCGCAATGAGGCTGCGCAGGCGCACGAGGGCCGCGATCTTGCGCTGACGGTCGCGTCCGCAGCGCTGCCAGAAATATTGCTCCACGCGGCGGAAGTCGGCATCGCTCCAGTCGGCGGCACGGGCCAGCGCCACGACCTCGTCGGCGAGCACCTTGAGAGCGGTGGCGAGTTCGCGCACGGCGACGATGGGGACGTCGGTCGGATCGATGGCGCCGAAGCCGGCGGCGGAATTGTCAGACGTCGTCTGCTGAGATGGCATGGGATGTCTCCGTCTCAGAAATCAGCGGATGGGTCCGAAGGCCGTCCACGGAGAGCCGTCGAGCAGAAAAATATCTCGCGGCTGCCGCGATTCGACAAGAAAATCGACGTCCGTCCCCACAAGGTTTCCACCCAAATTCTTGATCGAGCCGCGCTTGAACCGGAAACTGTTGCCATCCGATCCCCGGATGATGCCCTGCCCAAGCCGTTCACTATACTTCACGATTCTGCCGTCCATGGTGACGCTCCGGTCTTTGAAGACACCCGCAAGGGCCCTTCGTTGCGATGGAGCGATCCTGCACCCGGCCGGCGAACCGCGCTGTTCCGCGAGGCACAAAAATCCTGCCGACTATGTAAGGCCTCGCCGTGGCGAAGGCTGTGTCCCGATCGCCGCTGCGACATAAAAAACCGCGGCTTTTCTCAAGCCGCGGTGGGTTTTATGCCGGCGGATCACGTCGTGGCGAGCATGATCAATTTATGTGTCGGGCTGTTTCCGAAAGAAGGCGTCGACGCGCATTCCCGGCAGCAGCGGCGAGGCCGCGTCCATGTCGATCGTGACCTCCCGCACCTCCACGTCGTTGGAGCGGCGGGGGCCGCGCGGCCCGATCCGCGGCTGCGCGAGCGACGGCGCAAGGCTCGACACGGTGCCTTCGAACTCCTGGCCGGGGAAGCTCAGCGACCGCACGAACACCTTCTGACCGGCCACGATCTTGGAGATGTCGCCTTCGTCGACCTCCGCCTTCACACGCACGCTCGTCATGTCGCCCATCACGACGAGTGGCGCTTCGGGACTGGGCGCGACGATCTCGCCGGCCTTCGCGTTCACCTGCAACACGGTGCCGGCCGCGGGTGCGCGGATGCGCGTCTTGTCGAGCAGAGCCTCGGCCATGCGCACCTCGGTGCGGGCGGCGCTGA
This sequence comes from uncultured Hyphomicrobium sp., assembly GCA_964589785.1. Lineage (GTDB taxonomy): Bacteria > Pseudomonadota > Alphaproteobacteria > Rhizobiales > Hyphomicrobiaceae > JAGVSR01. The sequence goes on from CAZPUQ010000001.1 coordinate 615,971, forward strand.
CGGCGGATTCGGCGCTGCTCGGCGCCGGCAGGTTCGCCTTCGACTGTGCCTTGATGAATGCGAGGCGCTCGCGCTCGAGCCGGTCGTTGGCTTCCTTGAGGCGCCGCCGCGCTTCGGCGGCGCTGCGATCGTTGGCGGGGGCGGCGCGCTTGGCAATGAGGGCATAGTCGAGCTCGATGCGCGCGCCCGTTACGGCCCGCTCCGCCGAATAGATCGCATCCTCGGCCTTGCGGACGTCCTCACGGCCCGAGGCGAACTGCTTCTCGCGCTCCTCGCGCAGCGCCTCGGCCTGCGTTTCGGCCGAGGTGAGGCGCGCGCGCGCCTCCGCGTCGTCGAGCTCGACGAGGAGCTCACCCTCCTCGACGGTCTCGTCGACCGCAACGTGCACCTTCGTCACTCGGCCGAGGAGGCTCGTGCCGATGCGCAGCTCGCCCGATTTAGGCTCGACGCGTCCCGGCGCGGCCGCGATCCAGTTGATGACCGGCTCGGGTGCGGCTCGCGCCGGCGCGTAGCCCGCCTTTTCGAATTCCGAGTATCCGAGATAGCCGCCCGCCGCCGCGACGCCGGCGAGTGCGATCAGTCCGAGATTGATCTTCATGGCTCAGGATGATCCCTTCTGGTCCCATGCTTGCGAGGAGTGCGAACCGCTGCGGCTCATTCCGTCAGGCGGCGAGTGTGTTTGACCTGTGATCGGACGGCGCGCCCCCGTTGGGGCGCTCGTCGGCGACGATGCGGCCGTCCTCGATGCGGATGATGCGGTCGGCGTAGGTCAGGGTGCGATGATCGTGGGTTACGGCGAGGACCGCGCGCGAGGGGTCCTGGGCGACCCGGGCGAGAAGCTCCATGACGGCCTTGCCGTTCTCGCTGTCGAGCGCGGCAGTGGGCTCGTCCGCCAGCACCACGGCGGGGCTGCCCGCCAGCGAGCGCGCGATGGCGACGCGCTGCTTCTCGCCGCCGGACAGCTTGGAGGGAAACGTATCGATGCGGTGGCCGAGACCGACGGCCGTTAGCGCGTCGCGCGCGGCTTTGGCGGGATCGGCGAGCCGGGCCCCGCGCACGTCGAGCGCCATCAGCACGTTCTCGTGCGCGGTGAGAGTGGGGAAGAGGTTGTAGCCCTGGAAGACGAAGCCGATGTTGCGGCGGCGCAGGTCGGCGAGGCCCTCCGCGGATTGCCCGACCGCCTGTTCGCCGTTGATCGAGAGCTTGCCGTCGGTCGCCGTCAGGATGCAGCCGAGGATCGACAGGAAGGTCGTCTTGCCGGAGCCGGACGGGCCCATCAGCAGCGTGAGCTCGCCGGGGTGCAGATCGAGATCCACACCCTTCAGGATGTTGAGGTCGCCGGCCCCGGTCGCGATCGTCTTGGTGATGCTGCGCGCGCGGACGATGACGGGGCGGCTCGGGCTGGCGGTCATGAATGGTCTCCTCGGGCCTTGTCGGCTTCAGTCGGCCGTGAGAGTGCCTCTTCGCCGGAGGCAGCGCTGTTCCAGACGGCACAATGAAGAGATTTTGAGAGTTGCGGGGCGCGATCATATCGCGTGCGCCCGACGCGTGCAGTCCGAAAGGCGGCGGATGGAAAAAGCCCGGGCGCTGGTCCGGGATCGAAGCGCTTCGGCTTCGAGCCCGGGGCGCCCGGGAGTTGGCTCCATCGCCCGATGAAACGAGGAGGTAGAGTGCGAGGAAGAGCGGGGCCGGATCGGGCGGAGCCTGCCGGTTCCGCCCGGTCGTGCAGGATCAGCAGCCGACCGAGATCGTGACGCCGACCGCGGGAATGTAGCGCTTGCACTCGGTCTCCGGCTCGACGGAGCTGGTTTCGGTCTTGGACTCGGTGTGCGGCTCGGTTTCGGTCTGGGATTGAGGTGCAGGCACGGTCTCGGTGGCGACGGTCGCGGTCTGCGTCGCCGGCTCGACGGCGGCGGTCTCGGTGGCCGTCGCCTCGGTGGTGGCGGCGGGCTCGACGGGGGTTGCGGGCGTCACCGGCTCCTCGGTGGTGACGGCCGGCGCGACGGTAGCCGTGGCGGCGGCGACCTGGGCTTCCTTGGCGGCCTTCGCCTTGCGGGCCGCCGCGAGGCGGCGGGCCTCGGCGCGACGAGCTTCGGCACGAGCCTCGGCCTTGGCCTCCGCGGCGGCGCGGGCCTGGGCTTCGGCCTTGGCCTTGGCGCGGGCGCGGGCTTCCATGGCGGCGCGGCTGCGGGCGGGCTTGGCGGCGTGAGGCTTCTTCGGGGGGTGCTTGTTGGCGTTGGACGCGGCGGCCATGGCGCCGATGGCAAGCACGCCGAGACCGATGCCCAGGCCGACACCGCGGCCGGCTTCTGCGGCGGTGCTGGTGATGGCGATCGAGGCGGCGACGATCGTGGCGGCGAGGGCGGTGGGGAACGTGCGGGACATGGGTTTCTCCATCGGGTCGGCGTTTTTGAAGCGGCGCCGGAGGTCTTGTGTCTCCGTTCGTCGATGGACCCACTATGCCGGTCGGTCGTTGCCGGCGCTGTTCCAGCCGGAACAGGGCCGAGAACGTCCGTTCGGCGCCGTCGATATCGGTCTATGATGTGGAAATAGACGCTATTTACTCATGCGGCCGCCCGCTGGGCCCGTGTTGGGCCCGCGAGCCGGGCGAGGAAGGCCAGCGTCCGCTCGAGCACCACGCCTCGCTGCCGGTCGATGGTAATGAGATGATAGCTGTCCTCCAGCACCACGAGGTCGACCGGGCCGGACAGGTGCTCCTGGAGATAGGCTGCGTTCGACAGGTGAGCGTAGTCGTCCTCGCGCGGATGCAGCATGAGGACGGGCGTCTTGATGGCCGGAACGAAGGGCAGGACGGCCTCGACCAGCCGCTGGCGCTCGAGCACGGCGATGCCCGGGGTGGTGAAGGGGACCGTCGGCGCCCCCGGCGCGGCGAGCGCCTTGGTGATGAACTCCCGGAGACGCCGGTCCTTGATGCCGAACTCGAGCGGTGCGGGGAAGCGGAACAGGTTGGCGACCGGCCGGGCCGAGACGAGACGGAAAAGGCGCGCATACCAGGGAATGTGCCGGCCGTTGAGCCAGAGCGTCGGCGAATAGAGCGTAAGGCCCGCGATGCGGTCCGGATGCCGGGCCGCGAGCAGGAGGCCGAGAATGGCGCCGGTCGAAAGGCCGCCGACGAACACCCGGTCGCAGCGGGCCGAAAGCTCCATCAGCCCCTGCTCGGCGCTCTTGTACCAGTCTTGCCAGGAGGTCGCCTTCAGATCCGCCTCGCTGCCGCAATGGCCCGCGAGCTGCGGGCAATGGACCGTATAGCCCTCACGCGCCAGGCCGTTGGCAATGAAACGCATTTCGGTCGGCGTTCCGCACAGGCCATGGACGAGGAGCACGCCCGTCCGGCCGCCGGGGATGGTGAACGAATGGTCTGGCGATTGCGTCATGCTGAGGGCTCCCGAAATTCGGGCCGACCCTAGGGGTCTCGCAGGCATGGCGCTGTTCCGGCTGGGACAACCGAAGGCGGCCTCCGCTTCGTTGATCCTCGCCGTAGCCCCGCGCGGAGGCGTCGCTTGACAGCCCCTCCCATGCTGATGAATGTGACGAGCGGATCCCGGATCCGAACGCGTCCGATGTGGGGCCTTGAACCCCAAGGTTTGGAGCACGCTGTGATGACACCCGCCCGGCGCTACGGCGCCCCCCAGCCCCCTGCACGGCTGATTGCCTGGACCGCGTCCCTCTGCGGAGGGACCCTCTGCGGAGGGAGTGGCCCATGATCATCTGCTCCTGTGCCGTCATCACCGACCGCGACCTCGAGCAGGCCGTCATCGAGGTCATGAGCCAGCCCAATGCCCCGCTGCCGACGCCGGGCGTTATCTATCGGCATTTGCAGAAGAAAATGCAGTGCTGCGGGTGCGCGCCGCTGGCCGCCGAGACGATCTATGCGAAGATGGAGGACCTGGAGCGGCGCGGGCTCATCTGCCCGTGTGCGTGCGCCACGGCGAAGTCGCGGATGCAAGCCATCATGTCCCCGACCGAGCGGCGCGCGACCCGGCCCGTGCGCGCCATTCCCCGGCCTTTGCCGAACCCGGCGTCGGCCCGACAAAAAGTCCCAGGCTCGACGCCCGGTTCTTCTTTATAAACTTTCTAGAATGTGGAATCATCCCCAGTGACGGTGACGGGGTCACCGTTTGCCGGAGGTATCTGGCAACAACATACGGTTGCATTGAGGAGCGGAGCCATGAAAGGCAAGGGCAACAAGGAAATCATCGATATCCTGAACGAGTCCTTGAAGCTCGAGCTTGGTGCCGTGAACCAGTACTGGCTGCACTATCGCCTGCTGGCAAACTGGGGCTACACGAAGCTCGCCAAGAAGGAGCGGGCGGAGTCGATGGAGGAGATGGTCCACGCGGACCGCATCATCGACCGCATCATCTACCTGGAGGGCTTCCCCAACCTTCAGTACGTCGCCCCCCTCATGATCGGCGAGCACATCAAGGAAGTCCTGGAGTGCGACCTGAAGGGCGAGCGCATCGCGCTTGAGACCTACGCGCGCGGCCGCGACATCTGCAAAAAGCACGGCGACTACGTGACGATGGGCCTGTTCGAGGACCTGCTGAAGGACGAGGAGGGCCACGAGGACTTCCTCGAGACGCAGCTCGATCTCCTGGCGCGCATCGGCGTCGAGAACTACGGCCTCCTGCAGTCGGATTCGGCTAACGAGGCGGATTGACGGTCACTGCGCGGCCGGCGGGGCGGACAGAACGGTTTCGGGCCGGACGCGAAGGACGCGTCCGGCCCGTTTTTCTGCCGCCGGTCATGGGGCGGCGCTTCGCGGCGCCGACATCAGCCCCCAGATCACGGCCAGCAGCGTGTAGAAGCTGCGCCAGTGGTCGCTGTCGATGATCCAGCCCTCCAGCGCCGTGGCGACGAAGGCCGCGTACGCGATCAGGAACAGCGGGCGCCAAACGGTCGCCTCCATCGCGTGGCGGAAGCCGAGCACGAGCGTCAGCCCCACGACGATCCAGTAGGCGCCGCCGCCGAGCCAGCCCGCGTTCAGCACGATGCTGAGGAAGACGTTGTGTACCTCCTCGTGGTGATAGACGGGGGTGAACTGCTGCGCGCCGATGCCGAGCGGATTCGACAGGATCAGGTCGACCGCCTTTTCCTGTCCGCCGAAGCGTCCGTCGGGTCCCACGTCGTAGCTCTGGGTCAGGCTCGCGCGCTCGGACAGGAGGGCGGCAACGCCGTCGAACTGCAGCGTGACGGCGACGGCGAGCGCGGCGACGAGCGCACCAAGGCCGGCCAGCGCCACGATGCGCACGCGCTGGGCCGGTCCGGGTGCGGTCACGAAGGCAAGCCAGGTGTAGAGGAGGGTGGCGAGCGCGAGATTGACCCACGCGCCGCGCGAGAAGCTCAAGAGCACCGCCACAGCGAGAAAGCCCGCGCCCGCGAGCGGCACCCATGCCTGCGCCGGCCGGCGCGTGATGGCGAGGTGGAGGCAGTAGAGAAACGGCGGCACGAGGAAGGGCCCGAGAACGTTCGGGTCCTTAAAGGTGCCGGCCGCGCGCCCGAACTTGGTGAAGAGCTCGGTGGCGTCGGCAAACGCGCCCGTGTAGCCGGCAAGGCCGGTCCCGCCCGCAATGAGGGCCGCGACCATCCAGGCGGAGAGGACGAGCCGCGTGTGCGCCACGGGCCGGCGCGCGATGAACGCGGCGACGACGAACGACACGATGGTGAGGAACAGTGACACGCTCGTGTGGATAAGGCTGTCGGCCATGTCGCGCGAGACGGTGGCGGCCAGGACGGCGCCGGCCGCGGCCACGAGCCAGATGCTGAGATAGGCCAGCAGCAGCGGAGAGACGCGAACGAGGCCCACCGCCGGCAGGAGGATCAGGAGACCGGCCGAGAGGACGTCCACAGGGGCGGGCTCGGAGAACACGACGCCGCTCGCCGCGAACGTGATCCAGACGGCCCCGAGCGACAGGAGATGCGCGGCGCTGCGGGGACGGACGCTCGCCGGCCGTGCGGGCGCATCGCCGGTTCCGTCCCGATAAGGGAAAGCCGCATCCGCAAAAGAGTGTGCCGCAATCGCCATGGGCCCGTGCTCTCGAAAAGATGGGCGGGCTGTGCAAGGGCCAGGCCGAGTGGGGAGTGGCCCACAGGCCGGACCGCCGGCGGTTTCAGTAGGCGTTCTCGGTCTGCAGCAGCGAGAGCGGGGTCTTCAGGAGAATGTAGAGGTCGAGCAGCAGCGACCAGTTCTCGATGTAGTAGAGGTCGTGCTCGACGCGCTTCTCGATCTTCTCGGCGGTATCGGTTTCCCCGCGCCAGCCGTGAATCTGCGCCCAGCCCGTGATGCCGGGCTTCACCTTGTGGCGTGCGAAGTAGCCGTCGACGACCTCGTCATAGAGCCGGTTGTCGGCCTTGGCGGAGAGCGCGTGCGGGCGGGGTCCGACAAGGGACAGGCTGCCGTTCAGCACGTTGAAGAGTTGCGGCAGCTCGTCGAGGCTCGTCTTGCGGATGATGCGGCCCACTCTCGTGACGCGCGGATCGTCCTTGGTGACGAGCCTCGAGGCCCTCGCATCGCAGCGGTCGGCATACATTGAGCGGAACTTGAACACCTCGATCAGCTCGTTGTTGAAGCCGTACCGCTTCTGCTTGAAGAGGACGGGGCCGCGGCTGTCGAGGCGGATGGCGAGCGCGACGGCCGCCATGACAGGGGCGAGGAAAAGAAGGGCGAGCGCCGCAACCATCTTGTCGAACAGGAACTTTGCGACCGTGCCCCAGTCCGCGATCGGCTTGTCGTAGAGGTCGATCATGGCGACGGAGCCGACGTGGCTGTAGGTCTTGGGCGAGAAGCGAATAGCGGTCGCCCGCGCCGGCAGCTTGATGTCCGCGGGCAGCACCGAAAGCCGCTTGACGATCTCGGACAGGCGCTTCTCGGCGGCGACGGGCAGAGCGACGATCACGAGGTCGATACGGCTGTCGCGGCCGAGCGCGAGCAGCTCCTTGAGGCCGCCGAGGCGCGGATAGCCGGCGATGAGGCGGGGCGCGCGGCCCTCCTCGTCGCGGTCGTCGAAGATCCCGGAGATGCGGATGTCGATGCCGGCATCGGTCTCGAGCTGGGCGATGAGCTCTTCGGAGACGGCGCCCGCGCCATAGATGACGGCGCGGCGGTAGAGCCGGCCCTGGCGGGCCCACGACCGCACCAGATGCGTGAGCGCGGCACGCCAGGCGACGAGCGACAGGCCGCCAAGCGCCAGCCAGAGTGCGAGCCAGACCCGCGAATACTCGTGTGCGCTCTTCAAGAAAATGAGCCCCGCGGCGATAAGGCTCAGCGTGGCGCCCCAGCCGAGCAGCACGCGGGGCAGTTGCGCGAGGAAGGAGGAGAAGCGCGACGCCTCGTAGAGGCCGAGGTTCTGGAAGACGCCGACCGTCAGCACGCCGCCGGTCGCGAGCAGGAGAACGTAGTCGGCGTCGCGGGTGACGATCGGCTCGCTGACGTAGAGGAGGGCGAGGGCCAGGCCGACGATGCCGATGATGGCGGCGTCGGCAAGGCGGACGGCGGCCTCCAGAACGCGCTGCGAGACAAGGCTGCCTTCGTCCATGCGCCAACTGTCGGCAAGACGCGGGATGCGCGGGATCTCGATGGCGGCGGAGGCATAGGCGGCTGCGGCGGGCATGTCGGATCAGATGCTCAAGGTGTGACGAACGCACCTGAAGAAGCATCGCCCGTGCCATCGTGCGGGAGAGCACCGACGTCGGATCGTCAGCCAAGGCAGGATGGTAAAGAACCGGTTAACGGGACGCCGTGAGCCCGTAGAAATCGACGATATCGGCCGTCATGCGGGTGACGGTGAAGCGCCGGCCGACGGCGTCTCGCAGGAGCCCGGCACGGGACCGCGCCGCGCCGAGGTCGAGAAGGGCCGTCCGCATATGGTCCGCCAGCGCCCTATCGTCTCCGCATGGGACAAGCTCGGTGTCCGTGCCGGCGACGATCTCGGGAATGCCGCCGACATCCGTCGCGACGAGCGGCAGGCCCGCCGCCGCCCCTTCCAGCACAACATAAGGAAAGCTCTCCTTGAGGGAGGGCACGACGAGCACCCGCCCGAGAGCGAAGGCATCTGCGGCCGGCATGGCACCGGCGAAGCGGACGACCGGGTCGAGGCCAAGGCGGCTGGCAAGCGATCGGAAGGCATCGCCGTGGGGTCCCGAGCCGACGAGAACGGCAGTCGTCGGACGCTCGTCGTTGAGGCGCCGCAGGGCACGCAGGAGAACATCGACGCCCTTGAGGTCGCGCAGCTCCCCGACGAACACGACGTCGGCGGCGTCCGCCCGCGGCACGTGCGGGGCGAAATCGGCCGGCTGCAGCCCGTTGGGGATGACGCGCTCGGGGATCGCGAGGCGGCCGATTTGCCCCGCGAACGCCCGGCGGGCGAAGTCGCTCTCGAAGATCACGCCGCTCGTCCACCCGGCGAGAATCCGCTCCAGGCGGTGGTAGATGCGCCCTTCGACGGAACGCGCGGGAAAGTTCAGCGTGCCGCCGTGCGGTGTGTAGAAGACCTTCACGGACCGGCCGTTTGCCGGGCGAAGACGGCGGCCCGCCAGCCGCGCGTAGGCGCCGCCCTTGGCACCGTGACCGTGCAAGACATCGACGGAGAGAGAGCGTGCGTGTCTCGCCACGGCGCCGGCCGCCTTGAGGTCGCCGAGGCCCGGCTTGCGGCTCATGGGCACCAGCTTCAGCCCAAGGGCGAGCTTGTCGGTCATTGCCGCGAAGCGTCGTCCGGTCAGGGCGTCGGAGGCATTGGCATCGGCAAGGATCCCAACGTCGTGGCCGAGGGCTGCCTGCTCGGCGGCAAGATCGAGGACGTGCCGGAACAGCCCGCCGACCGGCGCGCGCATGCAATGCAGGATGCGAAGGCGCTGGGTCACGGACGTTTCAACCGGGTCGGGGCTGAGGGCATCGGGGCTGATGTCAGAAGAACCGCTCGTACACGAACACCGTGTCGCCCGGCCTGATGGTGTAGTCGGCTGGCGCCATGATCTGCTCGACGAAGCCGTTGGTGCGCCGGGTGACGCGGAAGGTCCGCGTGCTGCCGCGCTCGGAGAGGCCGCCCGCGATGGCGATCGCGGTCTCGATCGTCATCCCCGAGACGAACGGATACTGCCCGGCGGTTTTCACCTCGCCGTGGATGAAGAACGGACGGTTCTGCTGGATGTCGACGGTCACCTGCGGGTCGCGCACGAAATCGCTGGCGAGGCGAGCGGAGATCGCGGCTTCGAGGTCGCGCGTCGTCAGGCCCCGCGCCCTCACCTGTCCGATCAAGGGGACGGTGATGAAGCCCTCGTGGTCGACCGTGTAGCCGCGCGAGAGGTTCGGCTGGCCGTAGACGAACACACGCAGCTTGTCGGCCGTATCGAGGAGGTAGGGGCCATCCGCATCGGCGACGGCGTGCGGGCCGGCTGGAAAGCCAGCCGGCAGGATCTGGGGCTCCCCGTAGGCGACGGTTTCGGCAACCTCGACCGTGGTGGGCCAGTCGCCCGCGGGCGCAGCCACGCCCACGCCGTAATCGGGCAGCGTGAATTCGGGACTGCCCGCGCAACCCGACAGCAGCGGCGCCGCGGCGAGCCATACGAGGCCGACAAGAGCCGATGTCATACGAGACGGCATGAGGGACTTTCCATTCGCATACGGCACACCAATTCGGTGTACCGGGATGAGGTTAACAAACGCTCACCGGTCGTCCCGCGCCGGAACGGTTAAGGGATTGCTTACCGGCGTTCCGCTCTAATGCGGACGCATGCGACTCGGCGGCACGCGCGCCGGCCGAGCCGTGCCGGTCATCCGTTGCCCCTTTTCTCCGTAGGACCATGTCGAACGCCTCGCCTGACAATATCGAGTTGAGCGCCGTTTTCGCCGCCGTCAGGAAACGCGTTCCCCGCCTCCTCGTGCTCTCCGGGCTCATCGGCGCGCTCACCTTCTTCGGCCTCGGCCTTGCGGCGCCCCGCTACCAGTCCGAGGCCGAGCTCGTCGTGTCGGCCAAGGGCATCAGCGATCCGTTCGCCTCGCCGCGCAAGGATGGCGGCGGCTCCGACGCCGTCAGCGTCCGCATGGACAAGGAGGCGGTGAACACGCACGTGCGCGCGCTCCTCTCGCCCGAGCTCGGCGCGCACATCGCGGCCGACCTGAAGCTCGCCGGGCGGCCCGAGTTCAACCCCGCGCTTGGCCCCGTCGATACGCTCGGTCGCGTCCTGCGCCTCGTCGGCATCGGCATGCCGCGGGCCGGCGAGAGCGAGCAGGACCGGGTGCTGAACCGCTTTTTCGAGCGCCTCGAGGTCTACTCGCCGAAGGAAAGCCGCGCCATCGCCATCCGCTTCACGTCGAACGACGCCGCCCTGGCCGCCGACGTGCCGAACGCCCTGGCGGAAGCCTATCGGCGCTCGCTGGCCGAGCAGAGCATCGTCGAGACGGACGAGGTGCAGCAGGCGCTCGCGCCCAAGATCGACAGGCTGAAGGCGGAGGTCGTCGCGGCCGACGCGGCGGTGGAGAGGTTTCGCGGCGAGGCGGACATCTTCAAGGGCGGACAGCAGGCGACGGGCCTCAACGAGCAGCAGCTTGCCGAGCTGACGGCCGAGCTGTCGCGCGCCCGGGCCGCCAAGAGCGACGTCGATGCGCGCCTGCGCGCCGCGCGCGAGCTGATGAAGGCGGGCAACGGCGATGCCATCCCCGAGGTGCAGCGGTCGCCGCTGATGCAGGCCGTCGTGCAGCAGAGGGTCCGCCTCGAGCGGCAGATCTCGGAGCTCTCCGTCACGCTGCTGCCGGGCCATCCGCGCATGCGCCAGCTCAACGCCGATCTGGCCGGGCTCAAGAAGCAGATCGCGGCCGAGGTGGCCAAGGTCGTCGACAGCCTCGACAAGGAGGCGACGGCGGCGTCCTTGCGTGTCGATGCGGTGAAGAACGACATCGCCAGCGTGAAATCGCGTGTCGTCGATCGCGGGCCGGACGAGGTGAAGCTGCGCCAGCTCGAGACGGAGGCGCAGGCGAAGCGCGCGGAGCTGGAACGGCTGCAGGCGCAGTTCGAGGCCAACCGCGCCAAGGCCGACAGCCGCGCCGTGCCGGTCGAGGCCAAGATCGTCAGCCGCGCGCGGGCTGCGAGCATTCCCGTCTTCCCGAGGAAAGGGCCGTTCGCGGCGCTGGCCGCCTTCGCGACGCTCCTGTTCGGCCTCGCCATCACGATCACGCGCGCCTTGCTCGCAGGGGCCCGTCCGCCCGCATCCGCAGCCGTCGGCGACGCGGATCGAGGGTCGGGTCGCAGGCTGCCCCCGGTCCTCGAACGCACCGAGCCCGTGCTTGCCGCGGCGTCCGCCGCCCATGTCCCGGACGCACCGGACGGTCCAGCCGCCAATCCGGCAGCCCCGCTGCCCGTCACCGCCGATGATGTCGTCCGCGTCGGTACGATCGGCGCCATTGCCCGCCGGCTGTCGAGCCGGGCGTCCGGCGGCGGCTATCGCACGCTGATTGCGGGCGAGACCGACCTCATGGGCGTCAGCACGCATGCCATCGAGCTCGCCAAGGCGCTGAGCGAGTTCGGCCAAAGCGTCATCCTCATCGACTGGGCGCCCGAGGGCGACGGTCTCGCGCACGCGATGAGCCTGCCGCCGTCGGCGGGCATCTCCGATCTTCTCGCGGGCGAGGCGGGTTTCGAGCAGGTCGTGAGGCGGCTGCCGGACAGCGACGCCCACCTCATTGCCGCCGGCGCACCCGACGCCGGCCTCGCCGTGGGCCCCGATCCCGACCGTCTCAATCTGGTGCTGGATGCGCTCGACGAGGCCTACGACCAGATCATCGTCGCGGGCCGCTACATTTCCGCGCGGACGTTCTTCGAGAGCATCGAAGGCCGCGTCGACTGCGGCGTGATCGTCGCCGACACCGGCCGCATTGGCGCGGCGCTCCGCGACCCGCCCGGCAGCTACCTGGGCTTCGAGGTCGCCGACATCGATCTCATCCGCTTCGACAGGCAACACGCAGCCGCCTCCTCCTCGCAGCGCGTTGCGCGTGCCACCGGCCGTCCGGTGACGAGTCAGGCCGGCTAAGCCCGCCGGTGCGGGCCGTTCCCCTCAGTCCGGTTAACCCTTTCGGTTAAGTTGCGCGCCTGCTGGTCCGCCCGGCCCGTCGCCTAGCACGAGCCTTGCGAGGGGATGGCGTCGCTCCGCTCCAACGGGGCAACGTCGCATAGACCCGGTGCCCATGAGCCGCAGGACGACATCGATCATCAAGGCCGCGCTTGCCGCCATGCACTACGCGCGCGCGGACGAGATGCTGGCGCCGCTGACGGGCGGGGCCGGCGTCATCTTCACCCTGCACCACGTCCGGCCCGAGCCGCCGCAGCCATTCGAGCCCAACCGCATCCTGAAGATCACGCCGCACTTTCTCGAAGCCGTGCTGCAACAGGTGATCGAGGCGGGCTTCGAGGTCGTGCCTCTCGACGACGTCCCGCACCGGCTGGACGCGGGAGACGATGGCCGCCCCTTCGCCTGCTTCACTTTCGACGACGGCTATCGCGACAATCGCGATCATGCGCTGCCCGTGTTCCGCAAGCTCGGCCTTCCGTTCACCGTGTTCGTGCCGGGCAACTTCCCCGAAGGCGGCGCGGACCTCTGGTGGCTGACGCTGGAGGAGGCGATCCGCCGCGCCGACACGGTCGAGATGACCCTGCAGGGCGTCCGGCGCCGGTTTCCGACGGCGACCGTCGCGGCGAAGGAACGCGCATTCCACGGCATCTACTGGGCGCTCCGACGCATGGACGAGGACGAGGCCCGCGCCGCCGTGGCCGAGCTTGCCGCCGCGCACGGGATCGACGCCCGCGCCCTCGCCGCCGGCCTTCTGATGTCGTGGGATGAGATTCGCGAGATGGCGCGCGACCCGCTCGTCTCCTTCGGCGCGCATACGTCAGGGCACTTCGCTCTGGCCAAGCTGCCAGAGGCGCGGGCGCGCAAGGAGATCGGTGACAGCATCGCCAAGCTCGAGCGCGAGCTCGGCCGCCCGTGCCGCCACTTCAGCTACCCCTACGGCGATCCCTCCGCGGCGGGCGAGCGCGAGTTCCGTCTCGCGGCGGAAGCCGGCGTCAAGACGGCCGTCACCACCCGCAAGGGGCTCGTCCATTCCCGCCACAAGGACCGCCTGATGGCACTGCCGCGCCTGTCGCTCAACGGCGACTATCAGGATACGCGCCTGGTCAAGGTGCTGATGTCGGGTGCGCCGTTCGCGCTGCGCGATGCGGTGAAGCGGCTCACCGGCGCCGCGGCGGCCTGACGCTCATGACCTCTGCATCCATCGGATGATGAGGCCCGCCGGCAGCACCCACAGCAGCCCAGCTACAACGTAGTAGATGAGCTCGGCCGCCTTGCTGGCGTCGTTGACCTGCATGACGACCGCCACGCCCATGGCGAGCAGCGCATAGACGGCGATCAGGGTCAGCAGGAGGACCGTGCCGGCGAGCTTGCGGGTGCGAGGGGTCATGCGGCGGTTCCTGGACCTCAAGGGGCTGCGAGGAGGCAGCGGGTGCGGCCCCGGCGCACGAGGCATTGCCGGGCGATGCGGGAAGCGGCTATCAGAAGCCCGCGTCGTGTCAAGCCGGAGGAGCGTCGTGGTGCACGCTGGAACTGCCGCCGATCGTCCGGCGGACGACCGCCTAGTCCAGCTTTGGCTGGGCGGCGTGGCGTTTCTCGTCTTCGCCATGATCGTCGTCGGGGGCGCTACGCGTCTCACCGACAGTGGCCTGTCGATCACGGAATGGCAGCCGATCCTCGGCGCCATCCCGCCCCTCGACGAGACCGACTGGCAAATCGCTTTCGAGAAGTACCGGCAGATTCCCGAGTACCACCTCGTCAACAAGGGCATGTCGCTCGACGCGTTCAAGTTCATCTACTGGTGGGAGTGGGGGCACCGCTTCCTCGGCCGCATCATCGGATTGGTGTTCGCCTTGCCTCTCGTGGTGTTCGTTGCGCGCGGCATGGTGCGGCCCGGCGCGCTGCCGAAATACCTGGGTGTCCTCGCGCTCGGCGGCCTGCAAGGCGCCATCGGCTGGTACATGGTCTCCTCGGGCCTCGCCGATCGCGTCGATGTCTCGCACTATCGGCTGGCGCTGCACCTCTCGGTTGCCTTTCTGATCCTCGGACTCCTCGTATGGCTCGCGATGGATCTGCGGCCGCCGGACGTAGGAGGGCGATCCGGCTTCCTGCCGCCGGCTGCCGGTGCCACGGCGCTTGCCATCGTCTGGCTCGTCTATGCCCAGGTGGCGCTCGGGGCGTTCGTGGCGGGCCTGAAGGCGGGCCTCGCCTACAACACCTGGCCGCTCATGGACGGCATGATCATCCCCGACGATCTCCTTGCGATGTCGCCGTGGCCGGTGAACTTCGTCGAGAACGCCACGACGGTGCAGTTCAACCATCGCCTCGTCGCCTACGCAGTCACCGGGCTGGCGCTGTGGCACGCTTGGAGCCTCGTGCGCGCCGGGGCCGGCAGGGACGTGCGCGTCTCGGCCATGCTCTTGGCATCTGGTCTTCTTGCCCAGGTCGTGCTGGGCATCGTCACGCTGCTCAACGCCGTACCGCTCGGGCTCGGCATCGCGCACCAGGGCTTTGCGGCGGTCGTTCTGGCGATCGCCGTGCGCCACCTCTGGCTCGTGCGCCACGCGCCTCTCGCGCGAACCAAGGCGTAGCCTCAGCCGATCCCGAGCATCAGCTTGATGTTCTGCACGGCCGCCCCCGCGGCCCCCTTGCCGAGGTTGTCGAGGCGGGCGACGAGAAGCGCGTGGCCGAGGTCCGCCCTGCCGAAGACGAACAGCTCCAGCCCGTCGGTGCCGTTCAAGGCCTCCGGCTCGAGCCGCGCCACACGGCCGGCTGCGCCCTCGACGACGCGCACGTTTCTCGTCCCCGTATAGTGCCGGGCGAGGACGCGCTCGATGTCGCCGGGCGCCGGTCGGCCCGGCAGCGTGTCGAGGTGCAACGGGATCGAGACCAGCATGCCCTGGCGGAAATTGCCGACCGACGGCACGAAGACCGGCCGCCGCGTCAGCCCGGTATAGGCCATCAGCTCCGGCACGTGCTTGTGCTCCAGGCCGAGCGCGTAGAGCTCGAAGCTCGGCGCCGTGCGCGTCAGCTCATAGGTATCGATCATCGCCTTGCCGCCGCCGGAGTATCCGGAGACGGCATTGACGGTGACGGGGTGGTCGGCGGGCACGATCCCGGCGGCGACGAGGGGGTGGAGGAGTGCGATAGCGCCCGTGGGATAGCAGCCGGGGTTGGCGACGCGCTCGGCGGCACGGATGCGGTCCGCCTGGGCCGCATCGAGCTCGGCGAAGCCGTAGACCCACCCCGGCGCGACCCGATGCGCCGTGGAGGCATCGACGATTAGCGGGGCTTTGTCGCCGAGGCTGCCTGCGAGCGCCACGGCCTCCTTCGCCGCCTCGTCGGGCAGGCAGAGGACGACAAGGTCCGCCTCCGCCATCAGGGCTTTGCGGGCCGTCGCGTCCTTGCGCTTCTCGGGCGCGATGGACAGCATCTTGAGCGCGCCTTCGCGTGCCAGCCGCTCGCGGATCTGAAGCCCCGTCGTGCCCGCCTCGCCGTCGATGAAGACCGTGCTGCTCATGGCCCCGGTCAGCCCCTCAGTCCCAGCCGGTGCAGGATGCCCTGCCAGATGGTTTCCGAGCAACCCACGCCCCACGTCGCGCAGGCGAGCTGGTGGCTGTCGCGATAGATCATGTCGAGGGCGACGTAGAGGATGATGATGAGGCCGACCCAAGCGATCCACGGATACCGGTGCAGGAGTTTGGCGATGTAGGTGGAGGCGACCGCCATCAGGATGATCGCGAAGGCGAGGCCGATGACGAGGACGAGGGTCGATTCGCCCGCCGCGCCCGCCACGGCGAGCACGTTGTCGAGCGACATCGAGAGGTCGGCGAGGATAATCGTCCACAGTGCCGACCAGAAGGTCGTCTCGTGACCGGTCGTCGTGCCGTCGGCGAGCTTGGCTTCGAGATCTTCGATCGTCTCGTGCCCGTCCGTGTCCACGATCTGCCGGTACATCTTCCAGCAGACAAACAGCAGCAGCAGGCCGCCCGCAAGCGTGAGGCCGATGATCTGCAGCATCTGCTGGGCGACGGCCGAGAACAGGATGCGCAGGACGACCGCACCCAAGATGCCCCAGAAGATCACCTTGGCGCGCAAGGATGGGTGGACCTTCGAGGCCGCCATACCGACGACGATCGCGTTGTCGCCGGCGAGCGTCAGGTCGATCATGAGGATGTTGAACAGCGCGACCCAGTGCGTGCGCCACCATTCGGGCGACAGCATGAGACCGATATCCGTGAGGATCGTGTCGAGGAGGGAGCCGGCGCCGGCCAGCACGAAATCCATGTGTCGTCTCCGGGATGTGACCGCGGCGTCGGAACGGCTCGCCGGCTCGTCTGCGGTGGACTACGAAGCCGAGGGGTATGTGGCACTGCGTGCGACGGCCCGCAAGCGGGCGTGCGGCGAAACACAAACAGCCCGCCCGGAGGCGGGCGGGCTGTCCGGGCGGAAGCGGGGAGCGCCGGTCAGCGCTTGGAGAACTGGAAGCTGCGGCGGGCCTTGACGCGGCCGTACTTCTTGCGCTCGACGGTCCGGCTGTCTCGGGTCAGGAAGCCGCCCTTCTTGAGCACGCTGCGCAGCTCGGGCTCGAAATAGGTGAGCGCCTTGGAGATGCCGTGCCGGATGGCACCGGCCTGGCCCGACAGGCCGCCGCCCGAGACCGACACGCGGATGTCATACTGAGTGAGGCGGTTGGCGGCGTTGAGCGGCTGCTGCAGCAGCATCTGCAGGACGGGCCGCGCGAAGTACGTCTTGAACTCCTTCTCGTTGACCGTGATCGTGCCCTTGCCGGGCTTGATCCATACCCGGGCCACCGCGTCCTTGCGCTTGCCCGTCGCGTAGGCGCGGCCGAGCTTGTCGAGCTTCTGCACGTGCACGGGCGCTTCGGCGGGAGCGGCCGTCTTGATGGCGCCGAGGTCGCTCAGCGTCTTTGCTTCGGTTGCCATTTATCAGGCCCTCGAGTTCTTGCGGTTGAGCGAGGCGATGTCGAGCTTCGCCGGGTTCTGGGCGGCGTGAGGATGCTCGGAGCCCTTATAGACGCGCAGGTTGCGCATGAGCTGGCGTTGCAGCGGGCCGCGCTTCAGCATGCGCTCGACGGCCTTGACGATGACACGCTCGGGGAACTTGCCCTCGAGCAGGCGCTTGGGCGTAGTCTCCTTGATGCCACCGACGTAGCCGGTGTGGCGGTAGTAGACCTTGTCCTCGGTCTTGTTGCCCGTGAAGACGACCTTCTCGGCGTTGACGACGACGACGTTGTCGCCGCAGTCGACGTGCGGCGTATAGATGGCCTTGTGCTTGCCCTTGAGGCGGGTGGCGATGAGGGCGGCGAGACGTCCGACGACGAGACCGTCGGCGTCGATCAGGACCCAGCCCTTTTCCACCTCGCCGGGCTTGGCGACGTAGGTTTTCATGATTACAGGTTCCAGCCTGGAGAGTTCGGCGCCTCAGGCGGCGCATGCGGGCGTCAGCCCGGACCGGCTGTCCCTACGTGAGGTTGTGGCAGGCGTCAAGAGCGATTTGGCTGCTTGCTGGTTTGTAGCCATATAGAAAACAAAACAAAAACAGATAGTTGCTTGATGAGGTATCATTACACCATATATTAGGTAATATGATACCGTAGCCGACATCCGGTCATCCGGTCCCATCCTTATTGCGGTCGAAGTCGTGGGCGATGACATGCGCGACGTTCAATTGTGTTTATATGCGCCCGTCCTTCATTTTCGCCGGGAGACGATGCAACATGACAAGCTGCCGTGCGTTGACCTTGCTTCGGGCTCCGCTCGCGGTGCTCGGCGCCGCCCTGCTTCTGACGGCAGCGCTTATCCTCGCCGCGCTCCCCGTGCGGGCGCAAGACGTGGAGGAGCTGAAACAGATCGAGCTCACCGACACGCTCGTTGGCGGCTTCATCGCGGCGCAGGCCGACCTGCAGCCCCTGTCGGCGAAGCTGCTCGAGGGCGGGGACAAGCAGGATGACGCGCTCCGCGCCGAGCTCGATGCCATCGCCAGGAAGCACGGCTTCGACGGCTTCATGCACATGGAAACTGTCGGAGCCAACATCTCGCTGGTGCTCGACGGGCTCGACCGGACGACGGGCGAGTACACCGATCCCGTCGAGAAGATGAAGCTCGAGCTCGAGAACATCCGCACCGATGCCTCGATTCCCGAGGAGGACAAGAAGCTCGTGATCGACGATCTCAACCAGGAGATCGCAGCGGCCAAGCCGCTCCAGTTCAAGCAGAACATCGAGGTGGTGAAGCGCCACCAGGGCGAGCTCGAGAAGCTCACCGTCGACAGCGCCGGCGAGAGCATGCCCGAGGAGGGCGCCGGGCGCTGAGCCGCAGCAGTAGTGAGAGAGACCGACATGACCCTGCCAACGGTGTCGAACCGGCCCCCGTTGCGCGTTGAGCGCCCGCGGCCCGGTGTGGCGGCCCTCATCCTCGACCGCCCGCACCAGCGCAACAGCCTGTCGATCGCCATGATGGCGGCGCTCCACGGCGAGATCGCAACCCTTGGGACCGATCCGGGCGTGGCGGCCGTCGTGATCGCCGCCGAGGGTCCCGCCTTCTGTGCCGGCCACGACCTGAAGGAGATGACCGCGCATCGCGCCGATCCCGACGGCGGACGCCTCTTCTTCGCCGAGACGATGACGCGCTGCGCCGAGCTGATGCAGGCGATCGTCGCCTGTCCGAAGCCCGTGATTGCCGCGGTGCAGGGCATCGCGACGGCGGCGGGATGCCAGCTCGTGGCGACCTGCGATCTCGCCGTCGCCGAGGAGGATAGCCGCTTCGCGACGCCGGGCGTCAACATCGGACTCTTCTGCTCGACGCCGATGGTGGCGTTGACGCGCAACGTCTCGCGTAAGCGGGCGATGGAGATGCTTCTGCTCGGCGAGATGCTGGGCGCCCGCGAAGCCGCCGACTATGGCCTCGTCAACCGGGTCGTCGCGAAGGGAGAGGCCTACGAGGCGGCGCTGGGGATGGCGCGCATCATCGCCTCCAAGTCGCCGCTCACCGTCGCGATCGGCAAGAGGGCCTTCCACGACCAGATCGAGATGAGGCTCGCGGAGGCCTACGACTATGCCGCGCGGGTGATGACGGAGAACATGCTGAAGGCCGATGCCGAGGAAGGCATCGCAGCGTTCCTGGAGAAGCGGCCGCCCGAATGGAAAGGCTGCTGACGGAAGGACATACCACCATGAGCTTCACCAATCCGAGCGACGAAGAGATCGCCGACCTGCTCGAGAGCGCCCGCGTGTTCGTGGTGGTCGGAGCCTCGGCCAATCCCGCGCGCCCTGTCCATGAGGTCATGGAGCGACTGATTGCCAAGGGCTACGAGGTCGTGCCCGTTAACCCCGGGCTCGCGGGCCAGGAGCTCATGGGCCGCAAGGTCTACGCCTCGCTCGCGGACGTGCCGGCACCCGCCGACGTCGTCGACATCTTTCGCGCGCCGGATGCCGCTCTTGCCATCGTCGAGGAAGCGGTTGCCGAGAAGGAGCGTCTATCGCTCAAGGCCGTGTGGATGCAGATCGGGGTCATTAACGAGGCGGCGGCCCGGCTCGCGGCCGACGCCGGGCTCACGGTGGTGATGGACCGCTGCCCGAAGATCGAGCTCGGCCGGCTCGGCATCACTCGCGCGTAATGAGCAGACTGCCCGAGAGCGCGGTCTGCGAGCTGCCGCCCGCGAAGACCGTGAACGGCGCCGGCTCCACGACAAAGCGTCCGGCGTCGTCGTGGAACCCGAGGTCCTTCGCCGCCAGCCGGAAGCGGACGGTCTCGGCTTCGCCGGGCTTCAGCGTGATCTTTTTGAAGGCACGCAGTTCCTTCACCGGGCGCGAGCGGCTGGCCACGAGCTGGCGCGTGTAGATCTGGACGACCTCGCTGCCCGTCCGCGAGCCGGTATTGCGCACCGTCACGTCGACGTCGATGGCGCCTTTCGTCGTCATGCGCGGCTCGGAGAGGATGAGGGCCTCGTAAGCGAAGGTGGTATAGCTGAGGCCGTGGCCGAATGGGTAGAGCGGCGTGTGCGCCTCGTCCACATAGCCCGTCGTGTAGCGGTTGCCGGTCCACGGACGGCCCGTCGGCAGCAGGTTATAGGCAATCGGGATCTGGCCGACCGAGCGCGGGAACGTCATCGGCAGCTTGCCGGACGGCGCGACCTCTCCGACGAGCACCTCGGCCAGCGCCGTCCGCCCTTCGGTGCCGGGATGCCACGCGATCAGGATGGCGTCGGCCTGCTTGTCGGCCTTTGCGAGGGTGAGCGGGCGGCCGGTCTCGACCACGAGCACGATCGGCTTGCCGGTTGCGGCGAGGGCGTCGAGCAGGTCCTGCTGGCGGCCGGAGAGCCCGAGGTCGGTGCGCGACACACCCTCGCCCTGGATCTCGCAATCCTCGATGACGTTGTAGACGATGACGTCGGCCGCCCGGGCGGCCGCCAGCGCCGTCTCTTGGTCCGCAAGCTCGCGCCCGCACGGGTCCTTGAACGCGGGCGCGAAGGTGAGCGTCTGACCGGGCCGCAGCCGGCGTGCGAGGGCGGCCCGCAATGTCTCCGTCGCAGGCTGGGCATGGGCGGCGGGCCCCCACCAGGAATGGTCGTGCCGGGCGCTGTCGGCCGTGGCGCCGATGAGGGCGATCGCGGCCGTCGCGGCGGTCAGCGGCAGGGCGGCGTTCTCGTTCTTGACGAGCACGAAGCTCTCCCGCGCCACCTCGCGCGCACTGCGGCGCACCTCCCCGTCGCTGACCGGCCGGGGCAGCCTCTCGTAGTAATCTGCCGGAAGGTCGAACAGGCCGAGCCGATACTTGACGCGCAGGACCCGCCGCACCGCGTCGTCGATGGCGGCCGGCGAGATGCGGCCGTCCCGCACCGCCTTGGCGAGGAAGCGGTGGTAGGCATGGCTGTCCATGTCGAGGTCGATGCCGGCGCGGAAGGCGAGCACGCTCGCCTCCTCCAGATCGCGGGCGACGCCATGGCTCACGAGCTCGCCGATGGCCACGAAATCGCTGGTGACGAGGCCGTCAAAGCCGAGCTTCTTCTTCAGAAGCCCGGTCACGAGCGCTCGGTTCATCGTCACAGGAATGCCGTTGATGGTGTTGAAGGAGGCCATCACCGTCTCGCTGCCCGCATCGAGTGCTGCCCGGAACGGCGGCAGGTAGCGGTCGAACAGTTCGGGCGTGGAGATCTCGGTGCCGGTATAGTCGCGGCCGCCCTCGGGCGCACCGTAGCCGACGAAGTGCTTGACCGACGTTGCCAGCCCGCCTCGCCGGTAGCCGCGCACGCGGGCGGCGGCGAAGGCGGCCCCGAGGACGGCATCCTCGCCCGCCCCTTCGATGACGCGGCCCCAGCGAGGGTCGCGCGAGATATCGACCATCGGCGCGAACGTCCAGTTGACGCCGACGGCAGCCGCCTCCCGTGCCACCTCGTAGGCGGCGCGCTCGGCGAGCTCCGGACGCCACGTCGCCGCCCACGCCAGCGGAGGGGGAAACGTGATCCTCAGCGCATAGATCGCGTCGATGGCGAACAGCATCGGAATCTTGAGCCGCGACTCGCGGGCGGCTTGCGCGATCGGCCGGACGAACTTCGGGTCGACGACGTTCAGCATGGCGCCGATCTCGCCGCGGCGGACCGCATCGATCTGCGGCTCGTGGGGAAAGGCGAGCGACGGGAAATGCAACTGCCCGACCTTTTCCTCAAGCGTCATGCGCTGGAGGAGGCGGTCGACGGATCGCTCGATGGCGGCGTCCGTGCGGAAGGGCTCCGCGGCCAGCGGCAGCGCCGGGGCGGCCCAAAGGAGCAAGGCAAGGAGGAATGGCATGCGGTCGGAGGCGTTTGGCTCTGCGACGGTGTGGCGGGCGATTGTGTCGAGGACGGGACGCGGGCGGCTATCGTCCGGCGGCCGGGGCGGCCGCCAGGCAACAGCCGGGTTGTGCGCCGTGGCGGGCCCCCGCGTCAACTTCGCCACGCCGTTGCCGTTTACGCCGCGCGCGGCAGGCTCTAAGGGCTTGCGGACAGGGCGGCATCGGAGCGAAAACCGTATCTTCGCTTCGCTGCGGCGGCAGTGCAGGAGCGGCGTTTCGCCATGGCACAGGGATTGGCGCGAAAACCCGGCATGTCCTTCAGCGGCCTCAAATCGATGAAGCTTGAGATCGACTGGTCGGTCGAGACCATGCTGCCCATCGAGTTCGAGGGGTCCGAGGTGGCCCTCAAAGCCCACGCGTATCAGGGACGGGAGCCGGATATCCAGGCGGTCGCGCTCATCCACCGCACGGACAATTCGGACGACGGCGCCACCCCGGTCGTGCGGCTGCATTCCGGCTGCGTGACGGGCGACGTGTTCCATTCGCTGCGCTGCGACTGCCACGCGCAGTTGCGGGCGGCGCTCCAGCGCATCACGGCCGAGCCCGTCGGCGTGCTGATCTATCTGCCTTACCAGGAAGGGCGCGGCATCGGGCTTTTCCGCAAGATCAAGGCCTATGCGCTGCAGGACCAGGGCCTCGATACGGTCGATGCCAACCTGGAGCAGGGTCAGCCCATCGATGCGCGCGACTACGCCTTCGCCGGCGAGATCCTGAAGGACCTCGGCCTGACGCGCATCCGGCTCATGACCAACAACCCCGACAAGGTCGAGGCGTTGACCGCGGCCGGCATCACGGTCGTGGAGCGCATCCCGCTCGTCGTGAGCCCGAGCCCGCACAATCAGGCCTATCTGGAAACGAAGCGCAAGCGCCTCGCGCACGAGCTTTAGCTCGCCTGGGTGCTCGAGACAGGCTCGGCGTCCGGCGCGGATTTCGGCACCGTGAAGCCGCCTTCCGCCACCATGCGCGCAAACAGCCCGTCGCTCTCGGCGAGTTCCAGGAAACGGCCGCTCTCCACGATGCGGCCCTTGTCGAGCACGTAGATGCGGTCCGCGTTGGCGACGGTCGAGAGACGGTGCGCGATGATGAAGGTCGTGCGGTCCTTGCGCAGCCGGTCGAGCGCCCGCTTGATGCGCGCTTCCGTCTCCGCATCGAGCGCGCTCGTCGCCTCGTCGAGGATGAGGATCGGCGCGTCCTTCAGGATGGCGCGGGCGATGGCAAGGCGCTGACGCTCGCCGCCGGACAGCGAGGCGCCGCGCTCGCCGATGACGAACCGGTAGCCGCCGGGCTTGGCCATGATAAACTCGTGCGCTTCCGCCAGCCGGCAGGCCTCCTCGACCTCGGCGTCGGTGGCACCGGAGCGGCCGATCCGGATGTTCTCGGCAATCGAGCGATTGAAGAGGCCGGCGTCCTGGAACACGACAGCGATGGAGCGGCGCAGCGAGGCGAGCGTCACGTCGGCGATGTCGTGACCGTCGACGAGGATGCGTCCCGATTGCGGCTGGCGCAGGCGCAAGAGCAGGGAGAGCGTTGTCGTCTTGCCCGATCCGGTGGGTCCGACGAGGGCGACGGTCTCGCCTTTGTTCGCCGTCATGTCGATGTCGAAGACCCCCTGCGCCGAGGTTGCGAAGCGGAAGGACACGCTCTCGAAGCGGACCTCGCCTGCGACGGCGGGCAGATCCGGCGCGTCCGGTTTCTCCACGATCCCGCTTTGCTCGTCGAGAAGCGCGAAGTAGGTGCGCAGCGTCGGCGCCGTGCGGTTGAGGCTCATGACGAAACCGGAGATCTGGTCGAGCTTGGCAATCATCAGGCCGGCGAAGGCGACGAAGCTCACGATCTCGCCGACGGAGAGCTCGCCGCGGCCGGCGAGCACAGCGCCGACGGCGAAGACGGCGACCATGGTGACGGTCGCGGCCGCCCGCTGCAGGACCGTCAGCACGCCCCACCACGTCAGCACCGGATACTGCGCGTCGAGCAGGCTGCCCATCAGCGAGCGCATGGCCTCCGCCTCGGCGGCGAGGCGGGTGTAGCTCTGCACGACCGTGACGTTGCCGAGCACGTCGCCGACGCGCCCCGAGACGTCCGAGTGGTATTGCTCGACGGCCGCCTGCCCCGTGCGCGTCTTGCGCATCACGAGGAGGTTCATGAAGACATAGAGAACCGCCAGCGCCGCGAGAATGGTTGCCATGCGCCAGTCCATGGCGACGGCTGCCGGCACGAGAAGGAGGACGCTCGTCAAGGCGGCGAGCTGCTCGCGCATGGCGCTGAGCCAGATCCAGAAAAGGCCGTCCGTGCCCGAGACGATCGCGCGCACGACGGCGCCGGACCCGCGCTCGGCGTGGTAGCTCAAGGGCAGGGTGATCGCGCGCTCGAAGGCTTCCGCCATGGCGGCGAGCCGGCGGCGGTGGGCGAGCCGGTCGGCGAAGACGGCGACGATCACGCTCGCCCCGATGCCGAAGAGGCCGAGTGCCGCCCACAGGCCGATGATCGGGAACGCGCCGCTGCCCTCAGACAAGGCATCGACGACACGCCCGAAGAGAATGGGCTCGGCGAGCTGGATGAGGCCGATGGCGACGCTGGCGGCGGCGAGCGCGATGGCCAGCCCCCGTTCGCTGGCGAGCAGCCCGAGTGCCCGTGTATAGACGGCAACCAGGGAGAGGGGCGGCTTCTGCATCACGGGCGCTCCCGGGGTGGAAGGCCGACGAGATCGGTCTGGCTGATCTCCAGCGTCGCGCGAGGGCGGGCGAGCCAGGCGTCGATCATCGTGTCGTGACCCTTGGCGATCGCGCGCTGGGCCTCGGCCATCTGCGTCGCGACGGCGCGGAGGAGGGAGGTCTCGGCGGCCCTCAGATGCAGGTTGCTCGGACCCTCGATGACCGCGTAGCCGCAGAGCCGCAACTGCTCGCCGAGCTCGCTTGCCGCCAGGGGGCCCGCTGCCGGACCGTGGCCGGCGTCGCGCATCAGCCTGCGATGAAGCGCGGCGGTGAAGGCGCTGTCGGCGGCGTGGTGCGGCTGTAGCTTGAGGCGTCCGTCGTAGACGAGCCGCGCGTGCAGGACGGAGCGCCGGTCTGCCAGGATCGCGATGAGCCGGCGGAGGACGGCGGCGGGATAGCGCATCAGGTCGTCGTCGATGACGACGAGGGCGGGCGGCGGACCGGCGAGCGCGCCGTTCGCCGCGACCACGTCATGGCGCCTGAAGCGCAGCGCCAGCCGCAGCCCCTGGCGCTCGATGTCGAGGCCGTCGGCGGTCGGCCGCGCAGCCGGCGCCCATCGCGTCAGGTGATCGCGGGCGAGCGCTTCCTCCGCGGCATCGCGGCAATAGAGCGTCCAGGACTGGTCCGGGGAGAGCAGCGGCGCCAGTGCGCGCACGGTGGCGCCTGTGCCCGCGTGCAGATCGAGGACGTCGAGAGAGCTGCGGCCCTCGAACCAGGCCGACAGCGCGTCGGAGACGTCGCCGTTCTTCGCGCGCCGGTCGGCGGCCTCCTTCTGGAGCTTCAGATCCGTGGTGTCGAACAGCATCGCGTCTCACCAGTCGAGAAAGGCCATGGCGGCGACGGCCGGCGGGGCTGGCGGAGCAAAGGCGCGCGCGAGCTTCACCGGATCGACGGCGCTGCCCGTCATGGTCTCCGCGCGATGGATGCCGGAGGCGACGAACAGGGCATCGACGCCCGCGCCCTCGGCGGCCTTGATGTCCGTGCGGATGGCATCGCCGATGGCGAGGATGCGCGCCGCCGGCACGCTCGCGCCGCGCACCGCCTCGGCCTTGGCGTGCGCTGCCGCGTAGGCCGACGGATGCGGCTTGCCGGTCCAGTAGACGTGTCCGCCGAGGCTCGCATAGGCCTCCCCGAGCGCGCCGGCGCACAGGTAATGCCGGCCGCCGACGTCGACGACGAGATCCGGATTGGCGCACACGAAGGGGAGGCTCAGGTCGCGTCCGGCAGCGAGCACGTCGGCGTAGTCGGCGACCGTCTCGTTGACGTCGTCGTTGAGGCCCGTGCAGACGATCGCCTCCGCGCGCTCGAGCGGTGCGCCGTGGGCCGTCAGCCGCTCGAAGAACGCCGCGTCCCGGTCGCGCGGGCCGATCGTGTAGACGGCGGAGTAGTTCTTGCGCGCCACGTGATCGAGCGCGATGCCTCCCGAGGACACGATCTCGTCCCAGCTTTCGGGATCGACGCGCTTGTCGGCCAGCATCTCGGCCACGCGATGCGCGGGAACCGGCGCGTTCGATACCAGCACGACCGTGCCGCCGTTGCCGCGAAACTGTGTCAGCGCCCGCATGGCGCCGGGATAGGCCCGGTAACCGTCGTGCACGACACCCCACACGTCGCAGAACAGCACGTCGTAGCGGGCAAGCAGAGGCCCGGCGACGGCGATGATGGGGGGAGTGGAGGCTGACATGCTCGGTGCGTGCACGGGGCTCGGGTGGGACCCGGGAAGACGGCCCATAGCGTGTTTCCGTACAGGGTTCTCCGGACCGGGACAAGGCGCCCGAGCGCGGCCGCTCCGCTTGGCCCAAATACCGCCAACACCTTGAGACTACATCATTTCCAATTCGTAATCCGGGGCCGGGCAGTCGCCACTTGAAACTGCCGGCGGTTCGATTATGTCGCTGCCCAAACACAGGCGCTCGGACGGAGCTTGCGGACGAAGGCCTGTCGACGCCCAGTCGGGGCAAAGAGTCGGGACAAAGAAGCGCGAATGGGGAGGACGCCAATGGGCGCGCTCATCGAGGCCCACCGGTTGTGCAAGACCTTCGGCGACATCCGCGCCGTCGACGGCATCAGTCTCAAGGTCGAGCGCGGCGAGGTGCTGGGTTTTCTCGGCCCCAACGGGGCCGGCAAATCCACCACCATGAAGATGATCACGGGTTTCCTCGAGCCCGACTGCGGCCGCGCCACGATCTGCGGCCATGACGTGCAGGAGGCGCCGAAACTCGCCAAGGCGATGCTCGGCTACCTGCCCGAAGGCGCGCCCTCCTACGCCGAGATGACGCCGCGCGCGTTCCTTGCCTTCATCGCCGAGGTGCGCGGCTTACGCGGCGCCGAGATCCGGTCGCGGATCGCGGCCGCCGCCGCCAAGACCGGTCTTGAGCCCGTTCTCGACCAGACGATCGATACCTTGTCCAAGGGCTACAAGCGCCGCGTCGGCCTTGCCCAGGCCGTTCTTCACGACCCGCCCGTGCTCGTCATGGACGAGCCGACCGACGGCCTCGACCCCAACCAGAAGCATCACGTCCGCGAGCTCATCAAGGCGATGGCGGCCGAGAAGGCGATCATCATCTCCACGCACATCCTGGAAGAGGTCGAGGCGGTCTGCACGCGGGCGGTCGTCATCAACCGCGGCGCGATCGTCGCCGACGGCACGGCGGAGGATCTGCTCCACCGCATCACCCATCACGGCGCGGTCGCCATCCGCGTGCCGAGCGAGCGCTCGGACATCGCCATCCGGCTCCTGAAGGAGGCCGAGGAGGTGGCGAAAGTCGAGACGATCGGCTCCGCCAACGGCCACATCCAGCTCCGCGCACTCCCGCGTCAGGGCCCGCTCGATGCCGCCCGGGTCGCCGCCGTGCTGCGCGCGCAGCAGATTCCCATCGACGAGCTCTACGTCGAGCGCGGCCGCCTCGACGAGGTCTTCCGCCAGATCACCACATCCGACGACCAGAAGCGGCAGTCGACCGAGGGAGGTGCCGCCGATGCGTGAGACGCTGCAGACTGCCTGGATCATCGCCAAGCGCGAGTTCCGCGCCTATTTCGCGACCCCGCTCGCCATCGTCTTCCTCACGATCTTCGTGGCGCTCACGGGAGCGTTTGCCTTCTACATCGGCGGCTTCTTCGATCGCGGGCAGGCGGACCTTCATCCCTTTTTCGCCTACCATCCCTGGCTCTACCTCTTGCTCGTGCCGGCCGTTGCCATGCGGCTGTGGGCGGAGGAGCGCAAGACCGGCACCATCGAGCTCATCATGACGCTGCCCGTCTCGCCTCTGGAGGCGATCCTGGGCAAGTTCTTCGCCGCCTGGGCCTTCATCGGCTTGGCGCTGGCGCTCACGTTCCCGATGTGGATCACGGTCAACGCGCTCGGCGACCCCGATAACGGCGTCATCCTCACGAGCTATCTCGGCTCGTTCCTCATGGCCGGAGCCTTCCTTGCCATCGGCTCCTTCGTGTCGGCCATGACCAAGAACCAGGTCATCGCCTTCATCCTCGCCGCGGCCATCGCCTTCCTCTTCACGATGAGCGGCTTCGAGATGGTGCAGAACGCCTTCAAGTCGTGGCTGCCCGAGTTCGTGACCCAGGCGATCGCCTCCATGAGCGTCCTGTCGCATTTCGAGCGCATCACGCGCGGCGTGCTCGAGGCGCCGACGCTGATCTTCTTCCTCTCCATGATCGTGTTCTGGCTGTTCGCGACGGTGGTCGCCGTCGAGCAGAAGAAAGCCGAGTGAGAACCAACGATGACCAATCCTGACAACGGCAAGCCCGCCTCCCCCCCGGCCTCCGCCGTGGCCTGGCTTGGCGGATGGAGCCGGCGGCGCATGGCCTGGGCCGCGCTCGGCCTCGGTGCGATCATCCTCCTGTCGGCCAATCTCTTCGCGTCGGTGGCGCTGAAGAACGTCAAGACCGACCTCACCGAGGATCGCCAGTTCACGATTTCCGAGGGCACGCGCGAGGTCTTGAAGAGCATCGACGAGCCGTTGACGGCGCGGCTCTACTTCTCGCGCCGGCTCTCCGAGCTGGCACCCGAGCAGTCGCGCTACTTCCAGCGCGTGCGCGCGCTTCTCGAGCAGTATCGCGATCTGTCCGGGGGTAAGCTGCAGCTTGCGGTTCTCGACCCCGAGCCGTTCTCGGACGCGGAGGATCGCGCGGTGGCCGCGGGTCTGCGCGGCGTGCGCCTCAACGCGGAAGGCGAGGTCGGCTATTTCGGCCTCGTCGCCACGAACTCGACGGATGCGACGGAAATCATCCCGTTCTTCTCGCCCGACCGCGAGGCCTTCCTCGAATACGACGTGACGAAGATCGTCTACAACCTGGCGAACCCGAAGAAGCGGGTCGTGGGCCTGATGTCCGGCCTGCCGCTCGACGGCGGCGAGATGGAAACCCCGGCAGGCAAGCGGCCGCAGAGGCCGTGGCTCATCATGAGCCAGATCCGCGATCTGTTCGAGGTGCGCGACGTGGCTGAGACCGCGACCTCCATTCCCTCCGACCTCGACGTGCTGATGGTCGTGCAGCCGACAGGCCTCACCGAGGAGGCGGCCTTCGCCATCGACCAGTATGCGCTGAAGGGCGGCAAGGTGCTCGTGTTCATCGATCCCGTCAGCGAGTCCAACCAGCTCGCCATGCTGAAGGCGCCCGGCGAAGGCCGCAAGCGTCTTGCGAAGGTCCTGGACGCGTGGGGCGTCCGGTTCGACGGTACGAAAGTCGCCGCCGACATCCGTCACGCCAAGCGCGTGCAGTTCGGGCGCGACCAGGACTCGGTGACCGAGTTCGTCGCCTGGCTGGGGCTCGACAAGAGCAGCATCAACCCGGATGACGTGCTGGCCGCGGGCATCGAGGTCCTCAATGTCGCCTCCGCGGGCTTCCTGGAGCGGGCCGACGGCGCCACGAGCGCGCTGCAGCCCATCCTGCAGACGAGTGCCGACGCCTCCGTCGTCGGCGCGGAGAAGATCGGCATGGGCGCCGATCCGCTCGGGCTCCTCCGGTCGTATGTGCCGGGCGGCAAGAAGCTGACGCTGGCCGCGCGCGTGTCGGGCGAGGCCAAGAGCGCCTTTCCGAACGGCAAGCCGACGGCGGTCAAGCCAGAGAATGACACCGACGGCAAGACGGCGAAGGCAGACGAGTCCGACGCCGCAAGCTCGAAGCCGGCCGCAGACGTCGCGGCATCGGGCCGGATCACCGCCATTGTCGTCGCCGACAGCGATCTCCTCGCCGACCAGTTCTGGGTCAGCCGCCAGGACCTGATGGGCCAGGAGGCGATCATGCCGACGGCCCACAACGCGGCGTTCGTGCTGAGCGCGCTGGAGAACCTGTCGGGCAGCAATGCGCTGATCGCGCTGCGCGGGCGCGGTGTCAACGAGCGGCCGTTCACGTGGGTCGAGGAGCTGCGCCGCAGCGCCGAGCGCCGCTTCCGCGAGAAGGAGCAGGGTCTGGAGGCGCGCCTGAAGTCGGCGCAGGACGAGCTTGCCAAGCTGCAGACGTCGGGGGCGTCGGGTGTCGTGCTGTCGGAGAAGGAGCGCGAGGCGGTGGAGACGTTCCGCGGCGAGATGCTCGAGACGCGGCGGGAGCTGCGGGAGGTCAAGCGTGCACTGCGCAGCGAGATCGATGCGCTCGACGGCTGGCTGAAGTTCGCCAACATCGCGCTCGTGCCGCTGATGATCGCCGCGGGCGGTCTCGCCTGGGCGCTCGTCGGCAGGGCCCGTCGCAAGGACCATTGAGTGAGCGGCCTCGAGGAGGATTGAGGAATGAAGCCGAAGCATTTCGCGGGCCTCGCCGCCGCCGCCGGCGGCTCGCTGCTCGTTGCCGTCGTCGCCTATCTTGCCGCCGTGCCGTGGTCGGCGGACGAGGCGGGCGGCGGCGAGCCGATGCTCGCGGCGCTGTCGAGCCGCTCAGCCGATCTGGCGGCCGTCGAGATCGTCCGCGAGAAGGAGACCGTGAAGCTCGCCGCCAAGGACGGCCGCTGGGTCCTCGTCACGGGGGAGGGCTATCCCGTCGATCCGGCCAAGGCGCGCGAACTCGTTCTGGCGGCGACGGAGGCGCGTCTCGTCGAGCGCAAGACGGCGAGGAAGGACCGCCATGATCTCCTCGGCCTTGGCGACCATACGGCACCGGGCACGAGCGCCCGCCTCCTGCGGATGCTCGACGGCAAGGGCGAGGTGATGGGCGAGATCGTGCTCGGCCGCCCGGCCTTCGATGCGATGGAGGCTGCGAAGGGCGGAACGTACGTGCGCCGCCTGGGGGAGGATCAGACGTGGCTGGCGGACCGGCCGCTGCAGGTCAGCCTGTCGCTGCGCGACTGGGTCAAGACGCGCCTCATCGATACCGACGTGAAGAGCATCAAGTCGATCCGCATCGAGCGGGAGGGCGAGGCGCCGATTGACATCAAGCGCACGGCCGACGGCAGCCAGCATGAGCTGGCCGAGATGCCGGCCGGCAAGAAGCTCAAGTACGTCAGCTCCGTGGACGACATCGCCGAGGCCATCAGCCTGATCGAGTTCCGCAACGTGCGCAAAGCAGGCCCGGCGGACGCGCTGCCGCTCAAGGGCCGCGCCACGTTCGAGACGGACAACGGCTACAAGCCGGTCATCGAGTTCCGCGGCGACGACGCCAAGGTCTGGATCCGGATCACGGCCACCGGCGGCCAGGCGGCGAAGGCGGATGTGGACGACGTGACCGCGCGCACGGCGGGCTGGGAGTTCGAGGTTCCGATGACGGAGCTCAACGCGGTGCTCGTCAAGCTGTCCGATCTCCTCGAGGACGCACCGGCCTGAGGCCACGGGTCCGTCCGGCACCTTCCGAGCGGGGCGCGAGCCGGTCGCGGCTCGCTCGCTATCCTGACGCGCTGCGCGCCGGGCCGAAGCCCGTTTCGGTTAACCAATTGAATGGTTTAAGCGAGGTCGCGGTCGGCTCTTGCGCGATATTCGCCGCAGTTGCCGGCTCCTCGGGCGGAATGGCGCGGGCTGTGTCGGCTGCCGACGGCCGCGCCGTCCAGATCCTATCCGGAAGGGCTGGCGTTGCCAGCGGCGGCACCACAGGCGCCGTCCGCCGAATTCGAGATTCCTTCGCAGGTACTGCTCATGCTCCCTGATCGGCCCGATGATCGAGATGCGACAAGAAATGAGAGGCCTTCCCGGGCCGGTGCACGGCCTACGGGGGCATCCCGTTTTGCCGGGCGCGCAGGCGCTGTCTGCCTGTCCCTGGCGGCAGCCGTCGTTCTCCTGCTGCTCCAGCTTGGCGCGGCATCGGCAGCCGGATCATCCACCGACATTCGCAACTACAGGCTTGCGCCGGGCGACAGGGTTGTCGTGACGGTCTTCGGCCAGGCAGATCTCTCGGGGCAGTTCGAAGTCGACGGCACGGGGAACGTATTGCTGCCGCTGATCGGGACCATCGGCGTGATGAACCTCACGACGCTTGAGTGCCAGGAGCGGATCACGGCGATGCTGCAAGACGGAATCCTCCAGCGGCCCGTCGTCAATGTGGGCATCGCGGAGGTCCGTCCCGTCAGCGTTATCGGTGATGTCAGAAACCCAGGCGTCTATCCGTTCCGCTTCGGAAGCATCGTCAAGAGCGCGATCGCTCAAGCGGGAGGATATGGCCTGCTTGAACAGTATCCCGGAGCGGCGACGACCGAGCTTCTCGCCGCGGACGAGCGCCTGAAGGTGCTGACCGAGGAACGCCGGCTCCTGCTCATCCGCCAGGCCCGTCTCGAGGCGCAGATCCGGGGCGACAAATCGTTCAAGCCGCCCCTGTCGGATGACGAATTGCGCGATCCCGAGATCGTCAAGCTGGTCAATCAGGAGCAGGAGATCTTCGCCGCCGACTCGGCCGGCTTCGAGAAGCAGCTAGACATGATCATTTCGCAGAAGCCGCAGTTCAAATCGGAAGGCGAGGCCATCGATGGGCAGATCGCGACCGGGGAAAAGCAGCTCGAGATCGTGCGCCGGCAGATGCAGGACTACAATCGGTTGGTCGACAAAGGCCTTGGTCGCACCAACGCCATGGTCGAAATTCAGCTCGGAGAGGCCAACATTCTGACGAACAACTACCGGCTGAAGGCGGATCAGTTCCGGGTCCGCAACCAGGTGGTGATGCTCGATATTCAGCTTGTCGACTACGAGAACACGTACAAGCGGCGCCTCCAGGCGGACCTGCAAGTTGTTCAGCAGCGCCTGCGCGAGATCGAGGTGGCGCTTCCGACGGCGCGTCAGGCGCGCGATGTGCGAGCCCGCCTGTCGGGCAAGACGGTCGAGGGGACCGTGCGCGTCATTTCCGTCACACGGCTGGAAGGCGACAAGGTATCGTCCTTCGAAGTGGCCGACACGACAATTCTCGAGCCCGGCGACATCATCGAGGTGAAGGATGCCTCGATCTCGGCCGCGAGGCCGTCGCCGATAGCGGAGGTGCCGGCGGCCGGACCGGCACCCTCCCGAACGGCATCGACAGCCCGCGATCCGATGCGGTGACGCGAGGGCACGTGGACCGGGCAATGAGGGAAGACGGGTACTCCTGGATACGATCGGAGCTCGTCGTCGGGACGGTCAGGATCGAGCTCATCGTTGCCGATCTCGACGCCCAGGATGTAGACCGTGCGGCGCTCTCGCTGACGGACGGCGAGCGGCGGAGGGCCAGCAGGTTCGCCTCGTCGCTGAACCGCGAACGCTTCATAGCGGGGCGCGGACTGCTGCGCCATCTGCTCGCTGCCCGGCTGGGCTGCGCGCCGTCCGCCGTTGAGATGGAGACGAATGCATTCGGCAAGCCGAGGCTGGCTCCTTCAGCCGCTGTCTCACTCCGGTTCAACGTGAGCCACTCGAGGAACATTCTTCTCATCGGCTTTTCGTCGGAGGACGAGATCGGGGTCGACGTCGAGGCAATCGAAACCACGGTGGATCGGGATGGGATCGCCGGATCCTTCTTCAGTCCGGCCGAGCATGCGGCTTATCTCGCGCTCGATGAAGCCGACCGTCCGGCAAGCTTCGCCCGCTGCTGGACGCGCAAAGAGGCGTTCATCAAGGCCGTCGGCGAGGGACTGCACTGCGCGCTCCATTCCTTCGATGTCAGCCTGGGTCCTGAAACCGAGGCAAGAGTTTTACGAACTTCTGCGGGTCATGGAGTTCCGGCCGACTGGCCCTTGCGCTCGTTCGCGCCGTGTCCGGGCTACATCGCCGCGGTCGCCGTCGACCGACGGCGACGGGTTGCTACTCCCGCCGGTCATGCGCGCTTGCAGGAGGGCGCTGACGCGCGGCCGTGAGGCGAGCGAAAAACGCTCCGGAGACCTTAACCAGGTTTCAGCGTTCCGATTGCGGCACATGTCCTTCTCTTGATCATGTACGACGAACGGGCAGCGGCTGTGACGTCGTCGCACACGCAAAGCCTGGCGACCATTTTTTTCAGGTATTCCGATGAGCGTTGCGGCCCAGAGCTCCTACCAGATTCATCAGTTCGCCACGAGCGCCAACAATGAAGTGCAGCGTCTGGGCGCCCAGGTCGAGCTCTTCTGGACGAAGGAGCTGAGGTGCCTGAAGCAGTTCGGGTTGTGCGACGGCATGCGCATCCTCGAATGCGGCAGCGGTCCCGGATACCTGCTGAAGAAACTCCTCGACGAGTTCCCAAAGTTGCGGGCAACGGGCGTCGAGATCGATCCGTTTCTCGTCGAAAAGAGCAAGGATGCCTTGG
Source organism: uncultured Hyphomicrobium sp. (assembly GCA_964589785.1). GTDB lineage: Bacteria > Pseudomonadota > Alphaproteobacteria > Rhizobiales > Hyphomicrobiaceae > JAGVSR01. The sequence continues at coordinate 650,280 of CAZPUQ010000001.1, forward strand.
CGCCGTTCGGAGATCGCCATCACGTCGTGGAGGGCTCGATCTTGAGCATCCCGTTCGAGGATCAGTCTTTCGATTTCGTCGTCGCCCGTCTCGTGCTGGAGCATCTTCCCGATCCGGTAGCGGCCGCGCGCGAGATGCGGCGGGTCCTGAAGCCCGGCGGCAAGGCCGTCGTCATCGACAACGACTTCGACCTGCATTTGCGCTGCTATCCCGAGATCCCGGAGTTGCGGGATCTCTACGAGGCCTACTGCGCCTGCCGTGTCTCGCAAGGCGGCAATCCTCGGATCGGCCGGCAGCTGCCGGTGACGCTGGAGGAGGCCGGATTTGAGAACGTGGATCTCGAGATCGTGGTGGCGCACAACAAGGTGGTCGGCGATCACGCGTTTCTGCGATCGGAGGGATCCGGAATCCCGGCCCAGCTCGTGAAAGACGGCTTCCTCTCTCCCGACGTTCTCGACCGGCTGACCGAGCATTGGCACAAGGCGCTGCAGCAGGAGGATCACTCGCTCGTGCGCCAGCTCTACGTGGCGGTGGGCGAGAGGGGCCCCGACGAGGCCGCGAACCGGGCTGCCAACGGCAGGAGCCAGCACGAGCATGCGTCCGCAAGAGGACGTGGCGCGCCGGGACTGGCGGAGACCGCCGGAACCATGACGTCGGTTCCCGACGTCGAAAATGCACTGCGCAAGATCTGGCTGCAGGTCCTCGGGATCGCCGAGGTCGGCCTCGACGACAACTTCTTCGATATCGGCGGCGATTCGATCTATCTCGTCGATGTCGTCGAACTCGCCAAGGATTACGGCCTCGACTTTACGCCGGTCACGGTGTTCGAGCATCCGACCGTCAGAAGTCTCGCGAAGCATCTGGCCGGAGACAAGACGGGCGCCAGCGCCCTGGACAAGATCCGCGAGCGCGCGCAGCGCCAGCGCCAGGCCCTCGGCCTCGGCGCGAACGCCAATCCGCCGGATTCGAAGTAGTACGAGATCATATGCGGGAATCGTGAAAGATGGCCTCCCTCCCGGAGAACCAAGACGGCGGAATTGCCATTGTCGGAATGGCATTGCGCTTCCCCGGAGCTCGCACTGTCGACGAGTTCTGGAGCAACCTCGTCAACGGCGTCGATTCGATCTCGCATTTCTCCGACGATGAGCTCGAGCCGTCCCTCTATGAATCGAGCGCTGTCCGGGCCGGAGCGAACTACGTCAGGGCCCGCGGCATCATCGACGATATCGACAAGTTCGATGCCGCCTTCTTCCGGTTCACGCCGAAGGATGCTGCCGGTATAGACCCTCAGCATCGACTGTTCCTTGAGATTGCCTGGGCGGCGCTCGAACATGCCGGCTGCAATCCCGCGACGTATCCCGGGTCGATCGGCGTGTGGGCGGGCATGGACCCGAGCACCTATCTCTGGGAGAACGTGCTGCCGCATCGGCAGATGATCGACCAGAGCGGGATATTCCCCGTCATCCTGAACAACGACAAGGATTATCTGGCGACTCGGGCCTCGTACAAACTGGATCTGCGCGGCCCCAGCGTAAGCCTGCAGACGGCCTGCTCGACGGGACTGGTCGTCGTGCATCATGCCTTTCATGCGCTGCTCAGCTACCAGTGCGACGTGGCGCTGGCGGGCGTGTCCTCCGTCAGCGTCCCGCAGAAGCGCGGGTATGTCTATCAGGAAGGCGCCATCGGCTCGCGAGACGGTCGGTGCCGGCCATTCGACGCGGAGGCGTCCGGCACCGTCTTCAGCGACGGTGTCGGCGTCGTCGTGCTGAAGCGTCTTGCCGACGCCATTGCCGACGGCGATACCGTCTACGCCGTTATCAAAGGTTCCGCGATCAACAACGACGGCTCCCGCAAGGCGGGGTTCAGTGCGCCCAGCATCGATGGCCAGGCCGAAGCGATAGCGATGGCACAGGCTCTCGCCGGCGTTCCGCCAGAGACGGTCACCTACGTCGAGGCACATGGCACGGCAACGCCGCTGGGCGATCCCATCGAAATTGCGGCGCTGACCAAGGCGTTCCGCGCCGGTACCGAGAAAACGGGCTATTGTGCCATCGGGTCAGTGAAGGGGAATATCGGTCATCTCGATTCGGCCGCCGGCATTGCGGGCCTCATCAAGGCCGCGCTCGCCCTGCACCACAAGAAGATTCCGGCGAGCCTGCATTTCTCGGCGCCCAATCCACAGATCGACTTTGCGGCGAGCCCGTTCGTCGTCAACACCGCGCTCAGCGAGTGGCGTGAGAAACAGGTGCCGCGCCGCGCGGGCGTCAGTTCCTTCGGTATCGGCGGAACCAACGCTCACGCCGTGCTGCAAGAAGCGCCGCCAGCCAAGCCGACGAAGTCGTCCCGTGCCGAGCAGCTTCTTGTGCTCTCGGCAAAGAGTGCCGAGGCGCTCGATGAGGCCGCCGCGCGTCTGGCCCGCCATTTGCGCGCGCATCCGGACGTAGCGCTGCACGATGTGGCCCATACCCTGCAAGAGGGGCGCCAGGCCTTCCCGCACCGTCTTGCGGTCGTCGCGCGCACGACGGAGGAAGCCGTGGCGGCGCTCGAGGCACGGGGCGGCGCGCGGGCCATCAAGGGAGTGGCTTCGCAGGGCGAGGTTTCGGTCGCCTTCACGTTCCCGGGGCAAGGGTCGCAGCACATTGGCATGGCCGCCGGTCTCTATGAGAACGAGCCCGTATTCCGGCGGGCCTTCGATGCCAGCGCCGATGCGTTCACGCCCCACATCGGTCTCGATATCCGCGATCTCGTCTTTCCCGCCGTTCACGACGAGCGGGCCGAGCAGCGCTTGTCGGAAACGATGAACACGCAGCCGGTCATGTTCGCCGTGGAGTATGCGCTCGCGCAGCTTCTGATGTCGTGGGGCATCGTTCCTCGGGGGATGATCGGGCATAGCGTCGGCGAATACGCGGCTGCCTGTCTCGCCGGGGTCCTTTCGCTCAACGATCTCGGGGTGATCGCGGCCCGCGCCCGGCTGATGCAGCAACAGCCGCGCGGCGCGATGATGGCCGTGCGACTGGGCGCGGCCGCACTGGAGCCGATGCTCGGGACGGAGATTTCGATCGCCGGCTACAACGCTCCGGAGCTGGTGGTCGTTTCGGGACCGACGGAGGCCATCGACGATCTGCACCGGCGTCTGGCAGACCGCGGCATCGGATGCAAGATGCTGGCGACATCGCACGCCTTCCATTCGCCGATGATGGACGGAGCGGTGGAGCCGTTCCGCCAGGCCCTGGGGAAGGTTGACTTTCGCGAGCCCCGGCTTGACTGGATCTCCTGCCTTACCGGCGATTGGGTGACCAGGGACGAGGCCGTCTCGCCGGACTACTGGACGGAGCAGATGCGCCGCGCCGTGCGTTTCAGCGACGGCGTGGAGAGGCTTCTCAAGACCGACGGCACGGTGCTCGTGGAGGTGGGACCGGGCACGTCTCTGACGACGCTGGTACGCCTGCATTGCGGCCGTTCGCAGAGTCACAGGGCTGTGGCCACGCTCGGCAACGAGCACGATCGCGATGTGCGCTCGGTCCTCGATGCGGTAGGGCGTCTGTGGGTCCAGGGGCTGAAGGTCGATTGGGCCGCGTTGCGATCGCACGAGCCTCGCCGGCACGTGCCATTGCCGACCTACGCCTTCGAGCGCAAACGGCATTGGATGGATCCGGCGGGCCTCGCTGTCGTGGAGACGGGCGCAGATGGGCGGCAGGGCCCAGAAATGCCGGCCGTCCCTGCCGACGCATCTTGCCCGCAACCTGCAAGCGGCTCCAGCAACGACAATGCGATCGAAGGACGCTTATTGGCGCTGCTTTGCAACATCTCGGGAATTCCGGCAAACGAGATCGTCGGGTCTGCGTCGTTCCTCGAGCTGGGACTCGACTCGCTGCTGCTGACACAACTCGTAGTCGCCATGGAAGGTCAGTTCGGGGTCGAGGTTACCCTGCCGCAACTTCTCAGCGAGTACGCGACCCCCGACAAGCTCGCACGCCGCCTGGCCGAGCTTGCTCTTCCCGCAGCCAGTTCCGAGATCGAGGTGGCTGCGAGGCCTGTGATCGTTCCGCGTCCCCGCGATCGGGCAGCGCCCCTCTCCTCCGCGCAACGCCGCCTATGGTTCATGGACCGCCTGGAAGGTCCCAATGCGACTTTCATCATCCCGCTGGGTGTGCGCTTGCGCGGCAAGCTCGACCGTCGAGCTTTGGAGCTCGCACTCGCGGACATCGTCGTGCGGCACGAGAGCTTGCGAACGATCTATCCGGAGGAAGGCGGCACGCCGCGCCAGGAGCTCCTCGAAGCCTCAGTGCCATGCTTGACGGTGGCTGCTGTACAGGCTGCCGACCTGCCCGCCGCTATGGCGGCCGAATGCCGGCGCGGGTTCGAACTGGCATCCGAACCGCCCTTCCGCACTCACCTCTTCGAGCTCAGTCCAGAAGAGCATGTTCTGCTGCTTCAGGTGCACCATATCGCCGGCGACGGCTTCTCCTTGATGGCCTTGGCGAAGGACTTGTCTGCGGCCTACGATGCGCGCCGCCAGGGATTTGCGCCTGCAATGCCGGCGCTTCCCGTCCAGTACGCAGATTTCGCAGCCTATCAAATGGAGGTGCTCGGGACTGCCGATGAGCCCGACAGCGTCATGTCGCGTCAGCTCGCGTTCTGGAAAGAGACCCTTAAAGGGATTCCCGAGGAGATTCCGCTGCCGAAGGACCGTTCGCGGCCGCCCCTTGCGAGCTATCGCGGCGACCGCATTCCGGTGAACATCGATTCAGCGCTGCATAAGCGCCTCGTTGAATGCGCGGCAGACATGAATGGCAGCGTGTTCATGCTCCTGCAGGCGGCTCTGGCCGCCCTGTTGACGCGGCTCGGCGGCGGGACGGACGTGCCGATCGGCAGTCCGATCGCGGGCCGCACCGATAAATCGCTCGCCGATCTCGTCGGCTGCTTCGTCAATATGCTTGTTCTCCGGACGGATACGTCCGGCAATCCGAGTTTTCGCGAACTCGTCTCGCGGATCCGGTCCGCCAATCTCGGTGCCTATGCCAATCAGGAGCTGCCCTTCGAGCGGCTGGTCGAGAGCATCAATCCGGAGCGGTCTCTGGCGCGCCACCCGCTGTTCCAGGTGATGCTCGCGTTCCTGAATACGTCCCGCATCGAGTTCAAGATGTCCGGCCTGGCGACGGCGCTGGAGCCCGTGAATACGGGCACCGCGCAATACGACCTGTCGTTCTATTTCAATGAGCGGCGGGCTCCGAATGGAGCGCCGCAGGGTATCGATGGCGTCCTCGAGTTCAGCACGGATCTGTTTGACAAGACGACGGCCGACCGGATGGCCCGCGCCTTGGTGCTCCTCGTGGCCGGGGCGGCTGCAACTCCGGATGCGGCAATAGCGGATCTGCCCATTCTGCTGCCGGAAGAGCGAGACACTCTGCTCAGTCTGTGGAATGCGACGGCGGCCCCTATTCCGCCGGGTGGCATACATGCGCTGTTCGAGCGTCAGGCCGAGCGTACGCCGGGGCGGACGGCGGTGATCTCAGGTTCAATCCGGCTCACATACGCCGATTTGGAGCAGCGGGCCAACCGGATCGCACGGACGCTTCGTTCCCGTGGCATCGAGCGCGGCGGGCGCGTCGGCGTGTGCCTGGAGCGCAGCGGCGACTTGCCGGCGGTGCTCCTCGGCATTTTGAAGGCTGGCGCGTGCTATGTCCCGCTCGATCCTGCATTTCCGGAGGAGCGGCTCGTGTTCATGGCCGGGGACGCCGAGCTGACATGTGCGGTCTCGACAAGCAAGTTGGCGGAGCTGATCAACCTGCCGCGGGAGCACCTGCTGCTTCTCGACGCCGATGCGGCGCTCATCGGGTCGGCATCTCCAGAGCCGCTTTGCGCCGATGACGGCGCAGCGCAAGAGAACGATCCCGCTTACATTCTCTACACCTCTGGTTCGACCGGAAAGCCAAAGGGTGTCGTGGTCCCCCATCGGGCGGTCGTTAACTTCCTGGCGAGCATGGCACGTGAGCCGGGATTGGGAGCGGACGACATCCTGCTCGCGGTGACGACACTTTCGTTCGACATCGCCGTTCTCGAGCTCTATTTGCCGCTGACCGTCGGCGCGGCGGTCGTGATCGCGGATCGCGAGGAGGCGGCCGACGGGGAGGCGCTGCGCCGCCTTCTCGAGGCGAGCGGCACGACGGTCATGCAGGCGACCCCCGCCTCGTGGCGCATGCTCAATGCCGCGGGCTGGCGCGCACGACGCGGTTTCAAGGCCCTTGTCGGCGGCGAAGCCCTCCCCAAGGATCTCGCAGACGAGCTCATCGAGCGTGGGGTCGAGCTGTGGAACATGTATGGCCCGACCGAGACGACGGTCTGGTCGACGTGCGCCCACGTCCGCGACACCAATGCCGGTATCTCGATCGGCAAGCCCATCGCTAACACCGAGATATTCATTCTGGATGAAAATCGCAATCTGTGCCCCATTGGTGTTCCGGGCGAACTCTGCATCAGCGGGGCGGGCGTTTCGCAAGGCTACTGGAAGCTCCCGGAGCTGACGGCCGAGCGGTTCATTCCAAATCCTCTCGGCACGGGAGGCCGCACGCTCTATCGCACGGGCGACCGCGCGCGGTGGCGTGTGGATGGTACGCTCGAGCACATGGGACGCCAGGACGACCAGGTGAAAGTGCGCGGCTTCCGCATTGAGCTTGGCGAAATCGAGACTGTTCTGTCCGCCCACCCGGACGTGCGCCAGGCCGCAGTGCGGCTGCTGCAGGTCGGCCCCGATGACGTTCGCATTATCGCATACTACGTCCCGGTCAGAGCAGGCCTGGTCGCGACCAGCAGTCTTCGAAAGCACATGCGCGGCCGGCTGCCCGATTACATGATCCCGCAGTCCTTCTTGACCATCGACGAGATCCCGCTGACGCCCAACGGCAAGGTCGACCGTCGGCGGTTGCCGGCGCCGGTTGTTTCTGAAAGCCGTTCGCGGGCTTCCGGGCCTCTGTCGGATCCGGTCGAGATCGCTATCGCCAAGATATGGACCGATCTCATCGGACCGACCCGCCCGCTTGCGGCATCCGACCGCTTCTTTGAAATGGGAGGCCACTCGCTTCTGGCGCTGCAGGCCCTGAAGCGCATGGAAGGCGCAACGGGCGTGAAGCTCGACTTGCGCACGCTGTTCCAGGAGAATCTCGAAGAGATCGCCGGCCGCTGCCGACCCACGGGGAAGGCGAGGACGGTCGAAGAAGCCCCGCGCGAGAAGGGCTCGCCGAAACCGCTTTTCAACTTTCTGCGGCTGCTGAGGCCGAGTGCCGACGAACCCAGAGTGTGATCAGGAGACCAGGCGCCCATTACCGATCCGACACTGTTCCGGGACGATTAAGCATTCTGCCGACAAGAGCTTCGCCATGGGCGTGACGACGCCTAAGGGAGGCCGTGCGTCGGCATCGTAACAGGTGCGCGCGGCAAAGGGTGGCCATAAGCGCAGGTTTGACCGAATGGCGGAAGCAGTCATCGAGCCGTTCTTCTTCGGGGCGGCACCGCATCCAATCTTCGGAACGTTCCATCCGTCGCGCGAGGGCTCGGCCCGAGCCTTGACGCTCATCTGCCCGCCTCTTTTCTCCGATTATATTCGGACCCATTTTGTCCTGCGCCAACTGGCCATTGCGCTTTCCGCACGGGGACATGATGTGCTGCGGATCGACTACCGGGGCACCGGCGATTCGTTTGGGGATCTGAGCGACCTGTGCGTCTCCGATTGGATTTGCGACATCGGTCTTGCTCTCCGGGAAGGGCTCGCTCTATCGGGCAACTCGACGGTGCGCGTCGCCGGCGTCCGGGCCGGCGCGCTTTTGGCCGCAAAGGCGCTGTCGCAGCAGGGAACGATCGATCGCTTCGTCTTCTGGGATCCTGTAGCGGACGGACGGGAGCACTTGGGTGAGCTCGGCCGCATACGGCAGACGATGCTCGGACGTACGCTCGTCAGTCCGGCCGACCGCGCGCAGGCAGAGCAGGAGTACGCGGGCTACCGGCTTTCCGGCGTTATGATTGAGGAGATCGAGACGCTGTCACGCGAAATCTACGCAGCGATCCCGAAGAACAGGCTCTACCTCGTGGAGACGACTGGAGATCGCACGTCGGCCATTGAGGGCCATGAGCGGCACCACGTTGCATGCAACTGCGACTGGAGCACGGAATCGGAAGATCAGCTTCTCGCGAAGCCGGTACTGGAGCGCCTGGTATCATGCTTGACCACGCCGTGAACGTACGGCACCCCGCGCGGACGGTCGCGGACGTAACGGAGGAGCCGCTGCAATTCGGCGACGGCGGCCGCGTCTTTGGCATCCTGACGTTGCCGCCGGGCGGCATCGCGGTCGCACAAAGACGGCCGGTCTTCGTGTTTCTCAACGCGGGCGTACTACATCGCGTCGGGCCGCTGCGCATGTATGTGCGGCTTGCGCGGGCGCTGGCCGGCCGCGGCTTCGCCGCGCTTCGTGTTGATCTGTCCGGAACCGGCGACAGCCCCCCGCGGTCCGGTTTGACTTACCGGGAATCGGTTGCCGCCGATTTTTCCGCGATCGAAGACGTGCTGGAAGCTCGTCTCGGTCGCGGCGATCTCATTGTCATCGGTCTGTGCTCGGCTGCCGACAACGCCATCCGCCTGGCGCCGCGTCATCCGCGAATCGTCGGCATGGTTCTTCTCGATCCAATCTGCTTCGAGGAGCCCGGCTTCCGCCGCCGGGCGCTCACGGACCTCTTGATCGAGAAGCTGTCGCATCCGCTGCACAGTCTACGCGTCCTGCAGCGGCAGGCGGCAAAGTTCATCAAGGGCAAGCGCCGGATCAATCCCCTGTCTCTGCGCGACCTTCCGGATGCTGATCAGATGCGCGACGCCTTTCGGACAATTCGCCAGCGTGGCGGGCACGCGCTCTCGATTTTCACGAGCTACGCGACGCTCTACTACAACCGCCACGGCCAGCTCGGGCGGGTTCTAGACGTCGAGGGGTACGATGCAGCGGCCACGGAGCTTTTTTGGCCTGACGTCGAGCACACTTACATGCTCGACGTGCATCGCCGGCGCCTGATCGATGCCGTCGTCGCCTGGGCCGACGAACATTTCGCGGCGGGCACCGTGACTGCCGGTGGTGATTGACGGCAGTCCGTGTGCGGTTGAACACAGGTCGTCATTTTTCCGGTGTCGAAGGCCGATAACCATGCGGTCAGATCGTTGTGCACGCGACCGGCGCTTGACCGAGAATGCGACCTCATCCGTACGCCTGTCCGAGACCAGGATATTTTTTAGGTTTGATTGGGAAGACTTGCACGATGGGCTCGCAGCGGAAGCAGACCTTCGTCCACGTTTGCGGGGCGCTGGCTCCCTACACCCATCGTCTGTTTGAAGCGGTGCCGGCAGCGAAGGACATCGATCTTCACGTGCTGAGCTGCACGGATCGCGAGCCGCATCGGCAGTCGGAGGTTTCCGTACCGAAGAGCTACACCTTCAAGACGATTCCAGGCCGTCGCCATCACGCAAGCGAGCTGTCAAACATCTATTTCAATCCTATGGTCCTGCGCGAACTGTGGCGTTTGCGTCCGGACGCCATTTCCGTCGGCGGGCTGTCGCCGACGACTCTGCTTGCAATCCTCTACGCCATCGTCACGCGCACACCGTGGCACCTGGGGGTCGCTGGAGCGCTCGCGAACGATCACGGATCCCACTCGCTCGTCCACCGGACGGTGCTGCAGAAACTCCCGGCCCCGATCCTCTCGGGCAGCATGAAAGCGCTGCAGGCGACCGGTGCGCACAATTTGTTCGCGCCGCGCTACAGGGGGCTCGGCGCAATCTTCATGATGCACCGCGTCGACCCTGTCGAACCGCCGCGTGAGGCCTTCGCGCCGCATCGCCATCTCTCCGTCACGCCGGATTTCCTGCGCCGGGTGATCCAGCTCGTTCGGGGGCTCGGATACGAGACGATCTCGCTGGACGAGGTTCCGGAAAGGATCGCAAGGCCGTCCAGACGGCCGTTCGCGGTTTTCACGCTCGACGACGGCTATCGCGACAACCTCCGTCACGCCTATCCGGTTTTCAGAGCGGAGAACGTGCCGTTCACGATCTTCGTGCCGAGCACCTGGCCGGACGGGCGGGGTGAGCTCTGGTGGCGCGCGATCGAAGAGGTCGTTGCCAGGTCGGAGGTCGTCCGGCCCATGATCGCCGGCCTTCCTGCCGCGATGTCCGCGCACACGGTTCGGGACAAGTATCACGCCTTCGACAAGATCCGGAGCGCTTTGGTTCTTTTGGAAGAGCCAGCGAAATATGCCCACGTCCGCTCGCTGGCGGAACGGCATGGCGTCGACATCGAAGCGATCTGCCGCTGCGAAATCATGTCGTGGACCGAGATCAAGGAGCTGGCAAAGGATCCGCTCGTTACCATCGGCGCGCATACGCGCACGCACGCGGCGCTCTCCTGTCTCGACGCAGCGGCACTGGAAAAGGAAATCGCCGGCAGCCGCCACGAGATCGAGGCGGTTCTCGGCAGGCCGTGCCGGCACTTTGCCTTCCCCTACGGAGCAGCGGAATTTGCCGGTCCCCGCGAGTTCGCCGCCGCTGCCCGGGCCGGCTTCATGACGGCGGTCACAGGACGCCGCGGACTGCTCTATGGCGAGCACGCACAGCGACTGGCATCGCTGCCTCGCATCGCACTGGAAGGCAATCTGCAGGACGAGACATTGATCGAGATCCAACTGTCGGGTGTGCCTTTCGCGCTCCGCAACGGCCTACGACACCAGGTGGCCTAACGCCTCTGTCTGAGTGGCCTGCAGAGGCGGCGCTTCCAGGATCGCTCGGCATCGCCGGATGTAGTCCGTCTCGGTGTACGTCTCGAGATATCGCTCCCGCGCTTTCGCCTGATGCGCCGCCAGATAGGCGCGATCGGCGGCGTAGCGGCGAAGCATGCGCGTAACGAACGCCTCGAACGGCTCGCCCGCGCTTGACGCAACGAAGACGTTGTCCTTCAGCCCCGCGCCGAGGATCTCGCTGATCCCGCCGGTGTCCATGACGATGGGAGCGACACTGTACGCGAGCGCCTCGATGAGCACGAGAGGCGCGTGATCGTGGAGCGACGGGTAGAGAAGAACATCCAGGCTACGCAGAAAGCGGTCTTTCTCGGCGCCGAACTTTCCGTCTTCCACTGATACGGCGCCCTGAAGTCCCAGGTTGTCGATCCGCGACTCGATCTCCTCTTTGGAAAGGAACGGCGTCGATGGCCCCGCGATGATCGCCTCGAACGGAACGTCTGCGGCGTGCGCGGCGGCCAGTGCCTCAACGAACCGCAGAGCGCCTTTGCGAGGATCGAGATTCGCGAGATAGCCGACGCGGATCTTCCGCCCGACGTCGCGGCTCGGGCTTGGCCCCGGATCCGGCACGGAATTGGGCAGCAGGCGGACATGCGCGAAAAGGCCAGATTTCAGCGCCGTTTCGGCGGCTTTGGATGTGCACGCAATGAGTTCGGTCCCTGCCAGCAACTTGCGGCAGAGGCGGGCCTTCGGCGAACTGTCCGCAATGAGCTTCTCCAGCCCTTCCCCATGGAGGTGCACCAGCGTTCGCTCGCTGACTCCCTTGGCCGCGCCGGCCAGCAGCGCGTCGCGGAGCGCAGCATGCGTCCACGGCGCCAGGGTCACGTAGGAAAGTCGCGGGTGCGGTCGCCTCCATCCATCCGCGGCGAGACCGAGAAGGAGGCTTCCGAATTCCAGATACTTTCTCAATGTTCTGCGGTTGACGTCCTGCAGGTTGCTCGAACCGCCAAGCCAGCGGTGCTCGACCTTCCACCTGCGATCCAAAGCAACGATATCGCGAACATGCTGCGTCGTGACCGTCACGCCGTGGACGGGAGGCGGAAGCTGAGCAAGAAGAAGAAAGCGGCGGGGTTGGACGTCGGTCATTTGGCAATTATTGTTTGGCGTGCGTTGTCGCACCACATCGGAGCAGCGCGATATTAAAAGTCGTCCTGGTTTGACGCCAAAGCGCCGTCCATCGGTAGCCTAAACGACTCCGGACGATATTCCGGAACGAGGGACCAGATTAACTATCCCTATAAACAGCAAGGGCTGTACAAACGCGCAGAGATTATTCTGTGCACGCTGCGACATTCACCGCGAAAGGCTTTCAACGTGCTGAAACCGATTGGCTATTCCATTGGCACACAGGCGTTGTCCTCGGCTGGGAACTTCATCATCGCCATCCTGATCGTTCGCCTCGCTTCGCTCGAAGCTTTTGGCCAGTATGTCTATATCTTTGCGATCGCCGGCGTAGCCAACTCGATGACCTACACGTTGACGAGCGGTGTTTACTCATTCCTTCGCCCACGCTTCGCAAAGTTTTCGAACGGCTATCAGCGCAACTACAACGGCCTGAACTTCATCATCGTCGCAATGACGACCTTGATTGCGTGCGGGATCATCGCCGTACTGGCGCCACAGCCGGAACCGCTGGCCCCGTATGTCGTGCCTCTGTATGTGCTTTCGATCATCGGTCTTGAAAACTTCAGGCTCCAGGCTTCCGCGAACGGCCTGCACGGCCTGATGTTCTTCGTCGAGCTCGGCAGGTTAACGATTTTCGGAGCGGTGCTAGTCGTGCTCAGCACACATACGCCCGTATCCCTCAATTCGATCATGACAGCGCAGTTGGTCACGGGTCTGGCCGCCTGCGCGGTCTTGATCATGGCGTCCGGCGTCACCGTGAGCTTCCGTCGCCTGAGTTGGGTTGCTCGGCGCCATATCTCTTATGGGCGTTACCTTTTGCCCGCAGGACTGGTCGGCTTCTTTCATAGCGCCGGGCTCCAGCTGCTCGCCGGTCACCATTTTGGCCCGCAGGCAACAGGCCTTCTCCGCCTTGCCGAACTGCCGTTCAGCGCGCTCAATCCAGCCAAGCAGTCGCTCGTCTATTTTCTGCCGCGACTGCTCTACGATTTCGACCGCCGGCCCATGTCCGAAAAGAAATCGCTGCTGCTGAAGCTGTCGGTCGGCTGCATCGTGGGCAGCTCGGTAATCATGGTCGGTGCCTGGATGGCTGCGAGCGTCTTGATGCCGCTTGTTACGGGCAAGGAGTATCCGGCCGGAATTGGCCTCGTCTTCTGCTTTGCCTATATTTTCGCGTTCCTGATGACGCCGATCTCCATGTATCTGAACACCGTCGAGAAGGCGCGCAAGATCCTGGAACAGTGGACCCTTGGCTCCGTCGTGGCCCTGGCGGTCTATTTCGGGACCTATCAGACCCTCGGCTATGCGGCCTCTGCCGTCGGCAGCTGCGCATGCTTCGCCGCGATCGTCTTTGCGGGAGCTTGGTCCGTGCACAAGCACTACGCGGCTGGCGGCGCCCCCGTTTCGGGTGAGCCTGAGCGTCAAGCCGTATCATCGAGCGAACCTTCGCCGTCCGCGGTAATGATCCGACATCTCCCGGCCGCCGCCGCTTCGGGTCGCCGCCCATGATGCCCGGCCGCGCCGTTAACCCTCAAATCAGGATGTACCGTGACTCCGAGCTCGGTCGACCGTCATTACGGCGCAACGCGATAGATTAATATCACGCCGCGTGTGGCCCGGACATTGCACGGCCGGTGGGCAAAGGCACGACCGGCACCGTGGATTGGGACGCACCCTCGCCGCGGCCCTGTACCGGAGGCATTCGACATCCGCATGAATCTTCAGATCAAGTCCATGGAACCAAATACCGAGTACGCGCCGCTGACGTTTTCGATTCCCGTCCGGCGCATCCTCGAAACCATCTGGAAGCAGAAGTGGAAAGTCGCGAGCATGGCCGTCGGCGTGTGCGTCGCGCTGATCCTTGCCAAGCTGTTGATGGCACCAACCTACACCGCCACGGCGATCGTGCAGGCTGGATTGCTCGATCGCGACCTGCTTGAGCAGGATCCCTCGACGACGGACACCGACCTCGCGCGGCAGCGGCCGCCTGTCATGACCGATCTCTCCAACCTGGAAAGCCAGGAGACCAGGCTTCTGGCCTCGGAAGGGCTGGCGCGGGCCGCGGTCGTTCGCCTGGGCCTCGACCAGACTCAACAGGAATCCGCGATCGCACACGCCCTCGGCATGATCGGCCGCGTTCTGCCGGTGCAGTACACTGCGCCGGGCAAGGCGGACATCGCCACACAGAAATTCATGAAGACTCTCGAAGTCAGGAACGAGCCGCGATCGAATCTCATTCGCATCTCGGCGACCGCCGAAAGTCCGGAGGAGGCGGCGCGCATGGCGAATGCTGTGGTGGCGGAATACGTCCATTACCGCAAGGCCCAGATGCTGGCTCTTCGTAAGTCGCGCGCGGCGGCGCTGATCGCCGATCTTGCCGTCGTTTATGGCGATAATCACCCGAACATCTTGCGCGCCAGGGAAACGCTCGGCCGAACCGATACGGCACTTGAAGTGCACCGGGTCGCCCCTCCCCCATCGGAGGCGGAACTTGCAGCGACGGGCTACATCATGCCTGCGCGTCCGGACTCCACCCCGTCGGGCCTCTCACTCAATGCGATGATCTTCGTCTCGCTCCTGATCGGACTCGTCGTGGGGGTTGCTTACGTACTCTTCAGAACATTTTTCTTTGCAAGCAGGGATTGGAATCCGAACCTGCCCGAGCGGGGCAGCGGGCGTCCGTTGTTGTGAATCAGCAGGCCCATGGGACAGATGACCCGCGCAGAGCAACGCGATGCCCTCATCGGCCAGTGCGGCCTCGCGTTCGCCTGCCTGATCTACAGTATCGGGCTCGCAGGTCTCTCACTGAGCGAAGAGGCCGGCTCTTTGCGCTATTTCACGTATTACGCGCCTTTCGCGCTCATTCTGCCTATGGTTTTGCAGGCCCGGGCCCAATTCAACATTCCCGCGGCGACCTACATGGTCGTCTATCTGGTGCTCGCCTCCGCGTCCGTCACGGTCGGCGCCGGTTGGCGAGGTGAAGCAAGCAAGCTTGATTTTGCTGTGATCTGTCTCACGGCTCTCACCTTTCTGCCTGTACTGTCCGTAAGACCCCAGCATATCAACGCGATCTTCTATGTCACACTCCTTCTTTTCGGGTATGCGCTGGCCACGCGCGACCATACAGGCATACGCTTCCTCGAAATGCTTACGATGGGTACGGGTGCCGCGACGACATCCGGTTACAACAGCAACGAGGGGCTGATAGGTCCCCTTTATGCGATCTTTTTCTATGGCGTGGGATCGAACGGTCACCTAGGCCTTGCATTTCTAATGGTGCTGATAGGCGGCAAGCGGATCGGGCTCTTGGCGGCGATCGTGGGAATCCTGTCACTCGTATTCCTGTTCCGGAGACTCGAGTCGCGCGGCCGAAAATCTCTTTTCTTGTGGCTGTTCGCAATCATGCTTGCGATCAACTTCGCAGCGATCAGCGCATCGACGATTTCGGACTATGTGCGCGACTCTCTGGGATCTGCCGTCCACATCGAAGAGGTCATGCTCGGGCGCTACATGACGATCAAGATCATGACAGAGTATTCACTTAATCGGGATCTGGCACCGTTCCTGTTCGGCACAGGCGTCGGAACCGCGAATGAAACCGTGGCGACGCTGATGGGGTTGCTTCCCCACAACGACTGGCTAAAGATCCTGCTCGACTACGGCGTGATCGGCTCGCTTCTCATCACCGCATGCATGGCGTTCATATTCTCGAGTTCGCCGATCGGCTGCGCGCTCGGCGTGGCGACGTCCATTATCATGGTGACTGACAACGTTCTGATTTATCTTTTCTACCAGTTTGCCTTGGCGCTGATGGTGGCGTTCGCCTCGCAGGATCGCAGGCCGTCCTGGCCTCCGCTCTTTCGCTACTGGACGTCGAGGATCGACGCACGCCCGAGCACCGCCTGACACCGTCGCGGCTGTACGGTTGGCACATCGAGAACATCGGGGGATGGAGAGGCTTGTCGGTGTCTGAAGCCAACGACCCATCGTGCGTCCACCGAGAAGGGCTTTTCAGCGATCTGCCGAGGGACCCACGCGGCTGAGGTCGATTGGCTTGAAGCCCAACTCAATTGCCGGAGAGCCGCTGTGGATCGTGAAGTCGCGTTGCTCGGAGCTGGCAAACAGCGGATCGGCATTTCGCGAGTTCAAGTCTTGCCCGGTGTCGCGGCGCCAAGCATCGAGCGTTAGCGTCCCGGGAAAGGCAGGCGGTTGTCCACCCGTTCGCCAATAGATGTTGCGGTCGGATGTGATGTGAGCCGTGCAGGGCGTCTGCCAGCTCAGACAGCCGCCGAATACCGGCGCCGCGCTGTCCCAATAGACAATGTTTCGCTCGAGGATGAAGGACACATGCCTCTCGGCCCTCGTAAGCTGGATTTGAGCTTGAGAGCCGAATGCCAGGATGTTGTTCTCAACACGGTTGCCCCGACCAAAATGCTGATGGAATGCGCCGGATGTCGTCTCGTAAACGACATTATTATCGATCAGCACGTCAGACGTGCCCTCGTCCGCGTAAATTCCCCAACCGCCGTAATCGGCTGACCGCACGCCATTGACGCGGTTGTGATGGACCCTCGTTCCGGGTTGAATGCCGAGAAGATAAATGCCGCCCATGTCGGACAGGACCTCCTGCCCGATGGTATGGATGTGGTTGTAGGCGATCTCATTATGGCGGGCCTCGCTGCGTCCGTAGCCCCAAGTCCAACCGATCGAGATGCCGGTTTGATAGAAGTCGAAAACCTCGTTGTGAGTAATCTTGTTGTTCGCAGCTTGACCGACCCATATGCCGACGGCCGCGGGGTGAAGTCGCCCCCCGCGTGAAATTGTTGAATTGTGGATCACATGGCCGGATACCAGAAGCTCGGGATCATTAGGTATTTGTGCAATTCTATCCCAGGAGCCCGGTCCGGCGTGGCCGACCTTTATTCCGCCGCCGCCTAGGTCGGACAGCCTGCACCCGTCCACCCGGTTGTCACGTGAACCGATCCCAAATCCCATCGCGTAACCACCGGTGTGGCGTACCTCGCAATCTTCGAACGTAACGTTGCGAACACCGATCGCAACGATGGCCGCGTCGAGGCCGATCTCTGCCTGCGCGAAGGATTGTCCTTCTGCAGGAAGCTGCCAACTCGTGTGAGCAAAGGAAAGCCCCCGGAATACGATCTGCTCCACCCATCGCTTTGCCTGTACGTCGCCTTTCATGACGACGATGTTATCGAGGCGAGGAACGATGACCTGTGTTTTTTCAGGAACCTCACCAGCCTTCGGAATGTAAGTGAGGGTCTTGCGCTTCCTATCGTGGTACCACTGCCCAGGCTGCGACAGCGCCTCCAGCACATTGAAGACGGCATAGCGGTTACCTGCCTCGAACACACGCCAGGCCCGCCCCGCGAGAACGACGTTGTTCGGATTTGTCGCTACCGATGCGATTCCCATCCGGGAAGCAGACCACTTATGCAACACGAGAACCTCGACGTCGCGAAGGTTCTCCCAATCGGCGCGGATATCCGTCCCGGAGAATCCGAATTGATTGCGTCCGGCATCCGCGGCAACGCGGTACCAGCCGGCGGCGGGAAGACGGGTCCGTTCCCGCAGCTCGTCGTCCACGAAGATCTGTGAAAAGGACCGGGCCTCTGCGCCGTCGCCGGGCAACGGAGCGTGCCAGCGTCCATCCGCCGTCACGTGCCAGTTGGTGATCGCCATTCCGCCGCTGATGATCGGCCGTTCGTTTGCATAAGCCGCGTACACTGTTGGGGACGATGGCGTGCCCGAATCCGTGGGATCAAACTTCAGCGGCCGGTCCAGGAAATAGGTACCTCCACGCAAAGCTACGAGAACAGGACGGTTCCGTTCCGGCTCGTGTTTGCGCAGTTCGGTCACCCGACGGCGAGCCGCATCGAGGGTTGCAAGAGGGCCGTCCACACCGTCGGCCGAGGGTGCCGGCAGCCGCCCGGACCACGTATCCTTGCCGTGTGTCGAAACGTAGAGGTCGGCTTCACTCGCGTGAGCCGCAGGCAAGTCCCCGCAGAAAATCAGAAAGGTCAGGGCGGCGAGAAGCTGATGCGACGAACGCGGCGGTACCAACGAGACCATCGGCATGACTATTCAGCGTATCCGGCAGTAAGGGATTAAAGCGGTGAGGATCTAACGGGAACCGCTGGCCGTTGAAACGAAAGAAACCGGAGCAAGGTAAACCCGCCGGAGATGAGGCAGCGATCTTGGTTTGGCGGATCCGCGATACATTGTTCGCCGCCGCGCGCCCGTGAACTCTCAAAGATCAGATCGAGAAAGAGGGCCGGAATATCTCGAGTGCGGGGAAGCCCGTAGCGGTTAACCTTATGCAATGGATTACCCTGCGATGGAAGGATTAGTCGTAGTAGTCGGGTCTTGGCACCGGACAGCGTTCGAAGCGCCGACGATGTCCGCCGCGTGGCATTTCCGTCCATTTTTCAAACCGGCCGAAAGAGGGCATTTCTGCAATGGGCAACTGGCTTTCCGAACGATTGACGCAGCGAAACGTTCTATTTGCAACGGTCCTCTGCTACGTCGCCATCGCTGGACTTTCTCTGGTTCCCGAGGCCTGGCGTCCCCACGCGCTCGGCATGTCGGATACCGTCGAGCATCTCGTAGCCTACTCCATCGTCGGCTTCCTGACGGCAATGGTAATGCGCGCCTCGATTGCTACACCGCTTCTATTCGCGATGATCGCTGCCTATGCGGGCATACTCGAGATCGGGCAGATGCTCGTGCCGTGCCGGCAGGCGTCGCTCCTGGATTTCGGCTCCAGTGCGCTGGGCGCGGCCCTGGGCATCTGGATCGCGCGTAGCGTTCGCGCGCAGGCCTCGTGAGCAGCGGCTGCATCGGACTATGGTCTCGCCGGCCCAAGCGTTGGGTGCAGGGAGCGGACAAACGGCAAGGCTCTGAGATCCGGTCTGGATCCCAGAGCCTCGCATAAAGGCACCGTGCGATGAGAAATTCTGCTCGACTGGCTTGATCGATCGGTCTGCAGAGTGCCAGCCCGGCACGGAACGTTGGTCCCGAAATGACTTCGCGAGGGGAACCTCGCGAAAGTGGTCGTCACTGCTCCTCGGTCGCCGTGAACCTTTGTGCTGCCGAACCTCTCAACCGTTGGTACTTCCGGGTGGCTGGACTGCGGAAGTCAGGGGTGCCCACCGGAGGCGCCGGCATCACGCGAAAATTGAAGTCCGCTTCACTCAGCCTGTCAATCCGCCGCTCGGACTATGGTTTATTGGCCTTCTGGCACCGTAGCCGGTGTAGGGCTACTCGATGCGCACCGCATCAGCCGAGATCGCGGTACACGAGCGTCTCGAACTCGTCCAGGATGCGCGTTGCCCTCTCATCGTAGAACGGCAGCGTCTGCATCATCAGAACGGCGCCAATGCCGCGATAGGGATCAACCCAGAAATGGGTATTGTAGATGCCGGCCCACGACAGGCTGCCTTCGCTGCGCGAGAAGGGGCGCCGCGGCTTTCCCGTCACCTGGAACCCGAATCCCCACGTGTCGGTCCCTGCGCCCATCGGATAGGGCCGGGCCCAATCGTGATCCGTAGAAGGCTGCTCGCGCACTTTCAGGTCGCCCATTTGCGGCTTGCCGGCCTCGCGCACAATATGCGCCGGCAGGATTCTGACTCCGTCGAGCTCGCCGTCGTTGAGCAGCATCCGTATGAAACGGCCATAGTCGCCCGCTGTCGCATACAAGCCCCCGTCGGCTTGCATCGATACCGGGAGAGGATCTGGATTTGGGCGCTCGCGGCGCGAGCCGTCCCACATTTGATGGACGGTCGCCACGCGACCATAGGCCTCCCGGGGTACCTCGAAGAACGTTTCCCTCATGTCGAGCGGCTCGAGGATCTGCGTGCGCAGATAGACATCGAACCGCTGGGCGCTCGCTTGCGCGACGATCGCGCCGACATACGACGTGCTCTCGCCGTATGTCCATCGGGCACCAGGCTCATGAAGAAGGATAGGGCCGCTGTCATCGCTCCTCGCGCGATCAGCGACGGCAAGACCGGGATCGGACCAGCCGTAGCCGATGCCTGAGGTGTGTGTGAGAAGGTGCCGGATCGTGATTGGCATCCGCGCAGGGCGCGTCGACACGGAACCGGTCCATTTGTTGAAGTCGTCGAGGATATCGACGGACCTGAGGTGCGGCAGCCAACGAGCGGCGTCATCGTCGAGCGAGAGGCGACCTTCGCCGACGAGCTTCAGGGCTGCCATGGTGGTCAGCGGCTTCGTCATGGACGCGATGCGGAAGATCGTATCCTTCTGCATTGGAAGTCCGCGCGCTTCGTCCTGCATCCCGAAGGCGCCGTGGTAGATGACGCCGTCGCGGTTCACCACGAGAGCGACGAGGCCCGGCGTTGCACCATCGGCGACCGCGGAGGTGAAGAAGTGGTCGATCTCTGCGCCGGCCTCGGACGAGAGTGCTGCGACGTCGGCGGCGGCGACCGGAGACGCGGCGACAAGCAGGGATGCCAGCACAGCAAACGAAGCAGATCTCATGTAAAACAAGTTCTCACCGTTCTTCGATTGCGACGATTGATGCTGGCACCCGACGGGTGATGTCAAGTGCGGTGTGTAGCGTGTGCGAGCATGGACTTGCGGCGACACGCGGACGGTCTTTCGCAACTGTGCTGATGACGACCGATGCCGAGGCCACGTTTCCTATTCAGGATGGTTCAGAATGCGATTTTCCGATAAAACTCCATCTTTAACTATCCATTAGGAATGAAATTGATCTTTCGCGCCGCCAACATTAACGGTTCGTTAATTGTCATGCGTGGAGGCCCTTTTGATGAAGACTGCGCTGGTTTGTGGAGCCGGAGGCTTCATTGGTTCCCATCTCGTAAGACGTTTGAGGGCCGAAGGGTATTGGGTGCGAGGAGCCGACCTGAAATATCCGGAGTTCTCGGAAACAGAGGCAAACGATTTCATCATCGCCGATCTTAGAGATCAACAGAGCTGCCTTCGGGTCATCGACCGTCGGTTCGACGAGGTCTATCAGCTCGCGGCGGACATGGGTGGGGCGGGCTACATCTTCACCGGTGAGCATGACGCCGCCATCATGCACAATTCGGCGACGATCAATCTGAACATTCTCGAGGCCTGCAAGAACCGCGCGATCAAGCGCATCTTCTACTCCTCGTCGGCTTGCATCTATCCGGCGCATAATCAGACCGATCCCAACGATCCATTCACCCGCGAGGACAGCGCCTATCCGGCCAATCCGGACAGCGAATACGGTTGGGAGAAGCTTTTCAGTGAGCGGCTCTACATGTCCTACGGCCGCAACTACGGCATGGAATGCCGCATCGCACGCTATCATAACATCTTCGGTCCTGAAGGAACGTGGACCGGCGGCAAGGAGAAGGCGCCCGCCGCCATGTGCCGGAAGGTGGCCCTGGCCGCACATAGCGAACCCATAGAGATCTGGGGCGACGGCAAGCAGACGCGGTCGTTTCTCTACATCGACGAATGCCTCGAGGGCAGCTTGCGTCTCATGCGCTCCGACGTGCGCCAGCCGATCAACATCGGCTCGGACGAGATGGTGACCATCAATCACCTCGCCGAAATGGTCATGGAGGTCGCCGGCAAGACGCATGCGATGCGGCATATTCCGGGGCCGGTCGGTGTGCGTGGCCGCACGTCGCACAACGACCTGGCGGAGCGGTTGCTCAATTGGCGTCCGACGTGGCCGCTGATCAAGGGTCTCGAAAAGACCTATCCGTGGATCGAGAGCATGGCGCTCAACAGGCACGGCTCGAATGTTTGCCCGGAGAGCGCACCGGTCGAGCATCGCACCGCGGCGGAGTGATCTTCGACGACCTAGCGAAGACGCTTTGGAATGTCTTCAACCAGCGGCTTCGCGAGCCGCGGGGACGGACGGCCGTTCGTCGTTTTCCAATAGGAGGATCGAGCGTGGGCGGACAGGATCAACAACTGGCGCAGGGTCCGTCCCGGGCGGAGATTCTCGGTGTTCCGGTCAGCGTGGTCGATATGGACGCGGCCGTGGCAACGATCGCGCATTGGGTGCGGGAGAAGAAGACGAGGTACGTCTGCGCCCCCGATGTCTACAACGTGGTCCGCGCCCAGGACGACCCGAGGCATCTGCAGGCGCTGCGCTCGGCCGATCTCGTCGTTCCCGATGGGACGCCGCTGACTTGGGTGATGCGCCTCCGAGGCGAGAAGATCAAGGAGCGGGTCTGCGGGCCCGACCTGATGCTCGCGGTCTGCCAGCGGGCCGCCGGGGAAGGATGGCGGCATTATTTCTATGGCGGCGCCGAGGGCGTTGCCGCCGAGCTTGCGCAAACCCTTACGACGCGGTTTCCGGGCCTGCAGGTGGCGGGGATCGACTGTCCGCCGTTCAGGCCCCTGAGCGAGGCGGAGATCGATGCCTCCATCGACCGCATCAATGCAGCCAAGCCGGATGTCGTTTGGGTCGGGCTCGGCTGTCCCAAGCAGGAGCTGTGGATGGCCGACAACAGCGCGCGCATCGATGCCGCGGTGCTGCTTGGGGTTGGCGCCGCCTTCGACTTCCATACGGGTCGGATCCGGCGAGCCCCGGTGTGGATGCGCACCCACGGTCTGGAGTGGCTTTACCGACTCGCGTCGGAGCCCGCGCGGCTCTGGCACCGCTATCTGGTGTCCGCCCCGCGTTTCTGCCTGGCTACGCTCGTAGAAACGGCGCGCATGAGCGCCGGTCACGTGTCGCGCGGACGGTGAGCAATCCGAAACAGCGCCAGACCGCTTCCAAGGCCAGACCGCTTCCAAGGGATGTGTCCATTATCCGAATGCCGCTCGTCGGAGCGAAATGTGTACGCGCTTAACCATGGCTTCCGACGCGCGATTGACAGAGTGCGGCAGACGGGTGTCGCCTGCAGCAGGTGAGCCGTGCAGTTTGGCCCGCGCGCGCCGTGGCCACCACGTGCCCTGCGTGCACAGCTCACGAATGCCGTCATCGCTCGGAAACACGAGCGCTTGAACTGGAGGCGGACGCCATGCCTTCCCATCGACAACGTTACGTTCCGACGAACCAGGCCGTGTATGGCGGGATCGACCCGACGGAAGTGCCGGCGGTGACCGTGCGCGAACTCGCGACCGCGCTCAAGGTTTTGGCCGACGAGGTGGCGGCGCTCGCGCAGGCGTCGCAATGGTCGGACGACGATTTTCGCCGGGTCGAGCAGTTCTTCTGGTTGCGCTGTGGTCGTGATCGGCAGCGCAAGACCGCAGCGCTCGTCCGGCTGCGGAGCCTGATTGCGGTGAGCCGCGCGCGGATACTGCAGGCTCTGCTCGCGCGGCACGGAACCGCCGGCGCACTGCGGCTTGTGGAGACGGCGGCATCCATGCGGCTCAACTCGCGCGTGGGCTTCAGCCCGATCAAGGTCTCGTGCGCCGTTATGGCCGCGCTGAGGGAAGCCGAGCCGCCGACTGATGTCGCCGATCCGGCCGATCAGTCCGCCGAGACCGTCGCCGCCGACCTGCTGCGGGTCGATGTCACCGCGATCCCCGCCGAATTCACGCGCTGGGATCGCCAGGTCCAGGGGCCGCTCCAGGGACCGGCGCACCAACCGTTCTGACGCGCGAAGGTCGGACGCCACGAATGTTCGCCATTCGTGATTCCGCTAATCGCACGCAACTCATTGGAATAACGGTATATTTTGTGGTGCCGGCTGCAGGATTTGAACCTGCGACCCCCTGATTACAAATCAGGTGCACTACCACTGTGCTAAGCCGGCATGGACGGCCGCGCGGGCCGCCGTCTGCCGGATGTGCTTCTAACCGATTGGCTGCCGCCGGCCAAGCGGCCAGTCCGCCACCTCTGGCGCGGGTTCTTTCGCGGGGACGACTCTCACGCCCTCATCCGCGTCGTGCGCGGCGCAAAGAGGTCGACGACCTCGAGACCGGCGCCGGTGTTCGAGGTGTGCGGGCCGAGCACGCCGGTCGCGGCCGGAGCGCGCCGGGCTGTGAGCCTCGCGACGTGGCGACGTCCAGCTCCGGCTTGCGCATCGTGATCCGAGCGGTGTTGAGCCTGGCGACCTTCGCCGTCTCAACCTTCGCCCGGACCTCTCGCTCCCGGAACATGGGGATCGCCTTCTCGCCGCTGGCACCGGCGCGGATGCCCTGCCGCTCGTCCCCGACCTGGTGTGCATCTTGGCAAGCCGCGAGCGCCGCCGATCGCTCGCGCGCCATTAACGATCCGGCAAGATCGTCCGCGAGCCTTTGGGTCGGCGCCGTACAAAGGCATGAGCGGCTAAGGCGTGCGACGGCGCCGCATCGATGGCGGACTTCGCAAGCTGGTAGGGAAATTTCACGTGGCAGTGCGGTTCGATAGTCTTGCGGGTCGCGACGGGATCAACTCGACCCGTCCGTTCCTCGGCCGGACTGGGTTTTCGGTCGCAGCATTCATCGTCGAAGTGGCTGTCATTCTGGCGGTTGCGGCCGCTGTCGGCGCCGGCTACCACCTCGCCGCCTACGGTGTCATGGGAGAGACGCAGAACCACTTCGCGATCGGCGGCATCGCAGCGCTCGCCTACACGCTGCCCTTTCTCTTCCGCGACGAGTATTCGGTGCACGCCTATCTCGAGGGGCATCGCGACTTCGATCGCACATTCGTCGTGTGGAACACGGCATTCCTGAGCCTCGCCGTTCTCGGCTTTCTTACGAAATCGACGGAGGTCGTCTCGCGTGGCGCGCTCGTCCTGTTCTACATCGCGGGCCTGGGTGCCCTGACGGGGCTCGCCGCACTGACGCGCACGGCACTTGTGTCGCTCGTCGGGTCGGGACTCATTGCCTCGCGGCGCCTCATGCTGGTCGGGATCGAAAGCGAGGTCCGGCGCGTGCAGAACGAGTTCGCAGGCATTCCGGGTGCCATCCGGGTCGTCGCGACGCAGGTGCTGCCGTCAAGCGGTAGCGCGTCCGCAGCCGAGGGGCCGTCCCCAACGCTCCGATCGGTCCTGGTGGAGGCCGTGGAAAAGGCCCGCGTGCTGGGCGTAGACGACGTCGTGCTGCTCGTCGAATGGTCGCGCAGCGATCTCATCCACGAGATCGTCGAGGCCTTCACCGTTACGCCTATAGCGATCCACCTTGGCGCATCGAGCCTCGTTGGCCGCTTCTCGGATGCGCGCGTCTCGCGGCTGGCGGCGCTGACGGCGCTGTCGCTCACCGCGGCGCCCCTCGGGCCCATGCAGGTCGCAGTCAAGCGTGTGTTCGATTTCGTCCTTGCCGCCACGGCCCTGTTCCTGCTGGCGCCGCTTTTTGCCGCCATCGCGCTCGCCATCCGTCTCACGAGCGCCGGCCCCGTGTTCTTCCGGCAGCGCCGCCGCGGCTACAATTCGCGCGAGTTCCGGATCTGGAAGTTCCGGACGATGACGACGATGGACGACGGCGCGTTTGTGGCGCAGGCGCGCGTCGACGATCCGCGCGTGACGTCGGTCGGGCGCTATCTGCGGCGGTTCAATCTCGACGAGTTGCCGCAGCTCATCAACGTGCTCGTCGGCGAGATGTCGCTCGTGGGGCCGCGCCCGCACGCAGTGGCGCACGACGAGCACTATGGCGAGCGCATCGTCTCCTATCCGCGGCGGCTCAATGTGAAGCCCGGCATCACCGGCTGGGCGCAGGTCAACGGCTTTCGCGGCCGCACCGAGACCGACGAAGCCATGCGCGCTCGCGTCGACTGCGATCTCTACTATATCGATAACTGGTCTATCCTGTTCGACCTCTACATCCTTGCGCTTACGGTCCTGTCGCCGAAGGCCTACCGCAACGCGCTGTAAGGGCACGCCGGCGCGGATGGGATCGACGGGCCGCCGCGCACGGCCAACACGCACAACCGTGGCGGCTTCGCGCGCGGCCATCATGCCCTCGCATCATCAGCCGCCCCGGCGCAGCTCCAGGTCGTCGAACCACATCGAGCCCGTGACGAGCCGTTCGGAAGCCGAGCGGGCGTCGAGATCGAGGCGCACCTCCTGCGCGCGGCATCCGGTCGGCGGCACCGTGAACGATAGCGTGAACTCGCGCCACGTCCTGGGGTCGCCCCTCAGAAGATCGCTCCGGATGAGGGTGGACCCCGCGCAGGTCACACGCCAGATAAGGCTTCTGGGACCGATCAGCGAGCCCTTGTACTTGCCTTTGAGTTCGTAGGTTCCAGGTCCGAGAAGCGTCACCTGCCTGACGCCCGGAAACTCGACGCGGCCGAGGCCGAACTCGACGAACAGCGCCTTCTCGCCCGACGTATCGAAACGGGGCCGGATCTCGCTGATGACACCGCTGCCCTGAGCGAGCACCCAGTCGAAGGGAAGGCCGGACGGCGCCAGCTCGAAGCTCGGATTGTAGAGCGGGGAGAGCGTGGCGAGCTCGTCGCGGGGCAGGAACTGCAGCCACGTGTAGTACGCGAGCTCATGGAACTTGCGATTGATGAGGAACGTGATGTAGCCCGCGATCTCGCGCTGCGTCGGCGGGTGCGCCGTCTTGCGGAGACCGAGCAGCAGGTAGAGCGGGGTGCGGGCGTCCGTGATGCTGCCGGTAAGCCGCGACAGGAAGGCCGTCCGCCAGGGCGGATTGGCCGAGAGGAGAGCGGTGACGTCCGCCGTGACCTTGTCCTTCTCGACCAACTCGGTAAGGACTGGAACGACGAGAGGGGCCGAGCGCCCTCGGGTGCGCAGAAGCGTGTCGGCAAAGCGGAGGACCGCCGCATTATCGTCTGCCTTCTGCGCCCTCTGAAGGAGCCAGTAGACGGCGTAGCTCTCGCGGATGGAGAGCCGGGCGGCGACCTCCATCAGAGGTCCGGTGCGGGCCTCATCCCCCTCGATCTCGGCGAGCTGGCCGAGGATTGCCAAGGCGTCGGCGTTGAAGGGATCGGCTGCGATCGCCCTTTGGGCCAACACCCGAATTGGGTTCGGTTTGTCGATGGCCGACCTTGGATCGGCGCCGGCCTCCGAGCCCCCTACGTTTGCAGACGGGTCCGACATTGACTGCAGCTGCAACTTATATTTATCGTTAGTCTGATGGTCGCCTCCGAGAAGGCCTCTCTCAGCGAGACGGGAGAGCCGGGATAGCCGATCCGACGGGACGTGCTCGTCCTGTTGCTTGCGTGGCGTCGCAGGCGGGACGACATCGGTCCCCTCCGTGGCCTTCGGCCATGCGAAATCTCCTTCGGCTTCTTTGGCTTGCTCCGCCGCCTTCAAGAGCGCATTGAGATCGCGCCGTGCCAAGCTGAGCAGGGCCTGGGGTTCTCGCGGTTGGAGGGCGAGGGCCGTTTCGGGAGAGGTCTCAGCCAAGGAGGCCGCGAGACTGCGCGTCAGGATGATCCAGACGAGAACGGCGCCGAGGACCATCAGCAGGAGAAGGCGCAGCACCCCGCGCCGCTTCGGCATCGCGTCGTCGGGGTCATGTTGCTCGTCGTGCACGACACTTGGTCTCATGGTTCGCGTCGCAGCCTCTTCCATTCAATCGTCACGGGGTCGAGCGATCACGCAGAACGCGCCTCAGACAATACCATCCGCGCCGTAGCAAGCTGTGGTGCTCGTCCGCGAGCAGGCCGGTGTCGCGTCCATGGGGCGAATGATGGGAGGGAGACTGCAAAGCGCGGAGAGCAACGGGCATCGCCCTCGTGGCTTTTGTGGTTTTCGTTTTTGTGTTCTGCGCTTTGCCGTTCCGGATACCACTCTTGTGACCACTGCCACTTTCATCACCAGTCCCAGAACGGCTCATAGCAATCTTATTCTGCGGCCACGATCCCCGCGAAGGATCGTGCGATCGAAGGGCTCTCGCGGATTGGGTGAGCATCGCATCGTACGCAGCACGGCGATCGGGGATCCTCAGATCATTCCAGGCCCCTGTGACGCGGGCCGCGAGCACCCCCCGCGCGCCGGACGCATTCTTGTCCGGATGGAGCCAGGATAACAACAGGGCCATGTTGCGCCGAAGCTCCTGGGTCGTGGCAGCCGGCGTTGCCCCGAGCGCGCGATAGCTATCGGAGCTGGAGTTCAATAGCACCTGTTCGATGTAGAAAGCGGCGGCCTCCCGTATAACTGGGCGAGGCCGTTCGGCAAGACGGGCGGCTTCCGTTTCGGCCGCCTCGTCGCCGGCCGCGATTCTTAGCACCGTCTCAATTCCCGGCGGCAAGGGTTCGGATCGAACACGACGCACGCTCGAGGGTAGATGCAGAATCCCCAGGGCCGCCTTGAGAGCTGTGCGCTCGGTCATGGCCGGGCTCGCGTGTTTTCGAGTTGCGGGCGGCCGTCGTTCGCGTCTCCGACTGGTCGACCATAGGTGAAGGCGTCCTTGCCGTAGCCATATCCGTAGCCATAGCCGTACCCGTATCCGTATCCATAACCCGCGGCCTTGGCATCGTACTTGGTCAGCACCGCTCCGATGAGAGGGCTGCGGGCCAACTGCAGGCGGCGCAACGAATCGCGGATGTTGCTGGCGCGGGCCTGTCCGGCCCCAACAACGAACACGGTCGCGGCGGCGGTGTTCGACAGAATGGCCGCGTCGGCAAGACCCATAACGGGGGGACCGTCGACGACGATCAAATCAAAGACCTCCAAGCCCACGGTCAGCAGGGATACGAGGCGCGGGCCGGCGAGGAGATCTGCCGCGTTGGGAGGCAGGGGCCCCGAGGCCATGAACGCCATATTGGGGATCGGGGTCACCTGGAACGCCTCAGGCGGCGTGCAGGCTCCGGTCAGATAGTTGGTGAGACCGATCGCATTGTCGAGCTTCAGCTTCTTGTGCAGTGAGGCGTTGCGCAGGTCCGCGTCGACCAGCAGGACCTTGAGGCCCATGGTCGCGAAGTGGCGGGCGATAGCCAGCGACGACAAGGACTTTCCTTCGCCGGGTCCGGAACTCGTCATCAAAATGGTCTTGGGAAGACCGGTCTCGGTCGTGAACTGCAGCGAGGTGCAGAGCGAGCGGTAGGCTTCGGAGAGTGCCGATCGCGGATCGGCTAGTTCTTCCTCCGGCAAGGTGTCCTTGCCGGCGAAGGGAATGACACCGAGTGTCGCGAGCGCCGCCGTCCGCTCCATTTCTTCTGGGGTGCGGATCGTCTCATCGAGGCGCTCGAGGAGATAGGCCGCGGCCAGCCCTGCACCGAGCCCGAGGCCGAAGGCGAGCATCAAAGCGCGCGACAGGTTTGGTGAGGAGGGGCCGCCGGGAACCTCGGGCCGATCGACGACAAAGACGGTGTTGGCCTGGATGCCGCCGGCGACGTCCACTTCCTTGAACCGTTGCAGCAGGCCGTTATAGAGGTCGCGGTTGCTGTCGACCTCACGCTTTAGGATGTTGTACTGGACCGAGCGCTTCTGCAGGTCGATGACCTCGGCTTTGAGCGTGTCGATCCGCTCCTTCATCTCGTTTTCCTGACCAAGCGCGGAGTCATGGGCGCCTTTGAGCGACTCGCGGATGGTCTTTACCTCGGCCGCGAGTTGGCGGTCGATTTCCTTGATCTTGTTGGAGATCTGAACCATGTCCGGATAGCTCGGCTTGAAGGTCTGGAGCTTCTCCTCGTATTCGGTGACAAGGGCGTTGCGCTTGGCCCTCAAGCCGTCGATCACGCTGTTGGTCAGGAGCTGGGGCAGGTTGATCGCATCCGAGCCCTCGACCTGACGCCATAGATTCTCGGTCTTGATCCGCTCCGAGATGAGGCTGCCGAGGGCGGCGTTCGCGGCGGCGAGGTTGTTCTCGGCGATCGACGACTTCTCGGTGACGGCGACGATCTGTTCTTTCTGCGCGAAATCGAGAAGGACCTTTTCGGATTCCTCCAGCCGCAGCTTCAACTGCTTGATCTGGTCCTCGAGAAAGGTCTTGGCGTAGGCGTTGGCTTCGAAGCGCTTGTCGATGGTGGATGCAATGAAAGCCTCCACATAGGCATTCGCGATGCGCTGCGCGCGGGCGGGATTGGGATCGGTGTAGCTGACATCGACGAGCCGGGAGCCGGGCACCGGGCGGACGGCGCGGTTGCGTTGAATGATGCCGGCCGCGGCGCGTTCCAGGCGTGCCTTGGTAGGCGGTTGGTCCGCCGTTTTCGAATGGCCCGAAAAGAGGAAGGACACAGCGCTCCCGATCGAACTGACGAACGAAGTGCCTCTCGATGCAAAAAAATCAGGATCGTCGGCGAGGTTCAGGCGCGACGCGACTCGCTCGGCGACGGCGCGGCTCTGCAACAGCTCAATCTGTGTCCGCATGTAGTCAAAGTCGAAGCGACTCTCTGCTGAAACATCACCCTCCTTGATAATGTTGGGACCGGAGCGCTCGATTTGGATCCGCGCCGAGGATGTGTAGAGGGGTGTCATCATCAAGGTGTAAACTGTACCGATCGCCACGACTGCCAAGACGATGGTCGCGATCAGCCACTTGCGCTTATAGAAAATGCGCCAATACTCGCGCAGGTCGACGCCGGAATCCCCCCCCTCGTCGGGCGTTCCCACGTAGGGGGGAAAGGACCCGTAGGGCTCGCGGGGCGCCAGCGCTGTTCCGCCGGCAGGGACCAGTCGGCCGGGCGTCGGGGCACGATCGCTCTTGGAGTCCTCGGCCTTTCCGTCGGTCATCGTTCGCGCTTCCGTCAGCCAAAGTTCGACTTCGAGGTGCGATCAGAAAAACAGCGCCATCTGCGCGGCGGCCGGGACGGCTTTCAGGAAGTTCTGCCACGCGGCCTTCATGCCTGAACTGCCTACCACGATGACGTCGCCTTCCCGGATGAGAGGATCGGCTAAGCGTCCCGCACGGATCTCCTCGATATCGAACTTGCCGGCGATGCGCTTGCCATCGGCTTGGCGGAAAACCACGATCTCATCCTGGGCGGCGGGGTCGAGCCCCTCGGCTAGGGCGATGAACTGGAGCAGTGAGGTCTTGCCGCGTACCGGATAGACGCCCGGCTTTTTCACCGCGCCTTCGATCGTCACGCGCTGACTATTGTACTCCTTGACGAAGACCGTCACCTGAGGAGACTGGAGATACTTGGCCCCGAGCTTCTTCGTGAGTTCCCGCTCGACCTCCTGCGCGGTCTTGCCGGCGGCTGGCACCTCACCCACGAGGGGAAGGTTGATCGTGCCGCTGTCGGCGACCTGCACGCTCTTGGACAACTCGGGAACCTTGAAGACGGAGATGTCCAAGACGTCCTGCGGACCGATCTTGTAGGCGGTGTTTCCGGGCGTCGAGACGGCGGTGAAGTTCTCGACTGCGGAAGCGTTGGCCGTGAAAGTCGACTTGTCTGAACTTTCCCCGATCGCCGTATCCCCCGCGGCTTGAGCGGTGCCGGTCATGCCGGTGGACGCGCCGAGCACGGCAGGGGGTGTCTGTCCACCGATCGACGCGCTCGTCGGATCATTGGACAAAGAAGCGCCGCAGCCGCTCAGACCAGCCGCTGCCGCGAGCACCAGAGCGACGAGGCCCTGGCGGTAAGCGGTCCGCGCTTGAGGCATACGACTTAGACCCCTCATTATCGCCCCCTGGCTGTGATCGCAGCGACACCGGCACCTGTGCGTGATTGGACAAGATGCCCATGGGCCGCACGGAGACCAGATTCCGCGCCTCTGCCTCCCCGACACGCTTGGCAGCCATATCCCGGCCCCGGGCCAGATCCGGCGGTCGGCGCTGCACATCGTGAGCATCCGTCGCCAGGATCTGCACATGGCCCTCATCCAGGAGACGCTCCGCCCAATATCGCGCATCGCGTCCGAAAGCGCCAGAGAGAGACCCGGCAGTCACCTGCATCCAGACGCCGGCTTGAGCGAGCCGCTCGATCATGGAGTATTGGCTCCTGATCCAGGTCAGGCGCTCCGGATGCGTCAGGATCGGCACATGGCCTGCGACCAGGATCCCGAAGAAAAGGTCCTCGAGGCGCGCCGGCGCCACATGGTGCGGGGGCTCGACGAGGACGTAACGGGTGTCGCCGAGGCTCAGCAGATGCCCCGTGCGCAGGCCGCCGACAAAGTCAGGGACGATGTGATTATCGGCGCCCGCCACGAGCCGGAGCGGGATGCCCTCGCCTTCGAGCGTTTGTTGCAGGCGCGCCACGGCCTCGCGGATCTGCGGGCCGGAATTGTGATAGAGGCCCGGCAGGATGTGGGGCGTGCAGGCGACGACCTCGACGCCATCGGCGACGTAGGCGCGCGCCATCGCGAGAGATGTGGCAATATCCGGAGCCCCGTCGTCGACGCCGGGCAGGATGTGGCTGTGCAGGTCAATCATCGACATGAGATCTGCTCGTTTGCGCATCCGTGAACGACGACACCCCGTCCGCCAGTCTGCTTGGACCAGCGAAGGAATAATGATGCGGTTCGACCCAAAAAAGCGCGACAGGCGCCCTCGCCGTCAAGCGCGTTGCGTCAGTGCGCGGAACTTCGCGGGCCTCGTGTGTGCATCGCAACACAGGACCCGTCTCGCCGTAGCGTCAGATTATGGCTTCATTGCGCATAACCGATGATCATCCGCGTGTCGGTCGGTCTGTTCGCCCGCCGGATGCCATCTTGAGGGAATGACGCTGGGTTGTTGCAGGACGGAGAACTCACTCTAACGCAAATCGTCACCCGGCTATTCCGAGTAGCGTTGATCGGACGCGACGGCCAGCATCCTGTACGAAAGTGTGGCCCTGGGGTCGCACCGGCAGACGGTTGTCGCTTGGGTGAAGGGCCTGAAAGGTCTCGAGCCTTTTCATCCGATCCAAGATTTAGTAAGCAGGGACCCTATTAATGCTCAGGTTGTTGCCTGAACAGTGTTTTGTCGCGTCGGTATTAGGGGGCGTACAATGCGATCGAAGGCAATTTTGCTGGCTATTGTAGCGAGCCTTGGGGCCGTCCCAGCCGTGGCCGCAACGGTCAACGTCAAGGGCGGCGAACTTTTTATTGACCGCGGGAAGGGCTACACGCCCGTCAGAGGCTCGACCCAGGGCAATCCTGGCGATACCGTGATGGTTCTCGTAGGCGGGGCGGGCGAGATCGTCTACGGCGATGGCTGCCGGCAACCGGTCGACGTCGGCTCCGTGGTGACGATCGGCCAAGCCTCTCCTTGCAGTGCGGCCAACAACGTCGGATATGCCGACCATACCCTGATCATCGGGGGGGTGGTGGTCGCGGGCGGCGTGGCGGCGGCCATTGCGCTCAGCGGCGGCGACAGCGACAAGCCGGCGAGCCGCCAGTAGAGCGACGCTGGTCATGTGCTGTGGCTGAAGGATGTGCACATTCTAGCAATCGGTTCTAAGTGTTGCGCGAAAGGGGATTTTTAGGCGGCGCAGGGGTTTTTCTCGTCGCTTGTCTTCTATTCGGAGGAGCGGCGCGGCCAGGTGCTATGGCCGACGCCGTCATCCAGCTCTTGGCTGTTCCGCTGCTTCTGGTTGCGCTCTGGCGTCTAGGGGATTGCACTCGGGCGGTGGCATGGACTGTGGCGTTTGGCCTTGCGATCCTTCTTGTTCCGCTCCTTCAACTCGTTCCACTGCCACCAAAGATCTGGACAGCGCTCCCTTTCAGGGAATTTGCCATTCAGTCTCTCACTCTTGCCGGCCAGGACCTCGGCTGGCGTCCGCTTAGCCTCACACCGCACGCCACGTGGCTGAGCCTTGCCTCTCTTGTGACCCCGATTGCAGTGTTTCTTGCGACCCTTTTTCTTTCCTGGGGAGAGCGGCGCCGTGTCGTGCTCCTGCTTCTCGGTCTGGGGCTCGTCAGCAGCTTTGTGGGCCTGTTGCAGGTGGCGCAGGGGCCCGGCGTAGCGCCGATCGGATTCGGGCTCGGCGGCCCGGGCGAAGCGACGGGCTTCTTTGCCAACCGCAACCATTATGCGGCCCTGCTCTACGTCCTTCTCCTCTTTGGGGGAGCGTTCGCCATCGACAACGCGAAGTCAGTGGGACCCGGCCCCGTCGCATTCTCGCAGACACGGGCGCTCGTGCCCGTTGTCTTGAGCTTCACGGCGCTCGTCGCCCTCCTTGCCGCGCTGCTGATGACACGGTCGAGAGCCGGGATCGGGCTCACGATCGTCGCGCTGCTGGGCATCGCCGCGCTCGCCAGCTCCGATGACCGCGGTATGTCGAGCCTTGGCCCCAAGCGGCTCGTCGGCGGCGCAGTCGCGCTCGTCCTTCTGTTTGCGACCCAGTTCGCCCTCTTCCGGGTCTTGGAGCGCTTCGAGGCCGACCCGCTGGCCGACGCGCGCGTCACGTTCGCCCGCAACAGCTGGGACGCGGCCCTCGCCTTCATGCCTTTCGGATCGGGGCTCGGGTCCTTTGTCCCTGTTTACCAAGCGTTTGAGAAGCCGCGCGACGCGCTCGTCGATACGTACGCCAACCGCGCCCACAATGATGTGCTGGAGGTGTGGCTTGAAACCGGTGTCGTCGGGCTCGTTCTCATGGCTGTGTTTGCCGGCTGGCTGCTTCGGGCCCTGTGGCGAAGCTGGCGGTCCGATGTTTCGAGCTCTGCGTCTGAGATGACAAACATCGATCGGCTCCTGATGCGGGCGGCCTCAATGATTGTGGTCCTCCTCAGCGCCCATTCGCTCGTCGATTACCCCCTGCGTACGACCGCGATGAGTGCGGTCTTTGCCTTCGCCTGCGGTCTGTTGTTTGCGCCGCACCGTGTACTGTCAGACGCGAAGGACAGAGGGCCTGAACTCCGCAAGGAGCACGCGCCGAGGTCACTGAAAGAGATACGCGAACCGGCGTGGGTCCCAGAGGCGCAAGGGGCTGGCCTGGGTCAGTCGGGGCCCTCCGAGCCATGGACGAGGGTGACTCGGTCCGCCTCCCCAATGAAGATACCCTGGCCGGAACAGGTTCGATCCTCGACCGGTGATGCGGCGACGGATCCCGCGAGCCCGCAAACTTCAGCCACGTCGCACGATTGGACGTGGGCACGAGGGAACGCCGCGCCCGATATCCCAACGAAGGCTGTCGCACCCAAGGCAGAGAGCTCCTCGGGGTCTGTCGCCACGCCCGGTTCTCCGAGCCCGAGTGTTGGGAGCAAAGGAGCCCAACCTCGAGAGCGGTGGGGCACAGACGTCTCGTGGCCCGACGCGTGGCGGCGGTCATCGAAGCCTGATCCGAATGATAAGGACCCCGATCCGACGCCGTGATCGGCGATGAGGAGAGCGCCGAGTGCGGTCGCCGTCGTGTCGCCAAACTCACGCGAAATCTCAAGCGCGTTCTGAGGGTGGGGGTTTGGGCAGATGAGCGCAAGGTGTGCGACACGCATGAGGTGATGCGCTCGTGCCGGTGGGCGATTCCAGCCCCTCGGCAAGACGCGCGGGTTCCAAGGCAACCCGGAAAGTACGGAGCTGCCAGGGACCCGCCATGGCATTTAAGATAGCTGGGGAGAGTTGGGGTGTCGCTCGAGAATGATCGCCACGCTTTCGGACCACAATAAGCACCGAAGTGCTTGGCGTGAATGACGTCGGGTTAGGCCGATAGGATGGTTTCTCCGTGCGGCAACGGAACGCGGCTGAGAAGGACTGACCGCGATCCAGATAAGGCGGATTTCGACTTGCGTCGCTCGTTGCGGCCCGCCATAAAATGGCCGGGGTCAGTGTTTTGCATTTCTCAAAGACTCTGACGTGGGGCGGGTTCAGTGCGTCGCTTGATTGCTTTTTTGGTCGACCTCATTTTGGTCGCGGTAGCCACGGGGCTGGCCGTCACGCTTCGTGAGAACTTTGACGTCGCCGCGGCGAAGGCGTGGGTACTCTTGCCTCACTTCTCCTTCACGATGATTGCAGCAACTATCGTCATCCCACTCTTCGGGCTCCACCGATCGGTCTGGCGTTTCAGCTCGCTGACGGATTATCTCTACCTCGTCGGCGCGACCGTGGTGATTGTTGTGGGCGCGGTCCTGGCAAGCTTCGCGCTCAATCGCCTCGATGGGGTCGCCCGTTCCGTCCCGTTCCTGCAGGCGATCCTCATTCTTCCATTGCTTGTCGGTGCCCGTGTTTTTATGCGTCTGCGGCACGCGCAGCGTCAGGACCCGGCAGTCCAGTTCTTGAGCGTACCAGATGCGACAACCCTGAGGCCGCCTTCGGTCTTGCTCGTGGGCATCACGCGGCTGACTGAGCTCTATCTGCAGTCCGCCCACGAGTTGACCCCCGGGAAGGTTCACGTGGCTGGACTCCTCGGACGAACGGAGAAGCAGACGGGGCGCCTGATGCATCGCTACCCGGTGCTTGGAACGCCCGAGCAGGTCTCGGAAATCATTAAGACCCTGGAGATTCACGGCGTTTTAATCGACCGCATTATTGTCACGACGCGGTGGGAAAATCTCGGAGCAGAGACGCGAACCGCGCTTCGGGACGTCGAGGCGACGTCGAATGTGCAGGTGGTCCTTCTTGCCCAGACGTTGGGCTTTGATAACGTCCGTCCCGTGGCCGAGCCAGAGTTGAAGAGCCCTAACGCCACGCGCACGTGTCAGACGGACCCCACTGCGACGGACAGTGACGGTCAAGAGCGGCAATTGCCCGAGGCGGTGCTGACGGTTAGTCCCGACGAGCGCGATCGTCTGAGGAAGAACGGGTATTGGGCCGCGAAGCGGGGGTTCGATGTCGTTAGTGCATTCATACTGATCGTGTTGATGCTGCCGGTAATGGCGGTCGTTGCTCTCCTTGCACTCATCGATGTCGGGCGTCCGATCCTGTTCTGGCAGCAGCGACCCGGGCTTGTCGGACGACCCTTCCGGCTCTACAAACTGCGCACGATGAAGGCGGCGCATGACGAGTCTGGTGCTCTCATTCCCGATGACAAGCGCGTGTCACGGATCGGTCGCTTCCTGCGCGCCACACGCTTGGACGAACTGCCACAGCTCTTTCATATTTTGAACGGTCAGATGTCGTTCGTCGGTCCCCGTCCCCTGCTGCCGGTGGATCAGCCGGCCGAATTTGCGGCGCGTCTCCTCGTTCGTCCAGGGCTTACCGGGTGGGCACAGGTCAGAGGCGGTCGGCTCTTGTCGGCGGCGGATAAGGCTGCACTCGATGTCTGGTATGTGCGCAATGCGTCGCTGCGGCTTGATCTCGAGATCCTGCTGCGCACGTTCGGGATGGTGCTCTTTGGCGAGAAGCCGAGCATCGAGGCCATTGGAAAAGCCTGGCAGCTCGGCTCTGGCAACGCGTCAAGCGACGAGGGCTCACACAAAGAGGCACTCACCTTGTCCCGAGGCGAACATCAGACACGACGGGTCGCGTAGGGGGCGCCGTTTCGCAACAACTCCGCCGGCCCCCTCGCCTTTCTGGGGGAACGTCATGATGGACGGCCAGAGCCTCGAAAGCGCCACACGGCGCCCCTCTGGTCGAAACGGATACAAACTCCAATCGGGCGAAGTGCGAGTCACCCGAGATGCGGTAGCTTTGTTTGATTGTCACAGATTGGCACTAGGAGTTCATCAAAGAGCCCATGAATGACCCCGGACGATGATGCTATTGAGCTGCGACAGTGGTGTATCGGCTGGTCGGCGTCAGGCGCAGCAACAGGAATGTATGTCGATCAAGAACAGAAACGTGTCACACGCGGAAGTAATCGAGATCCTGCCGAGGAAGTTCAGCGACGATTGCGGATGTTTCTGCGAGACTTGGCGGGAGGATTACCGTGTTTACAGATCGACGTGTCGCGGAACAATTTTGTGGAGGGTGCGGTCGCCAAGGCGGGGTTGCTGAGCGCAACGCGATGATCGACCGCGATGATGACGAAGCAAGCCGAAGTCGTCGGTATCGCGCAGAGTACGGTGTACTACTTGCCCCGCCCGGTGAAGGCGAACGATCTCGCACTCATGAGGCAGATCGACGAGCTTCACACCGAGTTCGCCTTCGCGGGTTCGAGTAACGGAATGCTGGACAAGCTACAGGCCGGAACTGCCTTTTCCCCAAAAACCAGTCGCTCGCCGGCAGACCTCGCCATCAACGGCGCGCCGCCGGCCTTCGCTGCGCCGCTGCATGTCGGCCGGCCCAACATCGGCGATCGCGAAGCCTTCCTGCGGCTGGCCGGCGAGATGTTCGACCGCGGCTGGCTGTCCAACAACGGGCCGCTGGTTCAGGAATTCGAGGCGCGGCTCGCCGCGCGGCTCGGCGTCCGCCACTGCGTTGCCGTGTGCAACGGCACCATCGGGCTGGAGATCGCGATCCGCGCCCTCGGCCTTACGGGCGAGGTTATCGTGCCGTCCTACACGTTCGTCGCGACCGCGCACGCGCTGCAATGGCAAGGAATCACGCCGGTCTTCGCCGACATCGACCCCACCACCCACAACCTCGACTCCGCCTCCGTGCGCGCCGTGATCTCGTCGCGCACCACGGGCATCGTCGGTGTGCACCTGTGGGGCAGGCCGGCGCCGGTGGACGCGCTTGCCGCCATCGCGGACGAGCACGGGCTGAAGCTGATGTTCGACGCCGCGCACGCCTTCGGATGCAGCTTGCGGGGCCGCCCGATCGGCGGCTTCGGCGCGGCCGAAGTGTTCAGCTTCCACGCCACGAAGTTCTTCAACAGCTTCGAAGGCGGGGCCGTCGCCACCGACGACGACGCATTGGCGGCGAAGATGCGGCTGATGCGCAATTTCGGCTTCGCGGGCTTCGACAATGTCGTCCACGAGGGAACGAACGGCAAGATGATCGAGATCTGCGCCGCAATGGGATTGGTCAATCTCGACGGGCTCGACGCCGTGGTCGAGACCAACCGGCGCAACTATCTGGCATACCGCGACGCGGTCGCGCCTCTGCCCGGCCTGTCGATCCTTGCTTATGACGAGGCGGAGGCGAACAACTTCCAGTATGTGGTGATGGAGGTCAGGCCGGACTGCCCGGCAAGCCGCGACGATATCGTCGCCGCGCTCCACGCCGAGAACGTGCTGGCGAGAAAATATTTCTGGCCCGG
This sequence comes from uncultured Hyphomicrobium sp., assembly GCA_964589785.1. Lineage (GTDB taxonomy): Bacteria > Pseudomonadota > Alphaproteobacteria > Rhizobiales > Hyphomicrobiaceae > JAGVSR01. The sequence goes on from CAZPUQ010000001.1 coordinate 689,053, forward strand.
CGTCCACCGCATGCTGCCCTATCGCGACCTCTATCCCGACGCCGGCAACCTCCTGCCCCACACGCTCGCCGTCGCCGACCGGGTGGTCGTGCTGCCGACGGGAACGGCGGTGACGCCGGCGGATTGCCGGACGATCATCGATATCGTCGGCGCTAGGGTGGAGTCGAGCGCTGTTATCCCCGGCGGCAGCCGGGAGGCTGCGCCTTGAGCGTCTATACGGAACGGGAGTTGCAGGAACTCGGCTTCGCCTGGCTAGGCGAGAATGTGCGCGTTTCGAGAAAGGCATCGTTCTACGGGATCGGCCGCATTTCGATCGGGAGTCATTCGCGCATCGATGATTTCTGCGTGCTTTCGGCGGGAGTAGGCGGCATTTCCATCGGCCATCACTGCCACATAGCGATCATGTGCTCGTTGATCGGCAGGGGGCGTATCGAGATCGGCGACCTCAGCACCCTATCCGGCCGGGTAAGCGTCTACTCCTCGAGCGATGACTATAGCGGAGCGGCGATGACCAATCCCACCGTTCCGGAGGAATTGACCAATGTCGATCATCGCCCGGTCAGCATTGGCCGGCACGTCGTCGTTGGAGCGGGATCGGTCGTCCTTCCCGGCGCAGTCATCCAGGATGGCGCTGCGGTCGGGGCGCTGAGCCTGGTCAAGGGCAGGCTTGAGACCTGCGGCTTCTATGCCGGAGTCCCGGCGCGCTTCGTTGGACCGCGCGAACGGGAATTCTTGCGCCTCGAATTCAGCCTGCCGGCAAACGGACGCGCCGAAGAGCAGGGCTCGCCCCCCGGGGGAGGGGAGGTCTTCCTTGATCAAGGCGTGGTGCTGTTTCCGGAGGAGCTGGCCGATGTCAGGAGGCTTTTCATCTTCGGTGCGGGCGGATTTGGTCGGGAGGTCGCTTGGCTCGCCGATCAAATATACCGGAAGCGCGTTGAAATCGAATTTCTGCTGGATACTGAGTCCTCGGAGACTCACGTCAACGGCATTCCGATCAGACGCCTGGACGACGTTGAGCCGGCGCCGGAGGATGCATTCGTCGTTGCGGTTGGCGATCCTATTGCGAGGGAGCGCCTTGTCCAGAAATGCCGCCGTAGGGGCCTTAGGGAAACAAGCCTTGTCCATCCTGGCGTGGAGGCATCTCGTTTTGTCACTTTCGGGTCCGGCAGCATCGTTTGCGCCGGTGCCATCGCGACGGTGAACATCGCGATTGGCGCTCATGTTCATGTCAATCTCGACTGCACCATCGGTCATGACGTGCACATCGGCGACTACGCAACCCTGTCGCCTGGCGTTCACGTTTCCGGAAATGTCATCATAGGGTCACGTGTCTTTGTGGGAACGGGAGCAACGATCATCAACGGTAAGCCTGGGCATCCTTTGACGATCGGAGACGACGCCGTGATAGCTGCCGGAACATGCGTGACCGCTTCCGTTGAAGAGAAAGCGTTGGTCGCTGGTGTTCCCGCCGTCCGCAAAAGATGATGGTGGCGTCTCCTTGCGAGCGTCGCCATTCCGGACGGAATTCGCCTTCGCAATGATGCACGGATCAGCACGCGTAAGCGGGATTTTCTGCGGCCGGAGGCGAAGCGTGCCCGATGATGCGTGAAAAGGCCCTCTCGGCCACCGCATGGAGCGCGGCGGACATCGTCCTGCGCCAGGGCGTTCAGTTCGCGATCTCCATCGTCCTGGCGCGGCTGCTCACGCCCGAGGAATTCGGCACCGTCGCGCTGCTCTATCTGTTCGTGGGGATCGCCAGCGCTTTCGCGGAGGGCGGGCTGACCAGCGCGCTCATCCAGCGGCAAGATGCGACTATCGAGGACGAATCCACCATATTCTGGCTGAACATGGGCGTCGGCCTGCTGATGGCGCTGCTGTTTTGGCTGTCCGGCCCCGCCATCGCCGCTCTCTACGGTATCCCCGTCCTGACGCCTCTCTCCGGCATCATGGCGCTGACCGTTCTCGCCGGCGCCGCCGGCGGGGTGCAGCGGGCGCTGTTCACCAAGGCGCTAGACTTCCGGCCGCTGATGCTGGCCGGGGTGACCTCGGTGCTCGTCTCAGGCGCGGTGGCGATCTGGCTCGCCGGGACCGGCTATGGCGTGTGGGCCTTGGCGGCGCAGGCGCTGGTGAGCGCCGTTGCCACCACGCTGGTCCTGTGGCTCGCGAGCCGCTGGCGGCCCCGCCTGGCCTTCAGCCTCGCCTCCGCCCAGCGGCTGTTCAGCTTCAGCGGCTACATGCTGGCGTCCGCGCTGCTGGAGATCACCTATTCGCGGCTCTACACCGTCCTGATTGGTAAGCTCTACGGCGTGCGCGAGCTCGGCTTTTACAACCGCGCCGACACGACCGCGCAGTTCCCCTCGGGCATCCTCAACGGCATCGTCGGGCGCGTGGCCTTCCCGCTGTTCTCGCGCATGGCGGAGGAACCCGCCCGGCTCGGGGCCAATCTCAAGCGGGCGCTCCAGGGCGTGATGCTCGTTAACGCTCCGGCCATGCTCGGGCTGGCGGCGGTTGCCGAGCCGCTGGTTCTGGTGCTGTTCGGCGAGCAGTGGCGGCCCGCCGCGCCCTTCCTCCAGGTGCTGTGCCTAGTCGGGCTGATGATGCCCTTCCACATGCTCAATCTTCAGGCGCTGATGGGCCTCGGGCGCTCCGACCTGTTCTTCCGGCTCGAGGTGATCAAGAAGGCAATCAGCATCGCCATTCTTCTTGCCGCCGCCGGCTTCGGCGCCATCGCCGTCGCCTGGGGCATGGTGGCGGCCGGCGTGTTGTGCTGCTTCGTCAACGCCCATTATTCGGGCAGGCTGCTCGGCTATGGCGCGGCGGCCCAGCTTCGCGACACAATGCCGGTCATGGCCGCCGCCGGCGCAATGGCGGCGGGCGTCGCCTGGCTCGGCACCCGGCTCGGCGGAACGCTCGATCCGGCCGCTCTGCTGCTCGCCTCGGTAGCCGTCGGGGTGGCAGCCTATCCGCTTATCGTGATCGCCTTCCGGCTGGCCGCGCTGACGAGCCTGCTCGGCCTGTTGCGGGGAGCGCGGCCGCTTGCGCCGCGTGGGACATGACCATGAAAAACGATACCAGCCGGGAGACGGAGGTGCTCGAGATCAGCGACCCGGCAAAGCTCAGCGCCGCTCCCTTGGCGTCGGTGCTGATGATCACCTACAATCACGAGCCCTATCTCGCTGAGGCGCTCGACAGCATTCTGGAGCAGAAGGTCGATTTTCCGTACGAGATCGTCATAAGCGACGATTGCTCGGCTGACGGAACGGCTTCGATCGCGAAAGCCTACCAGACCCGATGCCCCGACAAGATACGGGTTCTCACCGGCAAACAGAATGTCGGTGTCGGCGAGAATTTCACTAGAACCTACCTCGCCTGCCGGGGCAGGTACATTTTCATCCTGGAAGGTGATGATTTCTGGCAGGACGCCAACAAGATGGCAATTCAGGTGGAGGCGCTAGAGCGGAACCCGGACGTCGTCATCACCTATCATGCGTCTTCGGCTCATCTGGACGGGAAACCGGTCGAGCGGCACATCGGCGCAAGAAAGGATCTTTCGCCGTGGGAACTGAAAACAGGGAAACCCATCAATACCCTGACCGTTGCCTTTCGGCGCGTTATTGCAACGTTCCCAGACGAGTTTCGCCTGTCGCCCATCGGTGATATCTTCCTGTGGTCCCTTCTGGGTCAACATGGAAGGGGGATGTATCTCCCATCGATCAATCCCGCATATTATAGAATGCACTCCGGCGGATACTATTCGGGCAAGAGCGCCCAAAACCGTTCACGCATGATGTTCAGGACGTATAATCTCTTGATGTTATATTATGGCCGATCCAATCTACCCGACGAGGAGGAATTTTTTCGCCGGAAAGTAGTGTTCTTTCTCCTGCGCTCGGCTGGATTGCGCTATTGGGCAAGTGAGATGCTCAAAACGTCGTTTGGACGAATATCTAAATCGCTTCGTAGTGATAGATGATTTGCACGCACGTTGATAGCTAACGAATAGAGTAGTTGAATAAGTGCAGCGCATCGCATGGATTCACGTGCAATTCGGAACTGCCAAGGCAGAGTATTATCGTCGAGCAATTGGCAGAATTTGCGCACGACTGTCGGTCTCGTCTTCTGTTTTTGTGATTGAGAACAATGCAACTAGCGGTCGGATTTCCGGAGTGATTGTCGGAACAAACGCTTTGCGTGAGTTCTCTGGATGGAACGAAGGGCTTGTCCAAGCGGATCGGAACGGCCGGTTCGACTGGTATATCTTCACCAACGATACTTTCGCCCATCACCGCTTCTTCTGGGGGACCCTCTTCTATCGCTTTGTGCATCAATTCAGGCGCGTGCGGTTTCAGGCCACACCGACGGTAATTGGCGACCTCGTTCCGGGCAAGTTGCTTGAGAGGGAGGGACCTTCTTATCTCTATGCATCCACATACTTTTTCATGGTGAACGACGCGGCGCTCAATTGTCTGAACCGCGATTTGGTCGCGGACGCTCCTCTTCACTGGATCACGGACGCGCCCAGAGGCCAACTCACGGCAGATACATGCCCGCCGATGGTCAGCGATTTTCTCGCCATGCATTTGACCTCCGAAACATCATCGCATAGATGGCGCCAAGCCGCGATACTGACCGAAGAAAACGCGTCACAACTGCGTTTCAAGGCGCTCGCCGTCCTCCTCGAACATTGGTTGTCCTATCGAATGAGCCTAGCCCGCGTCCAGATGGTTCCCGTCATCGATCGTGTCCGGCGAAACGCATGGCGGTTGCTACGCAGCATCGAGGTGATGGTCACGCGGCGGTGGAAATGAAGGTGGCCGTCATTCATACTGGCGCCCGGGATTCCTACCAGGTTGCTCAAGCCTTCTTCGAAACGGGGCAACTTTTCAGGCTCTTCACCTCAACCTATTTGTGCCCGAGGCGCATAAAACTCCTGTCAAGGATGGGGATAGCGAAGGGTCAAGGACGTACTGGGCCTATTCCACAAGAACTTGTCTCTTCATCCTACTCCGTGGATATACTCAGGTACGCTGGGAGATTATTTGACATTGAGCAAGCAGCTGCGGAATGCTCGGAACAATTGCTTGGTCGCCGCGCCGCGGGACAGTCGAAGGAAGCGGATGTGGTCATTTCCTATAATTATATGGCCCAGCATGTCCTGCCGAAAGTATGGTCGCGAAAGATACTTTTCCAATGTCATCCCAATCCGGCAGCGCTCTCGCTGTTCGGTATGAGCAACGAGCAGTTGGATGACTCGGGTTTCGCGGTTGAGCGAGAATTTTCCTGGGGTACGGCTTATAGAGCGGCACTGGAGAAGGAATGGCAATTTGCCGACCGCATCATTGCGCCATCATCCTTCGTGAAAAGGTCACTGGTGATGGCGGGCGCTCCGACTAGCGATATTGTTGTGGTTCCATACGGCTGCCCTCCGGTTGTGAGGAGCGAACCGCGAAAGCCGCCATGCGGACGTCTGTCCCTGCTGTTCGTAGGGCAATTCGTTTGGCGCAAGGGGGCAGACCAACTCGCCGTTTTCGCCCGCCATATTCGTGGTTGGGCCGACCTCACAATTGTCACGCGGGGCTTTATGGACAATGGGCTTATGGCCGAGGTTAAGGTCGAGCCGAATGTCAGAATCTTGATCGGCGCCAGCAATGCGCAGCTGCGTAGTTGTTATGAAAATAGCCATGCGCTTCTCTTTCCGTCGCGCTATGAGGGCTACGGTTTGGTCATCAACGAGGCGCTCAGCTACGGTCTACCCGTGATTTCGACCCAGAACACGGCCCTTTCTGACATACTCCGAACTCATCGCGTCGGAAGCCTTATGACAGACATTTCATCCGATGCGATGCTTGCCTCTGTTTCCAAGTTGTTCGACGAGGGGGCCTATTCCGACCTTTCGGATCGCGCCCTCGACTATGCAAGAAGCAATCCCTGGTCAGTTTTTCGCGAGCGTGTTCGCGACTTTGTCGTTGAATGATGCGGCTTCTCCTCGACCTTACATCTGTCAGCGGCGGCGGGGGACTTGAGCAGAGCAGCGCGCTCCTTGACGCGTTTGAGGCTCAGGATTCGGCCGTATCCATAGTTTGTATTATGCGCAAGAATTCCAGCCTTGTTGACCTGTTTTCATCATCCCGCTTCGATATCGTCACGATTAAGCCAGGGCTTGTTTCTCGCGCTTGGCACTATCTGTTCGGGTTGGGACTTCTGGCGCGCCAATATGGGGCTGACCTCATTTACATCCCGTTCGGCATCGGCGGTCTGAGTTGGGGCGCTTGTCCGCAGGTAATCAACGTCGCCTATCCAATCATTTGCTACCCCGATAGTCCGTTCTGGCGGCATTTGCCGACACTGGCGCGTCTTCGGACAAAGGCTAAATGCCTGTTCCGACGGCTCTCCATTCGGTGGAATGCCGATGCTGTGATTGTCGAAAGCGATCGGATGGCATCCAGACTTGTGCGCCACGCGTCGTTCGCCCAAAAGTCCTTGTCGATCATTCCGCCGGTCGTCGGACGAACGGCCGCTAGTTTCGCGCGCCGCGTGTCGGCGAGCATGCCTCCCTCCGGCTCCGGCGATACCGTCGACAAGCCATGCCGGCTGCTCTTCATCACCAACGCCGCGCAGCATAAGAACATCTGGCGTTTAGGCGAAGTGGCTGAGACTCTGGCGAGAGCGTCGCGTCCCGCAGTGCTTTTCGTTCTGACGGTGAACATAACGGACTATGTCGAGTGCTGTCGAAAGGCCGGCGTTGACGACCACCTATCTCGGCACAGTGAGCACTTTTTATTTTTGGGTGCGTTACACGGAGCTGACTTGATCCAGCAAATAGAGGCCGCGGACGCGATTGTGAATATCAGCGATCTTGAAAGTGTTAGCAACAATTTTGTAGAGGCGGCCTTCGCGGGCAAGCCGATGATCATCGCGCGACGAGACTTCGCTCTGGATTCTGTTCGGACGCCGTTCGTCGTTTGTGAACCGCACGAGCCGGCCTCTTTCGTGCGGGCGATGGATAATTTTCGTGCCAACGTATTCGATCGGCCATCCTTGAAACAGGCTGTCGCAATATCAGGCAAGGAAAAGGGAGTTCGACTGGCGGAGTTGTTCCGGCAGAAGACGCATAGAGTTTCTTAACGTGATGTATCAATCCACACTTCTTATATTAGTGGTTGCCTTCCTTCTGCTGGTTGTTGATTGGCAACGGCGGGGGCTTCGTTCTGTCGCCTCTCCTGTTGCTGCTCTTTTCGCCTATATTTTTGTCTATGTGGTTGCGTTCGAATTGTATATGACAAGTGGCGGTGTGATACTAATACAAAGCCATCACAATGATATTTTTCTGGAAAATGCTTCTTTTGCCACCCTAATACTGGTGCTCGGTTGTGCCGTAGGTTACCTTGCCACGTATTTGGTCTCCGGCCGGATCCCTAGCGTGAGTCAGGTGCGCTATTCCGCGAAATATGCGAAAATGTGGCCAAATGCTCTGCTGGCCGTCTCAATGAGCAGTGCGGTTTATATGTATTTCTCCGGACAACTGAGATTGAGTTATGACGGGCTCGATGACTCTGTTGACCAAGTTAAGGTTGGCTATATCCTTCAGGCGCTGGACCTAGCAATTCCTGCCATTGTGATTCTGTGCTTCATAGACTTGTCTCGCGGTAATATATCCAAGAGAACACTAGCGATCATATGTCTCTTTGGAGCTTTGTATGTAATTGCAGGTGCGCGCTATAGGCTGTTTTGCCTTCTTCTCGGTGTTGGATCAGTTTGGTTCCAGTGCCACCCCCGGAAGCATAAGATCGCTATCATGTTAGCAACTCTTCTGTTCGTCATTCCTGCTGCCGGAGCCATCGGAATTATTCGAACCTACAGAGCAGGCCTGAAGCTCGACCTTTTAAGTGGCGCTACTCTGCTCGATACGGTTTCCCGAGGCTTCAACGAGGCAAGCGCGACCGTCGCTCTCGGCGCCGTTGTAGAATCAGTACCGCGCTTGATGGATTATGTAGGCTTGGCCCCCGTGTGGGTGGCCGTCTCGCAGCCCATTCCGAGGATTATCTGGCCCGATAAGCCTGTGCCGGATTATTTGTCGGTCGTTGCGATGTCTCTGGGGCCCGGAGCCGAGTTCTTTGGCTTAGCTTTGCCGTTTTCTGGCGAGTTGTATCTGATGGGCGGATATTTCGTGCTATTTCTTGGCGCGGCGTTAGTATTCTTTGTTCTGGAAAGAACATTCACTCGCTCGCTGGTGCGGGGCGACATACCCATGGCTTCGGCGATATTCCTCTTCGTGCCCACCTTGCTTTCAAGAGGATATCTTGCGCAGGCTCTAACGTCGTTCGCATTTCTCGTCCTTCCTGTGCTTCTGATCGGCCGTCAGGGTGTGAAGTTGCAGGACAAAAGGATCGCTAGCTTCAACCGCGATCGCGAAGGTTTTGGACCTCGGGCATGAGTATTCCGGGCAGTTGGACAAGGTGGTTCCGGCCGCCGCTTGTCGTGCTTGTTGAGTTCCTGTTCATGCTTATATTCTGCCTACCGCGTTTTGCGATTTTCAATCGGATGAAGACGTTATTTCTTTCCCTTATGGGAGCCCGGGTCGGAAGGCGGTGCGTGTTCTACCCCGGCGTGTGGATCATGCCCGGATATGGTCTGACAGCTGGGGATGATGTCGATTTTGCGTTGGGCGTCATCGTCACGACGGCCGGCGGCGTCGATATAGGGAACCGGGTGCTGATCGGATACAGATCACAGATCCTCTCGACCAATCACCGCATACCGGACGGAGGGGAGCGGATATTTGATGCAGGACATGTCGGAAAGCGAGTCAGTATCGGCGACGATGTCTGGATAGGCGCCAGTTGCATCATCCTGCCGGGTGTTTCCATTGGGGAGGGGGCGGTGGTGGCCGCCGGCTCGGTAGTTGCCCGAGATGTGAAGCCCTTTGCCATCGTGGCCGGTGTCCCAGCTAAGGTTATCCGTCAAAGACCTGTGACTGATAATTCAAGGATCGAATGAAACAAATCCTCCAGTCCCTCAAAACCGGCGCGACCGAGGTGGCGGAGGTGCCGTGTCCGGCCGCGGGGCGCGGGCAGGTGCTCATTCGTACAACACGCACGCTGGTCTCGGCCGGCACCGAGCGCATGCTGGTCGATTTCGGCAAGGCGGGGTTCATCGGCAAGGCGCGCCAGCAGCCGGACAAGGTGCGCCAGGTCGTCGACAAGATGCGGACCGACGGCCTCGCGCCGACGCTCGAGGCCATCTTCAACAAGCTCGACCAGCCCCTTCCACTCGGGTACTGCAACGTCGGCACCGTGCTCGAAGCCGGCGCGGGCGCGACGGGCTTCGCGCCCGGCGAGCGCGTCGTCTCCAACGGCAAGCACGCCGAGGCTGTCGCGGTTCCGGTCAATCTCTGCGCGAAGATTCCCGACGCGGTGTCGGAGGACGCCGCGGCATTCACCGTGCTCGGCGCCATCGCGCTGCAAGGCATCAGGCTCGTGCAGCCGACGCTCGGCGAGGCCGTGGTCGTCACCGGGCTTGGTCTCATCGGCCTCATGACGGTGCAGCTCCTGCGCGCCCACGGCTGCCGGGTTCTCGGCATCGACCTCGACCCGGCCAAGCTGGAGTTGGCGCGCCGCTTCGGGGCCGAGGTCGTGAACCTTGCGGCGGGCGAGGATCCGGTCGCGGCAGCCGAGGCCTTCGCGCGCGGGCGCGGCGTGGACGCGGTCCTCATCACCGCGTCCACGCGCAGCAGCGAGCCGGTGCATCAAGCGGCACTCATGTGCCGCAAGCGCGGCCGCATCGTGCTGGTCGGTGTCACGGGGCTCGAGCTGTCGCGCGCGGATTTCTATGAGAAGGAGCTGACCTTCCAGGTCTCCTGCTCCTACGGGCCGGGCCGCTACGATCCCAACTACGAGGAGAAGGGGCAGGACTATCCGGTCGGCTTCGTTCGCTGGACCGAGCAGCGCAACTTCGAGGCCGTGCTCGACATGATGGCCGACGGGCGGCTCGACGTGAAGCCGCTCGTCTCGCATCGCTTTCCCATTGTCGAGGCGAGTCGCGCCTACGATCTCGTGACCGGCGCCGAGCCGTCGCTCGGCATTCTGCTCGACTACCCGGACGCCGAGGTCCTGCCCGCCGGCACGCTGACGCGCCGCACGGTGGCGCTGGCAGCCGCCGCGCACGCTGCCGGCAACGCGGCGCTCGGCTTCATCGGCGCCGGCAACTACGCCACCGCGGTGCTGATCCCGGCCTTCAAGGCGGCGGGCGCGCGGCTGGTCGCCGTGGCGTCGGCCGGCGGGGTCAGCGGCGTGCATGCCGCGCGCAAGTTCGGCTTCGACAAGACCACCACCGACATCACCGACGTGCTGGACGACCCGGCCATTCAGGCCGTCGTCATCGCGACGCGCCACGACACGCATGCCGACCTCGTCTGCAGGGTACTGGCCGCGCGCAAGCACGTCTTCGTCGAGAAGCCGCTGGCGCTCACGCATGACGAGATCGCGCGCATCGAGGCGGCGCGGAGCGAGGTGATCGCGGCGGGCTTCGCGCCTCTCCTCATGGTCGGCTTCAACCGCCGCTTCGCGCCGCAGGTGAAGAAGATCAGGAGCCTGCTCGAAGGCACGTCCGGTCCGAAATCCTTCGTCATGACGGTCAATGCGGGCGCGATCCCTGCCGCGCACTGGACGCAGGACCGCGAGGTCGGCGGCGGGAGGATCGTCGGAGAGGCCTGCCACTTCATCGACCTCCTGCGCTTCCTTGCCGGGGCGCCAATCGTCTCGCATCACGTGCAGACCATGGCCGGCGGGAACGCCGACACGGCCACGATCACGCTCTCCTTCGCCGACGGCTCGGTCGGAACCGTCCATTACTTCGCCAACGGCAGCAAGACGTTCCCGAAGGAGCGGCTGGAAGTATTTTCCGCTGGTCGCATTCTGCAGCTCGATAATTTCCGGAGGCTCACGGGCTTCGGCTGGCCAGGCTTCCGCAAGCTGCATCTCTGGCAGCAGGACAAAGGCCAGAAGGCGTGTGCGCAAGCATTCGCGGCAGCGGTGGAAGCGGGTGGCGTGGCGCCGATCCCGTTCGAGGAGCTGCTGGAGGTGAGCCGGGCTGCTGTCGAGATCGCCGAGGCATCCTACGCATGAACGAGCAGGCGGGAGCGTTGATCGATATCATAGCCGGCGCGCGGCCCAACTTCATGAAGATCGCGCCCATCATCCGCGCGCTGGAGGCGCGCAAGGCCGAGGGCGGCCATCTGCGCTACCGGCTGGTGCACACCGGCCAGCACTACGACGCCCGCATGTCCGCCGACTTCTTCGCCCAGCTCGGCATCCCCGAGCCCGACGTCAACCTCGAGTCGGGCTCCGGCACCCAGGCCGAGCAGACGGCCGCCATCATGGTGCGCTACGAGCGGCTGCTGCTGGAAAGCCCGGGCCGGCTCTGCCTCGTCGTCGGCGACGTCACCTCCACCATGGCGTGCGCCATCGCGGCCCAGAAGCTGAAGGTTCCGGTGGCGCACGTCGAGGCCGGCATCCGGTCCGGCGACTGGACGATGCCCGAGGAAATCAACCGCATGGTGACCGATGCGATCTCCAACTGGTTCTTCACGACGAGCCCGTGGGCCGGCGACAATCTGCGGCGCGCGGGGGTTGAGGACGAGCGCATCTTCTTCGTCGGCAACACGATGATCGACACGCTCGCTGCCAACCTCGATCGCCTGCGCCCGCCTGCGTTCTGGGACGAGCTCGGCCTCGCCCCGGGCGGCTATTTCGTGGTGACGCTGCATCGGCCCTCGAACGTCGATGCCTCGTCGTCGTTCGCGCGGCTGCTTGCGGCGATCGGCGAGGGCACCCGCGGCTTGCCGGTGGTCTTTCCCGTGCATCCGCGCACCGCGAAGACGCTGGAGGCGCTCCCCGGCGTGCCGAAGACGATCCACTTCGTCGAGCCGCAGCCCTATCTCGAGTTCAACTACCTGGCGCGCCACGCCAAGGCGGTGATCACCGACTCGGGCGGCATCACCGAGGAGACGACGGTGATGGGCGTGCCCTGCCTGACGCTGCGCAAGACCACCGAGCGCCCGGAAACAGTGGAAATCGGCACCAACGAGCTGCTCGGCACCGATCCTGCCGCGCTCGGCCCCGCGCTCGCGCGCCTCTTCGCGGGCCGCTGGAAGAAGGGCACCATTCCGGAGAAGTGGGACGGCAGGACCGGCGCGCGGATCGTCGCGGCGCTGGAAGGGCTACTGCCGGCGTGAGACCCCACGCCAAGGCGCGCCTCTACTGGGAGACGGCCCGTCACCTGAAGCCGGTGCAGCTCTATGGCCGGCTCGCCTTCGGCCTCGTCCGGCCGCGGCCGGACCTGCGCCCGGCGCCGGCTCAGCGCCGGCCCTCGGGTCCATGGGCGGCGCCGGCGCGCCGGCGGCAGAGCCTTTTGGGCCCCGACGAATTCCGCTTCCTGAACGAGACGCGGCACCTCGCCGGATGCGGCTGGGACGACCCGGCCGTGGCGAAGCTCTGGCGCTACAACCTCCACTATTTCGACGACCTCAACGCGGAGGGCGGGGAAGCGCGCGCCGCCTGGCACGGCGCGCTGATCGCGCGCTGGGTCGCGGAGAACCCGCCGGGCCATGGCACAGGCTGGGAGCCTTACCCCACCTCGCTGCGCATCGTGAACTGGATCAAATGGGCGCTCGCCGGCAACGAGCTGCCGCCGGGCGCGCTCGACAGTCTTGCCGCGCAGGCGCGCTGGCTGACGCGGCGGCTGGAGCGCCACCTGCTCGGCAACCATCTCTTCGCCAACGCCAAGGCGCTGGTCTTCGCCGGCTGCTTCTTTAAGGGCGCCGAGGCCGACAATTGGCTGGCCGAGGGTCTGCGCATCCTGGCGCGCGAGGTGCCGGAGCAGATCCTGCCCGACGGCGGCCATTTCGAGCTTTCCACGATGTATCACGCGCTGGCGGTCGAGGACATGCTCGACCTAGTCAACCTGGCGGGCGCCTTTCCCGAGGCGCTCGGCGCGCAGGCGGATCGATGGAGGGCGCGGCTGACGGCGATGCTCGCCTGGCTGAAGGCCATGTGCCATCCCGATGGGGAGATCGCCTTCTTCAACGACGCCGCGATCGGCATCGCGCCGGCGCCGGCCGCGCTGGAGGCCTATGCCGCGCGGCTCGGCTTTGAGGCGCCGTCAGCGCCGCCGCCACTGCTGCAGCTTGCCGACAGCGGCTATGTACGGGCTGAGAGCGGCGACGCGGTGCTGATCGCCGACGTGGCGCGCATCGGCCCCGACTACCTGCCGGGCCATGCCCATGCGGACACGCTGTCCTTCGAGCTGTCGGTCGGGGCGCAGCGTGTCCTCGTCAATTCCGGCACGTCCGTCTACGGCACCGGCGCCGAGCGCCTGCGCCAGCGCGGCACGGCGGCGCACAACACGGTGGTGGTCGACGGCCAGGATTCGTCCGAGGTCTGGTCGGGCTTCCGGGTTGCCAGGCGTGCGCGGCCGGAAGGCCTATCGGTGACAAGGAGCGACGGAGACTTGATCGTTGCCTGCAGCCACAACGGCTATGTGCGTCTGCCGGGCAAGGTGCGTCATCGGCGCATTTGGCGTTTCGGCGGCGGCCGGCTCTGTGTCAGCGATCGTGTCGTAGGCGGCCATGGTCACGCGGTGGCGGCGTTCCATTTCCACCCCGAGATGAGGCCTGCGATCTCGGACGACGGCACGACTGGCACGCTCTCGAGCGCCGAAACCGTCGTGCTGCGCTGGCATATCCGGAAAGGGACCGGGCGGATTGAGCCATCGGCGTGGCATCCCGAGTTCGGGTCGAACCAGCCGGCTCAGCGGCTCCTGCTTACGCTTTCAGACGGAGAAAGCGCGGTTGAATTTTCCTGGACGCACACCGGATGCACATCCTCTTCCTGACCGACAACTTCCCGCCGGAGGTCAACGCGCCTGCAAGCCGCACGTTCGAGCATTGCCGGGAATGGGTGAAGGCGGGCCACAAGGTCACCGTCATCACCTGCGCGCCGAACTTTCCAAAGGGCCAAGTTTTCGATGGCTACCACAACAGGCTTTTGGCCCGCGAGACGATAGACGGCATCGACGTCATTCGGGTCTGGACCTACATCACGGCCAACGAAGGCTTCCTGCGTCGCACGCTTGACTATCTCAGTTTCATGCTCGCTGCCACGCCGGCGAGCCTGCGTGTGGCCCGGTTTGACGTGGTCGTCGCGACCTCGCCCCAGTTCTTCACCGCCTGCGCGGGCTATTTGGTCGGAAAGCTGCGTGGCGCGCCCTTCGTCTTTGAGCTGCGCGATTTGTGGCCTGAATCGATTCGTGCCGTGGACGCGATGAAAGAGTCCGCATTCCTTGATCTTCTCGAGAAGGTCGAATTGTTCCTGTACCGCAAGGCGGCTCTGATCGTTCCGGTGACGCACTCGTTCAAGCGCAGGCTCGGCGAGAGAGGCATCGACACCTCCAAGATCCACGTTGTGACCAATGGCGCGGACCTGTCCCTGTTCCAGCCGCGGGAAAAGGATAGCGATCTAGCGGGGACGCTGGGGCTGACCGGCAAATTCGTCGCCGGCTACATCGGCACCCACGGTCTCGCTCACGGGCTGGAGACGCTGCTGGACGCGGCGCGCCTGCTGCAGCAGCAGGGGCACGACGAAATCCACCTGCTGTTCCTCGGCAACGGGGCATCGAAGGCAGCTCTTCAGGCACGCGCGGCAGAACTGACGCTCAGAAACGTCACCTTCCTCGATACGGTGCCAAAATTGGAGGTGGTGCGCTACTGGTCGCTGCTCGACGCTGCGATCATTCACCTGCGCAAGACCGATCTCTTCACGACCGTGATCCCATCGAAGCTGTTCGAGTGCATGGCCATGGGCATTCCCGTTCTGCACGGAGTGCAGGGCGAGTCGGCGGAGATCGTGGAGAGGGAACGCGTGGGGCTCACTTTCGAACCTGGAAACGCAAAGGATCTGGGCGACAGGCTGATTGCACTGTCACATGATCGCAATCTCGTGCGTGAGCTCGGCGAAAACGGCGTCAAGGCTGCACGGAAGTACGATCGCAGTCACCTTGCAAGAGATTTGCTGCAGCGGATCGAGGAGTATCTGTCCGTTGAGAACGGCCGACGGGCGACAGAGGGAAGGGCGGGCAGAAGAATGATGGGTGCTTTGGATGAATGAGAGCATGAGCAACGAGACAGAGGCCGCGGTGCGGGCCGCCGCAAGAATAGAGAGCCGCTCGGCCGTGGCTGGCGTCATTGGGCTTGGCTATGTCGGCCTGCCGTTGGCGACGGCAGCCGCGCGGGCGGGCTTCCGCACGATTGGATTCGATATCGACGCCGCCAAGGTGAACCGCCTCAATGCGGGCGTGTCCTACATCGAGGCTGTCGCCTCCGACGATTTGGCCGCCCAGGTTGCAGGCGGCAAGTTCCGCGCCACCAACGACTTCGCCGAGTTGGCGGCCTGTGACGTGATCGTGATCTGCGTGCCGACGCCGCTTTCGAAACAACGCGAGCCCGACCTGAGTTTCGTGGTCGAGACGACGCGCACGATCGCCGCTCATCTGCACGCGGGGCAGATCGTGGTGCTCGAATCGACCACCTGGCCCGGCACCACCGAGGAGGTGGTCAAGCCGATCCTCGAGAAGGGCGGGCTGAAGAGCGGCCGCGACATCTTTCTCGCTTTCTCGCCCGAGCGCGAGGACCCCGGCAACACGACCTTCCGCACCGTCGGCATTCCCAAGGTGGTCGCCGGCGACGGCGTCCAGGCGACCCGGCTGGCCGAAGCGTTCTACGGGGCGGTCGTCGATCGTGTTGTGACGGTTTCCTCCCCTGCCACCGCTGAAGCGGTGAAGATAACCGAGAACGTATTTCGCGCCGTCAACATCGCGCTCGTCAACGAGCTGAAGATCATCTACGACGCGATGGGCATCGACGTGTGGGAGGTGATCGACGCCGCAGCTACCAAGCCCTTCGGCTTCATGCCGTTCTATCCCGGGCCCGGTCTCGGCGGGCACTGCATCCCGATCGATCCGTTCTACCTCACGTGGAAATCGCGCGAATATGGCCTTTCAACCCGCTTCATAGAGCTTGCCGGCGAGATCAACGTTTCGATGCCTCGCTATGTCGTCGCCAATCTGGAGCAGGCGCTCGATGTGCATCGCTCCAAGTCACTTGGCGTATCGTCCGTGCTCTTGATCGGGCTCGCTTACAAGAAGAACGTCCCCGATGTCCGCGAGAGCCCGTCCTTCGCCCTGATCGAGCTCCTGGAGCGGCGGGGCACGCGCGTGGATTTCCACGATCCCTTTGTCTCGGAAGTTCCTGTGACGCGCGAGCACGCTGCGCTTGCCGGGCGTCGGTCGGTCGAGCTGCGGCCTGCGATGGTGGAGGCCTACGACGCGGTATTGATCTCGACCGATCATGACGCGATCGACTACGAGATGATTCACAGGCACGCGCCACTCATCATTGATACGCGCAATGCTCTGGGGCGGCGTGGCTTCCGCGGCGAGAGGATCGTCAAGACGTAGCCGGAACGTCGCTCGCTTGTTTCAACGAAGCCGCTTTCCGCTCGCTCGGTCACGCTCGCGAGCTTATCATCTTATGGCGCGATGACTACAATCGCCGCCGCCCGCACATGAAGCTCGGCAGCCTCACGCCCGCAGAATTTTCAAGCCGGCCAATCAGCACGAAAGTAACGTCGGACTTCTCTGTCGACGCGGGAGCCAATTTCCTTTGGCGAGCCAGAGTAAGCTGCCGAAATAGTCGGCGTCCGTGGGCTTCTGGTCGATACGATCTCTGAGGAGGCCAAGGCGGTTTATTTGGCACTCGGCATAATGGCGTCGCCGCTCGATCCGATGACGCTCCAGATCGGGTACCCGCTTTGGGGCAGGTCAAGATGTTTTCTCCGCGGTTGCCACTGGGGGACGGTTCAAGATAGTCTTCCGTTGCGCGTGTTGATGTTCGAGTTCCGCCGCGATCCGACCGAGCTGAAAAATGAGATGGCTTTCATAGCGATTGAGCTTGTCAAGTAAATCTCCATCTCGCACCAGATGGAAGACAGCGCGACCTAGGCGATGCCGTTTCTGCTCTGCATTTCGCTTGGCGCGTAAATTTCCATCTGCGTCGGACCCGAGTAAGCCCTCCTGCCGGTGACAGCGCTGCATCCACGAAAAGGCCGCGGCCTCCAATTGCGGAACCCGGCGCAATCGCCAGAGGAGGCCGGCCATCATGTCGACGAGCTGTTCTTCGACGATGCATTGGGGCTGGTGGGTCGCGAGGAGCTCGGCGCGCAGCGCCTCAACTGGCTGAAGTTCTCCCCTTCGAGGATGAGCCTCCGCGCCGTCAGCCCATGCTTCAGCGCATTGCGCCGGCTTGCGGCGCGCCCCTCAATCGTTTTGGGGCCCTTGCTTTGTAGGGCGTTTAGGCGATTGGCCTCAATCTGGCGTTCGCTTGCCACTGTGTTTGAACCTAAAGCTCGAGTTTCGGAGAGGGGTATTTCCTCTGGACGTGCGGTTCGGGCGTATGCAGTTTCACGAATGGTCACTTTGGATCAACGTTGGTCCGATCGATCGTTGAACTGGCCACACTACTCTCCGAGTTATGAATCGCAGGACGCGCGTCTGCTGCCAGACCTGAGGTCTCGTCATAGCTTTCTCGTTCGCCATTCCGTGACGCCGCCCACAATCGTGTGGCAAACTTCAACGGATCGATGATCCGATGCCGCGCCCACCATGCTCGCTCATCTCCGGCTTTGTGTAGAGCGTCGTGGTGTCCATTGCAGAGCGGCACCGTATACTCGTCTGAAACTTTGAGGCTCATGGCCCGTGGTTGTGCGAATTTCAGATGGTGTGCTTGCGCGGGCCGACGTCCACAGACGAGGCATGGCTGCCGCGCCACGAAGGCCAAATGGTCCCGATCGCGGATACGCGTTTCCTTCGGGATCAGGAGGGCGGAATGCCCTTGTGCAGGAAGGGATTTGGCCCGGCCGATCTCTCGCAGACGCTCTTTCAATGCCGAGGCGAGGGCCGGTCCTGCCTCTGCCTCGCGACGGCCAACATCGATAAACGCGCTCAGATTGCGTGTCCAGAACGCGTAGACCTCCTCGGAACTATCAAGCCTCTGCAACTCACGCCGCGTCGCCTCGATGAAGGCTGCAACACCCGTCACCTCAAGGGTGCGATCGTCCGCCAGGACGAGGGAAGGGGGTGAAACTGACGGCGCGGCGCGAACCGCGTCCCGGGGCTTGGTCACAAATGTCTGATCGCGGTCGTAGAGGGCCAAGCCGAAGGGATTGCCGAAGGTCGCCAGGGCGCGCTTTGTCGCGTCGGTCTCAGCCGACTTCACGGCCATCTCATGGGCGACTTCGGGCTGGGGAGAGCGGCCCACGCCTGTACCAATCCCTTCGCGCACCGTCATGGTGTCTCCCGACCGAACAGTGATCCTGACCTTGGCCGAATAGAAGCAGACGGTCTGCCCTCTCTGCACGTCCGACCAGCGACACTCCGGCGTCTGGGTCTGGCGATCCCAATTCTCAAACCCAAAAATCCGGTTGGCCTCGGCGATGACGTGCCACCCCTCGACATAGGCGACCGTGGATCCGTTGTTCTCCCGTGTCTTCACGTACTGGTGGCGAAGTCTCGCTCGGAGGGCCTTCGACTGTTTCTCACTCAACGCCATTACTTTGTCCTCACGCTCAGTTGAAGTTGCGGCGGGATGAGGGAAGCGCCTTCGACCGCCGCTCCGGATTTGAGGGCGGCGATGATCCCTTGCTTGTCGAGTTTGGCAGGCTGCGGCTTCCAATACGCTGCCGGGATCTGATCCTCAGCGACAACCTCCAGCGTTGGGACGCCCGTTCTGACCGAAGCAGTGAAGTCGGGCTCGGCAAGTTTGAAGATCTCCGCCTCCGCCATTGCGCGCAACGCCAACTGCCGCTTTCGCCTGGCCCGTTCTTCCAGACGTTCAAGGCGTACTCTCATGTCGGAAAGACGTGTGGAGAGCCCACCTGCCAGGGCCTCGTCGTCTAGTGCCGATCGGACAACCTCGGCTAGCATCTGTTTGAGATCGGTGATTCCCTCGAGCGTGTCTTGGAGGGTTTCGTCGTCGAGATCGGGGAACTCAGCCAACAAATCGCGGCGACAATCGTCGTACAGTCTCAGCTGACTACTTACGGTTAATTCAGGTGACGGGTGGGTACGCATGGCGCTCACATCTAACATCGATAGCGATCTTTTTAATATCATTATCGATATTATAAGTCAAGCCTTTATCGAATGCGCGCTCGGATGATCCTACCGACGCAAATGCGCGCAGCCCGGGCGCTGCTTGGAATTAGCCAAGCCGAACTGGCTAAATGGGCAGGAGTTGGGGTCGCCACGGTTCGCAGGATTGAGGTCGCGGCCGGGGAAATCAGCGGGAACGCGCAAACTCTAGTGCGCATTCAGCGCGCTTTAGAGGCCAAAGGCGTCGAGCTCATCGATCAGGATGAAAAAAAGGGGCCCGGCGTTCGCCTCAAGAAGCCGCTGCGTTGATTTTGATCATTTGCCGAGCGACGGGGCCTGCTTCCGGCCTGAGACAGCCAGCGCCCAACGTGCCCGTCTCTTGATCGGGCGACCGCGCTGTTGCACGAGCGCGGTAACTTCGATCAATGCCTCAGTCCTTGACGACGATGTCCCTCAGAAGGTCGTCGCCATAGGCCGTCAACGACGCGCGCACAAGGCTCGTTGCGCAAGAGAGACTTGGGGAGGCCGACAAGTCTACGGAAAGGCCTCGGAGCAAGGTGCCAGTCAGGCGATCCCCCGAGTGCCTCCTATCGCCATCGATTGGGAAGGTCCTCATGGAGGTCCAATCTTCTTCAGCCGCTTGCCGTTGACCACGACAACCTCGTCGTTGTCCGGTTGCAGGAGTGTCTGGGCCTCCATCCTTGCCCGGTTCATCTCGATCCGCAGCTTCTGCATCTCCCGGGATTCCTTTAAGGTGCTCGAGAGCCGGCGCTGCAGGCTATTTTCGTAGCGACTGAGGCGGCCGGTCAGATCGTGGCTTAGAAGCGCCTCGAACACGCGTCCGAGCCGCAGGCGGTCTTGAAGATCCGACGGAGGCTGCGGGGGATCCGGATCGTTGGCGACAGGCGAGATGCACTCCGTCCGGGAGTTTGTCGAACTCGCGTTCTCTGAAGTGCGCCGTTCGATCGTCTGGAAGGGCGAGGGGGTCAATGAGGTCGGTAGCGATGTGAAATCCGGTCAGGACCTGGTTCGGATTGATCCGCGCTACTTCCGTCCGACAGAGGTTGACGAGCTTTTAGGGGATCCCTCAAAAGCGCGCACGAGACTTGGCTGGCAGCATAAAACACCCTTCAAGCAGCTTGTTTCGGAAATGGTCACCAGCGATCTGGAGGAAGTCGCCCGGGAGGACTGGCGCCACGACCGCACGGCGCGTTAATGCGAAGCGGGGATCGATGATGACCGAGACCGGCGCTGGCCAACGAGCTCCCTCAGGCCGGCCACTTCCGTATGCGCTACAGGGCAAGCGGGTCTATGTCGCGGGCCATCGCGGCATGGTCGGATCTGCCCTTGTGTGTCGCCTGAGCCGGGAGGAGTGTACGGTTCTGATCGCGGATCGCAGCTCCGTCGATCTGGTGCGCCAGGACCAGGTTCTGGCTTTCTTTCGGGAGCAGCGGCCTCAGGCCGTCTTCATGGCTGCGGCCAAGGTCGGAGGTATTCTCGCCAACACGACCTATCCGGCGGATTTCCTCTACGACAACCTGATGATCGCCGCGAACGTGACCCGGGCCGCCTATGAAATGAACGTCGAGAAGATGATCTTTTTGGGGTCGTCCTGCATCTACCCCAAGTTTGCGACTCAGCCGATCGAGGAGGCCTCCCTTCTGACCGGGCCTCTGGAGCCCACGAACGAATGGTACGCGATCGCCAAGATCGCCGGCATTAAGCTCGCCCAATCCTATCGCCGGCAGTTCGGCTGCGATTTCATCTCCGCCATGCCGACCAATCTCTACGGCCCCGGGGACAACTTCGATCTGGAGACCAGTCATGTGATCCCGCCTCTGATCCGCAAGGCGCATGAGGCGAAGGAAAGCGGCGCACCCCACCTCAACGTGTGGGGAAGCGGAACGCCGAGGCGAGAGTTCCTGCATGCCGATGATTGTGCCGATGCGTTGGTGCACATCATGAAAATCTATTCGGACGACGAACACATCAACGTCGGCTCGGGTGAGGACATGACGATCGCGGAGCTCGCCCGTCTCGTCGCCCAGGTTGTGGGTTATTCCGGCGAGATCCGATACGACGTCTCAAAGCCCGATGGGACGCCGCGCAAGCTCATGAGTGGCGCCAAGCTTGCCGCGCTGGGTTGGCAGCCTCGGATCTCTTTGCGCGAAGGGCTGGCCGCCACCTATCATGCGTTTCAAAAGTCCCTCCGCGTTAACTAGGGCGAACGCTTCGGCGACCTGCTTTTGTTCGGCAGATCTAAGGGATAGTCGGCGGCCCCTGTCAGGACCCGTCTCAGGGCCGCATTGGGTTTTGGGCGTCGAACACACACACGCTGAACCCTGTTTTTTCTGTGAACACGTGGCGCGTTGGTCAGTGTCGATCGGTTTGGACCGTCTATCATCGAAGGCATGGTGATTCGAATTTTTCCTGCGTGGAAGGAGATTTGAATGATGTTTTGGCGATCAATGGCCTTGCTGAGCTTGGCCCTAGTGTTCGGGAGCGGCGGGGCCGCTGAGGCGACAACGCTTGTCGTCACGAAGAGCGAAGTCCTCGTCAGTCGCGGCGAGGGCTACCGGCCCGTTGCGGGATCCGTGGCCGTGGCGCCGGGAGATTCGGTGCTTGTGAACACAGGCGGCGAAGCCGCGATCATCTGCGCCGATGGCGGTCGGTTGGCGTTGCTCGAGCCTGGCTACTATGCGGTGCCATCGGACTGCACAGCCGGACAGGATCTGACCACTGGTCTTGAATCCTTGGGTGCCTGGGGCCCGCTTCTCGTTGGAGGGGCGGTGCTAGGCGGGGCCATTGCGATCATTGAGGCGACAGGCTCCAAGGATCGGCCGGCAAGCAACTAAGGGATCGCTGAGGCCAACGGATCGCCCGTTCGCAATTGAGAGCTGGAAGACACCCTTGTGTTCTCGTGTACCGGCCTTCAGCCAAGAGCCGAGCGGTGTCTTGGGTTTTCGGACGACGACCCGCTGCGCGTGATCTCTGTCAGGAGTTTCCGCCAGCGTCTGACCGCAATTGATTTTGCGAAGTCCGTTTCAAATGCGCGCCGGGCATTGGTGCCCATGCGGGCCCGGCCTTCGGGATCGCCTGCGAGAGCAAGGACCGCTAGGGCAAGAGCCGCAGAGTCGCCCTGCGGAA
The DNA here is from genome assembly GCA_964589785.1 of uncultured Hyphomicrobium sp. Lineage (GTDB taxonomy): Bacteria > Pseudomonadota > Alphaproteobacteria > Rhizobiales > Hyphomicrobiaceae > JAGVSR01. Next base: position 711,400 of record CAZPUQ010000001.1, read on the forward strand.
CCGTCATGCCGCATTCGTAACGGGCGACCAGCGCGGCTATCTCGCCGTCTTGATCGCCGATAAAGAGGGTAGGACGGCCGACGGCCGTCACCCCATGGAACTTGCTGGGAACGATCAGGCCCTCAAGACTAGGCCTCAGCGAGACGAGGTGAATAGCGGGAGACGACAGTATGCTAATACCGCGCGTGAAAAGTGCAGAACCGCGCGACCGGCTACACCGGATGCGCTCCGGCGGAACGTTCAGGGCCTCGACCCGGAGCGCCATGCGTTCCCCAAGCACGACATTCATCTGGCAGAGCGGAGGGACCGGTCGCGCAGGTAAGCCATCGCGCGATAGAGCGGGGTCATGGTCCCGCCGCCCCCCGGGCCGACAGCCTGAGCGACTTCGGGAAAGAGGTCCTGCAGCCAGTTGATGAGCTTGGCGCGCCGCCAGCGGGCGATGGGCGCGGCAATGACCGAAAGCATCGGCGGGTCGGTTTTTGCGATGATCACGTCGCCCGATCGGGCCAACCGTCCTAGGGCCCAGGCGGCCGATACATAGAAGGTCAGATAGTCGATCGCGCGGCCGACAAGGTTTGTCCGGCCAAAGCGCGTCGTCCAGATTCGTTTGACGTCGACTCCACGGATCGCTTCCCGCGGCGGGAGGGACAGGCTTGGGTCGTCGTAGCTTTGCCGCGACGTGATGACGGTAACGGTCTGCCCTTCAGATTCAGATGCGAGCGCGAAGGCGAGGTCCGACAAGAGTTGGCTCGTAGCTGAATGATCCGGATAGAAATATCGATTGAGAAAAATCAGCGCCACGGACGTCTCACGGCTGGACAGAAGCAGTTCTTGCGTGAGGAAAGACGCCGGTCCTCTTCCATGGGGCTAGCGGGTTTCATCGGGCGCCCGTCGATAATCATCGTCCGCGCGGACAATGTCGTCCTCGCCGAAATAGGAGCCGATTTGGACCTCGATCAGCTCGAGGGAAACCTTCCCCGGATTCTCGAGCCGGTGCCACTGCGTGGCGGTAATGTAGACGCTTTCGTTCTCCTGCACGAGTTTCTCCTGGTCGTCGATCGTGACCCTGGCTGTTCCCTGGACGACGATCCAGTGCTCGGACCGGTGATGGTGCATCTGGAGCGATAGGCGGGCCCCAGGCTTCACATGCAGCAGCTTGACCTGGAACCGCGGGCCCAGACTGAGGGTCTCGAAATAGCCCCATGGACGGTGATTGCGCAGGTGCTGCTCCTGCTCGCTGCGCCCCGACTGTTTCAGCCGTTGGACGAGGTGTCCGACCTCCTGGGTTCGCGCCTTGTCAGCCACCAGCACCGCATCGGGCGTCTCGACGATGACAAGGTCCTTCACGCCGATTGTGGCCACAAGACGCCGTTCGGTGTGGATGTAGCAGTCCTTCGTGTCCTCGAGTATTGCGTCGCCTTGCACCGCATTCCCGTTCGCATCCTGCGGCGCGATCTCCCACAGTGCGCTCCAAGAGCCGATGTCGCTCCATCCTGCCTCAAGCGGGAGCATGATCGCAGCGCAGGTGTGCTCCAGGACCGCATGGTCAAAGGAGAGGTTGGAGCATGTTTCGAAGGCGGATTTTTCCAGGCGCAGAAACCCGAGGTCCGTCGTTGCGTTTTTGAGGGCGCGCTCCGCGGCCGAGACGATCTCCGGCTTGAGTCGTGTCATCTCCTCAAGGAGCGTTTGCGCAGGGAGCACGAAGATGCCGCTGTTCCAGAAAACTCCCCCAGTGGCGAGCATCCGCTCCGCCGTGGCCCGGTCCGGCTTCTCGATAAAGCGTTTGACGGCCAGGGTGCCCGTCGGCGGGTCGATCAGATCGCCTGTTTCGATGTAGCCATAGCCTGAGTGCGGACAACAAGGAGGAATACCGAAGAGAACGAGACGCCCCGTTGCCGCCATTGTCCCGGCCCGTCGGATCGCATCGCGGAACGCGTCCTCATCGGAGATCCTGTGATCCGACGGCATCACGACGAGGATGGCCTGGGGGTCCTCGCGCCGTGCGATGAGGGCCGCCACAGCAATGGCAGGCGCCGTATTGCGGGCGACGGGTTCAAGGACGATGGCACAGGGTTCGATGCCCGCCGCCTCGGCCTCGGCGCGAACCAAAAAACGATGGTCGGTGTTGCAAAGAATGAGGGGAGCCGCGAACCCGTTTTCGGGTTGTAAGCGGCGCAGAGCGGCGCCAAGGAAGCTCGCCGACTGGGTCTTAGAAAAACGGAGGAACTGCTTGGGATAGAGCGCCCGCGACAGTGGCCAGAGGCGGGTGCCCGAGCCGCCGGACAGAATGACCGGAAAAATCCTGCTCAAGGAGATGAGGTCCTTTTTCGTAGATCGGACACCAGAGCGCCTTGGGCCCCTGATGCGGTGAGATCGGTTGCCGACAAGAGGGGTCGGACATACAAGTTGGTAGGCTTTGCGCCTGGGCGCGTCCTTGTGTATGGCCTCACTTGCGCCCGATGCGGCAATCGCGCAGATCTTTGTCACGCACTATTACATGAAGCGCAAGATCAGGCAGCGCGCATGAAGGTTCTTTGCGTACAGTCATCCCGACGGGCGCTCGAAGGCGCTGGCCGTCTACCTCTCGTCACGTCTGCTGCGCCAGCCTGGCGCGATCTGCGCGCCCTGCCGGGAACCACGTCTGCTACGCGAACAAGTTCGCCGTTACCCCCAGCCGCCCTGATGCGACGGATGGATCCCGCCGCCGTGGACCGATCGCTCGTGCGACTCAAACGCCGCCGTCTATTCGACCGACTTCTAAAGCCGTGCGATCATGGCGGCCCATAACCGTTACCGGGCGCGTGCGCCCATGAGCAATAGATAGGCTAACTTCATGCCGACCAATTTGACCGATCGATGCGTGGGTCGACAAATCGCTTTCAAACGTAGAGAATGCGGGTTCTCGGTCGCAACCTGCGCTGCACGGCTATCCTTATCCACGGACGAGTACCAAGCGGCTGAGGACGGTGTACGAAGAACCAGCGCGGCAGAGCTTTTCGCTCTCGCACAGTTATTTAATTGCGAAATCGCCGAGTTCTTCAAGCTTATTCATTTGAAGTGAAATTACGACTGTAGCGGTCTGTGATCTGACATGCGATCACGATCTCCTCCACAGCACGCCTTTGCATGGCTAGATCGTTCTCTTCCTGCGCCGAGTCGAGAACCAGACGCAATTCATCGATATAACGAAGCATCGCCGCTATGATCGGGTCACTCAACTTTTCGCTGTCAAGAATTTTTGAGGACATTGACTGCTTCACGTCCGAAATTAGTGCTCGCCCGTTACCTAAAGCCGAGCCGCCATCCATGCAGTTGTGCGTTAGCTTGCCAGGGCCATCCGGGCGGCTCTACCCATCACCCTGAGGCGCTTCTGCGTAAGAGCATCCCCCAGGAGCTCTTGGAACGTTGACGTTTCAAGATCGGCGCGCCGCTCTAAACGGGAGCGTCCTTCTCGCATTAGCTCGCGCGTGGCTGAAGCCGCGCGCGGCGGTAGATTGGCCAGGCGAATCGCCGCTGCTCGGGCGACGTCTTCCAGCTGACCCCTATCACACAGCGTCGTGACGATACCTGCCGCCTCGGCCTCAGACGCGGATATTGCTCCCCCCAGACAGAAAATTTTGAAAGCACGTTGATATCCGAGCGCCGTTGGCAGGATTATGCTGGATGCAGCTTCGGGAACCAATCCCCATTCGGCAAATGGAGCGCGAAACGTGCTGTGCGGAGTGGCGAAGATTGCATCGAAGTGAAGCAGCATGGTCATGCCTAGTCCGACGGCGTCTCCGTCGACGGCAGCAATGAGAGGTTTTCGCGTCCTAATGAGCTGCTTGAAGAAAGCCCGGACAGAAGAAGAAAGTTCCGACAAACCGTTCGGATCGCCGAAGGTGGCCACGTCTGTTCCAAGGCAAAAGCAAGAAGGTGTTCCAAAAAACACGGTGGCATGCACGTCATCGCGGCCATCAGCGGCCTTAAGCGCATATCTCACTGCTTCAAATGTCTCGCGCTGGAACCCGGGGACCTGCTTTGTCCAGTTCATGCGGATGGTCTGATAGCCATCATACGTTTCGATAACGATATGCGACATGATGATCCTCACTGGCCAAGTTCTAGAGGAGGAGCTAGCTTTGCTCCCATCGTGGTGTCAGCGTTGAGCGGATGATTCAGGACGCCAGCGCGACCCGCTCAGCGGCAAGTTGACCGAGATAGGTAACAACCGGCTGAAAATGATCCCGGTACTCGCGAATCTTCGCCAGAGTAGAAGGATCGAAGGTCACCTTGGTCGCCGTGATGGCCTGATTGCCAATCTTGGTTTCGTAGCCGAGTGGCTGCACGAGGAATCGCAGCTGGAGCGCGCGAAGCACCCATATGGTCTCGAATTCGATGATCACGTGATTGACGCCGGATGCGAGTCCCCACTCCACAAATGCGGCCATTAACTCCGAACCGACGCTGCCGACACCGCGCCGGCCAGTGCGATGAGCAGGGTTCACACAATAGCGGGTCAATTCGTAAGTATCTGACGACCGTGGCGGCTCCACGTGGCACAGCTGGGGAAACACATCGGACAGCAGGTGAGGCTTGATAGTGGGAAGCATGCGCTGATAGCCGACGACCTTGTCGTCGCGCACCGCGATGTGGTGAATGGCGTCGGGTGTATCGAACTGGTCGATTTCCCGTGCGTCGGCGCTGTCCAAGTCAGACCAGCCGAGCTCTTCAACAAAGACTCGGTGTCTCAGCCGATAGACTTGATCCATGAGGTCAGGAAATTGACCTGTGTCAGTTCCGGATACAATGTAGATCATGCTCTCACCTCATTGTTTGAAGGTGAGAGGATCCAAGCTCAGGGCGGCTCAAAGCGGTATACCGTCATGACGGTATATGCGGCTATCGGATGAGCCCCGATCGGAACGCCTCAGCAACCGCATGGGCTCGTGTCGCCGTGCGCAACTTGCGAGCAGCGTTCTTCAAGTGGGTCTCAACTGTGTGCTCCGAAATCGACAGGATAACGCTGATCTCCCATTGCGTCTTGCCTTCGGCGGTCCAACGCAAGCATTCGACTTCACGCGGAGCAAGATTCGCGCTCACGCGCCTGTCGTCGCGTGCTCGCAGCTCTATGGCACGCGCGATCGCGAAATTTGAAACCATGGCGATAATGCCGGGAGCGTACGGAGGCAGCTCGACGCTTTCGCCGGCCAATGAGACGGCAGCAACGTCGCCCTCCAATGTAATCATGGGGACGGCAAAGCCAGCCTTTAGTCCAAACTCCCGTGCCTCGCCGAAAATCGTGTCCGCAGCTGTTCGGTTGCGTTCGTCGATGTAAGCCGCGGATTGGCTCCATTCGAACGGCTGGATGTCAGATTGGATACGTCGGATCACAGGATCGAGCTTGAAATAGCTTCGAGAGACGTATCGGGCCATCCACTCAGCAGGGAATCCGGATGCCAAGAGATGAGCAGATTGCCGTCTGGGCGTATCGTTTGGCCCCGGCATCGTACCCGCGATCATCGCGGTCACGCCGTACCGGGCCGTGAAGGTGGTGAGGCGCCGGCAAATCTCTACGGGCGAACGGGCGCCTCGGATGGTGTCGATCGCATCGACTGTCTGCTGAAACGCCACAGTCATCTCTGATCCTCGAACCAACGGAACGCTCAACACATTCGATGGGGTCCGCTACTCGGGCCGACGTGCATCAGGCAAGGCCTGACGCGACGGGCGGACGCCTTGATCGCAGCCTCCACCGCCTGCTGTTTAGCAGGCTCGACGAGTGCGCTCCGACAGTGCTGCCTTTTCGAACCTCTTCTCTTGATCGCGAGCAACAATGCCATCGTAACGCCCGGATAACTTACTCCGGACCCGGTATATTTCAACGGAATCATCCGGCCCGCCGCCTACCCGGCAGGCAGCAGGCAAGCTGGCAACAGTCCACCGGCAAAGCTCGTCGACTCAAGATGACGACCGGAAAAAACTGCATCCACGGTCTCGTGCCGCTGCAACCCGCCGACCCCGACACTTTCGCCGACGTCTTTGAACCGAAACGTGGCGTGGGCTAGCGTCTCGCGACGGATATGACCGACGGCGTACCCACGCGGTGCGATCCCGCGCACGGTGGGCACGCGGCGGCCGCGCGCCGTCCCGCGAACTCGCGGCTCGACTGAGGCAAGCTCGAGCAGGTCTTCGGCCTGCGGCTGCCGGACTGGACCGAAGGTGTCGCGGCCTGTCTCGATCGTGTCGACCGCGCGAGCCTAGAGGTCGCCCCGGACCCGGTAGGCGAGGAGGCCGAACCATTCCTTCGCCGCCTGCGTCGTCCGCTGGAGCGCCTCGGCGTCGGGCAGCCAGTCGAGAACCGTCGGCACCGCCGCAGGGACACCGCGCACGTCCGTGCTCGAATCCGTGACCGGGATGCCGGCCTGCCGAAAGGTCGCGAGCGAGCGCGGCATGTGCGCGGCAGAGGTGACGAGGAGCGCGGACCGATAGCGGCCGTTCGTCCACATCTGGGCGATCTCGCTCGCGTTCTCGCGCGTCGTGCGGCTGGCGCTGGCGATCTCGATCGCAGCCTCGGGCACGCCGAGCTCGATCAGGAAAGCGCGCATGAACTGGGCCTCGGGCGCGCCGGAGGACAGCCAGGGAATGTTGCCGCCGGTGACGAGGATGCGACCCACCTTGCCAGCCCGGAAGAGACGCGCGGCGTGGACGATGCGGTCCCCGGCGTCGTTGAGCTCGGCCTCGTGGCGCGGCGGCACGGGACCGTCGACTCCGCCGCCGAGCAGGATGGCGACGTCGGCCGTGGGTGTCTCGGCGAGTGCCCGGGGCGGATACTGGCGTTCGAGCGTCGCGAGGGCCCAGGTTGCGACCGGCCGTGTGGAGGCGGCCCACAGCAACAGCACGGCGGCGGCGCCGGCCGCGAGCGCGCCCCGGGTCCGCCCGGCCAGCACAAGACCGCCGGCGACGAAAAGAAGGCCGATCGATGCCCCGAGCGGATAGACGAGCATCGGCAGGATCTTCGTTAGGAGGAGGCCGGTGTCGCTGCTCATCGTCGTCCTTGTCCCCGTCTGTGCGCCCGATCCGATCCAATCCCCGATCCGATCCAATCTATGCAACTTGGCTGTTCCGCCTGTCGCGCGACGAGCCGTCGGGCATGTGGCGGACAGCCCGACAGTCAAACAAGGCCGTGACATGCTGGTCGGTGTGGGACCGGGCGACCACGGGCTGCTTACGATCAAGGCCGTGCCCGTCATGCAAGATGTGCAAATCATCCTCTGATGTCCCACTCAACATAGATCACAGACCTTTGCGACTGGAGGTGATGGCAGGCATCCACATGGGGACAGATCCGACTCGGATTTTGCGATGCAGGTTCCGGCGAGCATGCGCATGTCGCGCTCTTCGCCAATGAAGCTCAAAGCTATCCCAGATTGCGTTTGTTGCGCCTCGCGTTGGCGACCGCGTTGTCGAAATTCGCAATGAGCTGGCTCATGCTGTCGACCTGATCATCGTCTGAGATGTTGGGGAATGCGGCAATTTCATAGAGGAACGTCTCAAGCCAAGGTGCGGTCATCGGGATCAGTACTTGCCCGTCGTCGATACGCAGAATACCGCGCCCAAAGCGTTCGATTTTTGAGTCGGACGGTCGCATTGTTGTCGATGATCCCAGCTTGATGTGCTGCGATGTCCTCGAGGAGAACGTTATATTCCGGTAGCCGCTGCGTTCTAAGTGCTGAACCACGCCCATCCCGACGCCGCGTTCGTCGACCACAACGAGGGCAGGTCGATCTCTTTGGATCTCAGCCTTGATGGCTGCCAATACTTCAGGCAGCTCAAGCCGTACCCGGATAACCTGTGTCAGGTAGAGCGCGTCGCGCTTGTCCCTGTTGGATGCCAGTCCCCACTTGGTGCATACGCTCGCATTGCCGCCGATTGTTGCGCCGATGTCCCATGAGTGGATGGTGAGCTCGAAGCGGGGTGGCTTAGCAAGGTCGAACCGTTGAACCCTCTCGACCGAAAGCATGCCGGACCCGCCCGCCGTGGGGCGCTGCTGATACTGTCCGTTCCAGACGTGCGGCGGGAGGCTCGCCTGCAACTTCGCGGCAGCCTCGACCGTCATGCGTTCCGGATTGAGCACATCCCCTGGGCGGCGGTAAAATATGAGCTGATCTCGAAACGTATTTCTCTCTTCCTTCTCGGCGACGAGCGGTAGCTTCAGCACAAAGTCCGCATTGGGTTCGAGCGTGGCGGAGAGATCGTCAGGGGCGAGCCGGTGCATCACGAGAATGAAAGCCCCCGTCGTGGGGTCGTTGAACCGGGTGAGCGCGGAGCTGAAGAGCCAGCTACGGAGCCGCTCCTTGACGTGCTCGGAGGCTGCATCGTCGGGCTGCATGGGGTCGTCGACGATGATTACGTCGGCGCCGAACCCCGTGATGTCGCTGCCAACCGACGTCGCATAGCGGTAGCCGCCCTTGGTCGTGCGGACGTAGTCGACGGCTTGCTTGTCGAGGGCTGTGTCCGGAAAGATGCGCTGATAGATCTCTGACCTCATCAGCGTCCGCGTCATTGCGGAGAGGTCATGCGAGAGGTCGTCTCCATAGGAGATCGTGATGAACCTCGTCGTCGGATCGCGGCCCAGGCGCCAGGCGACGTAGAAGATTGACACCATCATCGACTTCATGTGTCGCGGGGGCAGGTTTATGATGACGTGCCGGTAACGCTTCGCCTCGACGCGCATCAAGACGGTGGCCAACAGCTCAAGGTAGTCGGCGTGAGCCAACTTCTGGCCTGGATGCAGAACCCCAAAGGTGAGTTCGACGAAGCACCAGTAGTCAACGCGCGCGAGTGCGATCAGGCTCTCGAGAAATTGGATGGTTCCGGTGCGCGCATAGTTCGCCGGCTTCATCACTTGTTCCCCTTTGACGAGGTGAGGTGATCGAAGCGCTTGACCATGCGCTTGATGGTGTCGTCATCGGGCAGCACATACGTGCTCTTTTGCGCAGCATCTCCCGGCGTATCGGGCTCGGCAACAAGCTGGAACACGATGCGTGCCGCGGCCAGATCGCCCTCCAAGGCCTTGGCGAATACGCGACGTGCCAAGGCAACGAGCTTAGGGATTTTGACGATTTCGTCGCCCTGCTTGATCCGGACGAGCTTGGCGGCTTCCCTGGCCATCGCCTCCTGGAGCGTAGGCAGGCCCTTCGGCCTGCCCCTCGGGTTTCCAGACTGACCCGGCGGGAACTGGTGCGCCTTCGGAGGACGACAGTAGCCGACGCCGTCCCCTGACGCCTTCTTTGGAAGCTTCTGGGACATCAGCGCTCTCTCTCGGTTCGAGGTGCTACGCCACGTCGCAGAGCAACCTCCGAAAAGGTTTCGCCTGTCTCGGTAAGGACCGCCTCGCGTCCGGTCATCTGCTGCCATCGCTCGATGGCGACGTCGCAGTAGAGACTATCGATCTCGATTGCGCGGCAGGCGCGACCCGTCGCCTCCGCCGCGAGCAGCATCGATCCCGATCCCGCAAAACAGTCGAGCACGACATCGCCGCGGTCGGTGACATCGAGCAGGGCATCCTCAAGCATGGCTCGCGGTTTGACCGTCGGATGCATGGCCAGCCCCTCGCGCGCCTCCGAGCCGAGGGTCGATGCGCCAGGATAGGTCCAAACGTTGCCGCGGTAGCGACCCCAGCGGCCTAGCTCAATGTTGTTGATGTGGGGAGCGGCCCCCTTCTTGAAGACCGGCAGCAGCTCGTGCTGCGAACGCCACAAGCTTCCTTGACCGCCGTTCGGTTTGGCCCAGATGACAACGTTCAACAAATCCAGATCGAGTTCGCGGCCCGCGGCCAGGACCAGCTCGATGTTCCGCCAATCGATGTACGTCGCGAGAAGGCCGCCGTCGACGAGTTGCTCCAGAGATGGCCGCATCCAATCGGTATTGAACGCGAAGTATTCCTCTCGGCTGAGCTCTCCGTGCGCCATCGCGAATTCGCGGTGGTGCGGCTGGCTCGTGCAATGGCTCCTGACCGGAACGTTGTACGGCACGTCAGTCAGGACCAGCCTTGCAGGCTCCGGATTCGAAAACAGGCGCGCATAGACATCCCGGTCTCGCGCGTCGCCCTGTGCGAGCCGATGCCTCCCCATCACCCAGAGGTCGCCGGCCTGGGAGACCGCCGACTGAGGAAGATCCGGGAGGACTTCGGCTTCCGGTTCGTCCGACTCTTCGTCGATGAGCAAGGCATCGATCTCGGCAAGCTCGAAGGCCGTCCCAATGATGTCCTCCTCGAGTTCGATCAGCTCTTCGAACTCGACCTTGAGCGCCGCGACGTCCCACTCGCCGGTCTCAGCGGTGCGGTTGAGAGCGATGGCGAGGGTCCGCAGCTCGGCCTCGCGAAGGTGGTCGATATGGATCACTGGGACGTGCTCGAGGTTTTCGAGACGTGCCGCCTCCCAGACCACGTGCCCGTGCACGATCCGCCCTTCGGCATCGACCAGGACTGGAGTGCAGACTCCGTGCCGGGTGAGGCTCAGCCTGACCCTGGCCACCTGTGACGCCGTTGCTCGGCGCACCCGCCGACGGGCCGGCTTGAGGCTCTCGACCGGCACGTATTCGACGGTCAGCCGGGGCAGGAGATCATTGCGTCGGCCTGCGGCGTGCCGTTCAAACTGGGAAAGAGCCCGTTGGGCCTGTCGCCGCTCGCGCGACTTTTCTTGTAGAGCCGGCTTGAGCCCGGCGGCGGCCTGGACTTGGGGAGATCGGTTCTTTGCCATCGACTTGTCCTTCCGGATCGGTGAACGGGCGCGTTCACCACCGAAAGGGAAGCCGCCAATCGAGTGTCCCGACGTCCTGCGGCGCTTGCCCGGTTCGGGCGGTTGCCCCGAAGACCTGGGTCACAAAGCGCGGCCGACGTCCGCACTCCTTGCTGACGGCTCGCCTGGAAACCCCCACCAGATGGCGGAGCGTCCACGCTCCCAAGATCAGGCAGCCCACCCTGGTCCGCAACGGCAAAATGCGGGGGTGGTTCGTTTGCGCGCCACAGCTTTGCTCACCCTCGTGAGGTCGGCAGTGAACCTTCCGGAGGGGGTGAACTTAGTGTGAGAGCGTCCGGCCAGGATCCCTCTTATTCCCTGCTCGAAGGCGTAGGGAACTGAGCGTGCAAGCAGGCGAGAACCGACGCGAACTCTGGCGCTTAGCCTCGCAATTGTGACGCGCACAGCCCAGAAAATCGGCTGAATCCCTGATCTATTCACTGTTGGCAAGGATTTTTATGCGGAGACCGGTTCGCTCGCGACTGCCTCCGCTGCCATCATCCCATGGTATAAACTTGGCCCAACTCTACCGCGCAAGGGTCAACCGATGCGGCCCGCGCTTCGTTGTCGAGGACCATCGAGCTGGACAAGAACTTCGCGGTGGGCTGGACCGCTCACCTGGAGTTTCGCGACCAACCGCCGTTGTTGTAACGATCGCTGAGTTCGGTGCGAGAGTTCACCGGGCCCGCTCGGGCGCGTCATCTCTTGATCCCGTAAAACGTGCCGGCACCGGGAACGCGGGGCCGCGCCTAGCGTTGGCCCCGAGACGGGCGGGTCGGCTGGTCGAGCGTCATGGCGTACCGAAATCTTTCTCCCTATCGGCAGAAGCGCGATTTCACGAAGACGGAGGAGCCGAGCGGCGCGGTGCGGATTGCGCCTGCCGGCCATCCCCGCTTCGTCATTCAGAAGCACGCGGCCAGACGCCTTCATTACGACCTGCGGCTCGAGGTCGGGGGCGTGTTCAAGTCGTGGGCCGTGACCAGGGGGCCGTCGCTCGATCCCGCAGACAAGCGCCTGGCGGTCGAAACGGAGGACCATCCGCTCGACTACGGCGATTTTGAAGGAACCATCCCCAAGGGCGAGTATGGCGGCGGCACGGTCATGCTGTGGGACCGCGGCTTCTGGGCGGCGGAAGGGGACGCGGCAACGTCGCTCCGCAAAGGTGAGCTCAAGTTCGTTCTGGCAGGCGAAAAGCTGAAAGGGGGATGGATTCTGGTCCGCATGTCCCGCGACCGCGAGGGCGGCAAGCGGACCAACTGGTTGCTCATCAAGCGCCATGACGGCTACGAAAAAGAAGGCGGCCGGAACAGCATCCTCGGGGACGACCACTCGGTTGCGTCCGGGCGCAGCATGGACGACATCGCGGCGGGGAAGGGCCGGGCGCCCAAGGCGTTCATGCGCGTTGCGATCCCCAAATCCCGGCCTTCAAGCCGCACCGGCTCCAACGACGGCGCCGGGGCTGCGAAGGAACGGACGGCACCCCGAGCACGGGCGACAACGCGCGCCAGCTCCTCTGCGCCTACATCTGCCACCATGCCGCCCTTCGTTGCGCCGCAGCTCTGTAAGCGCGTCAACCGACCGCAAACGGGCGCCGACTGGGTGCACGAGATCAAGCTCGACGGCTATAGGATGCAATTGCGTGTCGAGCGCGGCGAGGGAACCCTGCGCACCCGCGCCGGGCTCGACTGGACCGTGAAGTTCAGCGCCGTTGGGGAGGCGGTTGCCGATTTCCCCGACTGCATCATCGACGGCGAGGTCGTCGCCCTCGATCAGAACGGCGTCTCGAATTTCTCGGCCTTGCAGGCGGCGCTCTCGGAGGGCCGTTCGCGCGACCTCATCTATTTCGTATTCGATCTGCTGTTCCTGCGCGGCCGGGATGTGCGCGGCCTTCCCCTGCTCGAGCGCAAGGAGGAGCTGAAGCGGGTGGTTGCGGAAGCAGCCGACCGGAACGGACAGATCCGGTACGTCGAGCATCTCGATGATCCCGGCACGGCCGTCCTCAAGTCGGCGTGCCGCCTTGAGCTCGAAGGTATCGTCTCGAAGCGTGCCGACGCGGCCTATCAGTCCGGCCGCACGGCGACGTGGATGAAGTCCAAGTGCCGCGGCGGGCAGGAGGTCGTCATCGGCGGCTGGAGCGGGACCGCCACGAGCCTGCGCTCCCTCATTGTCGGCGTCTATCGCGGCGGCCATCTCGTGCATACGGGACGCGTCGGCACCGGGTTCAATGCGCACAACACTCCGGGCCTCCTCAGAAAGCTCAAGGCGCGCAAGACGGAAAAAAGCCCGTTCGGAGGACAAACCGCGCCGCGCCGGCAACGGGACTGGACGTGGGTGAAGCCCGATCTCGTCGCCGAGATCGAATTTGCCGGATTCACGGTCGATGGCATGGTGCGGCAGGCCGCTTTCAAGGGCCTGCGCCAGGACAAGCCGGCGCGCCAGGTGAAGGCGGAAAAAGCGGTGTCGCCCGACCGAACGGAGCTCGCCATGCCGGCAGCCAAGGCAATCCGGCGGAAGGTTCCGACGCGCGCCTCGTCGGTGGTCTGCGGCGTCGTGATCTCGAAGCCCGACAAGGTGCTGTGGCCGGCCGACGCCGACCAGGAGAGCTACACCAAGCTCGATCTCGCGCGCTACCTCGAGACCGTCGGTCCGTGGATGATGGATCACATCCGGGGGCGGCCCTGCTCGATCCTGCGCGCTCCGGACGGCATTCAGGCCGAGCGCTTCTTCCAGCGGCATGCCTCACCGGGCATGTCGAACCTCTTCTCCCAGGTGACGATTGCAGGCGATCGCAAGCCGTATATCCAGATCGATCGCATCGAAGCCCTGATTGCGGCCGCCCAGGCCGCCGTGGTGGAGTTTCATCCCTGGAACAACGAGCCGGGGACTCCGAGCCGGCCGGGACGCCTCGTCTTCGATCTCGACCCCGCTCCCGACGTTGCATTCGGCGCCGTCATCGACGCCGCGAAAGAGTTGCGGGAACGGCTCGAGGAGCTGGGCCTGGCGGTCTTCTGCAAGACGTCGGGCGGCAAGGGCCTGCATCTCGTGACCCCGCTCGCCATCCGCGACACCGACGCTCTCGGCTGGAAGGAGGCGAAGGCCTTCGCCCAGGCTGTCTGTGCGGCCATGGTGCAGGACAGCCCGGATCGCTACCTCATCAGCATGGCCAAGAAGAAGCGGGCGGGCCGCATCTTTCTCGACTACCTGCGCAATGATCGCCTCTCGACGGCGGTGGCGCCGCTTTCGCCGCGCACGCGGCCGGGCGCGCCGGTGTCGATGCCGCTGAGCTGGGGTCAGGTGCGCAACGGGCTCGATCCGATGCGCTTCACGATAAAGACCGCGCCCGCCCTGCTTGCGAGAACGAAGCCGTGGCGCGAGTACTGCGAGAGCGAGAGCTCCCTGAAAGCCGCAATCCGGAAACTCTTGGGACGATAACGGGGTCGTCCTTACGATGCCCTGCGCGAGGTTGGCAGCCGTGCGGTCAGCGCGCGACCGTCACGCTGCAATGGGCGCGAACCACGAGATCGTGCGAGACCGATCCGACGACGAGACGCGTGGCGGCGCCCTTCTCGCCGGTGCCGACGACGATGTGGTCGACCTTCTCGTCCTCGGCATAATTGAGAATGGCGCGTGCCACGTCGCGGCTCGCGACCGATACGAGCCGCGCGTTCGGACAGCCGGCGGTCGCCGCCGTGCGCTGTGCCGCGGCGAGCATGCGCTTGGCTTCCTCGGCTCCGAGCTGATGAACCGGCCCGCCGCGGCCTTCCAGGCGCACCTGGTCCACGACCAGGAGAATGAGCTCGCCGTTCGCGGCCTTTGTGAACTCGGCCGCCACTTCAATCGCGCGGTTGGAGTGTTCCGTGCCGTCCACGGCACAGAGGATCTTCTTGGACATGCTTTTCTCCACTCGGCCATTTGCACGCACGCCAGCCCCGGCGTCACACCGGCACTGAAAAGTTGCGTGGGCTCAATCGGGAAGTCTCTGCCTGAAGTCGCAGCTACATTTGGCCGTTGCTCAGCCGCTGTCAATATGGGATCAGCAGGGCTCGATGCGAACCCGTTCGGGGCCGTCCTCTCGCCTCCGAAGGCGATCTTGCACCGGCCGGAGCCGCGTTATTTGTCCGCTGCGGGTGCGTCCGACGCGGCCCTCTTGGCCTGTTCGAGCTTCTTGATGTCCTCCGGCGTCAGCTTGGGGCGATCCACCTTGACCGTCAGCCTGTCGAGCTTGGCGGTCAAAGCGAACGGCGGCCGGTAGTCGGCGTCGTTCACGCCGGTCAGCGTGTCCGAGCCGATGTCGAAGCTCTCGTCCCACTGCAGGATCATGGGCAGCGTCTTCGGCATGGTCTTGGTGTCGACGACCTTGCCGTCGACCTTCAGCGTCCCCGTTCCGGGGCGGCCGATACCGCTGAAATTGTTGAACGCCAGCGTGCCGGCGCCAAGCCCGTCGTACTTGAAATCGAACTCGACCGTGTGCTTGCCGGGCGTGAGCGCATCGGGGCCTTCCCATTTCAGCCGTTCCAGATCGACCAGGTTCCACAGGAACACGGGCTTTCCTTTGAGCAGATAGAACCCGTAGCCCGCAAAGCGCCCTCCGGAGGTCAAGATCATACCCTCGGCACCACCTTCGGGCACGTCGACCTCCGCCGTGATCGTATAGGACGTATTGAGAAGGCTCGGCGAGTCGCCCTGGGGCAAGCCCACCATGGGGGCCGTGTAGACGAATTCGGTCCGTCCCGCGGTAATGTTCGGGCGCGGCGCCACCATCCGCGCCGCCACCGAGGCGTCGAGCGGGAAGACCTGATGCTTCTGGGCCTCCGCTATGAACTTGGCCTTCAGCTCCTTGACCTTGTCGGGATGCGTGGCTGCCAGATCGGTCGTCTGGTTGAAATCCTCGTTGAGGTTGAAGAGCTGCAGAACCTGATTGTCGAGAGGGTTCGGATTGGCCGGCCCGAAGGCTTCCCACGGGGCGCGGTTGACCTTGGTGCTCAAGAACCAGCCGTCGTCATACAGCGACCACTGGCCCATCATCTCGAAATATTGCGTCGTGTGCCGCGACGGCGCCTTGGCGTTGTCCGCATCGAACGTGTAGGCAAAGCTCGTGCCCTCGATCGGCTTCTGCTTGATGCCGTCGACGGTCTCCGGCGCACGGATGCCGGCGGCCTCCAGGACCGTCGGCAGCACGTCGATCACATGCACGAACTGCTCGCGCAGCGCACCCTTGTCCTTGATGCGCGCCGGCCAGGACACGACCATATTCTGGTTGATGCCGCCAAGCGCTGACGCGTTCTGCTTGAACCAGGGGAACGGCGTGTCGAAGGCCCACGACCATCCTGCGGACATGTGATTGTAGGTCTGCTCTGTCCCCCAGACATCGTAGAACTTGAGCTGCACCTCGATCGGCAGCCGGTTCATGCCGTTGAAGAAGGCGACCTCGTTCGGCGTGCCGACCGGTCCGCCCTCCGCACTCGTGCCGTTGTCGCCGTTGATGTAGATGATGAGGGTGTTATCGAGCCGGCCGAGGTCCTGGAAGGCTTGCACGACGCGGCCGATCTCATGGTCGTTGTAGGCAGCGTAGGCGGCGAAGATCTCCACCTGGCGGATGAACAGCTTCTTCTCGTCGGCCGTCAGCTCATCCCAGGGCTTCAGAAGGTCTTTCGGCCACGGTCCGAGCTTGGCATCCTTCGGAACGACGCCGAGGCGCTTCTGGTTCTCGAAAATGCGCTCGCGGACCTTCTCGTAGCCGTCGTCGAAGAGCTTCATGCCCCTGATCTTGTCGGCCCACTCCTTGGTCGGATGATGCGGTGCGTGCGTCGCTCCGGGCGCATATTTGATGAAGATGGGCTTGTCCGGCTGGATCTGGTGCATGCGGGTCATGTAGTCGATGGCGTCATCGGCCATGGCGGTGACCAGGTTCCACGTGCCGGGCTTTTGACCCTCGAAGGGGAAAATCTGCGTCGTGTTGCGGAAGAGGTTGGGCTGCCACTGGTTGGCGTCGCCGCCGACGAAGCCGTAAAAATATTCAAAGCCCAAACCGACCGGCCATTGGTCGAACGGGCCGGACTGACTGGCCGCGAAAGCGGGGACGTTATGGTCTTTGCCGAACCACGAGGTCGCATAGCCGTTGTCGCGAAGGATCCGGCCGATCGTGGCGGAGTCCTTGGCGATGATGCTGTTGTAGCCGGGGAATCCCGTCGACTGCTCGGAAATGACCCCGAAACCGGCGGAATGATGGTTGCGGCCGGTAATCAAGGCCGCGCGCGTCGGCGAGCACAACGCAGTGGAGAAGACGCGGTTGTAGCGCAGGCCTTCTTGCGCCAGCCGATCCATGGTCGGCGTCGGGATCAGGCCTCCGAACGTGCTCGGAACGCCGAACCCGGCGTCGTCGGTGATGATCAGCAAGACGTTCGGCGCCCCTTTCGGCGGCACCACACGCGGGGCCCACCACGCCGTCGACTCCAAAGCGTCGTTCTTGATGACGCCGCCGAAGTCCGGAGTGGGCGGCGGAAGTTGCTGGCCGGGAATGGTCGTGGTGGCGCTCGGCGAGCCCAAGGTGCCGGTCACGTCCTGAGCAAGGGCAGGGGCAATCCCGGAAATCAGAACGGCGAAAGCGGGAAGCAGCGAACGAAATCTCTTCATGGACAGGACTCCTGCCGTGTCGGACTGGGGCGCGGGACAGCGGATCGCGCGAGCAAAAACCGCAGAGCGGCCAAAGAATGATCCAGGCGCCTCGTGCCGGCTATGCAGATTTTGACACGGCAAGACAAAACGATAGCCGGAGGGTCGAGGCTAGGGGTCGGGCAGCCCGAGGCCAGCAAGCATGCCGCGACAGCCCTGCACGGTCATGCTCGGCATACGGTCTTTTTTCGTGCCTTGCCGGCGACATCGGGCCCGCAAAAGTGCCCGCTGTCAAAAAAAGCCGTATCGGCGGGCGGGGTGGGATGCTTGCTGGTCAGGACGGATTGAGGCGGCAGCGAACGGAGATGGCGTCATGGGGAGGTCTGTCCGGCCCGGGCTCCCGGAATTGACCGTGATAGGGCTCGTTCTTTGCGGGTCTGCGACCACGGGCTCGACCGCGGATCTCGGATACCCTGCGGCCGACGCTCCAGTCGCCTCCTCGGAGTGGAGGTTGGCCTTCACGCCCTACGCCTGGCTGGCGTTCATGTCTGGCCGCGCCGAGGTCGGGAGCACGACTCTCGACGTGGACCTCACCCGGGCGACATCCTGCGCAATCTCGATTGGTCGGAGGTTCCGATCTGGATGAGCTACGCCGAATTGCGCCGCGGTCCGCTCTCGTTCTTCAACGACATCATGTGGACGGCGGTCGAGGCGGCCGACGGTTTCGAGCGCCGGTTCGTCTCCGGCCAGGTCGAGGTCGACTATTCTCAGCTCACCGTGGAGCTGGGCGCGGCCTATTCCGTCTGGTCTGAGAGCGGCGGGACGGTCGATGTGCTCGCCGGCGGACGGTATTGGCGCCAGGAGACCGACGTCTATCTGCAAACCGATCGCGTCGCGCTCGACCGTTCGGGCACTGTCGATTGGGTCGATCCCTTCGTCGGGGCGCGCTGGATGCAATCGGTTGCGCCGGGGCAGAGCATCCTCGTTCGGGGCGATATCGGCGGCTTCGGCGCGGGCAGCGATTTCTCCTGGCAGGCGCTTGCGACCTATAACTTGAAGCTGTGTGAAACGGATGGCCACACGATCAACGGCTATGTGGGCTATCGCGCTCTCACGGTGGATTATTGTGGGCTATCGCGCTCTCACGGTGGATTATTCAGAAGGCGCGTACGAATACGACGTGCTGCAGCAGGGTCCGATCGCGGGCCTCTCCGTGAACTTCTAGACGGGGCCACGTCCATCGGCCGGTCAGACCGCGAGACGGCGGCGTGGAAGACGCCGCCGTTTGCTATGGTATAGGCTGCGCGGCCGAGGCCGCTCCGTCGGCCGTCCGATCAAGAGCCCCCGGATGTGAACTTCGACATGCACCTCACGAATGATGCCGGCGTTTGAGACATCCGTAGCTGCGGCGCGGCCCGGTCTGCCCGCAGCGACGCGGCCTCGCCGTCTTGCGAAGCTGATGGCCTGGGGCGTGATGGTTGCCGTCCCACTGCTCGCAGTTGAAGGTAGAGCCGCCGCCGACGACGGCCGTCCGGCCTCGGATGCGCGACCAGCGGCCCGCTTCGTCGGCTCGCAGGCGTGCGCCACCTGCCACCCCGCCGAGCATGCGGAGTGGTCGTCCTCGCAGCATCACGCGGCCATGCAGGACGCGAGCGAGACGACCGTTCTCGGCGACTTCGACGGCGCGACCTTCACGTACGACGGTGTCGAAAGCACCTTCTTCAAGAAGGACGGGCGGTTCTGGGTGCGGACGGATGGCCCCGACGGGACGCTTGCCGATTTCGAGATCGCCTACACCTTCGGCATCGCCCCGCTGCAGCAGTATCTGATCGCGCTGCCGGGCGGGCGCTATCAAGCGCTCGGCATCGCCTGGGACGCGCGCCCGAAGGAGGACGGCGGGCAGCGCTGGTATCATCTCTATCCCGACCAGGGCCTGAAGGCGGGCCATCCCCTGCATTGGACCGGCATCGATCAGACCTGGAACTACCAGTGTGCCTGGTGCCATTCCACGAATGTGCAGAAGAACTACGACGCTGAGACCCGGACCTTCCAGACGACGTGGTCCGAAATCAGCGTCGGCTGCGAATCCTGCCATGGCCCCGCATCGCATCATCTCGACTGGGCCTCGAAGGCCCGAGGAGGAGCGGAAGCGTATCCCGACGCGGCCAAGGGGTTCGCGCTGCGGATGGACGAGCGTAGGAACGTCACCTGGCCCATGGGCCCCGGCGGGCAGGCCATGCGCTCGCACCCGCGCACATCGAGCAAGGAAATCGAGGCGTGCGCGGGGTGCCACTCCCGCCGCCAGCAGTTCTCCTCCGATCCCAATGCCGCCGGGCGCCTCTTCGATGCCTTTCGTCCATCGCCTCTGGAAGCCGGCCTCTATCATGCCGATGGCCAGCAGCGCGACGAGGTTTTCACCTACGGGTCGTTCGTGCAGAGCAGGATGCACGCTGCCGGCGTCACGTGCTCCGACTGCCACAATCCGCATTCGGGTCGGCTGCGCATGCCGGGCAACGCCGTCTGCGCGCAATGCCACGCGCCCGAACGGTTCGATACGGCAGAGCATCACCATCATCCCATCGGAGGAAGCAAGGGCGCCGAATGTGCCGCCTGCCACATGCCGACGACGACCTACATGGGGGTGGACGCGCGCCACGACCATTCGCTGCGCATTCCGCGCCCCGATCTGTCGGTGCTGCTCGGCACGCCCAACGCCTGTACCACATGTCATCAGGACAAGCCGGCGAGCTGGGCGCGGGACGCGATCAAGGCCTGGTATCCGGCGCCCGCGTCCGGAGCACAGAACTTTGCGGAGGCATTCGATGTCGGCGACCGGCGTGCTCCCGGAGCCCAGTCGGCGCTCTTCAGGATCG
Source organism: uncultured Hyphomicrobium sp. (assembly GCA_964589785.1). GTDB lineage: Bacteria > Pseudomonadota > Alphaproteobacteria > Rhizobiales > Hyphomicrobiaceae > JAGVSR01. Next base: position 731,666 of record CAZPUQ010000001.1, read on the forward strand.
CCTCCGCAGACACCGCGTCGGCCATTGCGCGAGCGAGCGCGCTGGAACGGCTCGGCGGCTTTCCCTCGCCCGAGGTCCTCGAGCTGGCGGCACGATCGCTGGCGGTCGACGATCCGGGGGTTCGCTCGGCGGCGATCTCGATCATTGCCGGCGCGGATGCCGCCACGCGCGCCGCGCTCCTCGCGCCGCTTCTCCGCGACACGTCCCGGCTCGTGCGCATGGATGCGGCGCGGGCTCTGGCCGGAGAGCCGGAATCGGCACTCTCGGGCGACGATCGGGCAGCCTTCGACACGGCGCTCGCCGAGTACGTGAGCGGACAGCTCTTCAATGCCGAGCGCCCGGAAGCGCAGACGAACCTCGCGCAACTCTACCGCGCCCAGGGCAAACCCGATGCGGCCCGGGCGTCGTTGTCGAGGGCCATCGAGCTGGACAAGAGCTTTGAGGCGGCGAGCATCGCGCTGGCGGAGCTGGAGCGCACCGAGGGCGACGAAGCCGGCGCCGAACGGGTGCTGCGCGAAGCGCTTGCGGCTAACCCGCGGTCGGGGCCGGCGGCGCATGCGCTGGGCCTCAGTCTCATTCGTCAGAAGCGCATCGAGGAAGCCATGGAGTGGCTAGCCCGCGCGGCCGAGACGGCGCCGGAAGACCCGCGCTTCGCCTACGTTCTCGCGGTGGCGCTTCACGACACGGGCAAGGCGGCCGAGGCGCTCGGCGCGTTGAAGAACGCGCTGGCCCGCCACCCCTACGATCGCGATCTCCTCATGACGCTTGCGTCCTACGAGATCGAGGCCGGCGACCGGGCTGCGGCGCTGGCGCGGGCGGAGCTGCTCGACCGTCTGGAGCCGAACAATCCGCAGATCGCGCAGTTGCTGGCGTCATTGCGGGAGCGGAGGCCGTAGCCGCAGAGTCACATCGCGGCTCCCGGTCCTCGCGAACCTCATCTCGTCCCGTCGTTCACGGGGAGAGCGGGCGCGCCGCTCAGATGTCCTTTTCGGCGACCTTGTCCAGTGTGCCGAACAGCGTGCCGGCCCACCGCTCGGCGTTCTCGGGCAGGAACGTGAAGCTCTGCACCTTGAACACGAGACCGCCCGTCATCACGATCTTCTCGTCCCCGGGTATCACCTCCACGGAGATGTAGTCCGCGCACGTCTGCCGGCCGACGGCCTTGTTCACGGCGTTGGCGGCCATGATCTCGTTCTCGCCCGCTGCACGCAGGGTCAGAAACGCCATCTGATCCTGCCGCGTGTCGCAGAAGTAGCCGCCGACCCTCACAGGGTCGCCAGCGGTCGCCACATCGGCGGTTGCGAGGATGAGCGGAGCAAAGGCCAAGGGCAGGAGCTTCATCGGTCCTCCAGACGACAACGGCCACGCTCGCGCGTGCACCGATTTGCCCTGGACGTCCTCCCGGCACCCGATCCTTTTTCTTGAAGAAGACCGCGATTCGTTTCGCCGCTCAACGGCCGTGATTGCCCGGCCATAAGGCATGCGAGCCTATTTGGGCGGCGGTTGGGGAAATCTGCAAGCTCCGGCCGCGGCCTGCCCGGTGCGAGTTTTTAGGCAGGGGTCGATTGCCGCGGCCGATTGCGTCGGCGCACTGCGATGCCTGCGCTCGCCGAGCGCGACGCTCCGGCGTACCGCCACCGGATCCTGTGACATCTCGGGACACATGAGCGTCTGGCGAAGGGCATCCGTCAGCTCCGCGGTTGTCTCCGCGAGCACGAATTTGCCTCCTGTTCCATCCGCGAGGCAGCGGGCGCCGGATGTCTCGGAATGCGACGGCAGACGGAACCCAACGACGTGGATGGTGATGCCGGCCGCGTCGGCTCTTGTCCGGCGGGCAAGCCGGCAGGGATCTCCGCCGCAGGTGTCCTCGCCGTCCGTGAGGACCACGATCTCCACAGGCCGAGGGCTGTCCTTCAGGACTTCAATCGCGCGTTCGACCGATCGGGTGAGGGCTGTGCGTCCGGCCGGCCGCACGCCTTCGGCGATCCGCAGGATCTCGCGCGCAGCATTGGGCGTCGGCGGCAGCCGCACCTCAACGTTGCTACAACTGTTCTCGCTCTTTCCGGGTCCATAGACCACGAGGCCCATCCGGCGCACGCGGGCGACGTCTGGGACCACGCGCGCCAGGGCCACGCGGACGCGATCCATCCGGTTCGGTGCGCCTTCCGGGAAATCGGCCGCCGACATCGAGCCCGATCCGTCCAGCACCAGCATGACATCGCTCGTACAGTGCGATCCCATGACAGGCGCCGGATCGGACCGGGCGACCCCGCTGCCGAGCAGCTGAAGTGCGAAAGCCAGACCGGCGGCCGATCGTCTCCCGGGCAGGTGGCGTGCTCGTCGCCGGCCCGCGTTTCGCGGCCTCTCGGGACGATCGCGGTCCGTTCCGGTCATGGACGAATTTGGGCGTGCGATCAGAGGTTGCCGCAATAGCAAGCTTGGCAGTCTTGCACGGGCAGAGTCTGCAATTGCCCGCGAGGCACGGCCGCCGGCAATCAGTCGCTACAAGAGCGGATCACCGGCGACGCAAGGCTGCTGCACCTCAAACGACCGGAGGCAAAGGCTGCTTTTCGAGCCGCAGCAGCGCGAGGGATGCACCGATGATGAGGACGATGCTCACGACGATCCACGGCGTGACCGGCTCGTTGAACAGCAACGCCGCAAAGACAATGGCATAGACCGGCTCCAAGGCGATGAAGCCGCTGCATGTGCTCGCCGAGATTCGCTTCAAGGCGTACAGGTAGATCAAGAGCATGATCGCGGTATTGAAGACGCCCAATGCCGCAAGCGACAGCCAATCAACGGCGGTCGCGGGAGCCGGAACCGCCAAGAGCAGTGTCGGCGCGAGCAGCGCGAAGACGATGACGTTCTGACAAAACGAAATGCTTGTAGGAGACAGGAGGGGGCCTACTCGCTGGCTCACGCGCCAAAACAGTGCGTAGGTGATGGCCGAAGCCAGGCCTGCGGCCGCTCCACCCACATTGCCTTGACCGCTGCCGGGTTCAACCAGCAAAGCCACCGCGATCACGATGACGACTCCCACCGCGATCTCTGCGGCGCTCGGCAGCCGCCGTCGCTGCACTGCCTCGACGATCACCGTGAACAGCGGGAACGTCGCGAACGTGAGGGTGGCCACGGCTACGCCCGCCATCTGCACCGACACGAAGAAGGCCAGCCAATGGGCGGCGAGGAAGAACCCGCTCAGCGCAAGGCTGCTCCAGGACGCGGTGGGGAGACCCCGAAGATCGGTCTTGTATCCCCCCAACAGCGCAAGTGCGAGCGCTCCGAAGCCCGCGCGCATGGCGACGATCCAGAATGGAGAGACGTTCAGCTTGCCGTAGAGCGCTGCGGTTCCGAATATCACCGCCGCGACGTTGATCGCCAGTACGCCTTGGGCCTGGGTCGACAGGACGGGGAGCCATGGACGATGTAGGCGACTGATGGGCGACATCGCGGTTGGGTTCAAGGAGGTTCGCCCGGACCATTATCCTTGACCGACGTGGCGTCAACCGCGTCTCTTGCGGTCCGGATTTCTGCGGGCAAGTCGATCGATGACCCGGCACTCGGCGATGCGCTTCTTGTCACAACACGCCAGCATTCCGCTGATCTCGCGGCGCAATGCCTTGAGCGATGCGATCTTGGCATCGATCGCTGCAAGATGCGTCTCAGCGATCGCATCAACGGAAGCGCAGGGCTGCTCTGGATTGCTTGACAGGTCCAGCAGGCTCCGGATGTCTGCGACTTCAAAGCCGAGATCGCGGGCGTGGCGAATGAAAAGCAGGCGCTTCAGGTGGCCGTCGTCGTATCGCCGCTGGCGGCCTTCCGTCCGCGGCGGCTCGGGCATCAACCCGATCTGCTCATAATAGCGAACGGTTTGGACCGCATAGGCTGCCCGCCGCGCCAGCTCTCCAATTCCATACTCCATGGCTTTCCCGCCCTTGAACCTACAGCCGCTGTAGACCCTACATGTAGCGCATGGCGGGCGGCCGGCAAGGGAGGTGCGAGCATGAGCGGGAACTGCTGCAGCGATTGTACGGCCTCAAGGAGCCAAGACGCGGCCTATCGCCGTGTCCTTTGGGCGATCCTGGTCGTGAATGCTTTCATGTTCGCGATCGAGATCGGAGCTGGTCTTGCGGCGGGCTCGGCCTCGCTGCAGGCCGATGCGCTCGATTTCCTCGGGGATGCCGCGAACTATGCGGTCAGCCTGTTCGTGGTCGGTCTGGCGCCGCGCTACCGCGCTATGGCCGCGCTCGCCAAAGGGGGAACCATGTTCGCGTTTGGCCTCTGGGTGATCGCCGTCACGATCTGGCATGCGCTGCATGGCACGCTGCCGCATGCGTTCACGATGGGGACGGTCGGCTTTGCGGCGCTGCTTGCCAACGCAGCCTCCTTCGCTCTGCTTTGGGCCTATAGGGGCGGGGATGCCAACATGCGCTCGGCTTGGATCTGCACGCGCAATGATGTGCTCGGCAACCTCGTGGTCCTTCTGGCGGCTTTCGGGGTGTTCGGCACCGGCACCGGATGGCCGGACGTGGCTGTGGCCGCGATGATGGCGGCTCTCGCTCTTCAGGGCGCTGCAATCGTCTTTCGCCAAGCGTCTTGCGAGCTTCAGCAGGAGAGAGGAGCCGCGCGGCGCGCGCCCTGGGCCAACGGGCAGTCGAGCGCATCGGCGCCGACGGGATCCGGACGCGTGCCCGGCCCGGCCGGACAGGGCCGGATACCGAGGCGATGGCACTCGTGGCCGACGGCGCGCGTCAAGACGCCTGCCAGTGCGGCGTAGGCCGGGTGCGCGGATTCCCTCCTGAGCGCCGCACCGAAGGCTGCGAACCAGCGGCCGAAATGATCGGAAAGGAAGCTCGCCAGGGCGGCTTGCGTGATGCGCGCCTGCGCGATCTGCCGCTGCTCAACGGTATACGCGATCTTGAGATAGAGAAGACTGATGAACTCCAATTCGACGCCGAGATGGTCGGGTGGGCTTGCCTCGGCCGTGGGTGGACCGAAGCCGAACGCCAGGTAGAACCCGTTTAGGTCCGCCAGATCGACCGGCTGACCTGCAAACCGCATTCCGTCGCCGTAGCCGCCTTCGCGCAGCGGCACCAGCGCCGTACCGAGATAGAGCCGGGAATACTCCGCGCGCACGTCATCCAACTCAAGCATCCGCCAGTGGCGGGCGGCCGTCCGCAGCGCCCCTTTGAGGCTCGTCGGCAGGCGCCCTTCTGCGCAGGCGACCTGTGCGGCGCCGAGCTGACGGCGCGTCGCCTCCAAGAGGCGCGTCTCGGGATAGGAGAATCCCACCGCCAGCATGCGGAAGAGCTCCGCCATCGCGCGCGCCAATTCGCGCGACGGCAGCGTCCTGGCGATCCGCCGCGCCGTGCCCTCGCGGCAGTCGCCGAGGGGTCCCGTGCCGCTGCCGCCCGGCAGCCTGGGATCCGGTCCGGCCGCGCCTGTCACGGCTTCACCGCGTCGAACGTGAGGGCGATCCAGTTCGACCACGCCTTGCGCGAGCCCACCTCGCTCGCTCCTCCCTCCCACACCGCGAAGGCGGCAAGGGTCTGATCGCCGGGCTTGAGGGTCGGCGCGCTCGCATCACCGGCCGCCATCGGGCGGGTGATGACGACGCGCCACTTGCCGTTCGCCCACACGCCGCGACCGTCCGCGCGCTGCTCGGGCAGCGCCGTCAGGCTGCCGAACCCTTCCGCCATCTGCTCGATCACGGCGGAGTGCTTCGCCCGCGAGATCGGATTGTCGACGCCGACGGCGCCCGTGTAGGCCTGAGCGTCGGTCGCCCGCAGGACCTCGTCGGGATAGACGTCGACGTGGGCATTGGGATAGAGCTCGGCGATTCTCGGACCATTGCGCAGACCGTCGGCCGCGCCCGCATCGACGTCGTGCTGGAAGGCCGCGCGCCACTGCATGATGTTCACGCGCTCGCCGGGGCCGCCCATCATCGGGTTCGGCATGTCGCCGGGCTTGTAGGCAACGGGTATCTCGACCGCGATCTGGTCGCCAAACTCATCCACCACAATGCGGTCGCTCTTCGAAGGATCGGCCCATTCGATCAGGACGGCGAACCACTGGCCATTGTGCGCGGCCCTGACATTAAGCTCCATGACCGCAGGCTCCGCCGCCTGCGGATTGGCGATGACCTGGGGCTGCATCTCGACCTTGACCGGCGCCGCTCCCTTCCAGAAGGCGCCGTCGAGGTCCAGGATCGGGCCGGCGCTGGCGCGGATGCCAACGGCGCGAAGGGTGGGCTCCTCGGCGGTCGATGGCGTGCTCAAGATCGCGGTCGAGACCGCGGCGGCAAGGGCGGCGAGTGCGAACGGGCGGGTGCTCATGGCTGCCTCCGATCCCTCACGTGATGTTGGAGCGATAGGTCTCGAAGCGGTCGTCGTAGGCGGCGCGGACGTGGATCGGCTCCCTCAGAGGCACGCGCGCGACCTCGTCGTCCTGCTCGTCATAGCCGTACGCGGTCCCGCCGACGACCTTGAAGCGGTGAATGATGCGCGGCGTCGATCCGAAGAGGAGCAGCGCACCGAGCAGCTTCTCGTCGTCCTTGGCCTTCCGGTATGTCCGGATCGCGTCGGGCACGCCGTAACCGAACATCTGCGTCAGGAATGGAACCGGGACGTGGACCGGCGGGATGTAGTAGACGTTCGGCTCCAGGCCGAACTGCGGGTAGAGGGGCTTGCCGATCTTGGCGATGTGGATGAGGTAGTCGAGCGGGTTGTCCTCGCGCGCCTTGTCGGGCGTGGTGATGAAGCCCTGCAGGCGGATCTTGCCGATGCACGACACCGTGCACTGTGTCTGGAAGCCGTTCTCGACGGCGGGATAGCAGCCGATGCACTTCTCCGAGACGCGCGTGACGGGGTTGAAGAAGGATTTCTTGTAAGGACAGCCCTTCACGCACTCGCGATAGCCGCGGCAGCGCTGCTGATCGAGCAGTACGATGCCGTCCTCCGCGCGCTTGTAGATCGACTGGCGGGGACACGATCCCAGGCACGCGGGATAGGTGCAGTGATTGCAGATGCGGGGCAGATAATACATCCACTGCATGTGCGGGACGGTGAGGTAGTCGCCCTGCGGCATGCTGCCGAAGCTGTCGTCCTCGCCGACGTTGGGATGCGCGTAGTCGATGTCCTGCGGCAGGTAGCCGAGCACGCGCTCGCCGTCGGGCGCGGCCTCAAAGAGCGTCTTGCCGTTGTAGACCTCGGCCGGCGCGTCCTGCACGCCGTGCTTCTCCAGGATCTTCACGTCCCAGCCCAGCGGATAGAAGCCGTAGGGCTTGGACTCGACGTTGTTCCAGAACATGTATTCCTGGCCCCGCCCGGGGGTCCAGTTCGTCTTGCACGCCACCGTGCACGTCTGGCAGGCGATGCACTTGTTCAAGTCCATCACCATGGCGAACTGCTTCTTTGGCCGCGCCGGCTCGTAGGGAAACTCCATCTCGCGGCCGATCTGCCAATTGAAGACCTTGGACATGCCTCGCTCCCAGAAAAATCGTCTCTTCCGTTGGTCCGGATCAGGCCTTCCTGAAGCCGCCGTTGAGGTAGGACTTGAACATGTCGTTCTCGACCGCGGGCCGTAGTCCGAGCGCGGCCGGACGCCAGAGGCCCTTGCCGTCCGGACCGCCCGCCTCGGCCTTTGTGAACTTGGCAAGGGATTCACGGGGTGCGCTCGTGACGCAGTGGACGTCGACGTTGAAGCCCTTGGTGACCTCGTTGGTCCACGACTTGCGGGAGATCAGCGTGCCCGTCTGATGGGTGGGCTTCAGCCACGAGCGCGTGAGCGACTGATGGCCGCCATAGCGGAAGAGAGCCTGGTAGTGGGTCTCCTCGTTCTTCGCGAGCTTGTCGGGCCGCGTCTCGTGCGCCTTCACCGTGCCGGGCGTCGCCATGTAGCCGTTGAACCACATGCGCGTGATGCCCTTCGGGGTGCCGGGGTAGTAGCGAGCCCGGGCGAGCAGCCGGGCGACCTTGTACTCCTCCTTGCGCTTGGGATCGTCCCAGCCGCGGAAGGGCAGGTCGGCCGGATCGCCGTCGATCCAGACGTAGTCGCCGTCGTTGATGCCGAGCGACTGGGCGTCCGCAGGATTGATGTCGACATACATCTCTCCCGTGCCCGGCGTCCGCTTGTCGCGCCGGTACATGTCGCCGAAGGGACCGAAGAGCGCCGCCATGAAGTCCGTGTCGATCGGCATGGTGTGCGCGCCGTGGCGGTACTTCGGCGTGTGGAAGACACGGTCGAAGCCCTTGTCCTTCAGCGGGTGCTTGCTGGCGACGAGGTCGTCGACATTGTAGGTGGTATTGCGCATCTGGCGGGCAGTGTGGCTTCGGTCGTCGGCTGCGATCTTCCAGTCCTCCGGACGCTTCGGCCGGATTGCCGGGTGCGGCGCCGCCGCGATCGCGCAGGGATCGTGGAACGTCGCCTCCGACGGCTCGCGATGCACGATGAGGTTCTCGCCGGCCTCGATGAACTCCAGCTCGGGACGGTAGAACTCGAGCCGGCCCGTCTTGGTGAACCAGGGCTTCGATTCCTGCACCTGCTCCCAGGAGTTGATGCGCGGATAGGTGCGGGTGTTCATCAGCGCCGGGACGCCGCGCTGGGCAAGCTCCTCCAGGTCGCCGATGCGGTAGCCCTTGAGCGGCGTCGAGCCATCGATGATCCGCTGCAGATAAACATCGGCGCGCTGCTCGCCGATGAAGTGCCACATGTCCTCGAAGCGCTTGTCTCCCGTGAGCTTCGTGAGCTCCCGCGCGACGAGCAGATAGGTCTCGTTGTCGGAGATCGTATTGAACGCGCGCTTGGCGGGCGTGCGCGGGAAAATCTGGACGAACGGGTTCGTGTTCGACGCCGTCATGTCCGGATACTTGAACTCCATCCAGCTATCGACGCCGTAGACGATGTCGGAGTACTCGCAGGAAGCCGTCCACCACCATTCGTTATAGACGACCAGCTCCGACTTCGGCAGCGTATTGTTGACCACGTCGTAGTGGCCTTTCTGGTTGCCGAGCGAGGAGTTGGAGTTCACCTGCCAGATGGACTTCGTCGGCGTCGGCACGTGCGCGCCCGTCGTGATCGTCTTGTTGCCGGCCTTCATGATGCGCTCGCCGTTCGCCCAGTAGTGCATGGACTCCGGACGCAGCGTGTAGCGCGGCTTGACCTCGCCCTTCGGATCGAGCTGGGGATGGAACGGATCCTCCGCCGTCCACTTCCCGATGCCGGAGAAAAGCGTGTTCTTGTAGGTCCCGGCGTAGGAGCCGATGTTGCCGCCGTGCCGGCCGAGGCTGCCCGCGAGCGCGAGGACGAGGAACAGCGCCCGGTCCTTGTTGTCGTTGTTCCAGAACTGGTTCGGCCCCATGCCGACGGCGATCAGCGTGCGCCCCTGGCTGCCCGCGATGGTCCGCGCCAGCGCCTCGATCGCCTCTTTCGGTGCCCAGCAGATCTTGCTGCACTGGGCCGGCGTCATGTTCGCGTCGAGATAGTCCCGCGTCAGCTCGAAGACGGTCCGCGCCTCGACGGTCGTGCCGTCGGCCAGCGTGATCTCGAACGTCCCCTCGAGGGCAGGATCGAAGCCGGCCGTGCTGGAGAATTTCTCGCCGACCGCATCGCGCGAGACGGCGACCGGGCCCTTCTTGGCTGCGTCCCACATGACGAAATCGCCGAACTCGCCTTTCAGGGCCTCGGGGATCTGCATGCCGTTCTGCTTCACCGTCGGCGGCGCCTTCTGGTCCTTGCCGACGACGTTGACCCAGTTCGTGAGATCCTTGTTCTTGTAGTTGGGGAAGACGTCGCTCGCCTTCAGGCGCTCCAGCGTGTCCATGCGGACGAGCGTCGGCAGGTCCGTGAAGCGTTTGACGAAGTCGGCATTGTAGAGCTTCTGGGCGATCATCACCTGCGCGACGCCGAGCGCCATCGCCGGATCAGTGCCGGGACGGATGACGATGACGTCGTCGCACTTGGAAGCAGTGGCCGAGTACTCCACTGTCACGGCGACGGTCTTGGCCCCTTTGAGGCGCGCCTCCGTCAGCCAGTGTGAATCCGGCATCTTGGTCGTGATCCAGTTCATCCCCCATGCGATGATGACGTTGGCGTTCTCCGTGTCGAAGAGCTCGAAGTCGTTCGTCTGCTCGCCCGTCACCATCGGATGGCCGGGCGGCAGATCGGTGTGGAAGGAATAGCTGTCCCAGGAGCCGGAGCCCTTCGCGTCGTCGTCCGCCACCTTGCGCACGTGCTGGTCCAGCAGGCACATGCTGTTGCCCATGCGGAAGGCGCCGAAGATGCGGACCGCGCCCTGCTTGGCCATGCCGCCGCGGAATTTCATGACGCGCGTGCCGGCCCCGCCGACGGCTTCCACCATGTCCGGATCGTAATCCTGGGCGAGAAGCCGCTTCTTGCCGCCATCGCCGGAGTAGGTCTCGGCAATGTTGAGCAGCGCCTTGGCGTGGTAGGCCGCCGCCTCAGGATGGCTGACCTTGACCCAGCTGTCCCAGCCACGCCGCATCAGCTCGGGTGGCGCAGCGCCCGTTGCGGGATCGCGCGGGAACCCCTTGTCGACCCACTCCTTGAAGCGCTTGCGCAGAAACGCGCCGTTGACGCGGCGGTCGCCATAGAACCGGCGGGCGAGAACCAGCCCTTTCTGGCAGCAGCGCGGGTCCCAACGCGACGAGGACTTGTTGCCGTACAGATCCTGGGCCTTCGCGTAGCCATAGCTTGGCTCGATGCGCACCACGACATTGTTCTTGACGTGCGCGTTGAGCAGACAGTTGTGAGTGTCGTTCGGGCAGCACAGGAACGTGAAGCGCGTATCCGTGCGGTAGATGTCACGGTAGATGCGCTCCCAATCCCGGTTGGGGTAGGTCGCGAGCGGATTTTCCACGTTGACCGGGGCAAGGTAGCGGTAGTCCGCCATCGCGGCCTTGGGGACGATCGCCGTCCCGATGCCAGCACCCGCAAGCTGGAGGAAGCGGCGGCGCGAATGACGCTTGCTGTGGTTGGATTGCATGGCGTTTGACCCCGAACTGACTTCGGTTCTCGCTTCGGCCCGCCGGGCACCAGGCGACAAGGGCCGCACGCTAGCGAAGATCGATCCGGCAGCGCCGCCGCAGCTTGATGTTTGTTAGGCGTTCCTGCGGCACAGTGACGTCACGCACGACAGCAAGCGATTTTTCGGCGGTGCCCAGCACGGCCGGTCCGTCCTCCGAAACCGCCACGAGGTTCGACACGCCAACATCCCACCCGCATGGCGTCTGGCTTGATGCAGATCAGGCAATGCCGTGTGCACGTCGTTATGGTATTGAGGCGTTCGGGAATTCTTCGGAGCACAGCGAGCGAATTCATGCGACTGAAAGTGATATTGGCGACCTTGTCGTTGTTGATTGTCGCGACCGTGCCTGTCCCAGCATCGGCTGAAGACCAAAAGCCGAACATCCTCGTCATCTGGGGTGACGACGTCGGCATCACCAACATCAGCCACAACAATCGCGGGCTGATGGGGTACCGGACTCCCAACATCGACCGGATCGCCAACGAGGGCCTGGCCTTCACCGACTACTACGGCCAGCAGTCGTGCACCGCGGGACGCGCGGCTTTCATCGGCGGCAACAATCCCATGCGCACGGGCATGACCAAGGTCGGCATTCCAGGCGCGGTCGAGGGCTGGCAGAAATCCGACGTTACGATGGCGACGGTGCTGAAGTCGCAGGGCTACGCGACGGGACAGTTCGGCAAGAATCACCAGGGCGACCGCGACCATCATCTGCCGACGATGCATGGTTTCGACGAGTTCATGGGCAACCTCTACCACCTCAATGCGGAGGAGGAGCCGGAGCACGAGGACTATCCCGACGACCCTGAATTTCGCAAGCAGTTCAGCCCTCGCGGCGTGCTCAAGGCCACCGCTGACGGGAAGGGTGGGCAGACGATCGTCGATACGGGTCCGCTGACAAAGAAGCGGATGGAAACGATCGACGACGAAACCGTCGCCGCGACAAAGGAGTTCATCACGCGTCAGGCAAAGGACGGCAAGCCCTTCTTTGCGTGGTGGAACGGCACGCGGATGCACTTTCGCACCCACGTGCGTCCCGAGCACCGGCACAAGGGCAACGACGAATATACCGATGGCATGATCGAGCATGACGCTCACGTCGGCGAGCTTCTGAAAGTCCTCGACGACCTGGGCATCGCCAACAACACCATCGTCATGTACTCGACCGACAACGGTCCGCACTTCAATACATGGCCCGACGCCGCCAACACGCCGTTCCGTTCCGAGAAGAACTCGAACTGGGAAGGCGCCTACCGGGTGCCGGCCTTCGTGCGCTGGCCGGGCAAGTTCCAGGCGGGCGTCACGCTCAACGGCATCGTCTCGCACCAGGATTGGCTGCCGACGTTCGCCGCCGTGGCCGGCGCGCCGGATATCAAGGAGAGGCTTCGCCAGGGCGTCGATCTGAACGGCCGGACCTACAAGAACTATATTGACGGTTACAATATGCTCGACTACCTGACCGGCAAATCGGCCGAGTCTCCGCGGCAAGCCTTCATCTATGCGAATGACGACGGCGAGATCGTCGCCGTGCGATGGAAGGATTGGAAGGCTGTCTACAAGGAGAACAGAGGGCAGGGATTTGGCGTCTGGCGTGAACCCTTTATCGACCTGCGGGTTGCGCTGCTCTTCAACTTGCGGCGTGACCCTTACGAACGCGCCCAGCATAACGCCAACGTCTACGAGGATTGGAACCTCGCGCGTCCGTTCATTCTCTACGCCACGACTGCCGTCGCGGCGGAGTATCTCGCAACGTTCAAGGACTATCCTCCGAGTCAGACACCGGGTTCGTTCAACCTCGACGCGGTGAAAAAGCTTATAGAAAAGATGTCGACGATGGAAAACTGACCGGATTGCCATCTGGCGACGCCGGCCGCTTTCCTGTCCTCGCTGTGCCGTGATCGAGGTCTCGCGGCGGAGCGCCGATGCGTGGCGCAGGCGTGCGGCACGTCGGCGAGTTTACGGCGCAGAGTTCCACGCACGCTCGAGGCTAAGCCGGCGGTCGCGGCCTCCGATGCCTGTCGCTACGTAGCTTTGCGTGGGAGCCTTGTGAGGCCGTCCGCTTCGCCGTACCCACGCCCTGAGGCGCCTCGCGCAAGGCCGACGCGGGCACCTCAGGCACGACGGAACGGGGTCGGCATGAGCGCCGATGCAGACGGCGATGGAGCGAAGCGGGAACCGGGCATGAGTGCGCCGATCCATGCGCAACACGAGGTCCGGCGGCACGCGCAAGCGATCGACGCGGTTCTGCTGAGCCTCGATACCGGTCCAGCCGGCCTCCATCCGGAGGAGGCCGCGCGCAGGCTTCGGCGGTACGGCCGCAATGAGCTGCCGGCCGCGCCGCACCCTCATCCGCTGCTCCGCTTCCTGGCGCAGATCAACAACGCGCTCATCTACTTTCTTCTTGCCGGCGCCGTCGCCGCCGCGGTCCTCGGACACCTCGTCGATGCAACGGTCATCGTCATCGTCGTCCTCGTCAATGCGATTGTCGGCGTCATCCAGGAAGGCAAGGCCGACGACGCCATCCGGGCCATTCGCAAGATGATCTCGCCGCAGGCGCACGTGAGGCGCGGCGGTCAGCGCGTCAGCGTACCGGCGGGCGAGCTCGTCCCCGGCGACATCGTGCTGCTGGAGGCAGGCGACCGCGTGCCGGCTGACATGCGCCTGCTGAGGGCGCGCGGCCTCCTGATCGACGAGGCCATCCTGACCGGAGAATCCGTCGCTTCGGAGAAGGACGAGGCGCCGTCACCGGCCGATGCGGCGCTGGGCGATCGCCACTCCATGGCGTACTCGGGCACGCTGGTCGCCGCGGGGCAGGGAAGCGGCGTCGTGGTGGCGACGGGCCTGCAAACGGAGATCGGGAGCATCAGCGCGCTGCTCGGCGACGTGGAGGAGCTGGCAACGCCGCTGCTGCGCCAGATCAGCCGGTTCGGGCAGCGCATCACGTGGTTCGCGCTGGTGGCGGCGGCGCTCCTGTTCGCCTTCGCGGTGCTCGTGCGCGGCTACGAATGGGATGAGGCGCTTATTGCGGTGGTTGCGCTGGCGGTCGGATTCGTGCCGGAGGGATTGCCGGCGGTCATCACCATCACGCTCGCCATCGGCGTCCAGCGCATGGCGTCGCGCAATGCCGTCATCCGCCGCCTGCCGGCCGTCGAGACGCTCGGCGCCACATCGGTGATCTGCTCGGACAAGACCGGCACGCTGACGCGCAACGAGATGACCGCGCGGCGGATCATCGTCGGGCCCGGCGAGATCCTGGTCAGCGGGTCGGGATATGCGCCGGACGGGCACCTCGCCATCCCCGACGATCAGGACGGGTACCACGCGCGCGGGGCGATGCTCTCGCTCGTGCGCGCAGGCCTCCTGTGCAACGATGCGCAGTTGCGCAAGGCCGATGCGGACTGGACCGTCAACGGCGATCCCATGGAGGGCGCGCTGGTCGCGCTCGCCATGAAGGCCGGGTTCGATCCGGTGAATATCCGCGCGGAGTGGTCGCGCCTGGACGAGATCCCCTTCGACCCCCAGCACCGCTTCATGGCCACGCTCAGCGATGCCCCCTACGGCGGCAAGGTCATCCTGGTCAAGGGCGCGCCGGAGCGCGTGCTGGAGATGTGCACCCGCCAGGCCGACGGCGACCGCGAGGTCGAGATCGATCACCCCTACTGGACCGAGCGCATCTCGGCGGCGGCCTCGGCGGGCGAGCGCGTCCTCGGGTTCGCCATGAAGCCGGTGCCGGACATGGTCGCACGGCTCGCGTTCGCCGACGTCGAGCACGGCCTGGTCTTCCTCGGCATCGTCGGCTTCATCGATCCCCCGCGCGAGGAGGCGGTCGCGGCGATCGAGGAGTGCCGCACGGCGGGCATCGCAGTGAAGATGATCACCGGCGATCACGCGGCGACGGCGGCCGCCATCGGACGCCAGCTCGGTCTCGGCGAGGCTCCCCACGTCCTGACCGGCCGGGACCTCGACGCGATGCCGGACGAGGTGCTCAGTCGGCGCGTCGACGAGACGACCGTGTTCGCGCGGACCAGCCCCGAGCACAAGCTGCGCATCGTGCGAGCCCTGCAGGCCAAGGGTGCGGTGGTGGCGATGACGGGCGACGGCGTCAACGATGCGCCGTCGCTGAAGCAGGCCGACGTCGGCATCGCCATGGGACACAAGGGCACCGAGGCGGCGAAGGAGGCGTCGCAGATCGTTCTCCTCGACGACAATTTCGCCTCTATCGTGTCCGCCGTCCACGAGGGGCGCACCGTCTACGACAATATCCAGAAGGTGACAGCGTGGACCATTCCGACGAACGGCGGCGAGGCCCTGACGGTGATCGCCGCCATCCTCGCCGGCTTCACCATGCCGATGACGCCGGCGCAGATCCTCTGGATCAACCTCGTCCTGACTGTCACGCTGGGGCTCGTCCTCGCCTTCGAGCCGCCCGAGCCGAACGTCATGCGGCGCCCGCCGCGTCCGGCAGATGCGGGTCTGCTCTCGCCGTTCCTGGTCTGGCGCGTCGCGTTCGTGTCGCTCGTGTTTCTGGCCGGGGCCCTGTCCGTGTTCTTCTATGCGCTCGCCAGCGGGCTCGATGTGGACACCGCGCGAACGATGGTGGTCAACACGATCGTCGTGCTGGAGATCTTCTACCTCTTCAACGTGCGCTTCCTGCACATGACCTCGTTCACGTGGCAGGGCGCCATGGGGACGCCGCCGGTGCTTGCCGCCCTGGCGGTGGTGGTGGCGGCGCAGTTCGCCTTCACCTACCTTCCCGTCATGCAGCAGCTCTTCGCGACGCGGCCCGTCAGCATTGCGAACGGTCTCCTGATCGTCGGTGTCGGCGTCGTCGCCATGCTCCTCTTCGAGGCGGAGAAGCATGTCATGCGGCGGCTCGGCGTCTTGAAGACGTACGCATGACGACAGCCTTGAGGCGCCAAACCGCGGCAGAAGACGACCGTCGAACAAGGGAGAGCACCATGAAACACATTCTGGCGACGAGCGATCTCTCCGCGCGGTCCGACCGGGCGATCGAACGGGCGGCAATGCTCGCGGCCGCGCACCGCGCCCGTCTCACCGTGCTCCATGTCGTCGATGAGGAGCTGCCGGCCGCAGTCGCCGACCGCCAGCGCGAGGAGGCGGAGCAGATCCTCAGCCGCTTCGTCGCTGGCCTCGGTCCGACGAGGGACATCTATGCCAAGGTCGAGGTCGTCGCCGGCGCGCATTACCAGAGCATCATAGACCGGGCCGAGCTGCTCGATGCCGACCTCATCGTGATGGGCGAGCACCGCAGGGACGTCCTGCTGGACCTGTTCCGCGGCAGTACGGGGGAGCGCATCATCCGCTTCGGCACGCGGCCGGTTCTCGTGGTCAAGACCCGGCCGTCGCATCCGTATGTGCGCATGATCGCGGCCGTCGATTTCTCGCCGCCCGCGCGCAAGGCGGTCGACGTTGCACTCGCGATGGCGCCGGAGACCGAGATCTATCTGGTCCACGCCTACGACATCCCGTTCCGGGGGCTGCTGACGGGCGGCAAATCGATGGACGAGCTGACGAAGAAGCACCAGCTCCAGTTCCAGGACATGGTCGATTGCCAGATGCGTGACTTCATTGCCGCCCTGTCGCAGAGCGATCGGGCCGGCGCCGATCTGTCGCGTCAGGTGATCGCTCGCGAAGGCATGCCGGAAGAGGTCATCCTGGCCGTGGCGGAGGAGATGCGCTGCGACCTCGTGGTGATCGGCACGCACGGCCGCTCGGGCCTCGCACGGGCTTTGCTCGGCAGCGTCACGGAAACGGTGCTCGCGCGCACCTCCTGCGACGTCCTGGCGGTCAGGGGATGGTGAGGCGGTCGCCAGTGCGTCGCAGCCGGCGCCGGTCCCGCCGGCAGGTCGTCCTCACTTGGTCAGGATCAGCTTGCCCTTGGCGGTGATGCGCAGCACGTAGTGCTCTCCGGCATGCTCGAGGATGATCTGGCGCTCGTTCGGCATCAGGTCGCTGACGCGGATGCGCCGAGGCCCCGGCGCCTGAGCGCCGCCCCCCTCGGCCTCCCCGCCCGGGTCTGCCGGATCGTCCGGATCACATGGCGCCGTATCCGACAGCCTCGTGATCATGCCCGGTCTCCGGAGCATTCCGGAGGCGGCATGCCGGGGGTGGCCCGGTTCTCGTCTCGACATGTCACGATCATTCCCCATTTGCGAGGGTCAAGGCCCCGCAATCGGTTCGCTTGCAAGAGGCTAGAGGTCGTTGATGCTCGCTCAGGCCGCACGCCGGCCTACAGCAGCAGGCCGGGATGCCCGTGCGCATAGCGGACCACATGCTCTACGGACTTCTCGGACAGATGCTGGTCGGCCGCCTTGAGGCGATCGGCGACCGCGCTGGAGAGCCGGGCGACGTCGTCGCGCGGCTCGCAGTCCAGAAGCGTCATGGCGCACGCCTGCAATGCGGGACAGGCCTTGTGCTGGTAGGCGGCGATGAGCGCGATGGCGACGCATTCGTCGCGGCAGAAGCGCGGGCTGTCCGGGGCAAGCACCTCCAGATTGCGCCGCGACCGCTCGGCCAGAACGCGCACCCATTGCGAGAAGTCGCTGCACACGTCCCGCGCCTTCTCGATGCCGAGGATGTCGCAGGAGAGCTGGAAGGCGCGCTCCCACAGCGAGAGGTCGCCTGTGCGCAATCCGGTGAGCCAGTACCTGAAGCCGTTGCCGACGAAGAGCTCGGCGCGGCCATGGACGAGATGTCGAGGCTGTCTGCCGACCGGGCGACGCGGGATGGCAATCCCCGCACGCAGTACTTGTCTCATGTGACGTCTCCAATTGGTGGGGTTCAAGGCCCCAAAATCGGATGCAAGCTTCCTTGAGCCATGGCGTCACAAAACTATCGAACCGGCGCTCATGTCAATAAGACAAGAGCCCCAGTGCAAGCTTTATATCCGTGGGTGGCAACTACTTTGGAACGCCTCTAGCTTTCGAGCGCGACGGCGGCTCGGAGCGGACGAAATCCGCAAGCGTTGCGGCCTTGCGCCGGGAGGTCCTGTTCTTCGAGCGCTCGGCCGGTGCGAGCCCCGCCAGTCCCGTGCCGCGCTTGTTGCGCACCATGTCGGCGAGCGTGTGTTGATTGAGGACCGAGACGAAGGCCTCGAGCGCGTTGTCGAAGAGGCCGGTGAAGTCCCCGCTTCCCGACTTCGACGACCGGCGCGTCTGATCCTCGGTCGTCAGGCGCTCCATGGCGAGGACGACGTCGCCGATGCGAATGTCCTCGGGCCCCCGCGCGAGCATCATCCCGCCCTGGGGACCGCGGACCGACTTGATGAACCCCCCACGCGACAGAAGATGGACGATCTTGGAGGTGTTCTGCTCGGTCAGACCAAGCTGCTTGGCGACCGCGGCGCCCTTGACGAGCGTGTCGCCCGAGCGCGCGGCAGCAATCAGGATCTGCAGTGAATTGTGGGTCGTCTTGCTGATGCGCATGGGCGGGCCGGAGCGGAATCGTATTTGGGCCAATTGTTGCAGGTGTACCACGCCGCGGCGGCTGGGGCGAGCGGTCCCATGGGCTGGCGGGGAGGGGACCTATCGGCCTAGCCAGGCGAGGATCAGCGGCCCGTCCGCTCTCCGGGTGCGGCGTCCGGGCGCATCCGCCGGGTGACGGGGAGCGTGAAGGGGATGGAGTCCGGCGGCAGGGCATTGGCGTCGACGCGGCAGCCATAGCCCTCGGTGAGCACGGCGCTCGCCACGACCGCGGATGGCCGGCCGCTGGCGAGCAGGCGTCCGTCCTTCATCATGACGAGCCGGTCGCAGTAGGCGGCGGCCAGGTTCACGTCGTGGAGGACCGCGAGCACGGCAGCACCTCCCTCCGCGAGCTGGCGGATCTTGTCGAGGACGAGGCGCTGGTGCGCCAAGTCGAGGCTCGATGTCGGCTCGTCGAGGAGCAGGAGCGGCGGCGCATCCCGCAAGGCGCCGGCGGTTGCGAGCTGGCACAGGGCGCGCGCGATGTGCACCCTTTGCCGCTCGCCGCCCGACAGCCGCAGATAGGAGCGATCGGCGAGGTGAACGAGGCCCATGGCCGCCATCGCGTCCGCAGCGGCGGCATCGAGATCGGGCCGCGGGATCGCGAACCCCGGCACGGACGCGCCCAGCGTGACGACCTCGCGCGCCGTGAACGGGAAGCTGAGCTCGGAGGACTGCGCGACGACCGCCCGCCGCACGGAGAGCTCGGCCGGCGTCAGGCCGCGCACCTCGCGCTGGTTGAGACAAATCGTGCCGGCATGGGAGCGGATCTCGCCGGAGGCGGCCTTGAGAAAGGTCGACTTGCCGGCGCCGTTGGCGCCGAGGAGCCCGACGATCTCGCCGGTTGCCACGGTCAGGCTCATGTCCTCGACAAGCCGTACGTGGCCCGCCGTGACGGTCACGCGCTCCGCCTCGAGCACGGCTTGCGGATCAGACATGGACCTGGCGCCTCAGGATGAGATGCAGGAAGAACGGCGCCCCGATGAGCGCCATCACGATCCCGACGGGCAGCTCGGCGGGCGCGAGGGCGACCCGGGCGATGACATCGCCGAGCACGGTCACGATGGCGCCGAGAAGAGCGCTGGCGGGCAACAGCGTCGTGTGGTCGGGCCCCGCGATCAGCCGCACGATGTGCGGCACGACGATGCCGACGAAGCCGATGATGCCGGCGACCGCGACGGCGGAGCCGACGAGGGCCGCCGTCGCAAAGACGATGACATATTTGATGCGCCGCGTGTCGATGCCGAGGTGGAAGGCCTCCGCCTCGCCGAGCAGCAGCCCGTTCAATCCGCGCACGACGCGCCGCAGGAGAAGAAGCGCCAGGACGGCAAAGGGCGCCACGCCCAGGACCTTCTGCCAGCTTGCGCCGGCGAAGCTGCCGAGCGTCCACAGCGTCAGGTCGCGCAGCGCGCGGTCGTCGCTCACGTAGGCGGCAAGGCCCATCAGCGCCTGGGCGAGCGCGCCGATCGCAATTCCGGCGAGCAGCAGGCCAGCCGTGGAGAGCTGCCGCGTCCCGCCCGACAGGGCAACGAGCAGCGAGGTCACGAGGAGGCCTCCGAAGAATGCAGCGATGGGGAGAGCATGGGTGCCGAGAAGCGCCAGGAGGGGGCTTGCGAACCCGCTGCCGAAGGCGATCACGGTCACGGCGGCCAAGGCGGCGCCCGAGGACACGCCGACGAGCCCCGGATCGGCAAGCGGGTTGCGGAACATGCCCTGCATCATGGCACCGGCAACCGACAACGCGCCGCCGACGAACATGGCTAGCAGGGTCCGCGGCAGGCGGATGTCGAACAGCACAAGAGCCGCGTGCGCGTCGCCGCCCTCCGCTGTGCCGGCGAGCGCCGCGAGGGCTGCCGGGAGCACATCGAGCGAGATGCCGGTCGCGCCGACGGAGAGCGATAGCACCGCAGTTGCCAGGAGCCCTCCCGCCAGGAGCGCCAGGAACAACGCCGCCGACGGTCGGGCCTCACGGCATGCCGGCCCCTGAAGCAGAGGACGCTCGGCGGCTTCGATGTCTGCCATCGGCTAGTTTCCGACGCCGACGCTTTGTGTGCCGGGATGCAAGACCTTCATGAGATCGCGCACGGCATCGGCCGTCCGCGGGCCGAACTGCAAAAGGGCGGCGCCATCGATCTTGACGATCCGGTTGTTGCGGGCGGCCGGCGTGGCGCTGAGCCCGCGCATGCCGGCAATCGACGTCTCGGCCGGCACCGTGCCGGATGCGCCGGGCTGGCGCGCCTCGTTCATGACCAGAATGAACTCGGGGGCGAGCTCAACGGCGGCCTCGTCCGATAGCGGCTTGTAGCCGTGGAGCCCGGCCGCGACGTTGCGGCCCCCCGCCAGCTTGATGACCTCGTCGGCGGCGGTGCCGACGCCGGCGGCGACGACGCGGTCCTTGTTGAGCGCGAGCAGGAACAGGACAGGGACGGGAGTCTTGACGGCGGAGCGATGCTCCAAGACCGACTTGAACTTGTCACGCACCCGGCCGGCGAGAGCCTCACCTGCGTCCTTGGCGCCGACGACGGCTGCAACCTCGCGAATGCGCGTCTCGACGCCCTCGGGGCTGTCGGTGCCGCCGATGGCCACATACGGCACCGAGCTTGCCTTCAATGCGGCCACGACCTCGGGCGGACCCGACTTGTCACTGGCGATGATGACCGTCGGCGCGAGCGACAGAACGCCTTCGGTCGAGAGCGCGCGCATGTAGCCGACGCTCTTCTTCGTTGCGAGCGCTTCCGGCGGATAGACGCTCGTCGCATCGACGGCGACGATCCTGGAGTCGTGTCCGAGCGCATACAGAATTTCGGTGACGTCCCCGCCGACCGAAACGATGCGCGCGGTATCGAGCGCCTTCTCTTCGGTCGCCGCCGGCTCAGCCACCGCGCTCGCGAGGAGCGCCAGCGCCGCGAGCGCTACAACCATTCCGGACTGGCGATGCATCATGATCACACGAACCTGTCGAATGCAGTGCGCGCGGCCGCGCGCTTTTGTTATTGTTGACGAGAATAGTAACAAACCATATGGTCCGCAAGTCCGGCTCGAAGCCGGATCGGCTCGCGGTCACAGGGGATCCGCGACGCATGTGGCAAGTCAGCCCAGCCGGTGCCGTTTGCACCGCATCAGCCAGCCAGCCACGTCAGGTCTTTGTAACGTAGGAGGGGTGGCTCCGCCATGCTGAAACTGTTCTCGCGGAGGCTGCAGGGGGCAGCTTCTGCCGTTGCTCTGATGTCTGCGATGGCTGCATCGTCGCAAGCGCAGGAGACCGAGCTCGAAGCGATCTCCGTGTTCGCGACCGCCGGTGGCGCCATCTCGGCGTTTCTCTTTCCCGGCCAGGTGAGCGTCGTCGAGCGCGAGCAGATCGAGGATCTCGTCGCGACGCGCCCGGCCGACATCTTCGAGGGTGTGCCGGGTGTGACCTTCGAGGGCGGTCCGCGCCGCTCCGGCCAGATCCCGACGATCCGCGGCTTCGAGGGCGAAGCCATCGTCATCCTGTTCGACGACGCGCGGCAGAGCTTCAACTCGGGCCACGACGGGCGCTTCTTCGTCGATCCCGACATTCTGAAGTCCGTCGAGGTCGTAAAGGGTCCCACGTCCTCTATCTATGGCTCGGGGGCCATCGGCGGCGTGATGGCCTTCCGCACCATCGATGCCGCGGACCTGCTCGAGGACGGGCAGAACGCCGCCGTTCGTATCCGCGCCGGCTATCAGGACGTCGATAGCGAGCAGAGCTATGCCATCACCGGCGTGCAGCGCTCGGAAGGCGGGGATGTCGACCTCGTCGCGCACTTCGGCTTCCGGGATTCGTCGGACATCGAGCTCGGCAGCGGCTTCGTGCTCCCCGCCGACGATCGGATGACCAATGCCCTCGTCAAGGGCACGTTCCTGTTCGGCGACGGCGTGAAGTCCACGACCTCGTGGATCTATTCCAACCTCAGCGCGCTCGATCCGCAGAACCCGCAGCTCGACAACGTCGCCAACAGCGGCAATCCGCTGGTCGACCGGCGGGTGCTCAGCAGCACGCTGCAGACGAAGCTCGAGTGGAAGCCGTCGAACAACGACTTCGTCGACGCGCGCATCGTGGCCTACCGCGCCCTCAACGAGGTCGAGGAACCCGAGGTCGATATCGATCGCGTGACCTCGCGCGAGGTCGAGACGATCGGGTTCAAGGCCGATAATACGTCGCGCTTCAGCCTCGGCTCGCTCGGCGGGGTCAAGTGGACCTACGGCACCGACATCTACCGCGACGAGCAGACGGGCAGCGACAGCACTTCGCTCGACGGGACACGCGGCGGCGTGCCGGACGCGGAATCGACCTTTATCGGCTTCTTCTCGGAGGCGGAGTTCACCTTCGGGCAGATCGGGCAGGGGATGGGCCAGCTGACGCTCATCCCCGGCATCCGCTGGGACAGCTTCGAATCGTCGTCCGATCTTGCCGACAGCATCGACGAGACCGCCGTCTCGCCGAAGATCGCCGCGACGTGGAGCCCGCTCGACTGGTTCAGCGTGTTCGGCAACTACGGCAAGGCGTTCCGCGCGCCGTCCTATAACGAGGCATACGCGGTCGGCAACCACTTCGTCATTCCGTTGCCGGGCGGCCTGGTGGCCAACGACTTCATCACCAACCCGAGCCTGCAGCCGGAGGAGGCTGTGGGATGGGAAGCGGGTGCCGCCTTCAGGTTCCATGACGTCGCGTCTACGGGCGATCAGTTCAGGCTGAAGGGCTCCTATTACGAGATGGACGTCGACAACCTGATTCAGCTCGAGGTTCTCACGCCGTTCGGGAGTCTCTCGCCGCGGTGTTTTGCGCCCCCAGGCACGCCGTTCCCGCCCATGATTCCCCCGTGCATCGGCGGCGCGGCGGCCGGCTGGACGTCTCAGAACGTCAACGTGCAGAACGCGACACTCGATGGCGTTGAGATCGAGGCAACGTACGACAGCTCGTTCTTCTACGCCCGGGCGACGTATGCGCGCATCAACGGCGTCGATGTCATCACGGGGGACTACGCGGGCAACCTCTTCCCGGACCGCTACTTTCTCGATGCCGGATTCAAGATCCCGGCGATCGACAGCCGCATCGGTGCGCGGGCGACGTTCGCCGACGACTTCACCAAGACCAATCCGGACGCGAGCTCCGGTGCGCCCGCGTCGGCCTTCTACCGCGACAGCTACCAGGTCTTCGACATCTACGCGATCTGGCAGCCGGATGACGCAATGTGGAAAGGGCTGCGCATCGACCTCGGCGTCGACAACGTGACCGACGAGGACTACGAGGTCGTCGCGGCCGGTGTGAGCGAGGAGGGCCGCAACTACAAGGCGGCCATTTCCTACACCATCCCGATCTGCGGGACATCGGCATGCTGAGGGCGCTTATCTGCGGCGCCGGCACGGCATGTCGAACGACGGTCTGAGGCATTTTGAACGGATGCCGAGGGCCTCGAGGACCGGCCCCCCTCTCCCGGGTGGCCGGTCCACTATTGAGGCGCCGCGCACGTCGGGTATGGTGTGCGCGGGCGTAGAGGACGCAAAGGAGACGCCGCATGTTCATCGCTATGAATCGCTTCAAGGTCATCAAGGGCGCGGAAAAGGACTTCGAGCACGTCTGGCTTAGCCGCGAGACGCATCTCAACGAGGTGCCGGGCTTCGTCGAGTTCCATCTGCTGAGGGGTCCGGAGCGCGAGGACCACGTTCTCTACTCCTCGCACACGATCTGGGAGACGGTCGACCACTTCGAGGCGTGGACGAAGTCGGAGCAGTTCCGCAAGGCCCACGCGGGCGCCGGGACGAGCAAGCCGCTCTACCTCAGCCATCCCGAGTTCGAGGGCTTCCACGTCCTGCAGACGGTGACCGCCGATGGGACGCGCCGCGTCGCAGCCGAATGAGGCGGCTGCTGGATTGCCGGGAGAACGCGAGATGACGACGCCAACCGCACCAGCAGAACCGGGACCCGCGCTTCCCGCGTCCCGCCGGTCGCTGGCCGAGCGGCTCGCCACGAATCCCGACGGGGTGCTCGAGCAGATCGCCCGCGACTACGGCGTCAGCACGCTCGATGTCGTGACGGCCCTGCCGGAGGCGCATCGGACAATCGTGCCGGCCGATCGGTTCGAGCCCATCCTGCAGGCGGTCGGCCAATGGGGGCCGATCCTGTTCATCGTCCACACGCCGGACATCGTCCTCGAATGCGAGGGCGTGGTGCCGCCGGGAACGTTCGGCCGGGGCTACTACAATCTGCACGGCGACAGCCCCATCGGCGGACACATCCGGGCCGAGAACTGCACCACGATCGCGTTCGTCTCGCGCCCCTTCATGGGGCGCGCGTCCTGCTCCATCCAGTTCTTCAACGGGAGCGGAGAGGCGATGTTCAAGATCTTCGTCCGTCGCGACGAAGCGCGCAATCTCGTGTCCGAGCAGGTGGCCGCGTTCGAGGCCTTGCGGGCGACGCTCGCGTGAGGCTTGCGGCCGATGCACCAGCCCCCCGCGGAGCGCTGTCCCGAGCCGTCCGAGATCCTGCCGCCCGACATCGTGCCGCTGGAGCACGACCCGTCCGGTGGGGCCGGCGAGACGCCGGCTGAGTGCGCGGATGCAAGTCCCGCCGCTCCGGCCTGCGACTTCGACGCCGGTCCGTTGACAGTGGTGCCGGCGCGCCCGCGCGCCTCGCGCGGCCGTTGGCCGTTGGCCGTGTCGCTCTTCCTGCATGCAAGCGTTGCCGCTGCGATCATCCAAGTGCCGATGGCCGAGACCGGTCTTGCGCCCGTGTCCGCCGATGCCATCAGCATCGAATTCGTCACCTCGAACGTCCTCGACCAGGCGGTCCCCTCTGAAATCACCGACGCAGCGGCCGCCGTGGCGCCGACCGCCCCGCAGGACGGCGAGGCGGCCGACTCGCTGGCGGCAGCGGAGCCGGTCGAGAGCGTGGACGCGCGGCCGGTCGCCGAAGTGCCTGATCCGGTGGAGGCGCCAGAAGCCACTGACGCAGACGAGTTCGATGCCGTCGTGACCGGCGCCGGTCCTGAAGCGGAGATCGCGCCGCCGACGGTGACGACGCCGGCCAAGGAGCCCGCGCCGAAAAAGGTGAGGAAGGTGGAGACGAAGCGCGAGGCGGAGAGGACGACTGACGTCACCCGCAAGCCGACCGAGCGCAAGACCGACAAGGGCAAGGACGACGCCACGCGCGCCAAGGGCGGGCAAGCCGCGCGCGGCACCTCCGATCGCCAGAGCAAGGGAGGCAAGGTCTCCGCCAGCGCCGGCAGCATGGTCGGCTATGCCGCGCGGGTGAGGGCGCGTGTCGCCAGCAACAAGCCGTCGTCGGCGGGCAAGCGCGGCACGGCCGTCGTCTCCTTCGGCGTCACCCGCGGCGGCGGGCTCGCCTACGCGCGCCTTGCCAGATCGTCGGGGAATGGGGCTCTCGATCAGGCCGCCGTGTCGGCCGTGCGCCGCGCCGCGCCGTTCCCGGTCCCGCCCGCGGGGGCGAGCGCCAGCCAGCTTTCGTTCTCGGTTCCGTTCCATTTCCGCTGATCCCCCCTGGCGACGCGCAACGTGGTCCGCCCGATCAATCTGCGGGCTGCTGCGCCGCTCCGCTGCGAGTTGATTTCCACAACGTTGGCGACTAGGGTTCGAGCTCATTGATCGAATGGCGTGCGGCCGGGGTTTCCTGACATGGCGACGAATGGGCTTGGCTGGAAGCTTCCAGGCGGGTTTGCCCTGCTCACCGCACTTCTGACGTTCGTGTGGTTTGCCGCGAACTCCTCGACCCAGCCGGAGGCGCTCGCAACCGGCGTGGTGATCTCGATCGTGCTGGCCTATTTCTTCACGCGTCGGCCCGGCCCGTGGCGCGACATCCGCGTCTCGGCGCAGCGGTTCTCGCATTTCGTCCGCTATACGGGCGTTTTTCTGGTCGAGCTCGTCCGCGCGAACCTCAACATGCTGCGCTACGTCTATGCGCCGCGCATCGAGATCAATCCCGGCATCGTGCGGATCAGGACGCGACTGAAGACACCCGTCGGACGGCTCGCCCTTGCCAATTCCATCGCCTTGACGCCCGGCTCGCTCGTGGTCGATATCGACGGCGACAGCCTCTATGTGCACTGGCTCGATGTCGCAACGACCGATCCGGACGCGGCGACGCGCCTCATCGCGGGGCCGTTCGAGGAACATCTGGAGAAGACCTTTGGCTGAAGGGATTCTGATCGTCGCGGCGGTTCTGATCTTTCTCGGCGTCGCGATGGGCGTGGTCCGCCTGATCCGCGGCTCCACGGTGGTCGATCGCGTCGCGGCCGTAGACATGCTGACGGTGGTGTCGCTCTCTCTCATCGCCCTCTATGCGCACGTCGCCGGCCGCGCGATCTACCTCGACGTGGCGCTCGTCTACGGCGTCCTGAGCTTTCTCGCCGTCCTCGCTGTGGCGCGCTATCTGGAACGGGGGCCTTGACCTCATGCTGGAGCTTTTCGTTGTCCTGTTGTGCGGCAGCATCCTGGCGAGCGGGGTTCTCGCCGTGCGCCTCGAAAGCACGCTCGCGGCCGTGGTGAGCGCGGGCCTCGCAAGCCTGTTCGCGGCCGTGTGCTATGTTCTGCTCGGCTCGCCGGACGTCGCGATGACCGAGGCATCGATCGGCTCGGGGCTTTCGGTTCTCGTCTATCTCTACGCGATCCGCAGGACGAGCGGGAGTTCGGACTGATGGAGCTCATCGGAAGCCTGCTTGTCCTGGCGGGCGCGTTCTTCCACTTCTCCGCCGGTCTCGGCATGGTGCGCATGCCCGACGCGTACACGCGGATGCAGGCCGGCACCAAGGCCTCGACGCTCGGCAACACGCTGGTCCTTGCCGGACTTGCCGTCTATCACCCGGCCTGGTCCTTGAAGCTTCTCATCATCGTCTATTTCGTGCTGATGACGAACCCGGTCTCCTCGCATGCGCTGGCCCGGGCCGCCCACGCCATTCGCAACCCGATGTACGGCGACACGGGCATCGACGCCCTGCGCGACGCCGGAATCGACGCGCGAGCCGACGCGCGGAGTGACCCGTGAGCCGCCATCTCGCCATCGCCGCCGCCGTCGGCGCGCTCGGACTGGTGTTTGCCGGCATCGCGCTCGGCCACACGGAGCCGGGGGCATTGCGGCCGCTGGCCAAGGGCTATGTGGAGCTCGTGCCGCGCGAGCTGGGCGCGCCGAACGTCATCACGGGCATCCTGCTGACGTATCGAGGTTTCGACACGCTGGGCGAGGTCGCGGTGCTGTTCATGGCAGCGGCGAGCATCGGCCTCGTGCTCGGCGCCGGCCGGACGGCGGAGGGCGCGGAGCCGGCATCCGATGCCGCATCCGCCCGGCGTCCGGCTTCGGAGATCGTGCAGACCGGTGCTCAGATCCTCGTTCCGCTCATCTCGATCTTCGCCGCCTATATCATCATGAACGGCCACCTTTCGGCGGGCGGCGGCTTCCAGGGCGGCGCGGTCATCGCGTCCGCCGTTCTTCTTCTGCTACTGGCCTTTCCCGAATCCCGACCGCCTCTCGACATCCTCGCCATCACGGAATCGGTCGCCGGCGTGCTGTTCGTCATCGTGGGCATCGCCGGAGTCATCTGGGCCGGCGGCTTCCTGGACAACCGCTTTCTTCCGCTCGGCAGCTTCGGCGCGTTCTTCAGCGCCGGCGCCATTCCTGTCCTGTCGATCCTGCTCGGCATCAAGGTCGGCTGCGAGCTGAGCGTCATCCTCGACCGGTTCCGTCCCTCAGCCTGACAATCTGAAAGGTGCGCCGCGATGGTCTCGAGCTTGGTGCTGACGACGGGGCTGCTCCTCATGCTCATCGGGCTGTGGGGCACGCTGACCCACCGCAACCTCCTGCGCATCATCCTCGGGTTCTCTCTGATCGGGACGGGGAGCCACATCGTGATCGTGGCGCTCGGATACGTACAGGGCGGGACGGCGCCGATCATCGGCCAAGGGCTCGATCTGCTCGACGCACCCCTGCGCGCCGTCGACCCGATCCCCTCCGCGCTCGCCGTCACCGCGATCGTCATCGGGCTCGCCGTGACGGCGGTCATGCTGGCCTACGCCATCCGGCTCTATGACGCGAGGAAGACGCTCTCGATCGATGCCTTCACGGACCAGAAATGGTAGCGAGCCTCCTTCATCCGCTGAACATCTTCATCGTCGGCCTCGGCGGCGGATTCCTCATTCCGCTGCTCTATCGCCTCGGCAAGCCGTGGGCCGCGGCCGGGTTCGTGGCGGCACTCGGGGCCATGACGGTCATGTCCGGTCATGCGCTCCTCGCGCTCGCGCAGGGCGGGGCGCCGATCGAGATCGTGACGGGCGGCGCCTTCCCGCCCTATGCGATCAACCTGCGGATGGGGCTTGCGGAAGCCGCGGTCGCCTTCAGCGTCAACCTCGTGGCACTCATCGGTGCCCGTTACGTCCTGCGCGACTCATACGGCATCCTGCTGCTCTACCTGCTGCTGATCGTCGGGATCCAGGGCATGGTGATGACCCGCGATCTCTTCAACCTGTTCGTGTTCCTGGAGATCGTGTCGATTGCGACCTATGGCCTGCTGTCGCTGAACACGACGCCGGCAGCCCTTTCGGCGACGTTCAAGTTCCTCATGGCGACGGTCCTGGCGTCGACCTTCTTTCTCATCGGCACGATGCTCGTTTATGCCGTCACCGGCCTGCTCAACATCGACGAGCTGATCGCCGCGCGCGACACGATCGCCGGCGCGACCGGCTTTGCCGCGCTGATGTTCCTGCTGGCGTGCCTCATTCTGGAGCTGAAGCCCTTCCCGGCCAACGGCTGGGGGCTCGACGTTTACGAGACCGCGCGCAGCGATGTTGCCGCGCTGATCTCGGGCGGAGCCTCGACGGGCGTCTTCTTCGCCCTCTTCAAGCTGCTGCCGCTGTTTCAGGATCATCTGGAGCTCATCGCCGCCCTCGCCGCGGTGACGTTCGTTAGCTCCAATCTCGTCGGGCTGCGGCAGACGAAGGCGCAGCGCCTGCTCGGCTACTCCTCCGTCGGCCAGATGGCCCTCATGACGATCGCCGCGTGCCTGCTGGAGCGCCTCGGCGCGAAAGATCAGGTTGGGCTCGTCGTCGGCGGCCTGTTCCTCAATCATCTGTTCGCCAAGGTGGGGCTGTTCTGGCTCGCCGGCCGTGTGCGCGGCGAGCGCCTCGGCGACTGGGCCGTGCTGGCCGCGCGCGGGAGCACAATGGTGGTGTTCGCCCTCCTGATCGTCGCCATCTGCGGCCTGCCTCCGTTCCCCGGGTTCTGGGCGAAATGGCAGCTCGTCCTGACGCTGGCGGCCGGCCAGCTCTATGTCTGGATCGCGGTTCTCCTGCTCGGGGCGCTCCTGGAAGCGGCCTACATGTTCCGCTGGCTGGGCCTCGTCGTGCATGGCGACGCGGCAGCGGAGACCCGGTCGCTGAGCGCCGGGCCCGAAGCCGACGGCGAGGTGCGGTCGCCGGGCAGCGCGGCCGAGCTCCTGCCAATCTACGCAATGGCCGTGCTTCTCGTCCTCAGCGGCGCTCTTGCCGCCGAGGCGGCCGGGCTCTCCGCGGCGTGGCCGGTTTTGCCGCTCGTTGCGGGTGTGGCCGTGTGGGCGCTCACGGCCCTTCCGTCGCGCGGGCAAGGCTTCGTCACCCTCGGTCTCGTGCTCGCCGGCGGCATCTGGCTCGCGCGCGGGCTCGCGGGCATCAGCGAGCTGTTCGCGGTTTTGCTGCTTGCGGGCGGTTTCGTCATTGCTATCGCCAGCCTTGCGCGCACCGACCGGCGGCCGGGCTTCTATCCGCTGCTCGCGGTCTTGCTGCTGTCGCTGCCGGCGCTGGCGCGCGCCGCGACGAGCCTTGAGTTCCTCTTCATCTGGGAATTGATCACGCTGTCGTCGTATTTTCTGGTCCTGCGGCGGCGCGAGGCCGCGCCGCACGCCCTGCGCTATCTGCTGTTCTCGCTCGTCGCCGCCTCGTTCCTGCTCGCGGGGTTCGCGCTGCTGTACGGCACGACCGGCGGGCTTGCCCTTGCGGGGCTCGGCACGGCGGGGCAAGGCGGCGCGCCGGTCCTCGTGCTGCTGGCGATCGGCCTGCTGATCAAGGCGGGCGCCGTCGGCGTCCACGTCTGGCTGCCGGACACCTATGCGGAAGCCGACGACGATGTGTCGGCGCTGCTCTCCGCCGTCGTCAGCAAGGTTGCCATGTTCGGGCTGCTGGTCGGGACCTACGTCGCGATCCGCTCGGAGGCAAGCCTCGGCCTCGCGCACGTGCTGGGCTGGATCGGCATGCTGACGACGCTGGCGGGCGCCATGATGGCGGTCGCGCAGGACGACATGAAGCGCATGCTCGCCTACTCGAGCATGAGCCAGCTCGGCTACATCGTGGCGGCGATCGCGCTAATGAGCCATCTCGGCTGGGTGACGGCGCTGTATCTGATCGCCAACCACCTGATGGTGAAGGGCATCCTGTTCCTCGTCGCCGCCGCGATCATCCTGCGCACCGGGCGTCGGCGGCTCAACGAGCTCGGCGGCCTCGCACGCGCCATGCCGGCAACCTTCGCAGCCGCCGCGATCGCCGTTGTCGCGATGTCGGGCCTGCCGCCGCTCGCCGGATTCGGCGGCAAATGGCTCCTGCTCAGCGCCATGATCGAGAAGGGCTGGTACGGGCCGGCCGTAATGACGCTGCTGGCGACCTTCGTCGGCTTTCTCTATATGGTCCGCTTCCTGCGGGAGATTTTTCTGGGCGCGCGCCGATCGGGACTCGAGGTCGTGGCCGACGCGCCGGCAGCCTTGCTCGTCCCGCAATATCTGCTCGTCGCCGGCATTCTGGTCATGTCGTTCTTTCCCAAGGTCCTGATCGGCCCGATCTCGGCGGCCATCGATCCGCAATTCGCCTCCACGCTCGTGTGGCAGGGCATGTCATTGGAGATGATCTACGGAGTGTGGAATCCAATTCCCGTCATGGCGTTCGCGGTCGTCGTCTCGGCCATCCTGTTCGGCCTATCCTGGCTGCTGCGGCGCGCGGGGTGGCTGACCGCGGGCCGCGGGAGAGCACATGCCGGAGCGCGCGATGTCGCGATGGAGATCTTTTCAATCCTGACTCCGCCATTGGCGGCAAGCGTCTGGGACGGGGTCGCCGCGGCGACGACGGCGTTGGCGGAGCGGACGCGACGCCTCTATGACGGACACGGTCAGACATACAATCTTTACATGCTCTATTATTTCCTCCTTCTGTATTTGGCGGGCGGCGGAATTCAGTACCTGTGGCCGGGCAATTAGTTTGCCCCGTCCCTTCGTTGGGCAAGGGAATTGATGAGCTTATCACCATCGAGCCCAACGTGACGTTGTGCGCCTTCAGTCCGCGACCACCGATATATTCCGAGGCTTGCGCGCGGCGCTCTTTTTATCGATAAGCAGTCGCGTTGATGCGGACGGGTACGGCGATAATGGTCGGGCGCCCTCGCAAGAAAAATCGTACGCGGCGGACAGGACGCGGCATTCGTTATGGACTAAGGTCATGGACTGCCGCCGCGTATCGGAGGGCAGCGCAAATTAGGACGAGTTGAGACATGGTTTTGCCCAGCGTCGACAATCCGCGGCAGACCGCATTTCGCAAGGACCCTCACATGCTGCGAACACTGGCCGGGATCGTCGCGCTGGCGACCCTCGTTTCCGCTTGCGATCGGCCTGAGGAAAAGGCCGAGCCCGCGCCGCGGCCGGTGCGCGTCCTGACCGTGGCCGAGCAGCCCTCCGGCGAGGTCGCGACGCTGTCGGGCACCGTCGAGGCCAAGACCGAGGTGGACCTCGCGTTCCGCATCGGCGGACGCGTTATCCAGCGTCTCGTCGGCGTCGGCGACAAGGTCGAGGCCGGCCAGTTGCTGGCCCGGCTCGATGCGCAGGACGAGGAGAACACGGTACGGTCGGCCACGGCGAGCCTGGCGGCCGCAGAGGGCAAGTTCATCGAGGCGGAGACGAACTACGGACGCCAGCGGCAGCTGCTCGATCGCGGCCACACGACCCGCCAGCGCTACGATCAGGCCGTGCAGACGCTGAACACGCTGCGCTCGCAGGTCGAGGTGGCGACGGCGCAGCTCGCCATCGCCCGCACACGCCTCGACGATACGGAGCTTTACGCCGACGCGCCGGGCGAGATCACGGTGCGGGGGGCCGACGCCGGCGAGGTCGTGCAGCCGGGCCAGATGGTTTTTCGTATTGCGCGCAAGGAGGGCCGCGACGCGGTCTTCGATGCTCCGCCCACCCTCATTTCGCGCGGCAGTCGCGACGACGAGGTCGCGGTCGCCCTTGCCATCAATCCGGCGGTCGCGACGACGGGCCGCGTCCGCGAGGTCGCGCCGTCCGCGGATTCGCTGACGGGAACGTTCCGCGTGCGCGTCGGACTGAAGGATCCCCCGCCCGACATGCGGCTCGGCTCGACGGTCACGGGCCGGGTCAAGCTCGAAGGCGCCGGCGGCATCGCGATCCCCGCCAGCGCCTTGTCACGCGCCAATGGCGTGACGTCCGTCTGGGTGGTCGATACTGCGGCGGAAACCGTGTCGGTCCGGCCGGTCGAGGTGGCGCTGCATCGCGCCAGCGAGGTGGTGGTGACGGGCGGCCTGTCGCCGGGTGAGGTGATCGTCACCGCCGGCGTGCAGACGTTGCGGCCGGGCCAGCGCGTGCGGCTGATCGGACAAAGCTCATGATCGGCCCGAACCTTTCGTCCTGGGCGATCAAGCGGCGATCCCTCATCGTGTACTTCATGCTGACCGCGCTCGCGGCCGGCGCGATGAGCTTCATCAACCTCGGCCGCGCCGAGGATCCGGTCTTCACGGTCCGCACCATGATCGTGCGCGCGCTGTGGCCCGGCTCGCGGCTGCCCGACATGCTCGATCAGGTAACCGAGCGCATCGAGCGCAAGCTGCAGGAGGTGACCAACGTCGACGTGGTGCGCAGCTTCACGCGCGCCGGCGACACGACGATCTTCATCGACCTCAAAGGCGCGGTCACCTCGCGCGAGATCCCCGCGATCTGGCAGGAGGTGCGCAACAAGGTGGGCGACATCCGCCACACCCTGCCGCAAGGCGTCGTGGGCCCGTTCTACAACGACGACTTCGGCGATACCTACGGCTTCGTCTACGGTTTCGTCGCCGACGGCTTCACCCACCGGGAGCTGCGCGACTACGTCGAGGACATCCGCTCCAAGCTCCTCACGCTGCCCGATGTCTCCAAGATCGAGATCATCGGTGCGCAGGACGAGGAGATCTCGATCGAGTTCCGCCACGACCGCCTGGCGGCGCTGGGCATCGACTATCCCGCGCTGTTCTCCGCCATCGCCGCACAGAACGTGGTGCGGCCGTCCGGAATCATCCGCACGGGCAGCGAGAACGTCTCCTTGCAGGTGTCGGGCGCCTTCATGTCGGAAGCCGACATCCTGGAGGTCAGCATCAACATCGGCGACCGCGTCGTGAGGCTCGGCGACATCGCCGAGGTCGTGCGCGGATATCGCGATCCGCCGCTGCCGCTGTTCCGCGTCAACGGCAAGCCGGCCATCGGGCTCGGCATCGCCATGCGGGACGCGGGCGACATCCTGGCGCTCGGGCGCAACATCAAGGACACGATGGACAAGATCACCGCCGATCTGCCGATCGGGGTGCAGCCGGTCCTCGTCGCCGACCAGGCCGTGACTGTGGACGAGGCGATCGGCGAGTTCACGGCGTCGCTATGGCAGGCCGTCGCCATCATCCTCGTCATCAGCATCATCAGTCTGGGGGCGCGGCCGGGCGCCGTGGTCGCCGTCGCGATTCCCCTCACGCTTGCGATCGTGATGGTGATCATGGAGATCGTGCATATCGACCTCCACCGCATCTCGCTCGGCGCCCTCATCATCGCGCTCTGCCTGCTCGTCGACGACGCCATGACGACGGTGGACGCGATGCTGCGCCGGCTGGCGGCGGGCGACGACGCGGAGACCGCCGCGAGCTTCGCCTATTCCCATCTCGCCGCGCCGATGCTCATCGGGACGCTGGTCACGATCGCGGGCTTCGTGCCGATCGGGTTCGCGGCGAGTGCGGCCGGCGAATACACCTTCTCGATCTTTGCCGTCGTCGCGATCGCCCTCATCGTCTCCTGGCTGGTCGCGGTGATCTTCGCGCCCGTCGTGGGCGCCGCCATTCTTAAGCCGCCGGCGGGCGGTGCGGAGGAGGAGAAGCCGGGATTCGTGCTGACGGCCTACCGCAAGGTGCTCGACCTGGCGTTCCGGTGGCGCTGGCTCACGCTTTTGGGAACGATCGCCCTTTTCGCGCTGGCGATCTGGGGCGTGCGCTTCGTGCCGCAACAGTTCTTCCCGGCTTCGGACCGCACCGAGATCCTCGTCGATCTCAGCCTGCAGCAGAACGCGTCGCTGCGCGCCAGCGAGGAGATGGTCAAGAAGCTGGACGCCGTGCTGGCCGAGGACCCCGACGTCGCCCGCTGGAGCGCGTACGCGGGCCGCGGCGCCATCCGCTTCTATCTGCCGCTCAACGTCCAATTGCCGAACGACTTCTTCGCGCAGCATGTCATCGTCGCCAAGGACGTGGCCGGACGCCACCGCCTGCAGGCGAAGCTCGAGAAGCTCTTGGCGGAGGAGTTCCCGCAGCTCGTCACGCGCGTCTATCCGCTCGAGCTCGGACCGCCGGTCGGCTGGCCGGTGCAGTATCGCCTGCTCGGCCCCGATATCGAGACGCTGCGCGATCTGGCGCCCGGTCTCGCCGGCGTCGTGGCCAGCCACCCCGATGCCCGCCGCGTGAGCTTCGATTGGAACGAGCCCGCGCGCAGCGTGCGCATCGAGATCGACCAGGACGAGGCGCGGCGCATTGGCATCTCGAGCGAGTCGCTCGCAGCGGTCCTCAACACCGCGATCAGCGGCACGACCGTGACCCAGGTGCGCGACGGCATCTATCTGGTGAACGTCGTCGCGCGCGCGCGGCAGGAGGACAGGGTCGCGCTGCAGAACCTGCAGACCCTGCAAGTGCCGCTGCGCAATGGGCGGACCGTCCCGCTCAGCCAGTTCTCGACGTTCGAGCCGGATCAGGAGCAGCCGATCGTCTGGCGCCGCGGGCGCATCCCGTCGCTCACCGTGCAATCGGATCTTGCCGAAGGGGCGATGGCGGAAAGCGTGGTCACGGACCTCAAATCGCGGATTGCGGAGTTCAATGCCGGGCTGCCGGCCGGCTACCGGGTGGAGCTCGGCGGCGTGGCGGAGGAGAGCGCCAGCAGCCGGGCGTCGGTGATGGCCGTCGTCCCGCTCATGGTCGTCCTCATGCTCACGTTCCTGATGCTGCAGCTCCAGAGCTTCCAGCGGCTCGCCATGGTCGTGTTCGTCATGCCGCTCGGCCTCATCGGCGTCGTGGCGGTGCTGCTCCTGGTGCAGAAGCCGCTCGGTTTCGTCGCCGTGCTCGGCGTCCTGGCGCTGCTCGGCATGATCGCCAAGAACACGGTCATTCTCATCTCCCAGATCGAGGCGGAGCGGGACGCGGGCGCGAGCGTGGAGGCGGCGGCGACGAATGCCGCCATCTCGCGCTTCCGGCCGCTGATGCTGACGAGCCTGTCCACCGTGCTCGGTCTGGCGCCGATCGCGCCGACCGTGTTCTGGGGGCCCATGGCTTTCGCGATCATGGGCGGGCTGCTGGTGGCCACGGTCCTGACGCTCGTCTTCCTGCCGGTGCTCTATGTCACCTGGTTCACGTGGCGCGGCGCGGGCGACAAGCCGGCGCCAGCCGAGGCGAAGGCGGCCTGACGGCGCCGGCCGGACGTGTGTGCGCCCGCGCGGCCGCCGTCGTCCATGACGTGAAGGATTTCGGCGCGGCGGGCGGTCCGGAGAGCCATCTCGGCCGGGCGTGACAACCGGTCACTCGTGCGGGCCGGCACGAAAGCACAGCGAGGGATTTCGCAATGACGGACGAGCGCGCCGAGCCAAGCCAAGCGACGGCCCCTGCCGAGAGACGGAGGGAACCGCTGCTGGTCGATCTCGCCCTGCAGGGCGGGGGATCGCACGGCGCCTTCACCTGGGGGGTTCTCAACCGGCTTCTGGAGGAGGAAGGCTTCATCCTGGAAGCCATCTCGGGAACCTCGGCCGGCGCCATGAACGCCGCCGTGCTCGCCCATGGCCTCCTGACCGGCGGAAAGGACGGCGCACGCGAGGCGCTGCACGAGTTCTGGCGGCGGGTCGCCGAAGCGGCGACCTTCAGTCCGTTCCAGCGCAGCCCGATCGACCGCATGATGGGGCGCTGGTCGCTCGACTTCTCGCCGATGTATATCGCGACGGACCTCTTTGCGCGCCTCGTCTCGCCCTATGATCTGGGCTCCGGCGGGGCGAACCCGCTGCGCAGGATCCTCACCGACATCGTCGATTTCGAGCGGCTCGTCGCCGGCCGGATCAAGCTCTTCATCACCTGTACCAACGTGCGCACGGGACGCGGACGCGTGTTCCGCAACCCGGACATCACGCCCGAGGTGCTGCTCGCTTCGGCGTGCCTGCCGACCATGTTCCAGGCGGTTGAGATCGACGGAGAGCACTACTGGGACGGCGGCTTCTCGGGCAACCCGACGATCGCACCCCTGGTCCGCGAGGTGGAGTCCCACGACACGATCCTGGTCCAGATCAATCCCGTCGCGCGCGAGGAGGCGCCGAGGACCGCGCAGGAGATCCACAACCGGATCAACGAGGTCTCCTTCAACGCGCCGCTGCTGAAGGAGCTGAAGATGATCGCCCTCTTGCGCCGCGTGGCAGACGCCGGCGACGGCGAGGGATGGCAATGGGCGCAGATGCGACTGCACCTCATCAAGAGCGACCTCCTGGCCACGCTCGGCGCGTCCTCCAAGCTCAACGCGGAATGGGACTTCCTCACCATGCTGCGCGACGAGGGCTACCGCGCCGCGTCCGAGTTCGTCGCGCATCACAAGGCCGACGTCGGCGTGCGCTCCTCCTTCGACCTCGATAGCCTGCTGGAAGGAACTTGAGCCATGGGACTTCTCGGCATCCTGGCCGGCCTGGCCTTTCTGATGTTCCTCGCCTACCGGGGCTGGACGATCCTTCTGCTGGCGCCTGCCGCCGCGCTGATCGCGGCGGCCTTCGCGCGCGAGCCGCTGCTGGCGCACTGGACACAGACGTTCATGACGGCGGCCGCTGGATTTGTGGCGCAGTTCTTCCCGATCTTTCTGCTGGGAGCGCTCTTCGGCAAGCTCATGGACGACAGCGGCTCGGTGAAGTCGATCGCCGATTTCATGACGGAGAAGCTCGGGCCCGCGCGCGCGGTGCTTGCCGTGGTCCTCGCCGGGGCGATGGTCACGTACGGCGGCGTCAGCCTGTTCGTGGCCTTCTTCGTGCTGGCGCCCATGGGGCTCGCGCTCTTCCGGGCCGGCGGCATTCCCCGCCGCCTGCTGCCGGCGGCCATCGCGCTTGGAACCTCGACCTTCACCATGTCCGCGCTGCCGGGAACGCCGGCCATCCAGAATGCCATTCCGATGCCGTTCTTCGGCACGACGCCGTTCGCCGCGCCGGGCCTCGGGATCATCGCCTCGATCGTGATGCTCGGCTTCGGAATGTGGTGGCTCGGGCTCGCACAGGCTCGCGCGCGGCGGGCCGGGGAAGGCTTCGGCGAGGAGGCCGGGCCGGCGGGCGCGGCCACGTCCGATCCGAAGGACGACCTCACCGTGCGCGAGCTCGCCACGACGGCGCGGGAATTCGATCCGGCCGAGATCGACCGCGGCAGCCGTGCGGCCAGCGCCCCGCCGATCGGCATCGCCGTGCTGCCGCTTGTGGTCGTCGTGGTCACGAACTTCCTCATGGCGCAGGTTGTCCTGCCGTCGATGGACGGCGCGTTCCTGTCGGAGCCGCGGTGGGGGTCGACGTCGCTCATGGCGGTCGGTGGCATCTGGTCGGTGTCGGTCGCGCTCTTTCTCGCCATTCTCGTCCTCGTCGCCCTGAACCGGTCGCGGCTGCCGGCGCTGCGCGACACCGTCGATGCGGGCGCCAACGCGGCCGTGCTGCCGATCCTGAGCGTCGCGAGCCTCGTCGGCTTCGGTGCGGTCGTCGCGGCGATGCCGGCCTTCGAAGGCGTGCGCGACTGGGTGCTCGGGATCGGCGGCGGTCCGCTCGTCTCGCTCGCCGTCGCGACCAACATCCTGGCCGCGCTGACCGGCTCGGCCTCGGGCGGTATGACGATCGCGCTCGATGCGCTCGGGCCGACTTTCATGGAGATCGCGCAGCAGACGGGCTTGAGCCCCTCGCTGATGCACCGCGTCGCCGTCATCTCGTCGGGAACGCTCGACAGCCTGCCGCACAACGGGGCCGTGGTGACGATGCTGGCGGTCTGCGGATGCACGCATCGCGAGAGCTACTTCGACCTCGTCATGGTCGCGGTCGTCGGAGCGATGCTCGCGCTGGTGACCGTCATCGTGCTGGGCGCGACTTTTGGATCGTTCTGAGACTTTCTCGTCTTTCCTGGTGCCGCCGCGCGAGGATGCGTTGGGCGCGTCGGCACGCGTCGATCACCGTGCCGAGAGATGTTTCACTGGACTGATATATTGCGGATCGGCGTCCGCAGGATTAGTCTTTGGGCGTGTGAGACACATCGTGCAGAAGGAATCCGTCCATGCGTAAAATGCTCTGCATTCTTGGTGGCGTGGTGGTGGCCGTGGGCTTGATGGCGTCATCCGCCGGAACCGCCGAGGCGGCGCCCGTCGGTCCTGCCGCGGTCGCAGCCGTAGAGGGTGGCTCACTCGCGACGACGGTGCATTGCCGTGTGTATCGCCATTGCCATCGCCGCTGCTGGTGGCGCCGCGGTCATCGCCACTGCCGGCGGTGGTGCCATCGCTGCTAGTCGGCTTGGCGGCCCTCTTTCCGCAAGAACGGGAAGAGGGGCGGAGACAATCCCGAGGACCCGGAATCGCCTCTCCCCGTCGATGCGAAGCATCGCTCCGCGTCGATGCGAAGCATCGCTCCGCGTCGATGCGAAGCATCGCTCCGCGTCGATGCGAAGCATCGCTGTGCGATCACGCGAAGCATCGCTCCGCGATGACGGGGAGAGGCGCTTGCCGCGCGTTGGCGAGGGTTACTCCTGGACGCCGGCGAGCGAGGCCGGCACGCCCGCATCTTGCGGATCGAGCGAAACCCAGACCTTCGGGTCGAGGTAGGACTGGCGCATCACGAATTGGTAGGTCGACCGCGTCCACAGCCGGACGTCGTCGCTCTTGTTGTCGAGCATGAAGTCGCCCTGGCTCGTGCGCGCGGTCAGAACGGCGTGGCCCTCGCCCTTCTCGTCGCGCACCACCGTCAGCAGGAGCGAGCTCGACGGCCAGCCGCGGCCGATGAGGATCTTCTGCTTCAAGAGCGCGTAGTCCTCGCAGTCGCCCTTCTCTCCGGGCAGCGTCCAGTATTCGCTGATGCCATAGATCTCCGCGTCCGTCGCCGGCTCCACCGACCGGTTGACGAGACGGTTGACCTCGTCGAGATCGCTGAGGCGCTCCGGGGTCGCCTCGAAGCGGCTGCCCGTCCCGTGCTGGGCGCACAGGGTCGGGTTCTGCTCGCAGAAGCGGACGAAGCCGTAGGGCGGCTGAGAGGAGCCGTAGACCCGCATGAACGCGGAGCGCTCGCTGCCAGTGTGGTGGCGGACGGCCAACGGATCGGCGGCCGCCGGACCGGAGGCCGCAAGCGTGGCGCTGAACGCGGCGCCGACAAACACGACTGAAACGCACTTCATGCGACAACCCCGTACTGATCGCTCTACACTAGCGTAAATTCCTCGTCGTCCCCTGAATGCGAAGGCCGGCATTTGAATAAACTTCTATCTTCCTGCCGCTCTCGCGCTTTCCGCACTGCCGTTATGACTCCCGCCGTCACATGAAATGCCGGCGCAAAGCCTCAGGTTCCTGGATATCGACGAACTGCACGCCGAACCCGTGCTCGTGATGCCGGATGACGCGGCCGCGCAGCTTGCCGAGAAGGAGGCCGCTGCCGACCGGCGGCCGCTCCTCGCTGCGCAAGGAGGCGCCCGACAGCGACACGTCGATGAGCCGGCAGTCGAGCGTTTCCCCCGTGTCGAGCACAACGGTCGCGCCCTTGTCTCCGGCCGGGATGCGCTCATGCCGGCGCTGCTCGAGGCCCGACAGCGTGTCCCGGTTGACGAGCCAAGTCAGCTGGGCGGCGAGCTTCTCGCGCTTATGGGCGGTGATCTTGAACTGCAGGGCAAAGCCGCCCTCGAATGTCCGCACGACGCTGCCTTCCAGGCCGCCGATGTGATCGAAATAGGCCACGATCCGTTCGCCAGTCTCGACCGCTACGGGCGAGGCGAGCGCTGCGCCGCCGACCGATATATCGTTGAGCTTGCAGGGATACTCCTGCCGGTTCTCGCGCATGAAGCGACCGAGCAGCGTCACCGCCACGCGCTTGTGGCGACGCTGGTCGGTGGGCGGCTGCGCCCCCAGGGACGCCTGCTGGCGCAGGGCGGAGAATGCGTGGGACATGCTCGGAACCCGGAACAGTGGCCTGGCATGAAGCTTGGCGCATCACGCAACGAAATCGTGCGCGAACCGCGGCAGCCTCCGGGTCACTATGGGGCGGAGCTTGTTAATGAACAGCTAAAGGGCGGGTCGAAACTGGCACAGCGGACGCCGCCACGGACTGTTGCGCTCAGCGCAGGGTCGGCTTCGGTGGGGCTGGCTCGGGCGAGGCCGAAAGCCCACCGTCAAAGACGCGGAACTGGCGCCGGTCGGCGCGGACGATGCGCGCATCGCGCACGTGAGGCAGGAACGGCACCTGGCGTCCGGGAACGTCCGGCCCCCGCCGGCTCTGATGCGGATGGCCATCGGGCCAGATGATCTCGTCGGCGAGCACATGGACGGAGGCGATCGGCTCGTGGCCGAGCCATCCCGGCTCATCCAGCGCGCTGATGGCGCCGAGAAAGCGGTCGGCATAGGCCGCGTTGTGAATGAGAGGCAGGACGATGACTTCGATCGGTACGGACTTGGCCGAGGCCGTTTCGGCGTCGGCGAGCAGAAGCACCACGCCACCCTGCACGGAGATGGTGTTGAGCCGCGCGCGCAGGGTTGTGGTGTCGGCTCCATTCCAGAGCCCGAGGAAGTTGTGGCCGCGGAACTCCTTCTTGAAGCGCTCGCACATGCGCGTCCCGGCGAGGCGGAAGGGGAAGGTCCCCGCGTCGTGACGCTCCAGGATGAAGGTATCGGGGAGGACGTCGCCGAGCAGCCCCGGCTCGATCTCGAACCGCCGCGGGGCAAGCCGCGTGCCGCGCAGGCCGTTCCAGTAGGAATAAAGGGCTTGGCTCGTCTTGTGTCTCATTCTGGCCATCGATGCTGCCCGGCCGCGACCGGCCGGGAATTTCTCGCGCGCCGGATGCGTCCAGGTGCGGCGGCGGCTGGCCGGGCCGTGGGCATCCGCCTGAGGCTCGTCCGCCTGGGGCTGTCGCAGATTTTGTGCCAGCGGGAGCGGCCGGTCAGGCTCCGCGGCCGTTTATGGTTGCCGAGGCCGGTGGCGCTCGCCATCGTGGCGGCTTCGCGCAGAGCGGGGCGGCAAACAGGAGGCTTGGTTGAGCAGTTTCGGGGACGAGGCCGAGGACAGGGACGGCGCGGGACGGCCGGAACCCATCTTCAATGTGCCGCCGATGGTGCTGGGTCTCCTCGCCGTCATGCTCGCGGTGATGGGTATCCGTATGCTGCTCGGCGCGGAGGAAGATACCGTGTTCGTCCTTGCGCTGGCGCTGATCCCGGCGCGGCTCTCCGGCCTTGCCGCCGAGCTGCCTGGCGGACAGGGCGCGGTCTACACGCAGTTCGTCACGCACCTGTTCGTCCACGCCGACGCGCTGCACCTCGCCTTCAACGGCGCCTCGCTGCTGGCATTCGCCGGTGCCCTCGAAAAACGGATCGGGGCTTTTCGGCTGCTCGCATTTTTTCTCGTTTGCGGATTAGCCGGCGCCGTGACGTTCCTTGCCATCAATCCGGGATTGCTCGCCCCCATGATCGGGGCGTCGGGAGCGATCGCGGGAATGATGGGCGGCGTCATGCGTTTCTTCTTCAGCGCGCTCGATCGCGGCGGACTGCGCCGGTTGAACGAGGCGCCGCGCAGCGTGCCGCTGCTGCCGCTTTCTGTTGCGTTGCGGGATACGCGCCTGCAGGTTGTCACCGGGTCTTTTATCTTAATGAATGTCGCCGCGATGATCGGCCTGGGCGACATCAACGCCGGCGGCGCAATTGCATGGGAAGCGCACGTCGGCGGCTATCTCGCCGGTTTGCTGCTGTTCGGGTTTTTCGATATTGCGCCGCATCATCACGCGTATCGGGAATTGTCCTGACGTTCCCGGGGAACCAACGTCGGATTAAAGTCTTGAAACCCGCGACAAGTTGGACCACCATTCGCGGCGTCCGGAGATCGCAGGAGATCGCAAACGATGAACGTTGCCACCATTCTCAAGGCTAAGGGTCGCTCGGTTACCACGGTGCGGCCGGATCAGTCGCTGCAGGATGTCGCCAACAAGCTCGCCGCACGCAAGATCGGCGCGGTGGTCGTCGTCGGCGAGAATGGCATCGTCGACGGCATCATTTCCGAGCGCGACGTCATCCGCGCCGTTGCCGAGCGCGGCACGAGCGCGCTCGAGCTTCATGTCGCGCGCGTCATGACACGCGATGTCGTCACCTGCAGCGAGACGAGCCTCGTCGATGAGCTCATGGAAATGATGACCGCAGGGCGCTTCCGTCACCTGCCCGTGGTGGAGGACGGGGCTCTCGTCGGCATCGTCTCGATCGGCGACATCGTCAAGAATCATATCGCAACCGTGGAGATGGAGGTATCCGCCATGCGCAGCTACCTCGCCACGGGCTGAGACACTCGCCCGTCGCTTCGATCGATGGCAAAGGCGGTGCCCGCGGCGCCGCCTTTTCCGTTGCGGGCTTGCGCATGCATTGTAGTCAAGCCGGCGTGGCGGTCAGGACTGCGCGGCGATTCGCGTGTCGATGTCCCGCCGCAGCTTCAGCTCCCGCGCGATATCCTCCGCCTCCCGCCGGGCCGCCGACTCGCCGCGCCGGATGAGCTCGTCCGCGTTGTGGAAGTCGAAGAGCCCGATGCCGTGCAGGCGCGGGCTGATGAGGGCGTCGGGGGGATCACCGGCAAGACGCGAGCGCGCGATGCGGTCCTGCACGATGTTGAAGGCATCGACCATCACGCTCGAGATGCCCGGAGCGTCTTCGCTGCGGCCGAAGAGCTGGCGCGAGAGCAGCCAGCGTGCGCCGACTCCGGTCCGCTCGACAGGGGGCTCGTCGCCCGGTCCGGCATCGGGGGTCTCATCCGCGTTCTCGAGCACGGCGGCCGCGGCGGCCGAGCGGCTCGAGATGTCGTAGTTGAGGTTGACGGCGATGACGTAGCGGGCTCCGAGCGCGCGGCAGACCGAGACGGGGATCGGGTTGACGAGCGCGCCGTCGAACAGCCAGCGGCCATCGATCTTCACCGGCTTGAAGATGCCGGGAAGCGCGTAGGAGGCGCGGATCGCATCGACGAGCCGGCCGCGTGTCAGCCAGACCTCGTGGCCCGAGCCGAACTCGGTCGCCACCGCCGTGAAGCGACGGTTCATGTTCTCGATGCGCTGATCGGAGAGATGCAGCTCCAGCCGCTCGCACAGCTTCTGGCCGGAGATCAGCCCCGTGCCGGCGAGATTGAAATCGAGGTAGCCGAACACGCGCCGCTTGGTCAGACCGCGCGCGAAGTCTTCGAGCTGGTCGAGCCGGCCGGCGACGTGGCACCCGCCGACGACCGCGCCGATGGAGGTGCCGACGACGACATCGGGAACGATGCCGGCCGCCGTGAGCGCGCGGATGACGCCGATGTGCGCCCACCCGCGCGCGGCGCCGCCGCCCAATGCCAGTCCGATCTTGCCGCCTGCCATGTCGCGCACTCCAGCCCGCGGGGTTCCGTCAAGGCCGCAAAGCAGCTTCCGTGCCGCACCCGTCGCGATTGTCGCACCCAGAATGGCACCTGCAAATTAAAGTCGGGCTACATGGTTGGTGAATGGGGAGCATAACGGTGTGCCGAAACGGGACAGCGGCCGGAAAAGCGGTAGCCTCCGGACCGCGGCCGCCCGAGATCAGCCCCGCCGCAGGTGTACCGGCCCGGCCCTGCCGGTCGGCACAACGCGGTAGAAGCAGGAGCGTGCGCCGGTGTGGCAGGCGACGCCCGCCCCCGCGATCCGGACCTTCATCCAGACCGCGTCCTGGTCGCAGTCGATGCGCAGCTCGACGATCTCCAGCCGGTTGCCGCTCTCCTCGCCCTTTTGCCAGATCCTACCTCTGGAACGGCTCCAGAAGTGCGCGGTTCCCGTCTCGATCGTCCGTTGGAGGGCCTCGGCGTTCATCCAGGCGAGCATCAGCACGTCGCC
Source organism: uncultured Hyphomicrobium sp. (assembly GCA_964589785.1). Lineage (GTDB taxonomy): Bacteria > Pseudomonadota > Alphaproteobacteria > Rhizobiales > Hyphomicrobiaceae > JAGVSR01. The sequence goes on from CAZPUQ010000001.1 coordinate 776,568, forward strand.
GGTCGCGGCGTCCGTCGCCACCGCCGCGATGAGGCCGTCCTGACCGAAGCGGGGCGTCAGCGTTGCGCCCTGCTCGAGCTGCTCGGCGCTGCCGGGGGCCGGAAAGGCCGGTTCCGTCGTACTCGTCATCGTGGTCTCCAAAGTCCCGGGCCTCAACATCCTCGCCGCGGCCTCGCGGTCTGGCGGACGGCTGCCGGCGCCTATATATATCTGACTTCTATCGGGTTTGGCCGCACGCGGCCGAAACGAGTGGAGCTGCGCCGACGCCGTCATGGCTGAATTGGACGACATCTACAACACGAAGATCCTCGAGCTGTCCGCCGCCATCCCGCGGACGGGGCGCCTCGTCGCTCCGCAGGCGCGGGGCGAGGCGCACTCCAAACTGTGCGGCTCGACGATTGCGGTGGAGCTGACCCTCGACGGCGACCGCATCGCGGACTTCGCGCAGAACGTGAAGGCGTGCCTCCTCGGCCAGGCGTCGGCCTCGATCGTAGGGCGGGAGATCGTCGGCACGGACATCTCTGAGTTCCGCGCGGTCGCCGAGACGATGCGCCGGATGCTGAAGGAGGGCGGCCCGCCGCCGACGGGGCGCTGGGCCGACCTCGCGCTGCTTGAGCCTGTGCGCGACTACCGCCATAGGCACGCCTCCACGCTGCTCGTCTTCGACGCCATCGAGCGGGCCATCCGGTCGGTGAAAGGCGAGGACGCGCCAGCCGTCCGCAGCGCGGGCTGACACCGGCGCCGGCTTTGCGGGAGGTGGGGCGGGACACGGGAATGACTTTCGATGACCCTGGCACAGCGCATCCTGAAGGCGCCGATCCATCTCTATCGGGCGACGCTCAGGCCGTGGATCGGCATGGAATGCCGGCACCTGCCGAGCTGCTCGGACTACGCCCTCGAAGCCATCGACCGCAACGGCGCGTGGAAGGGCTTCTGGCTGACGGTATCGCGGATCGCGCGCTGCCATCCCTGGGGCACGCACGGCTACGATCCGGTGCCGGACCTGACCAGCGTCAGCCATCCGCTCGCGCCCTGGCGCTACGGCCGCTGGCGGCACTAGCCTCATTCCCCTTCCCCGCGTGCGGGGAGAGGGCGAGGGTGAGGGGCAGCCGCTTGTTCCTACGATCAACGGAATCTCCAATAGCGCGCGCACCCCGCGTGCGGCCGCACCGGAGGGAGAGACACCGTTCGGGGAGCGGGGCG
>CAZPUQ010000002.1:0-439664 GCA_964589785.1 uncultured Hyphomicrobium sp.
GCACCAGTCTGGGGGACTGGGGGTCGGAGGTTCAAATCCTCTCGCTCCGACCAATATCCTTCAAGTACTTATCGGATTCCGCTTCAGGGATTCAGGCTGATTTTGATCCGATTTTGATCCTTCGCTGCCGGGCGTCCCTAGACGGATTTGGCAGGAGTGGATCGTGGTCGGCAGCCTTAACGTAGGTCTGAATCGGTCAAACTTCCAGCTTATAAAATGCACGGTGAGGGGTGCTGCCGGGCGAGGGTCCGCAGCCGCGTAGTTCGAGACCGTGCCAAGCATACGGCTGTGTGGTGACATGGATTTAGCGGCGGGGCGGGAAGCGCAATTTTTCATCCTGCAGCACTGCGAAAGTTAACGGGCCTCCCCTGATGGCCGAGGTGTTCTGGATCGAGCTGTTCAGTGGGCGCGGCGCGCCGAACTTACAATCTGCGGCGATTGACCTTCCGGATCCGATCGAATAGCCAGTTCAACTGAATTCGAAGTGAAGTGGAGCGTGCACGCATGAAAGCGAGCGAACTAGCAGCATTGAGCCTCAAGGAATTGCGGGTGCTGCAGGAACGTGTTGAGGCGGCGATTGCGGAGCGCGAAAAGCAAGACCGCGCTGACGTGAGGGCTAAGCTTGCTGACATGGCTGAGAAGGCGGGCTTCAGCGTGGGCGAGCTGTTCGGTTCGGGCAGGAATCAGAAGCGTGGCGCAGCTACCATCAAGTTCCGGAATCCAAAAGATCCCTCTCAGACCTGGACTGGTCGCGGACGTAGGCCGAATTGGATGGTAGAGGCCGGCGGGGACGTTGATCGCTTTCGCGTCTGACACCATACATCAGTATGGCGCGAAAGGATTTCAGCGGCCGGGTTGCGGTAAACTGGAAGGGTGAGTTTCGTCATCTATGCCATCGCCGATCCCCGCTGCCGGAAGGTATTTTATATCGGGCACACATCGCGGCTCGATCTGCGCATTGAGCAGCACCTGGAAGCCGGTGAGACCATTTGCGGTCTTCGTGTTCAGGAGATCGTAGCGGCGGGGCGGGAACCGCAGTTTTTCATCCTTCAGCACTGCGAGAGTGAACGGGCCGCCCTGATGGCCGAGGTGTTCTGGATCGACCTGCTCAGTGGGCGCGGGGTGGCGTTGGCCAACAATCAGGCGTTCGATGGCTATAGCGCCCGGGCCGGGGAAAAGCGGCGGCTGCGCGAGGAGCTGGGAGCGGGAACGCGCATGGAGCAGCTGGCGGCGATTGCCAATGGCCGGCCTGTCAGGGAAGGGCGGCGCTGGTCGCGCAAGGAAGACCAGATGATGCTGCGGCTGAAGCGGGAAGGGAAATCGGACTTTGAGATCGCTGATCAGCTTTCCCGGTCGGTGGGGGCGATAGGGGCGCGGCTGGCGCAGAAGGCGGTATAAGGTTCGCGGTGCGTTGTTTCACCTGCCGGGGGCCGGGTCGATCCTGAAGTATTTTTTCTGAAAGCGGCTTTGCGCGGAAAAATCGGGTGGAGCGTCGAAGGCTTCGAGCGGTGCGATCGTGTCGGGTTTGTAGTTGAAGGGCACGAACCTCAAGTCTTGATAGAGCTGATGGCTGGGCGGCTTGGCCTGAAGGATATCTTCGAGGGTGGTCTGTTGCGAAATTGGTGCCGGCAGATCCTGGTGGTGGTCAAGCAGGTTGATGCGGTCGTTGCGCTCGGCAAATTCCCAGATTGAGAACAGGTAGGAACCGTCCGGCTGGGCGATCAGGAAGCTTGCAAAGCCGATGTCGTAGGGCAAGGCGTCGGAGGGGCTGCGGTAGGTCAGCCGATCGTCGATCCACAAAAAGAGCGGTTTGCCGTCGTCATGCGGCCAGAGATCCATGGCCAAGGCGAGGTGGCGCGCGTGCTGGGCGGCCTCGTCGTGGGCCAGGCCTGATTTTTCAAATGCTGAGAGCAGCCGCCCTTCGCAAGCGTCGCGGTCGTTGCGCGCCGGTCGGGCGATGTCCTGGAGCTCCTGTTCAAATTCCTTCAGCAGCATGCCGATATCCCGTTGAAAATGTATTAGTGGCGAGGAGTGTTGGGCCGCTTGCAGCGGCCGGTCCGCTCGGGAGAGTAAAGCCTAGTGCGTTTGCGCGATTGTCCCTCGGTCGGCCAACAGTGCCTGTGGTGCGATGTCAGTCCGCGCTTCCTGAAAAGTCCTGAGCAGCATTGTCGTTTTTGACCCGTCACACTCGTCCGCATCATACGCGGGCGTTTCTTGAGATGGCGATTTCTTTCTCCGGTGTCCGTCGTCTCGGCCATGCGAAGCCTTCTGGGGCTGGGCGAAAGGCTTCGATGTCCGGAGCCTCCGAAACCGGAGAGAAATACCATGCTCAAGAAAATCACCCACGAATTCGCAGCCGCCTGCACCGATCAGCAACTCCACTGCCTCCTGCACAGTCTTTTCAATCAGCTGGCCGATCGTCATATGGACGCTCAAGGGCGGCACTGCTGTCACGCCTCGGTTCAAGTCGTACGCAGAGCGCTCGCCGTGCTCCCCCCGAGGTGAGCCCGGCGTTCTGCTTCTTTTGCAGCCAAGGTCTTTATAACAAGGCGGTGGCTCACAAGGCTCTTGGTGTTGGCAGGAAGCGATGCGGGAACACGCCATGGCTGTTGAGCTTGATGACAGTGCGATGCTGCTGGAGCTGAAAATCTGGATGGACGGCGCGCGCGCGGCGCTTCCTGGCCATCCGAAGATCCGGCATGCGGAAGAGCAGCTATGGAAGATCAACAACATCGCTGAGCAACTGAAAGCGGAGGCGAGTGAAAAGCTGTCGGTGCTCGAGGCGCGCTACGATCCGGATCTGCAGAAGAAGATGGCGCTGGGTAGCGTTGCGGGCTCTTTTTCGAAGGCGAATACGAGGCTGGAGATCTATGCCCGGGAACGCCAGGCGATTGTCGAAGAATTTTCAGTGCGCAATGACGGGCTCTGGCGTCAGCGCATGGTGCTGACGCGCGATGTGCTGACAGCGGTGGAGCGGCAGGAGATCAAGCGGATCGGCCCCGTCGGTCAGCAGCGACCAGCGCTCGAACGGTTCAAGGGACATCAGAGCAACGTGTCTGATAGCTTGATGGAGCGGCTGCGGGCGCGCGCCATCGAACGGCAGGCGGAGGCTGAGAATGCGCCGAAACCCGGCATCGAGATCGAGCGGTAGCGTTGCCGGGCTGGTGGGCCGGCTCCTCTTGGCGGGAGCAGTCAATTGTTGGAGGATAGCCGGCCAAGGGCAGGGGGATCAGGGGCTGATCAATGAAGGCGGGGAAGGGGCCTGCAAAACCGTTGCCGAACGCGCTGACGGGCTTGGCGCAGGTGCGTGGGGCAAGTGCGGCTGAAAAACGCCTCGTGCTTTACTATCCGGATGCGTTCAAGCGCCACTACCTCGAAATCCTGGATCGCTATCGACAGGAGCTTGCGCGGCAGGGCGGCAAGCCGGTGGGTTGGAAGACGATCCGCAATATGATCATGGCCCCTGAAGACGAGAAGCTTGCCAGGGAAAGGGGCGGGCAGCGCGACCGGATCAATGTCGAAACGACGCGCCCGGAATCGACCGCCGTGTCGGAGAATGATTTCAAGGGCTGGTATGACAAGGATAAGTCGCATCTGCCGTCCGATGTGAAGTTTCAGTACATCGAACGGTTCGTGCGCTTCTTGCGAAAAAGCGGCGCGATTGACGATATCGAGCGGGCCTTGGATCTGTCGCAGGGGGAATACGTTCGGGACGCGCTGCATTTGTTTTATCGGCCGAATTCTTACGGCGGGGATCGCTTGGTGCTCAAGGAGCGCGATCTGGCGTTGGCTGAAAAGTTTGTGTCGGGAGGTTGTTTCGAGGTTGAGGCGCAGTGGATTGGAGACGGCCCGTCGCGGCCCGTGGTCTGCCTGCTTTTGGTGAGGGATTACGGCAATCATGTCACGCCGGTCGATATCGTGCTGCTTCGGAAGGACGGGCGTGATGGGGAGGAAGGGCAGCCGGATTTTGTGCCGCTCTATACCGGGTTTCTGGTGACGGACAACATTCTGGCCCTTGGCGAGGAACAGGTCGCGCTTTGGGTAAACTTATTTTGTCAAAGGGGAGCGGGGCGACGCCGCGGGATGATGGCATTGCGTCGTTGGCTGAGGGCGGAACGTACCAGTCGTCGGTGACGTTCAGCGCCGATGGCGCGGAAATTTCATTGGCGACAGGTGATGATCTTGCGTTGCTCGGGCCGGTGTTTGGCGTTGAAGCCGGCGGCAGCGATGAGAAGGAAGGTCTGACGGCTCCTGCAATGAGGCGGGTGGAGCGCGATGACAGGATCGAGGCTTTAGAGCGCAGCTTGGCATTCAGGTATCGGCCATGGGATTGAGCAAAGCGGAGATCGAGCGCAAGCTCAAGCAGATGATCGGCAATCCGCTGTTCGACGCGGCGCGGATGGACGATGTGGGGCTTATGCGGGGGGCGCTGGACCGCGGGCGTTCTTTGAATGAGCAAGGGCCGGGTAGCGGGTTCACGCCCTTGCATACGGCAGCGCTGAACGGGAGCCTGCGGTTCCTAGAGGAAGCCCTTAAGATCAAGCATGTCGATCCTTGGATCAGGGACAACAAGGGCATGCTGGCGATTGATCATGCGGAAGTGCGCAGGGATCGAGCGGCTATGAATCTGCTGTTCGAGGCCATGTACCCCGATGGGCGGGTGCGGTTTTCGGAATAGCGATTGCTAGAAAGGTGGAGTGGGGAAGAAGCGGCTTGCCGAGCATGCTGTTGGAGCTGGCAAGCCGCAGGGTTGGGGTGCGCGAAATCAAGAGCCCGGTTCTGGGGCCATATAGATCCATCCGCCGTCACTGGATTTGTTTTGCGGGACGGTTTTGTCGGGCCAGGAGTCGGATGCAATTGGAGGGAAGTCATGAAATTTCTGCTCGACGCGGTGGGCCGGCGTATTTGATGCGTCGGCTGCGTTTTTGCTTAGGTGCGGGAAATCTTTGGCGTTTTGAATGGCGCAGATTTCGTCGCTCGTAATGACGTGGTCTATATAAAGGCCGAAGGCGGTGCCGGCCGAGAAGGCAGCGGCCAGAGATGAAATAAATAATCGTTTAGACATAATGTAGTTATCTTTCTGGATCTTCTCCGTAATTGTTGACGATGATTTGGCATTGCATAATTTATTGCGATAATGCAAGAAAAAACTCTTTCTGCATTGCTCGGCAAAGCCGCGCTCGCCGTTCTCTTTCTCTGGGCCGATTGTGGGGATTGCCGCTGATTTGGCGGGCGCGGAATCAGGCGTTGGCCGCAATGATCTTGCCGATTGTTCCGGTGGCGGCGATTTGTTCGTCGAGTGAGGCCGGATCGGGAAGGGCGGATTTCAGGGCGATCAGGTAGCGGATATGGCAGCGGTGAAGGTCGAGGGTGTTGTTGCGCAAGGCGGGAAGGTCGGTTAGGGCGGCTGTTTTCGGGAATGCGGTGACAATCTGGCGGTTGCCCCAGCCATGGGTCATTTTATAGCGGCAGAGATCTTCGGCGCGATGACGGGGGAAGTAGGGGCTGATGTATTCGATCGGGGGGCTTCGGGCTGCTAAATAGGCGGATACGGCGCTGAAATCGATCTGGCGTGCCAGGTATGGGTATTCGGACAGGATCTGGTCGGGGGTTGCCTGCCAGCACATTTTGTAAAAGCAGAAATCGAGCGTGTTGCGGTGCTCGGGCGGCGCGGGAAACGGTGACGGGTCCATAGTGGAATTGACGCGTAAGAATCGAGCGCGGTCAAGAATTATTGGCGTCTTTTATTTATGTCAATTTATGGTTGTGCTTTAATTGGTGAAATACAAAGGTATGCTTATTTGAAATAGATGGGTATTTTCTGGTAATATTAGAGAATGTGCAACTACTAATTGAGGGAAAATCATAATGAGTACATGGAAAAAAAGAGCCGTGAAAGAGCGGTCAAAGCTGGTCAATTCGTTGACGCGCTGGCGGGTAATCCGCAAAAAATCGCAGCAGGATCTGTGCCGGGACGTGGGGTCGGCACAGGCGCAGCTTTCGCGGATCGAGGTTGGGACAACCGGGTTGTCATTGGGCCTGGTGCTGGACATGAGCAAAGCGCTTGATTGCGAGCTGATGGTGGTACCCACAGAGCTGCGCGGGCAGGTGTTTGCGATCGTTGATCGCTTTGCCCAGGAGCGCGAGCTCGATCTTGGCCCGCGCACGATACCCGGGCGCAAGCGAGGCAGCGGCCCAGGGGTTCATGCCGGGATGCTGGCCTCGAGGACGCTGGTTGGCACGGGTGTGGGTGCTTAGGCATCGGTCTGTTGTGCCGCGGTTGCTTCGATTGCGATGAATCCGGTCGAAGCCGCCTTCAGCTTTTTGAGCGCGCGGGTTTCGAGCTGGTGAACACGCTGCGGCGTGATTCCGAGCTTTTCAGCCAGACGCGCGATGGTTGGCGGATTGGGCGCGAGCACGCGTTCGCTGACGATCTGGCGCTCCCGGTCGGTGAGACGCATGATGAGCGAGCGCAGGTAGTCACGTTCCTGGATTTCTGAAACGAGGTCCTCGGGCGTTGGGGCAGGCTCGAGGACGGGATCGGTGGAAGAGAAAGTTTCCACGAGAGTCCCGTCCTCCGCGTTGGGCAGGGGCATGTCTGTCGACACATCGCGGGCAAGCCGCGCTTCGACAAGCGTGACGGTGGCGATGGAGATGCCGAGCTTGTCGGCAATAGTTTTCTGATAATCGTGGGGCAGGACGCCGGCGTTGGCCTCGGCCAGCTTGTTGCGTTCGAAGCGGACGCGGAAGAAGGCGCGCTTGGTGTCGCCCGTGGGGGTGACGGCCACGATGCTGTGGTTGCGCATGATGTAATCTTTGATGGCGGTGCGGATCCAATAGGTGGCGTAGGTCGCAAAGGAGGCGTCGCCCGCCTTGGCAGGGTCGAAGCTATGGATGGCCTGCACCAGGGCCAGGGTGCCTTCGGAGATGATGTCCTCCAGCGGGATGTCGTAACGGCCGAAGGTTTTGGCTAATCTGACGACCAGGCCGCGGTGGTTCTTGACCAGCTGATCCAGGAGGTGCGGCGCGCGCGTTTCGTGGTACCGGGCGGCCAGCGAAAGGTTCTGGGCCTTGTCGAAAACGGGTGCCGGAACAGGGAGGGGTATGCGCGCCATGGATCTGATTTCCTTCGTGAAAAGGCGTGATCGATGAGCGCGAGTGAAAGGTCAGATGGCCCCGGTGCGAAGGGTAAGGTTGTTACCCTTCGGGGCGGGAAGGCGGGGGAAGCCGGGGGGAAAAAGCCGGTCGATCCGGCGCTGGTCTATTTTCCGGATGGGCTGAAGCGGCACTACATGGATCTGCTGGTGCGCTATAAAAATGAGCTAACCCGGACGAGCAGAAAGCGCGTCGGCTGGCTGGCGATCCGCGATCAGATCATGGCCGAAGAGGATGCGGCGGCGGCTGAGAAGGAGGGGTGGAACGATCAGGATAAGAAAGTCAACCGGCCGCGGAGTGAATTGGTGCGGCTGGATGATTTCAAGGGCTGGTACAATCCCAAGAACAACCACCTGCCGACGAACACGAAATTTCAGTACATTGACCGCTATATCCGCGGGCTCAGAGTGCAGGGCTTGCTGGATGAGGTCGAGCGCGCGATCTCGGACGCGAAGCGGGAATATCATCGCGAGTGTCTGGCGATATTCTACCATCCCCAGAACGCGTTTCAGGGCAACGAGCCCGCCGGGTACCAAGCCGAACTGGCAAAGATTTTGGATAATACGATTTTTGCAGCCTATTGCCGGCCGCAGGGCGATGACCCTTCATTCGAAAGCCAATACCTGCTGTTGCTGTTCTGTCATGCGTTCAAGGGCAATATCAGCCCGGTCGACGTCATTGCATGCGTGATCCCGCCGGGCCTCGAGTCTGGGCCATTGCAGCTTGGCAAAGTGCAATCGACGGCTCTGGATTGCTTGCGGCGCTTCGATACTTTGTCCTCGCGGCTGTTCTACCTCTATTCCGGGTTCATCGTGCTTGAGCGGTACGGAATGGCATCTCCGATGCGGACGTCGGGGGCTTCTGCAAGCCTTGCTCTCAGTAGTCCGACAGGGGCGAGCGTGTCGCAGTCAATGCTGACCTCGTTCCTGCCGCGTCATTTCAATCCGAGAGTTCACCTGTTCCCGACGGCAGCGGAGGAGCAGGAAGCCGCCATTCCGGTGAATGCCGCCGTAAGCTGGCCGGCGGATGACGTGGATTTGTTCAGGCGAATGGGCGTCGAGATCATTTCTCAATCGACAACATACTGGCTTGATCGGCCGCGTTCGGACCCCTTAGCGGGCTTTGTTCAGATTTCCGAGAGAGGGCCGCAGTATGTATCGCTGCTGGAATTGCGGGACAAGTTTGCCATTGGATATCGCCCGTGTTGAAACCGCGCGCGCAATCCAAAGAGGGACCAAGACGGAAAGAGCCGAGCTTGTTCAGAGCCGCGCGCGCGAATGACGTCGGGGAATTGAGCGAGGCGCTGTCGGCCGGCAAGCGGTTGGACGAAGCTGATTTCGAGGACGGATTTACGCCGCTGCACACGGCTGCGTTCAACGGCAGCGGGGATTACATCCGCGAGGCGTTGCGTCATCATTCGGCCAATCCGTGGATGCGCGACCATCAGGGCCATCTGGCCATTGATCACGCGGATGCGCGGCGGGACAATGAAATCTCCAAGCTGCTGTATGAGGCGATGTATCCCGGCGGGGCGGTGCCACTGGTGGAGCCCGATTGATTCCGGTACCGGCGCGGGCCTGTTTCCATCGAGTGCGTCCGGTGAACTATGCCTGTTCATCATCAGTCGAATAATTCTGAATGAGACCCGAGCCGAACAAGCTGAAGAACGTCCGGCAGATAACGGTAAATTAGAACCAGATCGGGCTTTAGATGGCAGTCGCGGTAGCCCGCCCATTTTCCGGTAAGCCCGTGGTCTCTGTACCGTGCGGGCAGCACGGCATCTTCGGCAAGAAGATCAATCGCATCGGTAATCAGTTTGTCGAGATTACGGTATCGGCCGCGCTTCTCGCGTCGATAGTCGCGTTTGAATAGTTTCGTATGCTCAATCGTCCGCATTCAGCTTGGCCAGCAGCTCGCGAGAATTGCGCGAGGTCTTGAGTTTGCCGGCATCGGCTTCCTTCATCGCGGCTTTGGTCTTGGCGTTGGGCACCTTCACCTGAAAAGGTAGCGCCTTCTCGGAAGCGGTGCGGATCATCATAAGTCTGATGGCATCGGAAACAGTCAGCCCCATCTGCTCGAGGACGCGAGCAGCCTGGTTTTTCACTTTCTTGTCGATACGGGCACGAACTACGGCGTCGGCGGTCATAATGCTGTTCCTCCTTGAGTGTAGCTTCATTGTAGCCAAATGAGCGGCAAAAAGTCAAGAAGAACATTAGGATAGCAGGCTGCGCCGGAGGACAAGCTGAATAAATGGTGCAGCATGGAGGCTGTTAGTCTTATTGACGGTCAAGGCAGCGAATGCAGATCGCTCCAGATGAGTTGCCACCATCAATCGTCCCTTGTGCGATCATTGTCATTGGACGGGCCGGGCGGGTCGCGATCGGCGCGGAAATCGGCGGCGCGGTTGCGCAGCTTATCGAGGAAGGACTGCGGGTCGGCAGCCTTGTTGAACTCCTGGGTGCGCTCGAGCGAGAGGGCCAGCTTTTCGAAGTCGGCTTTGCGGCGCTCGATCAGCTGGTGCCATTCGGCCTTGTTCTTAGCGAGCTCGCCCCGTTGAATGAATGTCAGGTCTGCGCGCGCGCGGCGGTACTCGATGACCGCGGTTTCGGATTCCATCTTATAGGCGGCGACGACAGGGAGCATGGCTGCCCTGATGGCCTTGCGCTGGCGCGTATCGAGCTCTTGGCGGCGCTGCGCGAGCTGCTTGTCGAACATGGCCTGGCGCTCGGTCGCGTCTCCGATGCCGCGCCAGAGCTGGGACAGGATCGAAGGGCGCGGGCCGTCGGCAGCCGCGTGGGCGATGTCGACATTGCGGAACAGGTTCGAAAGGCGGCCGAAGTTGGATTTCTCGCGCGCCTCGAACTGCCTGCGTTCGGAGATCTCGGCCTCTTTCAAGGCTCGCCACTGGGGCCGGAACGTCTCGATGATCTGCACCCGCGCCGCCGCTTGCCCCTTCCGGGCTTGTTCGCGGATGGCGTGGCGGTTTTGCAGGAAATCATGCTGCAGGTCGTCCCACTGTGCTTTGTGGCGCTTCTTCAGTCTGTGCGAGCGGTTGGCCTGCTCTTTGGCCAGGGCATGGTGCTTGTGGCGCATCTCGATGCGGCGATCGGGGTTGTCGTTGGCCGATTGCCGGATGAATTTCTCAGCATCGATGATGTGACGCGGGACCGGGCGATATTTGGTTTTCTCGCCGCGGGCGCGGGCCTCGGCGTTTAATTCGCGCTGGGGCGAATAGTGCTGACCGCGTTGGCGCTGATATTCGAGCGCCCAGGCCGACAGGTTGTTCCATTCGTTGGAATCATCCAGCAACGTGCCGTTGTCGAGGGTGCGGTTGATCAGGATATGAACGTGGGGGTGCTTGGTATCGTTGTGCGAGATGATCAACGCCTGCTGGTTCTCAGCGCCCAAGGCTTTGAGTGCGCCTTCGATGGCGGCCTCCATATCTTCGCGCGTGAGGGTGTCTTTTTCCTCGGGGTGCCACGTCAGCACGAGATGCTTGACGATGTTCTTCTGCTTGCGGCCGGTGGAGGGGATACCGGCCTCCTTTTTCCGCTGCGGAGCGTCCATGGCTATGGCGGCCATCACGCGCCAGGCAGTTTCGGGGTTTTGGGTGGCCAGGTTGCGCGTCATCGTCCACGCAACTCGCTTTTCATTGAGTTCGTGCTTGGATCCTTTCAACAGATATGCGGCGGCGCCTTTGAACGAGCGCCCATGCAGGATGCGCGGGTTCAAGCCGACCTCTTGACCAGTTCATCGAGTGTGTTGGCCACTTTGTCGGCGAGATTCTGCCAGAAGTCGCGCTGGTCCTGACCTCGATTGGCGGCACGGGCGATCTGGTTGATGTTCACGCCGATGGCGTTGACTTCGCGGATCAGCTGCGCGTCCGCCATGGGACGGGGAACCGAGATTACGAGATTCAATCCGGCCCTTCTCAGGTATTCGGCGACGGTGAGTCCCGCCTGGGCCGCTTGCTGGCGGTAATAGTGGTCTTCCGCGATGGTGATGCGGATATTGATCTGAATGCAGCGCTTCTCGGCCTTCTGTTTAATGGGACGGCCGCCGCGCCCTGTGATGGGTTTGCTCAATAGGGTTCCTCCATGGCTGTTTCGACTGTGTTGTGAAGTGGCGGTCGGGCATCAAGCCGGAACGCGCATGACCCTGCCCGGCCGTAAGGCCGTGGCGGGTGTCGAGTGCGCGGGGCCGTGCGCTGATGGGGTTGGGCGGGCGTTAGCTTATGTCAGGGGATAAGCTGCCCGCTTGCCGGGTCCGGGGCGGCCGTTGCCCCGGTGTGGTGTCGGGCACAAGCCCGACCCTGGATGGGTTGAGGGAAACCGGGACGGTTTCCCCACGAGATGCCGACCATTCGGATAAACATAAAACGGTGGCGAAGCCCCGTTTTATGTCCGAATGGGAGGGTTTTTGCATAGCAAAAACACATCTCGCTCCTCGTTCGGCCTTTATATTAGGCCTCACTCAGAGAAAAAATGCAAGAATTTTCGATTATGGGAATTAAAAACCGCCGTCGATGTATTCATATAACGAATTGAAGCCAAACGAATCGGCGGCTGAATATGGAATCGCTGGCACGATACTCATCCTAGCATAGGACGCGGGGCAACACACACACGTATGCAGGCAATGCCCGGCTGGGGCACGGGCCATAAGCGCATCCTTGGTGTGTTGCCCGCTTTTGGGGCGGCGGCTTAAGCACGCCGCCCCAGGCCGCCCATAAAGCCCGCATGGGCGGCGGCCAATCTGGAAAGAAAGCGCCCACCCGATGAAATGCGGGGGCTGCAAGAAGCTTCGCATGCAGCTTGATGCGCTGAAAGCTGCGCAGTGCAATCAAATCTTCAAGGATCATGGTGTCTCGGGCGGCAACCAGACGGCGCCCGCACGAAAACTACTGCGACGCCGGCATCCGCACTGAAAAAGAGTGGAAATCATGTCGGCCGCCAAAAGTAATTAAAAGCATGTTGCTGCGCGAAGGCTATTGTATTTTATTTGTGTTTCTAAGCTATGTAATGCATAGATGAAATAATTAAATACAGTGAGAAACGGAAAGGAAATTATGAAGCATATCGTATTGAGTTCGCATTTTGGAGAAAAGGCACTGGTAAAGGGCGCGCGTTCTGGAGAGTACTTTTCGATGATTGAGCTGTTGGATGCCGGAGTGGACGTTCATGCTGAGAACGATCTCGCACTATGGAACGCGGTGGACACTAATTTCTTATTATTGGCTCAGGCTCTCATTAAGGCCGGAGCGGATGTGAATGCCTGCGATGGCCGGGCGCTGTTGACGGCTGCCCATCACGCCAACGAGGACATGGCGAGCCTTCTAATCCGATCGGGTGCGAAGGTGGACGCACAGGACTATGCGGCTCTCAGAGCAGCCGCGATGCACGTAGCTTCGGGGAAGGGTAAGGTCTTCGACGTCATTTTGAACGCGGCGCTGAAGGAGAGGTCGCCGGTGGGTATAGCATCGACAGTACAGGCACCGGCACCGGCTAGGTCCTGACGCCCCCTGCGACTTTAGCCGGACGATTGCCATGTTCGACATTCAGAGGCACACTGCAGATATGTTTATCCGCATGCTTAGTGTCTTTGTCGTTTTCTGGGAGCAGATATGGGCCTCGCGCAATTCGCAGGTCGGGAGCGGCTTGACATAGCAGCCCGTGCTGCGCTTTTGGCGGGGGCATTGCAAAGTAGCGGCTCTGCAGCGATGGAGGTGATATTCGGCGCAGGGTTGATAGCGCTGGATGATAGCTCAATCCCGCAGCTCGTGCCCGTTGCGCTTGTGAATAGTGAGAAGGTCGACCACCCTCGCGGTCAAACGAGCCTGAGTGAGGTTGGACAGGCACTTCAGATCGCGAACAACGCGCTCGGTCTCGATGCAAACAGCTGGCTGGAGGGCGTTCGCGCCTGGGTGATGCTTCCGCCCAGTCTGAGGCTGTCGCCGGGCGATCGAATTTCGTCACCGGCAATCGGAAAGATTGGATGCGCTGCATCCTGGACGGGCGGTTCAGGATTTCTTACGGCCGGCCACGTCGCGCAGGCTTATGGGAAGGATGTTTACGTAGGGGGATCGCATGTCGGGACGGTCGCGTATGCGAACGATCCCCGCAATGGTGGCACGGCCATAGAAGCGGATATCGGCATTGTTGAGTATGCGAATGGAGCGTTTATTTCTCCTCCTCCAAGGCTCTCGGGCACCGCGCTGGCCTCGCCAAGCTCCTCAGTGACTGTACATGCTAGAGCCGCTGCGTCTGCCGACATCATGGGATACTGCAGCTATATTTTTCTGCCGAGTATATACGGCACGTTGGGCGATACCTATTTTACGACCAAGGATGTGACATCCGGCGGGGATTCCGGTTCCGCTACATCGGCCCAAAACAGCGTCGTGGGTATTGTGGTGGCTGGCTCCGCCGGGTTCACGACGTACATCCAGGACATACATTATCTGTTGGCTCAATCGGGCCCACAAGCGAGCGGCCTGAAAGGACTTATCGTCTAGGAGGCGAGAGAGATGCGTATCGAAGCGCTTTTTTGGGTTTCACTTCTCATCTGCGTCGTGAGCTTTATGCTCTTCGTACTCCAGGTCGTGGGGCAAGCTCTATCGAAGCCTCGGTCGGCTGAAGGCGCCGGGGGCGCCCAGCAGCAGTCGCTCGATCCGGGCGAGGCTCTTAAGAAAATCGGTGAAGCTGCCCAGTCCTTCGCGAAAGCCGGTCCGATTTCCACGTCTGCCGTGCTTTGTGCGTTATTTGGCCTCTTTGCTCTCGTTACGAGTGGCATCGTTCGCATCGGCCCAGCGTAAGCGCGTGTTTTTTGACATGCAGGAAAGTGAGCGAGCCAGCGTTGGCGTTCTCTACTTGTGGGCGGTGCTTGTCTTCTCCATCTGCAAATCTTTCGGATAGGATGCGGTCGAGATCGAAAGGCGGAAATTGAATTCCTCCTGCGTGATGGGTTCAGCCCAAGATGCATCCAGATTTTTGCGGTCCCAGCCATCGGGATCGAGAATGGTGATGCCTTTGTAAGGATCGGTATTCAGCCATTCGCCGGCCGTTTTGTAATAGACGGACATATCGGCAGGCTGGTCGTCGAGAAGGCCGTGTTCATCGCCGGTTCCGGCGCAGGCGGTGCATTTACGCCATTCGCCGTTAAATCCAGAGCCTTCGCCTGAACCTTGGCAGTTGGGGCAAGGCCGGCCGGTCCAGCCGTGAAGCTTGCCGTCGATGATGACTTCTCCAGCACCGAGATCGTGGGGTTGGCTAGTCATAGCGGACCTCCGCGACCTGGGGGAGCTGAACGGCGGCCTCATGGGCAAGCATGGCGCTGGTTTGCACGGCCTGGCCGAGCTGTTGGACATCGAATGATGTCAGGGCCGAAATATCGCCGTTGTTGAGGATGCGTGCGGCGATCGCATCGGCCGTTTGGGTTTCGATCTCCAGTTTGCGGATGACCGAGCGGAGGTAGTTGTAGCGTAGGGTGTTCATTGTCTTTCCTTTCGTTGCTGAGAAAGAGAAAGGCCCGCCCTGCGAGGGGCGGGCCTTTTGAGCTTAGATTTGCTCGAGGGCGGGGGCCGCATAGTTGTCAACAGGGTGTCCGTTCAGGACTTCGCCCGTCTCCGGATCATGCGGCTCGTTTGCTTGATTGGCAGGCTGGGGAGTGCTGCCTTTGGTTTCGGTGGGAATTAGGAACACCACGCCATCGCCGAGATTGGCGAAGGGCGAGGCGGGATCCAGGTGGTAGTCGACGATACCGCCCTTGCTGGCATCCTTGCGGGGCCAGACAGTCGCAACGCGGACCATGGCGCCCAGGATATCCTGCCCGGACTGGGTTTTGCCCCGCTTGGCGCAGAAACCCAGCTCGTAGATGGGGTACGATTTGTTGGCATCGCGTTGCTCAGGGAGATTGGGCGGCAAGAGGAAGACAACGCCTTCGCCCAGAGCCCCGAACGGGGACGCGGCTTTCGTATAGAAATCGACAAGACCGCCTTTGGTGGCATCCTTGCGCTCCCATACGGCGGCCAAGCGTACCATGGAGCCGAGGATTTCGCCTCCGCGGCCGTCAGTGCCTTTCTTGGCGCAAAAGCCAAGTTCGTAGATCGGTGCTTTATTGGTTGTTTGAGTAGTCATGATTGTAAGTGTCCTTTCTGAGGAGTTTTTTCTGGCTGGACCATCCAGCCATGCACTTTGGGCATCCGGCGCATAGGGCCGGAAATGCAACGACCTTCGCGGTGCTGGTGCGGAAGGTCGTTGCAAGCGCGACTAAAAATCATGATGTCGCGCGGTTTGCGGAACGCGTCGGATAAAAGTGCTGGTAAGGCTGGCTGGTTCTGACGGGAAAAATTTCAAAGAAAGTTGTGAGACGCACGAGGCATGACGGTTCAAACAGCGGCCAATATGGCGCCGGTCTGAGAGACGGTGCTTTGGATCAATCTGGTGCGGGGGATGAATCCCATCGGCATCTTCGTGCTTGCGGGCTCCGGCTCATCGATGGCCGGTGGTTTGGTTTCAACAGGGTTCCTATAGACGTACTCGGGCGGGTAATTGCCCGGTCCGTGCTTGAGCACACACAGCATGTGGCGGCGGACGATTTCAGGCATGCGCGCGTTCGGGTGCGCAGGCGGAATGGGAGTGTCGTCTTCCGGATAGGGGGCGTTGTGCAGTGTGATGGAGCTTAGATGTCGTTGCACCGTGCGGGCATTGCCAGGCCAGCACCCGTTTAGGACTTCGGGCGCTGCTCCGGGATCGAGATGCATAAAGGCGGGAAATCCGCCGTCTTCGCCCTCAGCGGCGGTTTGAAGTGCTGGGCATGCTGAAAAGTGCGCGGGCATCGGTGAAGGTGTTCGGTGCGCCCGGTTGATGGCTTGAACAGCAAAATAATCTCGGAGCTTGCCCGTCAGGGGGCTTGATAGCGCGCGCCGTTTGGTTCCGCCGCGCCGGGTGCTGGGTGAGCGCGAGGTTGGCTCGAATTTTCTAACGGCAGGGCGATTGAGAGAGGCCGGAGCTTTCCCAAGCTTGGCTTTACGGGCGATGCGTTGTCGCCGTTGGGAAAGGAAAGCTGATGTCGAAAACAAGCTCTCAGTTCGATGTGCTGGAGGACGATCTCTACATGCGCACGGCATTTCACGGCGCGTTCTTTGCGCGGATGTCTGGCGATGGGGTGATGCTCAATCGTACCAAGCTGCTGATGGGTATGCCTGTGCCGCTGATCATGGAGCGGTCGTTCGAAAGCTACATCAGGCCGGAGATTTCGGTCGCAAAGATCGAAAAGCTGGCGCTGCGCGCCGGGGTGCATCTGAGCATGGGCTATTTGCTCGATCAGATGATCAAGGACAAGCGCGCCGAAGTGCGCGGGTTCGAAAACTGGGTCCGGAAATCGAAGCTTCACCTGGGTCTGAGCGATGCGTGAGGCGGCTGCGGCGTAGGTGCGCCGCTTGTCCGGCAGATGACGAAAAGGAAAGGCATAGCGATGAAATTTTTCAAGCGTGCGCTCGAGTGGGTCAAGGGCAAGCTCGGAGCGAAGAAGGAAGCGGTGTTCGATTGGGATTTGAACCCGCCCACCAAGGAGGAGGTGGAGGAAGGCCAGCGTCGGATCGTTCGCAAGAAGAAGCGCGGTCGGGCGCATGCCGTGTCTGCGAAGCTGGCGGAGCTTGCCGTGATCGCGGCTTCGATGCTGACCTGCGAGATGGTCTACAAGGGCCTGAACTACGAGCTGGCACGCTCGTTGGGTGCAACCCTTGAGAACGCGTTGATGGCGCTGAGCGTGGCGATCACGCTTTCGATGTGCATCTATATCGGCTTCCTCAAGGCCTCGAAGCTTTCGACCACGATGGATCGTACATCCGCGTTCATCGGCGGGTGGGTGTGCATCTTCTTGTTCTGCTGCTGGGCAGTTGGAACGAGCTCCTGGTACGCGTTCATGTCCACGACCGGCATTCCGGCGCTGGAAATGCACCTTAATGCTGCAACGGACAAGCTTGAGAAGGCTGTTGCCAGTGCGACGGCCCAGATCAAGAACGCGCGCGGCATTCCGACGGCCATGTCGGCGAAGGCCGCCGGCTTCTCGGCCCGCGGATCATCGGAGGCTGCCGGCGGCGGGGCGACGGGAGCCCGTGGCGCTGGTCCGCTGTCTCAGTCGCTTGAAGGCGCAGCGGCGGTTCTGAACACGGGTTCGGAAGAAATCCGTGGTGCGATCGAGAAGGCCGATGCGGAAGCGGTGAAAATGCGCGCCAAGCTGTCCGAGATCTCGGTGGCCGTGAACAATCGCGATCTCCCGATGAGCGAGCGTGAGGGCGTGTTCGTGAAGGGCGCGTCGGAGCTTCGTTCGATGATCGGTGCGATGAACTCTGCCGGTCTGGGCGAGATGGTGCGCTCATCGCTGGCAGCCGTTGAATCGGCGGTATCGGCCATGCCGACCGATGGTTCGAAGGTGGGTGCGCGTCAGACAGCGGCGATTGATCAGACCCGCCAGGACATGGCGGAGATTGCCGCCAAGCTGAGAACGCTGATCGATGAGCTCTCGGGCGCTGAGGCTGTCAGCGGTTCGCTGGTGGAGTCGGTTTCGATGTCGGAGGTGGTCTGGGAGTTCAAGCACAAGTTCAAGCCCGCCCTGGCTCTGGCAATCGGTATCGATCTCTTTGCGGTGTGGGCGCTGATCTTCCTGGGCCTGCATGGACTGGAGGAAGTCAAGCGCCGCGAAAAGCGGGAAGCGCGCGTTCGCGGCCTGCTGGAGCTTGATGATGTGGTCGGCAAGGAGCTGCTCAATCCGGATGTGCTGGCGAAGATCGCATTGCCGGCGGTGGAAAAGGTGGCGGTAGCGCCGGCTGGCAAGAAGAGAGAGCGCGCGTAAGCGCGCTCTTTTCACCGAACGGAGCGAAACGTGGTCGAGGAATTTTATCGGAAATCCATGTCGTGCGGTTGAGGTGCAGAAGACGGTTCACAACAACGAATACTGAGAATGAACAGATCCGATTGAGGTGGCGATATCGGAACGGTTCGCAAGAAAGGAAAGCATAATGAGCAAGCTTGGTGATGTTGGTTCTGGGATCGTGGATTTCACAACGGTTTGTGCCGTTGGCTGCGTGACCGCTTCGGTGGGCGTGCTGGTGGCTTTCAACATCGCACGCTCTCTTCCCGATGATCCGATCTGGCCTGAGTTGCGCTGCGCTGTGGGCATTGAGTTTCAGGGCGATGACAAGTGCTTCGACAAGAAGTTGAGCGAAGGCCTGTCCAAGATGGAAAAAGCCTTTCAGCAGGAGATACAGGAGCGGCAGAAGGCGTTCGATCTTCGCGAGCGTGATCTCGATACGATGATCAAAAAGCGCAACGAAGAGATTGCCGGGCTTGAAGGGCGCGGCAAGGCGCTCGAAGGCGAGAAGGCGGGTTTGGACCAGAAGCGGGCGGAGCTTGCGGAGCAGCTTGCCAAGCTGGAGGCGCTGGAGAAGGCCTCTACCTCGTTCAATCTGTTCAAGAGCAACGTGTTCAAGCGCGGGATCAAGGTCGAGACCGGCGTCGAATACAAATCGTTCGTTCGGCATCAGGAGTGGGTGGCGGCCTGGTGCTACGTGCAAGTGCCGAATGACCAGGGCGTGACGATCAGCGTGCAGCTGGCCAGGAAGCGTCCGGGACAGGCGGTGAAGAAGGAAACGATTTCTGCGGCGGAGTTGGCGCAGATCCGTTTCACGGCCGTTGAAATGGAAGAAGCCACGGGCCTGTGCTCGTTTCCGAGCGAGAGCTCGTGATGGCGGGCGAGCGGTGGTAGCGGGGCAGCGCTTAGGCGTGCCCCGTATTTTTTTGACCGGATCCGGGAGTTGGAGCGATGGCTGGCGGTAGGAGCGGAGCTAACGGGCAGGGGCAGGAGGCGCGGAAGAATACGTCGCCGGTGGTGCAATCCGTCGTTGTTCTTGGCGCGCTCTATTACGCATTGAAGGACGGCTGGGCTTGGCAGTACGTGCCGCCAGAGTATGCCGAACAGGCGCGCATTGGTTTTATGGCCGTGGCTGGGTTTTGCGTTCTGCAGCTTGTGCTGGCGGCGCTGCGGTTTCGGCTGCGCTTCAGGAAGGCGTTGGATGCCGAGCGGCCGAAGGAATCGACGCATTCGGCGCGCATCGCGACCGTTGAGGATATCGAGGAGTCCGGGATCTGCGTTGAGCAGGGCTGGTTCGCAAAGGCGTTCGGTTCGGTGAAGAACAAGGTGGTGTTCTATGCCGGGGTGGTGGGTCGCAAGGTTCTGCTGCTGGAAGCGGTCCACATGCTGATTGTTGCGCCTTCGGGTGCAGGCAAGAACCGGAATTTGGTATTCATTTTTCTGGGACTGATCGATCAGCCGTGTGTGGTGACGGATGTCAAAGGCGAGAACTTCGAGGTGACATCGGCATACCGGGCGCGGCGCTTCGGGCAGCGGGTCATTCGCCTCGGGGTCGGCGGATCGGAAGCCTATAATCCGCTGGATTTGATCAAGGACGGTCTTGCGGCCGGCGGCGGGGACGTGCTGACGGATGCACGGACGATCGCGCTCGCGCTGGTGCCGGAGCCCAAGGATGAGCGCAATTCCTATTGGCGCCAAGGCGGCCGTGACGTGATTACGATTGCGATGATCGGTCTTTGCGTCAAGGACCCCCAGAACGCCAGTCTCTCTGCGGTTCAGGCGATCGTGACGGATTTGAATATGTTTCTCGCGCTCTGCGAGGAGGTGGAATACGAGGCCGCTCTGGAGGGCGATCTGGCGATCATGGCCCGCGGCATGATTGGTATGGTCAACGACAAGAAGCCGGGCGGGCTGCAGGAATATATCAACGTCGCCAAGCAGGCGATGATGCCCTATGCGAAGTCGGGAATCCTTCACAAGCTCACCGAGAAATCGACGTTCCGGTATCGCGATCTTAAATACAAGGATGCGCAGGGTCGTCATCTCACGATCTACAACCATTTTGACAGCTCGCGGCGCGTGGTGTTCGAGCCGTTCGGGGCGATGCTGAACGCGTGCATGCTGCTTGAGCTGCAGCGCGATCCATGCCCGCAGCGTGTGGTTTTCATCAATGATGAGGCGGCGAATTTCGTCGTGAAGGATCTGCCAAAGCAGATGACGATCGTGCGCGGCGACGGCAATGTTCACCTGATCAATGTTTGTCAGTCGCGGGCGCAGATGCGCGCCACGTGGGGCGCGGAAGGTGAGCAGATGATCCTCGATAACTCGGATTTGAAGATGTTCTTCGCCATCTCGACGGATGAGGAGGCCAAGAAGGTCAGCGAGCTGTGCGGGACCCAGAATATATTGTCGTCATCCTATTCGCTGGGCCATGCGGCGAGCGATGGGGTTGGCGAAAACCGTTCGATTGCGCAGCGGCCTGTGCTGACGCCGGAGATGGTGCGGCGCGAGAAGCGGGCGATCGTGCTGTATCGGCAGGAGCGGGTGATGCTGGTCAGCCTGCCGGGTTGTGAGCGGTGTGAACCGATGCGCTCGAAATATGCGGTCAATCGGCGCTATGGGAACAAGCGGTTTAAGGGACCCAAGGAGGTGGTGTTCTGATGGCTTATGTCGTGAAACATTTTCCCGAGCCTGATGATCCGCGCAATCCCAAGGGCGCGGTGCAAAGAGCGCTGTGGCGGACTGTAAAGCAGAGTTTTGCGGAGTCGAACATCAGCCTGAACGGTCGGGTGGTGGTGGTTGGAGCTGTGGGCTGGATGCTCTACGCGTGGGGCAATCCGCATGTTCTTTATGAGTATTCGTATGTTGGGACGGGGGCGGCCCGCATTTACACGCGGTGCGATTATCTCGGGCTGGATCCATTTCGGACCAGCGGCCCGTATTGCCCGCTGGTGCGCTGGCGCGAGTGGCCGAAATTCTGATGCGGTCAATTGAAGATGGCCCAGGGCCTGTGGGGAAGGCCCTGGGCGTTTCGGATCGGGATCCGAAGGGGAGATTACTGATTATTATCGTAGCGGTTGGATGATTTGCTGACAATTAAATTGCAAACGCTTTTGATATTTGCGTCAGAAAGTTGCAAATGGTGTTTTGCAATATGTAAAAGCATCCGGCGCAAAAGGCGCAGAAATCAGACAATAATTAAAATTCTGCAATCAAATAATTGACCATCTATGGTTGATTATGAAAATATCGCTGTACATATTTTATAGCTAATCATATCAAAAAGGAGTATTTAATTATGAACACCAACGTAAACAACACCAATAATAGCGTAAAAGCCAAAGCCATTACAGTGACTTTGGAGGACGGCCCGCAGCGGGCAATTCTTGTCAGCGGCATTCGTTACCTGCAGATCGTGAATGGTCCTAAAGGCGGCGATGTGGACGGTTCGTCGGGCGGGTTTCAATCCAAGATCTACGAGGCGGGTAAAATCGATCCTACCTACGCCCGCGAATCTGTGAAGGAGCTGCGCTCGAATGACTTCCAGCTCGTGTATGTGGGCGGCGGCAAGTATGCGGTGCGCGGCAACATCATGCGTTTGGAGCCGATCACGCCTGAGCAGAAGAAGATCTTTGCCGAGCAGGCGAATGCTTCGGACACGTCGAAGTTCCGCACCCGGGTTGTGCTGACCAGGGAGCTTGGTTCGTTCTGGGCGACCAAGACGATTGCGGAGCTTAACGAGCGCGGGGTTCGTTTCGTGAGCATCGGCGACGGTGCCGCCGTTCACACCATGAACATCAGGAAGCTGAGCGAGCTTAAGGATGACGATCGCCAGAGGATTTCGGCGAAGTACAATATTGATGGCAGCGGTTTGCGAACGCAGGTGACGCTGCAGGGGGAGGATCGCCCGAAGGTTTCGCGTCTTTCGCTGGTGGAATTCAGATCGCAGGGTCTGGATCTGGTGGATATCGGCGAGGGCGACACGGTGGTGCGCGAGAACATCAAGTTCTTCGGTCCGTTTACCGAGGAAGACAAGTCGCGCGCTGCGAATTCCGGGATCAACGCTGAACGCTTCGTGACCAAGTTCACGCTGGCGAACGGCAACGGCACTGTGCTCTCGACCACTGGCGTGGATGAGCTGAAGACGGCCTTGAAAGCCGTCAATATTGGGTACGACCGCTTTGTGCCGGCGGTAAACATCGCGCAGGACAGGGTGGCGGCGTTTACGAAGGATGAGAAATCATCGCTTTCGCAGGCGGGCTACGATGTGCAGCGTGCATGGAAGTCGTCCGTGGCGTTGATCAATGGCATGGCCTTGAGCCCTGCCACGCCGGAGCAGATCAAGCAGCGGTGCGAGAAGGCGCTGGGCACGTCGGGGGGCGCAACGACAGCGCCGGAAGAGCCGCCTGAGCTGGGTATGGCGTAACTGTAAGGAGGAGCAGAAACGGGGCGCCGCTTGCGGGGCCGATCGTCAGGCGGCGCCTTTCTGCCCCCAAATGTGTGGAGGAAAAAATGGAATACTTACGTTTGAATAAATCGATGAAGGTTCGCACTAGTGACATTTTGTATGTGCGCAAGGTGCGGGAAAACGAAGCTTTGGGGCAAGATCGGGATGGTCCGATTGACGCGCCGCGCAACGCAGCCGTGATCGTGCTGCGGGACAAGAGCAAGGGGCGGATCGTGACGCCGGTGTCGTTTGAAACGGTGATGGAGCGTCAGGGGTTCGTCGATATCGGAGCCAACCGCTTTGTGCCGGTTGGAAATGTCGAGGAGCTCAATAGCAGTCCGGAGGAGTTCGAAGGCAAGCGCTATCGGGTGGTCTGGCTGAAGGGGTACAGCGGCGTTCTGAGCTCGATGGTTGCCTTGCATGTGCTGGAGGGGCGATTGCTCGATGCGCAGCGCAAGCAGGATCGCCTGGACGAACAGGCTGTGATGGCGGAGCGGGTGAAGAACAAACTTTTGAGCCGGGTGCGGATGCCGAAAATGAAGGTGCCGGTGGGGATGCACCAGATTCCGCATTTTGGTTTGGAAATGGCCGCCTAGATGGCAGGTCAGCGGGCTGCACAGCCGCGCGCGCGGGAAGCCGCCTCTGGGAAAGCCCGGGGGCGGCTTTTCTGTTGGGAAGCGCCAATGTTCAGCGGTAGGTTGTTGGTCGCGTACGTGGAGAGTGCCAAGCCTGCCAAGGAGATCGTGACGGCGCGGATCATCGGGAAAATCGAAGGGATACGCGAGATGAAGAATGACTTTAAGGATGGTGCAGAAGGGCAAACAAAGAAGCGAGCGTCGATGGCCTATCGGGGGCCGGAGGTTTTGTTGTTAGGTGAGGATGAGACGATATATCGGGCGTTGCAGATCGCGTCCTGGCGGGCAGAGCGCCGGCAGCAGGAGGGCCAGCTGAAAAGCGACGCTCTCTCGGACATCCTGGCGCTGATGGTCGCTGTTGACGGCCGGCAGCCGGTAAAGGATTACCTGGAGCGGGCGGCGCGCATAGCGGAAAATCACCAGTTGCCGGAGGCGTTGAGGCTGGAGGGGATCATCCAGGAGATGCGGGCTTTGATGGAGGTGGGAACGCTTGGCCAGGATGGCGATGCGCGGCGGCTTTTTCGAACTATTCCGGGGCTCACGCGACTGGGTAAGCCGGACATCGTTCTCAAGGCGTTGTGTTTCTTCAAAGGCCGGATGTTGTGGGGAACGCTGCGGTATTTGAAGGATCCGGACGATCCGCGCAACGCAGATTGGCCGTCGAAGATTTGCTTGGACGCAGAGAAAGTAGCGCGAGGGGCGCGCACTTATCTCGATAAAAGTACTGTTTTCGATGCCAAGCGGGTTCTGTTGGAATGGGTGAGGCACGAACAGAAGCGTGGCGAGAGTCCGGTCGATTGGCCTTTGGAGCCCGGCGCCTAAAGCTCTTCGCCCGTTTCGATATTGCGGCAGGAGGAATGATCGCAGAAGGTGACGACATCGCGGACATAGATGCTGAGTTCTACGGTTCCGGCCTGGACGTCAATTTCGAGGGTGCCGTACCCACCATCGTTGTCCCACCAGTTGCAGCCGCTTAGCTCCTGATAATCGTCGGTGAGGGCGGTAATGGCGTCATCAAGGCTGGCCTGCTGCGGTATCACGCGGCTGGTCCATTGTCCGTCATCGAAGAAGCGCTCATTCTGCAAGTGCTCGACGGGGAGATTGCGAACGGCAGCATTGCGGTCGGCGGGATAGTAGTCGATGTCGCCGATCTGGCCGCTGTCTCCGGAGCCGTCGAAATTGACGATAACGGTTTCGATGGCTTGATCGCGCAGGACGGGAAGCACGCGGCGCAGATTTTCCAGATAAAGAGAGGGCCTTTCGGTTGCCTGAGGAGGCTGGGCCGGTGCCTTGGGAATCTCGATCCCGAGCAGTTTGTGAATGCGCTGGCGGATATCGGGCGAGGGTAGGCCGTTGTATCGGGTTTTGATCTGAGTGATGCGCAGCGGAGCTAGCGGATCATTGCCGAGGCCCAATTCTACGGTCCAGCGCTGCTTGTCGATGAAGACGGCAACTATGGCGCAGGTCCCTGCCATGAGGCGCGCGTGATAATTGGCAACGCAATGTCTCTGGCGCAGTCCCTCCATGCCGAGGCGGCGGCTGCTCTTGATAAGGTAGCCGTGGAAACGCTGTGGAAGGTGCTGCTCGTAAGCCGAGAGGTCGTAGTGGACGTTTTCAGTTGCCAAGCGGCGCAAAGCTTCGGCGCGTGAGAGACGTTCATGTTCGTCCTTCCAGCGCTGCGGGCTCCAGGCCAGGTTGAGGCGGCGGTTCTGGCTCTTGGCCATGGCGATGACGTCGTGCACCGGAACGTTCTGGGCGCGCATGGAGAGGTAACCGGCGGCAAATCCGACCAGCTTGCTTGTGTCCTGCGCAAGCTCGCCGGCATCGAGAACGAGATTGACGGTTTCATCGGTGATCTGGCCGGTGGTGAGCAGTTGGCGGAACGGCTGCGCTGCTTTGGGGGGCAGAGCGAAGAGGCGCTGTTCGGCCGTGAGCGGGGTGCCGTGAGATTTATCCATCATGCGGCCCTCCGTGAGTGAGCGCCGACTTTGGTAGCGCGGGACATCCATGCTTCGGGCTGGATCCTGGAAAGCCAATCGGCGACCGAGGGGATGCGGCCGCAATCTTCCATGACGTGTTGCTCGGCGATATAGCGGACGGGCACCTGCTTGCCGTCACTGTTGGTGATGGTGATGCCAAACACGCGTTCGGCCTCGAAGATTCCTTCGGCGTGATGGCGCAGGGCGCGGTGGCGGAAATCCGCGAAGCTCTCCTTGGTGGCATCAAACCAATTGTGAATAGGAAGATAGTCCTCAGCCGAGCCTCCGAACAATTTGGCGGATGATACGGCATGGTAGTGGGGATGGGTCATAGGGCTCCTTTTCTGCCGGAGCTCTTCTCTGACCTGCCCCGGGCTTTGCCCTCGGGGCAGCCCTTCTCGGCCTCTCTACAGACGTATTGGCTGTTGGTGAGCCATGGCGGATTGATGCTGGTGTCATTGAAACGTTGCAAGGTTGTGTGCTGAAAGTTTGTGCGCACAGTGCCCTTGAGCTGCGCTTGATTTCTTCCAACACTTCTCATTGTCTAGGGCGGAAGGCTTGGGTTTCTGGTCGGGGGTTGGCATGGATAGCAGTGTTAAATGGCTTGTTGGATCTCAAGTCGTACTGCTCGGTCTCCTTATGGCGGGCGGGTATTTCGTCTATGAGCGCATCACGGCTCAGGACTCGGTATTGCAGGAACTGCAGCGCAAGCTTGACGCGTTGGGGGCGAAGATCGAGGAGGCACATCTGACGGTGTGCAACCTTTCGCTGTCTTCGGTGCGGTTGAGTGTTGCTGTGCGGGTCAGCGAAAATCGTACGCGGCTGCGCAGCGGGTATCTTGGAAGCGGTGATTGCGAGCAGCGTACCGTCTATCACCGGCCGGGTTTCGGCGAGATTTATGTGCATGGCTATTCGGGGATCCATGACCAGGCTGCGATCGAGGCGAACAAGAAGGTCAATGCGTTTTTCGGTAGCGCGCTGGCTGAGGAAGACCGGGTGGTTTTCAAGGAATCGTACGATACGGTTTACTTCCATGGCACGGCCGATGTGATCTATTGCAGCGCTGTAGAGGAAGGCCCAAAGGGCCGGCCATTTGTGAGCGATGAAACGTGCGAGAACGGCCGGCTGCTTGGGTATGGGCTTGCCGCGCGGTCGGATGCTCAATCGCGGGTGTGGGCTTACGGGTTTGATATTCCGAACTGGCCGTTGCTGCAGGGGAGCGCCAGGGCCCCATTGCAGGGGGTGGAGCTTGCGCAATTGCAGCTCAAGGCGCTGCGCGATGTGATGGTTCAGCAGATGCAGGAGGCGCAGGAGTTGGGCGGGCGGACGATTGTCGGCTATCTCGGCGCGAAGATTGTCGACAGCAATTCTCCCTTGAGCCCCGGGGTCGAGATCGAGACTGCGATGGCCCAGGATATTTTCGGTGCCGCGCAGAAAATCAGCGCGGGTGACACCATCCTGGCGATCAACGGCAAGCCGGTGTTTGCGATCATCGACCTCGAGGCCGAGATCCAGCGTCATGCCATGGATATCAAGCGCGGGATCAACAAGGCGATCTCGCTCAAGATCGTGGGCGCGGCGTGTCCGGAGACATGCACGGTGCCGGTCTATTATTTCTTCAACGAAGCCTATTCCGGTCAGGCCGGTGAAGGCGAGGCGATGGCATGGGGTGTGAGCAACGCGTTCCTTTACGGTCAGGCGACCTGGATC
This sequence comes from uncultured Hyphomicrobium sp., assembly GCA_964589785.1. Classification (GTDB taxonomy): domain Bacteria; phylum Pseudomonadota; class Alphaproteobacteria; order Rhizobiales; family Hyphomicrobiaceae; genus JAGVSR01. The sequence continues at coordinate 26,799 of CAZPUQ010000002.1, forward strand.
AGCTGCATAGGGAGTGAGTTTGGCAAGCTTGGTGTGAATATTTTGGGTGCCTTTTATGAAGTGTTCAACGCGGTGCGAGAGGAGCGGAAATTTGACAAGGGCAAGGCGGAGCTGATGAAGCCGCGGACCGCCGAGGAAATCGATCTGTGTGTTTGGGAAAACGAGCAGCGGGCGGCGTTATCGCGTCAGACGCAAAAGCAATATTACGCGCAGGCGGAGATGCTTGGGATCCTTTTGCCGACCGGGGTCGGTTCGTATCTGACCAAACCGCTGCTGAGGAACATGGGTAAGGGTGTAATCAAACGCGGGACGGGTCGCGCTCTGGCTTCGTCGGTGATGGCGGAGATGGTGGAAACGAGTCTTTGGAGCTTCAGCGCGGGTCCGCCGGGGCTGAGCTTGCAAGAGCGGATGAAATCTGTTCGTAGCGATTTGCCTTATGCCGTGGGGTTTGGGGTCGCTGGGGGCACGTTGATGAGCGCGCAGGCGAGCAGGGCGAAGTACAAGCGCCCTCAATAGAGCGGAGCGAACATGCGCATCATGGTGCTTTTGCTGCTTCTTGCGGCAGGCTTGATGGCTTGGCCGGTCGATACGGTTTCGGCCGGTCGATACCAGGACACGTTTCGCAAGGCGGCGACGCCTGATCCGCCAAAGCCGCTGCCGGCCCCAGAAGCTCCGCCTCAAAAAGCGATCGATAATGCGGCCGAGCAGAAGGCGAAGAAATCGATCGACGATGCGGCAGGTGCCGCATCGCGCGGGAAGGCGGTAGCGCCGAAGGTTGATATTCCGACCGATGTGTCGCCGCAGGCGCGCGACAAGCTGCTTCAGTCGAAGGAGAGTATTCGGCGGCAGGGCGCGAGCAACAAATCGCTGGAGGAGGTGCGGGCGCGGAACAAGGCGGCGGAGGAGAAAAGATTGCTGGAGCGGCAGCAGTTCAAGGAAAAGACACCGATAGCTGCGGCGCCGCAGGAGCAGAAGCTGGCTGCGCCGCCGGTTGAGAAGGCGGTGGACAAGGCAGTGCGGCCCAAAAAAGAGATCACAAAGGAATTCAACCGGGAAGCGGGTGCGGTTGCACCGGGGCAGAAGGGCGGAAAGCGTGGCAGCGGGTCTGAGGAGGGTCCGACGCCATGATGCAGCTTGCCGGGCGCATCAGACCAGAAGTTTGGCCGATGAGCGGGTCTTGCCGGTCTTAAGATCGGCGAAGATCGGGATATCGCTGAAATAGAGTGTTTTTAGATCGGGGTCGTCATTTCGGATGACGCGGCGGGCCATGTTCTCGATGGCGGCCTCGAAGGCGTTGCGCGCGAAGCGAGCGTTTCCAAGTTCGGGCGTGATGTGCTTGTGGGCCTCGCGGAACAGTGTGCGAAGTGCGGGCCAGGTATCGCCGTGCAGGATGTAATCGTTGTCGCCGCAGAATTTGTGGAAGATCTGGCAGAGTTCGTCGGCTGAGAAATCCGGGAAGATGATCTTGTGGCGAAAGCGGGAAGATAGTCCGGGGTTGGAGGCGAGGAGCGCGTCCATTTCCGTAGGGATGCCTGCCATGATGACGATCAGGTCGGTTCTGCGATCTTCGATGAATTTGAGGATGGTGGTCAGGGCTTCGTCGCCGAAATCGTAGCCGCTGCCTTGGACGAGGCTGTAGGCTTCGTCAATGAACAGCACGCCGCCGATGGCGCGCTCGAGCACGGCCTCGGTCTTGAGGGCGGTGTGGCCGATCCAGCCGGCGATGAGATCGGAGCGGTCGACCTCGACAACGTGGCCGCGGGAGAGGAGCTTGGACTGCTTGAGGATGCGGCCGAGCACGCGGGCGACTTCGGTTTTTCCGGTGCCGGGGTTTCCCACGAATACGAAGTGGTTGCTGCTGGTTGTGGTTGCGAGGCCCGCATCGGCGCGCCGGGCCTGGAATTGAAGACCCGCTTTGATGGTTTCCAGTTGGGCCTTGAGGTCTGAGAGACCGACCAGACCCTTGAGCCGTGCATAGGGATCGTCTTCGGCGTCTGGCTCGTGGATGGTGAGGGCCATGTTGGCGTAATGGCCGCGGTCGTAGTCGTAGCTGGGATCCTGGGCTTCTTGATCGGCGGCCGCCGGATAGCCTGTGTCATAGGCCGCATTGTAGTTGGTGAAATCTTCGTTGGAAACGATCTCGGCACAAAACGAGCCGTCATCGGTCGGTTTGAAGGCGACATCGCGGAAGGTGAGGGGTCTTTTCTGATCGGGATCGTGCGGCGTATCATCGTGGCCGGGTTCGTCGTGAGCAACGCCTGTGATCTCAGCGAGCTTGCGGGCGGCGGGCTGATATCCTGATTGAGCGGAGCGGGTCAGCAGCTCGATGGCTTTGCCGGTATTGGCAAGGGGGCAGCCTTTGCCGTCGTGATAGAGCAGGGCCGCGTGGTATTGGGCTTCGGCATCTCCGGCATCGGCAAGGCGGCGATACCATTCAAGGGCTAGGATATATCTTTCATTCGAGCGGCAATAATCGGCAAAGGTCTTGCGTTCTTTGGTATCTCCGACAATTGCACGACTCAAGAGAGTTTCGAACTCTGTTGTCATGCACACCTCTATTGTTTTGTTTTTTATGACATAATAGGGAAATGAGAAAATTATTGCAATAAAATCGAGAAATCCGGAAAAAAACTAAAGCGGAAACAGCAGGGATCTCTGCTCTGGCCCTCTCGGGCTGCGCCCTTGGGCGTTCCGCATTCGGGCTTTGGCAGGCAAGCAAGCGCATCCTTCAGTTAGCTGATGGGAGCGTGGGTATTGACGGCTTTGAAGGATGGGGTGATGTCTTTTGCTTCGAGGGTCTGGCACGCGCTTGCAAGCTGTTGGGTATAGGTCTTGGCGCGATCGCTCATGGCGTAGTCAGCATCGAAATGCTCGATGAGGTGGGTTTTGTAGAAGATGTAGCCTTGATGATCGCGGGTTATGTGTAGGGTTCCGTGAAACCAGGGTTTGACGTAGCCGGAGCGCACGTTGGCGAGCAGCTCTTGAAAGGCGGCTTTGCCGGTCTCGTTGAGGAAGCCGTTGACGGCGAGCTCCACCAGCTTGAGATGCTGGGGATCGAGATCTTCGCCGTCGCGCGTGGCGGCTATGATTTCTATGGCTTGGTCGGTTATCGGTTCGGTCATGCGGATTTCCTTTCGTTGGTTGGGAGAAGCAGGGTCAGAGCCGGAAGCGGCGTACGATGGCGCGCGTGTGTTCAGGCCGCAGAGTCGAGCGGCGCGAGCGGCGTTCGCAAAGCAATGCCGGCGTTCATCAGGGCTTGATCGAAGCGCTGTGCGATGCGCTGAACGGCCGGGATGGTTTCTGGGTAATAGCGCTGGAGCGAATCCCGGAGCAGACGGTCGCGGGGGTACGGGCTGCTTTTGATGAGCCAGCAATCCGGCGTCAGGCCGTTATAGAAAATGTAGAAGGGGATGGTGCTTTCGCCGTCTTCCTCGAACCAGAGGCGCGATCCGCCGTAGGCGTGGCAGGTGGCGGGGAGTTCCGTGAAATACTGGGCGGCGAGCTGGTCGTGGACTCTGGTGCCGCCGTGGCTGGCGGTGGACACCTGCCAGAGCAGCGGAATGACGGAGTGGTCCTGGGCATTCAGGCCCCACATCAGAATCTCGCTGTTCAGAATGTGGCCCCAGGGGCTGGCGGCCGTGAGTGCGATGGTTTGAAACGTGCCGGGAATGACGATGGCGGGGGAGAGTGGCATGCGGCGATCCTTTCGGGGTGGGGGCCTTGGCTCTCTCTCTGAGCGCCTCGGCGCGGTACCCCCATTGATCGCGGCTCTTTCTTCTGGAGAGGCTTGTGATGCTATGGATTTTCCGGTCTGAGCGGAGCGCAGGTTACACAGTCGCTGGTGTGCGTTCTGATGCGACGTCAGCAGTTAAATCCCCGCCGTCGCTCAGGTTGTTTTGGAGGGCTTCGAGCTGTTCCGGGGTCGTATCGGCATAATCATGTTCGCCGCTGTCTAGCCCGCAGGCGGTGAGCGCGTCTTGGGCTGCGTCGATCAGGGAGATGAATCCATCGTCGGATTTGTCCCAATCGGCAGTGAGGGCCTCGATGCAGCACACGATGGTGAGTTTCAGCGCATTGGCCAGGATGGCGACCTGCAGCGGGGTTTGGGGCTGGGGTGAGGGGCCGGTTTCATCGGGAAGGCCGAGTGCGGCGCTGATCCAGGTCATGGCGCCGCAGATGTCGCTCCATTCGTCGTCGTAGGCTGGGTCGTGCTCTGGAATGCAGTCTTCGCGGTAGCCCTGCAGGGCATCCCATACAGTGCTCAGCCACGAAGCGGGATCATGTGCATGGAGCGTGGCTTGCGGCGGGCTGGGGTGTTGGGCCAGGGACAGCGGAAGCGTATTCAGGTCTTCGCATAGTTCATCGATTTCATCTTCGGAGAGCGGATCAACGGTGTCGGCCTCGGTGGCGATATCGAGGATTTCGGTATCGATGTTGGCGCGGGGGAGGTCGGCCTGATAGTGCCGCAGCGCTGCGAGGATGGTGAAGAGGGTGCGTTTGTCGATGTTCTTTTGGGTCATGAAGAGTCCTTTCCGGCGCGGACTCTTCTCTATTGGTCCGGCCATTCGCCCGGACCCTGGGCGGCTCTTTCTCTTTGCGGGGCGTTGTGGATCTGTCGTTGGATTTCAGCGGCCGGTTGTTGCCGAAGACAGGCTTGGAGCGGCGCTCGCGGCTGCGCCCCGGCGCATTAGTGCAGTGCGTGGCGCGGCGTGAAACCATTGCCGAGCTTTCCGGTTGCGCGGTCGAGATTGCGGGCGATGCCGGTGATATCGTGCCAGAAGCTGGGCGGATCGGCGGTCAGGAGGGCATCGAGGGCGAGCGGCGTGCCGTTGCAGTGGGTGAGGATGATCTCGATCATGGCGGCCATTTTGTTGGCATAGGGCGAGAGTTCGGGGTCGGCCATAATGCGCTGGGCGATTTTATCGATGAGGGCGGTTTCCTCGGGTGTTGTTCGGGCGAAGAAGGTCATGGGGTTTTTCTTTCTGCTCTGATACTGCGGGCTGTGCGCTGTCTGCACGCAAGCTGGGTCTCTGCGGATAATTGGAGCGGAAGGGCGTTTCGGCCATGCGATCGTGACCCGGATGGGCGGAGACGCCGAGGGCGGCTCCGTCGCGACGCCTTGGGCGAGCGATAGAGCGCGGTCGCCCCCGGGAGGGGGCGAGGCCGGAAGACTGACCTTTGCCTGAGTTATGGAAGACAGCGCCAGGAAGGGCGATACGTACCGAACGTGTGTGAGGGGGCTAAAAAGCCATCAGCAGCGGCGCAGCCTCCAAAAAGTCTCGGTCAGAAGCATTTGTCGAAGCCCGACGTACGGGTGGTGATGGCATAGTAGGGCGGCATATGACCGCGCGCCCGGCCCAAGATCCACCGGCGGCAGGCCGCGCGGGTGCCGGTGAACCAGACCGTGAACGTGCCGCCGTGATTGCGTGATACGACGCGGTGCTCATTGCTGTTCGTTAGCGGAGGGCGTTTGGTGGTGGCCATGAAGATCCTTACTGTCAGCGGTTGATGGACGATCCGTAGAGGTAGTGTTCGCGGCCGGGCACGGTGCAAAGGGTGCGCCCCCAAAAGGAGGAGTGCTGCCAGCCAGCGATACGGGCTTCGATGACGGTGAGCTCATAGCGATTGGGCGAAACGCGCTTGCCGTCGATGTAATAGCGGGCGGGCTTGTGGCCGCCGTAGCTGTGTTTGATCAGGTTCATGGCGGCGCCGGTCTCAAGGCGCTGGAGCCTGTTGTTGATGGCCACGATCAGCGGCGTATGCGGCGCATCTGCGCGGCGCCCGCGGCAGGGATGACGGAAGTCGCCGGAGGTCAGCAAATCCTTGACGCTTCGGAGGAGAGCGGCACTGGAGCAGGCGTTGATATAGGCGGCCTCAAGCACGATGACGTGGCATTCGATTTGAAGGTGGCGTAGGCGCGAAGGCGGGCGGGCATTGATTGCCAGAGCGGCGTCCTGCCAGCCACCTAAGGAATTCCACGACAAGCGTGTATGGGGCGTTGTGCGGCGAGGTAAGATCATGGGGCCTCCCTCATTGCGGCTGCGGCGCGGCCTTTGCGGAGGAAGGGAATGCCGTGCGCTTGCCGAAAGGTGATGGCATCGCCCTCGGCGTAGGGGATGTAGCGGAAGATGGTGCGGACCATGACCAAGCAGGGCGTATCCTCGACCAGCGGGCCCATCTGCTCGGTCATGTCCTTGTAGCCAAATTGCCCGTCTCTCGTGTCGATGCTGTCGGTACGCAGGAAGACTGTATGGGGCGTTTGCATGCGCTGATCGGAATGCGCCGCATAGAGCCCGATGATTGCGTACCAGGTGCGGGGGTGCCATTCGTGCATGATGATGCGTGCGGCCGTGCCGGGGCCGTATCGGGTGGCATCGCGCACGTGGTTGATCTTGGCTTGTTCAAGCGTGAGCCCGGCGCGGGCGAGGTCCAGATAGATCCATCCCATGGAACGCTCCTTGGTTCGGGTTGAGGGGAGCCGAGTGCGCGCTTTCTCTGGCGGCGCAGCCGGCTTGCCCGGCTAGCGCACATCTCTACCTTTAAATGTCGCGGCGATCTTCGCGGTCATCCTCGGGGCGGAGGGGAAGCGCCGCGCCGATCAGGGCGATGGCAACGCCAAGGGCGCACAGGGTTGCCGCGAAATCGAAATCGTGGATGGCCTGGGCCGTGTTGGCGATTGCCACGTGATAGAGCGCGATCAGGATGACCGGCATCGCAAAGAGCGAAGTGTAGCGCCGCTCACCGGAGGCAATGCCCAAAAGATCGGGCGCATCGACTTTGCAGTAGCAGAGGGCGCTTAAGACCGGGGGAGCCAGCAGCAGTGCGGCTCCGAACGCCGCGGCGGCCCATAGAGGGGGATGATCAAAAACCGGGCCGAGCACAGCAAAGCCTGCGGCCGGGGCGTACGAGATAATGACGGCAAGGTATGCGAGAGCGTTGAGAAAGCGGTGCATGCGGTCCTCGGCGGCAAAGCTGCGGCGTCAGACCTTTTGTTGAGCAAGCGGGGGCCGATTTTAAAGGGGCGCTAGTAAATCGCTTCGGTGATGGAAAGGTCTTGGCCGAATTCTTCGCGCGCGCGGTCGTAGATGTCCTGAAGCGAAATTGTGATGGTCCGGCCGTCGGCATGGACGGCGGTAGCAAAGCCGGTGATGAAGCGCAGCTTTTCGTGGCCGGATTGCATGAGAATGGCGACATCGCGCGGATCGAGATGGGGCGCGAGCTCGTCATGGATGTCGAGTTCCTCATCGCTCTCGGGATGGAAAGAGGGCCAGCAGCCGGTATCGTCGTCTGAAGGGGTGATGGCGAAGAAGGGCTCCGGGCCGTCTTTGTCGGGCTGGATGATGTCGAGATTGAGCCGGTTGCACCATCGGCGGAAGGCCTTGGGATTTTTGACGCGGAAATAATTGCTGCGGGCAGCGGCGGTGTAATTAGCCATTGGTGTCGGGGTCCTTTTCTGGTTCGGGTTCTGTGTCGGTAAGGTCGTTATCAAAAGCGTAGATCGAGGCCACGGGCTCATCCGAGGCGTGAAGCGGGTAGATATCCGCGACGATGCCTTCGCTCTCGCGCTTGATGGAAACGGTGGCGATACCGGCAACATCGACAATGAGATAGGTGTCGTCCGAAGCTTCGTGATCGACCTGGAAGGTTTTCGGCTGCGTGATCACGGCGGGAAGCGCAGGGTTTGTAACCGGGATGGATTGGTCGACTTCATATGTATCGAACGGCGCGCCGGTGGCTTCGATCAACTCATCGTCATCTAATCTGGTAAGGCGCTGATAGAGGGCATTGCGGATCTGTTGCGGGGTGAGATCTTCGCCGGACGGATGTTCGGAGCGCAGCGAAAACGCGATCGTCATGGCATGATCGTAGAGCGGCGTTGGCTCTTGCGTGTCGTAGATCTGGGCTTCTTCCTCGATATTGATCACCTCGCCCGGTTGCGAGATTGCGAAGGGCAACGCGCCATAGCACCGCTCGAGATGGGCTTGCAGGTCGGCAAGGGTGTGCTCGGCCACGTGCTGAGCCGGGGCTTCGGCATCGGCATAGCCTTTGAAGCGCAAGGTGATCCAGAGTTCTTGGGTTTGCGGGTTTGTCATGGTCGCCTTCTAGCTGCGCTGCTTGGTTGAAGGCGGGGAGAGCACGCCCTTTTTGATCAGGCGGGTGATTTCGCGCCGGTCTTGCATGGCGATCTGCATGTGCTCGATGAGCTTGGTCATCTGGCCGAGGGCATTTGTGTCGTCGCCGGACAGGAAGAGGCCGTGGATATGGTGGGCGGCGATTCCGGCGTGCAGGAGTTCGGTGGTCAGGGAATGGGTTCTTCGGTAGAGGGAGGTTCGGGGTGAGGCGGTCATGATGGGTGCTGCGAGCAGTCTCCTTCGCTGGTTGGGGGGTGAACAAAAGCCCCGCGCCTCGGTGTGTGGGGGATAGGGGTTCGAGGCGCGGGGCGTTCCGGCTAGGCAGCAGGCGGGGGGGAAGCGCCGTTGAGGCCACCTTTCAGGAAAGCGGGTATTTCGGTTGTTTTGGGCTCGGCCGGAGTTTCCCCGGCATCGGCATCGGCATCGGCAGCGACAGCGGCATCGATCTCAGGCTCCGGCATGGCCGTGAACGGGGCACGCAGCAAAGGCGGGAGCCAGTTGGTGTCTTTTATGATGCGCTCGGCTTCGGCGGCCATCACGCCTTTCTTGAGGTGATCGATCAGGGCAGCCTTGGCGGGGACGGCCTCCTTCACAGCCTGGATGATCTGTTCCTTGTTGATGCGGCCGAAGTAATTGGCGGCGGTGGAGACCCATCCGGCCTGCGCCATGTCGAGCTGGACGGCTTCGGCCAACTGGTCGGAATGCAGCGCCGAGGAGGAGCGGGCCTGATTGCCATGCACCGCATCGAGGGTCAGGCTGACGCAGTGCGAGAAAAGATCGCCGCGTTCCTCGTTGGAAAGCAGGTTGAGGGCATTCCACAGCGCGTCCGAATTTTCCGGCAGACGGTCGCGCCACTGCTGGTGGCGCTGGGTAATCTGCTTTTGCGGTTCAAATTCATCCAGACCCTGGACGCCGCGGAACTCGGTCATCGTCGGGGCCATTTTGGCGCAGGCTTTGTGAGCGTCGGTGCTTTGGTGGAACTGACCGCGCCGGTAGAAGAACGACAGGCAGAAAGCGTGCAGGGCGGCCAGGAAGGATGTGTTGAAGTCCTGGGCCATGGCGTTCTGCAATGCGACCGTGCGGTAGGAGGTAAGATCGCGGGTCAGGCTTTCGGAGAGCAGTTTTCCGGCGATGTTGGCGCCTGGATTGTTGTCGGCGCGGACGTAATCGGCGCTGTCATCGTCATCTTCATCTTCGCCGGTTACGCCAGCATCCGTGCTGAGATCGTCCTCGTTGCCATCAGCGCTTGATGATTTGGATGCCGCTTTTTTCGCCTGCTTGACGTCTTCGGGCCTTAGGAACCCGTATTCGATGCCGAGATCGCCATCGCTATCGATGCTGATGAGAACGCCGGAACGGGCGATCTGCTTGGGCGACATGCGGGGCGGGCGGTTCTGCAGGTCGATCAGGGTGGTGCGGATCTTTTCGAGCCGGACCGCCTTGCGCGCTGAGGGTTCCTCGTCGGTGTTATCGATCTCCTCGATCAGAGCGTCGTGCTCGTCGTGAAGCTGCTCTGCCTGCGCGGCCTCCTCCTTGGTGAGGGAGGAGGGAAGGTTGGGGATGGTGGCCAGGTTGCGCTTGAGATCCCAGATATTGGTGCCGATGAAGCAGATTTCGGCCCATTTGTAACCCTTGGCCAGGATGTCGTCGCGCACGGCTTCGAGCTTGGCGATGGCGAGCTGGTCGAGCAGGATGGGATCCTGCAGCCAGGGGCCGCTTTCCTCCTTGAAAAGGTCCGGCATGAGGGTGCCGCCCGCGTCCTTGTAGGCCTCGAGCCCTACGAAACGGGCGCGCGGATCGTCGGCTTCGATCGAATCTTCCGTCAGCGTTTTCCTGATGTCATAGGCACCGTAGCGCTGGCCGCCCTTGATCAGCTTGAGGATGGAGTCCTGGCGCTTGTGGTCGTCGGTGACGCAAAAGGCCTGCAGCTGTTCGAGGCTGATCTCCTCGTCCTGGAAGGCTTTAAGCAGTTTGGGGCTGGCCTTGGCGAGCTTCAAGCGTTGCTGCACGAAACGCTCGGTGACGTGATAGCGCTTGGCGATGGCGGCATCGGGGATGCCCTGTTCGGCGAGATCCTTGAAGGCCCTGAATTGATCGAGCGGGTGCAGCTGCTCGCGGAAGATGTTTTCCGCCAGGCTGTCATCGGTGGCATTGCCGTCGTCCTTGACGATGCAGGGGATCGGCGCGTCGGGCGCGATGTGCTTGCGCTTGACCAGGATCTGCAGCGCCTTGAGGCGGCGGCCGCCGGCTTTGACGCCAAAACGCCCGGTCGGCTTGCCGTCGGCATCGGTGGCGGTGCGCACGTTGAGGGATTGGATCAGGGAGCGTTCGGCGATGTCATCGGCCAGGATTTCGATGGTCACGCCGTTCTTGATCTGGCGGACGTTGGCCTCGTCGACATCGAGCAGATTGAGCGGGATCATGCGGCTGGGATAAATCTGCACGGCCTCGGGGGCGGGGCTGGTGGTTTTGGTCTTGGGTTTGGTCATGGAAAAGCTCCTGGTTAGGGTGATGGGTAATCGGTGATGGGTGCCGGGAGGCCGACGATCGAATCTCTTCTCTGGCGCAGCCTCCGGCTCGCCCCCTCCGGGGGCGTTCTCGATCTCTGCTGTTTTGGGGAATTGACCGACCGGTCAGGCTGGAAAGCGTCAGTTCGAAACGGGTTCGAGGTCTGGCTCGACGATGCGGGCGGCGGCGACAGATGCCTTGATGTAGGCGGAGATGGGAGCGCGCGGGCTCCAGTGCTCATCGCGTTCGATCAGAAAAAACCCAACTGGGTGGCGGAGGGCGGAAAGCTCCGACAGGCTGATGGCGCCAAATTCGGCGCACCCGCAGTTGAGATCGGCCAAGCCCCAGGCGATATCGGGATCATCGGCATCGATCTCGGTGAGCAGCCATGTTCCCGCTCCATAGGGATTGAAGAGGCGCACGACGGGAAGAAAGTCGATTTCGCGGCCGGTGCCTTTGACGGGGGCTTGGGCTTTGCCATTGGCGATCAGCTGGGCGTGCTGAAGTGGGGTTAAGAATTTCATGGAGAAAAGGCTCCTTCTTCATGGTGGTCATTGAGCGCGCTGCGTGCAGGCGAGGACGGGCTCCAGGTAGGCGCCGTGGTGCTGATTCGTGCGCATCCAGTCAGCGGCATCCTGCAGATTGGCGGCGAGATGCTGGAGCTCGGGGATATCGTTCCAGGCGGTGAGCACGGCGACCGAGCCCGGCGGGGGCATTTGGGCGATGGCAAAGCCCAGGCTGCTGTCAAGGGCGAAGGTTTTGCGGATTGTAAGGATCACGGTTTTGCCGGTGCCGAAATCGCCCTCGTGCAGGGTGAAGTGGCCGGGATGCCCGTTCTCGCCTGGCGTGACAGATATGAGGCGACCTTGGGCGTTGGAGCGCCGCCAGACGGCATGCTTGTTTTTGAAGCGCAGCGGCGGTTCGGGTGCAAGATCGGTGTAGCGAATGATGGCGCCCAGGGGAGCGGCGGCGCAGACTTCGGCTGCGGTCATGAACTGGAGCTGGGCGATGGCGGTTGCGGTCATGGGATGGTCCTTTCAGATCGGGTTGAGGGCACGCCTCTCAATCGAGCGGGCGCGCTTCGCCCGCCTGCGCGGGTCTCTTTCTCTGATGGAATGCTGAAAATAATGAAGGCCCGAGCCGGTCAGCGCTCAGGGCTTGGTGCCAGCGCGAATGGCGCAGCGGGTCATGGGTAATGTGTGGGATCAGGGGGCCTATTGTATGCGGTGAAACACGGCCATGACGGTGTTGTTCGGATCTTCATCCCGCGCTTGCTCTTGCGCGTGTTGGGGATCGTCGGCCGAGAAATGCAGGAAGCGCCGGGTTTCCGGGTCGGCCTCGGTTTGCACCAGAACGATGTACTGATCATGGGCCGGGGCGCTGGGGGTGGCGATCAGGTGATCGGTGTTGATGATGAGATGGTTTGCGGCCGAATCGTAGAATTCAACCAGAACAGCCGTTAGATCCGGGGCAAAGGTCTGCATGGTCTGGCCGCACGCATCGGCGCGGAAGAGTTGCAAGCCGCCGATGAAGGCCGAGGCTTGCTCGGGTGTTTTGAAGCAATAAAGATGCAGGCTGGCGCCGGGGTTCAGGGGATCGATCGGCTGATGGCGTCGATGGGGCTCGGCGTTGCCGGGCTCGGCATTGAAGCTGTATCCGCAGAGGCTGGGCTCGGGGTCTGGATCGGTTGCGTCATGGACGGCGTAGATTTTGATCTCAGACGGATTGATGGTCGGAGCGGGCTGCAGCGGGTGGATCAGCGCGTGGTGGATGTTGGAGATGATCTGCTCGAGGGTGGCGCCGGTCTCGCTGCAAAAGCGCAGCTCATCGTGATCCAGCATGCGTTGGAGCTGACGCTGGGCAGCCTTGAGCGCGGTTGCGGTTTGCGGATCGGGTAAGGCGATGGTCATGGAAGGGTCCTTTCGGTTGGTTTTTTTGGGATGCGGGCGCGGCAACTCTCGGGTGTCGCTCCCAGCTTTTCGCCGGGGTAGAACACGGCCTTTTCTTCTCAAGAAGTGTGCGAGTGAAAAGCGGGGTCTACCGGTAAGAGAGCGAGACGTTGCCGACGCTGTTGCCGTTGCTGTCGAGGAGCTTGTGGGCTTCTAGCCCGGCGCCTTCGTGTTGGATGCGATGGGCAAGATCGGTAAGGATGGCGGCGACTTCGGCTTCGAGATTTTCGATGAAGCAGTCGTTGTCGAGTGTGATGGTCACGGTCATTTGTTTTGGTGGCTTTGGTGGCATGGGAAATTCTTTCGTTATGAAACGTGGTGGCTACGTCAGGCGTAGCTCGTGGCGTGCTTGGGGGTGCCGTCCCAGGGGTGCAAATAGGCATAGTTTTCGACTTTGGCCGTGCCGTGCTTGCTGATGCGCCGGGAGAGGATCTGGTCGCCGGCGAATTGGCCTTTGAGCGGCATGACCTTGTGACGGCACCAGCCTTCGTCTTCGCTGCTGCATTGGAGCTTGCGCAGGGCCAGCGTGGATTTTCCGCGGCGGGCAACGATTTCATAGAAATCGATGTTGGTCTGCTCGTAACCCCAGGAGGTATAGAGAATGTCGCCAACGGCGCTGTTGGAGAGGGTCATGGCTCGGGTCCTTCGCTGAGAGGTTGGGAATGGCGCGTTTGCGCTCTCTTTGAACCGGAACGGTTCGCTCTCTGCCGACGGTCCTCTCTCTCTCTTGAAATGCGTAAATGAATATGCGTGTAACGATGAATGGTGCCGTGCGGGGATGTGGAATGGATCGAGCGATTTTTCAGGGCGCGCTTTGACTATTGGCGCAGGTAAACACCGAGCGCGCTGAGGGCGTTGATCGCGCGTTGGGCTTTAAGAGCAAGACATGATTGGGATGAGGCATAAAAAAACCCCGAGCGCCGCGAAGCGCTCAGGGCTTGGGCGGTCATCGTTTACCGCGCGACCTTCTGGGTGCGGTAATCATTGAGCGGGATCTTGGCGGCTTTGGCCTTGTCGGCCATGTTGTGCTGGACGCCGGTGCCGTCGAAGACCAGCACGCCGCGCGGCTCGAGTTTGAGGATCTCATCGTTGCGCATGAAGCCGGCGCGGCTCTTGCCCCAGCGGGCGAAGTCGGGCTTGAACGGCATATGCGTGACACCACGGGCGGAGGCCCATTTAGTGGCAATGAGATCAGCGCCCTTGTCGGCACCGCCATGGATCAGGATCATGTCGGGGAAGCGCTTGAGCAGCGTATCGAGCTTTTCGTAAATGAGCGCCACGTTGTTGTATTCGACGCCGCCGGAGAGGGCGATCAGAGTTCCCGGAGGGGTGAGCGTGTTGGTTTCCTTGTACCGCTTGGCCTTGATGTAATCCTTGGAGTCGAGGATGGCGGCGGTCATGGTCTTGCGGTTGGCAAGCGATCCGGCCCGTGGACGCCATGCGCTTCCGGTGATGGCTTCGAAATGCGCGCCGGCGAGATCGCGGCAGGCTTCGTAGAGGTCGCGCTTATGCAGGAAGGCTATGCCGTGGGCGATGAGGTTTTCCAGCTCGACGGAACGGACTTCCGAGCCGTCCTGCTGCTCCTGCGAATAACGCTGGCGCGATTCGTTGTCATCGAGCATGCGCTGCACGGTGGCAGCTTTGCGGTGGAAGATATTGGCGAGTGACCAGAGCAGATCGTCAAGGTCGGGCTCCAAGGCGCTGTCCTGCAGGGTATCGGACATGATTTGGAACATGGCGGAAATCGCCTGGTCCATATCCTCGGGTTCCGGCAATGGCCGGTGGTCGATTTCATCGGCGGAGGGGGTATAGCCGAAGGTATGGAGACCTTCGATGACGGCGGCGGTAGCGGAGCCCTCGTAGGAGGCGCGCTCGGAAGGATCGTAGTGGGACATAAGATTTCTCCTTAGATAAAGTTCAGAGCCGTGGACCATCCACGGCCTTTCGCGATCCTCTTGCCTGAGCCAGAAAGCGGGTGTCACCGCAGCGTCGCGGACTTGTCCGCGCGCAAGGCGGCGCAACGCGCCGACCCTCTGGGTTGACCCCGTGCTGGCTCTGGCATGATCGCGTCTTCAAAAGGCCGTGGCTCCACGCGCGCTGCTTTTCTGGGAGAACGGTCCCGGGCCATCGATGCGGACGCGGAAACGGGCTATGCCGTCCTTCGCGCAGGGATTGGGCTTGGCTCACCGGGGTCAGATCGATTCAATGGGGACAAGACCGGGGCGATATCGTCCGGGTGCAGTTGTGCAAGGGCCAGATCGCGCGATGCGGCAAAGCCGAGATGGCGCAGATCGCCGTTCCAGTCATCGAGCGCGGGAATCAGCGGAAAGGCAGCGGTGCCTTGGGCGCGAGCGTTGCGCGAAAGGGCGGCCCAGGCCATGTCGCCGGCGGGATCGTTGTCGAGCGCGACATACAGGCGGCGCAACGAGAGCGGCAGGCGCAAAAGGGCGAGGTGGTCGGCCGTCAGGGCCGATACGGCTGGGATCCAGGGCAGAAGCGTACGGATGGACAGCATGGTCTCTAGGCCCTCACCGGCGATGAGGACGTCGCGGGCAACGCCGAAACGCACGCCATGGCCAAGCATGCGGCCCATGGCGCGTCGCGGATCGAGGATGGATGCCAGGACGGGATCAGCGGGATCGAGCCAGGTGCGATTGACGCCGGTCAGCGTGCCGGACAGATCGGTGATTGCAGCCAGCAGGGCGGGAAAGGCTTGCAGCGGTGCATCATCGTCCGCGCGATAGTAGCAGTTGGGATGAAAACGCAACGCAGCGTATTGCAATGAGGCGGTAATGGCCCGGCTGCGCAGATAGTGTTCGGCATGGGTGCCGAGGAGGTTTTTGCCCGAACGGAACAGGCGCATGGCTTTGGCGGCATGTTCGGAAGGCGGGAACGATGTTGCGGGTGGCGGCGGATTGGGCTGCGGGAGGGATAGAAAGCGGCGTGCTTCATCGAGGGTTTCGGGAAAGCTGATGCCGCCGTTTGCGGCAGCGATGATATCGAGAAGATCGCCGTGTTGCCCTGTCGCGTGGTCCGCCCATTTTCCGGCAGCGCCCGGCCCATAGTCGGGGCCGTGCAAGCGCACGTGCATGCTGCGGCCTTTGTCACCGGAAAGATTTCCGATGATCCAGTGATTGCCGGTCTTGCGGCCATTGGGGAGATAGGTCTGGCAGACGGCCAAGGCATGACGGGACAGCAGCCTGGCGATTTCATTGGTATCTTTGCTCATACGCGCGTCCTTTCTTGCGCCATGGGGCCTCCTCCTCTCTGCGGCAGCCGGAGAGGAGGCGTGGATTGGCAACAGGCGGGATCAGCGCGGGGGATAGCGTTTGAAAAGCTTGTCGAGAATGCCGTTGGCGTCATCGCCCATGGGCACGAACAGGCGCAGCTTGTAGGCGATGATCTCGGTGGTGAGGCCCATGGCCTTGAAGCCTGGCAGGCTGATGTCATTGAAGCCGGTGAGCTCGATGCGCGGGGCATACATGACGCTGACCTTGCGCAGGCTCAGTCCTTCGGCCAGATCGATAAAGCCGCCGGTGCTCAGGTGGTCGTAGGCTTCGCCCGGTTGTTCGAAGCTGGGCGTGAGTCCCAGATTGGCCAGATCGGCCATATTCACTGGGCGTCCGATGACTTTTTCGCCGTCATCGGTGGTGAAGCGATAAATATGGCAGTGATCGTTGGGCAGGCGGTTCCAGATCGGAAGCAGGAGGCCTGTGACGATGAACAGGCGCGAGGTGACGAACTCGGGGATTTTGGCAAGCTGGGCGGCCCAGAGCTGTTCGAAGGTTTCGCGGTCGCACTCTTTCCAGGATGAAAGGTGCAGGCTGGTTTCGCTGAGGTAATCGGTTTCCATCGGGCGGAGGATGCGATAGCGGCGCTCGACCGAGCCGTCCTCGATCGTGCGTGAGGGGGCACTGACCAGGAGCGCGGCGGTGCCGGATTTTTCGTTGCGGATGAATTTGGCCTTGGCGTCGAAGGCAATCTCGATGGCGCGTTCGAGCGTCAGGGGCGCGGTCCGGTTCTTGCGCTCCACTTCATAGAGCAAAGTTTCGGCCCCGCTCTTGTGACGGTCGATTGGCTGGCGCTTGGTGACGATCAGGCTGTGGGCGGTGATGGTCTCTAAGCCGATTTCGTAGCGGCCTTCGGAGATCGCGTGCTCGATGATGCCGGCGAGGATGTTTTCCAGATGCGCGAACAGCGCGTTCTGCATTTCGATTTTTAGCGCCAGCATGCGATTGAGGAAGGTGTGCATGGGCGGCATTTCGGAGCGAACCGCGCCGAGATCAATCGAAAGCTTAAGGCCAGTCACATCTTCGAAGTCTGCGAGCGAGCATTCCGGGATCTTGCCCAGGATGATCTGCTGGAAGAAGACGTTGAGGGCGGTACGGGCGTAGGGGCTTTCCAGATTGTCTTCCGGGCGGAAGAGGCCCTGGCCGCCGGTTTGACGCTGGCCTTTTGTGATGGCGCCGAGGGTATCGAGGCGTCTGGCGATGGTGGAGAGAAAGCGCTTTTCACCGCGTACGTCCGTGGCCACGGGGCGGCAAACGGGAGCGGAGGCTTGATGGGTGCGGTTGGTGCGGCCGAGGCCTTGAATGGCGGCGTCGGCTTTCCAGCCGGGTTCCAGAACGTAGTGTACGCGGCGGCGCTGGTTGGCGGCCGTAATCGCGGCGTGATAGCTGCGCCCGGTGCCGCCCGCATCGGAAAAGATCAGGATCTGCTTGCGATCGTCCATGAAGGCGGCGGTTTCGGCGAGATTGGCCGAACCGGAGCGGTTTTCGACGGCCAGCACGGGGCGACCGTGAGCGCCGCTCTTTTTGACGATTCGGCGGCTGCGGCCCGTGACCTCGGCGACGATATCGGTGCCGAAGTGCTGGATGATCTGATCGAGCGCCGATTGAACGGCCGGAAGGGCAGAGAGGCTTTCGATCATGTCATCGCGCAGGCGCTCGGCCGCACGGCAGATGACGGGCTGGCCGTCTTCCATGGCGGGTCGGGAATGGAGCTTGCCGTCTTCGTCGGAATAGGTCTCGTACAGCGTGACGGGGAACGCATGATGCAAATAGTCGAGCACGTATTCACGCGGGGTGATGTCGATATTGAGATCGGCCCATTCCGATGGCGGGATAAGCGCCAGGCGGCGCTTCAAGAGGGCTTCTGATGTCGTGACCAGCTGGATGACGGGGGCGTGACCGCGATCGAGATCGGCCTGCAGAGCCTTGAGCAAGGTCGGAATTTTCATGGATGTGATCAGGTGGTTGAAGAAGCGCTGCTTGTTGGATTCGAAGGCCCCTTTGGCCGCGCTTTTGGCCTGGCCGTTGAGGGTGCCGTCCTCCGGGCTGGTGATGTTGGCGGCATCGAGGGCGTCGGTCAGGTTGTGATGGATGATCTGGAACGCTTCGGCATAGGCGTCATAGATGCGGATCTGCTCGTCGGTCAGCGCATGCTCCAGCATGTCGACCTCCACGTCCTCGAACGAGAGCGTGCGGGCGGTATAAAGGCCCAGGGCCTTGGCATCGCGGGCCAGGACTTCCATGGCGGGGATGCCGCCGGCATGCATGGCCTGGATGAATTCGGCGCGGGTGACGAACGGGAAGTCGGCTCCGCCCCAGAATCCAAGGCGGGAGGCGTAGGCGAGATTCTCGACAACCGTGGCGCCGGTCGCGGACACGTAGGTGACGCGGGCGTGGGGCAGGGCGTTTTGCAGGGAAAGCCCGGCGATGCCTTGCAGCGAGGCGCTGACTTTGCCGCGTTCGGATTCGCCGGGGGAGGCGTTGGCAAGGGCGTGGGCTTCATCGAGGATGATCGGTCCGTCGAAATCGGGGCCCAGCCAGTTGAGGATCTGCTGCAGGCGTGAGCCTTTGCTGTTTGCGCCAGCGGATCGCAACGTAGCGTATGTGGTGAAGAGGATTCCGTCATCGAGGACGATGGGGGCAGCGGGCGCGAATTTTCCTTGCAGGACGATCTGCAACTTTTCCTGCCCGAGATCGGACCAATCGCGCTGGGCGTCTTCCAGAAGCTCGTCGTTCTTTGAGATCCAGAGTGCGCGGCGGCGGCCTTTGAGCCAGTTGTCGAGAATGATGCCCGCGGCTTCGCGGCCCTTACCGCATCCGGTGCCGTCGCCGATGAAGAACCCTTTGCGGTAGGTGAGCGCCGTGTCGTCATCGTCTTTGGCGGGGTGAAGGGCGTGGGGATTGTCGCCCAGGAGCCATTTGCCGGAGAGATAATGGCTGTGGGCTTCACCGGCTAGAATGATGGTTTCGAGCTGGGCATCGGAGAGGATGCCGTCTTCGATCAGCTTGGCGGGAAGATGCGGACGGTAGGTCGGTACCGGGGGCCTCACGGATGCCATCGCCGCCGATTGCATGAGCTTGGAGGGATGCGGTTTGGCGCCGGGTATGGCGATGGAATCGAGGCGATACGGCTCGTAAATATTATCGCTGGTGGCCGGGGCTTGGGCGGCATCCGCACGCGGATGGTAGTCGAGTTCGATGATGCTCAACGGCTCGGGGGCCTTGGCGGCCGGGGCGGCCGTCGCGGGTCGGCGCTTTTGCGTAGAGAGCAGCGCGATCGGGGACGCGGCTGGATCGGGAAGGGCCGGAATGTTTGGGACGCTGCGCGCGGGAAGGCTGCCCTGGATCAGGTCGAGCAACAGGGCCGGATCGGTGATGTCGTCATGATAGGCGGGCGGCGTGGCGTGCTCGGAGCTTTTTTCGATGACGGTGATGCGGGTTTCGATGGCGGTGCCGTGCTTGGCGAAGAAGCGGCCGCCAAGGGAGGCTGAAAACAGGATCTGGCCGAGATCTCCAATCTTGCCGAAGATATCGAGATATGAGGGATTCGATGGAATGCACGCCTTTCCGGTGATGGCGACCAGGCGTCCGCCGGGGGCGAGGCGCTTGAGGGCGGCATGGATATGGAGCGCGTCGATGCCCTGATATTTGCTGGTGACATTGGCCTTGGCCGAGAAGGGCGGGTTCATCAGCACGAGGCTGGGTTGCAGGGCGCGGGGGAGGTAGTCATCGATATTTTCGGCGTTGAAGCGTGAGAGGGGCGCGCCGGGAAACAAAGCGGCGAGCATATCGGCGCGGGCGGCCGCAAGCTCGTTGAGGATGAGCTTGGCCTGCATGGCGTGGGCGTGAACGGCCAGCATGCCGGTTCCGGCTGAAGGCTCGAGGACGGTATCGGTGTGCGTGATGGCGCCAGCCTCGGCGGCGATGAAGGCGAGTTCGAGGGGCGTGGAGAATTGCTGGAAGGCCTGGCTGTCTTCAGAGCGGCGGGTGTGGGTCGGGATGAGATCGGCAAGGGTGCGCAGCATCGGCAGAACATTGCGGGGCGCGCCGGCGCCGTTACGCATGGCGGCAAGGTACTTCTGCAGGAAGATGACGAGTGCGGCTTCGCAGGCCTCGTAGGCGTCCTTCCATTGCCATAGGCCCTCGTTGTCGTTGGCCCGGAACACGCACCGCATCGTATCGCGCAGGGCGTGGGCTTCGATCTTTGTGCCTTGCTCAAGGAGCGGGACAAGCAGGCGGGCTGCCTCGACGATGCGCTCGCCCTTGGGTGTGGTTGGTGCGGGTTTGTTGGAGTGGGCGAGCGCAAGGCTCTCCTGAAATGAGTTTGAAGTTTGCATGATGGCTCCACCGTTGCGGTTTGCTCCGCGGGAGCTGCCTTGCTCTCTGCAAAGCCGCTCTGCGGCGACGCATGGGATGCCATCCTTTCTCTTTGCGGGAGGAAATGCGGGTCACGGGGGGGCTGTGGGCGAAGGCATCGTTGTCGATCGCGATGGTGATGACAGCCTGGGTGCGGGGTTTGGTGGTCAAGAGATCTTCCATTCATGTTGACGGCGGGCTCTTTCGAACCCGCGCAGCGGTTCGAAGATTTCGTGGCGCAAGCTTTTTCTCTTGGCGGGCCATCAGGCGGGCGTGACGGGATAGACGTTCAGGCGGTGCTCTTCGAGTCGGCAGACATGTCCATAGGGAAGATCGCCGCCTTCCCGTTCGAGGATGGCTTCGTAAGCGGCTTCCGGGTTTCCGGGGGGATGTCCGGCGGTCTTCGGTGGTCATGTAGGGGGTAAGGGCGGCTTCGAAGGCGATGAGCGCGGAAGGCTTGTGGCTGAAGATATCGACGCTCGTTTCGTTGTCGCCGTCATCGATATGAAGCAGCCAGATTTTCGTAGGGATGGTGCCGGGTTCGAGAACCAAAGAGAAGTCATCAAGCTCCTCGATTTCCCCGAAGGGAATATTGCGGTCATCCAGAGGGTGGGTATCGCCGGGAATCCAGCAACAGGTGTCGGCTTCGGCCAGGGCGAAGGCGGCTTCTTTCGAGTCGGACGGTATGATGGCTGTGAAGATCTGGTGGGCATCGCGATATTGGGTGACCCGGTAGCGGGGCATGGGGTTTCCTTTCTGCCGGACCTCTCTCTCGATCGTGGCCCGGGCTTCGCCGGGCCCGCGCGTCCCTCTCTCTTTCGGGGTAGGGGAATAGGCAGGTGCAGGGGGATCGATCGGAGGCTGACACAATGCGTTGGGCGATGGTGTCGATCAACTCGGTATCGAGACGCTGGTGGCGACAAAGAGGTCCGAAAGAGAAATCCGATGTCTCGATCACCGGAAGGCAAGGGGGGCGCGCGCAAGTTTGACTGCTTGTTTGCGCGGCGGACCGGCGCAGATAGACGGCGTCCCTTCGGGATGCACCGCTGCCACAGTCGGTAAAGAGCCCTTCAAAGGCCGCGAAAAAACGCTTTCAGACGCTGGTATCTTCTCTCGTGGCGCTGCGTGTGGCGTAAGCCGCATAAGAAGGCACCCTTACTTCGGTCGGGCCGAGGAGCCACATGGGCTCATTTGACACCGATCAACAACAAAGCGCCAAACGGCTCTAGGATGGCGCTGTGAAGTGAGCGGAGCAATTGCTTGCACCGCTACGCAATCGCGACAAGAGGACGGAGCCTTTCATGAACAAGATCCTGTGTCCGGTGGACGATTGCGAACCCACCAAAGTGGCCGCGCGCCTCGCCGGAGCGCTGGCAGCCGCCACAGGCGCGAACCTCACCCTGCTCGCTGTGAATGAAATGATCGGCGGCTATAGCCGCCGTGACGCCTCTGCGCGTCTTTGGTCGCCGTCGCAGGTCCGTACGCTTCTGGACGAGGCTGCGGCCGAGGCAACAGCGGCAGGCGCTGACAAGGTCGAGACTGCCATCGTCGAGAGCCGGGACGTCGCGCGGGGCATCACCCAATACGCCGAGGAGCACGGGTACGACCACATCGTCATCGGTTCGGGCGGCAAGAGTGCTGTAAAGCGCTTGGTGCTCGGCTCCGTCTCTGCTGATGTCGTGAACCGCGCGCCGTGTCCGGTGACGGTTGCGCGTTAGCCGAGAGCCACGCGGCGAGTCCGCTCGCGGAAGGCAAAGCCGGATCATAAAAGGGAGGATAGCTATGCCATTGCGCAAATCCCAACCCGCCGGGGGCGGCGGTCCGGTCCACGTCAATGGCCTTGGGCGATGGCCATGGCCGTGGGTTGCGAAGGTGACGGCGATCGTGGTGCTCACCATTCTTATCCTCGCCGCGCTAATACGCATCGCTGCGGCCCAGTCGGGAGCTTGGACAACAATCCTCCGCGAAGGCGCCGAAGAGTACAAGGAAAACTGCGCCGCCTGCCATGGCGCGGATGCCAAGGGTGGTGGTGACCTCGGCCAGAAGTTGTTTAAGAAGCCCAATGATCTGACCGAAATCACCAAGCGCAACGGCGGCACTTTTCCGTTCCGACGCGTCTTCGATGTCATTGCCGGCGACCAGCCGGTCGAAGGCCATGACACCATGCACATGCCGAAGTATGCGGAGCGCATGAAGCGTGAGGACTTTCAGCCCGGCTACAACCGCGCTCATCTCCGCATTCTGGAACTCGCGCATTATCTCGAGAGCATTCAGGTCAAGTAAACTGCGCGTACGCCGGACGACTTCGATGCGATTTTCACTTCTGCTAAGTATTTGGTTTTGTTGGCTGGGGGACTAGGACAGTCAGCTGATGCATTCGAGGTGGAACTGTCCCGTGGACATTCATGGACTGCCTAGTGCCAACATCGGAAGAAGCGTTCAAGCAGCGCTGCGCAAGCGATCCAACTTGTCCGGAATCCCATTATCGGCCCGGCTCCAACCGTCATTTTCGAGCTTCTCATAGGCGACAAGGCAGCTCGCCAATCCAGAGGCGTGGCGCTCCGGCCAAACGTCCTTTGCAGCCACGACCTTACCGCTGATTGGAGAGAGAATCGGCGCGCGCATGCCATGGCTGATCAACAAGGAGGCGTCCCCAATTCTTTGGGCCGCTGCTGTTCGCCGAAGCTGGGCGATGCTGAAACGGCGGCAGGACGGCTGCACGCAGCGCTTCTTGTTGCCCTCCGCAATCGCTGCCTTCCGCAGCCTTGCCTCAATGATTGCTTCTGATCAGCTCGTCTAGGAGCCGGACAACTTCTATAGACGCTCGCTCCATTTCGTCGACCTCGCGGTAAGCCTCGTCGCGCTTGCCCAGTTCATAAAGCTCGGCGGCGCGCTTTCCGAGCCGATGCACGGGGCTGTGCGGAGCGTCAAGCGCCTCGAAGGCCTGTGACGCGCCAAGGCTTCCTCTAGCGGCCGTTCCGTACCATTTGCCAAGGCGGCAAGCCGTATGGTCGACCAACTCTGATGGGTCAAGCGACTTGATGCCTGCGGCCATTTCGATGTGGCGGCGGGGCGGACCGTCAGTCTGGATCCGGCTTGAGCGGCGTGGCCGGGGAGCACAGCGCGCGGCGCGCAGCATATGCAGCGACACGTGACATCGACGAGACGGCGGTTCCATATAACTTGGCAGTTCGGAAGTCTGACCGTCACGCCGAGGTGCTAAAAACGATGTCACCATCCTCGGACCGCCAGGACATCGCAGGGCGCGCGTGCAATCAAGCCTTCGGCCACGCTGCCGAGAAGGGCACGGCCTATTCCGGAGCGGCCATGAGTGCCCACGACCAGGAGGTCGGACCGCGTTTCCTCGGCCACAGCCAACACAGTCTCCTCGGGGGCGCCTTCACGCGCGATCACCTTTCGCAACGCAATCGGGGCAGATAGAGTGGCCAGGAACTCGCGTGTCTGCGCCTCGACCATCTCCTGGAACTGCTGCTGATGCTTCTTCGCGAGGTGCTCCATGGAGGCTCCCCCGAAAAGTAGGCCACGGAACGGAATGTCGAAGGCATGCACAAGCTTGATGTCGGCATCGGGAGCAAGCTTCACCGACATCTCGACCGCCTGCCGGGACGGCGGTGAGAAATCGACGGCGACCAGCATACTGACGTAGCGATGCAAAGCCGCAGACTTCACAACGAGCAACGGCCGATTGCCGAAGCGGATGATGCGCTCGCCCGTGCTGCCACGGAACAGGTCGAGCAACACATCCTTGCGGTGCTGACCGATGACCACGAGATCTGCGCCCGATGCCTCCGCCTCGGAGAGAATGATCTGATAGTGCTCGCCGACCACCACGCGAACCTCGCTCGAGAGCGCACCCGAATCCGGTAGTGCTGCGATGGCGGCACGAAGCAGTCGGTCCGCGTCCTCTGCCTGGCGATCTGCCAGGGCCGCTGGCAGCTCCTCGTCGACGACATGAACTGCCAGCAGCCTTGCCTGGTGCTGACGGGCGAGAACTGCGGCTCGCGCGAGCGCACGATCCGACCGCGCCGACAGGTCGCTTGCTGCCATGATCGTCTTCATCGTCGCTCTCCTCGTGCAGTTTATTCGCAGTGGCCGATCCGAGCTAGGCTTCCCCCGGGCCAGCGCTCCTTCAACCCTCAAGATCCTTCTGCTGATCCGCGTCCACCGTCGGAAGGCGCTGTGGGCGCTCATGGGAGCGCACCAGCTCGACGGCGCGGTCGGCAGCGTCCTGGAACGGCTCGAGGACAATATCCGCGCCAGCGGCCATCAATATATCCCTGTCGGCCGGGCAGCGGCTGCGAACAGCGATCCATCCTCCGAATCCGGTTTGCCTAACGGCGGCGATCGCCGTCAGCCTGATATCCTCGTGCGTCACGCCCGCGTCATGATCGGCGATTGCAGAGATGACCCATCTGACACCGTCGAACGGTAGGGCGGCGACGAACTCTGGATCGGTCGCGTCGCCATAGATGGCGGCTCCTCCATGCGCCTGCCATTGCCGAACGGCGCTTGGGTTGAAATCGACGCACAGCACACGTTGCCCGCCAACCCTCAGCCGGCCCGCAATGGCCTCGCCATATCGGCCGAGGCCGAAGACCACGACGTCGTATCGCCCCGATTCCGTTGCCTCGGACGAAGCGGCCTCCCGCGGTGTCCCTTTGCGCTCGAACGGCGACAGGATCGGCCCGAAGACCGCGTAGAGTTCGTGCGAGTAGGTGATCATGTAGGTCGACGCGGCAATCGTGATCAGGCCGATGAGCGTGACAAGGCCGAGGGCTGCCGTATCGACGTGTCCAAGGCTCACGCCCATGGCCATGAAAATGAGCGAGAATTCGCTGATCTGCGCCACTGTCAGTCCGGCGAGGAACCCCGTACGCTTGCGGTATCCCATGGTCCCCATTATCGCCATCACGATCAGCGGGTTGCCGATCAGCACGAAGATCGAAAGGATGGCCGCGGGGAGCATGGCTGCACCGACGTAGGTCAGTTGCAGCTTGGCCCCGAGCGCGACGAAGAAGAACAGCAGCAGGAAATCCCGGAGCGGCGCCAAGCGGGCGGCCAGCGCCTCGCGATACGGCGTCGAGGCAAGCGAGACGCCGGCGAGCAGTCCTCCCAGTTCTTTTCCGAATCCGAGATGCTCCCCGATCGCCGCAAACGCGCCCGCCTGCGCGACCGCGAAAAGCAGCAGTAATCGGGGCGGCGCGCCAATATCTCGGTAAGGGGTGTCGCGACAAAACGGATGAACAGCATCACGCCCGCGAGCATGATGCCGCCAGATGCAAAGACCGCGCGAACGTCGCGCCACGATGATTCGGATTGCATGCCGATACCGATTGCCGACAGAACAATCATGGCCAGGACCACGACGATGTCCTGGACGATCAGGAAGCCGAGCGCGATCTGGCCATGCAGGGAGTCGACCTCGCGCTTGTCCGACAGCAGCTTGACGATGATGATCGTGCTCGAGAACGTCAGTGCTACGGAAATGTAGAGGCTGGCCACCGGGTCAAAGCCGAGCCCGAGGCAGAGAACGAAGCCAATCACCGACGTGAACGCGACCTGCCCCAGCCCCGTGCTCAATGAGACGGCTCCCAGCGAGCTGACCAGCTTAACATCGAGTTTCAATCCCACAAGAAACAGCAAAATCGCAATTCCGAGCTCCGACAGAACCGAGATCTTCTCGCTGGAGCGCGAAATGTCGAGAGCCGACGGGCCTGCAATGATGCCGACCGCAATGAAGCTGACGATGAGCGGTGGGTGCAGCAGATGTGCGACGATCCCGATGGCAGCGGCAAGCACCAGGATGGCCGAGATCTCGAAGAACAGGGACTGGCTCAGCAACTCCCGCATGCCTGGCATACCATTCAACGACGTTGGCCCGGAGAACCGGGAGCCGTTTCCACTCCGCGGCTGACGAAGCCGTGCGCGCGTCCGCCGAACTCTCCGGGCATGGATCAGAAGGACCCGACTGTACCGGCGAGGATCAAGATCACGATCAGCGCCAGAATTGGGATCAGACAGGCCACGACGAAGATGTCCTTATATGCCTCCTGGTGCGTCATCTTGCACACCGAAAGCAGCGTGATCACGGCGCCATTGTGGGGGAGGGAATCGAGACCGCCTGTGGCGATCGCCGTGACCCGGTGCAGGAGCTCAGGGTGAATGCCTGCTGCCCGACCAAGCTCCAGATAGGTGCCTCCGAGCGTCTGCAGCGCGATGCTCATGCCGCCCGATGCCGAGCCCGTGATGCCGGCTAGAATGTTGACCGCGACGGCGAGTGAGATCAGTGGATTACCGGGTGCGAGGCCGAGGACCGCGTCGCGGATGATGCCGAAAGCCGGTAGGGAAGCGATCACTGCCCCGAAGCCTACGAGCGAGGCGGTGTTGAAGGCCGGGCCCGTAGCGGCGTTGGCGCCGTCCCCGAGCGTCTCCGTGAGGCGTGTCAGCCGATGCATGTTGAGAGCGGCCATGACGACGCTTGCCACGGCGAGCGCGAGCAGAATGGCCCACACACCTCTGACCGCATCGAAGCCGACAGCGCCGAAGCGCTTCTCGGCCAGATAGGTCGTATCAAAAGCCGGCAAAAGAAGGGTCGCGAACACGAGGTTCAGCACGATGACGAGACCAATTGGGAGCGCAGCGATCCAAAGCGGCGGGAGCTCGAACGCGCGTTGATCGCCGAGACAGCTGATATCGAAGCCTTCACCCTGACCAAGCTCACGCAGCTCCTTCGCCGAGCGAGGGCGGAGCGCAGAAACCGTCGTAGCCGGTTCACTCCAGCTCGCGGCGCGTCGCGTGAGCCACGTGAGCCCGAGCCCCAGCATGATCGCGCTGGCGACGATGCCGATACCGGGCGCGGCGAACGCCGTCGTGCCGAAGTAGGGCATCGGAATCGCATTCTGAATCGCTGGCGTCCCGGGCATCGCCGTCATCGTGAATGTGAATGCGCCGAGTGCGATCGTGGCTGGAATGAGCGCTCGCGGCAAATTGGCCCTCTCGAACATGGCCGCCGCGATGGGATAGACGGCAAACGCTACCACGAACAGTGACACACCGCCGTAGGTGAGCACCGCACAGGCGAGCACGATCGCAGGCAAAGCATTTGCCTCGCCAAGGCGCGCGATGATCCATTCCGCAAGAGCGCGGGCAGAGCCCGTGTCATCCATGAGCTTGCCGAACAGCGCACCGAGCAGGAACAGCGGAAAGAACTGGACGATGAACGTGCCCATCGCCGGCATGAATACCTGTGTGTAGGACGCGAGCAGTGGAGCGCCACCGAGAAGGACAGCTACGAGTGCCATGAGAGGCGCCAGCAGAAGCACCGACAGTCCGCGATAGGATAGATAGATCAGCAGCCCTAGAGCGACGAGGATACCTAGAATTCCGATCATGCTTGTTCCTTGTCGCGCAGTCCCTGTTACGCATCAGTCCAGCATCGCCAGGTCGAGCGTGGAGCGCTGGCCGAGATCACTGCCGTGCTGCGACAGCCACGCGTCGGCAGCGCGCTGCCCCAGGTCGCGCAGCCCGAGCAGGAGCTCCCATTCCGGATCGAGCTTGCTCTTTTTGTCCAGTCGAAACGTCGCCTCCTCGGCGGCGATGCGATGCAGGCGAAGCTGACGAACCTGATTGAACAGCGGATGCTTGAAGGGGTGCCCGACGGGCTCCTCGTCCAGGGCTTGCTTCAAGAGCATGATGCTTTGCAGCTCTTTCACGAGGCTCGCATTGAATGTGATCTCATTGAGGCGGCCGGCGATGCCAGCCGCCGAGCGGGAACGAACAAGGCGCATGGGAGGATTGAGCTGGATGATGAGCAGGTCTGCGGGCTCGCTCTCTGCGATCAGCGGCAACAGCGCCGGATTTCCGAGATAGCCGCCATCCCAATAGGCCTCGCCGTCGATCTCGACGGCCTGGAAGAGCTGCGGCAGGCAGGCGGAGGCCATCACGGCTTGCGGGGAGAGTTCGGCATTGCGAAATACTCTCAACCCTCCGGAGCGAACGCTTGTCGCGGAAACGAAGAGCTGGATGTCCTCCGTGCTGCGCAGCCGCGAGAAATCGACCGACTCCGCGAGCAGGTCGAGCAACGGATTGAAGTTGAGGGGGTTCCACTCGTAGGGCGAGAACTTCCGCACTACTGTGTCGCCTATCGCCGACCAGATAGCCAAAGGCGCTCCCCATGGTCCGAGCCTGGACCATGGGGAGGAGGGCACATAGCCGGGAAGGAAGAGGGCGTGGAACGGGCTCTTGTCCGGCAGGAACCGGCGCGAGGACTGGCTAATGCGTTGCCAGAATGCCTCCAGCGCCCGCTTGGCCCCCGCCCGCCCGCCCGCCACCAGACCATCGGCGAGCACGACGGCATTTATCGCGCCGGCGCTAGCACCGCTGATCGCCGAGCAGTGAATATGCCGCTCGTCGAGCAGCCGATCGAGAACGCCCCAAGTGTAAGCTCCATGGGCGCCGCCCCCCTGCAGGGCGAGATCGAGGGTCACGCTTCCAGTCATTCCTCGTTCCCGCAAGGTCGCACTGCCGCTGTGCCGGATGGATGAGACCCTCCCCTGGCGGCCCGGTCCCAGCGATGCCGGATCGCCTTCTCGACCTCGAGAATGGCAAAGACCAGGATACCCGCCGCGATGGCTGGCCACCCCTCCGCGATGCTGATCGGCCGCGTCTCGAAGAAGCGCTCCATGAAGGGCGCATACGTGAACAACAGTTGAAGTGCCACCACGGCCGCCACGGAGACGAGTACCACAGGTGTCCCAAGAATGCCCATGGGCGTCAACGAAGGCGTGCGCAGGAAACGGACGCTGAAAAGGTAGAACACCTCCATGGCCACGAGCGTGTTGACCGCGAGCGTGCGTGCCTTCTCGACGTCGGCGCCTTGGGACAGCGCCCATTTGAACATGCCGAAGATGCCGGCGAGAAAGAGCACGGAAACGAGAACCACGCGCCAAACGACAAGACCGGAGAGGATGGGCTCGGCCGGCGAGCGTGGCGGCCGTGACATGGCGTCGGGCTCCGTCGGCTCGAAGGCCAGCGCGAGCGCCAAGCACAGCGAACTCACCATGTTGACCCAGAGGATCTGCAGAGGCGTGATCGGCAACGTCGCACCGATCAGAATTGCGACAACAATACTGAGCGACTCTCCGCCATTGACCGGAAGCAGGAAGCTGATGGTCTTCTTCAGGTTGTCGTAGACCGTGCGCCCCTCGCGCACGGCGTTGGCGATCGAGGCAAAATTGTCGTCGGCGAGCACGACTTGCGCAGCTTCCTTCGCTGCCTCGGTGCCCTTGATGCCCATTGCGACGCCGACGTCGGCCCGTTTCAGCGCCGGAGCATCGTTGACACCATCTCCGGTCATCGCCACGACGGCGCCGCGCGCCTGGAGCGCCTGCACGAGCCTCAGCTTGTGCTCTGGGCTTGCCCTTGCGAAGACGTCGATCCTCGATACTCGCTCTGCGAGTTCGTGATCGGACAGGACCTCGATCTCGGGCCCGGTCAGCGCTTCCGACACATTGGTGAAGCCAAGCTGGCTCGCGATCGCGCGCGCCGTAATCACATGGTCTCCAGTGATCATCTTGACCCGGATGCCCGCGGCCCGGCATTCTGCCACGGCCGCGACGGCCTCCTCGCGCGGCGGATCGATGAGGCCGAACAGACCGAGCATGGTCAGATCGCTCTCGACATCGCGCACATCGAGAAAGCGATGGTCGGCTGGCACTTGTCTCACCGCGACGGCCAGCACCCGCTCGCCCTTGGATGCCAACTCATCGATACGTGCGAGCCAGAAGCTCGGGTCGAGCGGCTGCTCGATCTCATCGAACCGTTGAAGCCGGCACATCTCCAGCAGTCGCTCCGGAGCGCCCTTGACGTAGATGAAGCCGTTGCCACGATGATCGTGGTGCAGCGTCGCCATGAAGCGGTGCTCGGACTCGAAGGGAATGAAGTCGGTGCGGGGAAGCTCCTTTCGCACTCGTTCCGGTTCAAGTCCGGCCTTGTGAGCGAGTGTGAGAAGCGCGCCCTCCATGGGATCGCCGTCCACCGCCCATCGAGCGTCGGATTGGCGCAGGGCCGCGTCGTTGCACAGGGCACCGGCGCGCACGGCTTCCAGGGCGCTGGCGGCGTGTTCGGCGGGAATCTCGCGGCCGGCGTGGGTAAATCCACCTCGCGGCCAATATCCCACACCGCTGACCTCGAGCGTTCGATTCACGGTGACGATCGTACCGACGGTCATCTCGTTGCGCGTCAATGTGCCGGTCTTGTCGGAACAGATGACCGAGACCGAACCCAGCGTCTCCACAGCAGGAAGGCGGCGGATGATGGCATGGCGCGAGGCCATGCGCTGGACGCCGATGGCCATGGCGATGGTGAGCACCGCCGGCAGGGCTTCCGGGATTCCGGCCACGCCGAGAGACACGACCGCCAGGAACAATTCTCCGGCTGGGAGGCCGCGAACCAGCATGCCGAAGGCAAAAATGACGGCGGCCGCGCCCAGAATCACGAAGGTCAGCGAGCGGGCAAAGCGGTTCATGTTTCGCAACAGCGGCGTCTCAAGAGGCTCGACCCTCGCGAGCATGCTGGTGATCCGGCCGATCTCGGTCCCGAGACCCGTCTCCACCACCACGCCGGTCGCCTGACCATAAGTGACGAGCGTCCCGGAAAATGCCATGGAACTGCGGTCGCCGAGCGTGGCGTCCTGGCCGACGGGAGCGGACTGCTTGGCCACCGGTACGGATTCACCCGTGAGTGCCGCCTCCTCGACCTGCGTGTTCTTGACGCGAACGAGGCGCAGATCGGCTGGAACGCGGTCGCCGGGCTCGATGAGAACAAGGTCTCCCGGAACCAGCGTTTCGGCGGGGACCGTAATGCGGGTGCCCGCCCTGAGGACGGTAGCTCGCAGGGATAGCATTTGTTGAATGGCGCGGATCGCCTGTTCAGCCTTGCCCTCCTGAAAGAAGCCCATGAGCGCGTTGACGAGAACGACGGCCAGGATCACGCCAGCGTCGGTGTAGTGTCCAATGGCGGCCATGATAGCGGCGGCGCCCATCAGGATCAGCAGCAGCAGGTGCTCGAACTGCGCGATCAACCTGCGCCATGCTGATCGCTGTGGCGGTTGTGGCAGGCAGTTGGAACCATGGAGCCCCAGCCTCCGGTCAGCCTCCTCATTCGACAGCCCGTCCGGCGGGCTCTCGAGACTTGCGCTCACCGCCTCATGCGTCATCGCATGCCAGTGGCTCGGGGTATCGGCGGCCCCGATGGATGCCGAGGCGGCTTTTTGGTCTGCCATCTCTCGTCTCAACTCCCAGCTCGCCTAAACGAAATGCCGAAATCTCCGGCCCAGAATTTCACGGAACTGGACCAAACGGCTAGTGGGCAAACAAGATGGGAAGTTCCATGTTTTTCATCGCATGCCGGGTCGTGCCGCCTAAGAGCAGCTCCCGCAGCCAGGAACGACCATAGGCACCCATGACGAGCATATCCGCGCCAGCTTCACGGACGGTGCTCAGCAGCGCCGCGTCCGAACTCTCGGCAGCAGCAGGTCTGAACGAGGTGTCATCAGCGGGAATACCCTTGCGTCGCAGGTTGCTGACAAGGTCATGCTGGGGCGCGCGCATGATACTGCGAAACGTCTCCTTGCGCTCCCCGCTGATCACGATAACGGACTGGGCCCGTTGCAGCAGTGGGAGGGCGCCACGCACGGCCTGAGCCGCTTCACGACTGTGGTTCCAGGCAATGGCAATGCGCTTGCCGATGCTGGGATATGCGCCTGTCTTGGGCACGACTAGTGTAGGCACGCCCGCGGCCAGGATCGCCTCTTCCGCCGGGTCGAAGTCAATCTCGTCGACGCCAGGATCACCCTGCTCGACGACCAAAAGATCATGAACGCGGCCAACCAGGCAAAGCAGCTCGCTTGCTGCCCCCTCACCGACGAGCCAAGTCCCCTCCACTCCGTAGCGCTTGGTGGACTCGCGAAAGCGCGCCTCGGCCCGGGCGCTCACGCTCTCCCACACCTTCACGCGCTCAGCCATGAACGCCACATCATTTCCGAAGTGTGCCCGGGTTCGCGCCAGCTCACCGAGAGTGATCAGCCCGTGGGCCCTGGCTTCCAGCCGCTGTGCGAGCTGAAGTCCGACATTCACGCTCTCGGTCCAATCCTTGCTCGCCTTGACGTGAACGAGGACATCGATCCCTGTCATTATGACTGCTCCAATTTGCGAGGTTCCAACTCATGATCGACGCTGCGGGGCTTGGCTGACACTGCAACAGCAAAGTGATTCCGGTTCGGTGACACCGACGCATGGTACACAGCCAGTCCATAGCGACTTGCTGCGTCAATATGATTGACTATCTTGAGCTACGTCGATGTGCGTTGATCTGCGTCAATGCGGCATCAGGATCGACCACGTTGAATAATGCACGATGAGATTGAGTAATTTGCCCCGAGAGTTCCGATCATGAGCGGCGTGGTTGAACAACATGAGCAGGCACATCCTTCTCGCAACGGAACCGACACCTGCTTGCGATCGAGCGCTCGACCGTGCCGCACAGCTTGCGACAGTGTCAGTCACGAGCCGACCGACGCGAAGGAAGCACAAGAGAAGGAGTGCGCCCGTCGACAAGCCGAGCCGGACATGATCGAGTTCCTCGGCGATTTGCCCTCACGCGCGTCACTGCTGACCGGCCTGGATTACGGGACTGCGAATTCGGTCCTGATCTCTCATGTGCAACGCATTCTGCTGAACCTCGTAGTGATCGGAACCGATGGTTCAACGGGTGTCGCCAGGATCGCGTGTTCAAGTGTCGCGGACCAGTTCTTGAGGACGCTGACTTGCAATGTTCTCTCAATCCGTGGGAATTCGGGAGTGCTGCGCCCCCTCTTGACCAGTATCTCCCATGAACGTGAGGTGATCTGATGACGGAGAGGGTCACGTGGCCAGCCCCAACCAATCTGCTTCTGGCAACGGATCTTCGCCCGACCTGCGATCGCGCATTCGATCGCGCCATTCTCCTTGCAAGGGAATGGAATGCTGAGCTGACCGTCCTGCACGTGGTCAAAGTTGACGAGCACGAAGTCGGCGGCGCATCAAGAGGCGCGACGCAGGCCGCGGCGGAGCTTGAGCGATTTGTCGAGTTGCCACTGGCGGCCCCAAGTCTCCGGATCGCGCGACGGATCGCTATCGGTGATTCTGCCTCGAATATCCTCGCACTCGCCTTGGAGACCGAGGCCAGTCTGATCATAACCGGGCTCGCGCAACCCAAATCGATGAGCGAGCGCTTTCTGGGCTCCACCGCCGAAAGGCTCGTGCGCGAGGCGGAGATGCCGGTGCTGTCCGTCCGCAGGCGCGCGAATGGGCCATACCGGTCCATAGCGGTGGCCGTTGCTCCCTCCGCTCCCTCCCGCCAGGCCCTTGAT
The DNA here is from genome assembly GCA_964589785.1 of uncultured Hyphomicrobium sp. Classification (GTDB taxonomy): domain Bacteria; phylum Pseudomonadota; class Alphaproteobacteria; order Rhizobiales; family Hyphomicrobiaceae; genus JAGVSR01. The sequence goes on from CAZPUQ010000002.1 coordinate 60,463, forward strand.
CTGACGTTGGCGCTGTTTCCGCACGGCCGGATATCGACCGTGCATGGCTACAATTTGGGATTCAAGGGAGAGGCCAAACCCCATTCGCCCATCGGAGAGTACGAAGCAAGGGTGCGACAGGAGATCGGCGCAATGGTGCAAAGTGCGCTGACTGCACTTCCCCACGGTGGCGGTTCTCTCGCAGGACCGGTTCAGATGCATTTCGAGCAGGAGGATCCGGAGGAGGTCATGCGGAACGTCGTCGCAGCCGAGGGCATCGATCTGGCAGTCGTGGGAACCCATGGCCGCACAGGAGTGGCGCGCGCCCTCGTCGGCAGCGTTGCGGGCCGCTTGCTCGAGACGCTCCCCTGTGATGTCCTTGCCGTGAAGCCGCGGGACTAAGAATTCTGCTCCGGTAAACAACTGGCGGAACCGTTCCAATCGTCGGCTGGGCGCTCGTGGATCGCTTGCCCGTTGGCAAGCCTTCCTTGTGCATCGGGACAATCGAACTATGAATGAGTCGGCGGTCGGCTTGATGCTGAAGCTCTGCGCTCTGCAATACCTGGGGGCTGGCAGAGCCCGGTAGCGGAGCGAGGGTCGCTAAGGGAAGAGCAGACAGGGAGACCCGGACGTACGAATCGCCTCTTACACACGTCGAAATCACCAGGCACACTGGAGGCCTCATGGCATTGCTTACTTTCTTGTTGGGGCTTGGTGCGCTGGTCGTGGGGGCTGAGCTTCTGGTTCGCGGTGCTTCAAAGCTCGCCTTCAAACTCGGGATCTCGCCCCTCGTCGTCGGATTGACCGTCGTGGCGATGGGAACCAGTGCGCCCGAGTTGGCGGTTTCCGTGCAGTCGGCAGTCTCCGGCCAAACCGACATTGCGGTCGGCAACGTCGTTGGCAGCAACATCTTCAACATCCTCTTCATCCTCGGGGCGTCGGCGCTGATCACGCCCTTGGTCGTCAATCAGCAGCTGATCCGGCAGGAGGTCCCGATCATGGTCGGTGCCTCGCTGCTGTTTGTTGTGATGGCGCTTGACGGCGGCTTGTCGCGCTTCAATGGCCTGTTCTTCATGACGGTGCTGATCGCGCACACGACGTTCTTGATCGTTCAGAGCCGCCGTCAGCAAGCAGTTGCCGCGGCCGCTGACAAGGTCGAACCCGAGACTACCGGTTGGGATTCGAGCCTCATCGCCCAGACTGCGCTCATCGTCGCGGGCCTGGCGCTGCTCGTCCTGGGTGCGAGTTGGCTGGTCGGCGCGGCCGTCGTCCTCGCCAAGCATCTCGGCGTCAGTGAAATGGTGATCGGTCTCACCATTGTCGCGGCCGGGACCTCGCTGCCCGAGGTGGCGACATCGGTTCTCGCGGCCATTCGCGGTCAGCGTGATATTGCGGTGGGCAACGTCGTCGGTAGCAACATCTTCAATATCCTGGGGGTCCTTGGCGTCTCCGCGATCGTGGCGCCGAGTTCGCTCTCCGTGGCCCCGGCAATGATCGCATTCGATATCCCCGTGATGCTCGCCGTGGCGATTGCCTGCCTGCCGATCTTTTTCACGGGCCACTTGATCGCCCGCTGGGAGGGTGCGGTATTCTTCGGTCTCTATATCTCCTATACGCTCTATCTGATCCTGGCCGCGCAACAGCACGATGCACTTTCGACCTACAGCCTCGTCTTGGGCACGTTCGTGCTCCCGATCTGCGCGTTGACGATCATCGTCATCGCCTGGCGGGAATGGCGCGCCGGAGGCAAGCCGTGGAAGCCATGATTCTTGCGATACGTTCCGGCACCTTGGAACTCCTGGCACGATCGATCCGGCCGCGTCCGCACCAGTGGCGTCTTCGAAACAAGGAAACCCTCACCCCATGACGCCCGAACCGGTGATGCTGCTCAATCTCGTCGAGGCGCTCGGCATTGGGCTCTTGATTGGCGCGGAGCGTGAACGCCATACGGCGCCTGACACCGTGCGGGCGTCGGCCGGCATCAGGACGTTTGCGATTGCGTCATTGGCTGGAGCGGTGAGCATCCTCGCCGGTGGTGAGCTGCTGCTGGTGGCGGCCACGGCCGGGGTCACCGTGCTGGCGGGGCTTGCCTACGTGCGTGCCAAGGGTGACGCTGTCGGTCTGACGACCGAGATCGCGCTCGTCTTGACCGTGCTGCTCGGCGGGCTGTCGATCCGCCGGCCGGAGCTTGCGGCAGGCGTCGGTGTGGTCGTTGCCATACTGTTGGCCGCCCGGGCGCCGTTGCACACCTTCGTGCGCTCCGCCATGAGCCAAGACGAATTGCGGGACGGCCTCATTCTTGCCGCCGCGACCCTCGTTATCCTGCCGGTCGTGCCTGATGAGCCCGTCGGGCCCTATGGGACGCTGAACCCCTACACGATCTGGATCGTTGTCATACTCGTCATGGCAATCGGTGCCGCGGGGCATGTCGCGATTCGGCTGTTCGGGGCACAGTATGGCCTCCCGCTGTCAGGATTGGCTTCGGGTTTCATCTCCAGCACGGCCACAGTCAGAGATATGGCCGATCGGGCGAGCAAGGCGCCACGCCTCATGCTTGGAGCCGTCGCGGGAGCGTCGCTGTCGTCACTTTCGACGATCATTCAATTGGCTTTGGTTCTCGCGGCGACGAGCACGGCCACACTGCGAACGCTTGCGGCTCCGCTTTTTGCGGCCGGAGTCGCGGCGACCGTATATGGGGTGATCTGGTCGATCGTGGCGTTGCGTCAGCCGGCAGACGAGCAGTCGAGGAGCCCACAGAAGGCTGCCGTCAGTGTGCAGTCGGCCTTTGCTTTTTCCCTTGTCCTCGCCCTCATCCTCGTGGCGACGGCGGCGCTACAGGACGTGCTCGGCAATAACGGCGTGCTGCTCGCTGCAGCGCTCTCTGGCCTCGTCAACACACATTCCGCTGCCGTTTCGGTCGCGTTGCTCGTGGCCTCCGGAAAGATCGCGGTTGCCGATGCAGCCTTCCCGATCCTGACTGGCATGACGACGAACTCGATCATGCGAATGGTGCTTGCCTATGTTGGTGGTGGCCGGGAGTTTGCACTTCGTGTCGTGCCGGGACTTGTCCTGGTCATACTGGCTGCGTGGGGCGGCGCTTACTATGTCCGCATGTGAGGGCCTATGCCAATCCTGCGTCCTCAACCGGCGTGGCTTGTATGAGCTTGTGACTTCGCAGACGCTGCCGTGAGCGGGCTCCTGCAAGAGAGGATGGTGTACCGCATGTTAGAGTGGTCGACTTCTCTGGGGCATACCGCAGGACCAAGGTGCGCGTTCATTTCGCGTTGTTCCTGCTTATCGCCTATCTTGCCCTCGCAGCAAGTCATTTCCGAAGATAGAGACTTGAGCATCCATCATCTATAATTTCTATTCCGACCGCGCTCACTTGCGGTGATCGGAGCGTCGGATCGTCCACAAAGTGTCGCTGATATTCGCAATCTGCCCCCCCGGATTTGCCGGACCGGTCATGGCCGTCAATATAGAGCGCGATGTGGTGGCTGGATTGAAGGCCTACCCGGACGTAGCGCGGCTCACGCAGCCGCCCGACCTCGCTGTCATCTGAACGCCCTCACACACGGTTCCCCGCATATACGCAATCCTTGGTCCGAATACCCTGGGGCAGGTCAGGCTCCTTATTGGTTTGAGCTTCACCAAGCCTTGACCGCAAGCACATCGACCGGAGCATCGGCCAGCACGTCCTCCGCGACACTGCCCAGCATCGTACCCGCAATTCCGGTGCGTCCATGCGTTCCGACAACAACGAGGTCCGGCTTCAGTTCTTCGATTTGATTCTGGATGACCGTCTGGGGCATGCCCCTGTTGAAGATGAGCACGCAGCCCGGCGCGCTACTGCCGAAACGTTCATTCAATTCACCAATATCCCGCTCAACCATGAGCCTGAACGCTTGCTGCTTGTCTCTGACGTACTCTTCGATCGTGTCGCGTCCCAGGAAGCCAATGAACGGCTCATGCGATGCATGAACTAGGAAGAATTCACTCTTGGGGACCAGTTGAGCCGCGATCTGCAGCGCACGTCGCGAATGGACGGACAGATCGACCGCAACCAGCACGCGCTGGTACGATCTGACGACAGGACTGCGCACCAGCAGCACGGGAACGCGGCTGGAGCGAGTGATCTTTTCTGCCGTAGTGCCGCCAAACATCCCGCGCCCCGTCTGTCTCGGAACGCCAAGCACGATCATGCTCGCCTGCAAAGAGTCGGCCTGTTTGACGATATCGATGTAGTCTTGCCCGCGAACAACGCTCGTGCGGATCACGCCTTCCCCTCCAAGGCCCAGCGACGTGATCTGATCGCTAATCGCGCTCTTTGCGGCCGCCTCATGTTGACTGAGCATCGGCTCAGGCAGCGAGCCATCGACAACGTGCAACACGTCCACCTCGCTCGTCCGCTCGTGGGCGAGAGCAACGGCGCGTTGAAGCGCGCGGTCGGAGCGTGCAGAGAGGTCCGTGGCTACCAGGAACTTTTTGATCACTTAAATATACTCCTAAAGACGGTCAACAACGAGGCCGCATCGTACCCTTGTTCAACTCGCACCCCGGCTCTTCCGTTTGCGTCGCTGTTGCACCTGCTTCTGCTTCGCTCGTTTGCCGGAGCCGGCCTCAAGGTCGGCTGCGGGCTCGTCAATCCGCGCTGAACCGTCGGTCATCGGCTGCACTACGGTTGCCCGAACCTTCAGGAACTCCTCAAGCTGGATGGCCGCGATCCGCCACTCCCGCCCGATGAGCAGCGCGGGCAGCTCACGATTGCGTATCCAACGGCGGACGGTTGCCTCCTTGACCTTCAGAAGCATACCGACCTCATGCGTTGTGAGCAGCGGCTTTCGCAACATGGGCAGCCCTAATCCCTCACCATCTTATTGCAATATGCATTGAGCATTTCTGGCGTGCGTTGATGTGCATCAAAGCACGAACGCGTTTCTCGTGCGCTAGTACCTCATTAACGTCGGCTCTCACTTCGCGCAGGCCCTGTTAGCCGGTTGAGCCGAACTCTCGGTCGTGCGCGTGTCAGCTTGAATTCCCAAGGAGGGGCCTATGACCAAGAAGATACTTTGCGCCGTTGACGATACCGAATACTCCAAGACAGCGATTGTCCTGGCGGCCGAAATGACCAAGGCCATGGGCGCAGAGCTCACGCTTCTCGCCGTGAACGAGCTCATGGGTGGCGTCGGCGGAAAGGGAGGCGCGGCCTCCTACATATGGGACAATGCAGAACTCAAACGCATGCTCGACAGTGCCGCAAGCGAGGCGAAGAAGGCCGGGGCCGCTGATCCTAAGACCGCCAGCGTCAAGAGCCGCGACGTAGCCCGCGCCATCGCCGTCTTTGCCGAGGACAACGGTGTCGATCACATTGTGGTTGGCACGGGCGGAAAGGGCTCGGTCTCGCGGCTCATGCTCGGCTCGGTGTCGCGCGATGTCGTCTTTCGTGCGCATTGCCCGGTGACCGTGGCGAGATAGCAGCACGCCGGTCCCCGAGGACGACGCGAGACCGTACCGGTCGAATGGCGTCAGTAGGTAGAGGTTAGTGCAAACTAGGAGAAGGCAGATGGGTTCTCGACGGCCGTGCAACATCATGCTGGCCACCGATCTCACGCCCGCGTGCGATCGGGCCTTCGATCGCGCCGCGCAACTGGCGCAGGAGTGGGATGCCGAACTCGTCGTCTGCCACGTGATCGAGAGTAGCGCGATCCGGCCTTGGGGCATAGAGCAGCGCGTTCGAAACGCCGAGATCGAGCTGGATCGTCTGGTGAGCTCATCGCGGCTGACGCGGAAGGTCCCGCGCCACATCGTCGTCGGTGATCCTGCCGATCGTACTCTCGAGCACGCCCGTCAGATTGGCTGCGACTTTCTCGTCACCGGGCCGGCCCACGGCAAGATTCTCGGCGATAAGCTGCTCGGCAGCACGGCCGCCCGCATGGTGCGGCGGGCAAACCAGCCCGTTCTGGCCGTCCGGCGGCGGCCCGAGGGTACTTACAAGACTATAGTGACGGCGATCGACTTCTCGGAAGGCTCGAAGGGTGCGCTCGGCCAAGGCCGGGCGCTTTTCCCTTCGGCTCACTTGACCGCTCTACATGCCTACCGTGTTTCGCCAAACTGGACCGGACCGAACGCAGACAAGTCGATCGACGTTGTCGAGGCCGAGGAACGGGCCCGCGTCGTCAGAGAGGCCGAGCAGGACATGGCTGACCTCGTTGCAGCCCTGAAGGACGCGCCGGGCCGCATCGAGACGGCCCTCCTGGAAGGGGCGCCTGAAGCCGCGCTCGCGGACTTCGTCGACAAGAATTGGCCCGATCTCGTGGTCGCTGGCACCCATGGCCGCAGTGGCCAACAGCAGGACACGATCGGGAGCGTCGCCGAGTTGCTCCTCATGACGCTGCCCTGTGACGTACTTGCCATTCCGACGCGGATAATAGGGCGCGTCATGGGATGAGCTCCTCGTCTGCGCCAATGCTAGCCTCACCGGCCTACTTATGGAAAAGCTCTATCGACATTGCATGCCACGCTCCATGTCATGAAAGGATCAACCCATGCGGAAAATGAAGGCAGCAATATTTGTCGAGCCAGGCCGTATCGTTCTCGATGAAAAGCCGGTTCCCGATGTTGGTCCGCTTGATGCGCTCGTCCGTGTTACGACTACCACGATTTGCGGCACCGACGTTCACATTCTCAAGGGCGAGTATCCTGTCCGCAAGGGGCTCACAATCGGCCACGAGCCCGTCGGCGTGATCGAAAAACTCGGTTCCGCTGTGAAGGGGTATCGCGAGGGCCAGCGGGTTGTTTGCGGCGCCATCTCTCCCAGCGGGTACAGTAACGCGTCGCTGTGCGGCTGCCATGCCCAAGACGGTGCTGACACCGTTCATGGTTGGAAGGCGATTGGTGGCTGGAAGTTTGGCAATACGATCGATGGCTGTCAGGCTGAATACGTCCTTGTCCCGGATGCGATGGCCAACCTCGCGCCTATTCCCGACGCGCTGTCGGACGAAGAGGTTCTCATGTGCCCGGACATCATGTCGACGGGTTTCGCGGGCGCAGAAAGCGGTGGAATCAAAATTGGAGACACCGTTGCCGTTTTTGCGCAGGGACCCATCGGCCTGTGCTCGACCGTCGGTGCCCGGCTGATGGGTGCTGCCACCATCATCGTTGTCGAAACCGTCCCGGAGCGAATTGAGGTCGCCAAACGGCTGGGAGCCGACCATGTCATCGACTTTCGCGGGCATGATCCAGTCTCAGAGATCATGCGGATAACCGACGGACGTGGTGTCGATGTCGCCATTGAGGCGCTCGGCATCCAACAGACATTTGAAGCCTGTCTCAGAATCCTGCGACCCGCCGGTACGCTCTCGAGTCTCGGCGTCTATTCGACTGATCTCAAGATCCCTCTCGACGCCTTCAGCGCCGGTCTAGGGGACAGCAAGATCGTCACGAGCTTATGCCCCGGCGGCAAGGAGCGCATGCGTCGGCTGATGTCAGTGATCAGCACCGGCCGCGCCAATCTGAAACCCCTCGTAACGCACCGCTTCAAGCTCGACGATATCGAAGCTGCGTACGAGCTGTTCTCGCATCAGCGCGACGGCGTGCTCAAGGTCGCGATTTCACCGTGAACCGCGAGCACCATGCATGGTAAAGCCAATACGTCACGTGAACCGATATCACCGTCATTCGCCCCGGTGGCTTCTTGAGCTTGGCAAGCTGTTGCCGCTGTTACCACGAGTGGAACGAGCGTGTTGCGCGTATTATTGAGCCGTTGCAGCAGGAACAACGCCAAGGCGCTTTGCGCAATTGTGTTGGCACTTCTGGCGCTCGCGCAGGGAGCGGCTGTTGCAGGGCAGGATCCCGGCAATTGACACCAGATACTCGAATTACCGAATTTTTCGGCGCGGCTATTGGCCTTCCTTGAGCATTGCGTGGCTGATCATTGATTTAGGGGACGCCGGTCTTCGTTCAGCCTGATCGAAAATCCCGATCAGCCGGCGGCCCCGAAACGATTGGCTATTCAAGCTCGGCCCTCCATTTGAATCTCATGCAACGAGGCGAACCATTTCGCCCCGAACAGCAAGAGAGATGGAGACGGCGATGAGCGACAGAGGTCGAAGTGTTTGCCGTGCCTACCAGGAGCTAAACGGTAAGTCGTCGATCAGGGCGGCTTGGGCAACGCAGGCGACTGGGAGGCACACCACGGCTGCAGAAGATCGCGCGGCGGTTCTGAGGCTTGATTGAGATCATGGCAGCCAAAAGCACAACTCAATATACTGAGAAATTTCCAGTAAGGAGCGAGATGACTAAAATGATGACAGGCTGTGGGAGCCCGGGCTTCACCCAGATGCCGTTCGTGCCGCTTGGCCCGGACCAAGTATTCAACTTGTGTCGGCCGGTCGTTGAAGGACTGACCGAGTTCAACGGCAAACTCCTGACGAGCTGTCTCGAGTTCAATCGCGATTGGACAGGGTTTCTCATGCGCCGTCTGCAGGTGGACATGACTCTCGTGCATGATCTCGCCAAGTGCACCGAGCCCCGCGAGGTCCTCGAGGTTTACTCGACGTTCTTCGCGAAGGCGTTCTCCGACTACCAGCGCGAGTTCGCCCAGCTGGCCACACTCAACAGCAAGGGCTTCGAGCAGACGGCTCGGGCACTTCAGGGCACTATGGACAATATGGCGCCCGCGAAGGCGGCAGCGGAGTAGGTCCGCTGCCAGCGACGACTGACCAGCACTCACGAGGCGCCACACCATGACCAAGGATTGCAAGCGGCCGGGCAAGATTCTCGCTGCGACGGACCTCACCCCCGAGAGCGACTTGACTCTGGAACGTGCCATCCACCTGGCGGCCTATTGGGGCGCCCGGCTCTATGTCGTGCACGCTGTCGATGATGAGTCGCCTCCGTCAGTTGACGTGGCTTCGGCTCGCGCCAAGACCGCAGAGGAAGCGATCTCTCGGCAGTTGAGGAGCAATCCGGCCGCGGCCGAGGTGGAGTGCGAGGTACTGACGACGCTCGGGTCTCCGGCAGAGCGCATACTCAGTAAATGTGACAGGCTTTTTGTCGATCTGCTGGTCATGGGAGCCAGTGAGCGAAAAACACTCGGCCAAAGGCTGCTCGGAACAACTGTCGATCGCGTGCTCCGGCAAGCATTGCAGCCGGTCCTGTCCGTGCGCAACCGCGCGACTGGCCCCTATCGCAAGCTGGCTATCGCGACCGACTTTTCCGAGCCGTCCCGGGCAGCCCTCGACTACACGCTGGCCCTGTTCCCGAGCGCAGAGGCGACCGTCGTGCATGCCTATGAGGTGGCGCTACATGGGCTCTTTCCATTTGATCGCGTGACAGGGCCTCTGGCGGAGCGTCATGAGCGGGAGATGACAGAGCACGCGCAGCGCTCGTTGATGGAGTTCAGCAAGGGGGCGCAAGCATCGAAATTGTCTGTGGTAGCCGGGATCGGCACGCCGCAAGACGTCCTGACCGATCTGGTTGAACGGGCAGCTCTGGATCTCGTGGTTGTCGGTACGCATGGGCGGACCGGGGTTCGCCGGGCGGTGCTCGGCAGCGTCGCCGAACGGCTCATTGGGACGCTACCGTGTGACGTGCTCGCCGTCCCAACTCGGCCATGAGCGCTAACAGACGGAGGGTTGACGCACCGCCCGAATGCACGCTGCGAGCACGGTGACGTATGATCAAGATAGCACATCGCCCGCATTCCCGTGGTGGTCGTCCACCGCTGAAATTGCTCGCGTGGGCTGTGCTGTTCCTATCCTTGATATTGCCGCTGCCCACACAAGTGTTCAGTCAGGCATCTCTATCCAACGTGCTCCGCGTCGATGTCAGTGGCACGATCGGCGTGGCCGCGAGCGAGCACATCGCGCAAGCCATCGCCAAGGCGGAGCACGACAAGGCCCAACTGCTTCTTATTCGCCTCGATACGCCGGGAGGACTCGTTTCCTCGACGCGCGAGATCATCAAGACGATTCTTGCCTCGCGTGTTCCGGTCGCGGTCTACGTGGCCCCGGGCGGGGCCCATGCGGCCAGCGCCGGGACCTACATCACGCTGGCGGCTCATGTGGCAGCCATGGCGCCTGGTACGAACATCGGCGCAGCGACACCGATCCAGATTTCAATCCCGGGTCTCCCCGGCGCGCCCGACCCAAAACGCCAGCCCTCGGACAAGGAGCCACAGGCCAGCAAACCGGCAGCGGTCGTCGAGCAAAAGGCGCTCAACGATGCCGTCGCGCTCCTGCGCAGCCTGGCGCAGCTTCGCGGTCGCAATGCCGATTGGGCCGAGAAGGCCGTCCGCGAGGCCGCAACGCTGACGGCAGAGGAGGCGTTGAAGGAGCGTGTCGTCGAGTTCGTCGCCCGCGATGCTGATGACCTCCTGGCTCAGCTTGATGACCGCGTGATCACCACGGCAAGCGGAGAGGTCCGGCTTGAGACCCGAAACGCGACGGTCTCTATGATGGAGCCGAGTATCCGCACACAAGCGTTGTCTGTGCTCGCGGACCCCAACGTCGCATTTATCCTGCTTCTGATCGGCGTCTATGGCATTCTGTTCGAGTTCTGGACGCCAGGTCTTGTCGGCCCCGGTGTTGTTGGCGGCATCTGTCTCCTGCTCGCGATGGCTGGGCTCGCCATGCTGCCCGTCAATTACGCGGCGCTCGGACTACTCGTGTTCGGCATCGCGCTCATGACAGCGGAGGCTTTCACGCCCGGCATCGGCATCCTGGGGATAAGCGGGCTCATCTCGTTCGTATTGGGAGCGATGTTTCAGTTCGATCCGGCGGGCGCGGATATCGATCTTCGGATCGCCTGGCCCCTGATTGCCGGGGCGGCGGCTACGAGCGCGCTACTCTCCGTCGGAGCCCTTGGTCTCGCCATGAAGGCGCGCCAGCGCGCCGTCGTCACCGGCGCCGAGGAGATGATCGGCAGCACCGGGGTGGTGATCGACTGGCAAGAGGGCCAGGGCCGCATCCGCATCCACGGCGAGGTCTGGGCGGCACGTGGACCAGAGCACGCCGAGAAGGGCCTGAAGGTCAGAGTGGCCGGAAGAGAAGGCCTCACACTCACAGTTGATATCGCCGAATAACCAGGAGCAGGCCCATGCCCGACACATTCGAGTTCCCATTCCATATTTTCGGCTACTTGCCGCTACTCATCGTCCTCTTCCTCGTGCTGAACTCGTTCCGCATCCTGCGCGAGTACGAGCGTGGCGTCGTGTTCATGCTGGGGCGCTTCTGGAGGGTCAAGGGACCGGGTCTTGTTGTCGTCATTCCGCTTGTTCAGCAGATGGTTCGCGTTGACTTGAGAACGCGCGTTTTCGACGTGCCTCCACAGGACGTGATCTCGCGCGACAACGTTTCGGTTCGCGTCAATGCGGTGCTCTACTACCGCGTCATCGACCCTGAGAAATGCGTCATCCAGGTCGAGGACTACAACCAAGCGACCAGCGAGCTGGCGCAGACGACCCTGCGCTCGGTCGTCGGCCAGCACGAGCTCGACCAGATGCTGGCCGAGCGCGACAAGATCAACACCGATGTTCAGCGCATCCTCGATGAGCAGACCGACGCCTGGGGTATCAAGGTCGCGAACGTCGAGCTGAAGCATATCGACCTCAACGAGAACATGGTGCGCGCCATCGCCAAGCAGGCCGAGGCCGAGCGCCTGCGCCGTGCCAAGGTCATCGACGCCGAGGGCGAGCTGCAGGCGGCCGAGAAGCTGGCGCAGGCGGGCGAGATACTCGCCAGGCGTCCCGAGGCGATGCAGCTGCGCTATCTCGGAACGCTGGCCAACATCGCCGGCGAAAAGAGCTCGACGATCGTGTTTCCGGTGCCCGTGGATATCATTCAACGGCTGGCTGCCACATCTGACAAGTCTTCGTGAGGAGTCCCTTCTTGGGCAATCACGGTAGTGTCCCAACGTTAGTCGAACACAGGCTGAAATTGTGCCGCGGCTTTCTGCTTTGTTGCTGACCCGGCGATTTGCGCCTTTGTTCTGGTGCCAGTTTTTCGCAGCGTTTGGAAATAACTACTTCCTCAACGCATTGGTTTTTCTAATTCTATTCGAGACGGGTTAACCTGAGTATGCGGTCTTGATCCCACTTGCAACCCGTCTTCATCGCACCCAACTTCTTCCTGTCCGCCCTTGGCGGCGAGATTGCTGACCGTTACGACATGGCACGGCTCACGCAGCGCCTCAGGTTGCTGGAAATGGGCATCACTATTCTCGCAATCATTGGCTTCGTCTGGCATTCCGTCGCGATGTAGTTTGTTGCGCTGCTGCTATTTGGCGTAATCGCAGCACTCTTTGGGCCGATCAAATACGGTATCCTGCCTCGCATACTCACCCGAGCCGAATAGCCAGTCGGAAATGCGCTGGTGGAAAGCGCCAGATTCATCGCCATCCTACTTGGCACGATTAGCGGCGGCCTTGCCGTTCGGTATGGCGGCGACCCGGCATCGTTGTCATTGCTGATCATCATACTCTCGCTCATGAGTTTTGGCGCAAGTCTCTTCATGCCGGCGACGGGTGAAGCAGCGCCGGGCGTCGTCGCGCAGATGACTGCGCGTGATGCCGGTGGAGTGACGTGGCCCCTCGACCGTTCAGGGATAAGCAGTGCCGGAGTTCCGTCGACGCCATGATCCAAATCAAAGTTGCCATGACGTTAAGTTGAATGCCGGAGGGATTGTTTCTTTGCAGGAGCGCTACGATTTCAATTGCAGCGAAATGCAGACCTGCATGACGCAAGTGCGCTGATTGGTGCGAAACGTGAAACGACGGTCGCATACACATTCTCAGCGCGTTCACACGCCCGCCAGATCTCAACAAAATCTCAAATGGAGTGACAGAATATGATGACCAGAGCCACCCGCATAGTGCCCCTCCTCGCAGTAGTAAGCGTTTTTGTATTCTCCGGACTCCCGGCAATAGCGGCCGAGACTGAAGGTGAAATGAAGGACACCGTTGAGAACTGCACCGGTTTGGCGGCGAAATTGAGAACGAAGGTGGCGGATGCAAAACTTGCGCCCGACGGCCTTGCGAAAGCCGAGGCATTTCTGACCAAAATGGACAAGGCCTGTACGAACAAGATGTTCACCGAAGCCGGCGCAGCGGGTCTCGACGTCCTGATCGAGATCGACGCGGCGAAGAAGTAATCGCTGACACGCGCTGTCGCAGAAATGCGGTCACGGTGGGTGGCTCTTCGCCGCCCACCGTTCGCAAGGAATCGCAGTGGCTGCTCCGGTGACAACCTGGCCAAAGAGGTAAAGGATTCGGACTAACGAACTGGTTCCTGGCTGGCGCGACTCTGTCCAGGGGATCCGAGGCGAGGCAAACTGTGAACGTGGACCTGGAATAGTTCGATCGGCGGTCGGTGGAGGCAGAGATCGAGGTGCGGCGCGAGTAAGCGAGATCCTCAGGGGCAACTACGATCTGGGGCGTGGTCCCTTCTCACCGGCGTCCGATAATCTTGGGGGAGAAGTTACCGGCCTGTCGGCCACGCTTCGGTGGCAACGATAAGCGATCTAGGGCGCACGCTGTGCAAAATCGCAACCGGCGCCCGGGAAGGGAACTCCTCCCACGGGCGCCTTGTCTCAACGTCCGAGCCGCTCAGTTACTTCTGAGGCGCCGGAGCCTCACTGAGCGGCTTGCCTCGTCACCGGATCACGAACCGGTTCTGCATCGGCAAAGCGTCGTTCCAGAACGGCGCATCGCCACTCCGGTCGAACCCGGGCTTGCCGTCCTTGTCAGAGTAGAGCGAAGCCCAAAGTGTCGTGCCGGTCTTGGGGGCGCTCTTGAACTCGATCTTGACGCCGCGATGATCACCGGCTTTGAGTTCGGCGTGACCAAGAGGCTCCTTGATGGGGTTGCCGTCCTTGTCTGCGCCGTAGATCACGATGTAGCCGTCGGCGGGCAAGTAAGCGTAATCGACTGAGAGTCTGTTGGCTTCCACTTTCTGGTCGAAAACGGTAATGGATGGCGGTGTTGCTGGGGTCGCGGCTTGCGCCGCAGCCGTAGCCACTCCGACGAAGGCCAGACCAAGCCCCGTTGCCAATAGTTGCGGCTTGAGAGTCGGTTTCATGAGTCACGTTCCTTTCCTGCGTGGTGCCGTTGCTCCGGACAGCGGAGCAATGCGGAGCCGTGCACTTGAGGTGGTTGGCGATGGGTTGAATTACCAATCGAAAGCGGACCTCAACCTGATCGGCTTCGCCGATGAGATCGCCCCTAACGGGCAGAGCCTCTAAGCAGCTTTGTCTGGCTTGGCCAACGAAAGCTGCGTAGATTCTTCTTTTGATGCAGCTTGTTATCCGAAACCGGCGAGGACCACTTTTCGGGAAGCTGCAAAGACAAATGCCCTGAAGTGCACATCCGTGAGCCCGGCCTATGCTCTCGTGCTCATCGGCTCGAGGAAGAAATCCGCGGGATTCGGCATTCCCAATTCTGGGACGCACCCCGAGCGGCGGCAATCGACTGCTTAGAGAATTCCGCGCTTGAGCTTTGGAGTGCCTTCGATGGTGGTACGGAAAAAGCCGGCGAGCTTGGCGTAGTCCGCCTGGTGCGCGCTCGACTTTCGCCAAACCATGCCGATCGTGCGATGTATGGACCGCTCGCGTAGCCGCAGCGTCTTGACGTTGGGATCGCGCAGCAATTCGCTGCGAACGTAGAGACCGGGCATGAACGTAATGCCGAGCCCCATGACGACCATTTCGCGCAGCATATCGACGCTCGTCCCTTCGAAATCATAGCGAATGCGCGCGCCGGCCTCCACGCAGAGTGCGACAACCTCGTCATGAAGCTGATGCCCGGAGCCCAGGGCGAGCACATCCTCACTGGCAATGTCGGCGAGCGCGACCTCTTCTCTTTCGGCCAAGGGATGATCTGCTCCTACTGTCAGGTAGAGCGGCTCACGAAACAGGATCTCGCTGACGAACTCGTCGCCACGGACCGGCAGAGTGGTGATAATCAAATCGAGTGTGCCATCCTCCAACGACCGCGGAAGGGAGCTCGGAGGTTCCTCGCGGACGTAGAGTTTGAGGCCTCCATAGCTCTTGTGGAGCTTGGGGACGACGTGCTGCAGGAGGTAGGGGCCGATTGTGGCTGGCAATCCAAGCCGCAGGAGCCCTGATAGCTCCTTGCCGCCGCTGGCCGCAAGACTTCGGATCTCGTTGGCATCCCGCAGAATTCTGCGGGCGATCTCGACCACCTGCACGCCGATTGCGGTCAGCACGACGCGCGAAGTCGTCCGCTCCACGAGCTGCGCGCCGAGCCGTTCCTCGAGCGACTTGATCTGCTCGGAGAGCGTGGGCTGCGTCGTGTTCGTGCGCTCCGCGGCTCTGCGGAAGTTTCGCGTAACGGCCACCGCGACGAGATATTCAAGCTGTCTGATAGTCGGCACAGGGCGTTCCCCAGTTTGGATCGGTTCCGCACGTTGGACACGTTGGAAAAGTATGGCCCGTCGGCCACCTCGTTCCAAGGTGATAGGTAAACCCGATCAGCGGCGGAGGCACAATCTATTGGATGAGCTAGCGCGGCCTCCCCAAATCCCAACTATGGCCGACGAGGTAATACTCGGCCGACAACGGTAACGAGACAGGAGAAAGCCATGCTCGACCTTTCCAGGATCGCCGAACAATTTGCCGCGCTCATCGGTCAGGAGCCGGCGTCTGGCATTGAGACCCCAGCGTCTTTGCTCGACGCCCTCCAAAACGCCGGCGTGGACCCCGGCGCCCTCCAAGGCCTGGGCGAGAACCAGATTTTCGGTCTGCTGGCCGGCTACGGCATCGATCCTTCACAGTTCGCCATTGCCGACGTCCAGGAGCTATTGAACGGCCTCG
This sequence comes from uncultured Hyphomicrobium sp., assembly GCA_964589785.1. Lineage (GTDB taxonomy): Bacteria > Pseudomonadota > Alphaproteobacteria > Rhizobiales > Hyphomicrobiaceae > JAGVSR01. Next base: position 76,269 of record CAZPUQ010000002.1, read on the forward strand.
GTGAAAACGAGCACCATGTGGGTCAGGCGGCTAGCGTCCTAGACATGAATGGCGATGATCAGGGCGCTTGAGTGCAACGGTCAAACCGCAACGGACGATGGGCAGGAATCGCGCATGCTGTACTTTGATACGGGAATCGAAACTGTTAATGCCGTCGCGCCACCGTGCCCTCCGCCCCCCGACTCTCTGCCGGTACGGTCCGAGGGCCTCGATAGTCATTTCACCGCCGGCAAGTCCCGGATGGTCAAGGCCCGCGAGCACCTATTCACGGCGGGCGACGCCCGCTGCCATGTCTACCGCATCGAGAGTGGCTCGGTGTGCCTCTACAAGATCATGCCCGACGGGTGCCGCCAAGTCTTCGACTTCCCCTGCGCCGGGGAATACGTAGGGATCGGCTCCGGGATCGAGCATGCGTGCAACGCTCGGGCGCTGGAGCCGCTGCGCGTGAAATGTATTGCCGTGGCGGATCTCAACCTCAATGCTGAGCGCAACCCCCGACTCGCCGTCGAGCTCTACGAGGCCATGTCTCGTGAGCTTATGGCAAGCCAGAACCATCTCTGCACCATCGGCCAGCTCAGCGCGGCAGAGCGGGTGGCCTGTTTCCTCCTGGCGCTGTCGCGGCGCGGCGCGCGCCGTGGGGAGGAGGCCCGTACCCTCGTGCTGCCCATGTCCCGCTCCGACATCGCCGACTTTCTCAGTCTCACCATCGAGACGGTGAGCCGCACGCTGTCCAAACTGCGCGCCGATCGGCTAATCGACATCGAGCAACACACAAACGTGCGCTTGCTCGATACGGGCGAGTTCGAGCGGCTGGCTGCGGGCGAAGCCGCGGTCCAGCCCGCACGTGTCACAAGGTTGCGGGAGCGGCACATGCCGTAGACATGCCTTTGACACGACGGAAAATTCGACGCTAGAGCCGCGGCCTCGACATGAGCGGCCATGTTCACGGCACTTGGCGACCGGACTCGGCTTGTTACAATCTGGGATGACGCTTGATGGACATGATGGCCGCCGCCTTGACCGGACTTTGGCTCGGCATGCCGGTGTGGGTGTGGCTCGCGTTCCTCGGCATCGTTGTGACAATTCTTGCCGTCGATCTCGGTCTCTTTCACAGAGATGCTCACGAGATCGGCATGAAAGAGAGCGCACTTCTCGCGGGGCTCTGCATGAGCCTCGGTTTCCTCTTCTCCTTTGTCGTCTTCTGGCTCTACGGTAACGGCACGGGCAGTATGCTCGATCCGGCGATCGCGGCCGCTGCGCCCGGCTCCGAGCGTGCCTGGACCGCATGGGAGCTCTATCTCACCGGCTGGGTCGTGGAGCAGACGCTCGCGTTCGACAACGTCTTCGTCATGTCGATGATCTTCACGTACTTCGCCATTCCGCCGAAGTACCAGCATCGCGTGCTGTTCTACGGCATACTGGGCGTTATCGTGTTGCGCGCCATCATGATCGGGCTCGGTGCGGCCCTCGTGCACCAGTTCGACTGGATCCTCTATGTCTTCTCCGCCTTCCTGGTGTTCACGGGCATCAAGATGCTTCTGATGGCTGATCAGAAGCCGGACATCGCCAACAACCCGGTCCTGCGCTGGATGCGCGGGCACATGCGCATCACCGACCGCATCGACGGGCAGAATTTTTTCGTTCGTCAGCCCGATCCCAAGACCGGCAAGCTCGAGCGCTACGCGACGCCGCTGTTCGTGGCGTTGGTCCTCATCGAGATCGCGGACCTCATCTTCGCCGTCGATTCGATCCCGGCCGTCTTCGCCATTACCCAGGACCCGTTCATCGTCTATACGTCGAACATCTTCGCGATCCTCGGTCTGCGCTCGCTCTACTTCGTGCTGTCCGCCATGGTGCACCGCTTCCACTATCTCAAGTACGCGCTGGCGCTCGTGCTCGTCTTCGTGGGCTCAAAGATCTTCGTGCAGCAGTTCATCGGCAAGATCTCGCCCGAGGTGAGCCTCGCCGTCACGGTGACGCTCCTCGTCGGCGGCATCCTCGCCTCGCTGTGGGCGACGCGAGGCGAGGCGTCATGCGATCGCAAGCTGCAGGCGCAAGATTGATGACAGTGGATCGCGCCCTCGGCCGGCCTCGCCTATGGCGCCGCAGAGGGCCCTTTGCGGTCGCCAGGGTCGAACTATCATCGTGTTTGCAAGATGGGTCGACGAGATCGCCCCTTGGCGACGTGATCGATCTCAGATAGTGGGCCTTCGATTGGAACTGGCAACTGAAGGAGGGGGCATGGCTGAGCTTGCAACACTTTTCGACAATAATCGTAGCTGGGCCGCCGCTCAGCTGAGAGCGGATCCGGAGTACTTCGCGCGACTTGCGGAGCAGCAGACCCCGAAGTTCCTGTGGATCGGCTGCTCGGACAGCCGAGTGCCGGCGAACCAGATCCTGGGACTGAAACCCGGCGAGGTGTTCGTTCACCGGAATGTGGCCAACCTCGTCGTCAACACTGACATGAGCTGCCTCTCCGTGATGCAGTTCGCCGTCGAGGTCCTGAAGATCGAGCACATCATCGTTTGCGGCCACTACGGCTGCGGCGGGGTGCACGCGGCCTGCGGCACGCGCCAGCTCGGTCTGATTGACAACTGGCTGCGCCACATCAAGGATATCTATGTCCGCCACAAGCACGAACTCGACGGGATCAACGAAATGAAGCGTCGCGGCGATCGTCTTTGCGAGCTCAACGTTGTCGAGCAAGTGAAGAACGTTTGCCACACGACGATTGTGCAGAATGCCTGGGCTTCGGGTCAGCCTCTCTCCGTGCATGGGCTCATCTACGCCTTGAGCGACGGCCTGCTTCACGATCTGGCCGTGCGGATCACCAACGCGGAGCAGCTCGACGCCATCTATCAAACCCGCATGGGAGCCCCTGCTGACTGACCCCGATCGGTGGAGCTACCAGATGAGAGCCCTCACAAAGCTGTTGACCGGATGCTCCGTCAATTCGAGTCTTAATTCAATCGAAGCGCTCTACGCGCGTCACATGCCCCGCCCCAGCCCCCGACGCAACGATAGTGCGCAGTGTAGACTGTCGACGGATTTCGCCTTGGTCAGTCCGGGGATCTCGCTTGTTCAGTGGACATTGTCCCTCTGTCATGACCGTTGTCGCCCTGCACAGCCAGGATGACCGGAACGAGAACAGCGGCAACAAGGCCGCCCGCAAAACCGTTGTTGTAAAGATTGAGGCCGGCGTGGACGTCGCCGACACTGAGCGCCGCCGAGGAATGCAAGAACCCGGCAGCAATGCCCCAATGCCACCCGAAGCGCCCCGCAATCGGTGCCAGCGTCGTACCAAAAAGGGCCGCGAGCAAAATCGGCGGATCAGAAATCGCCCACGGTTTTGCCAGCGATCCTAGAAACACACCAGCCATAATCGGAATAATGTTCTTCGGGTGCTTCCCGAATGCCGCGAACCCGACAATCGTTAGTATTGCGCCTATCGTGGGGCCGTTCAGGTCACCCCCTGCGAGAAAAACAAAAGCTGCGCCAATGGTTCCGGTCAGCCCCATGTTGACCAGCGTAGCATCGACTCCAACAAGTAAAATGAAGTCCGTTGGCGACCGGCCCGGAAGACTCATGAGCAACTTCATCTTCGAGAGGACGGAGGGATTTAAAAAAAAGCCGAGGCCAATCATTGAGCCAAAAATGGCCGCTAAGAACCACCCGAGCACAAAATTATTTCCACTCGTCCATACCATCACGGGCTCGGGTACATAGCCATAGGATTTGCACAGGGCAACAACCAATGTACCAAGAATTCCGGCGGCAAATCCGACATTATACAGGTTAAAGCCCATATGCACCCTGAACAATTGCGCGGCGACGGGTGCTAGAACGAAGCCAATGAGTACGCAGGTGACAATGCTTAGCGGCAAACCGACAGACAGAGACAGCAAGGGGCTGAACAGAATTTCAGAGAAAATCGGCGCAAGCGCCGTGCCGAGGAACGCTGTATTGATATATAGCGAAAACGGTTCATTCCTGAATTTGGAATATAGCATGACGCCGATTACGATAGACCAGATATTCAAAACATTCTTGCCGAATAACCCGAATCCGAGAACAAGAATCACGCACGCAACAGAGGCGCCTGTAATCTCCGTGCCGGACAGATAGTATACAAAGGAGGCGCTTAATGCCAAAAGCCCAGCGTTTACAAATGCCGCGCCCATGCCGCCGATCCCAATATAGTCGGTCAGTAGAGCGCCACGTGTCGTTATGATGTCGATCATTCCCCGCAGTATGGCTTCTGGAGTATCAATAAGAAAACCAAACACGATGAAGGACGCAGCATAAAAGGACAGAACAAATAGCTTGCACCTGTCTGACAACGCCTTTTCTCTGAAGTTGCTGATCATATTTTCGGTGGGCACTCTTTATCTCCTGCGAAGGCCATTTCATCGAGCATACGCCAGCGACGCTGGAGAGCCAGCACCTGCTCGGCACGGCGCAGTCCCGCCCCCAATGAGGCCTGCTCGGCAAGTTCGTCTAGGCCGTGGACTGAACCGCTCCCCAACGTGGGCTCAGCCAGAACTAGATTTTCCGGCCTGTTCCGGTCTGCGCGGGCCGTGCGCCGCTGACCGTTCGACGAGCGTCACCGGCGCTTTGTTGCCGATGGCGCTGTGCGGACGAACGTCATTGTAGTCTCTGCGAAAACGCTCGCATTTTCGGCGGGCATCAGCAAGGCACATGACCCAGTGCGCGTTCACGCACTCGTCGCGACTGGTCTTTGCCAGCTATAGAGGATCGCTCTGAACTCATACGATCGACGAGGGCGTCTTGAAACCTTGGCCAGGCCACTCATATTGCGGGTGTGATTGCGGACCGGGCCCCTCTGACAGCGCCAAGAAGCGCTGTGATGTCGGGCGGTATCGGGCTCGGGATTGCGATGCATTTGCGTCATGCAAGTTTGCATTTCGCGGCAAGCGAGATTGTTATGCTTTGACGAAGTGCATCCCGCCGTCGCTTAAACTCGCGTCATCGCAACTTTGATTTGGGTCAATGCATAAATGGATTGACCGCTTTCAACCTGCATCAATTCTAAATGCGGCGAACTCGCCAACTCGATACAACTCGATAGACGTGGTGCAAGTTGGGAGGAGAAGATGAGGAACGGAGCGATCACTTGAAGCCAAGTCAGCGTCCGGAAGTTGATCTTTGCCGCGAAGACGGGCTCATCATCAGCATAGGTTGCATCCCGGAAGATGCCGTGAGATCGGCTTACCGCCGCTGGGCGCCCATTTACGATTGGACCATCGGCCGCTTGTTGAGGGCGAGCCAGAAGCATGCGGTCGCGGTGATCAATTCGCGCAGAGGTCATGTGCTTGAGGTTGGCGTCGGCACCGGTCTCTCGCTCGCGGACTATGGTCGCCATCTTAATGTCATCGGCGTCGATCTGTCGCCAGAGATGCTCGACCGGGCGCGCGAGCGCGTTGAGACACAGAAGCTAGACCATGTCAGTGGCTTGCATGAGATGGACGCTGGCAACCTCGCATTTCCAGACAACTCCTTCGATGTCGTGGCCGCGATGTTCGTAATTGCGACCGTACCCGAGCCGGAGCGCGTGATGCGGGAGCTTGCCCGGGTCGCGAAGCCCGGCGGCGAGGTGATTCTCGTCAATCATTTCAGTCAGGTCAAAGGCGTACGCGGCTGGGTCGAGCGGCGCTTGGCGCCGCTCGCAACCTTCATCGGCTGGCGAAGCGTGTTCGATCTACCGCGGGTATTGGTGTGTAACGATCTCGATCTCGTCGAGCGTCGCGCTCTGCGCCCCTGGGGCATCTTTACGATGCTCCGCTTCTCGAAGCGCACAGTCACTTCTTCGTCGATTTGAAGTGTCAGGGACCCTGTCTGTACTCGCTAAACTATTTATTTGAGCCCCTTTCGCGGCTGCGTCATGATTGGTTGGCCAGCCCGCGCCATCCGCGTCTCGCTCCATCGACCATCATGTACTCCGCGAGGTTCTCGAGTGTGATGATTCCAGAGACACGACCATCGTCGTCGACGATACCCACAAGCGGGCGCCCACTCCCCTGCAGCGCAGCGACTGCCTCAGAAAGCGGCGCGTGGGAATTGACCGTCGCTACGTCGCGTTCCATCACGTCGAGTACGGGTGTGTCCGGACCCGTGGCGGCCAACGCGCGGATCATACCGTCGCTGGTCAGGACGCCCCGCAGCCTCCCGCCGCCGTCCGTCACAGGAAACTCCCGCTGTGTGGTCGCAAGCAGCATCTCGACGGCTTGCCCGACTGTCGCCTGAGTATCGAGCTTTGCGAACAACGTGATCGTGGCCTGCCGTGTGGCTGCCCCCTTCGTCGCCTCGCCGAGTTCGACAGCATAGGACTCATGCCTCGCGGCGAGAAAGACAAACAAGGCAATGAACAGCAGCATCGGGTTGCCGAAGAGACCCAGGAAACCGAGCCCGAATGCCGCCGCTTGGCCGATGCCCGCTGCGATGCGGGTCGCCCGCGCGCGACCGAGGCGATAGGACAGCAGCGCCCGCAGCACCCGTCCGCCATCCATGGGGAATGCGGGGATCAGATTGAAAAGAACCAGTATGACGTTGACGAGGGCGAGCCGCGTCGAGAAGTCAATTCTCTGATCCTCGACGGCAGCCGCGATACCCTCGGGATCAAGCCGGGCCCCAAAAACGGTGAACAACAGAAACGCGATGACGACGTTGACCGCGGGACCCGCGAGTGCGATCAGCAGCTCCTGCTTGGGATTCTCCGGCATGCGCTCGATGCTCGCAACGCCGCCGATCGGCAACAATGTGATGTCCCGCGTCCCGATGCCGTAATGGCGCGCCGTGAGCACGTGACCGTACTCATGGGCGAGAACACAGGCAAATACGGCCAGGAGAAAGACGACCGCCTCAATTGCCGCAGCCTGTCCTCCGCGTGCGCCCGCGGAAACGGCAAACCAGACAATCAGCAGGAAAAACGTAAGGTGTATGCGCACCTCTGTGCCTGCGATGCGCCCGAGCGAGATCGACCATTCCATATGCTTGCGACATCCTGCTTCTATACGGACCGTGATCGAGATACGCTCCCGAGCAGATCACTGTTGTCCGGGCGAATGACGGGTTCGCGGCCGGAATCCCGCGATCTCCAAGGGTTTACCGGCGTTCCGGCATGATGTCGACTTGATCGTCGCCGGTTCGTTTCAACTGATTTCATCGAACACGTGACCACGGGACATGAATTGTTACATGCGGACATAGTACGCGCCGCCAAAGGCCACCAGCCCGACCAGGGCAAATCCTGGGACCACACGCAGAGCAAAATCACGTCGCACCCGCCGTGGTCACCTTGAACTGGCTCGAGCGCGCCATTCACGCCAAGCGATGATGATGATTTTCAACGCGCGGATCGGCAACACAATCCAGCCCAAGACGAAGTTTTAGGTCGAAAACGCATCGTTCTGCTGTGCGGCGATTGATCAGATAAAACTATCGTTTATGGGGAGCCCGACAAAGACCGCGTCCTCCCAGCGGGCAATCAAGTTGCCCGCTGAAACTCCTAGCAATCTCCGGGACGGGCTACTATGCATGCTCCCCTGTTACGATTTCGCTGGGTATGCCCGATGAGCGCATCTACCAATGACAGGATTGGCGTGCGCCGCGGTGTGACGCTGCTGATCGGATATGCGTTCCTTTGGTACGTGTTGACCGGCGGTGATGTAGCGTCATGGGTCGTGGGCGCGCCGACAGTTTTCGCCGCCGCAGCGGTCGGGCTCGCTCAGCGCGGCACGCACTGGCGACTGAGCTTAAAGGGCGCAGCTCGGTTTGCTGCCTACTTCCTCGCTGAATCTCTCAAGGGCGGACTCGACGTGGCTGCCCGAGTGGTGCACCCCCGGGTGCGCATTGCGACGGGGCTGCTCGAATATGAGCCGTGCTTGCTGCGAGAGCCGCCGGCGCGGGACTTTTTCGTTCTTTGCGTCAGTCTGCTGCCTGGTACGCTGGTGGCCAGTATCAAAGAGCATGTCCTTGTCGTCCATGTTCTCGATGTTAACGCGCCAGTGCGCGAGGAACTCGCTCAATTGGAGCGGGCGGTGGCTGGTCTTTTCGGGATTGATACTGGGGCTGAGCACGGGGAGGCATTGTGCAGGAATTCATGTTCTTGATGGCAGCTGCCGTGCTTGGATCTGTGGCGCTCGGGCTATGGCGCGTTGTACGCGGGCCGACACGGGCTGACGCCATGATGGCGGCACAGCTCCTAGGCAGCGGCGCAGTGGCAGTACTTCTCCTCCTCTCGCACGCAATGGGAAGGGCGCATCTGGTCGACGTGGCGCTCGTCATCGTGCTTCTGGCGGCTATGGTGAGCGCTGCCTTTGTTCGCCGGCTTGGACCGGTCCGGGGGGATGATGGAAACGAGTGAATGGCTGTCGATGGCATTTGTCAGCGCGGGCGTGCTTTTCTTCATTGCCGGCAGCGTTGGCCTTATCCGGTTGCCCGATGTGCTGACCCGTCTTCACGCGCTGACCAAGGCCGACAACGTCGGATTGGGGTTCATCGTGCTGGGCCTGTCGTTCCAGGCCGGGAGCCTGTTGGAGGTCATGAAGCTGTTGCTGCTGTGGCCCTTGGCGCTCCTTGCCAGCTCATGTGCCTGCTATCTGGTAGCTGAGGCGACGCTTCGGTCGCGCCGGAATCCCGGAGAACGCCGCCATGTCAGGTGACGCATCGGTTCTGGACCTGTTGCTCTCCGGCCTTCTGATTTTCCTCGCCTGGAGACTGCTGACGCTCAGCGATCTGTTCAAGGCGACCGTTTTTTTTGTCGTTTTCGGTGTGCTGCTTTCCCTCGCCTGGGTCCGCCTCAAGGCCCCGGACGTGGCGCTTGCCGAAGCGGCGATCGGCGCGGGTGTGACGGGCGCGCTGGTGCTCGACGCGCTGCGGCGGTTGGATGCGCGGGGAGCTGCTGATGAGGTGCAGCCCCTGCGACTGAACATGCCACGGCTGGTTGGCGCGCTTCTGGTCATGGGCCTCGGGGCTTTTCTGGTCTGGTCGGTGCTGAGCCTACCGCCTGGATGGAGCGGCTTGTCGAGTGAGACTGCTGCGGCCATGCCGCGCAGTGGCGTCATCAATCCAGTCACGGCTTCGCTGCTGAACTTCCGGAGCTATGATACGCTGCTCGAAATCGCCGTGCTGATGCTCGCTGTGCTCGGCGTGTGGACGCTCAATGCCGAGCCGCTGCCTCCTGTCGAGCCCGCCGGGCCAATCCTAGGCGTGCTGCTAAAAACGCTCTTGCCTCTGATGGTTATCGTTGCAGGATACTTGCTCTGGGCCGGAGGGCACGCTCCAGGTGGAGCGTTTCAGGGGGCAGCCGTCCTAGCGGCTGGCGGGATTCTGATGCACTTGGCGCGTCCTTTCAACGTTCGCAATCGCGGGCTCGTCCGCATCGTGATTGGCTTTGGCTTTGCAGTCTTCCTTCTCGTCGGCCTGACGCTGGCCGCGCTCGGCGGCAGGTTCCTCGAGCTTCCGGACCAACATGCCGGCATATTGATCCTAATCATCGAGACGGCGGCCATGATCTCGATTGCGCTCACATTTGTGGTGTTGTTCGTTGGCAATGCACGCGACAACGCAGGACGAGACGCCTCATGACCCCTTCGTTCATCTACGCCTTCGCCGGCGCCGCCGTGCTGTGCATGGGACTGTTTGCGTTTTTGGCGGTGCGCCACGTGTTGCGGCGCATACTTGCACTCAACGTCATGGGCAGCGGCGTTTTCATGATGCTGGTTGCTCTCGCCGCGCGGACCGATCCCCCTGATCCGATCCCGCATGCCCTGGTTTTGACGGGCATCGTCGTCGCCGTCTGTGTTACGGCGTTGGCTCTGGCGCTCCTGTCTCGTATGTACAGGGATGAAGGAAGCGCCCTTCTTCCCGAGGATCGGGAACCTGAATGACGCCAGAACGGTGGATGGAGGTGGCGCTCGGGGCTCCGCTACTGGGGGCGGTTTTGGCGTTGATTGCTGGCCGCGGCGCAGCCTCCGCGATTGGTATTTTGACAGCATTTGTTGGCGGCTCAGCGTCGGTTGGTCTTGCCTTCGCAGTATCGAATGCTGGTGCGTTTCGATACGCCGTCGGTGGCTGGGGTGCCCCACTTGGCATTGACCTACACGTCGACGCGCTGGCAGCGGTGATGCTTGCCATGACGGGTGTGGTGGGGGTCTGCATTAGCGTCTACGCCGTTGGCTATTTCGGCCATGAACGAACGGAAGCGGCATCCTCCCCCGGCAACACCGGTCCTGCGTGGCTGTTCTGGCCATTGTGGCTGATGCTCTGGGGCGGCATGAATGCGCTTTATCTGTCTGGCGACCTGTTCAATATCTATGTCGCTCTGGAAGTGATCGGGCTATCGGCGATCGGCTTGATTGCGCTTGCCGGCGGCAGCGCGATCGCCGCCGCACTGCGCTATCTGCTGCTCGCGCTCGCCGGCTCTCTCTTGTACATTGTGGGCGTTGAGTTGCTCTATGCTGGATATGCGACTCTCGATCTGCAGCAGCTGCGTCAACGTATCGACACCCAGCCTTCAACGTGGCTTGCTGCGGCGCTCATGACCGCCGGCCTTCTGGCTAAGTCCGCGTTGTTCCCTCTGCATTTCTGGCTGCCACCGGCCCATGGTCACGCACCGGTTCCGGTTTCAGCGGCGCTTTCAGCGCTGGTCGTCAAGACAGGCTTCTATTTGGTCGTGCGATTGTGGCTCGACTCCTTTGCTGTGTTGCGTGCGGAGCACGTCGCTACGTTTTTCGGTGTCCTCGGTGCTGCTGCTGTGCTTTGGGGTGGTGTGCAGGCTCTGCAGCAGGAGCGCCTCAAGATGATGGTCGCCTATTCGACCGTCGCCCAGGTCGGTTACCTTTTCCTGCTATTTCCGCTCGCTTCCCATTCGGGAGCGCTGCCGGGTGCGTTGCTGCTTGCGGTTTCACACGCGATGTCCAAGGCGGCTTTGTTTATGTGTGCGGGCTCCTTGCTTGCAGTCTATGGCCATGACCGCATCCAGTCCCTTCATGGTTTCGGCGCGCAAATGCCGATGACGGCGGTTGCGATTGCACTGTCCAGCATGAGCCTGATCGGGCTCCCGCCCTCTGGCGGTTTCGCCGGCAAGTGGATGCTGCTTTCCGCTTCCCTGGCCAGTGGAGCATGGTGGTGGGCGGCGATCATAATACTCGGCGGGCTTGTCACTGCCGCTTATCTGCTCCGTGTGCTCGCCTTCGCATTTCTGGAGCCAGAGGTCACAAACTCTACACGCGCGCCGCGGGCCATGGAGTTGACGAGCCTGATCCTTGCCGGAATGGCGATCGCGATGAACTTCGCTCTATTGCCGCTGCTGGACCTGCTGCATGCCGGAGGCCCGAGATGACGGACCCCTGGATTCCACTGGCTGCTGTCGGCCTTCCCTTCTTGACCGGCATTGTCATTTTTATGCTCGACGATCGCCAGGTCGCGCTGCGCAGCCTGCTTAACCTGTTCGGCGCCTTCGCCAAGCTGGTTCTGGTCGGAGTGATGCTCTGGGGCGTTGTCAACGGCCGTGACTACGGAGTGCGGCTGGCGATTGCGCCGGGGCTCGATGTCGCGTTGCACGTCGATGCGCTGGCATTGCTGTTCATTTCGCTGTCCACGATCCTTTGGGCGCTGACCACGGTCTATGCCATCGGCTATCTGGAGAATGCTGCCAATCGCAGTCGCTTCTTCGGGTTTTTCAGCCTATCGATATTTGCGACGACCGGCATCGCGCTGGCGGGCAATCTTTTTACGTTGTTCGTATTCTATGAGATTCTGACTCTCGTCACCTACCCGCTCGTCGTTCATCGCGGGACCCCAAAGGCCCTTGCGGCGGGGCGCGTCTATCTTTGCTACACGCTGGCAGGCGGTGCCGTGCTGCTCCTGGCGGTAGCTTGGCTATATGCGCTTGCGGGACCAAGAGATTTCGTCGCCGGCGGGTATCTGCGTGAGTTCGGCACAGACCACAGATTTACGCTGATCTTGTTGTTCGCCTTCCTCATCGGCGGGTTTGGCGTCAAGGCCGCCCTGTTTCCGCTGCATGGCTGGTTGCCGGTAGCCATGGTGGCACCTGCTCCGGTTTCGGCGCTGCTGCATGCCGTGGCGGTGGTCAAGGCGGGGGCCTTTGCCATCATACGCGTGGTGTACGACGTATTCGGCGTCGAGTTCGCCGAAACACTCGGTGTCCTCGGACCATTGGCATTGTTGGCCGCTTTCACCATTCTGTATGGATCCTTCCGGGCGCTCGCCCAGGATGAATTGAAGAAGCGGCTGGCTTACTCGACGGTAAGCCAGGTCTCATACATCATACTCGGTGTCGCCGTGCTCGGGCCCCTATCGACCATAGGGGCGCTCGTCCACTTGGTAAACCAGGGCTTGATGAAGATCACGTTGTTCCTGACCGCCGGCAATCTTGCTGAGACGCTCGGGGTGCATCATGTGCATGAGATGGACGGGGTCGGGCGCCGCATGCCGTTGACCATGACTGCCTTCACGGTCGGCGCGTTGGGCATGATCGGCGTTCCGCCGATTGCCGGATTTGTCACGAAGTTCTATCTGGGCACCGGCGCGGCGGAGGCGGGTCAGTGGTGGGTGATCGCCGTCTTGGCGGCTTCGAGCCTGCTCAACGCATGCTACTTCCTGCCCATTCTCTACCGCGCCTGGTTCGTGCCTCAAAGCGCACCCTGGCCGCATGAGCAGCACACAGGGTTTGACGCCAAGGCGGTATTGCTGGTGCCGGTTCTATTCTCGGCTGCGTTGGCAGTTGGCGCCGGCCTCTTCGCAGACGCTCCGTTCGGTCCGCTTGAATGGGCAAAACTGATCTCACGCCGTGAGTTCGGCTATGCCCAGTGACGAAGGCGGAGGGCAGGAGCAATGACCGATGCGATCCTGAACACGCTACTATGGCTAGGCCCGGCCTTGGCACCACTCGCCACGTTGCCTCTCCTGCTTGTTGGATCGCGGCTGCGGGCTGCAGTGGCGCTCTCCGCCCTGCCAGCATTGCTAGTCGCTTTGCTTGCACCGGCCGGTACGGTCGATTTGCCTTGGCTCTTCCTGGGCGCCCGCTTTGGACTGGACGATACGGCAAGGATGTTTCTGGCTTTTACGGCTTCGCTGTGGCTCGCAGCCGGTATTCATGGCTGGTCCTACCTCAACGGGGACGCGCGACGCCCGGCATTCTTCGTTTTCTTTAGTGCGGCAATGGCCGGCAATTTTGGCGTCATTCTCGCTCAGGATGCGGCAAGCTTCTATGTTTTCTTTGCCCTGCTGAGTTTTGCGTCCTACGGCCTGGTGGTTCACAGTCGCACATCGGATGCCCTTCATGCGGGACGGGTCTACATCGCTCTCGTGGTCGTGGGCGAACTGGCGCTATTTGCAGCGATTGTGCTCTGGGCAAACCTCACCGGAAGCCTCTATTTCTCCGAAATGGCCTTAGCGTCCGCCAATGCGCCGGCACGCAATTGGGCCATCGCGCTGACGTTGATAGCATTCGGTATCAAGATCGGTGCCGTCCCGCTGCATGTCTGGCTGCCGTTGGCGCATCCAGCCGCGCCGACGCCCGCCAGCGCGATCCTTTCTGGCGCCTTGATCAAGGCAGGGCTGCTCGGCTGGCTGCGCTTTCTGCCGCTGGGAAGCGAGGCTCCGGGTTGGGATCATGTGATGATCATCCTCGGGCTGGTTGCCACTTTTGGCGGCGCCTTGGTCGGGGCGCTCCAAAACAACCCCAAGGCCGCACTCGCGTATTCTAGCATCAGCCAGATGGGCTTCATCACTGTCCTGATTGGTATCGCACTCGCGGTCCCGGACGCCGCTCCGGCAGCCACGCTCGCTGCCGTGGTCTATGCCTTCCATCATGCGTTTGCCAAGGCCCTCATGTTCCTCGGTCTGAGCATGGTCGGCGCGACTTCAAGAGCTGGCCGTGCAGTCGTCGCAGGCGGTATGATGCTGCCGGCGCTGGCTCTCGCCGGTGCTCCATTGACGAGCGGTGCCGTCGCCAAAGGGGAGTTCAAGGCGGTCATTGTGGCCGCCGGCTGGAACGGGTTGGCCTTCCCTCTCTCGCTCGCCGCCGCCGGGACCACTCTGGTGATGCTACGTGCGCTTTTTCTCGCGCGACAGGCTCGCCATGTGCAGGTCCCTAACGCTGGAATGTGGGCCGGTTGGTGGCTTCTAGTCGGTGGCTGTTCTGCGGCGATTTGGTTTGTACCGCAGGCTCGCGGCGACTTCGTCATGTCGCTCGATGAGTGGGCCAGTGCCTTGTGGCCGATCCTGCTCGGCCTTTCGGTTGTTGCGGTTGGCTGGCGAGCCCAATGGACCACCGAAAAGATCTCGGTGCCGCCAGGCGATATTCTGTCGCCGCTCTCCGGGATGTGGCCGCGACAGCGCCTCACACCGTCAGTAAGGCAAGGACATCAAAAAGTTGAGCCGCCTTCGCCGTCGGCATTGCGCGCGGCGCGCGCGGCCATATCATGGGCCGAGGTCGTCTTGGCGCGGCGTGCTGGTCTTGCGATGGTTTTAATGACAGCCGCGGTCGTCTTGCTGATTGTAAGCTGAAATGACATGCAGACGCGCGCATGGGCGCTGGAGTCGGGAGATTGCTGGCGCGGCTCAATCTCGAGTTGCCGTAAAAGACAGCTCGCGGCTCTGCGAGGAGGCGGAGTCTTGCTCCGCTTCGAGACCGGCGAGACCGAAGATGTGCCGCGCGAAGTCCTTGTCTTCGCCTTCGAGAAGTTCGGGCAGGGCCGCGCGGAAGTCGGGCTGCTTACACCAGTCGCGCATGTAGTCCTCCCAGCTTTGCCACAGACGGCGGCGCTGCCTGTCCATGTTCTCCTCGTAGACGAGTATGTAGGCGCGTTCGAACAGCGCCACGAGGATGCCGAAAATGGCATGCTTGCGCTCGCATTGCTCGGCAGACAACTCCGCACGCAGGCCCTCGCGGCTGAGAAGCTGCAGGTCGGCGTTGTCGATCACCAGCCTGAGGAAGCTGTTGTACTCGTCCGAAAGTCGCTGGTGGATCGCCTCCTCCTCGGCTTGGCGTTCCTTGTGGTGCTCGATCATGAAAACGTAGATGGCAAGCGGGAGGCCGAAAATGGTGACGATGTAGCTCAGCAGCTCGGTCCATTCCAGGAAGGTTTGGGGCATCACGGTCTCCGGCCCGCAAGTGCGGTTCTGTGAGGATTGTGGGGGAAAGGAAGCAGGGCGCAACACAAATGGCGGTCAGATGAGCGCCTGAAATGCTCCCGCTTTCACCCGACAACCCGCTCTGTGGCGCGATGCGGGTACTGCCCGCTCACCCCATTCCTGCGGACTCATGAATGTGGTGTTCGCCTCGCGTAGAGTGCCTCGATATCCGCGGCAAATACTCCTTGCACGACCCTGCGCTTGATCTTGAGCGTCGGTGTCTGGTGGCCGCCGTCGACGGTCCACGGATCGAGCGTTGCGTGAACAGCCCGCACCTGCGCGTAGCGCGGCATTTCTTTGAGCCGCTCGTTGACGCGGGCCTCGATCATCGCCCTTGCTCGCTCTTCGTTGGGCCGACTCGGATTCATATTGTTGACCGCGGCGAGCGCCTTCCAGTTCTCCTCGTCGAGCACCAGGATGGCGGCCACGAAGGGCCGATTGTCGCCAACGACCATCGCGTGCTTGACTAGTGTGTCCTTCTCAATCTCGGTTTCCAGCACCCCCGGATTGACGTTCTCTCCGGTCGAGAGAACGATGATCTCCTTGAGACGCCCGCGAATGAAGATCCGGCCATTTTCGATCTCGGCGTGGTCGCCGGTTTTGAGCCAACCGTCCACATCGAACGTGGCGGCAGTTGCCACATCATCCTTCCAGTAACCGTTCATCACCGCAGGCGAGCGAACGAGCAACTCCCCGTTGGCGGCGACCTTTACGTCGAGCCCCGGCAGAGAGCGTCCGACCGAGCCGGGAAGATTGTCCTCCACCGAGTTGGTCGAAATCACGGGCGCCGCCTCGGTCAGACCATAACCCTCCACCACCGGTATGCCGAGGCCAATCAAGAAGCGCGCCACAGTCTGCGGAAGGGTCGCCCCGCCGCTGACGGCCACCCGCAAGCGTCCGCCGAAGGCTGAGCGCACCGGTGCGGCCACCAGACGATCGAGAAGCCGCCAGGCGATCGCCTCCATCATGCCGAGTTCAGGCCCGCGGCCCTGGCGGGATTCGAACCGCCGCCAGCCCAACGATACGGTGATGTTAAGAAGTCGTCGGCGTACCCAACTCTTCTCGGCACGGCTCAACACCGCTGCGTGGCTGCGCTCGAAGAGGCGTGGAACCGCCAGCATGGCCGTTGGCCGCACCGATAGGAGATCCGCACGGAGCTCCTGAACCGAGCGGGCGTACGCGACTGTCGAGCCGCCCATGATCGGCAGATAGTAGCCGATCGTGCGCTCAAACGCGTGTGCAAGGGGCAGAACGGAAAGGAACAGGTCGTTCTCACGCGGCGGCACAAGGCGGGTTACAGCCTCCGCATTCCACAGCAGCGCGAAATGCGAGAGCACGACGCCCTTGGGCCGCCCCGTCGTGCCTGACGTATAGATGATGGTCGCTGCCGCCTTCGGGTCGCCAGCCGACACCGCAAACGCGCCGCCCTGGCTAGGGAGCACACCATCCATCGTGCTGATGCGCGGGTACGCCGTGCTCCCGGAAGGCGGCACGGCACCCTCCCCGAGCCACACATCGTGTAATGCCGGAAACTGACTCACGCGTGAACTCAGCTCCTGCCAGCGCGCGACCGTATCGATCAGAACCAGCTTGGCGCCCGTGTGGCCGAGGATGTAGGCGGAGTTTGCAGCGCTGTCGTGCGCGTAAAGCGGAACCACGACGAGCCCCAGACCCTGGGCAGCCATGTCCAAGGCAACCCAATCGATCCCATTGGACTGCAGGATCGCGACCCGCTCGCCGGGCGACACGCCAAGGCCCCGGAGCGCCTGCTGGAAGCAGGCGGCGCGCGCTCCCATCGCCTGCCAAGTGTGGTCGCGCCAGATCTCCTGAGCGCGATCAAAGTCTCGATAGGCGACGGCGTCTGGACTGCGCCGAATACGCTCCTTGAAGAGCCCCGGCAGCGTGCCGGCCTCGGCGGCTCTGATGATATTGTCAGGCAGAGATGTGCTATCTGCCATGGTTCGTTCCCCGATCAACCGCACGCCGCCGTTGCCACCTTGGACTCCAACTACTAGGTATAGTCTAAGCCAATGCACAACCCCCCGCGTTGACTTGGATCATTGGTTTCGGTTGATCGGTGCCGGATGGTTCTCTTGGTTTGGCAAGTTTCTCATCGGCGCGAGCGAGAAGTGACTGACAACAGGACCTCCGATGACCGAGACAATCCGGCCCGATCGCCCGCAACAGCTGTCTGAGGCGAAGGCCGCCGAGCGCATCGTCCGGATCGCGCGCGAGCTAGCCGTTGAGGTCCATCCGCACCTCAAGAGGGTGCTCGTTGCAACCATAGACAGCCACCTCGAACAGGATCTGGAACTCGACAGTCTGGCGCGTGCTGAGTTGCACTTGCGGCTCGATCGTGCCTTCAACATCGAACTCGATCATCGCCTCATCGGCGAGACGGAAACGTTGCGTCAATTGCTGTCGCATGTGCTCGTTGCAAAGCCCGAGTCCACGGTTCTTGCTTTGGCTCCGGCGACCGAGGCTCCCGAACTTCCTGCGGTCGAAGCACCACGTGCGGCGGCGACTCTGATCGAAGCATTGGCAGCACACGTTCGCGAACGTCCGCAGCGGCCGCATATCCACCTTTGGCATGGTGAGGCTGGCACCGAGATCATCACCTACGCCGAACTCGATCACTCGGCGCGGCTAGTCGCTGGTGGCCTGC
Organism: uncultured Hyphomicrobium sp.; assembly: GCA_964589785.1. Taxonomy (GTDB): domain Bacteria; phylum Pseudomonadota; class Alphaproteobacteria; order Rhizobiales; family Hyphomicrobiaceae; genus JAGVSR01. The sequence continues at coordinate 94,114 of CAZPUQ010000002.1, forward strand.
TCGAAGTCGGCCTAGAGGCTGGCGAGCGCGTGGCGATCATGCTGCCGACGGAGGCTCAGTTCTTCAGCGCATTTTTCGGGGTTATCTATGCCGGGGGTGTGCCGGTACCCATCTATCCGCCCTTTCGCAGGGCTCAAATCGAAGACCACTTGCGGCGACAGGCCGGGATCCTGCGCAATTCAGAGGCCGCTATTCTCATTACTGGAAGGGAGATAAGGCAAGTTGGCGGCCTGCTCCTCGGGCTTGCCGAAAAGCTTCGCCGCGTCGAGACGGTCGCCGAATTGTCGGCCGGGCGTGAACTGCCGGTGCCCCTGCCGGCGTCCCCAGATGATATTGCGCTGATCCAGTACACCTCGGGCAGCACCGGGGACCCCAAGGGCGTTGTCCTGACCCACGCCAATCTGCTCGCCAACATCCGTGCGATGGGCGAGGCTCTGGAGGCCGGCTCATCCGATACCTTCGTCAGTTGGCTCCCACTTTATCATGACATGGGATTGATCGGTGCTTGGCTCTCCTGCCTCTACTATGCCGCGCCCACGGTCATCATGCCGCCGTTGGCGTTCCTTGCCGATCCGGCCCGCTGGCTTTGGACCATCCATCGCCATCGGGCGACACTGAGCGCCGCACCGAATTTCGCCTACGAACTCTGCCTCAAGAACGTGCGCGATGAGGATATCGCCGGTCTCGACTTGTCCTCCCTGCGCATGGTGATGAATGGCGCCGAGCCAGTAAGCCCAGCGACGATCGCGAGATTTGCGGAGCGGTTCCAACGATTTGGCTTCCGACCCGAGGCGATGGCGCCGGTCTATGGCCTCGCCGAATGCTCGGTTGGGCTCGCATTCCCTCCGCCAGGTCGCAGCCCAATTGTCGACCGCATCAATCGTATTGCGCTGACTAGGGACGGCATCGCGCAACCCGTCACGATAGCCGACGAGGACAAACTCGAATTCGTCGCCTGCGGTCAGCCCATCCCGCGACACGAGGTTCGAATCGTGGACGCGGCCGGCCTCGAGGTTCCTGACAGGCAGGAGGGGCGACTGCAATTCAAAGGGCCCTCGACAACCCGCGGGTACTTTCGCAACGAGGAGAAGAATAGAACGCTCTTCGATGGCGATTGGCTTGAATCGGGCGATCGCGCCTATATTGCCACTGGCGACGTCTACATCACCGGCCGCATCAAGGACATGATCATCCGGGCCGGCCGCAACATCTACCCGCACGAGATCGAAGAAGTCGTCGGAGGGGTCGACGGCGTGCGCAAGGGGTGCATTGCCGCCTTTGCATCCCGCGACCAGTCGAGCGGCACGGAACGCCTCATCGTCATGGCTGAGACACGGCTCACCGAAGTTCACGCACTCGACGATCTGCGCCGGCGCGTCATGGAGGCCGCCGGCAGCCTCTATGACCTGCCGCCCGATGAGGTCGTGCTGGTCTCGCCGCACACGGTGCCGAAGACCTCCAGCGGTAAGATCCGCAGGTCTGCGGCGCGCGAGATCTATGAGGCAGGTGCCCTTGGCAAGAGCGGCCGGGCCTTGTGGTGGCAGCTCACCCGCCTGGGCGTGATGGGGACAGGCCGCCGGCTCCAGCGGCGCGCGCGGGTCGCCACCGATGTCGGCTATGCGGCTTGGTGGTGGTTCAGCCTCGCAGTGATCGCGGTGTTGACGTGGCTCGCCGTCATGATACTTCCCAAGCGGCAGTGGCGCCATGCCGTGGTACATGCTGCGGCCCGCTTTTTCCTGAAGATCACGGCCATCGAGCTTCTGATCGAGACCGAGGCAGCGCAGGTTCCCGACCGCAGCGTCGTCATGGTTGCCAATCACGCGAGCTACCTCGACTCCGCCGTGATCTGCGCGGCAATCCCCGGCGAGCTCTCGTTCGTCGCCAAGGCGGAACTCGCCGGGCAGATGGTGGCCGGACCGTTCCTAAGGAGGCTGGGCACGCTGTTCGCGCGGCGCCTCGACGCCTTGGGCGGGCTGGAGGACACCGAGAACCAAGTCGCCTCAGCCAAGTCAGGGGTGCGCATCGTCTCTTTTCCTGAGGGGACGTTTGCACGCATGCCAGGTCTTCTCGGCTTCCGCCTCGGAGCCTTCAAGGTTGCCGTCGAGGCCGGCGTTCCCGTGATCCCGCTCACCATCAGTGGATCGCGGTCGGTACTCCGGGGCGGACAGTGGTTTCCACGCCGGGCGCCCGTTCGCATACATATCGGCAAGCCGGTCTCGCCCGAGGGCTCCGGTTTCGAGGCTGCGTTGCGATTACGCGATACGGTCCGAAGCCGGATCCTGGCCGAGTCCAGAGAGCCGGACCTGCCACACCAGAAGGTCGAACTCGACCCCAACAGACTTACCCCAGGAGGGGCGGGCAGATGAACAATGCGTCATACCGGGGCCGCGCGCCTCTATCGTGCGCCTAAAAGATGCCGAGCGACCTTCAACGCGCCAAGCTGAACGCGAGGCGTATTCCTGGCCGATTGTTCTGGGTGCAGTCGACGAACCCAAGGCTTCTGGCCACTGTTTCTGTTGCATTGTCGGCACAGAGTTCGACGTTTGACGTCGCCCGACCGCGCAAGTATCGGAGCATCTTCTCGAGAAGCAGCCGCTCGAAACCTTTGCCCTGAAGGTCACGTCGAACCGCCAGTCCCACACCGGCACGGACGTTATTCGGATCCGTGATCGAATGGCAGACCCCAATGATCCGAGGGCATTCATCGGCATCCTCGCACACTGCGATGATAGTCATCTGCCTATCGAAGTCGATTTGAGTGAGGCGCGCGACCTCGCTTGCCGGTAGCCCGCTGTTCGGTGATTGCCCGAAAATCTTCAAAAAGCTAGTCCCATTCGAATTTTCGAGTAAGAACCGCAGATGCGGTTCGTCCTCGGGACGAACCGGTCGCAACAGCACGTTGACCCCTGCTTGTTCCACCCGTTCCTCGAGTTCTTTCGGGTATGGAAGGATCGCCATCAGGGTCGGTCCGGCTGTCGCCGGAGTTGCAACGCGAACTCGCGCGTCGAGGGCGATTACGCCCCGGTCGTCAGCGAGAAGAGGGTTGATATCGAGTTCGACGACTTCGGGTAGATCGCAAATCATTTGAGAGACTTGCAGCAGAACCAAGTTTAACGCTTTCTCATCGGCGGGGAGGCGATCGCGATAACCCGCGAGCAGCTTTGAAATGCGGGTGCGCGAGACGAGATCGCGCGCAAGCGTCGTGTTGAGTGGCGGTAGGGCGACCGCTCGATCGCCGATCGCCTCAACGGCCGTACCACCTTGACCAAACATGATGACCGGTCCGAAGATCGGGTCGCTGGCGATGCCGACGAGGAGTTCATGGGCGCGAGGACGCATGACCATGGTCTGCACGGTAAAGCCGCTGATGCGTGCGTCCGGCCGCAGTTGACGGACCCGGTCGATCATCGCCTGTCCAGCCCTGCCGACGTCGTCTGCGCTTGCCAGCCCTAGCGCCACCCCTCCGACATCGGATTTATGGGAAATATCGACCGAAAGGATCTTGAGGACGACAGGGAATCCGATCTTCGCGGCTGCCACCGCAGCTTCCTCGACGCTGGCTACAACACGCGTTTCCACAACCATGATGCCATACGCGGCAAGCAGGGCTTTTGCTTCGGGCTCGGTGAGGAGGTCTCGTCCTGCCGAAATCACGTCCGCCACGATGCGTCGTGCCGTTGCCGCATCTGGAACGAACTCCATCGGAACGGAGGGCGGGGTCTGAAGCAGCAACTCTTGATTGCGCCGATAATTCACAATGTGCAGGAATGCGTCTACGGCTTGCTCTGGGGTCGCGTAGGTTGGGATTCCGGCTGCGGAAAACGTTTGGCGGGCGTCATCGACGCCCGCGCCGCCAAGCCAACAGCCAAGCACCGAACGGGACGACTCTGTTACGATCGGCGCGCAGGCCCTGGCGATTTCCGTACTGCCGACAATTGCCGATGGGGCATGCATGAAGAGCACCGCATCAGCTTCGGGCTCATCAAGCAGGATCTGCAGCGTCTCCACGTAGCGATCAACCGGCGCATCGCCAATGATGTCGACCGGATTGGCATGTGACCAGTTCGGCGGCAAGACTGCGTCGAGTCGGGATAGACCAGCCTTTGACAGTGTCGCCAAAGTTGCGCCACCGAGGGCCAGCGCGTCGGCAGCAAGGACGGCTGCACCCCCACCGTTGGTAAGGATCGCCAGGCGATCGCCGTGAATGGGCCGCGACCGTGCCAGCGTCTCGGATGCCACGAACAGGTCCATCAATGTCGTCACCCGTAGCATGCCGGCACGCCGCACCGCAGTGTCGAACACGGCATCGGACCCCATCAGGGCACCCGTATGAGACGCCGCAGCCTTTACACCCTCCGGTGCCCGTCCAGCCTTTACGAGGATTACAGGCTTATTGCGAGCAGCCGATCTCGCGGCCGACATGAACTTGCGCGCCGCCTTCACGGATTCAATGTACATCAGCACAGATCGCGTACCGGGGTCGCTTGCGAGGTAGTCGAGCACGTCACCGAAATCGACATCGGCGCTATCGCCCATCGAAATGAAATGGGAAAAGCCGATGCCGCGCGTCTTGGCCCAATCCAGCAAGGCGGTCGCCAAGGCGCCCGATTGCGACACGAAGGCAATGTGTCCCGGTAACGCGTTCGTGTGGGCAAAACTCGCATTGAGCCCAAAACCAGGCACGAGCAATCCGACGCAGTTCGGGCCCAGGATACGCAATAGGTGCGGCTTGGCGGCGTCCAGCATAGACTGTTGCAGTGTGCGACCAGAGGAGACGCCGGCGACCGAGAGACCCGCACTCAGCACTACGGCCGCGCGCGTGCCACGGGCGCCGAGTTGCGTGATCAGGCCGGGCACGGTCGCTGCAGGCGTGCAAATGATGGCAAGGTCGGGCGTTACTGGGAGAGATGCAACGTCCCGGTACGCCCGCACGCCGGCAATCACGTCGCGCTTGACGTTCACCGGAAAGATCGGGCCGGCAAAAGGAGCCGCGAGGAGGTTCCGGATGACCGTGGCGCCGACGCTCTGCGGGCGATCGGAAGCCCCGATCACTGCAACAGAAGTCGGTCGGAACATGAATTCGAGATTGCGGGCCGTCATCGCTGGTAACCTCGGGTGCTAATTGGTGAAACGCGGGATTGTCGTGGTGTGAGCAGCCACATTCAGACGAACTCAGGCGGTAGTCTTCTAAGCCTGGGGCGCCATTAGTCTCTGTCTTGGATCAATTCACCGCGATCGCGGCCCTACCCTGGACACGCGCGTCTACAAGAGCCGCGATAAATGGAAACGGCAGGCAAAGCGTGGCTCGGTGCGCCAGCTTCATTCGCTGACCCCTCATTCGGTCTCTGTCGGACGGCGCTGCAATCCACGCCGCGCAGAGCACCTCGCCAAGAACACCCAGCTCCGCGAAAAGAGCCCGACATTCCTGAGCCTTCATGGTCGCCACCTCGGCGCTGCGTGTCGCAAGTGAAGTGTTGACCCGGACTTTGTCTGAGCAGCGCCGGTCTTGCAAGCAGCGCATTGCTTATCGCCACCAAACCAATGTGCCAAAATTCCACTCAGCCGCCTGAGGCAAAATTTCATCAGTTTCGGCTTTCTTTGACAAGCAATAGGAAATTGCGATAAAATATAGTCATAATAACTTGAGAACAAAGAAAATATAGTGAAAACGGAATTCGAAAATACACCGGACATCGGCGAAGCATGGGCGGCAAGCTCGTCTTTCACCTCTTCGCCGCCTTCGCGGAATTCCAGCGCGACATCATCCGGGAAAACACGGTCCTAGGCCTAGCAGCCGCCAAGCAACGCGGCGCAAGAGTCGGCAGGCCGCGACTCCTCGACATCGAGGCCATCTTAGAAGGCCACCGCCATGTCACGCAGTTCGGCATTCCCATCGGCGAAGTGGCCCAACGTCTGGAAGTCTCACACGCAACGGTCACGCGCGGTTTCAAATGGGCAGGGCTAGAATCCTCTCCCTAGGTGCCAACAACAAACGCGACGATCTAGGGAACGTTCTGTCATATTCAATGTCTACTGTGGACCGGCGACGCTGGTCAGTGACGATCGGCGTCGAAAGCTGACCCCGCCTCCAACCTCTCCGCTGCTTCGCTACGCTCCGCAGCTCCGCGCTTGGAGGCGAAGAAGCTCACGCTGTAACGGGGGCAACATTGCACGCCGATGTGGAGTGCGCCCAAGATATTTGCTCAGAAGGAAGAACATGAACGAATGAGACATCAAAAGAGGGACGTGCAGTACTGGATCGAGTTGAGTTAGATACTCTTCTGTTACTTCTGAAGTTTGCGAATTGCCGAGTGAAGGTATTGAGCAGACGCAACCGATAAAAACACCGCTGACAAAACGCGCCTGAGCATTGCTCTCCCCATTGGTCAGTAATGAAAGTTTAGATTTTACGGAAATGGGCTATTTCAGATTTAGTACAGTCAAACGAATCGGCTGCCGCATTCGCACCAGAGGGTGATCGGTTGCGCGGAGCTGTTCCAGCGTCCGGGACGGATCTGCGTGGAACGATGACGACACAATATCGAATTGCGGCAAGCTCACGAAGCGCTCCTGGGGAAGAGTACGGCAAGTGTTCGCGGTGGCAGCATGTCCCGCCGGATCAGCACCCAGATGCTGCAGCATTCAGGCCTCGCTGTTGCTGTAACTCAAGCTGCTCATATCGGATAGCGCAGAACCGCCGCCAGTGGTGCTCCCTCCGGAATGTCGTCCTTGCGAACGGCTAAAAACTTCGCGCCGGCCATGATCGCCCGACCGGCAATCTCGTCGAGAATATCGTAAGACCGAGCGTCCGCCGCCGCAACGCGGGTCACGGCCCCATCGGAATCGCTGAGTGTGCCTGGAATGGTCTGATCGATGTCGACCATCAAGACCTCAACAGCGCCCCTTGTCGCAGCACGTGCCGTTTCCTCAACATTGGCAGTCGCGCGGCGTTCTCCCGAGCGGGTCTCGTACAATTGCCGGGTGTCCTCGATTTGATCCCTGTAGTGCTGATCAAGTATCGTCCGCGCGGCGTCAGCAAGCTCTGCTTCGCTCAGCCGATCAGGACTTCCAGAGATTCCTCTCTCAAGCAGCGACGACGAGCTGTTTACGGTGCGAAAAATCGGCGCCAACGGCTCCGTAGCAGCAAGGATTAGTGGCGTGTCCCGCCCCGCCAAGACCGCGCGCAATGCGGAATCCACTTTCCGAGCGTACTGCCGCAACAAGACAGTCTGCCCTTCGGCGTTTGCTATACGGGTGTTTTGCGTGAGGTTGTTGACCGATGCGCGACCTACGGCATCGGCGGCGCTCTTCGGAAGCGCTGGTACGCGAACCTGCGACGGTGGCAGATCCGCGAAAATTTCAATTAGCCGTACATCGTTTTCTGAGAGAGCAAGAACAAGCGCCGTTTGAGGGAAGGCCATCGCCCTTAGCAGAGGCTTCAAATGGAAGCGGTCTGAGACCTGAACGGTGTCGGCCACTGCGGTGGCAAGCCGGAACGTTCGTATGCGATCGGGCGTGGCAAGGACTGCCACACTGTTGGCCTGCAAGCGCCAGAAGTCTTCGTCATTTTTGAGAGCGTCAAGCTCACCCTCAAGCATAGCCCGTCGGCGTTTATCTACCCCGATTTGTTCTAGTTGCTCGATGCCAGATTTGACGAGATTTCCATACGCCACACGACTGGCTCCGGCTTTCTGCGTCTGGGGCGTCGTCGAGACGTAAATGGAGAGGCAGGCATCCGAGCGCAGCGATATCAGCGCCTTCAGCTCCGGCAACGTCGGTATATCTACGTAGAGCATGGACTTGGCCTCTCCTCTATGAAGCGCAGTTTGGAAGGGCTAATGCAGCTTGGCGCGATTTTTGTTGACGCCCGTCAAGCCTCAGCCGCGAAACCCCAAGCATACTGTAGTTTTCTCCGGCCGAGCCAAACAGCACGGCATACTCATGACAAGTCAAGCGGGCGCTGCGATCATGCGTCGGCAGCTCACGAGCAAACGGGCCATGTCAGAAGGATGGTGTCTTGCTCGCTGATCAGCGCGATGAAGACGTTTTGCACGCAATGCGGAGCGAACCCAATCGGCAATGAAAGCGACTGCGGCAATACCGAAGGGAAGCGCCAGAAGGAACAAAAACGCGGCATCCGCGCCTTGCATCTCCTGCCAGAACTCGCTCAGAATCCGCTTCTTTGGGTGCGCCATTTTCAGATGGTAGCCCAGCAAGACATGGTGTGCCAGTCGCACAAGCCGAAGCCGCTCCTTATCAGGCGAACAATGATTTCAATACAATGAGCGAGCACGCGCCCTCCCAGTCCGCCGACACGGCTTGGCATCGCTATTCAATTGAATTCGTCCTTTCAAAATTGGGCGCTACCGTCACCGGGCTTTCCGCGCGAGAAGTCGCGATACGTCGCGAACAGTACGGCCAAAATGTTCTGCCCGCGACGAAGGGCAAGACGGCGCTGCAAAGACTGCTCGCCCAATTCAACAATCTCTTGATCTATGTACTTCTGGCCTCCGGACTCTGGAACTATGCGCAGCCGATCTGGCGGCTGTTGACGTTGCGGGGGGATGTCCGGGCCGGGGCGTCGATGTTTGGCGCGGCGTATCCGGAGAACCCTGAAAAAATTGCGCGGGAAGCGGCAGAAAGGGAGGAAACGGAGCGGGAAGAAAGGCGCCCACGGCTGGCCGCCGAGCTGAGGATCATCGGGGTGACGGCTATTCTCGACACCGCCGTTCTGAACAAGCTCGAGCGCATTATGATGGAAAGCGCGGAAGAGGGGGAGAAGTAGATCTTGCTCTGGCGTTTCGTGTTCTGAAGGCCGTGCAATCCAGCAGCGCGGAGCCAGAGCGGGCATGAGGCCTCATGAAACAACGGCACAAGCAGGCGCGGCGCGCGACAGCCCGTCCTGTGCATGCCGGGGAGACGCCCGGAAAGCGCGGCGAATGCGAATGATGTTTATTTGTTAACGAAATGTGTATAGAATATAGGAAGCTGGAGTTTTTCCAGCGGGGGCATCGAAACCCCTAACTTCATTCGGCAGGCATCAGCCGATATTGGTGCGTCTTCCTCACACACGATGGCGAAGCGCGCCATGGATGTCGCTTCTCGGCTTAGACCGGGAGGCGGCAGTGCATGTTCAGGCTCACTGCCTGCGCTCGCGTTCGCGCGATCAGGCTCGCGGCTAAAGACTGCCGCGCCGTTCTGATGAAGTTACGGTTTCGAACTCCCGGTCACCACGAGGTTTCTCGTTGGTGGCCGTTTCGATTTTTACGAGCGAATTTTGTGGGGGAGTTCATGCGTTCATTCATTGCAGCAGCCGCGTTAGCGATCATAGCTGTTGGTCAATCGGCTATAGCCGAAGAGGCCGCGAGCCACGATGCGGTGCGGATTGAGATCAATCAGAAGGCCAAAGCCTTCGTCTTCATCATCGATGATAAGCCCGTGGCAATTCTGGATGAGAAGGGCTTCCAAGTCGTCGAACGCCTCAGTTACGGGCGATCCCTCACCGACAAAGGCCCCGACGGCGTGCGCCGGGAAATCACCGACCGGTTGAAGGAGGCTGCTGATGAATAGAGTCCTGCGAATATTAGCCGTTCTTGTCGTCGCGATCAGTATCGCGAACGGCGCTTACGCAGCCGAGCCATTGCCGGGTGATAGCTGCATGGCAGGCGAGGAAGACAATTTCCTGCGCTCGGGTGGGAAAGAGATCCCGACGGGCCATTTCATCGTCTGCAAGTCCGGCACATGGCGCTCAATTTTGAGTTGGGATGCAGCGGCTGCGGTCACCAAGATCGGCAATCTTTCTTGCACGAACGGACAGATTCTCAAATTCAACGGCACGACCTGGGGCTGCGCCGCCGATAGCGGCGGAACATTGCCAACGCTCAACTCCGCTTATATCTGGGTGGGGAACGGATCGAGCGCGGCCACGGCTGTGGCAATTTCTGGCGATGCAACGCTCTCGAACGCAGGCGTTCTGACCATTGGCTCTAACGCTATCGGCTCGGCTGAAATTACCAATGCGAGCATCGCGCTTGCTGATCTTTCCGCCACAGGCACGGCATCGGCCACCACTTATCTGCGCGGGGATAACACGTGGGCGACGATCAGTTCGGGACTTCCGGCGCTCGCTTCCGCAAGTATCTGGGTGGGGAACGGATCGAACGCCGCGATCGCCGTGGCGATCTCGGGCGATGCCACCATGACAAACGCCGGGGTTCTCAACCTCGGCGCAGGCGTAGTGACAACCACTGAGATTCTCGATTCCACTGTCGCCTCCGCTGATATCGCGGCTGATACGATTGCAGCCGTTGATATAGCCACGGGCGGTGTCGCCACAGCGGAGATTCTTGATGCAACGATCCTGACCGCTGATCTGGCTGATGACGCGGTTACACTTCCCAAGCTCGCTGCGACGGGCACAGCATCGGCTACCACGTATCTACGTGGCGACAACACGTGGGCCACCGTGCCCAGCAGCGCAGACAACCTCGGCAACCACACAGCGACCGCGAACCTAAATATGCAGGACAAGTGGATCACCATGTCGAATTCGGGAACGAACCGGCTATCGTTCGAGGCACAAAGCGGTTTCTACCGCACGGCGTTCGACCGGCTTACATTCTACGATCATGGCGGCGGCGGAGACATCGCCGAACTCAATAGTGCGATAGGCAGCACGGGCGTAGGTGGCCTTGCATTAAAAGCGGCAACCGGCTGGAACGCCCTGATGATGGATGGGAGCAGCAGCACGAAGTCGCTCGTGATGCATTACGGCGGTGATGCCGATAACCAACTGCGTTTCGGGAAATACGCCGATAATTTGGGCGGGTGGGAAGCGAACGTCGCGCTGCTGGATATCGATAACGGCGATCTTTGGACTGCCGGTAGCGTTTCAGCGAACGGCAATCTATCGGCAGGGGGTGCCCTCTCCGTTCAAGGTGCGATCACTGACCCTAGCGTCGGCACGCTTCGTGATGCCGATGGCGGCTGGGTGCGCACCTATGGGAATACCGGCTGGCACAACAATACCTACGGCGGCGGCTGGTACATGCAGGACACGACGTGGCTTCGGTCGTATGCCAACAAGCCCGTTTATACCGCGGATGCCATGCGGGCTGATGGAGGTATTCGCACACCCCAAGTTTGCGATGTGAATGGTGCAAATTGCCAAGCGCAATCATCTTTGGGAATTCCTGCCGGAGCAGTGATGCCATTCAACCTGTCGGCTTGTCCCAGCGGATGGACTCCGCTGGCAGGGGCGGCGGGCCGCGTGATCGTAGGGGTAGGAAACAACGGGATAGGTAGCAACTATACGTTAGGCAACGCCGGCGGGGCGGATTACCCGGTCATTACCGCAGCGCAGATGCCATCGCATACGCATTGGATTGATCCGCCGGGTGTGAGCACCAATTCGACGGGGGCTCACAATCACACTCTCGATACGCAAATGAGCGTGACAGACGGTACGTTCGGATCAGACAATCCACGGGCCGGCCACACAGATAGCGGTCGATATGAAGTTACACTATGGGGCGGGACAAACACGGCGGGCGCCCACACGCACTGGGTGGATATTGGCGGTTTCAACTCTGGCGGCGCTGGCAGTGGGAGCGCGTTCGACAACCGGTCGGCGTATTATGCGCTACTCTACTGTCAGAAACTCTAGACGAAGCGCCCCACGGAGGGCACAACAGTTATTCTGCCCCAGCGGGTTTTTGAGCAGATACCGTGTGCAATGGTTCGCCGCGGCGCGGGGCGGTGAAGGGTTCGGTGATCTGCGACAACAGGCGTTCGTCGACATTCAAGCCTCTCAATTCGAGCGCGCAGAAGAATACGCACGATAAAAAGGATATTCGTGCTTCCTGAATAGTCATGTCGAAAAACAATAAAAAATTTTGGTTTCCATAAGATACATTATCACACATGGAAAATGATGGGTGGGAGCAGTCAAGCTTTTATCTTCGGATGTCTTTGGTCCGCTGCAAATATCCGCCGCTTTAAAACATTTTCCATGTCAGAAGGTTGGCCACGAGAGCGAAGTGACTCGTCCTTCGCATACACCAGCTGGCCCGAATGAGGGTCAACGCGACTGGTGGGGCTGTGCTTGGCCACTTGAGCCCACGAGCTGTTCTTTATCTGCCCGGCCCGGAGAGTTATCCGAACCGCGCTGCACAATGTCATACGCCAGCGCGCCCCAACCAGCGTACATTGTTACGAATCCGGATGCCACGGCGCTTTCCAACCCTGTGATCCCATAATGAGCCGCACCGACGGCGACAGCGGCAGTAAATAGGCGTGTGAGCGAAAATCTTATCATGCAATCTCCTTCAGTCTTTGAACCCTCATCGTAGCCCAATAAGTTTTACTTTGCAAAAGAGAAGCGTTGATAATTCTTCTTTATGCTCACGATTAGTGCGGCGGCGCAATAAATCCAGCCAACGACAGGCACGCACCTTAGCGCGAGTCCAAAAGTGACTTTCTTCGCCATCTTTTCCGTAACCGTTTTCCAGACTGTGCCTCCGACGAACAATTTGAAGGCTACCTCCGCCAATTCCGCGACATCCTTCCAGTCTTTGGAAGCAACTTTGTCTAACATCTCGGCGAAGGTCTGCTTGAGCTTTTCATCGCTTTCGATAAAGGCGACGTTGAGCGCGTTCTCACCCAGCATGATGCCTAGCGTCTCTAGAAAAATGTCACTGATAACCCTGAGATCAGTATCCCTTGTCGTCAATTGATCTGGAACGCTAGGGACGATAGCTGGCGCCACTGATTCCGCCGGAGGCACGATGGGGAGAGAGAGCCTAGTCAGTTCTTTAATGACAAAGATCTGCGAGTTCCTTGTCGCAGCGTCGAACTTGAGCAGTACCGCTGCAGGAAGAATTTTCGGTAGGGCGCGAACGTACGAAATGGCTGATTCAGCGTTCGCGAAGACGCCCGAACTTCCAGCCTCCGAAAGCGTCTTGAACCTAGAATTGTAGTCCCATTCCAGATATTTTGGGATTGCGCCGTGGATGTATGGAATATCAATGGAAATCGCCAAATCGAGGACGGAGTTTGCACTGCCTATCAGTGGAGAAAAGGTTTCATAGGAGACGCCTTCCTGAGCGAACGCGCGGGAAGAGCTCAGAATGAAGGATGTGCCAAGAACAATTGATTGGCGGCGATTCAGGAGAACGCAATCAGGCGGCATTGAAATTCTAGCCCCATAAAAAACGCTCAGTTCATTCGCAATTTCGCTCAGTATGCATCGCAGACTGTTGTTTGCATCGCCGAACAACTGTTGTCAACGTTGCTGCCCCGAGCCTCCGCTAACAAAGCTCACAAGCAATTTACTGCTTGGCAAGTCGGTCGGCGATGAAGGCCGCAAAGGGTTGAATATCCCCTCCTACGCTGGCGCTTTCGAGGGCGGCAAGGTAGGCGGCGCGATCCTCGACGCGGATCACGAGCCAGCTGTAGCCGCCGGATGCCAGCATCACATTCATGAGGAATCGGGCGGTGCGGCCGTTTCCATCGGGGAAGGGGTGGATGTAGCCGAGCATCCAGTGGGCAAGGACGGCGCGCACGAACGGTGACGGCTCGTCCTTGATCAATTCAAGCAAGGCATTCATGGCGTCGGGGAGCGATTCCCAACGCGGTGGAACGTGGCGTGAGCCGCGAAGGTAGATGGGAATGCTGCGATAGCCAGCCAGCGCGCCGGGAGACAAGATGCCAGCCGTCACGGAGGGTTGAAAGAGTTCGGCATACCATTGGCGGATGGCGGGTTTGACAAGCGTGCCGGGATCGGCGCCGTCAAGGATCTGCACGACGGACGCTTTGACGCTTAGGAAGGCTTGCCAATAGCCGCGGGCGGCCAGTGCATCGCGGTTCTTGCGGTCGGCTTCATCGTTCTCCGGATTCCATTGGCCGGAACGAACGCGCTCGATCAGTTCCAAGGACACGGTGTAGCCTTCGATGGAAAGCGAGTGATAGGCATCGCTTTGGTAGATGTCATCGATGGCCTTGAGAAAGGAGGCCCTGTCTTTTGGCAAGCCCGGCGCTGGCGGAGCCAGAGCAAGCACATTGGCCCTGTAGGAAGCCCATAGGGCCTTGATGCGCGCCACGACCGGTGAGAAGTGAGGCGTCAGGTTGGCAAGCGTCTGTTCGGCCGTGAAGGGGTCTGTTTCGCGAACGTCGTAACCGGCCCGTTTCATTGTGGTGAGGATATCATCGGCTATGTCGGCGCGGCCAACGCGGCGCATCGCGCCTGCCAGTCGGCCGGCGAAGGTGGACCGCCCCTCCTCCAACAGAGGGTTCAAAAGCTCAGAGCTGTCTTTGATGGTATTGAGCGCGATCTGTGCCTCGATGGGATGGAGCACAAAGAACGCGTCCGGAATCCTGGCAAGGGCCGCAGCTGGGCGATAGACGCGAAGTCCATCCAGCATGGTCAGATCGGCGGCTGGCGGCATGGCAGGCGTTTTTAGATCGTAGAGCGACATGTCGAACGGCAAGGGCGTCGGGTTCCCTGTGCCGTTGGGGCTGTTGATCAGCGCCTGGGTGGGGATGCTTGTTGCTTGCGCGTGCAGCAATAGGGATTGCTCCGGCGAAAGATGCCAGGCCTGTCCGAAACGCGATGTCGCGTAGCGGCTGCAGAATTCCCAGAAGGAGGCATACCAGGGTGTGCTGTCCCCATCGTGGGTTGCGGGGCTGGACGACATGAGCCAGCCACGGATGATTTCACGAAGGAAGCCGTTCGCGAGGAGGCGTTCGCGATCGGTGCGGCTGAATTCCTTGGATTGAAAGACGCGACGTCCTTCATCCTGGAAAGCCTTGAGGGCTCCAAGGGACGCTGCGAGTTTTTCGTGTGGTTTGACCATGATGTTCGTTCGGGCACGCTCAATTTTGTCGTGCTCCAACACGTATATCATGTTGTGGCGTTACGCGTCAATGATGTTGTGTTATTACGCGTCATTGATGTTGTGGCGATACGCGTCAAAGACGAGGACTTGTTGATATAAAACAAAAAAATTGGTTAATGCGCGTGCTCGATTCCGTCGGAGCCATCAAAAAGAGAGCGCCGGGAGCCATCGGCGCGCGGCGGCGTGACCCAATGTGCGCGAGACTGCTGCGAAAGTGCCTTCTGGCGAGAGCCAGCGCGGCTGTCCGACGAAAGATTGAATCAGCGCAAGTTCTTTGGCGTCGGGCTGCCGGCCCTGCTGGACGTCGAACTCCGTGATGAGCTGATCGAGTGTTCCGGCGAAGCCGCCGTACAAATGGATCGTTGCGCGGTCGAGGGAACCAAGCTCGAGAACAACTTCCTGCTGCGCGTCGCCGTAATCGCCAATACCGGAATGATAACCGCTGATCTCCGACTTGCAGGCTTGGGCGGTCTCTAGAAATTCAGGATCGGCATAGATGGCTGCGATATTGGCGATGACCTGATGAGCCTCGGGCGCGATCTGAAAGATGATCCCGCGCTGATCGGGCGGAGGTATGCCGCCCTTGAAGGTCTGCACAACATCCAAGGAGAGCGACCACGCGGCGATCGTTTCAGGAAGTTCGTTATCAATGAGCAGTTGCCAGGTGCGATCTTTCTCGTGGGATTCCTGCCGGTAGCAAAGAGAGGGTGGCTGGCGGTATTGCGTGGGAAGGCTCAAGCAGGCCTCTTTGAGAGCGTTGCCGCGCCGGATTTTTTGGTTGTGATCGCCGCCGCGCTGCCAGTCGTTGACGGCTTGAAGCAGGGGCAGGGTAAAAACAGAGTGCTCGGTCATGACTGCGCGAATTTTATCAGGGGTTCAAGATCGTGCTCGTCGGCGGCCTTGAGTGCGTCAACATACGCGGTTCTCGCCGCGCTGGTTTCGGCGAGGGAGACAGCGCCCCAGGTGAAGGGCTTGGCACCGAGTCGCTTGCCAGCGATGTCCGCAATCAGCCGCGTGCTGCGGCCGTTGCCGTTGACGAAGGGATGAACCAGGACAAGGCGGTGATGCAGCCGTAAGGCCAGTTCGGCGGGCTCGTAGGCCTTGTATTCGATCCAGGCCTTTGCGTCGTCGAAAGCCTGATGGACGGCGACCTCAATCTCGTGAGGCTTGGTATTGCCGATGTTGACCTCACGGGTTCGGTAGCGTCCGGCCCAGCTCCAGACGGTGCTGAACATACGGCTGTGCAGCCCGATCAGGAACACGGGGGTGAAACAATCCTTGCGGCTGTTCATGCCCCAGCGGCGGCCACGCGCCACGTTCGTGGATTCGAGCTCATTGAGCTGGGCCCGCGAGACGGCGGCCACGCGCAGATTTGCGATCTCGTCCGGACCGAGGGGCGTAGCGTTCGGCGGTTGCTCGAAGAGGTTATCGCTCATCGCGCCACAGGTCGCGTTCGGAGATGTAGCGCGTTGCATAATCGCGAATGCGCTGATCGTTGAGTGGCGTTTCCTGATCCTCAAGCTGCATGGAACGCTCGACAGCGGCGAGTTCTTGGCGGGCGAGCGCGTAGGCGCGCCGAGTGACGGTTTCTTCGAGCGGCATTCTAGGGACAAACGCATAGATAAAATCACAGCCCAGGGCATCGGCGGCATCGCGCATCTGAGCGAGTGTCGTTTCGCCGGTGATCTCGCGCGCTTCGAGCTGAGAGACGCGCTGCTTGGCGACCTGCAGCCTGTTTGCGAGGACGTTTTGCGACATGCCGAGGGCAGAACGCACAGTGGCAATCCAGCCGAGCGGAGGCTTCGGCATCTGCCTCAGGGGCAGAAGAACCGCGCGCTGGGCATCCAGGGCATCACGAATAGTGCGTAGCGTTTCCTTCAAGGTGTCATCCAATCACTTGTCCAAATAGCATATGCTGACAAGCAAGTAATAGTCAATGCAATTGACAATGACAAGCGTTTTGATGTCAACACATGATGAAGCCTTGAAGCGGGCAAGGGCCATCGTCGCGTTCACGATCGCTCACAGGGCAATATTCGCTGTGCAGCGAATAGGCCCGCTAGTGACGAATGCACAACCTGATATATTGATACAAAAGGGAAAATAAGAATCTCTGAGCATGGCATCCGCCCTGTTGTTCTTATTTTGTTCCTAACATGTGGTTCGTCTTTGGGTACCGAAAGGAGAAGGACGATGAAGGAAGGGCAGCGGCTACATGAAGTTTTGTTCGACGAGCTCGAGCGGCAGCGCGTGTTCGCCGTGGATGTGGGCCGGCTGACGGCTGCCGTTCTCAAGGCGCTCGAGATCACCAGCACGACAAACGAGGTGCGTCGGCCTTACCAACGCTGTGTCAACGGGGCGTGTGAGTGAGGGTCATGCATAAACTGCCGGAGCGCTGGGACGATTTCATGCGCTATGAGGTGTTGTGCACGCCGCGCGCCTCGCATCGGAAGCTCAATCCGTTGCCCCTTACATTGGAAGATGCGCGGCGGCGTCATTTGTGGCTTTGGGCTGGTTGCGGACGGAGCGGCTGCCGCGCAGTTCTGTCGATGCCGATTGCGCCACTGATCATCCGGTTCGGAACGGAGGCCGATCCGGAGCGCGTAGCGGCCGTGATGCGCTGTTCGCAATGCGGCTACCGGGGTGTTCGGCTGAACGAGCCGAGCGGCGCGGGCGGCGATATGAAGACGATCTATGAACCACGGCGCTGGACCGGGAAGCAGGACTGGCACCCCGCGCTGGGAGCTTTTAGCGTGGACACCATGTGCAATCTCTATAGTCAGACAAGAAGCCGTGAAGCGGTGCGCGGGTTGTTCCGGCTTTCCGACAATCGCTGTGGGGAGATCAATGCGCAGCCCTCGATCTTCCCGAAGAGCGTAGCGCCCGTGGTGCGGCTTGCCACTGATGGGGAGTGCGAACTTGTGCCGATGATGTGGGGCTTTCCCCTTATCCGCAAAGGTTATGCGCCCAAACCTGTGACCAATGTAAGGGACGACACGGTGCTGACCTCGCCGTTCTGGCGACCGAGTTTTGAATCGCGGCGCTGTCTTGTGCCCGCGAGTTCTTATTGTGAGCCAGACGACAAGTCCCCGGCGGGTTGGCACTGGTTTGCGTTGACGCCGCCGGAAGAGCGGCCGCTTTTTGCCTTTGCCGGGATCTGGAAACGTTATGCGGGCCCGGTTAAGAAGGATGGGCCAACCATTGAGATCGATGTGTTTGCGTTTATGACGACAAAGCCCAATACGCTCACCAGCACAATCATGCACGACCGGATGCCGGTTCTTTTGAGCGAACCTCAAGAGTTCGACACCTGGCTCAACGGGTCGCCAGACGCCGCATACGGAATGGTGCGCCCCTATGATGCTGCTCGCATGCGCATCGTACAGTCCGGAAGTGAGAAGGCGGATCGCCTCGGAGAGCGGCAGATGAGTACAGAAGCGAATTCAAAACTGTAAGACGTTGAGTTTCTGGAAAAATTTCGTATATAATAAACTAGAAAAGGCTGTGCCGGGCGAATCACGATAAGTGATCTGATCCGGCCAGTTGGAAAGCGGGATGCGATGGCCAAGGCCGACCAGATCAAGCGCCTCATTGGCAGTTACGGGCGGCCTTCTGAATTCAGGGCCGCGGCGCTCAAGATTATCGAAGAAGAGCAGCGCAAGGGCCATATGCCACTAGCGGCTAGCCTGAAGCGTGTTCTCGATGCGAGTGTCCAGGTTGAGGAAGGCTCCAAACGGGGCCTGACAGCGCTGTCGAACGCTCCTGAGAGTGCCGTCGATCTCGTCGAAATCCTGGAACCTGCGCGGTCGCTGAAACAGGTGGTTTTGTTCGCGGAAGCCCGCTCGGCGATCGAACGCGTCCTTGAGGAGCAACGCCGTGGCGACGAGCTGCGCCAGCACCGTCTGCCCGTCCGGTCAAAGGTGCTATTGCACGGACCGCCCGGTTGCGGAAAGACGCTGACGGCGGAGGTTCTGGCGCGCGAGCTGGGCTTGCCGCTCTACGTTGCCAAGATCGATGTGATTATTTCTTCCCTGCTCGGCCAGACAGCAAGCAATCTGCGTCGGTTGTTCGATTTCGCGGGCCGGTCTCCGTGCGTGCTTTTCCTGGATGAGTTCGACGCTGTCGCGCGGGCGCGCAGTGATTCCAGCGAACACAACGAGCTTCGCCGCGTGGTCAATTCGCTGCTTGTGATGATCGACCGGCATCAGCCGCGCGGGCTGCTGGTTGCGGCCACCAATCTGCATGAGTCGCTCGATACGGCGATCTGGCGGCGATTTGACGAGATTGTCGAGCTCGGGTTGCCGGACAGCCGGCAGATCGAGGCGATGCTTCATTTGCAGTTCAAGAATTACCAGACCAATTTCGATCTAGGCGAGCAGGTGTCGAAGCTTGCCGGGCAGTCCTTCGCCGATATCGAACGCATTTGCCTCGATGCGATCAAGAACGCGGTGATGAAGCGCCGCAAGATCGTGAGCGAGACCGAGTTTGCGGCAGCCGTGAAGCACGCCAGCAAGCGCCGGCCGTCAAGGCCGAACAAATGAAAGCCCGCTCACACGTGAACCATGCCCTCCTATGACCACCTTCCCCTTCTGCGATATGTCCGCGACGAGCTGAGGCGCAAAAAGCCAGGCTTCTCGGTTGCGATCACCCGCAATCCCGGGACGCACGGCGCCAAGCTTCGAACAGAGCTTGAGGATGTGATTCAAAGCGCGGCAGCGGCCCCGCGGGTCGAAGGTGTTGATCCGGCGCTGATCCTTAAAGTGGAGTTGGTCGGAGCCGTCGAAGAAGATGTCTGGCGCCGGAATGGCTTTCAGGTCTTGGCGCAAAACCCGGGCAACATTTACGTGCTGTTTTCGACCGACACCGAACTCAAGGACTTCAAGGCGAAGTTGAATTCCTTTCAGGGCGGGGCGCAAGGCACGGTCAATGCGCCCTTTGCCAGCCTCTTCAACACAATCGAGCGAGCAAGCGGGATAGAGCCGGGTGATCGGCTCGGGTCACGGCTCAAATTGCAGGGGCTGTCGGGGCCGGGCGACATCGACGGCCGTGAGTCCTTTGTGATCGATATTGAGATCTGGGACGCTGAAACGTCGCTCGACCGGCGCGTGCGAGTCGATCGTGTGGTCAAGCACATTGAGAAGGCAGGCGGCGAAATTCTCGGCGCGCCTTATATCGGCGATTACGGGCTTATTCTGATCCGGGCCAAGATGAAGGGAACGGTTCTCAAGGGCCTGTTGGAGCTTACGGAGGTGGCGGTCGTGGAAGTCCCGCCGATACCGGACTTGGGCGAGGATAGCCTTGAGGACATTGTCCTGGCCACGGCCCCGCCCGTCGGGTTTCCGGCTGGTGATGTGCCGCTTATCGGGATTATAGATTCAGGCCTCAACGCTCATCCGTTTCTGGATGGTCTTGTCACGGAGCGGCTCTCCGTTCCGGCCGATCTGGGCGGCGCTGACGCTAGCGGCCACGGCACTCGCGTTGCCGGGATTGCAGCCTACGGCGATGTGCGGGAATGCATCGATCGCAATACCTTCGCCGCGCCCGTGCGCCTCTTGAGCGTGCGTGTCGTCAACGACCAGGGGGCGTTTGACGAAAAGCAGAAAGTACCGGAGCAGATGCGCAATGCCGTCAAGCTTCTGGCGGAGCGCGGTTGCCGCATTATCAATATCTCGCTTGGGGACTCGGCCTTCATTCCCTATGACGACGGCCGCGCCAGCCCCTGGGCCGCCGAGCTTGATACGCTGGTGCGTGAATTTGGTGTTGTGATTATTGTCTCCGCTGGCAATCAGAGCCGTCGCGCCCCCGGATGGGGACAGCCTGAGCAACTCGCGACAGCCTACCCCGGCTATCTCCTCAGCCCTCAAAGCCGCCTGATCGATCCAGCGTATGCGGCCAATGTGATTACCGTTGGCGCTTTAGCGCATGGAAACGGACTGCGGGTCGATGAATTCGACGGTGTTGGGGTGAGAGCGATCACGGCGGCGGAGGAACCCTCCCCATTGACCCGGTGCGGTCCGGGTATCAACGGCGCTGTAAAGCCTGACTTTGCGGATCTCGGCGGGACCTGTGTATACGATGGCGGTGCGGCGCGTGTGGTCACAGGCGCGCACTGGGAAAGTGCCGGTATGGCGACGCTATCGCCAAACTATCGGCAGGCTTTGTTCACGGCTGCTTCAGGAACGTCATATGCCGCGCCCCGGCTTGCGTTCAAGGCGGCGCTGATCGCCGCGCGCTTTCCGCAGGCTTCGAGCAATTTGCTGCGCTGTCTTTTAGGCCTATCCGCAAACGTGCCGCCCGCGAGTATCGCGCGGCTGACACCGCCTTCTTACAAGAAGAAAAAGCCGCTGCATAAGGACGTGCGCAAGGTTATCGGGTACGGCGTAGCCGATCCGGGCCGGGTGCTGGCCTCAGACGACAACCGCGTGGTTTTCTACGCCGATGGTCATGAGATGCTGTTGGACCAGATGGCGCTTTACGCGATACCAATGCCGATCGCGTTTTGTGAGACGAAGGGGCCGCGCTCGATTCGGGTGTCGCTGGCGTTTGATCCGCCCGTCCGGCATACGCGCCTCGAGTATCTGGGCCTGCGCATGAGCTTCCAGCTGATCCGGTATCTCAGTCCGGATGAGATTTTTGAGCAATATCGCAAGCGAGAGGACAAAACCCGGCCGCCGGAGTTTGAGAAATCAAGCTTGTGCCCGGTTGATCCAAGTGTGCGCGCCCGCGAGACCAGCACGCTGCAGGTGGCTCATATGAGCCTGGCCAAGAATTTTGATGCCCGGAACGAGATGTTTCATCTGGCGGTGTTTACGCATCGGCGCTGGGCGGGGGAAGACGATGTCTTTCGGCAGCGTTACGCGATCGCGGTCGAGCTCGCACACGAAGATTGCAAAACGCTTTATCAAACGTGCTCGGAGCTTGTGATTGAGCTTCAGCAGCGGGTCGACCTCAACGCCTAGATCAGCATCGGAACGCAACTTGATGGAGGTTGTGTGTGATAAGGCGCGAGCAATTTTGACAGGGCGACGCCGTTCTGATAATGTTATCCTATGAGGATAGGATAACGAGTGGTGACAAAGGTGTGCCGTATAAGTTTGAGAGCACTGAGAAGTTGCTGGATGATTTGTTTGATGAGGTTGAGAAGGTGTTGGCCGAGCGGGGCGTGGGCACAGAGGTTGTGAACGTTACAGAGAGGAAAAAATGATGGCAAAGTTCAAGGTTCAGAAGCTCGCTTCGCTTCGTGATGAGATGAAGGCGGTAGCGAGGGGAGACAAGAAGGCGCCTGCGGATGCCGGGAAGTTGAGTTTCAATTCGGTTGAGGCGCTGCTGAGGCTGCTTACGCCGGAAAACCGGGTGTTGCTTGCTTTGCTCCGTAACAAAAAGCCGGGGTCGCTGGCTGAGCTGGCGAAGCTCTCCGGGCGAGCCGCTCCGAATGTGACGCGCACTATAGGTAAGCTGGTGGAAGCAGGGCTTGTGGAAGTAAGGATTGTGAAAAACCGGAAAGTGGCGGTCCCTGCGGTCACGCGGCTCAAGATCGAGATTGATCCGTTCTCTGAAAAGGACCAGGTGGAGTTCGCCTAAATGCGCTCGGTATCGGTCAGGTGTCGAAGTCCTCTGCAGCACACAGGTATGGATAGATGGTCCATTCGCCGGTCTGGGAGATCTGCACAGGCTGGCCGTTCTCATCGATAACGGTGAGATAGATTGCGGCGCGCTTTACACGGTAGTGTTTCTCGTAGGGAAGCAGCCGGCGCACGGTTTCATAGAGGCCGTCGCGCAGCTGGGACATCGAGAGCGGCGCATCGTCTTTGCCGGCGAGCTTGATTTTGAGAGGATCGGAAAAAGAAGCCGAAGATCTGCGCGAAGATGAGGAACGGGCGCGGTTTTTGGGGAAGCTTGGTTTCACATGATAAGTGTGCCGTATCCGGGTTGTGATTAAAAGAGGGCACACGGGCGTATGCGAAGTGTCAGCGGCGCGGGTTGGCGGCGCGCCAATCGTGTCAAAGCCAAAAAATGAAGCCCTGTCCTTCTTGGGCGGAGAGCTAATCTAAGCGCCGCAACCCTTCCCCGTTGCTGGTCTATCCAGTGTGTCATGGGCGCAGGTGACAAACGTGTCGGGCGGGGGCCCGGCGCTGCAAGCTGAAACGCTCAGGGTGGTGATCAGCATCATAACGCAGCGCATCGGCAATCTCCCAACTGAATGCTTTTTGAAATGGGGCGTTCCTGATCGGCCGAAAGGCCCTAAACCCGTGTCACAGTGGAATGGTGGAAGCGAGGCGGATTGGGCGTTACGGTGCAATTATTGGATCAGGATGCACAAGTTTCTAGCCTCCGGGGGCGGAGGCATCTGCATGTCAGGAATGCACGTTAGGTCTAGAATCAGGGCCGAGGGGCTGATGCTGAGGGAGCTTGTTCTGGCGGACTTGAAGCGGGCGCAGCGGTTGATTGCGCGGATCGAGGATGATTTGGACCCGCAGTTTCGGATTGCATCTCCGGAAGGCGATTGGTGGATCGGGATAACGCTTTCGGCTGATGCCCAAGAGCGGAAGCGACAGCTCGGCATGGTTTCTAGGTTCATGGCTTGGAAATTGGCGCCGGCGTTTACACAGGCGGTTGAGCTCGAGGTGCCGGCTGCGGTTGCATGCGTGGGGTGCAGCCACGTTGAAATAATTGGGTACGTGTCGCTGATTGAACGCGAACCGTTGCGGTTTTCGGAGCCTATCGCGCTTGCTGCCGATCAGATTGGGGATGAGATCGGAGCCCTGTTGCCGCGCGGAGTGGTTTCGTTGACGCAAGCAGAGATCGATGAGTTGAAGCGATATTTCGCGGCGGATGGGGTTTTCCCGGCGGTTCACATTGCATCGGGGCATATCGGAGTGGAATAGCGTATGGCACCGGGCTTCTTGTTGCTTTTGTCCATGGCGATCGCCGGGATGCTGGGGCTGGGATGGTGGGCCCCTGCTCTGGGTGGCATCGCGTTGCACCTGACGGTAGCGGATAAGTATTGGCAACTGTGGGGATTGGCACGGGAGGTGGGTAAAGAGCGCACGGCGGCAAGTGTGTGAGCGGTGTCGGTTCTGCAGGCGTTGCTCGCGGCGAGCGGGTCTTATGCGATGGGGATGGCGTTCGCTTGGGTGGGATCGGAGTTGAACCGTATTTGAGATCAAATCGGTATCGGAATTGACGAAATGCTATTCGTTGGCCCTGCGCCTGGCAGCTTTGTTGAACAGGGTGTTCATGAAATCAGGCTTGGGTTCGGGTTTGGGAGCCTCTGTGTGCGTTGATACGTGTGAAGCGTTGGTCTGGGGTGGCGGGACGGATGACGCATCGGTGGAGCTCTTATCGCCCGTAAAGATGGCCATCATTTCGGGATCGACCGACAGGGCTTGTTTGGCTCGGGTCATGACCACGTAGAACAGGCGGATCTCGGGGTCCGCGCTGGATTTCCGGGTTAGCACGGGCTGGGTCAGGAAATCCCGGCACAAACGTACGTTGTTCCATTCGCAGCCCTTGGCTTTGTGGGCGGTGCCGATCGTGATCTGGGCTTGGCCGGGCGAGGCGGCGGTGTTGGCGATGGCCTGTGTCAGGGCAGCTTCGCCGTGCTCGTTGACCAGCTTGACGAAGGCGGTGAGATCCTGGCCCTCCTCCGAGCCGGCGAAGCCGGTCACGGTATCCCAATCCTTGAACCCGAACAGATCCGGGCTCATGGCGGCGCGTCCGCTCTTGAGAGCGGTAACGTCGATCAGCATGCGCTTGAGGTCAAACGTGCCGCCGAGGATGTAAGGGGCCTTTCCGGCGGCGAGGGCGGCAATGGTTTCGGCCATGACGGAGGCGTTGGTTCTGGCCAGCACGCAGTCGGGGGCCCCCTCCTCCTCCGGGAGGATTTCGGTCGTCAGCGCCGGGTTGCCGCGCAAGGTTTTGCGTTCGCCGAGCGTGGAGAGGACTTTGCTGGCTTCGGAAGCCAGAGCATCGCCGAAGCGGAACGATTGGGTGAGATACGTGCTGGCTCCGCCCTTCAAGGCTTTCATGGCGTTGAGGGCGTTGCGGAATTCGTAGATCATCTGCCATGGGTCGCCGACGACCACGAGCCGGCAATCCTGGGCGCGCAGGGTTTCGAGAATAACGGGATTGGTGTCCTGGGCCTCATCGAGAAGAACATAATCAAAGGGAAGCCGGGGTTTTCCGAGCGCCCAGAGTTTTAGATAGCCGTCATGGCCGAGCGCGATCGGATCTTCGGGGTGGGTCATGCGGTTCCATAAATCGGCGGCGCGTTCGGCAGCGTATTGGCGGGTGGAAGCCAGCAGCGCGGGCGGCAGCTTTTCGATGCGCTGATAGTGCGGAACGTGCCCGGGGCATACTTCATCGTCGGCGCTCTGACAGAAGCGCGCGACGGTACGGGCGAGCAGATGCGCGTGCTGGATCGGCGTAAGGGTGACATTGCCCGAGATTTTGAAGTCTTCTAGCTTGAGAAGGTCGGCCAACGCGGCAGGTGACATTTTGCCCTGCATCTTTTCGACTGAATAATCGCGTTTGGCTTGGATGGCGCGCCAGGCCAGAGAATGCGTGGTCCGGCAATCGACTGTCTTGAAGCGTTTTTGCGCATGGAGCGCGATCTGGCGATTGAAAGCCAGGTACAGGCCGCGCTCAGAGCTGGTTTCGGCCAGCAGCTGCAGCGTTGTGGTTTTGCCGGCGCCGGCGAAGGCAGTGATTTTCAGCAGGCGGTTGTGCTGGAAGGCCTCAGTGGCGGCGCGCTGTTCGTCGGTCGGGGTCATGAGGCCTGTTCTATTTGGTGGGGTTTGTCGGGTGGGCTCCTGAATTGGTCTTGGACAACGGGTGATCCGATTAAAGGGCGCGGCTAGATCTCATGCTCGATCGAGGAGAGCGGCGCGTGTGAGAGGAGCGCCTGCGCGCGGGCGCGGTGACGTTCGATGATGCGATTAAGGATGGTAGAGGGGGTCCTAGGCCCCTGCTCCGCATAGAAAGCGCGGGCGATGATCTTATCGTGGTGGAACACCCGGGCGATGCGGCGCTGTTCCAGAAGCGCGAACCAGTATCCATCTTGTGTGCCAATGGTGATGGGCATGTCAGTCCAGCTCCAGCTCGGGGATGTAAAGGGGCGCGCGCTGCGCAGGGCGTTGATGGGCCTGGCGGCGAAGGCGTTCAAGGAAACTGCCGGGGGCGTTGTCCTGGTGCTCACCGAGAAGGTGTTGGGCTCTGCGGGCGTTTTCGCGCAGAAGCGCGTGGGCGCGGTCCAGCCTGCCTTTGGTGCGCTGATAGCCGTCGTGAATATCGTCGGCGCCGTCCTGGTTGTCGGGCGCGATGTAATGCCCGAGCTCGTCGTAGAGATCGCCAACCAGCAAGCTCAGGCGGATATGCCGCGAGAGCAGTGTTGCTTCAAGCGGTGCGGCTTTCTCGAGAAGTTGCGGCTTGACCAGGCGGTCGAGCACAGGATGGCGCTCGATCGGCGGCAGCTCGAGATAGGTGCGCAGGACACCCCTGACTTTTTCATTGGTGCTCATGGCCGGGGCTCCCAATCGCTGTGGTTTCGCGCTGTGAGGGCTTTGATGATGGGGCGCACGGCATCGGCAAGCCGCATCCAGTGCGTTTGCAGCGAAGCCGAAGGCTCGGGATCGTGCGGCTGCGGACGATCGGTTATGTTTTTCATCATTCGATCTCCGGGGCGATGAGAGGCTGGGCGCCCCAGGGTTTCGGCCGGATGACGTTGTGCGGCGCGCGGTTAAAGAGCGGCGCGTGCCGGGGGCTGCGCTCGGCGATATCGGTGAGACCGGGCGGGATCAGCACAAAGCGCAGCTGCGGGTTGCCGCGGGCAAATCCGATGAAGCGATCGACGTGCGGTTTGACGTTGGACAGCGGGATTGATTTCAGGTTCTCGTCTTTGACGGGAATGGCGTAGGAGCGACCTTGCAGGCCGGCTGCTTGTCCGTCGAGGGCGCCGTAGTGCTCGGAGGCGATACGGGCAGGACCCGTAACGTGCAGCCCGGCTAAATTGCTGGCAAATACGAAAATGGCATAAGGGGGAATAAATGGATACTCGTAGTAATTCAAAACGAAACCTTTCTTTCTATCCATGGCAGCAGAAATGTAAAGTCGAAGCGAATTTCCATACCGCCGTATGCGGCGGCTATTCAGAGCTTTTGGAAGATCGAAATCTAATTTCAAGCGTAGGGGGCGCCTGCTGCGGATTTTCTCGGAAGGGTGGGTGAGGCTTCCGCTGGGACTTAAGCGGGTGTGGGGCGACCCCGAGGGCTGACTACTCTCTCTCTCTGCACCCCCGGGGCCGCGCCCATTGGCTCCTGCGGAGCCTTTTCTCTGCTGGCGGGCTCTAGCGCGGCGTGAAAATTTCTGCCGCCGGGGCTGATTTTGAAGGCTGGCTTTCTCAGGTTGGGAGGATCGGCAATGCTGCCGTGAGCGGAGCCAGGATTTCGATGAGCTCACATGACGAAGAGAACGCGTTTCTTGAAACCAGAGTCGATGAGGTGGTCAAGAGCACGATGGCGGCCTGGATTCAGGCCTTCAGGTTCCATCGCTGCGTGGCCTGCTCCGTCCGGGATGTCGAAGAAAAGCTCGAGATCATCTGGGAGGCGGAAGCACCCCATCTGGGTGAATGTCTTGAGTTCTGTGAAGATGCCTCACTGGTGCTGCGGGCGGTCGGCCCGCGCGAAGTGGTGGGCGGGGGCGGCTTTTCAGGTGCTGGGCCGGGGCCGGGCAAAACTGCCGATCTGGGTCTGCTGCTCGATATTTCGGTGAGCTTGGGGGAAGCGTGGGACGCGGCGATGCTGATGCTGGGGTGCAAGGATTGCGCGCAAGCTCTGATCAGGGCGCAGGTGCGGAAGTTCGGCGATCAGGCGCGGTCGCATATTCCGGTTGGTAGCGGCCGGCAAGGCTATCGGCGCGTCTGCACGCGCTGCCGGACTGATGTGCAGGGGTTGGTCTAGGAGGCTGGCATTGGTCATGACATTGGGGCGGCCCGTGCTGCCTACGACAAGGGCGCGGAGCTGCAATCAAACGGCCAAGTTTAGGGATGGTGGGTCATGGCAACGCTGAGAAGCTCGGCCAGCTGGAAGAGATCGCGGGAGCGCAGGCGGGCGCGGGCGGCCCCTGCTCCTGAGCTGCATCCTCCGGGGTTTTCGGGCGGGAAGCCGCAGCTTCAGGGCTACAGGATCGAGCCGCGCAGCGATGTCGAGCGCCGTTTTTTGCACGAGGTGACGAAAGCGCAAGTGCTGGGAGAGGCACGCGGTATGCCCGATGTCATGCGCAGTGACTGGGACCGGGTGAAACTGGCGGAAGCACGCTGGGTGAAAGGGGTCATCGAAAAGCGCCCTGTGAAGATTGCTTCGATCGACAGATTGCGGTCTGCAAAGCCGGAATTTCAGGCTGCGGTGCGCTATGTGGGGCGGGCTGACAAGCGCCTGGAAGCCGACGCCATACGCGCCAGGGCCGAGGGGGAACGTGCCAGCGCCGACCCCGACACCCCCCCTCCTCCTTCTTCCGGGGACTCTTTGCAGCGGGATGGAGAGGATCGGAAGGAAAGCGCGTTTATGGCCGGGCTCAGGGCACGGGCTAAGGAACTGGCGCAGCGGGATGACGCGCAGCCGTCTTGGGGCATAGAGCGCGACCGCAAACGCGAGCGCTGATCAAAGATCGCCCATATCGGTGAAGCGCGTGAAAGCGGGTTCGAAGTTGAGCTTGATGGTACCGATTGGGCCGTGGCGCTGTTTGGCGATGATGGCTTCGGCGATGTTGGCGACCGCTTCGATAGCCTGCTGCCATTTGAGGTGATCGTCGGTGCCGGGCTGTGGTTCGGTGCGGGCGAGATAGTATTCCTCGCGGTAGACGCAGATGACGACATCGGCGTCTTGCTCAATGGAGCCTGATTCCCTGAGATCGGACAGCAGTGGGCGCTTATCTTCGCGCATTTCGGGTGCGCGGGACAGCTGCGACAGGGCGAGAATGGGAACGTCCAGGTCTTTGGCGATTTGCTTGAGGCCGCGGGTGATTTCGGACACTTCGGCCGTGCGGTTATCGGTGTTGCGGCGGGATGGCGAGTGCATCAGCTGAAGATAGTCGATGACGATCAGATGCAGGCCGTGGGTGCGTTTGAGGCGGCGGGCGCGGCTTCTGAGGGTTGCCAGCGAAAGCGTACCGCTTTGATCGATGAAAAGCGGCAATCGGTTGTTGGATTGGGCGGCATCGATGCAGGCTTTGAGGGCTGTTTGGTCGATCGCCCCTCTACGAATGGCATCGCTCGGTAGTTTGGCCTGGTCGGCCAGGATGCGGGTGGTCAGCTGATCGCCGGACATTTCGAGCGAGAAGAACGCGACGATACCCCCCTGCTCGCCCGCAGTTTCGAGGCGTGCGCGGGCGGCGTTGTAAGCGATGTTGAGGGCGAGAGAGGTTTTGCCCATCGAGGGACGGCCGGCGAGAATGATGAGATCGGAGGCTTGCAGGCCGCCGAGCTTGCGGTCGATGGAGGGAAGCCCGGTCGTGATGCCGGTTATTCTGCCCGATGATGTGATGGCGCGTTCCGCCTGCCCGAGGGCGGAGAGCGAAAAGTGCGAGAACGGTTTCAGGCCGTGGCTATCGGAGCCGGTTTCTGCCAGCGCATAGAGGCGCTGCTCGGCGTCTTCGATGATCTGTGCGGGGGTGGCGTCGATATCCTGGCCGCGCGCGGCCAGAGCCATGTCGTCAGCGATATCGAGCAGGCAGCGCTGCTGGTGGCTGGCGCGTATGGTCTTTGCATAGTCTTCGGTGTTGATCAGAGAGATGATATTGGCGGCCAGGTCAGCGAGATAGGCTGCTCCGCCGAGATGTTCGAGGTCGGGATCGGCCTGGAAGAAGGATTTCAGCGTGATGGGCGACGCGTTCTGGCCCTTGTGCAGGTAATTGCAAATGGCGTCGAAGATGCGGCCGTGAACGGGCACATAAAAATGCTCGGGGCTCAGGATGTCGGCGATGCGATCGTAGGCGTTGTTATCGACTAGAAGTGCGCCAAGAAGCCCCTGCTCCGCTTCGATATTGTGGGGGAGCGGCAACAAGGGAACGGTGGTGAGGTCCTGATTTTGCAATCGGGCTGAGGATATAACACGCGACATGAATAATAGAATATCAGATTCTTCGAAAACAGAATTTAAAAAGCGCGCAAAAAAATGCAGCATGTTCTTGTAGATAAAATTTGAGACATAACCACCCTGTCAGCAAATACCGAAAGAAACCCCGCGAGATTCATTGCGGCACAGGGAAAGAAAAAGGGATAAATATAAGGAAAAGAATAGGCGGCCTCGAATCCGGCGCGACTCCGTTGGAAAGCGCGGTGTTTCGGGAATGGCATTGCAGCGTCTACCTCTCACTCAGGAGGGTATTGCAGCTTCCACCTTCTATGTTGACGGCCCGCGTTGGCTTGAAAAGTCAGCTATTGCAGCGTCTACCTTCCATGTTCGGGGGCCAATGCAGCGTCTACCTACTGACTTGACAGGGGGGATTAGAGAGGAGCGGAAGGTCAATTTCGGGCTTTGCAGCCTTTACCTACCAACCATTGCAGCTTCTACCGCCCTATTTGGGCGGGGGAAATACAGCCTCCGCCTACCATCTTAAGGGGCGGTTAGCGCTCTAATGCAGCGTCCACCTACCACCGCGGAACGCAGGAAAAAGGCTGTGGTATTTTGAAACCGCGTTTTTGGCGGTTTTCTAAGGGCGGAGAGAGTATTGCATCGTGCGCCTACCATGTGCCGGAGATCGCAGGATTTCAATTTGACCGAGAGATTCGGGTCCGGGGTGAGTGGTAAAAAAGCGCACTTGGAAGGGTATTGCAGCCAGCGCCTACAATGTCGGTCAAGGCAAAAGTGGCGATATTGCATGATCTACCTACCATGGTAGGCCGTGGGTTTGGGGTTGATTGCAGCATCCGCCTACCATTGTAACCGGCAGGGAACAGAATCAATTCTGGGCCAACTTGGTGCGGGCGTCACGCACGCGCGCGTTGGCCGCCTTCATTTCGGAGACAAAGTTGGAATGTGGGGTGAGGGTGTAGAGAACATCTGTGATGGCGCGGCCGGAATTGCGCTTGTTGGATTCATGGAAATAGAGCACCTCATGCTGGACGAGCTCGGCCAGGGCCCGTTCGAGGGTCTGGATGTTGGAGGATGTCCGGTTGTGGTGCAGGAGGCCACTGTCGCGGGATATGGTGGAAAACAGGATCTGGTACGGCGTGGTGATCGAGGCATTTGTGTATTCGTGGCTGAGGCGCTTGTGCAGCCAGCGGGCCATCGGTGAGGAAAGCTGCATTAGGATGCGGTAATTGAACTGGCGGTAGCTGAGATTGTTGATGGCATGGCTCAGAAGCGCCGGCAGGCGGGCGGTCCACATGGCGTCCGGGTCTTCAAGCCAGTCGGAGCGCTTGACGCGCGTCATATCGTTGAGGATGGGCGCAGTATAGGCGGTTTTCCGGTTCCCCTGCCCTTCGATTTCAACCTCGAGGACGGTTCTGGTGAGGATTTCGAGCGATTGCTTGATCTCCTGGATCGAGCGGGTCTTACCGCGGGCTTTGAGCTCTTTGCGGATCATGTTGAGGGAGAAACGTACCCAGCTTTCCTTGTTGGTGACGTCGTGCAGGCCGTAATGCTGATCGGAGAAGATTTTCTTGATGATCTCCTCGACCAGCTCTTCGTCGGCGCTTGGGAAGAAGTCCTGGCGGCCGTGCTCGGTTTCAATGCTGGCCGGCTGCAGCGACATGGTGCATTTGAAAGTTGGATTGTCGGCTTTCGGTGCCGGATGATAGTGAAAATCGTGCTTATGGACGGGCAGCCGCCCGTTGTCGTCGCGCAGCATATTCTGGGCGCGAGCGCTGACCGAATATTTGGGGATCGCATCCCAGAGCTCTATGGAATTCGACAGATCGCGGGGGTTGCCAAAGAACGTGGCGAAGAGGTCGTATTGGGGACTTCTATCGGGGGAAGGAAGAACTCTCTTATTGGGGGCGACAATGGAATGGGATGATTCCAGCATAAGTTTATGGTGAGGGATTTAATTAGGTAAGGTCAATGTGTTAGGCGAAGTTATCCGCACCAATATGCAGAGTTATTGGTTTCTGCTTGAATGTTGCGGGCTGTTTTTGCCGCGAAGTCGGCGGCCATCTTCGATCATGTCTTGGTCGTGGACTGTAAAGCCGGTGGCGCGAAGTCCGGCCAGGAAAAGATGATTGAGGGAAACCCGGCGTCGTACGGTTTCCATTTTCAATTCCATCATCAGGTAATCTGGAACTTTTACGCGGGCCTCGCACGGTGGAGGTTTGACGGGCAAATCGGCCGTTGCAGGCGGTTGTTGGGTGGCATGGGAGAAGGTCTTCTGAGCCCCCTCCTCCGCAGGATGCTGCGTTGGTTCATGATCTGGGATGACCGGCGGGGTGGTGAGGGCGGGAACGCCTTTGGCTTGTGCGATGCGTTCTAATTGATCATCGAGGTCGAGATTGAAGGGCTGGAACGGTTGTTTGGTCATGGGTTCGGTCGTCATGCGGCTTGGGTTGAGGTTGTTGCGGTGGCGCCTAGTATGTCTTCGATCTCGGCGAGGAGATTATTGATTTCGAGGCCCGCGCCTTTGGTGGGTTCGGCCTTGGTAGGCGGCACGCCGTTGAGGAACATCTCGCGGTAAGCGGTGCGCTCGACGGTGACGGTGCGGAAGATCGGCATACCCTTACGTTTGAGTTCGGAGAACACGAAATCGGTGACGTGTGTGCGCAGCGGGTGCATTTTGGTCAGGAGCATCCGGTATGGAATTTTCCGAGATGCAGTTTCCTCGACGTCCTTGACGTCATGCGAGATGACAATAGCTTCGCGAATATCGGGCTCGGAGGCTTGCGCCGGTATGATGACCAGATCGGCGCGTGCAATGGCTTTGAAGAGATTGACTTCGCGGGCGCCAGCCAGATCGATGAGAATATGATCGAAGTCGTTGCTTGCTGTGAGATCGCGAAGCTTGGCAGATATGTCTTGCGCCGGAAGCGCTTCGACGGTCAGGCCCGGGATCGTGATCTTGCTGGCCCATCTATGGATGGTGCGGTTCTGATCGAGATCGAGAACGACGACGCGTTGGCCGCGGAGTGCGAGGGCTGCGGCTAGGGAGGCGCAGATCGTCGATTTTCCGACGCCCCCTTTTGAGGATGCAAAGACAAGAATCATAAAACTGGTGGCCAGCTCCTTTTCTGGTTTGGCGGGTGCGCCTGAAAAAGCTTGAATATGTCGAACGACATAATGTGATTGTATCACAATAATTAAATAGGCAAAGCGTATTTTTGGCAAACAGGCAAATGGCATAGTCGGCAAATGCGAATAATGGCAAATAGAAAGAAAGAGAAATAGGCAAAGAGAAAAAAGGGTAACGAGGCAAAAAGGCAAACGGGAATGGCGGCAAAGAGTGGGTGGCGTGCTGGCGCAGGGTGGCGCCTGCTGGCTCATGAATGGGAAGGGCTCAATGCGGGAGAGTGAACTTGGCGGCTAAGTGGCAAAGCGGCAAAAAGGGGGAGAGGCAAAGCGGCGGTATGGAATAAGGGGAACAAAGGCAAAGGGGCATCATGGCAAAAGGGTAAGCGGTGCGGCGACACCCGGAGTTTGGAGAGTTCTGGTGGTGGAGGTCACGCGTGCGGCTACCGCTTTTTGAACGGCTCAAGCGCAATCAGCGTGGCGACCTCGGCCGGATAATCGGCATCAAGGATGGCTTCCATGTCATCGGCGTCGTTGGGGGCTTGGCTCTCAACGGGCCTGTTGCGGTTCTCGGCAACAAACTCCCAGAGGGCTTTGGCGATCAGATAGCGTTTGCGGCGTTCGTCCATGGGTATCTCAACGGTGATTGGTATCGGCCATCGCCCTAAGCCGACAGCGTCTATTCTTGGGCATAGTCTGTGTCAGCACAAGCAGCGCGCTCCTGATCGCGGCGTATCAGGTCGCAGACATAGGCACTGGGGATATAGGCCATCATCCACACGGGACATGACCCATTGTTTCAATTCATCGGGGAGTGAGATCTTCATTTGTAGCGGCACCGGTGCGTTTAGTGAGGCGCAGGATTGGATCTAAGCTGGTCCTCAATCCGGCTGAGGCGAATGTCGAGCTGCCGGATGTCATCCTGGCGCGCGCGATCAGCTTCCTGGAGGATGCCGATGCTTTTCTCTGCAAGGGCCTTGCGGTCTTCGATGCGGCGGGTGGTGCCTTTGAGCGTGCCCATATCCTCGTCGACCGCATCAAAAAGCGCTTGTCGACTGCGTCGAATCGGCGGTCGACATCGGATTTGAGTTCATTGAGGCTTTTGGTTAGAACCTCAAGGTAATCAAGTATTTTCTCGTATTTGTTATCCTGCGAATTACTCATAACGCTGATTATATCAATCGATAAAGCCTGAGTCTAGAAAGCAGTGTGTTTCTATTTCTTGACGCAATAAGTGCGCTTGCGATAAACTATAGACATAATATTTTGTATGGCAGAAACATTGAAACAAGAAACTGAGGGATTTCCGGATCTGGAAGCCGCGTATGAAGCGGTGAAAGGCGTGCTCTTTGGCCCGCTCGATGCCGCGACGGTGAAGCTCAAATTCAACGAGATCGTGAAAGACGCCAAAGACAAGCGCGAGCTGGAGCACGGCCCGCTAGGAATTCTGGCCACGCACCGCGAAGACCGCGAAACGCGCGATCGGCGCGATCACCAAACCCTGACGCTCACGGTCCTGTTGGCCAGTAATGCGGCGTATCGGGCGCTGCATGAAGAGATCATGGCGGAACTGCCGGAAGTCGAAAACCTGCTCGATGACAATCAGGACAAGCTGGATGAGATCGTAGCCAGGGAGAAGATGACGCTCGAAGCTGATCTGGAAAGAGTGGCAGGGCGCTTGCCGGATGGACGCTTTGTGTTCAAGGGCCGCGATGGCAGCATCGTGGATGAGAACCTGAAGCCGCTTGATGGTGAGGACGCAGAAGCAGCGAAGAAAATCGATTTCACAGGCAAGATGACGCTCGAGCAATATCGGGAGCGGAGAAAGCCCGTTGATGAGGCCGTGCAAAGGGCAGATGAGAACCGGCGTGACCGTGTCCGCGTGGGTGAAATCCGCGAGCGGAATACCGACAACGAGAATCCGCTCTCAATGGAGCAAAAGGGAGAGAACAAGGCGGAGCTCGGTGAGATCGAGAAACGCGCGCAGGAGCGACATCAAGAGGCCAAGAACGAGTTGGGCGGTTGGACAGCACGGCACGACGCAGGAGTCCAGGAGCACGCCGTGTCAACCGCCGCTATGGCAAAGCCGCAGATTTAGCGGCGTACTTGAATTCGCCGCACGCCTTCTCGAAGACTGCAATGATGATGGCCATGGGGTGATAGTCGGGCAGTCTCTTCATCGCATCAATCACGGGCTTATAGCCGTCCTTGCGATGCTCTGCGCCCCAATCATCGATGCATTTGGCCTGCTCCTTGCGGTTCCCCGCGGCGATGAGACCGGCGGCCATGGCCGCTGTCGTCACGTAACCGCGCTGGTTTTCCGGAGGGAGATTCAGAAAGTCAGAGGTCTTAAACGTATCTTCAGCCATTGCCGGGTTCGAGACAATCGCCGTCAAGACGGGTTGACTGCACACGATGGTACTCAGGCTTGCGATGGCCAGTGCTTTTCTGCTCAACATAAATGATCGTTATTGTAGAGGAGAATAGACTAGCGCGAAAATGATAACATTCCACTTGCAAGCCCGCGGAAATCCGCCAATCTGGCGAGATTCCTCCAGACGCCGACACATCTCGACAAAAGGGATCATTTTTGACGAGGTGGTGTCATGACCACTCTCTCCCCCAACGGCCGCCGCATCGGTTACATGCGGGTTTCCACGCCGGACCAGCGGCTCGATAGGCAGTGCATCGGCCTGCAAGAGAGCTGCGACGAGCTGTATCTCGAGCAACTCTCCGCCGTGGCGGGACGCCGCCCTGTATTTGACGAGTCTCTCTCTCGCTTGAACGCCGGCGACACCTTCGTGGTCTGGGACCTCGACCGCGCCTTCCGCTCCACTTTGGACGCCATCCTGACAGCAGAGAGCTTGAAGGCTCGCAAGGTCGGGATGCACATCATGTCCCTTAACATCGACACGTCGACGCCGGAAGGCGAGCTATTCTATACAATCATTGCGGCATACGCGCAGTTTGAGCGCCGCATCCTTCGTCGGCGAACTTGCGAGGGGATTATGGCCGCACGTGTGAGAGGAGCGCAGATTGGCCGACCCCGCAGGCTATCCGACGAGATTGTCGCTGATGCTTACCGCTACATCGGTGAAACGGGCTATCCGGCGCCTTATGTTGCCGCGTTGCTGCGCGTATCCCCCATAACGCTCGAGCGAGGCTTTAGGCGGCTCGGGCTGGTATCTCATGCTTGCGAGCTGCATTCTCGGCGACAGGGAACGGAACCAATATCGGCAAGGTCATCCGCCGCAATATGATCACATCGTTGCTTGATGCTATCCGTATACCTGTGAGGCAAAATATTATCTGCTAGCAAACTTATGCGCATTGCTATTCAGGTCGTTGAGAAGCGATTGCGGCGGTTAAAGCAATGAAAGCAAAACGCGCGAACATTGAGTAGACTTCAACGACCTAACGCATCCCTCTCTCTCTCAGGAGCTTGTTGCGTTCTTTACGCAATGCCTCGACCTTGGAGCGCATTCGGAAATGGTCATGCCGCAGAATCGATGCTGGTTTCACCGGGCGGATCGACGGTGACGGCGTGATGGTTGATGCAGACTTGCGGTACAAAGGTTGCGATGATGCGGTCGGCCGGCTGCTGCAACGCATCGATAATGTCATAGAGTTCTTCGACATCATCGGCGACGCGTTGCAGACGCTGAAGGGCGTCAGCCTTGTCGGTCGGGTATTCGAGGTCGGAGAATTCGAGCATCAGGAAGGTGAAGAAGGTATCGCCGCAATCCTCGACCTTGGCGCGCCAGTCCGGGTGATCGAGAATCCAGGCGAAATCGCCACCGGCATAATTCTCGGCGGCGGTACGCTGGTACTGGTTGAAGGTAAGTT
The DNA here is from genome assembly GCA_964589785.1 of uncultured Hyphomicrobium sp. GTDB lineage: Bacteria > Pseudomonadota > Alphaproteobacteria > Rhizobiales > Hyphomicrobiaceae > JAGVSR01. The sequence continues at coordinate 131,066 of CAZPUQ010000002.1, forward strand.
CTTGGGTCGTGGGGTTGGTCATGAATGCCTCCTAGTGTTGGGTTTGCAGGGCGTATAACCGGCACGGAATGGTGGTGTTGACCCCGTTGTGTGCGCAGGCGCTGTCGTGATGAAAGAACCAGACTTCGCCAGGTTTGGTGTTGCCGGTATCGATGAAGATCTCGCGCGGGATGCCGTTGTCGAGACCGCCGGAGTGGCTGCAATAGCCGTGGCCGAAATAAAACGATCCGGTGCCGCTGGTCGGCTGGATGCGGTCCGGCCAGACATGGGCGATGCGGCGGAGCTCGCCGGTTGCGAACTGGATAAAGTCGCCGACACGGGGGCCGGGTGCTTTGTGCCAGGCCTCGAGGCGGATCTGTTTGATTTCTTCATCGACGTTGTCGAAGACGGGGTTCATGGGAATGCTCCTTTCTTGTGGGTTGGGGGTCAGGTGCCGGGCTGCTGGTTGAGCCAGGTGACGGTTTCGCGCACGTGGCGCTCGAAGTCGTCGAAGGCGGCCATCAGATCGTCCAGGGCCCCTTGAACGGAATTGTCGATATCGATGTAAGGGGCGGCGAACTCAGTGAGGGCTGCGCGGTAATGGCTCAGCGATTTTTGAGTGCGGGCCAAAAGAACCTTGGGTTTGACGCCCAGGTTTTGCGCGCGGGAAGGGAACAGATCGGCCATGGGTTCAGCCTCCGGCCATGACGGCTGCCACGCGTTCGGCGAGGGCAGGGGGGTCATCCAGAAGGGGAAGGGGGGCGAAGTGATTTCGTCCGCCGGTGTAATCGCGGCGACCCTTGCAGGTTCGGATGAGAATGCCGGATTGGGAACCCATGCAGGATTGGGAAACGCTGATGTAGACGCGTTCGTGATGAAGGGTGATCTCGCCCGAAACGGCGATACCGGCTTTGTTGCTGCGGAGGTCGAATTCCGCCTTCGGCCAGTCAAGCTGGGCGGCCAACAGCTTCAGCCGATTGGACGCTGCGCGGTGGAACGCGGCTTTCTGACAATCGTCGTATTGGGTGGGCCTTTGCCAATCGAAGGGCTTGGGTCGTTTGGCGGCGGCGCGAGTTGAAACAGCGAAATCTAGCATGGGTCATCCTTTGGATTGCGGGAGGCGGGATTTCACCCTCTCTCTGAGAGGGCTTTGCCCGATCACTCGCATCCGAAGACCTGCTTTCCCTTTGCGCTTTATGCCATTGTCGCCATAGCGGCCCGGGTTAGGCTTCAAGATGGTTCAGGATCGTGCCCATTGTTCTGCTCGCGGCACGGGGAAGGGGCGGCGCGTTCTCGGGAGCGGCATGCGAGCCGTTCCATGAAAGGTTGAGGCGCAGGCTTGTCGATGTGGGCAGTGTGGGGCGGGGTGTGTTTTTCACGATAGTGCGTGGTCGAGATTTCCCGCCACTGCTGGCGCAGCCAGTCGGTTTCCCATTTAGAGAGCTGCCTGTTGCGGGCATGGAAATCCGACAGCACTTTGTCGGTGGTGGCGAGGGCCTCACGCTTGTGATCGTGAACCGATCGGAGCGCGTGGCGCAGCACGGTCTGATGGGATTTGACGACGGCTTTCAGCGTACCCTGGTATTCGCGGGCCGCGTGGTTGTCGCCGGATGGCGCCTTTTCGGCGTAAAGCCGCCTGACCTCACGATAGTGCTGGCTGAAATCCTTGTTGACGCGGGCGCGTACGGACGCGGCGCGGTCGCTGGCGGCGCGGGAAATCGCGATGCGGGCTGCGATATGCTCGTGCTTCACCTGGCCGGTGAGCTGCGCGGTTTCGTGAACGTCCTTTTCGATGCTGCCGATCAGCCGCTTGGCAGCGGTCAGACCCTTGTCTGCGCGCATGCTTTTGGCTTTGGCGGTGGGAGAAGGCGCGTTGGCGTTGTTGGCTTTGCGCCGCAGGAGATCGGCTTCGATGATCTGATCGGGCAACTGGCGCGCGGTGCGCTGGATGATGAATTTTTCCAGCAGCCGGCGGTCGACGTTGCGCGAGAAGGGGAAGGCGGCTTCGATCTGGTATTCGAGATGGTCGAACATCTCGGCCATGAAACGGCGCTCCTGCGCCTTGTCGTAGACCGCATCGTAGGCGGCCAGAAGGTGATGCATGAGCTTGTCGGCCTTGCGCGTGTAGATGTCTCCCAGATTGCGACCGGGCGAGATGTCAATCGGATCGAACGGGGCTTCGCCGCGGGTGAGCAGGAGAATTTCTGCGGCGCGTTTGGCGTGTTCGTAGGTTTGGCCGGGCAGAACGATCTCGAGCTCGTCGCCGAAGGGCGGAATGATTTCGATGTCGTAAAGGCGCAGCATTTTCATGTGCAAACCACTTGGGTGAATCGGGGTTTCTAAGGTTCTGTTGTGATCCTCCCGTGTGTTTATCAAGGCCCGCCGATCATGTGACGTGGAACGATGGGTCGCAATCATTCCATCGTGTTTTCGGGCCCGTTGTCGTGGCTGGCATTGAACGACGGGGCGATCGATAGGCTGTGCTGCGGGATTGGCAGCCTGAGAAGATGGCGGCGACGGATCTCGGCCTGGCGGATGCGCCAAAGGGTTTGCGCGGGGCAGACCTCTTCCTTGGGCGCGTTGACGTTGGCAATGCCGCGGGCGGAAAGCAGCGCGTCCATCTGTTTCGGGTTCTCGCGTAGCCACTGGCCCCAGAGCGCGGTGTAAATATCGCCGAGCTCGTCGCGGTTGGTGGCCGTGCGGCCCTGGGCCTGGTCGGGGGTGAGGCCCGTGGCGCCGTTCTCGAAGATCTTGGCAGCGGTGAACGCTTCGTGGATCGAACGGCCCTGATGGCTTTGAAGGCGGGCGGTATAAAGATTGAAATCGCCGCGGCCATGCGGGCCGGTTTCGAGATAGGGCGGCTCGCCGATCACGTTTTTGGGTTCTGGCGCTTTTGCATGGGATGGCGCGGGATCGGGGGCACGGGCCATAGTAGGGGGGGCAGCGCGCGCGATCAGGCCGCGCACGACGTTTTCGGGGCTGACGGTGCGCGGCATGCTTGCGTTGTTGAGGCGGTCGCGCTCGAGCTTCGGCAGCTGCAGGAGCTGGCGGTCCTTGCCGACGGTATAAACCGGGATGCCGGATTTGAGGGCGCGCAGGGCAATCGTTGTCGCGCCATAGTTGCCGGCATCGCCCGGGATGCCCGGGTCGTCGGGGTTGCCTGGGGCTCCGGGCACGGCCGGCTTGCCGAGAATGGCCAGCACGGCGTCGGGATTGAATTCTTTCAGCATCTGGCCGTTGCGGATGTGTTTTGCGAAGCGCCCGTGGCGTTTTCCGTCGGGCGCATAGCGGCGCACGGTGATGCGCAGGTGCTTGGCGACCTCATCGGCAACGTTATCGACGCCCTTGGCGGTGCCGTGGGCGATGACAGTAGGTTTCAGCTGGGCGATGGCGGCCTTGACGGCGTGATAGTCGTCGTAATCGCGGGCACCGCAGACGATGAGGCGCATGGCTAGTTCCTTTCCAATGCAAAGGGTGTGTCTTCGTTGACGTAGAAGGCGTGCAAGGCGCGCAGGTAGCGGATCTCCGACAGCGCTTCCCGGTCGACGTGGTAGAGGCGGCGGAAGGGCAGGCGGCAAAGGGCAGCGATTCCGGCCATGGGGCCGCAGATGAAGGTGTTGTCGGGGGTGTATGTTTTCAGGAGTGTGTTGGCGGCGACGATGCGCACGTCCAGATCGGCGGCGACGCGATTTGCAAGTTTGCGGATTTTGCGTCTGCCGGGATGGCGGCGCGGGATGCGGCGGCCGCTGCGGAAATATCCGGCGATGGCGGGAAGGTTGCCAATGCCGATCGATGCATCGGCGCGGCGTTGCACGGGCGATGCGATCGGGGCGGGTGCAACGGAGGCTTGCCCGGCGATTTGCTGAGGCGTGTTGGTCATTGTCGGTTTCCTGGTTAATGGCTCAGTTCAAGTCGGGTTCGGGCGTGTCGTCGCGGTCGCGCTTGCGGGCGAGATGGCGCTGAATTTTCGTGGCGCGGCGGGCCGCATTGCGGAGCTTGACCATGAAGCGGGTGTCGGACTGGCCGCTGTCGGGGTCGATCTCGCGCTGGGTTCGCTTGATTGCGGCGGCTTCGCCGTGCGCGCGGATGATTTCGGTGATCTTGATGTCTGCGGACATTTCAAAGGCCCATGAATGGATTGGTTGGAAGGACGGCGGGCTCGGGTGATTTGGCCCGATCCGGCGTGGCGGGGATGGACGCTTCCTCCTCGCGGGGAGGAGCGCGTTCGGCGGTCCAGGCGTCGATTTCCGATTTGAGCCAAGCCATGCGGCGCTGGCCGATCCTGATGCGAAGAGGAAAGAGCCCGCGCGCTTCGAGCCTATCGACGGTCTGGCGAGAGACGCCAAGGCAGCCGCAAACCTCCTTGAGGGAGATGAAGCGGTCGGCTGCCGTGATGCGGGGAGCGGGGGCATGCGGCGATTGATCGGCCCTGGCATCGATGCATTTCTGCATCCAGCCAATGACGGCATGCGCGTGCCAGGCGAGGCGATGCCGGGACAGGTGGAAGGGAGCCGGAAAATCGCGCTCTTTGTGGAGGTGATAAAGTGCGTTGGAAAGCGATGTGCGCAACTTCACCTCCTCCAGGGTGAAGATGATGGGAGCGGCTTTCCCGATTATGTTGGGGTTGGTCATGTGTGGTCTTCCGCATTGCTCATAACGTCTTTGTTGTGAGCGCGGAGACCGGGATAAAGGGCAGTGAGCAACAAAATGAAAAAGGCGCCGGATGGCGCCTTTTGAATTTGCTGTTTGGAGACGCTAGTGAACGCTGGGGCGTGCGGCCAGCCAATCGATGATTTCGCGATAGAGCCAGCCGACACGCGTTTTGGTGATTTTTACGCGCGAAGGAAAGGTTCCGGCGATCTCCTGCTGAAGGATGCTGGGAGCCGACATATTGACCAGCTTGATGAGCTCCTTCTTGGTAATGAAGCGGTCGGCGAGGTTGACGATGGTGTTGGGGCGCAGCTTGTGCATGCGCTGGGTATCGAGGCAGGTCTGCATCCAGGCGCAGATATCGTCCTGTAGCCAGACGCCGCGGGTATTGGAGCGAAGCGTGCGGTTCGGAAGGTGGTTGGCCCGTTCCATGATGTAGACCTGGGCGCGCGACAGCGAGGTCATGAACATGACGTGCTTAATGGCGATGTGGTTCATCTGATGGTCCCCGGTGAGGGTTGCTCGAGCTTTCAGTGTTGGAAAGTCGGCGGGAGCTTTAAATCGCCTGGCTTGAAAGGAGCGCGCGAAAGCAAGTTCCGCGCGCTCCGGGGGACGTGTGTCAGGGCGAAGCGCCCGGGGAGGGCTGCTCTTCGATCCGGGCGAATGGATTGTCGAAGGCACCGATCGAGGCGGTCTCGATCTCGCCGGCGATGGCTTTTTTCACATAGAGAGCCCAAAGGTGCATGGCTTCGCAGCGCTCCTTGAAATATTCGAAGCGGTCGTAAGTGTCATGCACCTCGTTTTCGGCGTGGTTGAACAGCTTCTTTTTCGGTTTGGGCAGGATGCCGATCTCGCCCAGGCCGGTGGCCATGGTGCGGCGCAGGTCGTGGATGCACCAGGGCGCGATGGCGGCAAGCCTGTCCAGGCGTTCCTTGGTGTCGGAAAAGTCGCTGATTGGCTTGGCGGGCAGGCGCTGAGCCGGAAACACGAAGGGTGAATAGTGGATCTCCGTGTCCCCCGGCTGCATCGGCATCGGGGTCTTGGTCACCGAGTTGATGATGGCAAGCGCCAGGAAGGACAGCGGCACGATGTGATCGAGCCCGTTCTTGGTGCGGCTGCCGGGGATTTCCCAATAGCCATGCTTGATGTGCAGCTCGTCCCAACGCATGCCGGCGATCTCGCCGCGGCGCTGACCGGTGACGAGGGCGAGCTGGACCAGCTTGCCGATCGGATTGACCTCCTTTTCGGTGGCGAGCCAGACGGCCTGGATTTCGTGGGCGTTGAGGTTGCGCTTGCGCTTTCCCTTGGCGGCCGGAGTGGGAATGGTATCGGCGGGTGAAGCCTTGATCATCTTGCGGGCCACGCACCAGGCGAAGAAGGCCTTGATGTCCGCATGCGCATGGATGGCGGCGCTGGGTTTGTCGTCGGCGATCTTGGCATCGATGATTTCGCTGACCTGAAAGGCCGTGATCTGATCGATGGGGATGGCGGCCCAGGGCTGGAGGAAGTTGCTGCGCAGCGAGCGGCTGACTTCCCTCTGGGTGGAGGGCCTGCATTTGGTTGCCAGGTGCTTATCGACATACTCTTGAAGAGCATAGGTAAAGATCGGGGCCTGGCTGACATGCGGGGTGACGTCGGCCGATGCGTGGGTGTCCTCCTCGTTAAGGCGCAGGTGGATTGCCGGATCAAGCCCGCGGTAGAGCAAGCCGGTGGCTTCGCTCGCCAGCTTGCGGGCCTGGGCCAGTGAGATCTTGGGGTAGTGGCCAAGGGTGAGGCGCGGGCGCTGATCCTTGAAGCGGTAGATGAAGTAGAAGGTTTTGAGGCCGTGCTTGCTGACGCGGATGCCGAAGCCGGCGATCTTGGAGTCGGGATGATAGATGACGCCGGTGGCGGGCAGTTTGAGGCTGCGCAGCATGGCGTCGGAGAGTTCGATCTTGTCAGTCACTGAAGGTCTCCCAATAGGTGCTCTAAGAGCAACGTGGTGAACTTCAGCCCGGGCTATTAAGCCCCCCGAGAAGTCTCCGATTTTGATCCATCCTGCTGTGGGGTGGTAGGTGACGGGTGGTACAGCAGATTAAGGAATGCACTGGAAGGATCAGTGGGTTGAGCATTTGAATTAAACCAGCTTGGCAGGGATGGATTCCACCCTGACAGGCTGGGGGACTGGGGGTCGGAGGTTCAAATCCTCTCGCTCCGACCAATTTTCTGCGGTCCGTTCCGGACACATCGGTTACGGTTTGTGCCTAGGACATGGGTCACAACCTCGTACGGGTTGTCGAGGGGCTGCAGGGGTTCTTGCTTCCAAGTCGACGTGACAGCGACCGGCTCGCGCGACGGCCCCAAGCCTGTCCGCCGCTAGGCGTCGGGCCCCGGGCCTGAACTCGCCCGGGCGCGGGAACGACGGCGGTCCGTCGGCGTTCCATGTCTGGTCCGATCGTCAGGAGACACGCCATGCCGATCCTGCTCTATTCGCCGGGCGCCTGCTCGCTCGCCCCGCACGTCGTCCTGGAATGGATCGGGGAGCCCTACGAGGCACGGCGCGTGAAGCTCGGCTCGCCCGAGCTCGTCCAGGTCAACCCCGCCGGATCCGTTCCGGTGCTGGTGGAGGACGACGGCTGGGTGCTCACGCAGGCGGGCGCCATTCTGCAGTATCTGGCCCGCAAGCATCCCGATACCTCACTGGGCGGCGCCGGCGATGTGCGCGGCCAGGCGGAGCTCGACCGCTGGACGTCCTTCTTCACGGGCGACGTGCATCCGTCGTTCTATCCGATCTTCATGGCCGACCGGTACACGACGGATCAGAGCGAGCGGGCGCGCGAGGCGGTGCGCGAGGCCGGTCTCAATCTGGTCCGCAAGCGGTTCAAGATCCTGAACGACCATCTGGCCGGCAAGCCCTACATCCTGGGGGAGAAGCGGTCGGTGGCGGACGCTTATGCGTTCCCGATGCTGCGCTGGGGGGCGGCCAAGCTCCCCGAGAAGCTGTCGGACTTCCCCCACGTGGCCGCGCTCCACGACAGGATCGCCGAGGACCCCAAGGTCAAGAAGGTTCTTGCGGACGAGGGCTAGGGGTAGGCGCGCGGCCTTGACCGGCAGCACCGGACTGCGCGGGCGCGTCAGGGCGGCAGCCTCTCCCACTGCGAGAATGCGGCGGCCTGTCCGCACGGGTGGCCCGCCTCGTCGGCGAGATGCCAGACGGCGGCGTTGGCGATGCGAAAGCGCCGGCCCGTCGCCGAGATGCGCACGCCGGCATAGTCCTCGATGATGCCGAAGCGCGTGACGCGGTCGAGAAGGCGGGCGCGTTCCTCGCGCAGCATGGCCTCGGCGGAGAGGCGCGAGGGCAGGCGCGTGAAGGCTGAAAAGTCCATCTCGAAAAGGCCGAGCGCCGTGGCGTTACCGAAGAAGAACACCGGATCGGCTCCGCTGCCGTGGGCGACGACCGCGAACGGGGCTCCCCACAGGGCCGCAACGACGTCCGCGCCGGAGACGAGCGGGCGGCCGGTCAGGCGCCGGTAGCTCTCGGCGATGCGTGCAATCTGCCGCCGCTCGTCTGCGGACAGCGCCGGACAGGGTGGGGGATCGGCCGGGGCGTCGGGAGGCGGGGTGTCGCTCATCGGGCGCGGTCGGGCCGCGGGGCGGCGATCTTGCGCGTCATGGCGAGAAACGCCGAGACGTGCGGGGGATGCGGCTCGCGGGCCTTGAGCACGAGGCCGATCTCGTGGGTGACGACCGGCTCGACGATCGGGATCGCGTGCAGCTCCATCGGCGGTGCGAACCTATTGCCCTGCCCCAGGGCCGCAATGGTGGCGAACAGGCCCGAGCGCACGTGGACATGCAGCATGGTCATCGAGTTCGACTCCAGCATCGGCGGCGTCTCGATGCCGGCGGCGGCGAGATTGCGGTCGATGATGCGCCGGTTCTGCATGTCGCCCGTCAGCAGGCAGAGCGGCAACTGCCCGGCCTCGGCCCAGGAGATCTGAGTCCGTTGCGCGAGCCGGTGGTCGGGCGCCACGAGCAGCGCGTAGTGCTCCGCGTAGAGCGGCACGGTCTGGAAGCGCTGCACGAGGTCGGTGCCGATGTAGGTGATGCCGATGTCGATCTCGAGATTGTCGAGGCCGGAGAGGATGGTGCCCGTCGACATGCTGACGATCGACAGATGCAGCCCGGTATGCTTGGCCATGAACGGCAGCGTCATGTCGGGCACGAAGGGCAGCGCCGTCGGAATGACGCCGAGCTTCAGCGTGCCGGTGAGACCGCGCTTCAACCCGTCGATCTCCTGGCGCATGGTGCGCGCGTCGGACACGATGCGACGCGCCCAGTCGAGCACGCGCTCGCCTTCCGGCGTGAAACCGCGAAAGCGCGAGCCGCGCTCCACGATGAGCACGCCGAGCTGGTCCTCCAGGCTCTTCACGGCCGAGGACAAGGTCGGCTGGCTGATGCCGCACGCTTCCGCCGCCCGCCCGAAATGGCGTTCGCGGGAGAGGGCGAGGAGCAGTTCAAGCTTGTCGATCATGGGTCGGGAACGGCATCGGGCCGAGGCGAGCGTGGGAGCGCAGGACGGCGACAATCTTAGCCGCAATCGGCGAGTGCCGACAGCGAGGGAGCTGCCGGCAAGGTTGACGCGGACGCCCGCGTAGCCGGGACGGGCGCTTGCTCGGGCTCCGCAAACGGTCCAAACAAGCGGTTAAGGACGCAAGGAAGTGAGCGATGCAACCGGACGATCGCGGCGAGAGCGAACACGTCGTGCTGGTCGATGCCGATGACCGGCCGACCGGGGCAGCCGGCAAGATCGCGGCTCATCGCGCCGGCGCGCTGCACCGGGCCTTCTCCGTCCTGATCTGGAATTCGGCCGGCGAGATGCTGCTGCAGCGCCGTGCGCCGGGCAAGTATCATTCCGGCGGACTGTGGACCAATGCCTGCTGCGGTCATCCGCGGCCGGGAGAGCCTGTGGACCGCGCCGCCGCGCGACGCCTCGGCGAGGAGCTGGGGTTTGATTGTCCTCTGGAGGAGATCGGGACGCTCACCTATCGCGCCGATGTCGGTCACGGCCTCGTCGAGCATGAGTTCGTGCATGTCTTCCGGGGCGTCCACGACGGGGCCATGGCGCTCGATCCGCAGGAGGTCTGCGAGGTGCGCTGGGCGACGCCTAAGACCGTGTCGCGTGCGATCGAGACCACGCCCGCCCAGTACACGGCCTGGTTTGCAGCCTACGTGCGCGCGGGCTGGCCGCTCGATCGGCCGCCCGAACTTGAGCGTGCGACGACGGCGGACCGGGCGAGGCCGGGTTGATCATGCTGGCGTCGTTCCTGACGAGCTTCACGATCTTCTTCGCCACCATCGGTCCCATCGAGGCGGCGGTGATCTTCGCGGCGCTGACGCCGCAGATGCAGCGCGCCGAGCGCATCCGCGTCTCGGTGCGCGCGGTCGTCATCGCATCGATCATTCTGCTCGGCGCGCTTGTCGCCGGAGGACCGCTGCTCCAACAGCTCGGCGTCGGCATCCCGGCGCTCCAGACCGCGGGCGGCATCATCCTTCTCGTCATCGCGCTCGACATGATCTTCGCCCGGCCGACCAGCGCCTTCAAGCTGACGCCGATCGAGGACGAGGAAGCGCACGGCAAGGAGGACATCGCGGTGTTCCCCATCGCCACGCCGCTGATGGCCGGACCCGGCGCGATGAGCGCCGTGATCCTAATGGCGGCGGGCGCCGCAGCCGAGCCCGCGCGCTATGCCGGCGTGGTACTGGCGCTCGGTGCCGTGATGCTCCTGACACTTGCCTTGCTCGTCATCTCGCACGAGGTCTCGCGCGCGCTGGGGGTCACGGCGCAGCGCGTCCTGATGCGCGTCTTCGGCATCCTTCTGGCCGCCATTGCCGTCCAGGCAGCGTTCAACGGCCTGCAGGGCAGCGGCCTGTTCGCGGTCGCGGGCTGAGGCGGCCGCCGCAGCGCGGCACATCCGTTAGAGGTGCGTTAATCCCTCCCTGGCACGCTGCGGAGACGTGTGCGTCTCCAGAGGTTTGCGTTCCATGTTCGCGTCCTTGCGCGGGGCTTCCCCGCGACCCTTCCGCGGCTTGCCGAAGCCGCTCCTCGCCGTGTCGCTCGCGGCCCTGCTCGCCGCCTGCTCCAGCAACCGTCCGCCGCCCGGCCCGCAGGTCTTCTCGTGGCTGGCGGAGCCAGTGCCGCCTCCGGCCGCAGCGCCCGTGAGCGTGGAGCTCGAGGACGACGGCCTGCCGCCGCAAAGCCCGCCGCCGCGCAGCATTCGCGCCGCGCTTGACGACCCCAACGAACCATGGAGCCCGAACTACGGCCGCACGGTGGGCGCGTCGCCGGCGCCGGCCGATCACGCGGACGACGACGGGCTGCCGCGGCCGATGTCGCCGGAGGAGGCGGGCGTGCAGCTCCCTCCAGACACGCGGCAGGAGCGGGGCGCCGCTCGTTCGGCTCCGGTCGCGATCTATCGGGACGGCTTCCGGCCGTGGCGCGGCGCTCGCTGAGCCTTTAGGTTTCGTTCCGGCGGAATCGGGAGTTGCAGCGTGCCGGACGAGAGAAGCGAGCTTCCTGCCGGCCGGCCAATCGTCGAGCGGTATCTCGCGCGGCCGCGCCCTCAGCGCCTCATCGCCGAGCTCGACGCCATCTTTTTTGCATCGAGCGCCACGCAGACGTTCGCCGACGATGCGGCGCGCGCAGCGTTCCGCGAGCACTGGCTCGGCCGCTTTCTGGCGCACGATCCCCAGCATGCCTTCCTCGCCATCGCGGCCGGACGCGAGGACGGTGAAACGCTTGCCGGCTATCTCGTCGGCGCGCTCGACGATCCGGCCAAGGCGGAGCGCTTCGCCGATCTGTCCTACTTTCGTGAGATGGCCCACCTGACGGCGCGCTACCCGGCGCAGCTCCACGTCAATCTGGCACCGAACTGGCGCGGGCGGGGGATCGGGCGAGAGCTGGTGTCGGCGTTCTGCGATCACGCCGCGGCGGCCGGCGCGCCGGGCGTGCACGTCTTCACCGCGCCGGGGATGCGCAACGTGCGCTTCTATGCGGCCTGCGGCTTTGCCGAGGCGGGCCACTGCGATTGGAACGGCCACGAGATCGTGATGCTCGCGCGGCGCCTTTAGCCGTCACGCTGCAGCGTCCCTCGCCAGCAGATCGGCGACATGGCTCCCGATCGCCAGACTGGCCGTGAGGCCGGGGCTTTCGATGCCGTAGAGTGCGACGAGACCCGCAAGGCCGTGCGTTGCGGGGCCCTCGATGCGAAAGTCGGAAGGGCCGGCGCCGCGCGAGGCCAGTCTCGGGCGCACGCCGACATGGCCGGGCTCCAGCCGGTGCTCGTCCACCTCCGGCCAGTAGCGGCGGATGGAGGCGACGAAGGCCGCGCGCCGTGCGCCGTCTTGTTCGTCGAAGGCGAGGGACGGCGTCTCGCTCCACTCGAGGTCGGGTCCGAAGCGCGTCTCCCCGCTCGTTGCCAGCGTCACGTGGATGCCCAGTCCGCCGTTGGCCGGCAGCGGGTAGACGAGGCGGGAGAAAGGCCGCGGCCCGCGCAGGACGAAGTAGTGCCCGCGGGCGTAGTGCGTGACGGGCACCGGCGTCCTGAGGTGGGCGGCGAGCAGGGCGCCGAGATGCGAGGCGTTGAGCCCGCCGGAGAGGACCAGCCGGTGGCAGACGACGGCTGTCTCGCAGCCGCCGTTCACCGTGACGACGCGGAAGCCGCGGTCAGCCCGCTCGATGGCGACCACGTTGGTGCCCGTCGCGACGAGGCCGCCGCGGTCGAGGTAGCGCGCTTCGAGGGCCAGCATCAGAGCTGCCCCGTCCACGACCGCGGTCGAGGGTGAGAGCAGAGCCGCGGCACAGGCGAGCGCCGGCTCAAGCTCCTGTGCCGCGCTGGCGGTGATGAGACGGGCGTCATCGACGCCGTTGGCGGCGGCACGGACGGCCAGGACCTCAAGGGCCGGAATTTCCGCCGGCGCGCAGGCGACGACGAGCTTGCCGAGGTTCGCAATCGGCACGCCCGACCGCCGGCAGAAGTCGGCGAGCCGGTGCCGGCCCTCCACGCACAGCCGTGCCTTGAGCGAGCCCGGCGGATCGTAGAGCCCGGCGTGGACGACCTCGCTGTTGCGCGACGTCGTCTCCTGTCCGAGCCGGGCATGGCGTTCGACCAGCAGCACGTCGCCGTCCGCGCTCACCAGCGCCTCGGCCACGGCGAGGCCGACGATCCCGCCGCCGACGACGACAGTTCGGATGTCTGCAGACAATCAACAGGTCCCGTTGCGATCGCGAGGCGTTGAAATCCAGGACCTATCTCTGAATGTTCTCCGACTTATCCACAAGCGATCAGAAAGAGAACGAAAACACTTGAACGAAGCGCGACTCACGCTCCCCGCGCCCGGCATGGCGCGCGCGATCGAGGCTTCGCGGGAGTAGCGGTGGCCGTCACGGCGTGCGTAGAGGGGTGGCCCGCGCTCAGGCCGGTTCGGCCGCGGTGTCGGCCACGTGGCCGGCAGCCGGCAAGCTCGGCGGCTCGGCGGGGGGCAAGGAGGGTTCCGGACGGGCGGGGAACCCGAAGCCGGCGGTCGGATCCTCCGTCCGGCGCGACTTGCCCTCGAAATAGGCGCCCTGCTCGATGGCGAGGGTCAGGTGATGCACGTCACCCTCGACCCGGCTGGTCGACTGGAGGAGCACGCGCCTGCCGCGCACCGAGCCCATGACATGCCCGCGCACGACGACCTCGTCCGCCACAATGCTGCCCGTGACCGTCGCCCGCTCGCCGACGAGGACGTGCGAGCCGTGGATGTCGCCATTGACCTCGCCCTCGATCTGCACTTCGCCGCGCGAGACGAGATTGCCCGTGATCTGAAGCTCAGGTCCGATGATGGAGGGCGTGCCGCGGTCGCCTGCGCGCAGCGGCGAGCCGATCGGCCGGGTGGAGCTTCCCACCTGCGGCAGCGCGGGTGCAGAGGGCGTTGCCAGGAAGGCGGTCTTATCCGCGTCGCTCTCCGGCTTTTTGAAGTTTGGCAACATGCAACACCTCCACCCGATACGACGAATACAACGGGGACGTCATAATGAGCCGGTTGAACCGAATTGTGACCGGGCGGTGAGGTCGCACCCAATCACGGGCTCATGTCCATGCGAAGATCTGCTGCTCAGATGATCTGCTGCCCCCCGGCGGCGTGGGCGACTGCCTAACACGTTTCCGCCGAGGGGTCACCGGGCTCAGCTTCAGAATAACCAGCTTGTTGACGGAACTGGGGATCGTGCCGCTTTGGCGCGCCCGGCGCTGCAATTTTCGGCGCTGTCCTACGCCGCCAGCGCCTTGACGGCTTCAAGCACCTCCTCGGCGTGACCCGGCACGCTCACCTTGCGCCACGCGTGTGCGATCTTGCCCTTCGCATCGATCAGGAAGGTGGAGCGCTCCACACCCATGTACTTCTTCCCATACATCGATTTCTCCACCCAGACGCCGAATGCGGTGGCGACTGCCTTGTCCTCGTCGGCGAGGAGGCGCACGGCCAGATCATGCTTGCAGCGGAACTTGGTGTGGCTCGCAACGCTGTCGGGTGAAATTCCGAACACGGCCGCACCGGATTTTTCGAATGCAGCGGCGAGATCGGTGAAGTCCTTTGCTTCGCGCGTGCAGCCCGACGTGTCGTCCTTTGGATAGAAGTAGAGGACGACCGGGCGGCCCTTCAGCTTCGACAGCCAGATTCGCGTGCCGTCGTCAGCGGGAAGCTCGAAATCGGGGGCCTTCTGACCGCTCTCCACCATGGACCGTGCGCCTTTCTTTTGTCGCTTTTGCACCTGCACTTGCGTGCCACGAAACATAGCCGATGCCGGCTCGAGAGCCAGTTGATTCGTTAAGTTTTTCCGCTAGTTCCGTGGCACACCCGGTCAGCGGCCTGCCGTCCCGGCCCGATGCCCGGCGGCGGGCGGCGCACTCGGTCGCGCCACCTTCCTTTGCGCGAGGCGCGAGACCAGGGGGCAATGAGGGGCGTGGACAGACCGGTACGCACGCAGCCCGGCTCAAGGACCGGGCCGTCGCGGACGGGGCGCCGGCATCCCGCCGCCGGGTCCCGGACGGCGAGCGCGCGCGAGATTCCCGCCGGGCGGTGGTCGCCCGGGCCGCGCCTGTCGCTCATCGGCCGCATCCTGCGCCGGCTCGGCATGATCGTTGCGCCGGTCGTGCTGCTGACGGGGCTCGCCGCCCTCGTCGTCTACGTGCGCCTGCAGCAGGGCCCGGTGTCACTGAAGTTCATGGCGGGTCCGATCGAGCAGGGGATCAGCGCCGAGCTCAAGGGGCTGACGGCCAAGGTTGACGATGCCGTGCTGCAGTCGGGCGAGCATGGCGACTACGAGTTCCGTCTCGTGAACCTGCGGCTCCTGGAAGCCGACGGAAGCGTCGTCGCCTCCGCGCCGGTCGCGGCCGTGACGCTCGACTATGCGCGCCTCGCAGCGCTCGAGGTTCTGCCGCGCCGTGTCGATCTCATCGAGCCCAAGCTGGCCGTCACCTATTCGGAGCGCGGCGGGCTGGAGCTGAGCTTCAGCGATGAGGGTATGGCGCAATTGGGTCCGTCGCCCGGACCGGGCGCCCCGGCCGAGGCCGCGACCGGCGCGGCTCAACCGATGCCGGGTGAAGCTGTGCCCGCTATGCTGCGCAAGCTCGATCTGGCGCGCGTGATCTCGGGCTTCACCGCCCGCGCCCGGCGGAAGCAGGATGCGACCGGCAGCCTGCGTGAGATCGGGCTCAGAAACGCAGTTGTCGTCGTCGACTATGAGGGCACCCGCAGCCGCTGGAAGGTGGCCGAACTCGCGGTGGACCTCGACCATGGCCGCAACCGCAGCGTGATCTCCGCCGTGGCGCGCATCGAATCCGACCGGGGCCCCTGGTCGCTGTCGCTTCTCACCGAGGATTCGGCGAAGACCGGCAAGGTCATGGTGAAAGCGTCGATCCGTGATCTCGTGCCGAGCGCGCTCGGCCGGGCCATTCCGAGACTGGCGCTCCTCGGAGCCCTCGACCTGCCCGTCGCGGCCAACGCGTCGATCGATCTCTTGAGCTCCGGCGATCTGACCGGGGCCGACATCGCCCTCGAGCTCGGCCGCGGGCTCATCGATCTCGGTCCCTCGGTGACGGCGCCGATGCTCATCGACGCGGGGCTGGTCACGCTCAACTACGATGCGGCGCAGCGGCGGCTGTCCATGGCGCCCTCGACCGTCAAGTGGGGCGAGAGCCAGGTGACGCTCACGGGAATCCTATCGAGCGATCCTTCGGTCACGGCGGCGTCGGGCTGGCCGTTCGAGATCCGGTCCGTGAGCGGCACGCTGGCCGCGGAGGAATTCCAGGTCCCTGCCGTCGCCCTCGATGCTCTCGCGCTCACCGGACGGCTGCTGCCTCTCGAGAACCGCATCGAGCTGACGAGCGTGACCGCGAAAGCCGCGGGCGGGGAGATGGTGCTTGCGGGCGACGTCATCGCCGGCGACGGCCCGCGCAAGGGCGTCCGTCTCGACGGTCACTTCGGGCCCGGTGACGCCAGCACGGTGAAGGCGCTGTGGCCGCGCATGATTGCCCCGCGCGCCCGCGACTGGTTCGGCATGCATGCGTCCTCGGGCGTGCTCCGGGAAGGCAAGGTCAGCTTCGCGAGCGGCAGCTTCGCGGGGCCCGATGCCGTGATGGGGCGCGGCAACATTCCCGAGACCATCCGCATGGAAATGTCGGGCGAGAACATCGTCATGGTCCCGATGAAGGGCGGGCCGCCGCTGCACGCGCCCGCCGTGACCGCAACGGTGCGCAACCACGAGCTCGAGATCGCCCTCCCCGACGCAACGCTCGTCACGGGAGCGGCGCCGGGCGCGGGCGTGGGACTGAAGCAGGGCCGCTTCTGGGTGAAGGACATCGACGAGCCGCTGCCGGTCGCCGATGTCACCTTCCGCGCCCAGTCGCCACTGGGGCCCGCGCTCGACGCCTTGCGCCAGTTTCGCTTTGCCGGCGCGGACAAGCTCGCGCTGCCAAGCGACAAGCTGCAAGGCAAGTTCGACGGCGAGCTCGCCATCCGGATGCCGCTGCTCCCCGAGGTCGAGCCCGAGACGGTGTCGATGATCGGCAAGGCCAAGATCACCGAGATGAAGTCGAAGGAGAAGATCGGCATCGTCAACGTGCAGAGCGGATCGGTGGACGTGCAGTTCGCGGAGCACGAGACGTCGGCGCGCGGCGAGGTCATCCTCAACGGCGTGCTGGCCAAGATCGACTGGCGCCGCCAGACGGGGCCGGACGCCGGTGTCCCTACGCCGCTCAGCATCACGGCCAATCTCGACAGCTCCGACCGGCGCCAGCTCGGCATCGACGTCAACGATCTCATCGAGGGCGACGTGCCGGTCGCGGTGACGTTCGAGGCGCCCGAGGGCCAGGAGCCGGTCATTCGCGTCACGGCGGATCTGACGCCGGCCGACCTGGCGATCCGCCCGCTCGCCTGGAAGAAGCCGCGCGGGCGTCCGGCCCGGCTCACGTTCGATGTGGCGAGCGGCACCGCCCACAAGACGGAGCTGCGCAACTTCAAGGTCACGGGCGACGATATCGCGATCGAGGGCTCGGTCGGGATGTCGGCCGATCAGAAGCTGCAGGAGTTCAGCTTCCCCGCGTTCTCGCTCCACACCGTTTCCCGCCTCCAGGTCAGCGGCAAGCGCAACCAACGCGACATCTGGGACGTCAAGGCGGCCGGCACCACGTTCGACGGCAAGGATTTCTTCCGCTCGCTGTTCACCGTCGGCGGCACGCCGTCGCGCAGCGCCGCCGGGAGAAAGGGCGGCGTCGATCTCTACGTGACGATCGACAACGTGCTCGGCCATTCGGATGTGGCTCTGCGCAACTTTTCCATGCGCCTGTCGCGCCGTGGGGACGAGCTGACCGCGCTCGACGCGCGCGGCACCCTCGACGGCGGCCGCGGGCTCATTGCCATTCTCCAGCCCGATCCGAGGGGTGCGAGCAAGATCATCGCCGATACGATGGATGCGGGCCAGGCGCTGCGCCTCGTCGGCTTCTATCCCAACATGCAGGGCGGCCGCGGACGGATCGACGTCAATCTGGCCGGACGGGGCGCTGCGGAAAAAACGGGCGTGATCATCATCGAGGACTTCAAGGTGCTCGGCGATCCCATCATCTCCGAGGTCGTCTCCAGCGCCGACGGCGGCTCGCCGGCGATCTCGGCGGTGCCGGGCCAGCGCCGCGTCGTGCGCGAGGTCTTCCAGTTCGATCGCATGCGGCTGCCGTTCTCGGTCGGCCACGGCCAGTTCGCGATCGAGGACAGCTACCTGCGCGGACCGATCCTCGGCGCGACGCTGCGCGGCAAGGTCGATTACGGCGCGCAGCGCGTCAATCTCGGCGGCACCTACATTCCGCTGCAGGGGCTCAACAACGCTCTCGGCGGCATCCCGGTGCTCGGCCAGATCCTCAGCGGCTCGCGTGGCGAAGGCATCTTCGGCATCGAGTTCGCCGTGCAGGGCCCCATGTCGAACCCGCAAGTCGTCGTGAATCCCCTCTCGCTCGTGGCGCCGGGCATCTTCCGCGAGGTGTTCCAGATGTCGAACCCGAGCACCTCGGTGCAGCCGCGCGTCCCCTCGCCGGCGGACGTGCCGGTCAACAAGCGCGTGCGCGCCTCAAGCTCGGGCGGTGTCTACGAGGAGCCCGAGACCGTCGATGGATGGTCGTCCGACACCGTCGTCCCGACCAAGCGGAACTGAGGGCTACACGCCGGGGCTCAGACGGGCCGCAGAAGCACGTGCTTCTTCTTGCCGAGCGAGAGCTTCACGACGCCGTCGCCGGTGAGGTCGCGCGGTGTCAGCGCCGCCTTCTCGTCGGTGACGGTCGCGTCGTTCACCTTGAGGCCGCCGCCCTGGATCTGGCGTCGTGCCTCCCCGTTCGTCTTGACGAGGCCGGACTTGACGAAGGCCGTGAGCACGCCGAGCCCCGCCGCCAGCTCGCCGCTGGCGATCGTGACGGTCGGGAGCGTCTCGGCGAGCGCCCCCTCCTCGAAGGTCTTGCGCGCCGTCTCGGCGGCGGCCTCCGCCTTCTCGCGCCCGTGCAGAAGCGCCGTCGCCTCGGTCGCGAGAACCTTCTTCGCCTCGTTGATCTCCGCCCCGCCAAGGGCCGCGAGACGCGCGATCTCCCCCATCGGCAGGAGCGTGAACAGCTTGAGGAAGCGCGCCACGTCGGCGTCCTCGGTGTTGCGCCAGAACTGCCAGTAGTCGTAGGCGGAGAGCTGCGCCTCGTTCAGCCAGACGGCACCGCTCGCGGTCTTGCCCATCTTGGCGCCCGACGCGGTGGTGAGCAGCGGGCAGGTCAGCGCATGAAGCTGGTGCTTGATGCCCATGCGCCGGCCAAGGTCGATGCCGGTGACGATGTTGCCCCACTGGTCCGAGCCGCCCATCTGCGTATTGCAGCCGGTGCGGCGCGCGAGCTCCACGAAGTCGTAGGCCTGCAGCAGCATGTAGTTGAACTCGATGAACGACAGCTCCTGCTCGCGCTCGAGGCGCAGCTTGGCCGAATCCATGGTGAGCATGCGGTTGACGGAGAAATGGCGGCCGACGTCGCGCAGGAACGCGATGTAGTTGAGCGGTGCCAGCCACTCCGCGTTGTCGAGCATGAGGGCGTCCGCCGCGCCATCGCCGAACGTCAGGAAGCGCGCGAAGACCTGCTTGATGCTCCCCTTGTTGGCGTCGATTTCCTCCACCGTGCGCAACTGGCGCGTCTCGTCCTTGCCCGAGGGATCGCCGACGCGTGTCGTGCCGCCGCCCATGAGCGTGATCGGCCGGCCGGCGCCCGTCGCCTGCAGCCAGTGCAGCATCATGATCGAAATGAGGTGCCCGATGTGCAGAGAGGGCGCGGTGCAGTCGTAGCCGACGTAGGCGATGATCTGGCCGTCCGCCGCGAGCCGGTCGAGAGCCGGCAGGTCGGACGCCTGGTGGATGAAGCCGCGCTCGCTCAGCGTCGCCAGGAACGGGCTCTTCGGTGTGTCTGTCATCGCCGTCATCGTTCGGGGTTGGGAGGGGGCGGGCCCATGCGGTAGGATCGGCCGCAAATCGCCCGGCAAATTGCATGACGGCGGGGTTGGGAGCAAGCCGATGCGCGCGCTGGGACTGATGAGCGGCACCTCCATGGACGGCATTTCCGTGGCGCTCGTCGATACGGACGGGGAAGCCGTCGCGGCGCGCGGGCCGGCCATGACATTCCCCTACAACACCGCTCAGCGCGCGGCCATCCGCCGGGCCATGGAGGAGGCGCGGGGACTGACGGCGCGCGCGGAGCGGCCGGGATCGCTCGCCGCGACCGAGGAAATGCTGACGGAGCTGCATGCGGCAGCCGTCGCGGACTTCCTGCAGCGTCAGGGCATCCCGCGGTCCGACATCGAGGTGGTGGGGTTTCATGGCCAGACGGTGCTGCACCGGCCCAAGGAGCGCCTGACGGTGCAACTCGGCGACGGGGCGCTCCTTGCGAAACTGACGGGGCTGACGGTCGTCCACGACTTGCGGGCGCGCGACGTGGAGGCCGGGGGCCAGGGCGCCCCGCTGGTGCCGGCCTATCACCGCGCGCTCGTCGCGGGGCTGGCGCAGCGGCCGGTGGCGGTCGTCAACATCGGCGGCGTGGCCAACGTCACCTATGTCGGCTCCAACGGTGCCCTGATCGCATTCGACACCGGCCCCGGCAATGCGCTCCTCGACGACTGGATGAGGATGCGGGCCGGCGCCGCCTGTGACGAGGACGGCAGGACGGCGGCGCGTGGCACCGTCGACGAGGACGTGCTGCGCTTTTGCCTCTCCCACTCCTTCTTCGCGGCGGCCCCGCCGAAGTCGCTCGACCGGAACGCCTTCATCTGGGACGTCGTCGAATGGATGTCGCTCGAGAACGGGGCGGCGACGCTTACGGCCTTCACGGTGGCCGCGATCGCCAGGGCGCGCGAGCACTTCCCCGAGGAGCCGCAACTGTGGATCGTCTGCGGCGGCGGACGGCGCAACCGCACGCTCATGAGCGGGCTGGCGGGACGGGTGCAAAATGCCGTCGTGCCGGCCGAGGCGGTCGGCCTCGACGGCGACGCCGTGGAGGCGGAGGCCTGGGGCTATCTCGCGGTGCGGGCGCTGAAGGGGCTGCCGATCACGTTCCCGGGCACGACGGGCGTGCCGGAGCCGCTGACGGGCGGCGTGGTGTCGCGGCCGCGGCGCAGCGGCGTTTGACGTCAGCGCGAGGCGGAACAACCGCGCTCGTCCCGGCGCGGCGCCGTCACGCCGTCACTCCTCGTCGGTGATCGTCGGCGGCGGCTCGTTGCGCTCCCGCTCGCGCTCCCGCTGGCGCTCGGCCTCGCGCTCGCGCTCGCGGGCCTTCTTGGTCTCGTATTCCTGCTCGGCCTGGGTGAGGCGGCGATCGAGGTAAGAGCCAACGACGGCCTGAAGCTCGTCGGTCTTGTTCTCGAAGAAGTGGTTGGCGCCGGGCACGACCTCGTGGTCGATCTTGATGCCGCGCTGTGTCTTGAGCTTCGTCGACAGCTCGGCCACGGACGCGGTCGGCACGACGCGGTCCTTGTCGCCGTTCACCATCAGGCCCGACGAGGGGCAGGGCGCGAGGAAGGAGAAGTCGTAGAGGTTCGACGGCGGCGCGACGCAGATGAAGCCGTCGATCTCCGGCCGGCGCATCAGGAGCTGCATGGCGATCCAGGTGCCGAAGGAGACGCCGGCGATCCAGCAGTATTTGGCGTCGGGCTTGACGATCTGCAGCCAGTCGAGCGCGCTCGCGGCATCGGCGAGCTCTCCCGGCCCGCCGTCCCAGAAGCCCTGGCTGCGGCCGACACCGCGAAAGTTGAAGCGCAGCACCGAGAAGCCGCGCTCGACGAACGTGTAGTAGAGCGAGTAGACGACCTGGTTGTTCATCGTACCGCCGAACTGCGGATGCGGATGCAGGATCAGCGCGATGGGGCTGTCGGGCTTGGGGTCGTGGTGATAGCGGGCCTCGATACGGCCGGCCGGCCCATTCATGATCAATTCGGGCATGGAGTTCTGGGCCTCGTTCTGTCGCTGCGGTCGGCCCTGCGGGCCGTCTGCCCGTCTGCCGGTCGGGTGCTGCCTGCCGAGCTGAAGCTCATCGTCCGGGGACGCCGCGCCGACCCTCACGGAGCCGTGTTGTCGCGTGCGCCGGGCAATACTTGACTTCGTGGCTCGGAATTTCCATAAGAACAGGCAAGATTTAGAACTCTTCGAAAGAGTGTTCTGCTTGGCCTACGGGCCGGATCTGGCGTGGCGTGCGGGCGGTCCTCTTAACACGATTGAGGTCCCCGAATGCAAGTGGTGCGACGGCCTGCCCCGTTTGCCTCAGGGCGCGGGCGGCACGACGGACCGGCGGACCGGCTTGCGGAACGACGAAAGGGTGCTGCAATGGAGCTGACGACGCGAGGCCGCTATGCCGTGATGGCCATGGCCGATCTTGCCCTCCACGATGCCGCCGAGCCGGTCGCGCTCACGGCGATCGCGGAGCGTCAGCGGCTGTCGCTGTCCTATCTCGAGCAGTTGTTCGGCCGCCTGAGGCGCGCCGAACTCGTCGTCAGCGCGCGCGGGCGCGCGGGCGGCTATCGGCTCGGCCGCCCCGCCGGCGCGATCACGATCTCCGAGATCCTCTCCGCCGTCGAGGAGGCGACGCGGATGACGCGCTGCGGCGGCGATGGCGAGGCGGGATGCCTCGGCGAGACGCGCTGCATCACGCACGGGCTCTGGCAGGCGCTCGGCGAGCACATCGCCCGCTTCTTCGACGGTGTCACGCTGGAGGACGTGGTGAAGGGCGGACCGCGGCTCAGCCCGGCGGCGCCCGGGACCGGGAGGGTGGCGGCGGAATGACGGCACTGCGCACATACCTCGATCACAACGCGACCGAGCCGCTGCGCCCGGAGGCGCGGGCGGCCATGATCGCGGCGATGGACGCGGTCGGCAACCCGTCGTCGGTGCATGGCGAGGGCCGTGCCGCGCGGGCCGTCGTCGAGACCGCGCGCGATCAGGTCGCCGCACTCGTCAACGCCGAGCCCGGCGAGATCGTATTCACGAGCGGCGCGACGGAAGCGAACGCGCACGCGTTCATGGGTCGGCGCTGGAGCGGTGTGCTCGTTGGCAGTGCCGAGCATGTTTCGGTGCTGGCCCCCGCGCGCCGCCGCGACGCGGCGCCTCGCGAACTGTCCTGCGGTGCCGACGGCGTGCACGATGTCGACGGCGCCGAGGCGTGGGCGGCGGCTCTGCCGAGGTCGGACGTAAGGTCGGGGGCGCCGGCCTTCGCGAGTCTCGCGCTCGCCAACGGCGAGACCGGTGTGCTGCAGCCCGTCGCGGAACTCGCGGCCGCGCTCGCGCCCCATGGCGCCGTGGTGCATTCGGATGCCGCGCAGGCGGCGGGCCGCATGCCCGTCGATTTCGCCGCGCTCGGGCTTTCGCTGATGTCGCTGTCGGCGCACAAGATGGGAGGTCCGAAGGGGGCGGGCGCGCTTGTCGTGCGGGATGGAACGATACTCGATCCGCTGCTCGTCGGCGGCGGGCAGGAGGGCCGGCGCCGGGCGGGGACCGAGAACGTCGCCGCCATCGCCGGCTTCGGCGCGGCCGCCGCGGCCGCCAGGCGCGAACTTCAGGGCATGGCCCGCGTCCGCGCGCTCCGCGATGCAATGGAGTCGGAGCTGCGGCGCCTCGCCCCTGCATGCGTCGTGATCGGTGCGGGTGCCGAGCGCCTGCCCAACACGACGCTGATCGCCATGCCCGGCAAGGACGCCGAGACACTCGTCATCAAGCTCGATCTGGCCGGTATCGCGGTGAGCGCGGGGGCCGCCTGCTCGTCCGGCAAGGTCGGATCGAGTCACGTGCTCGAAGCGATGGGAACGGATCCGCGCATTGCGCGCGCGGCCGTTCGCGTCAGCCTCGGGCGCGACACGACGGTCAAGGACGTGGAGAGATTTGTCGCAGCCTGGCTGGCGGCGACGGGGCAGCCGGCGCTGGCTGCCTAGACGGCGAAGGTTTTGCATCAACGGCGCACCACTTGAGGGCGCACGGGAGAAGAGGTCGAAATGCCTGCAGTTCAAGAGACGGTCGAACAGGTCAAGAAAATCGACGTCGACCAGTACAAGTACGGGTTCGAGACGAACATCGAGACGGTGAAGGCGCCGAAGGGCCTCAACGAGGACATCGTGCGCTTCATCTCCGAGCGCAAGGGCGAGCCCGGCTGGATGCTGGAGTGGCGGCTCGACTCCTATCGCCGCTGGCGCGCCATGACCGAGCCGACCTGGGCCAAGCTCTCCTATCCGAAGATCGACTTCGAGGACCTCTACTACTACGCCGCGCCGAAGTCCTCCGAGGCGCCGAAGTCGCTCGCCGACGTCGACCCGGAGCTGTTGCGGATGTACGAGCGCCTCGGCGTGCCGCTGAAGGAGCAGGCGATCCTCGCCGGCGTGCAGAGCGACAAGCCGCGCGTGGCGGTCGACGCCGTGCTCGACAGCGTCTCGGTCGTGACGACCTTCAAGGAGGAGCTTGCCAAGGCCGGCGTCATCTTCTGCTCGATCTCGGAGGCGCTGCGCGTGCACTCCGACCTCGTGCGCAAGTACCTGGGCTCCGTCGTGCCCCAGTCCGACAATTACTATGCGGCGCTGAACTCGGCGGTGTTCTCCGACGGCTCGTTCGTCTACGTGCCGGAAGGCGTGCGCTGCCCGATGGAGCTTTCCACCTATTTCCGCATCAACGAGCGCCAGACCGGCCAGTTCGAGCGCACGCTCATCATCGCCGACAAGGGCGCTTACGTCTCCTACCTCGAGGGCTGCACGGCGCCGACGCGCGACGAGCACCAGCTTCACGCGGCCGTGGTCGAGCTGATCGCGCTCGACGATGCGGAAATCAAGTATTCGACCGTGCAGAACTGGTATCCCGGCGACAAGGAGGGCAAGGGCGGCATCTATAACTTCGTGACCAAGCGCGGCGATTGCCGCGGCCGAAACTCGAAGATCTCCTGGACGCAGGTGGAGACGGGCTCGGCGATCACGTGGAAGTACCCGAGCTGCATCCTGCGCGGCGACAACTCCCGCGGCGAGTTCTACTCGATCGCCGTGTCGAACGGCCACCAGCAGGTCGACAGCGGCACGAAGATGATCCATCTCGGCAAGAACACATCGAGCCGCATCATCTCCAAGGGCATCGCCGCCGGCTACTCGCAGAACACCTATCGCGGACTCGTCTCCGCCCACCGCAAGGCGACGGGTGCGCGCAACTTCACCTGCTGCGACAGCCTGCTCATCGGCGACAAGTGCGGCGCACACACGGTTCCCTATATCGAAGCGAAGAACCAGACGGCGCACTTCGAGCACGAGGCGACGACGTCCAAGATCTCCGACGACATGCTCTTCTACTGCATGCAGCGGGGCTTGTCGGAGGAGGAGGCGGTAGCGCTCGTCGTGAACGGCTTCGTGCGCGACGTGCTGCAGCAGCTCCCGATGGAATTCCTCGCCGAGACGCAGAAGCTCATCGGCATCTCTTTGGAGGGCAGCGTCGGCTGACCCGTCGGCCGGACGCTCCCCCCAAGGCAACAGCTTGCAAGAAGGCAAACGGACAATGCTTGAAATCAAGAACCTGCACGTGAAGCTCGAGGACGAGGACCGGGTGATCCTCAACGGCCTGTCGCTCACCATTCCCAAGGGCGAGGTGCATGCCATCATGGGCCCCAACGGCTCGGGCAAGTCGACGCTAGCCTATGTGCTCGCGGGCCGCGAAGGCTATGAGGTGACCGAGGGCGACATCCTCTGGAACGGAGAATCGATCCTCGGCCTCGAGCCGGACGAGCGCGCCGCCCGCGGCGTCTTCCTCGCCTTCCAGTATCCGATGGAGATTCCGGGCGTTGCCGGCCTCACCTTCCTGCGCACGGCAGCCAATGCGGTGCGCAAGCGGCGCGAGGAGCCCGAGCTCTCCATGCCGGAGTTCCTGAGGATCGTGAAGGCGAAGGCGGCCGAGCTCGCCATCGACGTGGAGATGCTGAAGCGTCCCGTGAACGTCGGCTTCTCCGGCGGCGAGAAGAAGCGCTCCGAAATCCTGCAGATGTCCATGCTCGAGCCGTCGCTGTGCGTCCTCGACGAGACGGACTCGGGCCTCGACATCGACGCGCTCAAGGTCGTCGCCGGCGGGGTCAATGCCCTGCGCAGCCCCGATCGCGCCATGCTCGTCATCACGCACTACCAGCGGCTCCTCAACTACATCGTGCCCGACAAGGTCCACGTGCTCGCCAACGGGCGCATCCAGAAGACGGGCGGCAAGGAGCTGGCGCTGGAGCTCGAGAAGCTGGGCTATGCCGGTTTCACGGGCAAGGCGGCCTGACGCATGGACGGAATGGAAACGGGTTCGACAAAGGCGGGACGTGGCATGACCGTTCAGATGCTGAATACCAAGGCCGAGCAGGCGATCCTGGCGACGTACGAGACGAACGCGCCGCGCCTGCCGGGCAGCGCCGCCGTGCAGGGCTTGCGCCGCGCGGCGATCGGCGCCTTTGCCTCCAAGGGGCTGCCGAGCCGGCGCGTGGAGGAGTGGAAATATACGGACCTCAAGGCGGGCCTGAAGGAGGCGTTTGCCCTCGCCGGCGCCGGTCTTGACTCTGGTCTCGGCTCTGGCCGCGACGGGGCGCCGCGACCCGACCTCGCCGGCCTCATCGACCCGCACCTCGGTCCCGCGTTCCGGCAGAACTATGTGCTGTTCGCCGACGGCCGGGGCGTCTCCGCCGGGGGCGCGGTGCGCGCGCCTACCGGAGAGGCCCCTTACCTCGCCGGCGTTCTCGGCAAGGCGCCGGCCTGGGTCGAGACGGCTCTTGCCGATGCGGCGCTCTCCCAGTCCGCCGAGCTGCTCGTCAACACGGCGCTGTTCACCGATGGCGCGGTGATCGACGTGCCCGACGGGGCCGCGCTGGAGGAGCCGCTCGTCATCCTCTCGGCCGCAGGCGTGGACGACGGCGCGGCGCTGGTGGCGCTTCGCCATGTCGTGCGCATCGGCAAGGAGGCCCGGGTGACGCTCGTCGAGATCGATCGCACGGGCGAGTCCGCCAGCCCCCGCCAGTCGAGCGCGGTGACGCAGCTCGCGGTTGGGGACGGCGCGGTGGTGACGCACGTCAAGATCTGCACCACACGCACCGGCTCCCTCCACCTCGGGCACTGGCAGGTGACGCTCGGGGCGCATGCGACCTACAGGCCGTTCCAGCTCACCCTCGGCGAGGGTCTGGTGCGTCACGGCCTCAATCTCGCGTTCGACGGCCAGCATGCGACGTTCGACTTCGCCGCGGCCTCGATCGTGCACGGCCAGGGTCACGCCGACACCTCGCTCTACGTCGACCACAAAGTGCCGCACTGCACGAGCCGCGAGCTCTTCAAGACCGTGCTCGATGGCCGCGGGCGCGCCGTGTTCCAGGGCAAGGTCATCGTGCAGCCGGGCGCCCAGAAGACGGACGGCAAGCAGATGGCGCAGGCGCTCATGCTGTCACCCGAGGCGGAGTTCGATTCCAAGCCGGAGCTGGAGATCTACGCCGACGACGTCATCTGCGGCCACGGCTCGACGGCCGCCGAGATCGACCCGGATCTGGTATTCTATTGCATGTCGCGCGGCATCCCGAAGGCCGTGGCGGCGCAGCTCTTGATCGAAAGCTTCATCGGCGAGGCGATCGAGAAGGTCGAGCACGAGGAGCTGCGCGAGGCGCTCATGGGAATGGCCCGCGACAGCCTTCGGACGTGATAAGACAGGTGCCGCGACGGGCCTGAGGAGCACCATGATGCCAATGCAAGCGCGCCAGCTTCAGGGCGAGACGGCGGGACGGGCCGGGACCACGTTCGATGTGGCCCGGCTGCGCGCGGACTTCCCCATCCTGTTTCGCGAGGTCTACGGCAAGCCGCTCGTCTACCTCGACAACGGTGCGAGCGCGCAAAAGCCGACCGCCGTCATCGAGGCGATGGACCACGCCTACCGGTTCGAGTACGCCAACGTGCACCGCGGCCTGCACTATCTCTCGAATGCGGCGACCACCCGCATGGAGGAGGCGCGCGAGACCGTGCGGCGGTTCTTCAATGCGGCCGCGGTCGAGGAGATCATCTTCACCCGCAACGCAACGGACGCGATCAATCTCGTCGCCTCCTCGTTCGGCGGCATGGTGATCGGCGAGGGTGACGAGATCGTGCTCTCGATCATGGAGCACCATTCCAACATCGTGCCGTGGCATTTTCATCGCGAGCGGCGCGGCGCGGTCCTGAAATGGGCGCCGATCTCGGATACCGGCGAGCTTCTGATCGACGAGTTCGAGCGGCTGCTCGGACCGAAGACGAAGATGGTCGCCATCACGCACATGTCGAACGTGCTCGGCACGGTGGTTCCGGTCAAGGAGATCATCCGGATCGCGCACCGGAAGGGCATTCCGGTGCTCGTCGACGGCAGCCAGGCCGCCGTGCACACGGTCGTCGACGTGCAGGATCTCGATTGCGACTTCTATGTCGCGACCGGGCACAAGCTCTACGGCCCGTCGGGCATCGGCGTTCTCTACGCCAAGCGCCGGCACCTCGACGCCATGCCGCCCTACCAGGGCGGCGGCGAGATGATCGAGAAGGTCGCGGTCGACGAGATCACCTATGCGCAGGCGCCGCCGAAGTTCGAGGCCGGTACGCCGGCGATCGTGGAGACGGTGGGGCTCGGCGCGGCGCTCACCTACATGACGCAGGTCGGGCGCGAGGCGATCGCGGCGCACGAGCACGAGCTGTCCGCTTACGCGCACGCCCGCTTTGCGGAGTTCCCGTGGCTCACCGTCTACGGCAAGGCGCCGGGCAAGGGCGCGATCCTCGCCTTCAACGTGGAGGGCCTGCATCCGCACGATGTCTCGACGATCATCGACCGTTCGGGGATCGCGATCCGCGCCGGCCATCATTGCGCGCAGCCGCTCATGGCGCGCCTCGGCGTGTCGGCCACCTGCCGCGCCTCGTTCGCGATGTACAACACCAAGGCCGAGGTCGATGCCCTGATCGCAGCGCTGCTGAAGGCGCGCGAGCTGTTCGGCTGAGGACCGAGACCGGGAGCACCTACGATGATGGACGAAGACGTGAAGTCCACAACCGCGGCGGAGACCTCGCCGCCTCCGGAGCGTGCGCCGGCGGAGGAGCCCGCGTCCGAGCGCGCGAAGCCGCCGACGGTGGCGGAAGGGGGAACGCCCGTCACCGGGTCGACCCTGTCGCAGGAGGAGCTCGACGAGCTGACGGCGGAGATCGTCAAGGCGCTGAAGTCGGTCTACGATCCGGAGATCCCGGCCGACATCTTCGAGCTCGGGCTCATCTACAATATCGACATCTCGGACAACCGCGAGGTGGCGATCCTCATGACGCTCACGGCGCCCGGCTGCCCCGTGGCGGGCGAGATGCCCGAGTGGGTGGAGAACGCGGTCTCCGCGGTGCCGGGCATCAGCGGCTGCAGGGCGACCATCACGTTCGATCCGCCCTGGGACCAGAGCCGCATGTCGGACGAGGCACGGCTCGCGCTCAACATGTTCTGACAGCCGCCTCCCCGCCGCCGTCATCCCGGCGCAGGCCGGGATCCGCGCAAGCTCCTTCAAATGCGTTCCATCTTACGCTTGCGCAGGCCCCCGCCTTCGCGGGGGTGACGGTGTGGGAGAGCGGAGCGCGCCTCTGCCCAACATCATTCCCGGCCAACGGAATTGCGCGTTCCTCGCGTCCCCGCCGCCGTCATCCCGGCGCAGGCCGGGATCCGCGCAAGCTCCTTCAAATGCGTTCCATCTTACGCTTGCGCAGGCCCCCGCCTTCGCGGGGGTGACGGTGTGGGAGAGCGGAGCGCGCCTCTGCCCAACATCATTCCCGGCCAACGGAATTGCGCGTTCCTCGCGTCCCCGCCGCCGTCATCCCGGCGCAGGCCGGGATCCGCGCAAGCTCCTTCAGATGCGTTCCATCTTACGCTTGCGCAGGCCCCCCGCCGTCGCGGGGGTGACGGTGTGGAGGATGCCGCATGCGCCGGACCCAACAGTCGCCCTCGGCCAGTCGAGCAGCGCGACCGCCGGCCGGGGATGCGGTGCCACGCTTGCGCCGCAGGCGCGGCTCACTCGGCGGCGAGCTTGGCGTAGCCGAGCTGGTCGTTGAGCTTGACGACGAGGTCGGCGGCGGCCTCAGGGATGTTGGTGCCCGGGCCGAAGACGGCCTTGGCGCCGGCCGTGAACAGCGCGTCGTAGTCGTCGGGCGGAATGACGCCGCCGACGACGATCATGATGTCCTCGCGCCCCTCCTTGGCGAGCGCCGCGCGCAGCTCCGGCACGAGCGTTAGATGGCCTGCTGCGAGCGAGGAGACGCCGACGACATGCACGTCGTTCTCCACGGCCTGGCGCGCGGCCTCGGCGGCGGTGGCGAAGAGCGGCCCGATGTCGACGTCGAAGCCCAGGTCCGCAAAGGCCGTGGCGATCACCTTCTGGCCGCGGTCGTGTCCGTCCTGGCCGAGCTTGGCGATGAGGATGCGCGGGCGGCGGCCGTCGTGGCTCTCGAACTCCTCGACGAGCTTCAGCACCTTGGCCACGTCGCTGCTCATGGATGCCTCCGAACGGTAGACGCCCGAGATCGCCCGGATCTCGGCGCGGTGGCGCGTGAACACCTTCTCCATCGCCTCCGACATCTCGCCGACGGTCGCCTTGGCGCGGGCGGCCTTCACGCACAGGTCGAGCAGGTTGGCGTTGCCCTTGGCGCCGTCGGTGAGCGCCTGCAGCGCAGCCTGGGTTTCCGCCTCGTTGCGCTCGGCGCGCAGCCGCTTCAGCTTGGCGATCTGCGCTTCGCGGACGGCGGCGTTGTCGACCTTCAACAGGTTGATCTTGGCGTCCTCCGCGATCTTGAACTTGTTGACGCCGGTGATCGTCTGCTTGCCGGTGTCGATGCGGGCCTGCGTGCGGGCGGCGGCCTCCTCGATGCGCATCTTGGGGATGCCGGCATCGATGGCCTTCGCCATGCCGCCGAGCTCCTCGACCTCGGCGATGTGGCCCATGGCCTTGCGGGCGAGCTCATAGGTGAGGCGCTCCACGTAGTGGCTGCCGCCCCAGGGATCGATGACGCGCGTCGTCCCGCTCTCCTGCTGCAACAGGAGCTGGGTGTTGCGCGCGATGCGGGCGGAGAAGTCGGTCGGCAACGCGATGGCCTCGTCGAGGCCGTTGGTGTGCAGCGACTGCGTGTGGCCCTGCGTGGCGGCCATGGCCTCCAGGCACGTGCGGGTTACGTTGTTGAACACGTCCTGCGCGGTCAGAGACCAGCCGGACGTCTGCGAGTGGGTGCGCAGGGAGAGCGAGCGGCTGTCCCTGGGGTTGAACTCCTCTTTGATGAGCTTCGCCCAGAGCAGACGCGCGGCGCGCATCTTGGCGATCTCCATGAAGAAGTTCATGCCGATCGCCCAGAAGAACGACAGGCGCGGCGCGAACGCATCGATGCCAAGGCCGGCAGCGACGCCCGCGCGTACGTACTCGACGCCGTCGGCGAGCGTGTAGGCAAGCTCCAGGTCGGCCGTCGCGCCCGCTTCCTGCATGTGGTAGCCGGAGATCGAGATCGAGTTGAACCGCGGCATCTTCTCCGAGGTATAGGCGAAGATGTCGGAGACGATCCGCATCGAGGGCGCCGGCGGATAGATGTAGGTGTTGCGGACCATGAACTCCTTCAGAATGTCGTTCTGAATGGTGCCCGCGAGCCTGGCCGGCGGCACGCCCTGCTCCTCGCCCGCGATGATGAAGAGCGCGAGCACCGGCAGCACCGCGCCGTTCATGGTCATGGAGACGGTCATCTCCTGGAGCGGAATGCCGTCGAACAGCGTGCGCATGTCGTAGATGCTGTCGATGGCGACGCCCGCCATGCCGACGTCGCCCTTGACGCGCGGATGGTCGGAATCATAGCCGCGGTGCGTGGCGAGATCGAAGGCGATGGAGAGGCCCTTCTGGCCGGCGGCAATGTTGCGCCGGTAGAAGGCGTTCGACTCCTCGGCCGTGGAGAAGCCGGCGTACTGGCGGATCGTCCACGGCTGGGTCACGTACATCGTCGGGTAGGGGCCGCGCAGGAAGGGCGCGATGCCGGGCCATGTGCCAAGGAAATCAAGGTCCGCGGTGTCTGCGCCGGTATAGACCGGCTTCACCGGAATGCCCTCCGGCGTCACCCACGCCTCCCCGTCCGCGTGCGCGCCGGCCACGCCCGCTGCCGGGGTGTCGAGGTCGATGGTCGTGTAGTCGGGGATCCGGGTCATGAGGGTCTCTGGCGCAGTGTCCGCTCGTCGGCGTTCCTAGCATAACAGGGCCGGAACTGGCGATGCGGCGAACACCGCCGCATCTCTCGGCATGGAAAACCGGCAGCTCAGCGGAGCTTCGTCTGAAGATCGGCGAGCGTCCGGACGGCGTCCGCCCCCGCAAACAGGAACTGGTCCACCCCGGCGGCCTTGAGGGCGGCTTCGCGGTCGCCCGGCCGGCCGGCCATCAGGACGAGCTTGGCGCCCGCGGCCTTGAGGGCCGTGGCGGTCGCGTCCGCATGGTCCGCATAAACGGCATCGGACGAGCAGATGCAGGCGGCGTCGAGGCCCGAGGACTTGAACGCGGCGGCGGCCGCCGCGGCGTCCGGATAGCCATCCGTCATGTCGGCCGCGATGCCGCCGGCCGCGAGGTAGTTCTTCGTCCACGTCGAGCGGATATTGTGGTCGACCACGGCGCCGAGGCTCGCCAGGAACACGGCATAGGGCCGGCCGGTCGCGGCGGCATGGGCGTCGGCGGCATCGCGCAGCGCCTCGAACGGCTCGGTAAGGCGGGCCTGCTTCAACGGCGTGACGGAGACGGCAGCTTTGCTGTCTGTCGACGTCACCTGCGGCCAGGGCTCGGGCGCGACGCCGTCGTCGCCGAGCAGGGGGAAGGCGGAAACGCCGGTCAGCTCGGCGCGCCCCGTGGCAATCGCTTTGGCCATCGCGCCGGCGCTGCGGGCGATCTCGGACTGCACGTCGCCGGACTGGAGAGCGGCCGCCATGCCGCCCCGTCTTTCGATGTCCTGGAACAGGCCCCAGGCTTTGCGGGCGAGGTTGTCCGTCAGCTTCTCGATGTACCAGGAGCCGCCGGCCGGATCGACGACGCGTCCAAGGTTGCTCTCTTCCTGACAGACAATCTGGATGTTGCGCGCGACGCGGCGGGCGAAGCCGTCGGTCTCGCCCAGCGGATAGGTGAACGGCAGCACCGTGATGCTGTCGGCTCCGCCGAGCGCGCCGGCGGCACAGGCAATCGCCGTGCGGATGATGTTGGACCAGGGGTCGCGCCGGGCGAGCATGCGCCACGAGGTGACGGCCTCGAAACGGACCGACCGGGCGGCCTCGCCGGCACCCGCGGCTTCAGCCACGCGCCAGACGAGCCGGCGCGCGGCACGCAGCTTGGCGATGCCGAGGAACTGGTCGGCATCGACGGCGAGCGAGACCGCGATTTTCGGAAGCGCGGCGGCCGGCGCGATGCCGGCCTTCTCGGCGGCGCGCAGATAGGCGACGAGTGTCGCGAGCATCGCCGCCAGCTCCTGCGCCTCGGTGGCACCGGCGCAGTGGTAGGAGTTGCCGTCGGCGAGGAGCGCGGTGACGCCCTCCATGTCCTTCGTCTTGTCGATGAGAGCGATCGCCCCGGCGAGCGCGTCTTCGAGCGACGTGGAGAGCTGACCGGTGACGGCGAGCAGGCCGAGCGGGTCGGCGTTCAGGTGTCCGCGGCACGCGGCGGGCGCGATGCCCTTCTCGTTCCACAACGCGATGAGCTGATTGCTGGCGGCCGCCGTCTGCTCGCCCGCGAGCAGCGCGACGGGGCACATGTCGAGAAGCACGCCGTCGAGCGCCTTGGCGAGCACGCCGTCCGCCAGCGGCAGGCCGGACGGCCCGACGAGCAGCGTGATCGAGGTCGTGCCGCCGTCGAGGTCTTCGAGGATGGCGGCGTTGATGGCCTTCGCATCGCGCCCGGCATGGAACTGGCGGATGTCCCAGCCGAGGCCTTCCGGCCGGGCGTGTGTGCCGCGCGTGAAGGGGGCGGCGCCCGGCACCGCTCCACCAGCGAATGGCAGGGCATCGGCGGGCGTGTAGATCGGCTCGATCCGGAGCCCGTCCGACGTCTTCGAGACCATCTTCTTCTCGAACTCGGCGCCTTTGATCGCCTTGTCCACCAGAGCGAGCCAGGCTGCGCGCGTGGCCTCGTCGAAGCCGGTGGCGAGCGGCACGATGGGCGCATCGGTCGAGGGCGTGGTCGTCATCGTCAGGTGTCCACAGTTGGGCGCGGCCGGCCGAAGCACCGGCCGCTGGAAAGAGGCTGAGACGTTGGGGTGTCTATAGGGGCAAGCCGCGGCGTCCGCATTCAAAAACAGGCCGGGCCGCACCGGCTTGTCGCCGCAGCGCTGGCGGTCTTGGGCTCGCGCCGGACGTCGCGAACGGGCTCGCCGGCGAGTTCGCGATGCGCCGTGCCGCGACCCCCGCCGCGCTGGTCGCCTCGTTATAGGAGTTTTGCGAAAACCTGCGCCAAGTGAGCCATGCAACCGGTGTTTGCAATGACCCGATCGCCGTGCAAAGAGGGTGCATCGGGGCCTGGTGCCGAGTCGGTGTCGAACACGACGGGCGGGCTTCGGTCGGGCGAACGGAAGGCGGAGCGGCGACCCCATGAGCGAGCAGGTTTTGCAGGACGGCAAGATCTTCGTCGGCAAGAGCATCAAGCCGGAGTATCTCGACCTCAGGCTCGCCAACCGCCACGGCCTCATCACCGGCGCCACCGGCACCGGCAAGACCGTGACGCTGCAGGTCCTGGCCGAGGGCTTCTCGTCCGCCGGCGTGCCGGTGTTCGCAGCCGACATCAAAGGCGACCTGTCGGGCATCGCCGCCGTCGGCGAGCCGAAGGATTTCCTCTTGAAGCGCGCGCAGGAGGTGGGGCTCGGCGACGCCTACAAGAACCGCGCCTATCCCTCGATCTTCTGGGACGTGTTCGGCGAGCAGGGCCATCCGGTCCGCGCGACGGTCCAGGACATGGGGCCTCTGTTGCTCTCCCGGCTGCTGGAGCTCAACGAGGTGCAGGAGGGCGTCCTCAACATCGCGTTC
The DNA here is from genome assembly GCA_964589785.1 of uncultured Hyphomicrobium sp. Lineage (GTDB taxonomy): Bacteria > Pseudomonadota > Alphaproteobacteria > Rhizobiales > Hyphomicrobiaceae > JAGVSR01. Next base: position 165,789 of record CAZPUQ010000002.1, read on the forward strand.
CGCGTTGCCGCCGACGAGCGGATGCCGCTTCTCGATCTCAAAGACCTGCGCTCGCTCATGAACAACATCTCCGAGCGATCGAAGGAGATCGGAGCCAAGTACGGCAACGTGGCGACGACCTCGATCGGCTCGATCCAGCGCCGTTTCCTCGTGCTCGAGGAGCAGGGTGCCGACCAGTTCTTCGGCGAGCCGGCGCTCGACATCATGGATTTCCTGCGCGTGGCGCCCGACGGCCGCGGCGTCATCAACCTGCTTGCCGCCGACCGGCTGATGGAGAAGCCGCGCCTGTATGCGACGTTCCTGCTCTGGATGCTGTCCAAGCTGTGGATGACCTTGCCGGAGGTCGGCGACCAGCCCAAGCCGAAGCTCGTGTTCTTCTTCGACGAGGCGCATCTCCTGTTCAACGAGGCGCCGAAAGCGCTTCTGGAGCGCATCGAGCAGGTGGCCCGCCTCATCCGCTCGAAGGGCGTGGGCGTCTATTTCATCACCCAGAACCCGATGGACGTGCCGAACTCGGTGTCGGCCCAGCTCGGCAACCGGGTGCAGCACGCGCTGCGCGCGTTCACGCCGCAGGAGCAGAGGGCGGTGAAGGCGGCGGCGACGACGTTCCGCAAGAACCCGGCTCTCGACACCGAGAAGGTGATCATGGAGATGAAGGTCGGCGAGGCGCTCGTCTCCATGCTCGAGAACAAGGGCGAGCCGTCGATGGTGCAGCGGACGCTGATCCGCCCACCGGAGGGTCGCCTCGGGCCCGTCTCCAAGGACGAGCGGCTGAGCGTCATCGAGTATAGCCCCCTATTCGGCAAGTACGAGGAGGCCGTCGATCGCGAGAGCGCGCACGAGATCCTGACGAAGCGCACCGACGCGGCCGCCGAGCAGGCGAACGCCGGCCAGGGCGGGAGCTGGACCGATGTGATCCTTGGCGGCGGGAGCGCAGCGGGCGGATCGAAACGCGGCCAGCAGGGGATGGGCGAGATGATCGGCAAGGAGCTGCAGCGGTCGCTGTCGCGGACCATCGCGACGACGATCAAGAACATCATTGTCGGCGCGGTGAAGGGCGGCAGCCGCCGGTGAGCGGTGGGGTGCGGTCATGCCCCCGTTGACGGGCCAGCGGGCCGCAAGATCTGAACGCAAGAAGGACAGCCTCGTGAGACGTGCTCCGCTCCTCGCTATGGCCGCTTTGGGCGCGGCGATCCTCGCTTCCTCCGCCGGGGCCGGCGACGAGGAGATGATCGCCAAGGGCAAGGCTCTCGTGACCGAGCGGTGCGCGCGATGCCACGCCATCGGCCTCGACGACAAGAGCCCGCACGAGAAGGCGCCGCCGTTCCGCGACGTCGTCGAGATCTATCCGAGCGAGGATCTGGCCGAGGCGCTGGCGGAGGGCATCGTCTCCGGTCATCCGGACATGCCGGTCTTCACCTTCGCGCCCCCCGAGATCGAGGCGTTCCTCGGCTATCTGAACAGCCTCGCGCAGCCGCGCTGACTTCATTCCCTCTCCCAGTAACGCTGGCGCGTTGCGGGGAGAGGGGGCGCAGCGGCGCGGCATCGCGAGCGGCCTGACTTCCCTAACCCGGCGCTGACGCGCCGGCCTCTCCCGTCGTCGATGCGAAGCATCGCTCCGCGATGATGCGGAGCATCGCTCCGTGATGTCGATGCGGAGCATCGCTCCGTGATGTCGATGCGGAGCATCGCTCCGTGATGATGCGGAGCATCGCTCCGTGATGATGCGGAGAGCGTTTCCCAAGAAGCGTATCGAGACGGGGTCGACACGATCGATGGCGCATCTCTCCCAACTTCATGGCCGCCCGTGAGGCGGCCATCCAGGAGCCCATGCAACGGTTGGCGGCTTTAGCCCTGGATGGCCGGGTTGAACCCGGCCATGACGTTGAGGGTGGTTGGGCCGCTTGCCCACCGTCATGGCAAAGTGACCAGCCATCCCAGCCGTTCACCCGAGGGAGAGGCGAGCGAGTCGCAGCGCCACACGCTGGAAGTGCGGCCGTCAAAGCAAGAGCCCGGCAAGGCTTTCGGGCCTTCCCGGGCTCGGAGCATTGGGCTCGTCCGGAGCGTTCGTTTGCGGGCTGGGATGCCGGCTTGGCGATCCATAGCAGTCTTAAGCGCTGGGCCTTGACCTGGATCCGTATGCCGCTCCGCGTTGCGCCGCTTTGTCTCCCGACCCAATCACATCAGATCATCAAAGATGCGATCCGCCTGCCAAGGAGCCTTTCAACGGGACTTCCGAAGCATACCGCGGCATGCTTCTCCCGACCGAAACCTCCGCCATCAGGCACACACGCCGATCAGCCTCTCAGCGCGGCGACTCGCAACCTCTGCTTTCGATTTCAAATTTTCCGATCGGCCGCTTCAGGGTCCATGACATGACACTGACAGCTAAATCCGCCATCTGATCCGCATCGCGTGGAGTGCTGGCCACTCCCGAGCGATCGGATTGCCGTATCGTCATGGCCGCATCAAAGCGGCTTCGATCTACCCGGCGGAGACATTTTTCTAGACCTCCTTTCAGGAGATGGGGGAAGTCTGCGTCAGCCCCTCAGGCCTGTCAATTCACAACTCGCCCCGCCTCAGGCGGCGTGGTGCCGCCGCCACGCGCGCCGTCAATGCGCATGGTTGACGAAATGTTAAATCTCGCCCGCTAGCGTGGCGCGACGGGACATACGGAGCCCGCGTTGGCCGGCGTGCAGCAGGTACGGAGAGACGATGCCATGAGACCGGTGCTCAGTTTCGTTTCGCTGATGGCCGTTGGGCTCATGGCGGCCAGCGCGGTTGCCATCATCGCCGCCGGCGTCGGCGGATTTTCGGCCGAGAGCGGCGCGCTGCTCGACTATCGGTCGCTGTCGATCGGCCTCGTCATCGGCCTCATGCTGTCGTGGCTGGCGCGCGTGAGCTGGGCGGAGCTGCCGCGCCGCGTGCTCACCTGGCTGTGGGCGAACGAGCGCAACTTCTATCGCGCGGCTCTCGCTCTCGTCCTTCTCGGCGTCCTCGTCTTCTATTGACGATCTTGCGGCCTTCTCGCGGCGACCGCGGAGACGAAAAAAGGGCGGCTCGAAAGCCGCCCTTCCCGTAGTCCCCCGGAGTTGGGATCAGACCGAATAGTACATGTCGTACTCGACGGGATGCGGCGTCATCTCGTAGCGCATGTTCTCGGCCATGCGCAGCTCGATGTAGGCGTCGATCATGTCGTCGTTCATGACCCCGCCCGCCTTCAGGAACGCACGGTCCTTGTCGAGGGCGTCGAGCGCCTCGCGCAGGCTGCCGGCGACGGTCGGGATCTTGGCGAGCTCGGCCGGCGGCAGGTCATAGAGGTTCTTGTCCATCGGATCGCCGGGATGGAGCTTGTTCAGGATGCCGTCGAGGCCGGCCATGAGCATCGCGGTGAAGGCGAGGTAGGGGTTGGCGCCGGGATCGGGGAAGCGGATCTCGATGCGCTTCGCCTTCGGCGAGGAGACGTGCGGGATGCGGCAGGAGGCCGAGCGGTTGCGCGCCGAGTAGGCGAGCAGCACGGGCGCCTCGTAGCCCGGCACGAGCCGCTTGTAGGAGTTCGTCAGCGGGTTCGTGAAGGCGTTGATGGCCTTCGCGTGCTTCAGGATGCCGCCGATGTAGAACAGGCAGGTGTCCGAGAGGTCCGCGTACTTGTTGCCCGCGAACATCGGATCACCGCCCTTCCAGATCGACTGGTGGACGTGCATGCCCGAGCCGTTGTCGCCGAAGATCGGCTTCGGCATGAACGTTGCGGTCTTGCCGTAGGCCTGCGCGACCTGGTGCACGACGTACTTGTAGACCTGCATATGGTCGGCCATCTGGATCATCGGGCCGAACTTGACGCCAAGCTCGTGCTGGGCGGAGGCCACCTCGTGATGGTGCTTCTCCACGGTGACGCCCATCTCGGTGAGAACGGAGAGCATCTCCGAGCGCATGTCCTGGCAGCTATCGATCGGCGGCACGGGGAAGTAGCCGCCTTTGACGCGCGGGCGGTGGGCCAGGTTGCCCATCTCGTAGGCCGTATCCGAGTTGGAGGGCAGCTCCGAGCTGTCGACCTGGAAGCCGACCTTGTACATGTCGGTGGAGAACTTCACGTCGTCGAAAATGAAGAACTCGGCCTCCGGGCCGAAGTAGACGGCGTCGCCGATGCCCTGCGAGAGCATGAACGCCTCGGCCTTCTTGGCGATCGAGCGCGGGTCGCGCTCGTAGGGCTGGCCGGTCGAGGGCTCGCGCACGTCGCAGAACACGGCGAGCGTCGACTGGGCGAAGAAGGGATCGATGTGGGCGGATGCGGGATCGGGCATCAGCAGCATGTCAGAGGCCTCGATGCCCTTCCAGCCCGCGATCGAGGAGCCGTCGAAGGCATACCCGTCCGTGAACATGCTCTCGTCGACGCAGGACACGTCGGCGGTGACGTGCTGCATCTTGCCCTTCGTGTCCGAGAACCTGAGGTCCACGAACTTCACGTCCTTGTCCTTGATGAGCTTCAGGACGTCATTGACCGTCTTCATAAGAAATCCCCTTGATCCCTGTTTGGCGTTTCATGCGCGCGGTGCGAGGGCGCCCGCGCGGCTTTCTAGATCGCGTCCGTCCCGTGCTCGCCGGTGCGGATACGGATGGCTTCCTCGACGTTCGTGATGAAGATCTTGCCGTCGCCGATGCGGCCCGTCTTGGCGGCCTTTTGGATGGCTTCCACGGCCTTGTCGAGCATCTCGTCACCGAGCACGACCTCGATTTTGACCTTGGGGAGGAAATCCACGACGTACTCCGCGCCGCGATAGAGCTCGGTATGTCCCTTCTGGCGGCCAAATCCCTTGGCCTCGATCACGGTGATGCCCTGCAGGCCGATATCCTGCAGCGCTTCCTTCACCTCATCGAGCTTGAACGGTTTGATGATCGCTTCGATCTTTTTCATGGGCTCCTCGGCTTCCGTTGAGCGCGGACGCGTGTCCGGCGCTCGACGCCGCGAGGGTTAGCACGCCACATGCCAACTCACAGACCTCTGACTTTTGGTATGGAGTTCAAGGCGGTAGACTTCATCCGCCTGAATTTTGGCTGCGCGGCCCGACCTCGGCAGCCTACAAAATATGCAGACTGCCCGAGAAATAATCGCTTGGGTCGGGATTTGCGCCGCGCGGCCGCGGGTGTCACCACTGCCGGTGCGGCCGGTTTCCAATCTGCCCCCGGCCAGAGGATCGACGCATGCCGCATCTGGAACTGCTGACCTGCGAGGAGATGGGCCGGGCCGACCGCGCGGCGGTCGCCCGGGGCGTGCCGTCTCTGACCTTGATGGAGAATGCCGGCCGGGCCGTGGCGGGCGAGGTGATGAAGCGCATGAGGCCGGGCGCCCGCATAGCCGTCCTGTGCGGGCCCGGAAACAATGGCGGCGACGGCTTCGTTGCCGCCCGGCACCTGAAGCGCGCGAGCTACGACGTCCGGCTGCATCTGATCGGCGACAGGGCGGCGCTGAAGGGCGACGCGGCCGAGGTCGCGCGCGCCTGGGACGGTCCCGTCCGGCCGATGGAGCCGGCCGCGCTGGAGAGCATGCATCTCATTGTCGATGCGATGTTCGGCGCCGGCCTCGCGCGGCCGCTTGAGGGCGTGGCCTCGGAGATGGTTGCGGCCATCAATGCCAGCGGGTTGCCGGTCCTGGCGGTCGATGTGCCGAGCGGACTCGATGGAACGACGGGGGCCGCGACCGGGCCCGTGGCGCAGGCGACATGCACCGTGACCTTCTTCCGCAGGAAGCCGTGCCACCTGCTGATGCCCGGCCGCGCACTCTGCGGCGACGTGGTCGTGGCCGACATCGGCATTCCTGACGCTGTTCTCGCCGGCGAGGTGGCCGTCGCCACGTTCGCCGACGGGCCGGACCTGTGGACCGCCGCCCTGCCGCGCCCGGCTCTCGACGCCCACAAGTATGCGCGCGGCCATGCGCTCGTCATCTCCGGCCCGGCATTCCGTTCCGGCGCGGCACGGCTCGGCGCACGCGGCGCGCTGCGGGCGGGCGCCGGCCTCGTTACCGTCGCGAGTCCGGCCTCGGCGCTGCCCGAGAACGCCGCGCAACTGACCGCCGTCATGCTGGTGCCGTGCGACGGTCCGGCCGATCTCGCCCGCATCCTCGAGGACACCCGCAAGAACGCGGTGCTCATCGGTCCCGGCGCAGGCGTCGGCGGAGAGACCGCCGATCTGACCGCTGTGGCCCTGAGCTCGGGCGCGGCCGTGGTCCTCGATGCCGATGCGCTGACCTCGTTTGCCGGCGGCACCGGCGAGGAGACTGGCGCCGTCGGCTTCGGCTTCACGAAACCCGCGCGGCCGGCGGACCGGACACCCCGTGCGTTGTTTTCTCTCATTGCCGGTCGAACGGACAGGCCGGTGGTCATCACTCCGCACGAGGGGGAGTTCGCGCGCCTCTTTCCGGGTCTTGTAGGATCGAAGCTCGACCGCGCGCGAGCGGCCGCGGCGCTGTCGGGGGCGGTCGTGGTGCTCAAGGGGCCGGACACGGTGATTGCGGCGCCCGGCGGGCGCGCGGCGATCAACGCCAACGCGCCGCCGTGGCTTGCGACCGCCGGGTCGGGCGACGTTCTCGCCGGCATGGTCACTGGGCTCCTGGCGCAGCGCATGCCCGTGTTCGAGGCGGCCGCTGCCGCGGTGTGGCTGCACGGTGCGGCGGCGCAGGCGTTCGGGCCGGGCCTGATCGCCGAGGACCTGCCGGAGGCGCTGCCGGAGGTTCTCGCGGCATTGCGGCCGGCGGCGCGCAGCTAGGTCGCGCGTCCCGCCTGCTGCAAGGCCTCGTCGGCGGCAAGGAACGCGGCAACATCCGGCGTCGGGAGTGGGCTCGGCGCGCTGAGGCCGATCTCGGCCATCAGGCGGTCGATCGCCACGAACCGGCGCGCGGCGCGGTCATAGAGCCCGCCCTTGAACAGAGCGAGCGCCGCGACATGGCCCGCATGGGGACCGCTCGTGATGACGAAGCGCTGCTCCATCACGACGTGCTGAGCCTGCCAGGCCACGAGCCGCGTCTCCAGCCGGACGCTCTGCCATAGGCGCAACTCGCGGCGAAAGCGGATCTGGATGCCGCTGGCGATGGGCGTCCAGCCGTTGCGCCACGCCGGGCGCAGAAGGCCGCTGCGCGCGACGACGTCGAGGCGGCCCAGATCCATGAGCATGAGATAGCGGCCGTTGTTCATGTGTCCGGACAGGTCGAGGTCGTGCGGCCAGACGCGGAACGAGAGGTGCGATACGGCCTCGGGCAGTGCGAGCGGACGGCCGGCACGGGCCGCGATGAGGCATCGGACGAGACGCAGCCAGAGGTACACGGCATCCCCGCTTGTTTGTTCGCCGAACGTGTCGTGGAAACCCCCAATCCCCCCGACCCGTCAAGGCCATAATCGGCCGGTATTGACCCCGGGGCCGGAGTCGCCCACATCGAAGTGGCGCGTGCGTCGCGCCGGAAGTCGAGCACAAGAGGCCGAGGTGGTGCAGTTCCCGAAGGGCAGAGCGAGGTCCGCACGGGGAACGGCCGCGGCGGCCTGCGCTTCTGTGGTGCTCGCCGCCGGGGTCTTGCCGTCGCGGGCCGAGGGCGAGGTGTCCACAGCGGCGCCAGTCGCGCAGCCGGCCCCATCCGCCGCGACTCTCGCCGACACCGCCGCCGGCCACCTTGCGCAGGGCCGGACGGCCGAGGCGATCAACGCCTACTCCGCCGCGCTCGCGGACACCGCCCTTTCCAACGACCGGCGCGCCACGCTCTTGAACGACCGCGGCGTCGCCTACGCCCGCGCCGGCCAGGTCAAGCTCGCCATCGAGGACTTCAACGCGGCCGCCGGCCTCTTTCCCGAATACGCGGCGATCTACAACAATCGGGGCAATCTGCTCGTCTCCCTCGGGCTGCTCAAGGAGGCGATGAAGGATCTCGACCGAGCCATTGTGCTCGCCCCCGGCTACATCTCCGCCTACAACAACCGCGCCGCGCTTTATGTTCGGCTCGGCCAGACGGGCGATGCGATTGCCGACTACACGCGCGCCATCGCGCTCAATCCGCAGACGCCGGCCCCTCTCAGCGGGAGGGGGCAGGTCTATCTGACGCTGCTGCGCCCGCATGCGGCGGCGCGCGATCTTACGCGCGCGGTCACGGCGGATGCACGGTTCTCGCAAGGCTATCTCTACCGCGCGGCCTCAAGGCTGATGACCGAATCCTATGACGAGGCCATCGAGGATCTCTCGCGCGCCGTCGCGTTCGACGTCGGAAACGCGGACATTTACACCCTGCGCGGCGAGGCCTATCTGTCGCTGCGCGATACCTCCGCCGCCCTCAAGGACTTCTCCCAGGCGATCGCCATCGACCCGAAGAACGTCGCCGCGTACCTGGGGCGCGGACTGACGCATGCGCGCTCGGACGCATTCGACGAAGCCTTCGCCGATCTCAATCGCGCCATCGAGCTCGATCCACGCTCGGCGCGCGCCTTCGCCTATCGCGCCTTCGTCTACAAGCAGACGGGGCAGGTCGGCGTGGGACAGAAGGACATCGAGACGGCGATGAAGCTCGAGCCCCGCAACAGCGACGTGCTGTGGGCCAAGGCCGAGATCGAGGAGGCGCAGGGCCAGGCCGATCAGGCGATCGCCGATGCCCGGCTTGCGCTGCAGTTGAAGCCAGGGTCGAAAGATGCCGCCGAGCTCATCCAGCGCCTCGACCCGGCGAGCATGGACGACCCGCTCGACGTCGTGAAGGACGCTGGCCGCGAGCCCTGGCGCGTCGTGCGCCGCGGCGCGCAGTTCCTGGCCTTGAGCGACGCTTACCCGCGACTCTCCGTGCCCATGGAGATGATGGGGGAGGGTACGCCGAAGGTTCTCGGTTTCGAGATCAAGCCGGCGCCGCACGACGCCTTTGCGATCCTGCGCTTTTCCGCCGGTGCGCTACAGACCGCGCACGGCGCCGAGGAGATCGAGATGGCCGCGCTCCTCGATCTGTCCCGGCAGCGGGTCTTGACCGTGGTCCCCGACAAGCAGGCCGGCAAGACGGCGACGTGGTCGTTCGAGGAGGCGCGGATCTCGGTCGCCGCCGTCGACGGGCTGACGGAGGACTTCCCGCTCGACCGCCCGAGTGCCGGGGGCGGAGCCATGGCGGCCGGTGCCGGCATCGCCGCGGGAGCCGGCACGCGGCGGTATTCGCCGGGCTCGGCTCCGGGCGCCGCATGGGCGCCGTGGAACCAGCCGTTTGGCGTCCCCGGCGCCGGCTCCCCATCCTCCAAGCCTGCCAAGGCGGCCCGCAAGAGAAAGCCCAAGAGCATTTTCGATCTGCTCTTCAACTGACGAGGCCGGCACGGCGGTTGGGCGTGATCCAGGCGTCGTGCGGCTGCGTTGGCGAGTGGGGCCCTCGCCGTGTTTGGGCTGCCGTCGAGCCGTCGTAACCCGGGCCCGCGCATGCCGTCCAAGCCCATCCTCGTGTGGTTCCGCAACGATCTGCGCCTTGCCGATCATCGCGCGCTGGCAGCCGCGCTGGCGACGGGCGGCCCCGTCGTCCCGGTCTATGTTCACGATCCCGGCGTGGCCGGCCGATGGACCGCCGGAGGCGCCTCGCGATGGTGGCTGCACGGATCGCTGGCCTCGCTCGCCCGATCGCTTGCCGACGCCGGCGCGGGCCTGGTGCTGCGCTCGGGCGCCACGGCCGACGTTCTGGCCGCGCTCGCCGGTGAGACGGGAGCGGCGGGGCTCTATTTCACCCGCGCCTACGAGCCGTGGTCGCGGGCCCTGGAGGAGACGGTCAGAACGCGCCTTGCCGCAGAGGACGTCGAGGTCAAGCGCTTTGCCGGCGCTCTGCTGCACGAGCCGGAGGACGTCAGGACCAAGGCCGGCGCGCCGTTCCAGGTCTATACGCCGTTCTGGCGCGCCGTGATCGCGCGGGGTGCGCCCGCCCGTCCGCTCGATCCGCCGTCACGCATTCCGATGCCTCGGCGCAGGATTGCGAGCGAACGTCTCGAGGACTGGCGACTGCGTCCCACGTCGCCCGATTGGGCCGGCGGTCTCAGGGAGAGCTGGCAGCCGGGCGAGGCGGGGGCGTGCGCGCGGCTCGCGCATTTTCTCGACCACGGGCTGTCGGGCTACGCCGCGCAGCGCAACCGGCCCGATCTCGACGGGACGTCGCGCCTGTCGCCGCACCTCCACTTCGGCGAGATCTCTCCGCGCGCCTGCTGGCACCGGGTGAGTGCTGGCGCCAAGGATGCCGGCCGCGATGCGGACATCGAGACGTTCCTGAAGGAGCTCGTCTGGCGCGAGTTCTCCGCCCACGTGCTGGTCCATTGGCCGACGCTCGCGGACGAGCCTTTGAGGCCCGAGTTCGCGCGCTTTCCCTGGCGCACGGACAAGGCCGACCTGAGGGCATGGCAGCAGGGCCGCACGGGCTATCCCCTCGTCGATGCCGGGATGCGAGCTGAGGCGCACGGGCTTCATGCACAACCGCGTGCGCATGGTCGCGGCTTCGTTCCTCATCAAGCACCTGCTGGTCCCCTGGCAGACCGGCGAGCGGTGGTTCTGGGACAACCTCGTCGATGCGGACCTCGCCAGCAACGCCGCCAACTGGCAGTGGGTCGCGGGCAGTGGCATGGACGCAGCGCCTTACTTTCGCATCTTCAATCCCGTGAGCCAGGGCGAGACGTTCGATCCCGCCGGGACTTATGTGCGGTGCTGGGTGCCGGAGATCGCGAAGTTGCCCGACGAGGTCATCCATGCGCCGTGGACGGCCTCCGCGGCCGTGCTGGCGCGCGCCAATGTCCGTCTCGGCGAGACCTATCCCCGGCCGATCGTCGACCACGCCGCCGCGCGATTGCGGGCCTTGGAGGGCTACGCCGCCGTCCGCGCCTGATGGGATATTGAAGAGATGCGCGCGAGGCTTGCGCGTTGAGGCGCGCCCTTGTGCCAGAACCGGCGCTATGCCGGAGCGGAGGTAAGGGTATGCTAACCGCGACCGCCCATAGTCCGAGCGACGGGCGCTCCTCGGGCGGTCGTTGGATGAGCGGCATTTCCGGGGGAGGAGTTTTGCGTGGGTAAGCGTTTCGTCGGCATGCTGGCGGCAGCGGCCATCATGGGTCTTCATTCCGTATCGCCGGCCTCGGCGGATGTCCGCGTCCGCATCGACAAGAGTTCCCAGGTCATGACCGTCTGGGTCAACGGCTATGCGCAGTATCAGTGGCCGGTGTCCACCGCCAAGCGCGGCTACTACACGCCCACGGGAAGCTGGCGGCCGTTCCGCCTTGAGCCGACTTGGTACTCGCGCAAGTACGACAACGCGCCCATGCCCTCGTCGATCTTCTTCACCGGCGGCTATGCCATCCACGGCACGACGTACGCGAGCCAGCTCGGTCGTCCCGCCTCCCGCGGCTGCGTGCGCCTGCATCCGGCGAATGCCCGGCTGCTGTTCTCACTGGTCCGCAGCCACGGCATGAAGAACACGCGCATCACGATTACCAACTGAGGCGTTGACCACGAGCGCAAGAAATTCCGGTGCATAGGCCTCAATTCGACGCCTGGTCGATTAGTATACTGCGTAGCTGGAGCCAACTCGCCATGCGCCGCCTCTCGCCCTTCGCCGCCGTCCTCGCGTTCCTCGTCGCCGGCCAGCCGCTGGCCGCGGAACCCGCGCCGCCGGCCAAGCCCGCGCCACCCGCCGCGGCCGTAGGAGATCAAGCCGTGCCGGGCGAGACCGTTGTCGCGCCTCCGTCCGGCTCAGAGTCCGCGGCGCCCCCTTCGACTGAGCCCACGACGGAGACGGCCGCCGAGGCAAAGCCCGAGCCGCCGCCGGAGCCGACGCTCGAAATCGACATCAATCTCACGCGCCAGCGCATGACCGTGACAGAGAACGGCGCGGCCAAGTACACGTGGGCCATCTCGTCGGGTGCCTACGGCTATCCGACGCCGACCGGGACCTTCCAGCCGAGCTGGATGTCGAAGTTGTGGTATTCGCGCCAGTACGACAACGCGCCGATGCCGCATTCGATCTTCTTCAAGGGCGGGGCGGCGATCCACGCGACGAGCTCGATCCATCTGCTCGGCACGCCGGCCTCGCACGGCTGCGTGCGCCTTGCACCCGGCAACGCCGCCCGGCTTTATGCAATGGTCGGGCGGCACGGGAAGGATCGTACGAAGATCGTCGTGCACGGCCGCCCGAAATACCGGGCGCCGCAGGTGGCACGGGTGCAGCCCGGGTACCGCTTCAGCTACGGATACAGTCCCTACGGCTACAGGTCCTACGCGGGCGTGCCCCCGCGCTATGTCTATCCCGGCGATTCCCCGCGCTACTACGTCAAGCCGCCGAAGTATCGCAACGGCGCCTTCAAGAAGCGCCGCATGGTCGTGCGCGAGTACTACTCGGGCTACTGACCGGCGCTCGTCGCGCGCACGTCGCTCAGAACGGGTTCCAGGTCGGCTGCGACGTGAAGCGCAGGTAGCCGATGTTGGCGCCGAGCCTGAGCCCGAGGCCCGAGCGGATCGGCGCCATGATGACGTCGCCGCCCTTCAAGAGCGTCATGCCGACGCCGCCGACGAGGTAGGCCGAGCCGTCGACGCCGGTAAAGCTGCGGTAGAGCTGCTCGGGATCGTGCATGCGATAGACGAGGATGAGGGTGCGCCCGCCCTCGGCGCCGACGTCGTAGCCGAGCGAAGGGCCGTGCCAATGGATCGGCCGCGTGCCGCCCTGGCGCAGGTAGAGCGTGCCCTTGCCGTAGCGCAGGCCGGCGAGGAAAGCGCCGCCCCCTTCCGTGCCCAGGATGTAGCCCGTGGGCCGTCCGGAGTTCGCGAAGGCGTACTCGATGACGCTCGCGAGGTTGGTCGAGACGGTGCCGAAGAAGCCGCGTGTCGCGTCGCGGATCTCGTCGATGGTGTAGCCCTCGTCCGCCGTCTCGAAGGTCACCGGCGGCAAGGTCTGGGGCTCGCCCGGCCCCGGCGGCGGGGTGGCGGCCGTGCGTGCGGATGAGCCCGGCGGCGGCATGACCGACTTCGTGCGCGTGTCCCACACGCCGTCGTCGGCGGGAGGCGTTCCGGCCGCGGCCGGCTTCGGCGGCTCGGCCTCCACCGGCTTGGCTGCCGGCTGCGCTGCCGGCGGCGCGGCCGCGACCTTGGCGGCCGGGGCCTCGCTCTTCGGCGCCGGAGCTGTCTTGGTGGCAGGCGCCGGAGGCGCGTTGGCGACTGGCGCCGGAGGTGCGTTGGTGGCTGGCGACGCAGGGGCAGCGGACGGCACCGCCGCCGGCGCAGGCCTTGCGGCGACCTCCGGCTTCGGCGCGCCGACTTCCCGCGCGATCTTGTCTTCGAGATAGGCTGCCTTCGTCTTCATGACGGCGAGGATCTCGATGCTTGCCGCCTCGATCTCCGTCAGCCGGCTGCAGTCGTAGGAGCCGTCCTTCGCGGGGCTGCTCAACTGGTCCACCTTGCTCAGGAGCTCGTTGGCGCGCCGGTCGAGCTCGCCGAGCCGGCCGTCCTCCAGATAGGTGAGGGCGCGCTCCTCGCGGCCTTCGCCGCTCCAGCCCTTCTTGTCCGCGAGCGCCGACAGATGCCTGCGCATCGCGGGCTGCGCTTCGGCATTGTAGTCGCGCAGCGAGCTGCCGATCTTGTCGACCGCCGCGGCGAACGTCGTGCCGGTGCAGTCCGGGGCTGCCGGGGCAGGGGCTGCGCCAAGCCACAGGAGGACGAAGGCCGCGACGGCCGTCCGCGAAATTGCGATCATCTCGTCATCCGAACGTAGTCCACGCGTCCGTGGAGACGGTGACAAAGCGGCCAAAGCGTGGCGAAGGCCCCGGAAAGAGACGCGATAACGCCCGTCAGTCGTTTGGAACGGTCTTGACGATGCTGGCGGTTGGCTTGTCGACGCCGACGCCGGGCAGTCCTTTCACGTCCTTCTCGATCAGCGCATCGTACTCGGCGATCGTCGCAGCCGGCGCCTTGGGCTTCACGTGCACGATGCGGTAGCCGCCGGCCTTGAGCGCATCGAGCAGGCCCGGCATGGCCTTTGCCGTCACCGGCTGGATGTCGTGCATCAGCAGAATGCCCTTCCCCTTCTTGTCGAGCTTGGCCATGACGTCCTTGACCATCTGGTCCGGGCTTCGGAACTTGAAGTCGAAGCTGTCGACGTCCATCGAGAACACCGCCACGTTGCGCTTGGCTAGGTGCTCCAGGCTCTCGGGGCTGTCCTGCAGGAAGGGATAGCGGAAGAACGGGGCGATGGGCACGCCCGCGGCACGCCTCACCGCGCTCAATCCTTTCTCGATCTCGTCGATGCCGTCCTTGGCATCCTTCTTCTTGCGGATGTTGGCGTGCGTCATGGTGTGCGAGCCGACGGTGTGGCCGCGCTTGACGACGTCGCGGAGGATCTCCGGCAGGCCGAGGGCCATCTTGCCGATGGAGAAGAAGGTCGCCTTCGTGCAGTGGTGCTGCAGCGCGTCGAGCACGGCCTTCGTGGTGTTGACCTGCGGGCCGTCGTCGAAGGTCAGCACGACCTCCTTCATCTCCAGGAAGTCATGGGCCTTGTACTGCTCGAAGCCGAAGCCCGGACCGCCGGTGGTGTCGATTTCGACCGTGCGGGCGAGGCCGAGGGCGTCCGGGTTCGCGCAGGCGGGCTTGGCCGCGGCCGGCGGGGCGGCCGGGACCGGTGCCGGCGTCTTGGGGTCGGCGGCCGGGCCGGCCAGAACTGGGCCGGAAAGCGCCGGAGCGGCGGCAAGTAGCAAGGCTGCGGCGAGGAGCGTCGGACGCATGGGATCTCCCTGGAGGTTTGCGGTCAGCTTACCAACGCACCGGCCAGCGGGCGAGCCAGCGGAGGCCTTCCGGTCAAGCCCCTCCACAGGCCGCTCGCGGCGATCCGTCGCCTGTGCTGTTTTGATCCTGGTCAACTGTGGCCGCAGAAGGACAATTTATCAGTGGGCCGGCGGATATCCGCCGACTTGGGGGCCAGGGCAACACTGGGGCCAGGGCAAATGAGACCGGAGCGGGCACAATTGATGCTGGACCAGGCTGCGATCCAAGAGATCCCTGCAATTGACGAGGCGCCCCGCCCGCTCGCCCCAGGCCTGCGCCGCGAGCGCGTCCTCGACATCACGCACTATACCGACAAGCTCTTCTCCTTCCGCACCACCCGCGCGCCGTCGTTCCGCTTCCAGAGCGGCCAGTTCGCGATGATCGGTCTCGAAACCGAGACCCGGCCGCTGCTCAGGGCCTATTCGATCACCAGCGCCGTCTACGACGACCACCTGGAGTTCTTCTCGATCAAGGTCCCGAACGGGCCGCTGACCTCCCGGCTGCAGCACATCAAGGTCGGCGACGAGATCGTCGTCAACGGCAAGCCGACGGGGACGCTGCTGCTCTCGAACCTGCGGCCGGGCCGGCGGCTCTGGCTGCTCGCGACGGGGACGGGCTTTGCGCCGTTCGCGAGTATCCTGCGCGATCCGGAGACCTACGACGCGTTCGATGCGGTGATTGCGGTCGAGGGATGCCGCGAGGCGGCCGAGCTCGAGTTTGCGACCCGGGTCGTCACCGACGTGCGCCAGCACGAATATCTTGGCGAGATCGCTGCCGGCAAGCTGCACTATTACGCGACCGTGACGCGCGAGGCCTACCATCATCAGGGCCGCATCCCCGATCTCCTCTCCTCGGGCAAGCTCACCGCCGATCTCGGCATCGCGCCGTTCGGCACGGAGGCCGAGCGCGTGATGATGTGCGGCAATCCGCAGATGCTTGCCGACCTGAAGGCGCTGCTCGAAGGACTGGACTTCAAGGAAGGCAGCAGCGGCGCGCCGGGCGACTACGTCGTCGAAAAGGCCTTCGTCGAGAAGTAGTCAGACAAACAAGCTCACCTACTTGAGGCTCGGGAAATTGAACTCTGCGCCTTTGCGGATGCCCGTCGGCCAGCGGGCGGTCACGGTCTTGAGCCGCGTATAGAAGCGCACGCCGTCCGGGCCGTAGATCGCATGGTCGCCGAACAGCGACCGCTTCCAGCCGCCGAAGGAGTGATAGGCGACCGGCACCGGGATCGGCACGTTGATGCCGACCATGCCGACCTCGATCCGGTCGGCAAAGGTGCGCGCGGCGTCGCCGTCGCGGGTGAAGATGGCGGTGCCGTTGCCGTACTCGTGCGCGTTGATGAGCCGCGCCGCCTCGTCGAACGAGCCGGTACGCACGACAGACAGCACCGGTCCGAAGATCTCCTGCTGGTAGATTGCCATCGCCGGCGTGACGCGGTCGAACAGCGAGCCGCCGAGGAAGAAGCCGTTCTCATAGCCCTGGAGCACGAGCCCGCGCCCGTCGACGACGAGGTCGGCTCCCTCCTTCACACCCTGATCGATGAGCGCGGTGATCCGCCGCTTGGCCTCGGCCGTGATGACCGGGCCCATCTCCGCCTCCGGATCCGTGGCGGGCCCGATCTTCAACGCGCGCACCTTGGGCGCCAGCGCCGCGACGAGTTCGTTCGCCGTCGTCTCGCCCACGGGCACGGCGACCGAGACCGCCATGCAGCGCTCGCCCGCCGACCCGTAACCGGCGCCCATCAGCGCGTCGACCGCCTGGTCGATGTCGGCATCGGGCATGACGATCATGTGGTTCTTGGCGCCGCCGAGGGCCTGCACGCGCTTCCCGTTGGCCGCGCCGCGCGCGTAGATGTATTCGGCGATGGGGGTCGAGCCGACGAAGCTCACCGCCATGACGTCGGGGTGGTCGAGGATGGCATCGACCGTCTCCTTGTCGCCGTGCACGACGTTGAACACGCCGTTCGGCAGGCCCGCCTCCTGCAACAGCTCCCAGATGAGAATCGCCGCAGACGGGTCGCGCTCGGATGGCTTCAGGATGAAGGTGTTCCCGCACGCGATCGCGATCGGGAACATCCACATCGGCACCATGACGGGGAAGTTGAAGGGGGTGATCCCTGCGACGACGCCGAGCGGCTGGCGGTCGGACCAGCTATCGATGTCGGGGCCGACGTTGCGGCTGAACTCGCCCTTCAGAAGGTGGGGAATGCCGCAGGCGAAGTCGACGACGTCGAGGCCGCGCTGCAGCTCGCCGAGCGCGTCGGGATGCGTCTTGCCGTGCTCGCGCGAGATGGCGCGCGCGATGTCGTCGGCGCGCTTCTCCAGGAGCTCCTTGAACTTGAAGAAGACCTTCGCTCGTTTCATCGGAGGCGTCGCGCCCCAGGCCGGAGCGGCCGCCTTCGCGGTCGCGACCGCGGCATCGACCTCGGCGCGCGAGGAGAGGGGCAGGCGGGCGATCTCTTCGCCGGTCGCCGGATTGAAGACGGGTGCGGTGCGCGTCGAGGCCGACGTGACGGTGCGCCCGCCGATGGCATTCTGAATGGTCAGCATGGTCGAAAGCCCGTTACGGCGTGGTCTTGAGGACGTCGGCCAGGATGTCGAACAGTTCGTCGATCTCGTCCCGGCTGATGATGAGCGGCGGCGACAGCGCGATGATGTCGCCGGTGGTGCGGATCAGAAGGCCCTTCTCGAACGCGCTTACGAAGCGCTCGTGGGCGCGCTGCGAGGGAGCGGCCGGGTCCGGCTCCAGCTCGATGGCGCCGATGAGGCCGATGTTGCGGATGTCGATGACGTGCGGGAGCCCCTTCAGCGCGTGCAGCCGCTCCTCCCAATAGGCTGCGAGGCCCGCCGCCCGCGTCAAAAGCCCTTCCTCGCCGTAGGTGTCGAGCGTGGCGATGGCCGCCGCCGCCGCGATCGGATGGCCGGAATAGGTGTAGCCGTGGAACAGATCGATCATCCAGTCGGGACCGGTCTGGAACGCGTCATGCACCTTGTCGGTCACGAACACCGCCCCCATGGGGATGGTGCCGTTGGTGAGGCCCTTGGCCGTGGTGATGATGTCGGGCCGGATGCCGAAGTAATCCGAGCCGAACGGTGTGCCGAGACGGCCGAAAGCGGTGATGACCTCGTCGGCGATGAAGAGGATGTCGTGCTTGCGGCAGATGGCCTCGAGGCGCTTGAGGTAGCCTTTCGGCGGAACGAGAACGCCCGTGGAGCAGGCGACCGGCTCCACGATCACGGCGGCGATGGTCGAGGCGTCGTGCAGCGCCACGAGGCGCTCCAGGTCGTCGGCCAGCTCCGCGCCGTGCTCAGGCTCGCCGCGGCAAAAAGCATTGCGCGCAAGGTCGTGCGTGTGGCGCAGGTGGTCGACGCCGGCGACGAGCGTGCCGAACCATTTGCGGTTGTTGGCGATGCCGCCGACCGACATGCCGCCGAAGTTGACGCCGTGATAGCCGCGCTCGCGGCCGATGAGGCGCACCTTCGTGCCGTTGCCGCGCGCCCGGTGGTAGGCGAGCGCCATCTTGAGCGCCGTATCGACCGACTCCGAGCCCGAGTTGGTGAAGAAGACGTGGTTGAAGCCCTCGGGCGCGACGTGGACCAGGCGGGAGGCGGCCTCGAAGGCCTTCACATGCCCCATCTGGAAGCTGCCGGCGAAATCGAGCGTCTCGGCCTGGCTCTTGATGGCGGCGACGATCTTTGGCCGGCAGTGGCCGGCATTGACGCACCACAGTCCCGACGTGCCGTCGAGGACGCGGCGACCGTCGGGCGTAAAGTAGGCCGTGCCCTGCGCGCTGGCGAAGAGACGCGGCGCCCGCTTGAACTGCCGGTTTGCCGTGAATGGCATCCAGTAGGCTTCGAGGTCGTTGGTCTTGAGCTGCACGGTCATCGGTCCCGTTCTTGGGAGGCCGTGCCTCCCGCAATCATTGCAGTTATGCCGTCTGCGCCACGGCTTCGGTGAGCGCCGCCTCGAAGATGTCCATGCCCTCGCGGACGAGCTCGTCGCCGGCGGTCAGCGGCGCCAGGAAGCGGATGACGTTGCCGTAGGTGCCGCACGCCAGCAGGATGAGGCCGCGGTCGTTGGCGGCCTTCAGCAGGGCTTGGGTGAGCTGTGGCGCCGGCTCGTGCGTGGTCTGGTCCTTGACGAGCTCGATGGCGCACATGGCGCCGAGCCCGCGCACGTCGCCGACGCAGTTGAGGTTCGAGCGGGCGGACAGCTCGTTGCACCGGTCCATGATGATGCGGCCGATGGCATTCGCCCGCTCGCAGAGCTTCTCGTCGGCGATGATGTCGAGCACGGCATGGGCTGCGGCGCAGGCGACCGGGTTGCCGGCATAGGTGCCGCCGAGCCCGCCGGGGCCCGAGGCGTCCATGATGTCGGCGCGGCCGGTAATGGCGGCGAGCGGCAGGCCGCCCGCGAGCCCCTTCGCCAAAGTGACGACGTCGGCCTTCACGCCGGCGTGCTCCAGGGCGAACATGCGGCCGGTGCGGGCGAACCCGGTCTGGATCTCGTCGGCGACGAAGACGATGCCGTGCTCGTCGCAGATGGCGCGCAGCGCCTTCAGGAACTCGGGCGGGGCGATATTGAAGCCACCCTCTCCCTGCACGGGCTCGATGATGATGGCCGCGATGCTGGACGGATCGGCGGTATGCTTGAAGAGGCTCTTCAGGCTGGCGAGGCTCTGCTCGACGGAGACGCCGTGGTAGGCGTTCGGGAACTCGACCTGGTACACGTCGGCGGGGAAGGGGCCGAAGCCCTTCTTGTAGGGCACGACCTTGCCCGTCAGCGCCATGCCCATGAGCGTCCGGCCGTGGAATCCGGCCGTGAACGAGATGATGCCGGGCCGGCCGGTATGGATGCGCGCGACCTTGACCGCGTTCTCGACTGCTTCCGCGCCGGTCGAGATCAGCATGGTCTTGGCCGGCGCGGCGACGGGCGCAAGCACGTTCAGCCTTTCAGCGAGCCGGACGTAGGTCTCGTAGGGCGTCACCTGGAAGCAGACGTGGCCGAAAGCCTGCATCTGCTCCTCGACGGCCTTCAGGATGCGCGGGTGCTGGTGCCCGGTGTTCGTCACCGCGATGCCGGCGGCGAAATCGATGTAGCGCGTGCCGTCCTCGCTCCAGATCTCGGAATTCTTCGCGCGCGCGGCGTAGATCGCCGTCGCGTGCCCGATGCCGCGGGGCACGGCGGCGGCGCGGCGCTCGTGAAGCTCGGCGGACGTGGCCATGGATGTCATGCTCCTCAAGAAAAGGCGGGGATGCCCGTCTGGGCGCGGCCCAAAATCAGGGCGTGGATGTCGGCGGTGCCCTCGTAGGTGTTCACCGCCTCGAGGTTCAGCATGTGGCGGATGACGGGGTATTCGTCGGAGATGCCGTTGCCGCCCAGCATGTCACGGGCGGTGCGCGCGATCTTGAGCGCCTTGAGGCAACTGTTGCGCTTGATGAGCGAGACGGCCTCGGGGGCCAGGAGGCCCTGCTCCTTCATGCGGCCGGCCTGGAGGCAGGCCCCGAGCGCCAGCGCGATCTCGGTCTGCATGTCGGCGAGCTTCTTCTGCACGAGCTGGTTGGCGGCGAGCGGACGGCCGAACTGCGTCCGGTCGAGCACGTACTGGCGCGCCGTCCGCCAGCAGGCTTCGGCGGCGCCGATGGCGCCCCAGGCGATGCCGAAGCGGGCGTTGTTGAGGCAGCCGAAGGGCCCCTTGAGGCCGGCGGCACCGGGCAGCAGGTGGGCCTCCGGCACGAACACGTCCTCGAGCACGATCTCGCCGGTGGACGAGGCGCGCAGCGCCAGCTTGCTGTCGATCCTCGGCGTCGACAGGCCCGCCATCCCGCGCTCGACGATGAAGCCGCGGATGGCGTCCTCGTCGGTCTTGGCCCAGACGATCGCGATATCCGCGATCGGCGCGTTCGTGATCCAGGTCTTGGCGCCGTTGAGGCGGAAGCCCGCGCCCTCGCGCCGCGCGCGCGTCGTCATCCCGCCCGGATCGGAGCCGTGGTCGGGCTCGGTGAGGCCGAAGCAGCCGACGATCTCGCCCGTCGCCAGGCCCGGCAAATACTTCTGCCGCTGCGCCTCCGTGCCGTAGGCCCAGATCGGATGCATGACGAGGCTCGACTGCACGCTCATGGCCGAGCGGTAGCCGCTGTCGACCGCCTCGATCTCGCGCGCGATGAGACCGTACGACACCGCGCCCACGCCCGCCCCGCCGTAGGCCTCGGGGATGGTCGGGCCGAGAAAGCCCATGGCGCCCAGGTCGCGCATGACGGAGCGGTCGAAGCCCTCGTTGCGGAAGTCGGAGACGACGCGGGGGGCAAGCCTGTCGGCGGCAAACTTCCGCGCGGACTCGCGCAGCATCCGCTCGTCGTCGGTGAGCAGCGCGTCGAGGTGCAGGGGATCGGCCCAATCGAACGCCGCGTGCGGCTCTCCGGCCTCGCCGGACGCGGCCTCCAGATCGGCGGTGTTCTTGAATGCCGCGGTCATGGGCGTCCGTCCTCACATTCCGCCAAGGCAGATGAACTTCGTCTCGAGGTATTCCTCCAGGCCCTCCGCCGCGCCCTCGCGGCCGAGCCCGGATTCCTTCACGCCGCCGAAGGGCACGACCTCGTTGGAGAAAATGCCTTCGTTGACGCCGACCATGCCGGCCTCGAGCTTCTCGGCCGCCTTCCAGGCGCGTGAGAGGTTCTGGCTGAACAGGTAGGCGGCGAGCCCGAAGGGCGTGTCGTTGGCGAGCTCGATCGCCTCCTCGTCGGTCTCGAAGCGTATGAGGGCCGCCACGGGTCCGAAGATCTCCTGCTTGACGATGTCCATGGAGGGCGTGACGCCGGTGAGAACGGTCGGCTTGTAGAAGAGGCTGCCCGCGGCATCCTTGGCGCCGCCGATCTTCACCCGGCCGCCCTTGGCGAGCGCATCGGCCATGAGGCTTTCGACCTTGGCGATGGCGTCCTCGTTGATGAGGGGGCCGAGACTGACGCCCGACTGCGAGCCCGGGCCGACGACGAGCTGCTCCGCCGCCTTGGCGAGCGCGTCGGCGAAGCGGTCGTAGATGCCCGACTGGACGAGGATGCGGTTGGCGCAGACGCAGGTCTGTCCCGCGTTGCGGTATTTGGAGGCCATGGCACCGGCGATCGCCTGGTCGAGGTCGGCGTCGTCGAAGACGATGAGGGGCGCGTTGCCGCCGAGCTCGAGGGTGAGCTTCTTCACCGTGTCGGCGCACTGGCGGTAGAGGATCTTGCCGACCTCGGTGGAGCCGGTGAAGGTGAGCTTGCGGACCCGGGGGTCGGCGCACAGCACCTCGCCGATATCGCGCGAATTAAGCGTCGGAACCACGTTGAGGACGCCGTCGGGAACGCCCGCCATCTGGGCGAGCTTGGCCAGCGCGAGCGCGCACAGCGGGGTTTCGGCGGCGGGCTTGACGATCATGGTGCAGCCGGCCGCGAGCGCCGGCGCCGCCTTGCGCGTGATCATCGCGATCGGGAAGTTCCACGGCGTGATGGCCGCGACGACGCCGATCGGCTGCTTGATGGTGAGGTAGCGTTTGTTCGCCGCCGTGGTCGGGATCGTCCGGCCGTAGGCGCGCTTGCCTTCCTCGGCGAACCACTCGACGAACGAGGCGCCGTAGAGCACCTCGCCGCGCGCCTCGGCGAGCGGCTTGCCCTGCTCGGCCGTCATGAGCTGGGCCAGCGAGTCCGCCTCGGCAAGAATGAGTTCATACCAGCGCCTCAGCACGGCGGCGCGCTCCTTGGCAGTCCTGGCCGACCAGGCCGGCAGCGCGGCCTCGGCCGCGTCGATGGCGCGCCGCGCGTGGTCGGGCGTCAGGTCGGGCACGGTCGCGATCTCGTGGCCGGTCGCCGGATCGATGACCGCGAACTGGTCCTGGGACGTCACCCAGTGTCCGCCGATGAAGGCGGCCGTCGGGAATTCGTCGGAGGTCATGTCCATGGCGGCTCCTCTCCGTCAGCGCAGCGTGATCGAAATGGCCTTGAGGTCGGCATACTTGTGCAGCGCGTGCAGCGAGCGGTCGCGGCCGAAGCCCGACTGCTTGAAGCCGCCGAACGGCATCGTGATGTCGCAGGCGTCCCAGCCGTTGACCCAGACGAGGCCGGCTTTGAGCTCGCGCGCCGTGCGGTGGGCGAGGGTGACGTCGCGCGTCCACAACCCGGCGGCCAGGCCGTAGACGGTGCCGTTGGCGATCGCGACCGCCTCCTGCGAGGTCTTGAAGCGGGTGACGGCGAGCACCGGGCCGAAGACCTCCTCGCGCGCCAGCGTGTGCGCCGGCTTCACGGCGTCGAACACGGTCGGCTCGACGTAGAAGCCGCCGGTCTCCTCGCGCACGCGCCGCCCGCCGAGGCGCAGGTTGTTGCCTTCGCCACTCGCCGTCTCGATGTAGCGCAGCGCGGTCGCCATCTGCTCCGCGCTGACCATGGCGCCGAACGTCGTCTGCGGGCTCAGCGGATCGCCGGGAACGATCTTGCGGGCGACGCTCAGGAGCTTGTCGACGAATGCGTCCGCGATGCTCTCCTCGACGAGCAGCCGGGAGGCGGCGGTGCAGACCTCGCCCTGATTGAAGAACACGCCCCAGGCGGCGCTGACGGCGGCCGCGTTGAGGTCCGGGCAGTCGGCGAACACGATCTGCGGGGACTTGCCGCCGAGCTCCAGCGACACGCGCTTCAGGTTGCTCTGGCCGGAGTACTGCATCAGCAGCTTGCCGACGGCGCCTGAGCCCGTGAACGCGATCATGTCGACGTCCATGTGCAGCGCCAGCGCCTTGCCGGCGGTCGCCCCGAAGCCGGGGACGATGTTGAGCACGCCGGCCGGAAGGCCCGCCTCGAGCGCCAGCTCGCCCATCTTCAGCGCCGTCAGCGGCGACTGCTCGGCCGGCTTCAGCACGATGGAATTGCCCATGGCCAGCGCCGGGCCCACCTTCCACATCGCCATCAGGAGCGGGAAGTTCCACGGCACGATGACGCCGATGACGCCGAGCGGCTCATGTACGGCGAACGAGATGCGGTCGTTCGTTTCCGGGCCGACCTCGCCATAGACCTTGTCGAGCGCCTCGGCATAGTAGCGCAGCGTGCCGATGGCGCCCGGCACGTCGACGGCGAGCGCGTCCTTGATCGGCTTGCCGACGTCGAGGCTTTCGAGCAGCGCGAGCTGTTCCGCGTCGCGCTCCATCAGGTCTGCGAAGCGCAGGAGGATCGCCTTCTTGCGCCGGTAGTGCAGCCGCCGCCAGGTACCCTCCTCGAACGCCCGCCGCGCCGCGGCGACGGCGACATCGATGTCGGCCGCGTCGGCCTCCGCCACGTGATTGATGACGGCCCCATTGCGCGGCGTGACGTTGGCGAACGTCTTGCCCGAGAGCGCGGGCACGATTTTGCCGTCGATCACGGCGTTACCGGGGATCGCGATGCGGCCGGCGAGGGTTTCAAAGTGGGCGAGCGAGGTCATGTCAGGGCCTCATCAGGCGACGCGGGCATACCATTGATGGTCGAGGGAGGTCACGACGCGCTCGAAATCGCGCCGCTCCGCATCCTTCAGCTCGGCGAATGTCTTCTGGAAGATCGCGCCGAAGCTCTCGGTCACGACGGTCGACTCGCGGAACTGTGTCAGCGCGTTGATCCATGCGGTCGGCACCTTGGGCGCATTCGACCCGTCGCAGTTGCCTTCGGCCGCGGGCCCCGGATCGAGCCGGTTCTCGATGCCGTAGCGCATGCCGGCGAGGATCGCGGCCACGACGAGGTAGGGGTTGGCGTCGGCGCCCGCGATGCGGTGCTCGACGCGGGTCGCGCTGGGCGACGTGTTCAGCACGCGCAGCGACGCCGTGCGGTTGTTGAAGCCCCAGTGGGCCGCCATGGGCACGTAGGATTTGGGCTGATAACGCCGATAAGCATTGGCCGACTGGGCCCACACCGCCATGAAGTCGCCCATGGTCTCGCGCAGGCCGCCGAGCGCGTTGCGGAAGAGGGGCGAGATCGGATCGCCGGCGAGCGCGTTGCGGCCGTCCTTGTCGAGGAGCGAGACATGGATGTGCATGCCCGAGCCCGACCAGTCGTGGTGGGGCTTGGCCATGAACGTCGCGTCCATCTTGTGCGCACGGGCGGCGGCCTTGACCGCGCGCTTCAGCAGGAGCCCGTCGAGAGCCGCGGTGGCGGCATCCGCCTTGTGCTTCAGGTTGATCTCGAACTGGCCGGGCCCCGCCTCCTGGAGGACGGCGTCGACGGGCAGGCCCTGGGTTTCGGCGATGCGATAGATATCGTCGATGAAGGGGCTGACGCAGTCGAGCTCCTCGAACTGGTAGAGCTGCTGCCAGTCGGGGTCCTCGACGAGCCCGCACGGAGTCTTGAGCCGGAACGCGCCGTTCTCGGAGGCGGCGCTGACGTAGAACTCGAGCTCGACCGCGGTGACAGGACTGTAGCCGATCGCGGCCAGCCGGCCGGCCTCGCGCTGGAGAATGCGGCGCGGGTCGAGCCCGCCGTCGTCCTCCACCGGCACCATTACGGCCTGGGCGTGCGTCGTGTCCGCGACGCTCACCGGGGCCAGCGTGTCGGAGAGGACGCGGAACTGCAGGTCGGGATCGCCCGTCTCCCACAGGCGGCCCGTCTCCTCCACGCACGACCCGCGCATGTCCATGATGTAGCAGGTGGAGGGCACCATGAAGCCCTTGTCGGCGAACCCGGCGAGATCGCGCGAGCGGATGCGCTTGCCGCGGGGGATGCCGTTGAGGTCGTGCATGAAGATGTCGATCCACTGCACGCTGGGATGTTGGGCGAGGAAGTCCTTCGCCTGCTCGGTCGTGAGGTATGTCTCGGTCATGACAGCTTGGCTCCTGCTGCGCTGCCAAACCGGCGGAACAGCTTGACGGATACGGGGTTCTCGGCGGCTCTCCACTCCGGATGCCACTGCACGCCGAGGCAGAAGGGGTGCTCGTCGGGCCCTCGCACGGCTTCGACGAGGCCGTCCTTGGCGAAGGCTTCGGGCGTCAGTTGCGGGGCGACGTCCTTGAGGCCCTGGCCGTGCAGCGAGTTGACCATGATCTCGTCGGTGCCGACCCACTCGCGCAGGCGCCCGGTGAGCATCAGGGGATGCACCGGACCCCACCGCTCCTCAAGCGTCAGCTCCTTGCGCTCGCGGTGGTCGTGCTTGCCGCTCTCGGCGTGGACGGCCTGATGCAGCGTGCCGCCGAGCGCCACGTTGAGCTCCTGGAAGCCGCGGCAGATCGCCATCATGGGGATCCGGTTCGCGACCGCCGTGCGGATGAGCGGCAGGGTGACGGCATCGCGCGCCGGATCGAGCGAGTCCGGCAGCACGGGGTCCTCCTCGCTGTAGTGGCCCGGGGCGACGTTCGACGGGCTGCCGGAGAACAGGATGCCGTCGGCCACGTCGAGCACCGCGCCGATGTCGACGAGTGCGGCATCGAGCGGGATCAAAAGCGGCTGGCATTCGGCGACGCTCGCGACCGCGGAGGAGTATTTGCGGCTGACGGCATCGAAGCTGTAGCCCTCGATGATCTTGGTGCAGCAGGGGATGACGACGATGGGGCGGCTCATGCGGCAAGCTCTCCCGCGACATCGGCAAGCGTCAGATCGAGGACTTTGGCAATGACGCGCTCGGCCTCCTCGAAGTGCTCCTCGGTGAAGACGAGCGGCGGGGCGGTGACCATGGTGTCGCCGATGGCGCGCATGATGTAGCCCTCGCGCGCGAAGTGGTTGCGGCACAGCGTGCCGACGCGGCCGATATCGTCGAAGCGTCGGCGCGACCGCTTGTCGGCGACGAGCTCGATGGCACCCAGCATGCCGATCGAGCGAACCTCGCCGACGAGCGGGTGATCCTTGAACCTGCCGAGCATGCGCGCCAGCGCCGGGCCGGTGACCTCGTTGACGCGTTCCACGAGCCGCTCGCGCTGCATGATCTCGATGGTCTTCAGCGCGACCGCGCAGGCCACCGGGTGTCCGGCGTAGGTGTAGCCGTGGTAGAACTCGTCGTCGTGCTGGGCGAAGGCGTCCGCCACGCGGTCGCCGACAAGAAGTCCGGAGAGCGGGATGTAGCCGGAGGTCGCCGCCTTGGCGAATGTCACCAGGTCCGGCCGGATGCCGTAGTGCTCGGAGGCGAACCACGTGCCGACGCGGCCGAAGCCGGTGATGACCTCGTCGGCGAGCAGCAGGATGCCGTACTTGTCGACGATCCTCTGCACGGCCGGCCAATAGGTCGACGGCGCGATCTTGAGGCCGCCGGCCCCCATGACCGGCTCGCCGGCGAACGCGGCGACGTTCTCGGGCCCGACAGCCAGGATCTCGTCCTCGATGGCTTGTGCCGCGCGCAGGCCGAACGCTTCCGGGCTCTCGCCCTCCTCGGCGTTGCCGTACCAGTAGGGCTCCAGGACGTGGCGGAAGCCCTCGTAGGCCGGGTAGAGCTGTCCGTGCATGAGCGCCATGCCGCCCATGGAGGCCGCGGCGATGGTGGAGCCGTGATAGGCGTTGCGGCGGCTGATGATGAGGCGCCGCTTCGGCTCGCCCTTGATGACCCAGTAGTGGCGCATCATGCGGATCGCGGTGTCATTCGATTCCGAGCCCGAGGAGCCGTAGAACACCTGGCGGATGCCGGCCGGCGCGATCTCAGAGAGCTTGTGCGACAGCTCGACGACGCGCGGGTGCGTCGTCTGGAAGAACGTATTGTAGTAGGGCAGCTCGACGAGCTGATCGTAGGCCGCCCGCGCCAGCTCCTCGCGGCCGTAGCCGACGTTCGTCGTCCACAAACCCGACATGCCGTCGAGGACGCGCTTGCCGTCGCTGTCGATGAAATGCACGCCTTCCGCGCTCACGATCACCCGCGATCCGGCCGCCCGCAGCGATTTGTGATTGCTGAAGGGATGCAGGTGATGCAGCGCGTCGAGCTCCTTCAGCCGAGCGGTGGAGTATTTGTTCGACATGTGGGCAACGTCTCCAGCTAAGGCACGACCCGATCGGGGTCTCAACACATCACGGCTGGAGGGCTCCCGGAGGCGTAAAACCGATGCGGGCGCACAGCCGCAGAAGCTCGGTCTTCTGCGTGCGGCGACGGAAGAAACCGGCGCCGGTCGGGGACGGTCGCGTACGCGTCATGACGATCTCGCTCCCTCCCACAGTTGTCGCGCGGCGTGTCCTGCGCGCGTGCCGCCACGGCTCGTTGCGGAACAACCTTACACGCGCTGCCGTGCGCTCGTCGCGCAACCCAGCGTCGTCCTGCCGCTCGCGGCCTGGCTTTACAAAGCCGTCGCGATGGCGCACAGGTTATGATCTACGCCGTAGAAGTGTCAAGATCCATCGTGAAAAAAGCAAAGCCCCGCTCCCGCATGCCCCGCGGCCTCGACCGCTCGGCGATCCTTTCGACCGCGTTCGGCCTCATCGATGAGGCGGGCGAGGCCGGCTTCTCCGTGCGCAAGGTCGGCGCCGCCATGGGTATCGACCCCATGACGGTGCTGCACCATTTCAAGTCGAAGGAGGAGTTGCTGCGCCAGATCGCCGACCGGGCGCTGGGCTCGATCGCGCTGCCCCAGCCCTGCGGCTCCTGGCAGGGCGACCTCAAGAACGTCGCCATCGCCTATCGCGAGCTGGCCCGCCGCCACCCGCGCATTTTCCATCTCCATTTCCGCTTCCACGCCACCGGCGCGGCCGACCATGTGTCGAGCGAGATCGTCTATCGCGCGCTGCTCGATGCGGGTCTGTCGCCGAAGGACGCCGCCGGCGTCGGCCTCTCGTTCTACGCCTTCGTTCTGGGCTTCGCGCTCGCCGAGATCGAGGGGCTGCTGCGGCCGCTGGTGGGCGCGGAGGACGTGGAGATGGCGGCCCTCGACCCGCAGGGCTTTCCGGCGACGCGGGCGCTGCTGCCGGCATTCCGCGCGCTCGATTCCGACGCCGCCTTCGAGGAGGCGGTGGCCGCGCTGATCGCCGGCATCGAGGTTCGCGGCCGGCAGGCTCCCTGCGGCGGCGAGCGGGCGGCTCAGCTATCGGCGTCGAAGACGTAGCCGGCGCCGCGCACGGTGCGGATCGGGTCGGCTTCCATGCCGCGCACGATCGCCTTGCGCAGGCGTCCGACATGGACGTCGACGGTGCGCTCGTCCACGTCGGCATCGCGGCCCCACGTGCCGTCGAGGAGCTGCGAGCGGCTCAGCACCCGGCCCGTGTTCTCCAGGAACTGCTCGAGCAGCCTGTACTCCGTCGGGCCGATGCTGATCTCGCGGCCGAAGCGGGTGACACGGTGGGCGATCCGGTCGAGCCTGATGCCGTTGCCCTCCAGCACGTCGGCGATCCGCTCGGGCGCGGAGCGGCGCAACAGCGCCTTCACGCGGGCGATGAGCTCGGAGACGGAGAACGGCTTTACGACGTAGTCGTCGGCGCCGGTCTGCAGGCCGCGGATACGGTCGCCTTCCTCGCCGCGCGCCGTCAGCATGATGACGGGCAGCGCCTTGGTCTCGGGCCGCGCCCGGATCTGGCGGCAGATCTCGATGCCGGCGAGCCCGGGCAGCATCCAGTCGAGGATGACGAGGTCGGGGCGCTCCTCACGGACGACCATCATGGCGTCGTTTCCCGACGCGGTATGGATGACGGAGTAGCCCTCCGCCTTGAGATTGTAGGTGAGGAGCGTGACGAGGGAGTCCTCGTCCTCGACGATCAGAACCTTGGCAGGCATTCTTCGTGTGTCTCTGGCCCGGTTGCGTCAGCGCGCCGGTCCGGAGAGCAGCGTCGAGCTCGTCATGTCGCTCTTCGGCCGCTCGCCTTCGGGCGGGGCGCCGCGTGTCATGTAGGTAACGGTTTCGGCGATGTTGGTGGTGTGATCCCCGATCCGCTCGAGGTTCTTGGCGACGAACAGGAGATGCGTACACAGCCCGATGTTGCGCGGATCTTCCATCATGTAGGTCAGGAGTTCGCGAAACACCGAATTATAGACTGCATCGAGCTTCTCGTCCGTGTGCCAGACGGCGAGCGCACGATCGGCATCGCGAGCGGCATAGGCGTCGAGTACGTCCTTCAACTGCCGCGAGGCGAGCTCGGCCATATGCCGCAGTCCCGTGAGAAGTCCCTTGGGATGCGTCTCGCCCGAAACGGTGTGGGCCCGTTTTGCGACGTTCTTGGCGAGATCGCCGACCCGCTCCAGCTCGCCCGCCACCTTCAGAACCGAGATGACCTGGCGCAGGTCGTTCGCCACCGGTTGCCGGCGGGCGATCATCAGGATGACCTGCTCTTCGAGCTCGCCGTGCAGGAGATCGATGGTGGCGTCGCTCGCGACCGTCGCCTCGGCGCGCGCGGGATTGTGGCTTGCCAGCGCGTCGAAGGCCTCCCCGACGAGCTGCTCGGCCAGTCCGCCCATCTGCCCGATCCTGCTGTCGAGCAGGGCGAGCTCCTGCTCATAGGACTTCACGATGTGCTCGGACATGACGTGTCTCTCCTCGACCCTAGGCCTTGGCTGGGCGTCCCCGATCAGCCGAACCGGCCGGTGATGTAGTCCTGCGTGCGCGGATCGCGCGGGTTGGTGAAGATCTGCGTGGTCTCGCCGCGCTCCACCAGTACGCCCAGGTGGAAGAAGGCGGTCTGCTGCGACACGCGGGCGGCCTGCTGCATCGAATGCGTCACGATCACGATCGTGAAGTTGTCGCTGAGCTCGTCCATCAGCTCCTCGATCCGGGCGGTCGCGATCGGGTCGAGCGCCGAGCAGGGCTCGTCCATCAGGATGATCTCCGGGTTGATCGCGATCGTGCGCGCGATGCACAGGCGCTGCTGCTGGCCGCCCGACAGTCCGGTGCCGCTGTCGCCGAGGCGGTCCTTCACCTCGTTCCACAGGCTTGCCCGGCGCAGGCTCTGCTCGACGATCTCGTCGAGCTCCGTCTTGGAGCGCGACAGGCCGTGAATGCGCGGTCCGTAGGCGACGTTCTCGTAGATCGACTTGGGGAACGGGTTCGGTTTCTGGAACACCATGCCGACGCGGGTGCGCAGCTGCACCGGATCGAGGCTCTTGTCGTAGATGTCCTCGCCGTCGATGGTGATCGTGCCCTCGACCCGGCAGGTCGGCACCGTGTCGTTCATGCGGTTGATGCAACGCAGGAACGTGGACTTGCCGCAGCCGGACGGGCCGATGAAGGCCGTCACCGACCGGTCGGGGATGTCGACGGTCACGTCCTTCAGCGCGTGCTTCGTCCCGTAATAGACGTTCACGTCCGTGGCCACGATCTTGGCGGCGGTGGCTGGGGCGGTCGCTTTGGACGGGGCTATCATGACCAGGGGATCGGGTCGCATTTCCATGGAGACTCTCCGCGTTCCTACAGCGACTACCAGCGCCGTTCAAATTTCTTGCGCAGCCAGATGGCAAGGCCGTTCATCACGAACAGGACGGCGAGCAGGACCAGAATGGCGGCGGCCGTCTTCATCTTGAAGGCCGGCTCGGGCAGGTCCGACCACAGGAAGATCTGCACCGGGAGCACCGTGGCGGCGTCCGTCAGGCTGGTCGGCACGTCGACGATGAAGGCGACCATGCCGATCATCAGAAGGGGCGCGGTCTCGCCGAGCGCGTGCGCCATGCCGATGATCGTTCCGGTCATGATGCCCGGCATGGCGAGCGGCAGGACGTGATGGAAGATGGCCTGCTGACGCGAGGCGCCGATGCCGAGCGCGGCCTCGCGGATGGAGGGAGGGACGGACTTCAGCGCCGCGCGCGAGGCGATGATGATGGTCGGCAGCACGAGAAGCGCAAGCACCAGGCCGCCGACCAGAGGGGCGGACCGCGGCAGGCCGAAGAAGTTGAGGAACACGGCAAGGCCGAGAAGGCCGAAGACGATCGAGGGCACCGCCGCGAGGTTGTTGATGTTGATCTCGATGAGCTGCGTCGCGCGGTTCTTCGGTGCGAACTCCTCCAGATAGATCGCCGCCAGCACGCCGATCGGCAGGCAGAGGCCGATGGTCACGGCGAGGGTAAGGAGCGATCCGACGAGCGCGCCCCTGATGCCGGCAAGCTCGGCCTCGCGGCTGTCGCCGGAGGTGAAGAACGCCCAGTTGAAGACCTCTTCGACCTGCCCCTTGGCCTCGAGCGCGGCGAGGTAGGCGGCCGCGCGGTCGTTGACGTTGCGGTCGGCCTCGGGCGTCGCGTAGCGGTAGATCTGCCAGTTTCCGGGCGCAGCTTGCGACGGGGAGGTGAGAGGGATGATGACGTCGCCGTCGATGGACGAGGCCGAGATGGTCTTCACCTTCACGCCGCCGCCGTTGAGAGCGACGAGCCGGCTCGGCATCCGGCTGTCGAGCGCTTCGGGCGCCGTGGCGTCCTGCGCCCGTCGGGTGAGTTCCGCGACCTCGGTCTGGAGCGGGGCCAGGGTCTGCTCCGGAACGCCGCGCGCCGCGCGCCGCGCAATGGTTTCGGCAAGGTCATCCGCGCGCGCCTTGAGCTCGGTCTTGACGCGCGCGAGCTCCGCGGCGAAGGCGTCGCCGCCGGCGGCAATCGTGATCTCGCCCGACACGCCGCTCGGCGTGGCGGAGCCGTCGCGGGCGGTCACGATCTCAACGTTCTCCCCCGTTTGCTTCAGGAATACGTCGGCATCGTCGGAGAGGAGCAGGCGCGCCTTGACGCGCTGGCCGACGAGCGAGGGGTCGGCGACGACGGCCTTGCGCAGCGCGTCGCCGGCGCCCGAGCTCAGGAGCGCGTTGAGCTCCCGTTTCGCCTGCCGGCCTTCGATCCCGGGGATCGCCTCGGCCAGCGCGGCGCGCGCGATGGCGGTGTAGTCGCCCGCGCGCAGCGTGTCGGCATCGCCCTTGCCGTCGGGATCGAGCTTGGCGCGGTCCATCAGCACGTCGGTCACGAGGACGTGCTGGTAGAAACCGGGGATGCCGCGCACGACGATGCTCGTCAGCAGGGCTGCGAGGAAGAGGACGGTCACGACGAGCGCCCCCACGCCGTAGGCCTTGAAGCGCGCATCGGCCCGGTAGCGCCGGCGCAGGCGGGCCTTTGCCTCCGCCGTATGGAGTTCGACGCGGCGGACGGAGATCGGTGGGCCGCCGGCGGTGATATCAGTCATACTGCTCTCGATATCTCTGGACGACCTTGAGCGCGATGTAGTTGAGCACGAGCGTCACGAAGAAAAGGACGAAGCCGAGCGCGAAGGCGGCGAGCGTCTTGGCGCTGTCGAACTCCTGGTCGCCGACGAGGATGGTCTTGATCTGGACGGTGATGGTCGTCACGGCCTCGAGCGGATTGAAGGTGAGGTTTGCGGCCAGCCCCGCCGCCATCACGACGATCATCGTCTCGCCGATGGCGCGGCTGATCGCGAGCATGAAGGCCGACACGATGCCCGGCAGCGCGGCGGGAAGGACGACCTGGCGGATGGTCTCCGACTTCGTGGCGCCCATCGCGTAGGCGCCGTCGCGCAGCGACTGGGGCACGGCGTTGATGACGTCGTCGGAGAGCGAGGAAATGAACGGAATGATCATCATGCCCATGACGATGCCGGCCGCCAGTGCGCTTTCGGAGGCGACGTCGAGCCCGAACGCCTCGCCCCAGCCGCGGATGAAGGGTGCCACCGTCAGCGCCGCGAAGAAGCCGAGCACGACGGTCGGGATGCCGGCGAGGATCTCGAGGATGGGCTTGCCGAGCGCGCGCACGCGGGGCGAGGCATATTCGGCGAGGTAGATCGCCGAGAAGAGGCCCAGCGGTCCCGCGACGAGGATGGCGATGAGGGTGATGAGCAGCGTGCCGGTCAGCAGCGGCAGGAAGCCGTAGGCGGTCTCGATGTCGCCCTGGTCGGCGCGCATGGCCGCCTGCGGGTTC
Organism: uncultured Hyphomicrobium sp.; assembly: GCA_964589785.1. Classification (GTDB taxonomy): domain Bacteria; phylum Pseudomonadota; class Alphaproteobacteria; order Rhizobiales; family Hyphomicrobiaceae; genus JAGVSR01. The sequence goes on from CAZPUQ010000002.1 coordinate 199,332, forward strand.
CACTCCGTGCCGAACAGGAACTCGAAGACGGTCGGCTTGCCCTTGATCGCCGGATCGAAAAAGAAGCGGTACGTCTCGCCGACCACGGAGAAGAGAATGCCGATCGTGGTCAGCACCGCGATCGTCGCGCAGACCCACAGCAGGCCGTGCACGATCCACTCGAACGCATTGCGGGCGCGGTACGTCATCGAGACCCGGCTGAGGCCCCACCACAGGCCGGCGAGCCCGCAGAGCGTGCCAAGCGCGAGCGTCGCCCACTCTCCCGCCGCCAGCGACGCGGCGTAGCCCGCGGCCGCCGATTGCATCTCGGGGGTGGCCGAGCCGGCGGTACCGCTGCGGACGATGTGGACGATCTCGCGCAAGGCCGCGCCCTGCCGCAACGGATCGGCCTGCACGTCCTCGGGCAGAACGGACAGCGCGCTTTGCGTCGCGAGATGTCCGGTCAGGGCCGTGCCGGCCAGAAAAAGCAGGAGTGCCGGCAGGAACGCCAGCGCGGCGGTATAAAGGCCATGGTAGGCGGGAAGCGAATGCATCCCCGCATAGTCGCCGCCGGCGATGCTCCGCGCCCGGCTGCTCGCAAGGAAGTATCCCGCGAGCAGCAGAGCGACGAGAACGACAGCATACCAACCGGCCATGGCCAGCAATCCTTCGGTCTACTTCAACTCGTCAGCGGTCAGCGTGACGCCGCCGTTGGCGGCCTTGGCCGACGCTGCGAACGCATCCGGGGGCAGGGCGACCAGTCCCTTCTCGGTCAGATAGCCCTCCGCGCCGAGGGCCTTCTCGGAGGTGTACTCGGCAATGAACTTGTCGAGGCCGGGGATGACGCCGATGTGCGCCTTCTTGAAGTAGACGAACAGCGGCCGGGCGCCCTTGTACTTGCCACCCGAGATGTTATCGAACGTCGGCTCGACGCCCTCGATGGCAACGCCGTGGAGCTTGTCGGCATTCTCCTCCAGGAACGAGTAGCCGAAGATGCCGAAGGCATTCTTGTTGGCCTGGAGCTTCTGGACGATCACGTTGTCGTTCTCGCCCGCCTCGACGTAGGCGCCGTCCTTGCGGATCGACTTCCACACCTTCTCGAAGTCCTTCTCCCGCGCCTTGTCGGCCTTCATCGCCTTCAGGCTGTCGAAGGCCTCCGCGCCCTTCTCCATGAAGAGCTCATGGAAGGAATCGCGCGTGCCCGAGGTGGGCGGGGGTCCCAGAACCTCGATCTTGATGGCGGGCAGCGACGGATCGATGTCCGACCAGGTCTTGTAGGGGTTGTCGACGAGCTCGCCCTTGTCGTTGGGGACCTTCTCGGCCAGCGCCTGGAAGACCTGCTGGCGCGTCAGCGCGATCGCCGGCCCGCTCTTGGACCCGGCAATGGTGAGGCCGTCGTAGCCGACGGTGAGCTCGATGATGTCTTTCACGCCGTTCTTGTCGCAGAGCTCGAACTCGCTCTTCTTGATGCGCCGCGACGCGTTCGTCGCGTCGGCCTTGTCGACGCCGACGCCCTCGCAGAAGATCTTCATGCCGCCGCCGGTGCCGGTCGACTCGACGACCGGCGTCTTGGCGCCCGTGGACTTGCCGAACTGCTCGGCGACAGCCGTCGTAAAGGGATAGACGGTCGAGGATCCGACGACGCGGATCTGGTCGCGCGCCTCGGCAGCCGTCGCGGCGGCGAGGCCGCCCGCGAGGGCGACCGTGAGGAAGGTGGCCTTCTTCATCTTGGAGAAACTCCCGTTGCCTGGACCGGGGGCGGCGTCCCGCATGCCGGTGCTGATGCGCGCGCTGCGAGCATTAACGGCTGCGCACAAACCTTTTATGACAGGTCAACTCCATGGAAAGACGGGAGTTTTCTGTGTCACCGGCGGTCAGAGGCAGACTCAGCCCGGCAGCCTCGCCAGGACGACGGTGAAACACGAGCCGCGGCCAATCTCGGACGTGATCTCCAGCTCGCCCTGGTGGCGGGCGAGGATGTGCTTGACGATGGCGAGGCCGAGCCCGGTCCCGCCCTGTTCGCGGCTGCGGGCGGTATCGACGCGGTAGAAGCGCTCGGTCAGGCGGGGCAGGTGCTCCGGCGCGATGCCGACGCCGTCGTCGCGCACGCTGATCGTGACGGCCTCGCGGCTCACCTTCGTCGCCGGACGCGCGGCCACCGTCACCTCCACGACGCCGCCCTTGCGCCCGTACTTGATGGCATTGTGGACGAGGTTCTGCATCACCTGCTCCAGCTCGTCCTTGTCGCCGCGCACCCGCAACGGACGTTCCGCAGGCGTGAACGTCAGGCGGACGTCGGCCTGCCGCGCAAGGGGCTCCAGGCCGCGGATCACGCGCAGCACGACATCCTCGAGATCGACCTCGCCCTCCGGGCGCAGGTGGGCGCGCATCTCGATGCGGCTCAGCGACAGGAGGTCATCGAGGATGCGGTTCATGCGTGCCGCCTGCGCGTCCATGATGGACAGGAAGCGGCTGCGGGCGTCTTCGTCGCCGCGTGCCGGGCCTTGCAGCGTCTCGATGAAGCCTTTGATCGAGGCGAGCGGAGTGCGGAGCTCGTGGCTGGCGTTGGCAATGAAGTCGGCGCGCAGTTGCGCCAGGCGTTCCTGCTCGCTCGTATCGCGGAACTGCAGCAGCAGCATCGCACCGGCGGGCAGCGGGCTCGCCGTGACGATGAAGCGCCGGCCCTGCAGCATCCGCTCGGTGATCTCGGCCGCGTCGGGGCGGCCCGCTGCCGCGACCCGCTCGATCGATTGCAGGAGCTCCGGATTGCGGCTGACGGCGGCGAGCGGATGGCCCGGCGCCATGGCCGGGAAGAGGTCGCCCGCATGCCGGTTGAAGGCAAGGATGCGGCGCTCGGCGTCGAGAACGATGGCCGGAATGTCGAGCACGCGCACGAGATCGGCGATCTCGACGCGCGGTGTGGTGCCCGTGGGGCCGTCTCGCTTGGCGGGCGCGGCCGGTGCGGGGCGGCGGCGCGTCAGCCAGCCGAAAAAGGAGCCGGCGGCGGGCACGGCCGCTGCGGGGTTCTCGACCTCGGCCGACAGCCGCGCGGCTAGGATCAGGATGGCCGCGAGGATCGCCCGCGCCGCCCAGCCCGAGGCCGGCGGCGGCACGTCTGTCGGCTCGTCCTCGTCTGCGGTCATGGCCGTGGTATAGGCGGATCGGCGCGGCAAGGCCACTGCCGCACGACCCCTCCGACGACGGGCAACCGGGGACGGGCCTCAGATCCGCGCGTGTCGGAGGCGGAGCGCGTTGCCGATCACGCTGACGGACGACAGGGCCATCGCGGCGGCGGCGATCATGGGCGAGAGCATCACTCCGAGCACCGGATAGAGCACACCGGCAGCGATCGGCACGCCGGCCGCGTTGTAGGCGAAGGCGAAGAACAGGTTCTGGCGGATGTTCGACATCGTCGCCGCCGAGAGGCGCCGGGCGCGCACGATGCCGTTGAGGTCGCCTTTCAGGAGCGTCACCCCGGCGCTCTCCATCGCCACGTCCGTGCCGGTTCCCATGGCAATGCCGACGTCGGCGGCGGCCAGCGCGGGGGCATCGTTGACGCCGTCGCCCGCCATGGCCACGATCCGGCCGTCGGCCCTGAGGCGCCGCACGACCTCGCTCTTGGCGCCGGGCAGCACCTCGGCCTGAACCTCGCGGATGCCGAGTTTGTCGGCGACGGCACGCGCGGTCGTCGGGTTGTCGCCCGTCAGCATGACGATGCGGATGCCGGCGTCCTGAAGGGTGCGGATCGCTTCCGGCGTCGTCGGCTTGATGGCGTCGGCGATGGCAAGGAGGCCCGCGAGCCGCCCGTCGACCGCCACGTGGACGGCCGTCGCCCCGTCGCGGCGCAGCGCATCGGCGGCGCTGACGTCCGCGATGTCGATCGTGAGATCGTCCATGAGCAGGCGGTTGCCGACGGCCACGCGCCGCCCCTCGACGACTCCCGTGGCCCCCTTGCCGGGCGGCGACTGGAAGTCCGCCACCGCCGCGAGCTTGAGACCGCGCGCGGACGCGGCGCGGACGATCGCCTCAGCGAGCGGATGCTCGCTCGCCCGCTCGACTCCGGCTGCCAGGCGCAGGACCTCATCCTCGGTGAAGCCGGGCGCCGGCGCGACGGCGGTTACGCTCGGCCGCCCCTCGGTCAGCGTGCCGGTCTTGTCGACGACGAGCGTATCGACCTTCTCCATCCGCTCCAGCGCCTCCGCGTTGCGGATCAGGACGCCGGCCTCCGCGCCGCGGCCGACGCCGACCATGATCGACATGGGCGTTGCAAGGCCAAGCGCGCAGGGGCAGGCGATGATGAGGACGGAGACGGCGGCGATGAGCGCGAAGGTGAGGCGCGGCTCGGGGCCGAACGTCAGCCAGGCGGCGAACGCGAGGGCGGCGATGAGGAGCACCGCGGGCACGAAGTATCCCGCCACCTGGTCCGCCAGCCGCTGGATGGGCGCGCGGCTGCGCTGAGCGTCGGCGACCATCTGCACGATGCGCGCCAGCACCGTGTCGCGGCCGACCTTCTCGGCCCGCATCACGAAGCCGCCGGTCCGGTTGAGGGTGCCGCCGATGACGCTGTCGCCTTCGCCCTTGCCGACCGGCATGGATTCGCCGGTGACCATCGATTCATCGAGCGTGCCGCGGCCCTCCAGGATGACGCCGTCGACGGGGACGCTTTCGCCGGGCCTGACGCGAAGGCGCTCGCCGGTCGTCACCTCGCCGAGGCTCACGTCCTCCTCGCGGCCGTCGGCGCCGATGCGGCGTGCGGTCTTGGGCGAGAGGTCGAGCAGGGCCTTGATCGCGCCGCTGGTGCGCTCGCGGGCGCGCAGCTCCAGGACCTGGCCGAGGATGACGAGAACCGTGATGACGGCCGCGGCCTCGAAATAGACGGCGACCGAGCCGTCATGCCGGCGCAGGCCCGGCGGGAACAGCGACGGCCAGAGGGTTGCGACGACGCTGTAGGCCCAGGCGATGCCGGTGCCGATGGCGATCAGCGTGAACATGTTGAGGTTGCGTGTCTTGAGGGAGGCCCAGCCGCGCGCGAAGATCGGCTGGCCGATCCAGAGCACGACGAGGCTCGCGAGCGCGAGCTGGATCCAGTTCGACGTCTGCGGCGCGACGATCGCCGCGTGCCCGACGAGATGGCTCCCCATCTCCAGCAGGAAGACCGGCAGCGCGAGCGCAAGGCCGACCCACAGGCGCCACGTCATGTCGGCAAGCTCGGGGTTGGGGCCGCTGTCGGCCGTCACCACCTCCGGCTCGAGCGCCATGCCGCAGATCGGACAGATGCCCGGGCCCACCTGCCGGATCTGCGGGTCCATGGGGCAGGTGTAGATCGCGCCCTCGACGACGGGCTCCGGCTTGCGCTCGCCCAGGTACTTCATCGGGTCGGCGAGGAACTTGGTGCGGCAGCCCGCGGCGCAGAAATAGTAGGTCCGGCCCTCGAACTCGGCGCGGTGCTTGGCGGTGTGCGGATCGACCGTCATGCCGCACACGGGGTCGATGGCGGTCGCGGCCGCAGGCGTGGCGGCCTGTGCGCCACCGCACGCGCCGCAGCACGAGTCCGAGGGAGCTGCCTGCGGCTCGGCCGTAGCGCCTGCCTCGCCCTTGCGGACATTCGACTTGAAGAGATCGTTCGCCATGCCGGTCCTTGCCCTGCTCGGTCGGGTGCAGAGCCGAGAGGTATACCCTGGCGGGGTCCAGTCAAGCCGTCCGCCGGCGGGTGCGACGTGGCGGACCGGGCGGCGGTTCGCTTACGGCTGCCGCGGGCAGGTGCTGAGCCCGAGCAACGAATAGGCCGGGCAAACGCCGACAAGCCCGGTCACGATCGGCACGAGCCCGAGAAGCGCCCACGGCGTCTGCGGTCCGACGAAATAGAGGCTCAGGATCGCCGCGCCGACGAGCACGCGCAGCGCGCGGTCGAATGTTCCCACGTTGCAGGTCATGCCGCATGTCTCCTTCGTTGCCGTGCGCATCGTAGGCCGCTTGCCGGCCGGGGTCTGTGACCTTGTCACGACGCCGTTGCGTTGAGGCTCAGCGGCCAGAGGCGAGCCGCTGCAGAGCGGAAACGTCGATGAGTGTCAGCTCGCCCCGTGCCGTCGCAATCCAGCCGCGGCGCTGGAACTCGAGGAGCTGGCGACTGACGACCTCGCGCGCGGTGCCGAGCTCCGAGGCGAGCTGCTGGTGCGTCATCGCCACGCGGCCGGCCGGGCCCGACAACTCTATGAGGCGCTGGGCGAGGCGGATGTCGATGCGCGAGAACGCCACCTCCTCGATCAGCTTGAAGAGGTCGGCCATGCGGCTGCTGAGCGCGGCGAACACGAAGCGGCGGAAGTCGGCCGAGCGCGAGATGGCCGCGTCGAAGGCCTCACGCGGGATCACTGCCGCCTCGACGGCGGTCTCCGCGACGCCCTCCGCCTGATAGAGATCGTCGCCGATGAGGCAGGCCGTCGTCATGGCGCAGCTCTCGCCCGCCGAGACGCGATAGAGGACGATCTCGCGGCCCGACTCCGATGTCTGGTGAACCCGCACCGTGCCCGCGAGCAGAAGCAGATAGGTCTGCGGGGCCTGGCCGGGTCCGAACACGACGGTGCCGGAGGGGAGCGAGACGACGCGGCTCGACGTCTGGATGAGCGCCAGCGTCTCGGGCGGCAGGCGCTTCAGCTCGGCAAACTGATCGGTCCAGGGCATCGGGCCGGCCTCTGCTCGCGAACGGCGCTCAGATCATGTTGTGGGAGCCGTCGCAGTAGGGCTCGTCGTCGGTCGCCTTGCAGCCGCAGATGTTGAACGTGCCGGACGTGGGGGCCGTGAAGGCCATGGGCTCGATGCCGGTCTCCTTGTGGGCGCCGTCGCAGAACGGCTGGCGCTTGGAGCGGCCGCAGCGGCAGTACCAGTAGGTTTTGCCCTCGACGAGGTCGACCTGGTAGGGCCCTTTCTGGGCGACGATGGGTTCTTCGGCCATGTGGTCCTCGTTCAAGGTGCCCGCGGCCCGCTATGGCCGCCGGTATCTTTCTCATGGTGTATCGTGTTGCATCCCGAGGGGTAGCCTCTCCGGCGCCTCGGGACAAGGCACCGGCAACGGGCTCGCCCGACCACATCGCCGATCCGCGGCAACGTGGCGTTGATCGAGATCAGATCAGTTAGGGTGTGGCCGCCATATCACAAGGCGCCGCGTTGACCTGTCCGTATATTGCTAAAGCCCGAACCCCTGCTTAGCTTGCCGAAGCTCGAGGGGGGCTCCCGTGCACAGACGTGCCGCCGTCAGACTCATCCTGCTCATTGTCGTGGCTCTGCGCAGCCTAGTCCCGGCTGGGTTCATGCTGCAGGCCTCCGAGGCCTCTGCCGGGTCGTTTGAAATCGTCGTCTGCACAAGCAGCGGCACGAAGCTGCTGAGCTTCGACGACAACGGCGCCCCCGTTACGCCAGCATCCAAGTCGCAGCCCCTGGAACAGGGTATTTGCCCGTTCGCCGGCGTGGTCGCGCTGGCACCTGGAAAACTGCCGGCGCTTGGCGACCAGGTCGCGTATGCGGCGGTCACCTACGCGCTTGCGGTTGCGCTGTTTGCGGAAACGCCAAAGCCCGGGGCCACGTCCGCGCGCGGCCCCCCGTCCGACTTGGTCTGATCAACGCGTTCCGTCGGTGACCGCGCCGCTCTCCGTTCGATGGGAGCGCGCCTGTCGCCCGCTTCAGATCTCATTCGGACATTGCATCATGTTGCCTTCGTTCTGGCCGGCCATGCACCGGCTGTCCTCGTCCATTCGTCCCTTGGCCCTCGCCGGCTCATTGGCCCTCGCGGCGATGCTCTCGGCAAATTCTTCTTCGGCGCAAGAGGCGGCACCGGTGCCCAACGAGCTGCCCGAGGTGCAGGTCGAGACGAGCATCCCCAAGCCTTCGAAGCCGAAGAAATCCGAGCCGAAGAAATCCCAGCCGACGAAGGCGGCGAAAGCCATGCCCGCCGCGTCGAGCGCGCCACCGGCTCCACCGCCCATCGAGCCTGTGGCTGGACCCCTGCCAGCGCCAGGAACCCGCTCGGGAAGCCTCACGGTGCCGACGACGGCCGAGGCCACGGCCGAGATCGATCGCACGCCGGGCGGCGTCGAGGTCGTGCCCGACACCGCCTTCCGGAACACGCCAGCCAACACGATCAAGGACGCGCTCGGCTGGGTGCCGGGCGTCATCGTCCAGCAGAAGTGGGGCCCCGATGCCCGAGTGTCGATCCGAGGTTCGGGTCTGACGCGGAATTACGGCAATCGCGGCATCAACGTCTTCATGGACGGCATTGCAATCAACACATCGGACGGATTGTTCGATCTCTTTGAGATCGATCCGTCGGCCTATCGCTATGTCGAGGTCTTCAAGGGCGCCAATGCGCTGCGGTTCGGTGCCAACTCGCTCGGCGGCGCGATCAACTTCGTGACCCCCACGGGCTATGATGCCGATCTGCTGGGCGTGCGCGTCGATGTCGGCAGCTTCGGTTTCGTGAAGGCCGCCGTGAACTCAGGCGGCGTGTCGGGTCCCGTCGACTATTTCATCAACGTATCGGCCTACCGCGAGGACGGGTACCGCGAGCACAGCGAACAGGACATGGTGCGCCTCAATGCCAATCTCGGCTACCGCCTGTCGGAAAACGCCGAGACGCGCTTCTATGTGAACGCCAATACCTGGAACGGGGAACTGCCCGGCGAAGTGACGAAGGACGCGGCTCTGCGCTCGCCGAAGGCGGCCAATCCAGAATGGGTGCGCCTCGATCAGCAACGCAACATCGATTCCGTGCGGGTCGCCAACAAGACCACGCTGCGTTCCGATTCCACCATGGTTGAGCTCGGCATCTTCACGCATCAGCGCCACGTGGACCATCCGATCTACGAGTACCTCGACTACGAAGTGTCCGACTATGGCGGGTTCGTTCGCGCGACCGACGAACGGCTGATCGGGGGATTTCGCAACCGTTTCATTGTCGGCGCCAACATTCTCAACGGCACCTTCGACTACCGCCAGTACGTCAACGAGGGCGGGTCGAAAGGCGCGCTGACGACGTCGCAGGAGTGGGAAGCTCAGAACTATTCGGCCTACGCCGAGAACAGCTTTTTCGTAACACCCACCGTTGCGCTCGTTGCCGGCACTCAGTTCATGCACGCCGTTCGCGAGCAACGGGACCGCTTCTTCGACGATCCGGTCTGGGATACGCAGCCCGACGACTCGGGGCGTCGCGCATTCGATCTCTGGAGTCCCAAGGTCGGCCTGCTCTGGGACGTCGATCCAGCATGGCAAGTGTTTGCCAACGTGTCGCGCAGCGGCGAGGCGCCGACCTTCGATGTGAACTCGTTCACATCGCCGGCCAGCTCGAATGTCGAGGCGCAGACCGCCACGACCTACGAGATCGGCACGCGCGGCAGCAGGCCGGACGTCTGGTGGGATCTTTCACTCTATCGGGCCGAGCTCAGGGACGAGCTGCAGTGCCTGACCACGGCCCCATGGGCACCCTGCACCGTCGTGAATGCGGATCGCACCGTGCACCAAGGCATTGAAGCGGGGCTGGGGCTCGCCTTTCTGTCGTCGACTTTCGACCGGGATGACCGCTTCTGGTTCAATCTGGTCTACACCTACAACGACTTCTTCTTCGATGGCGACGCGACGTGGGGCGACAACCGCCTTCCCGGCGTGCCGCCGCACTATCTCCGTGCGGAAATACTCTACCGGCATCCGAACGGCTTTTACGCCGGTCCGAATGTCGAATGGATGCCGCAGGAGTACTTCGCCGACAACGCCAACAGCCTGACGGTCGACCCGTATGCGTTGTTGAATTTCCGCATGGGCCGCGAGCAGGACAAGGGCTGGTCCGGCTACGTCGAAGGCCGCAATCTGCTCGACGAGCGCTACATCTCCACGACCATCACGGCGGGAACGGCAACCCCTGCGTCGGAACTCTTCAATCCGGGCATCGGCCGCGCCGTCTACGGCGGCGCCCGCTACACATGGTGATGATCGAGCGCGGTCGGCGTCACTCACACGGTCAGACGCCGATTGCGTGAGCCGGGATCCGGGCTAGCCGACGAAGAGCGGGCTGCGCTCGACCGTGGTCTGGCCGGTATCGTCCTCCCAGGTGAAGACGAACTCTCCGGGGCCGGGCACGCGCATGTGGAAGGCGACGAAGGGATTGGAGGAGATCCCCGGCCCGAACTCCGCCCGGAAGATCGTGATGCGGCCGAACGTTACCGTGAGCGACTTGATGATGTTGCGCGGGATCACCCGGCCGTTGGCGTCCTTCCGGTTGCCCGTCTCCATGACGTGGTTGATGAGGGCACGGATTTCGATGACGTCGCCGACGTTCGTCTTCTCGGGCAGCTTGATGCGGGTCTTGGCGGCCATGGTCTCCTCAACGGCCTTCACTCGATGCCACAGCCGCCGATCGTCACCTCGATCTTGCGCAGCGCGATCAGCACCTCGCCGGTGCTCGCCTCCGCGATCGCCACCACGTCCTGCGTGCGCGCCAGCCGCATGCGACCGGCGACGGCGGCCTTGCCTGACGCGGGAACGAGATGGAACGTGGCGACGAGCGCCTGGGGGTTGGCGGTCGACAAAAGGTAGAGCTTGCGGACGTAGTCGGCATCCGTCATCGGGCTCTCGACCGAGATCTTGTAGGGCACGACGTTGCCGTTCTCCGCGAGATCGGGGAGTTCGAGCGTCAGCGTCTCGCCCTCGATCGGCTCTGCATCCTGCAGAATGGTGTTGAGCACGTCCTCGAACTGGGCCGAGTGCACCATGCCCGAGGAGGGCGGCGCGCGGCTGACGGGGTCTGGGGGCGCCGGTCCGTCAGCGGACGGCGCGGTCGTTTCGGCCAAGACCGGCCGGTGCAGGATCGCGAGGAGCGCAGCCGCCGCCGTCCCGCCGAGCACGAAATCGCGGCGGCTGCGGACGGTGACGGTACGGGTCGGCTGCAATGCGGAATCGTCCGGTCGGTTTATCCTGGCGATCCTTATCACATGCGAATGGTCCACTTCCATGGCAAGCCTTTGCCGTCCGGATTACGTCTCGGTTAGGTTTTCGGCGATCCCTTCTCAGGTCGCCTTGCCGCTGCTACGGTTCCGGCATTCCTTGCCCGACGCCCGACGGAGCTCGCGACCGTGCGCCTTCTGTCCCTGATCCTTGCCGCTGTCCTCCCCGCGTTCGTTGGGGCGGCGGGCCATGCCGCGGGACCTGCGATGGCTCCCGGAAAAGCCGCGACGCCGGACGGTTTCGTCGTGCAGGCCCGAGCCGATGGCGTCTCGCTCGTCATGGTCGACGATCCCGCCTGCACCTACTGCATCCGCTGGAACAAGGAGGTGGGCCGTGGCTACGCGCGCACGGCGGAAGGCCGCGCCGCGCCCCTGCGCCGCGTACGGCGCAACGCCGGCGTCCTGTCGTCCTTTGCCCCGGTCGTCTACACGCCGACGTTCATTCTCGTGCGCAACGGCCGCGAGGTGGGCCGCATCACCGGGTATCCGGGCCAGCTCCACTTCTGGGAGGAGCTGTCGGGCCTGATGTCGGCCGCCGGCATCGCGAAGCGCGGTTGAAGGGAGCGCCCATGGGCCTCACGCGCCGGCAATTCGGGGTGGGGCTGGCACTCGCTGCCGCCGGATCGCTTGCGCGTCCGGTGCGGGCGCTGGGCGCGGCCAAGGTCGTCGTCGTCGGGGGTGGCGCGGGAGGCGCCACCGTCGCCGGACACCTGAAGCGTCTGGCACCAGAGCTCGACGTCACGCTCATCGAGCCTCAGATCAAATATACGAGCTGCTTCTTCTCCAATGCCTACATCGGCGGCCTCTACGGCTGGAACGAACTGACCCACGGCTACCGGGGGATTGCGGCGCTCGGCGTCACGCTCGTCCACGAGCGCGCCGTGGCCATCGACACGGCGAAGCGCACCGTGACCCTCAGGTCCGGAAAGGTGCTCGACTACGACCGGCTCGCTGTCGCACCCGGCATCGACTTCAAGTGGGAGGCCATCGCCGGCTATTCGGAGAAGGTCGCCGAAACGATGCCGCATGCCTGGCGCGGCGGCAGCCAGTCGGTCGCGCTGCGCCGACGGCTGGAGAAGATGGAGGATGGCGGCACCGTCGTCATCGCCGTGCCGAAGGTGCCTTACCGCTGCCCGCCGGGGCCTTACGAACGCGCCTGTGTCATTGCCAATTACCTCAAGGCGGCCAAGCCGAAATCGAAGGTCGTCATCCTCGATGCCAACATGACGTTCTCGAAGCAGGCTGCGTTCCAGGAGGCCTTCGACCGCTATTACAAGGATACGATCGAGCTGAACCTCACGAACGACATCGACGACTTCGCGGTTGAGCGCGTGGATGCCGCCGACGGCGAGGTGCGCACGAAGTCGGGGCTCTCCATCCGCGCGGCGGTCGCCAACATCATCCCGCCGCAGACGGCCGGCCGCATTGCGGTCGAGGCCGGACTTGCCGATCCCGACTGGTGCCCGATCCGGGCCGAGAACTTTGCCTCCGCCAAGGCCGGCGACGTCTATGTCCTGGGCGACTCCGCCATCGCGACGGACATGCCGAAGTCGGCCTATTCCGCCCACAGCCAGGGCCTTGCCGTCGCCACCGACATCGCGGCCGACCTGGAGGCGAAGCCGCGCGAGCCGGCCCGTTACCGCAACACGTGCTGGTCGATCGTGGCCCCCGACGATGCCATCAAGATCGGCGCCGACTACGCTCCGGGCCTCCTGGCGGCGGACAAGCCCGGTCTCGTCGCCGCCAATGCGTTCGTCTCCAAGACCGGCGAGAGCGCGGCCGAGCGCAAGGCCGTCTTCGACGAGGCCTTCGCCTGGTACCCGACGCTCGTCTCGCAAATCTTCAACAAGGAGGTGCGCGGCGCCGCGCACCCGGTCAAGTCCGGCAACCTCGGCCGGTGATGCCGCCACCGCTGCGAATATGATGCTGCAACTTGATCCGCCAGAGGTTGTGTCCGGTCGCAGCCCCCGGTAGTTAAGTCGTTGCGATGACTTTGGCTGCCATGGCTTTGCGGTAACGCGTCGCCGGCCTGTGCGGGGATGTCGTGGCGGCAGCAACAACGACGCTCGTGCGTTCTGGCGGGAGGATCGGCGCATGTCGACGTTAGGCTTCCTCGTACTCGTCCTCGCCGCGGCGACGGCGCTCGGCATGTTCCAGGCGCGTCTTTCGCTCTGGGCCATCACGCTCGGCGTCCTGCTCTTCATCTGGCAGACGGGCCTCTTCACCGGCGATCCGCGCTTTCCCATTCGCAGCATCTGGTCGCTTCTCGCGTGGGTCCCGATCGGCATTCTCGCGGCGCTCTCCGTGCCCGACATCCGGCGCAAGTTCTTTGTCTCGCCCGCATTCGATTTTCTGAAGCGCACGCTGCCGAAGGTTTCCGAGACCGAGCAGCAGGCGCTCGACGCCGGCACCGTCGGCTTCGACGCGGAGCTCTTCTCGGGCGCGCCTGATTGGACGAAGCTGCGCGCCATCCCGGCGATCATCCTGACGCCTGAGGAGCAGGCGTTCCTCGACGGGCCGACGGAACAGCTCTGCCGCCTGATCGACGACTGGCAGATCCGGCATGCAAAGCGCGAGATTCCCGACGAGATCTGGGAGTTCGTGAAGAAGCAGGGCTTCCTCGGCATGCTCATCTCGAAGGAGCACGGCGGGCTCGGCTTCTCGCCGCAGGCGCAGTCGCTCGTCCTCGGCAAGATCGCCTCGCGCTCGCCCGATGTGGTGACGATCGTGATGGTGCCGAACTCGCTCGGGCCGGGCGAGCTCATCGAGAAGTACGGCACCGACGAGCAGAAGCACCACACCCTGCCGCGCCTCGCCCGCGGCGAGGAAGTCCCCTGCTTCTCGCTGACGGGGCCGACCTCGGGCTCGGACGCGGCGACGATGCGCGACATCGGCACCGTCGTGAAGGGCGAGCACGGCGGCCGCGAGACGCTCGGCATCCGGCTGTCGTGGGACAAGCGCTACATCACGCTCGGCCCGAACGCGACGCTCGTCGGCCTCGCCTTCCGGCTGTTCGACCCCGACAACCTGCTCGGTAAAGGCGAGGACGTCGGCATCACCGTCGCCATGATCCCGGCCGGCCATCCCGGCGTGAACATCGGCCGGCGCCACTTGCCCTCCGGCGCCGCCTTCCCGAACGGACCCAACTGGGGGACGGACGTGTTCATCCCGATCGATTGGGTGATCGGCGGCGAGAAGATGGCCGGCCAGGGCTGGCGCATGCTGATGGAATGCCTCGCCGCCGGGCGCGCGATCTCGCTGCCGTCGTCGGCCACCGCCGGGGCCAAAGCGATGCTGCGCGTCACCTCGGCCTATGCCCGCATCCGCCGCCAGTTCGGCCTCCCCGTCGGTCGCATGGAGGGCATCGAGGAGCCGCTGGCGCGCATCGTCGAGACGGCCTACGTGAACGAGGCGGCGCGCGCCGTGACGGCGGCGATGGTGACGCGCGGCGAGCGTCCCTCGGTCATCTCCGCGCTCATGAAGTACCAGACAACGGAGCGCCTGCGCCGCGCCGTCAACGATGCCATGGACATCCACGGCGGCCGCGCGATCTGCGACGGACCCTCGAACTACCTGCAGTCGGCCTACGCCATGGTGCCGGTCGGCATCACGGTCGAGGGGGCCAACATTCTGACGCGCACGCTCATCACGTTCGCCCAGGGCGCTCTGCGCTCCCACCCCTATCTGATCCGCGAGATCGAGGCGGCGCAGAACCCCGACGATGCGAAGGGCCGCGCCGATTTCGAGGATGCGTTCCAGGGCCACATCGCGCATTCCGTTGCCAACGTCTCAGGCGCCTTCTTCCACAACCTGACGCTCGGCTACCTCGCGCCCGCGCCGGCCGCGGTGCCGGATCTGAAGCCGCTCTACCGCCAGCTCTCGCGCGCCTCGCGCAACTTCGCCGTCGTGTCCGATCTCACCATCGCGACGCTCGGCGGCGCCCTCAAGACGAAGCAGAAGATCTGCGGCCGCCTCGCGGATGCGCTCTCGGAGCTCTATTTCGCCGCCTGCGTGCTGAAGCGCTTCGAGGACGACGGCCGCCCCGTCGCCGACCAGCCGATCGTGGAGTTCGCCGTCGCCAACGGCCTGTCCCGCTTCGAGGACGCCCTGCGCGGCGTCATCTGGAACTTCCCTGTCGCGCCCGTGCGGTGGACGCTGCGGGCCATCGTGTTCCCATTCGGGCGTCACTACTATCCCGCGTCGGATCGCCTGGGCAGCCGGATCGCCGGGCTCGTCCTCGCGCCGGGCGAGGTGCGCGACCGCCTGACCCGTCACATCTACGTCCCCACCGACCCGCGCGATCCGACCGGCGTTCTGGAGGCGACACTGGAGAAAGTCGTGGCGGCGGAGGAGGCCGAGAAAAAGCTCGAGAAGGCCATCAGGGCCGGCACAGTCCGCCGCTACCACGGCCTCGACTGGATCGGCGAGGCGGTGGCGAAGAACGTCGTCACTCCGAGCGAGGGAGAGCTGCTGCGCGAGGTCGAGACGCTGGTTGCGCGCGTCATCGCCGTCGATCACTTCGATCAAGCCGAGCTGCGCCCGAACTACATGAAGCCAGGTCATAACGCCCGCGCCGCCGGACAGCCGGAAGCCGCCGAGTAACGTTCAGCCATTTCGAGAAGGGCACCGACCGCATGACCTTCAATCCCACGTCGCTCAAGGACTGGCGCTATGCCGTCGACCGGGAAGGCATTGCCTGGGCGACGTTCGATCGCGAGAACGCGAGCGCCAGCGCGCTCGGACGGCGGCCGCTGGAAGAGCTCGGCGCCATCGTCGCGGAGGCCGAGAGCGCGGCCCGTTCCGGCACGATCAAGGGACTCGTGTTCATCTCGGGCAAGCCGCGCAGCTATATCGTCGGGGCGGACATCAACGAGTTCGAGAAGTTCGCCTCCGAGGCGGAGGTCATCGCCGAGGTCGGCATGGTGAATGCCATGTTCGACCGCATCGAGCGGCTGCCGGTGCCCGTGGTCGCGGCCGTGCACGGCGTCTGCGTGGGCGGGGGGCTGGAGCTGATCCTCGCCTGCCATTACCGGATCGCCACGCGCGACCCCTCGACCCGCGTCGGGTTTCCCGAGGTGAGGCTCGGCATCTTCCCGGGGTTCAACGGCACGGCACGCTCCATCCGCCAGGCGGGGCCGATGTCGGCCATGAGCATCATGCTCTCGGGCTCCATGATCTCCGCCTCGACCGCCAAGGGCATGGGGCTCATCGACGAGCTCGTCGCCGCACCCGACTCGCTCCGGTGGGCGGCGCGCAAGGCGGTGCTCCAGAAGCGCAAGTCGAAGCCGGCCGGCCTGGTGAAGGCGGCGCTCGGCAAGTGGCCGGCCCGCCTCGCGCTCGCGAAAAAGATGCGCAGCGAGGTTGCCGCGAAGGCGCGCGAGGATCATTACCCGGCCCCCTACCGGCTCATCGACCTGTTCGAGGCGCACGGCGGCGATCTGGAGGCCATGAAGCGGGCCGAGCCGCATGCGTTCGCGCCCCTGATGATGTCCGAGCAGTCGAAGAGCCTGCGCCGCGTCTTCAAGCTGTCGGAGGCTTTGAAAGCGCAGGCGCCGAAGACGCTCAACTGGAAGCCGACGCATGTGCATGTCATCGGCGCGGGCACCATGGGAGCCGACATCGCGGGCGTGTGCGTCGCCGCCGGCATGGAAGTGACGCTGCAGGACATCTCCGCCGCCCAGCTCGAGCAGGGCATCAAGGCCCAGGACAAGCTGTTCGCCCGCAAGTTCAAGACCAAGGCGACCCGGGACGCGGCCAAGGCCCGCCTCATCGCCGACCCGGAGGGGCGGGGGATCGCGCGCGCTGACGTCGTCATCGAGGCCATCGTCGAACGGCTCGACGTCAAGCAAAAGCTGTTCGCCGATCTCGAGACGAAGGTGAAGGCCGGGGCCGTGCTCGCCACCAACACATCCTCGCTGAAGCTCGCCGATATCTCTGAGCCCATGACGGACCCGGGCCGCCTCATCGGCCTGCACTTCTTCTCGCCGGTCGCCATGATGCCGCTCGTGGAGGTCGTCCAGGGCGACAGGACGCGCATCGAGGACGTGCAGAAGGGTGCCGCCTTCGTGACAGCCATCGACAAGTTCCCGCTCATCACGAAGGACGTGCCGGGCTTCCTCGTCAACAAGGTGCTCACCCCTTACATGTTCGCCGCCATGGCGCGGCTGGAGAAGGGCGAGGACAAGGAGAAGATCGACGAGGCCGTGCGCGCGTTCGGCATGCCGATGGGGCCGATCGAGCTTGCCGACAGCGTCGGCCTCGACATCTGCGCCCACGTCGCGCGCATCCTCGGCCGCGATCCGACCGGCTCGCGTCTCGACGGCCTCGTGCAGGCCGGCAAGCTCGGCAAGAAGACGGGCGAGGGGTTCTACAAGTGGGTCGACGGCAAGCCGCAGAAGGGCAAGAACGACTGGTCGAAGGCGGAGCTGGAGCGGCTCGGCCGCGAGCTCGTGGCACCCATCATCGAGGAGGCGCAGAAGAGCCTGGATGAAGGCGTGGTGGCCTCCGCCGATCTCGTCGATGCCGGCATGATTTTCGGCACGGGCTTTGCGCCCTTCCGCGGCGGTCCGCTCTATTTCAAGGCCCAGGAAGAAGCAAAGTCCGCCAAGGCCGCCGCCTGACGCGCGGCGCTCAGCGATTTTTCGGAGACGAGCATGACGCGAGACCTGAAGCGGGTGGCTGTGATCGGCGGGACGCGCATCCCGTTCTGCCGGTCGAATACGCTCTATGCCGACCTGTCGAACCAGGACATGATGACGGCGGCGCTGGACGGGCTCGTCGATCGCTACAACCTCAAGGGCGAGCATATCGACGAGGTCGTCGGCGGCGCGGTCGTCAACCACTCGCGCGATTTCAATCTCGCGCGCGAAAGCGTGCTCGGCACGAAGCTCGCGCCGTCCACGCCGGGCGTCACCCTGCAGCAGGCCTGCGGCACGAGCCTGCAGGCGGCCCTGGGCATCGGAGCGAAGATCGCCTCAGGAGAGATCGAGAGCGGCATTGCCTGCGGATCGGACACGACGTCGGATGCGCCGATCGTCTTCTCGCGCAAGTTCTCCCGGCGCCTCGTCGAGCTCGGCACCAAGAAGACGACGATGGACAAGATCCGCGTCTTCCAGGGGCTGTCGCCGGCCGAGCTCGCGCCGCAGCCGCCGGCCGTGAAGGAGCCGCGCACGGGGCTCGGCATGGGCGAGCACTGCGAGCTGATGGCGCAGGAGTGGGGCATTCCGCGCGCGGAGCAGGACCGGCTCGCGTTCGAGAGCCACACCAAGGCGGCCGCCGCCTACGAGGCGGGCTGGTTCGACGATCTCATGGTGCCGTGCGCCGGCGTCTATCGCGACAACAACCTGCGCCCCGACATCACGCTCGACAAGCTCGCCACCCTGAAGACAGCCTTCGACAAGACCGACAAGGGCACCCTGACCGCCGGCAACTCGACGCCGCTCACGGACGGCGCCGCGGCCGCCCTGCTCGCGAGCGAGGACTGGGCGAAGGCGCGCGGACTGCCGGTCGCCGCCTACCTCACCTACGGTCAGCACTGGGGCAACGACTTTCCCCGTGGCGACGGGCTTCTGATGGCGCCCACCATCGCCGTGTCGAAGATGCTCGACCGCGCCGGCCTCACGCTGCAGGACTTCGACTTCTATGAGATCCACGAGGCTTTCGCCGCCCAGGTCCTGTGCACGCTGAAGGCCTGGGAGGACCCGGCCTACTGCGCGCGGCACATGGGCAAGAACGCGCCGCTCGGATCGATCGACCGGTCGAAGCTCAACGTGAAAGGCTCCTCGATCGCGGTCGGCCATCCGTTCGCGGCGACGGGCGCGCGCATCCTCGGCAACCTCTCCAAGCTCCTGTCGGTCCACGGCGGACGCGGCCTCATCTCCGTGTGCACGGCCGGCGGCATGGGCGTCGCGGCCATCATGGAAAGCGCAAAAGCGGCTTGACGGTCCGCGGCCCCGGCTGGCAGCTAGCCCCCGGACGGGATCGACGGCGAGGAGCCTCCATGACGGCGGACAGGGACGCAAAGCAGCTCGCGGCGGCGAAGAACCTCGCTGCCGCACTGGCGCGGAGGCTCGACCTCGATCTCTGGCTGACGCTGTGGGACGGCTCCAGTGTGCCTTTAGGCCAGAGCGTCTCGAGCCGGCGCGAGATCCGCATCGCCGATCCCGGCGTCATCGCGACGATGCTGCGTCATCCCTCGCTCGATACGATGATCCAGCTCTACATCGCCAAGCGCATCGATTTCGACGGTGGCACGATCGTCGAGTTCGGGCAGGAGTTCGCCAAGCCGAAAGGCGGGGTGAAGTTCAAGAACCTGCCGAAGCTCGCGCTCGTCAAAGGCCTTTCGCCCTTCCTCTTCGCGCCGGGGGAGGCGCCGCGCGCGGTCGGCGGATTTGCGGGCGAGATAACGGGAAAGAGGCGCAAGCTCGCCGACAACAAGGCCTTCATCCAGTTCCACTACGATCTGTCGAACGACTTCTACGCGCTCTTCCTCGATCCGGAGATGGTCTACTCGTGTGCCTACTACACGGACTGGTCGAATGGGGTGGAGCAGGCGCAGCGCGACAAGCTGGAGATGATCTGCCGCAAGCTGCGCCTGAAGCCCGGCCACAGGATGCTCGATATCGGCTGCGGCTGGGGCGGCCTCGTCTGCCACGCGGCGCGCAACTACGGCGTCAAGGCGCACGGCATCACGCTGTCGCAGGAGCAGCTCGAGTATGCGCGCGCGAAGGTCGAGTGCCTGGGGCTTCAGGACCTCGTCACGCTCGAACTCAAGGACTACATGCTGGCCGAGGGCAAGTACGACCGCATCGCCTCCATCGGCATGTACGAGCACATCGGTCTCAAGAACATTCCGGCCTACATGGCCAAGGTCCGCTCGCTCCTCAACGACGACGGCGTCTTCCTCAACCATGCCATCTCGCGCCGCGCCCACAAGGCGCGGTCAGGGCTCCTGCCGCAGCGGATGCGGCCGGAGAAGAAGGCGATCGCCAAGTACATCTTCCCCGGCGGCGAGCTCGACGACGTCGGCCACTCGATCGCGGCCATGGAGATCGCCGGCTTCGAGGTCCACGACGTGGAGGGCTGGCGCGAGCACTATGCACGGACCTGCAAGCTCTGGTGCGAGCGGCTGACGGCCAACAAGGACGCGGCGATCAGGCTCGTCGGCGAGGAAAAGTACCGCATCTGGGTCGCGTATTTGGCCGGCGTCTCGCTCGCCTTCTCGCGCGGCACGCTGCGGCTCTTCCAGACGGTCGCCACGAAGAGCGCCAAGGGCAAGTCGCCGCTTCCGCCCACCCGCGCCGATCTCTACCGCTGACGGGACGTCAGAAATCCATGGGCAGGATGTCGACGTCGGCGCCGGCGGGGAGGGCGGGGGCGTCGGGCGTGCGCACGAGGAGCGCGTTGGAGTTAGCCAAGAGGCGCATCAGCGAGCTGTCCTGCGAGCTCTGCGGTGCGACCTGCAGGACGCCGCCGTCTCCGCGCGAGGCGACGGCGCGCAGATAGTGCTGCCGGTCGCCGTTCCTGGGCAGCGGTACCGTGAGGCGCGCGCGAACCGCCGCCGATGACGCCGCCTCGCGGCCGAGCAGGCGGTTGATGAGCGGGATCAGGAACACGCGGGCGCAGATGAGCGCCGAGACGGGGTTGCCGGGCAGTCCGAGCACGCGCTGGGGGCCGAGGCGCCCGAACAGCATCGGCTTGCCGGGCCGCATGGCGATCTTCCAGAAGTCGAGCGCCATGCCGCGTGCCTGGAGCGCCGGGGCGACGAGGTCGTGCTCGCCGACCGAGGCGCCGCCCGTCGTGACGAGCACGTCGGCGCCGGCCGCCGCCGCGATCTTGTCCTCCAGTGCCGCGCGGGTGTCGCCGGCGATGCCGAGAAGGCGCGCCGTGGCGCCGGCGGCCTCGATCATCGCCGCGAGCCCGTAGGGATTGGAGGAGACGATCTGATCCGGTCCGGGCGGCGTGCCGGGCTCCACGAGCTCGTCGCCCGTGGCGAGGAGGGCGACGACGGGCTTGCGGCGGACGGCGAGGGTCCCGTGCCCCGTGGCCGCGGCCAGCATCAGCGCGCGGGCATCGAGCGCGCGGCCGGGGCCGAGCAGCACCTCGCCTTCGGCGAAGTCGCCGCCGCGCGGCCGGATGTGCGTCGTCTTGGACGTGCCTTCGCGGATCACGATTGCGCTGCCGTCGGCTTGCGTATCCTCCTGGATGACGACGCCGTCCGCGCCGGCCGGCACCGGCGCGCCGGTGAAGATGCGGACGCACGTGCCGGGGCCCACCGTGCCGGCGAACGACTGGCCGGCACGCGACTCGCCGACGAGCGCCAGTCGTGCGGGAAGTGCCGCCAGATCGGCGACGCGGACCGCATAGCCGTCCATGGCGGAGGCATCGAACGGCGGCTGCGTCAGCGTTGCGCGCACGTCCTCGGCGAGGACGCGGTACGCCGCGCGAGCGAGGGGAACGCGTTCCGGTTCCGTCGTCTCGACGCCAGCGAGGATGCGGGCAAGCGCGTCCTCGACGGTGAGCAGCGCCATCGCGTCACTCCTTGCCGGACGTGCCGGCCCGGTAGGTACCCGAGCGCCCGCCTGTCTTTTCGAGGAGCCGTATGCCGGTGAGGGTCATGCCTTTGTCGGCGGCCTTCAGCATGTCGTAGATCGTGAGACAGGCGACCGACACGGCCGTCAGGGCCTCCATCTCGACGCCGGTTTGTCCGGCCACCTTGACGCACGCCGCGACGCGAATCCCGGGCGGGTCGGATGCGGGCTCGAACTCCACCGTTACCTTCGAGATCGCGAGCGGATGGCAGAGCGGGATCAGCTCGTGCGTGCGCTTGGCGGCCATGATGCCGGCGACCCGCGCCGTGGCGAGCACGTCGCCCTTGTGCGCCGTGCCGTGCGTGACGAGCGCCAGCGTTCCGGGCCGCATGGACACGAAGCCCTCGGCCACGGCCGTGCGGGTCGTCACGTCCTTGCCCGAGACGTCGACCATGTGGGCCTCGCCCTTGGCGTTGAGGTGCGAGAGCTTGGTCATGGCGCCGCCG
Source organism: uncultured Hyphomicrobium sp. (assembly GCA_964589785.1). Classification (GTDB taxonomy): domain Bacteria; phylum Pseudomonadota; class Alphaproteobacteria; order Rhizobiales; family Hyphomicrobiaceae; genus JAGVSR01. Next base: position 221,328 of record CAZPUQ010000002.1, read on the forward strand.
TGCCGAGAAGGGCTTGCGTGGCGGCGGCGACGTCCTCCTGCCGCATCAGGCTCTCGCCGACCAGGAAAGTATTGACGCCGGCCTTTTGCATGCGCGCGATGTCGGCGGGCGTGAAGATGCCGCTCTCGGCGACCACGATGCGGTCCTGCGGCACGCGCGGGGCGAGCCGCTCGGTCGTGGCAAGCGACGTCTCGAAGGTCTTCAGGTTGCGGTTGTTGATGCCGATCAGCGGGCAGGGGAGCTTGAGGGCCCGCTCCAGCTCCTCCTCGTCGTGGACCTCGACGATGGCGTCCATGTGCCAGTCGCCGGCGGCGGCGGCGAGATCGGCGGCGAGCGCGTCGTCCACCTCCGCCATGATGATGAGGATGCAGTCGGCGCCCCAGGCGCGCGCCTCGACGACCTGATAGGTGTCGACCATGAAGTCCTTGCGCAGCACGGGCAGCGCGACCGCCGCGCGCGCCTCTTTCAGATAGCGGGGGGCGCCCTGGAAGGAGGGCTCGTCGGTGAGGATCGAGAGGCAGGCCGCGCCGCCCGCCTCGTAGGCGCGCGCCAGCGCCGGCGGATCGAAGTCGGCACGGATCAGCCCCTTGGAGGGCGAGGCCTTCTTGATCTCGGCGATGAGCGCCGGCCGTCCTGCGGCGTGGACCTTCCGGATCGCGTCGGCGAACGGCCGCACGGACGGCGCCGAGCGGGCCAGCTCGGCCATGACCTGAAGCGGCTGCTTCGCCTTCGCAGCCGCCACTTCGTCGAGCTTGTAGCTCGTGATCTTCGCGAGAATGTCGGACATGGGCGGGACCATAGCGCCTCATGATGCCGGTTGCTACCGGCGCGGCCGCTGCTGGTCAATCGCATCGCGCGTGGAGCTCGCAGAGCCGTCCGCCCGCGGGACTGAGATCCCGCGGGCGGGTTTCGCGGCGGCGCACGTCAGCGGCTGCAACTCGTCGTGCCGGCCGCCGTCGTCACCGCCAGGCGGGCGCGGAGGCCGTCGGCATTGCCGAGAGTCGTCTCGCCGACCACGGTGCTCTCGCCGGCGTCGAGCGAGAAGTCGCCGCCCTGGTTGATGCTCGACGAGCCGCCCCCGCCTGCGTTCGCAATCTTCAGGCTGTAGGATCCGCTCGTCGCCTTGGCCGCGTGCACGATCCCTTTGATCGTGACGCCGCCGCCTGATTCCACCATGCGGATCTCGCAGGTGACGCCGGCCGCCGGGGCCGCGCCGGCATCCATCGCGGGGGCGAGGAGGGCGAGGAGGCCGACGGCCGCCAGCGATGCGATGTTGCCGTGAGTGAGGGCCATGGGATGTCTCCTTTGCCTTGCTTTGGCCGGAGCCGCGAGGAAGCCGCACGACCTCCCCGCGGAACCGGCGCGCGGTTACCAGCCGCCCTGGATCACGACCGACGTGTTGTTCTTGCCGGCCTGGGTCACGTTGGCCTTCTTGCCGTTGCCGATCTGGATCACGGCGGAGGTGTTGCCGCTGCCCGACTGGCTGGTCGTGGCCTTGTTGTTCTTGCCGAACTGCGCGATGCCGGCGGTGTTGTTGCGTCCGGTCTGGGTCACGGTCGCGCTGTTGCGCTTGCCTTCCTGACCGACGACGGCATCGTTGCGCGCACCACTCTGCCACGAGCGGATATAGTTGAACTTGCCGTCCTGGTAGGTGTGCACCCGGTTCGAGGCGCCCTTCTGATTGATGGCGTTGCTGTTGCCGTAGCCGTACTGCTCGACGATGACGCGGCTGCCGGCCTGCGAGGCCGTGATGCCGGTTGCCATCAGGGCGGCGAAGGCCGTGGCAGCGATTACGAAGGTCTTCATCTGGGTTTCTCCCTTGATCATCTCACACCGCCGGCACCTGCCGTCCGGTATGTCCGATGTTCTAGGGGAGCGCGCCTGAACCCGCTTTGAACCCAGCGTTTATTTCGCGTTCATGGAAACGCCGACGCACATCGCTCAGTGCGGCATCAGCCGGAAGTCGCCGGTCAGGCTGCCGCGCATGTTGCAGTAGGCATTGCAGGCCGGCGTGGAGGCGACCGTCACGACGCCCGGCGTCGCGCTGCTTTTCACCGTCACCTCGCAGCCCGGCGTCTCGGCCGGGCGCGCTTTCAGCTCGTCGCCCTCGCGGACCGCTGCGAAGGCGGCCGTGCAGATGTAGCGCGGGCTCTCTCCGGCGGTGGAAAGGGCCATGCGCGCCGGCTCGGTCGCGTGCTCCATGACGACGAGGCGGCCTGAGATGCCGGCCGTCGCGGAATCGTAGCGGCCGTTGAGCGCCGCGCCGGGGCTTGCGATCAGGACGGCCTTCCAGTCGCAGGGGACGTTCGTGGGATTGGGCTTGGTGGCGGCGGCCACGGCGGCCGCGTGACAGGCCTCCGGCGTCGCGGCCGCGTGGCGGTCGCGGGCCGGGCCGAAGATATCGGCGAAATAGGCAGCCGCCATCAGCAGCACGAGGACGATCAGAACGGCCGTGGCGGTGCGCATCGCTCGCTCGTCAGCTCCTGTTGCTCGCCGCGACGAGGCGGTCGAGAGCGGCCCGCGCGCGGCCGTCGTCGATCGCCCCGGCCGCAAGCCTCACGCCGTCCGCCAGCGTCGTCGCCTTGCCGCCCACGACGAGCGCCGCCCCGGCGTTCAGAAGCACGATGTCGCGATAGGCGCCGCGCGCGCCCGCGAGCACCGCCCGCAGGGCCGCGGCGTTGGCGGCGGCATCTCCGCCCATGAGGTCGGCGAGCGCCGCGCGGGGAACGCCCGCCTGCTCCGGCGTCACCTCGAACGTCGTGACGGCCCCGTCCTTGAGCTCGGCCACGAGCGTCGGGCCCGTCGTCGATACTTCGTCGAGACCGTCGCGGCCATGGACGACCCAGGCGTGCGTCGCGCCGAGCCGTCTCAGGACGTGCGCGACGGGCTCCACCCACTCGGCGGCGAACACGCCGACCACCTGGCGCGTGACGCCCGCCGGATTGCAGACCGGGCCCATCAGATTGAAGAGCGTCCGCAGGCCGAGCTCGGCGCGGATGGGCGCCCACGCCTTCATGGCGGGATGGTGCATCGGCGCCCACAGGAACGCGACGCCTGTCTCCTGCATCACGGCCGCGATCCGCGCCGGATCGAGATCGATCTTGACCCCGAGCGCCACGAGCACGTCGGAGGCGCCGGACAGCGAGGAGACGGAGCGGTTGCCGTGCTTGGCGACCGTGAGGCCGGCGCCCGCCGCGACGAACGCCGCGCACGTCGAGACGTTGTAGGTCTTGTGGCCGTCGCCGCCGGTGCCGACGATGTCGACGGCGCCCTCGGGTGCCGCCACCGGCACCATGCGGGCGCGCAGCAGCCGCGCGGCGCCGGTCAGCTCCTCGACCGTCTCGCCCCGCACCCGCAGCCCCATCAGGAAGGCGCCCATCTGCGTCGGCGTCGCCTCGCCGGCCGTCATCCGGTCGAGCGCGTCGAAGATCTCCTCCTCGCTGAGCGGCCGGCCGGCCGCGATGCTGCCGAGCAGGACCCTGGCGTCGAACGTCGGCGCGGCGGTCATGGCCGGACGGTCATCGGATCGCTGCGTCATGCGGCCGGGCGCTGCGGGGCCGGCCGGCGCTTCGGCGTGATGCCGGCGATCGACAGGAAATTGGCGAGCAGCGCATGTCCCTGCTCGGAGGCGATGCTCTCGGGATGGAACTGGACGCCGTGGACGGGATGGGTCTTGTGCATGAGCCCCATGATGATGCCGTCCTCCGTCTCCGCCGTGATCTCGAGACAGTCGGGCAGGGTGGCGCGCTCCACGATCAGCGAGTGGTAGCGCGTGACCTCGAACGTCTCGGGCAGGCCCTTGAACACGCTGCGGCCGAAGTGGCGGATGGTGGAGAGCTTGCCGTGCAGCGGCTCGGGCGCGCGGATCACCTTGCCGCCGTACACTTGCCCGATCGACTGGTGCCCGAGGCACACGCCCAGCAGCGGGATCTTCGGCCCCGCCCTCGCGATGAGATCGAGGCACACGCCGGCCTCGTTGGGTGTGCACGGACCCGGCGAGAGCACGATCGCCTTCGGCTTTTTCTTCAGCACCTCGTCGGTCGTGATCTTGTCGTTGCGATGGACCTCGCACGAGGCGCCGAGCTCGCCCAGGAAGTGGACGAGATTGTAGGTGAAGCTGTCGTAGTTATCGATCAGGAGGAGCATCGGGTGTCCCTTGCGCGGGGTGGCCCCCGCCGCTATCGGCCGCAACCTAGCGCCTCGTCAGCCGCCGCTCAACCGCCGCGGGGTCGTGAAATGCACGAGCCGGCCCGACCGTACGGCGATGTCGGACCATCGCGCGGCCTCGAACGTCAGCACCGCGAGCGCGCCGGTCGGGAAATGGCGGGCGAGGTCGGCGAGATCCTCGCCCCGCCCCGTGCCGGCAAGCGCCAGCGCCAGATTGTGCAGGCTCGGATTGTGGCCGATGAGAAGCACCGGCGAGGTCTTGGCGGGCAGCCGCTTCAGGCGCTCGAGCAGCATCTCGGCGGTCGCCACGTAGAGCCCGGCCTCGATGTGGACGGCGGCGCCGCCCGCCTCCGCGTCGGGCAGCGCCAGGCGCAGCGTCTCGCGCGCGCGCACCGCGGCCGAGCACAGGATCGTCCGCGGCGCAATGCCTTGTCGTCCCAGCTCCTTGCCCATCAGGGGCGCAGCCGCGATGCCGCGCGGTGCAAGCGGCCGCGAGAAGTCGTCGAGATGGGGCTCCTCCCAGCTCGACTTCACGTGGCGCAGGATGGCGAGCGTCAGCATCGCGGGTGGCCTTCAGGCGAACGGTCCGCCATTGCCCCTCGCACCGCGCCGGCTCGATCGGGCGGCGAAGTCCACCGCGTCCTCGGCCGCGCGCACGATCGCCTTGGCTTTGTTGATGCACTCCTGCTGCTCGTTCTCGGGCACGCTGTCGTAGACGATGCCGGCGCCGGATTGCACATGCAGCATGCCGTCCTTCACGATCGCCGTGCGCAGGACGATGCAGGTGTCCATCTCCCCGTCGGCCGTGAAGTAGCCGACGCAGCCGGCATAGGGGCCGCGCTTGGCTTTTTCCAGCTCGTCGATGATCTCCATGGCGCGGACCTTCGGTGCCCCCGAGACCGTGCCCGCCGGGAAGCCCGCCATCAAGGCGTCCACGCTGTCCTTGCCGCTCGCCAGCCGCCCCACGACGTTCGACACGATGTGCATGACGTGGCTGTAGCGCTCGATCACGAACTGGTCCGTCACCGCGACGGTTCCGATCTCGGCGACCCGCCCGACGTCGTTGCGGCCGAGATCGAGTAGCATGAGGTGCTCGGCGCGCTCCTTGGGATCGGCGATGAGCGCTTCGGCGAGAGCCTTGTCCTCGACCTCGTCGGCGCCGCGCCGGGCCGTGCCGGCGATGGGGCGGATGGTGACGCGGCCGTCGCGCACGCGCACCAGAATCTCCGGGCTCGAGCCGACGAGCGAGAAGTCGCCGAGATCGAGATGGAACAGGAACGGCGACGGGTTCATCCGCCGCAGCGACCGGTAGAGCGCGAACGAGGGCAGCGCAAAGGGGGCTGAGAAGCGCTGCGACAGCACGACCTGGAAGATGTCGCCGGCGCGGATGTACTCCTTCGCGCGGCCGACCATGGTGAGGTACTCGCGCTCGGCCGTGTTCGACGTCGGCTCGGGCGCCACGAGCTTGCGCGCGGAGGGGACTGCGGCGTGCTCGACCGGCGCGTCGAGCGCTTCGATGGCCTTTTTCAGCCGCCGCCTGGCGCCCTTGTAGGCCTTCTCTGCGCTCTCCCCGTCCTCAGGGCGCACGGGCGTGACGAGCGTCATCTCGTCCTTCACGTTGTCGAAGATCACGACCATCGTCGGCCGGATGAGCACGGCGTCCGGCACCCCGAGCGTGTCGGGCTTCTCCCCTGTCAGGTTCTCGACGAGCCGGATGGTGTCGTAGCCCATGTAGCCGAAGACGCCGGCCGCCATGGGCGGCAGCTCCGGCGGCAGATCGAGGCGCGACTGGGCGAGCAGCCGCCGCAGCGAAGCGAGCGTGCCTTCGGCCGTCGCCTTGTAGACGGGTTTTTTGGCCAGCGGATTGCGGCAGACTTCGGCGGCGGTGCCGTGCGCGCGCCAGACGAGGTCGGGATCGCAGGCGATGATCGAGTAGCGCCCGCGGGCCGCCCCGCCCTCGACGGATTCGAGCAGCAGGCTCATGGGGCGTCCGGAGCAGAGCTTGAGGCAGGCGGAGACGGGCGTCTCGAGGTCGGCGACGAGGCGGGTCCAGACCACCTGCGGGCGTCCCGCATCGTACGTCTTGCGGAATGCCTCCGGGGCGGGGAAGACCTGCCCCCGGGCGGACCTTGCCGAATGCGTGCTCACGCGCAGATCATCCTTCCTCCGGGTCTCCTTGCGCGAGGGCGCGGGCCGCGGACAGGCCTAGCGGGCGGCCGTCACGTCGGCGCCGGTCACGCGCGCCACCTCTTTGTCGTTGATCGACACCCCGAGCCGATCCTGGATGCTCGTGACGTAGGCAATGAGCAGGTCGTTCTGGAGACCGCGGCGCAGCTCGCCGACGATCCGGTCCCTGTCGGCCTGCGACAGCTCGCCGGCGGGTGAGATCTTGGTCACCTTGAGGACCGTCCGCGTCCCGCGGTCGACCGTCAGCGCCGAGCCTGCGCTCCCCTCGGGCAGCGAGAAGGCGACGTCGATCGCCTCCTGCGTCAGTCCGGGCGGCACGAGATTGCGCTTCACCGTCTCCATCTTGTCCGGCGTGCCGCCGGCCTCGGCGGCGACCTTGGCGAGATCTTCGCCGGTGTTGATCCGGGCGACGAGCTTGTCGGCGAACTCCTTGACCAGCCTGCGGCGCTCCGAATCCATGAAAGACGTCCTGACCTCGGCCTTGACGGTCTCGAACGGCTTCTCCTTCGGGGGATCGACCGAGATGACCTCGACCCAGGCATAGCCGTCCGAGCCGATCTCGACCGGCTCTGTGAGCGTGCCGGGCTCGGTGCGGAAGACGAGGCGCGAGATGCGCTCGGGCGTCGGCAGGTCGAGCACGGCCGTGCCGTCGGGCGCCTTGCCGTCCTTGTCGGCGGCGGCAACCTCGATGAAGCGCAGCTTCAGCTCCGCGGCGATGTCCTTCTTGGTCTTGCCGGCGTTGCGGCCTTCCTCGACGAGGTCGATGCGCTCCTGCAGAAGCGTCGTGGCCCGGGACGTGGCGAGCTTGTCGCGCACCTTGTCCTTCGTCTCCTCAAAAGTGCTCTGACGGCCCGGCTCGATCTCGATGACGCGGACGAGAACGGTCGCGAAGCGGCCTTCGATGACCTCCGAGATCGCGTCGCGGTCGAGATTGAAGGCCGCCTCCGCGATCTTGGGATCGATGAGCTGGCTCTTGGCGACCATGCCGAGGTTCACGTCGCTCTCCTTGGCGCCGACCTCCTTGGCGACGTCCATGAAGTTCTTCGTGCCCTTGTCCAGCGCCGCGCGCGCCGTCTCCGCCGACGCCCTGTCCTTGAAAGCGATCTGCTGCACGCGCCGCTTCTCTGGTGTGTCGTAGGTGTCCTTCTCCGACTCGTAGGACGCCTTCAGCTCCTCGTCGGTGATGGTCACCTCCTTCTTCAGGTCCGAGACGGCGGCCGCCAGCACATTGTACCGGCGGAACTCCGGCGTCATGAAGCCGGCCTTGTTCTCGTTGTAATAGGCGAGGAGCTTCGCCTCGTCGGGCTCGGGCACCGTGATCTTCGCCGCGTCGATCTTGAAGAACTCGATGTTGCGCGTCTCGTTCTTGTAGGCGTTCTCGATGGCGATCATGGCTTCGGGCGCCACGGTGCTCGACAGCACCGCGCTGGAGAACTGCTGGCGCAGGTCATCGTCGCGGCGCAGCGCCAGGAACTGGCTTTCGCTCATGCCGAGCCGCGACAGCAGGTTCTCGAAATCGCCGCGCGAGAACTTGCCGTCGGGGCCTGCAAACCCCGGGTCATTGATCAGCCCGTCGACGACGGCGTCTTGCGCCAGCCCGAGGTTCATCTCCGCGGCGTACTCGCGCAGCGCCGTCTGGCCGATCATCTTCGACAGGACGAGGCGGTCGATGCCCTCCTTGCGGGCCTCTTCCATGGTGATGCGGCGCTCGGTCTCCGCCGACAGCCCGTCGATTTCCGTGCGCAGCACGCGCTCATAGTCGGTCGGCGTGATCTCCGCGTTGCCGACGGTCGCGACCGTGCCGCGGCTGAAGCCGGTGAACACGTCGGCAATGCCCCAGACGCCAAAGCTCACGATGAGCAGGCCGAGGAGGATCTTGGCCACGATCCCTGTCGCGCCGCGTCTCAGTGCTTCCAGCATCGCCCGATCAGTCCATGGAATCGCACGGGCACACCGGGGACGCCCTCAGAGGCGGGACGCTCCGTTGTCCACCGGCGGATTGAAGCCGAAAAACCCGCGCGTGACGCGGGCGCCGGGCGTGATATGAACCCCACCCGGAACGCGAAAGCAAGAGGCGAGGGAGGGGTGGCCGATGACGGGGACCGGGACGAAGCCGCGCCCGCTGGTGGCGGGAAACTGGAAGATGAACGGCCTCCGGCAGGCTCTGGCCGAGGCGAAGGCCGTCGAGACCGCGCTCGCGCGCTGGCCGGACCCCGGACCGGCCGACGTGCTCATCTGCCCGCCGGCGACCCTCGTGATGGTGATGGCGGAGATCCTGGCCGCAGGGCGGGTCGGCACCGGGGCGCAGGACTGTCATGTCGCACCTTCAGGGGCGCACACCGGCGACCTATCGGCGGAAATGTTAGCGGATGCGGGCGCGCGGGCCGTCATCGTCGGCCATTCGGAGCGGCGCGCGGACCACGCCGAGACCGACGCGGTGGTCAGGGCCAAGCAGCAGGCCGTCCACCGGGCCGGCCTCACGGCCATCGTCTGCGTCGGCGAGACGGCCGGTCAGCGCCGCGCCGGCCAGACCCTCGATGTCGTGAAGCGGCAACTCGAGCGATCGCTGGCGGATGTGTCGACGGCGGCGGACACGGTCATCGCCTACGAGCCCGTTTGGGCCATCGGCACGGGCCTGACGCCGACGCTGGACGACGTCGCCGCGGTGCATGGCGCCATCCGGGAGCGTCTTGCGGCCCGGTTCGGCGACCAGGGCGGCGCCATGCGGATCCTCTATGGCGGGTCTGTCAAGCCGCAGAACGCCCGTGAACTCCTTGGCGTCGCCAACGTCGACGGTGCGCTCGTCGGCGGCGCGAGCCTCAAGGCTGACGATTTCCTGGGTATCCTCGCCGCCTACGGGTAATTCCGAGGCATTGCGTCGTATCCCGTCCACGCGCCATAAACGCATGTCTCCGCCAGGAATCGAGGGACCGTTGCAGCGATGACCCGTGCCGCCCGCATGCTCTGCCTGGCCTTGACAGTCCTGCTGTCGGGGGCGGTCGGCGGCCGTGTCGAGGCCTCGCCGATGGGGCCGGAGGACTGCGAGCGGGCCCGGACCGAGCAGGCGGGGCTTGCCTCGGCGGGCGCCTCTGGGGACATGGCCAAAGGCGCCGAATGGGCCCGCGCGAACCTCCCGCCCGAACGGCTGCAGCGCGTGGCGCGCTGGATCGAGCTCGAGGAGCAGATCCAGTTCCGCTGCCCCCGCCCCAAGCCGCCGAGAGGGTCCGAGACCGCGGCCCGCGGCGGGGAGGAGGCGGACGCCCCGCCTGCCGGCGCAACGGTGAAGCCGCGCCTCAAGCCGAAAAAGTCGGACGAGGCGGCGGGAGACACCGACCGCGCTCCCGCGCAGGCTGCCAAGCCCAAACCTCGGCCCGCCATGAAGAAGAAGCCTAAAGTCGAGGACGCCTACCGTCCTCCGGCGCCGTTTGCAGGGGAGGAGCTGCAGCATGCCGCGCCGGGCCTCTCCGTGCCCGCGCCGGGCGCGCCCTAGCTATGATCCTGAGACGCCGGCCCTAGCCGCCGCCGCCAAACTCGGCTAGAAGGCGCCGGTCCAAAACCGGGAGTTGCCTGAACGATGTCCACCGTCCTGCTCGTCATCCATCTCATGATCGCGGCCGCGATGGTCTTCATCGTGCTCATCCAGAAGTCGGAAGGCGGAGCGCTCGGCATCGGCGGTGGAGGCGGCATGTTCGCCGGCCGCGGCAAGGCCAACCTGATGACGCGCGCGACGGCCGCCCTCGGCGCCGCCTTCTTCACCACAAGCCTGCTGTTGACGATCTTCTCGCAGGGCGGCTCGGCGCCGACGTCCGTGCTCGACCGGCCGGCCGCCACCGCGCCGGCGGCCCCGGCAACCGGCGAGGCGCCCGCGGCTCCGGCCGGCGACGCGCCGCGCGGCGGCATTCTCGACAAGCTGAGATAGGCGGCGAGACCGCCCCGCACGCTCCTGCCGCTGTCGGAATTTTCGCCTGCTGCTTGAATGTGCTGCGCCGCCCGCTCGTGCCGCGTCTTGTGGATGTGACCTCAGAGCCGCTTCGAATCGGGGCGGCCTTCATGTAAGGCTCGAACTCCATGCAGCGGTACATCTTCATTACCGGCGGCGTGGTCTCCTCCCTCGGAAAAGGCCTTGCATCCGCCGCCCTCGGCGCGCTCCTCCAGGCGCGCGGCTACTCCGTCAGGCTCCGCAAGCTCGACCCCTACCTCAACGTCGATCCGGGCACCATGAGCCCGTATCAGCACGGCGAGGTGTTCGTGACCGACGACGGCGCGGAGACCGACCTCGACCTCGGCCACTACGAGCGCTTCACGGGCGTGCCGGCCAAGAAGTCCGACAACATCACCACGGGCCGGCTCTACCAGGACATCCTAGCCAAGGAGCGGCGCGGCGACTACCTCGGCGGGACCGTGCAGGTCATTCCGCACGTGACCGATGCGATCAAGCAGTTCGTCGTCTCCGGCAACGAGGATGTCGACTTCGTGCTCGTGGAGATCGGCGGCACGGTCGGCGACATCGAGGGCCTGCCGTTCTTCGAGGCCATCCGCCAGCTCGGCAACGACCTGCCGCGCGGCGCCTGCGTCTACATGCACCTGACGCTGATGCCCTACATCCCCTCGGCGGGCGAGCTCAAGACCAAGCCGACGCAGCATTCGGTGAAGGAGCTGCGCTCCATCGGCATCCAGCCGGATATCCTGCTCTGCCGGTCCGATCGCGAGATCCCCGTCGGCGAGAGAAAGAAGATCGCGCTCTTCTGCAACGTGCGTCCCGAGGCGGTGATCCAGGCGCTCGACGTCGCCTCCATCTACGACGTGCCGCTCGCCTACCATCGCGAAGGGCTCGACCGCGAGGTGCTTGCCGCCTTCGGCATCACGGGGGCCCCCAAGCCCGACCTTGCGCGCTGGGAGACGATCTCGCGCAACATCTCCAACCCCGAGGGCGAGGTCACGATCGCCGTCGTCGGCAAGTACACGGGGCTGAAGGATGCCTACAAGTCGCTCATCGAGGCGCTCGTGCACGGCGGCATCGCCAACCGCGTGAAGGTGCGCCTCGAATGGATCGAGAGTGAGATCTTCGAGCGCGAGGACCCCGCGCCGTATCTGGAAGGGGTGCACGGCATCCTCGTGCCGGGCGGCTTCGGCGAGCGCGGCTCGGAAGGCAAGATCCTGGCGGCGAAGTTCGCGCGCGAGCGCAAGGTGCCTTACTTCGGCATCTGCTTCGGCATGCAGATGGCCTGCCTCGAGGCGGCCCGCAACCTGTGCGGCATCACGGAGGCGAGCTCCACCGAGTTCGGCCCCACGTCGGAGCCGGTGGTCGGCCTGATGACGGAGTGGATGCGCGGCAACGAGCTGGAGACGCGGCGCCTCGGCGGCGACCTCGGCGGCACGATGCGTCTCGGCGCCTTCCAGGCCATGCTTCACCCCGGCTCGCGCATCGCCGCGGTCTACGGCGACACCGGGATCAGCGAGCGCCATCGCCACCGCTACGAGGTCAACACCGGCTACCGCGCGCGGCTGGAGAAGGCGGGGTTGAGCTTCGCCGGTCTGTCGCCCGATGGCCTTTTGCCGGAAACGGTGGAGTATGCCGACCACCCGTGGTTCATCGGCGTCCAGTTCCATCCCGAGCTCAAGTCGCGCCCCTTCGACCCGCACCCGCTCTTCCGCTCCTTCATCGCCGCCGCGATCGATCAGTCGCGCCTCGTCTGAAGCCGGCGGCGCCTTTGTCGCGGAGATGCAGGCCAGCCGTTTTCAGAGCGGATTGATGAGCAGCTTGATGAGGCTGGTGTGCGGCTTCTTCGGCGCGTCGGGACGCCGTGGCGGGGTCGGCTTGGCGGCGCGGCGGGCCGGCGCGGTATAGCGTGCGCCGACGAGGGGGCCCTGGCGCCACACGACTTCGCAGTCGACCTCGAGCCGGTCGGCCGGCATGAGCAGCGTGAACTGGTCCGGCACGCGGTCGCGCGAAAGGTTGCCCCCGCGCTGGGCCGTCAGCTCCAGGCGCACGCCGGTCGAGGAGGTGTCGCGCACCGTGCAGGCGAGCGGCGACGTCAGGGTCTGATGCAGGATCTGGGCGCCGAGGCGGGAGGGGGCGCGCTTCGCCCAGCGGGCCTCCGGGCCCGGCGCCTCTGGCGAGGCCGGTGCGGACGCAGTAGCCGAAGCCTGGGCCATGACGGGTGCGGGCAGCGGAGCGGCGGGCTCCGTCTGCGGGTCGGCCGCAGGCCGGCGAACGGGCGCGGGCCTCGGGCCGTTCGGCCGCTGGCCGAAAGACGGCCTCGTCTTGTCGAGCATCTCCCACCTCTGATGCGGAATGCGAAAGGCGCCCGTTAGGTATACGGGCATCTCGTTTCGAGAGCGTTGGGAGGTTGGCTCAATTTTTACTTAACGGCCCATTGCGCGGCGGGCAGACCGTCGTCGGCTCCGCCCGCCGGGGCCGGTCCTGCCGCACCATGCCACCTGGCGTTTCAGGTCGCCTGGCGGCTGCGGGCCTCGGCCTCCTCGGCCTTCAGCTCCTTTTTCGACAGCTTGCCGATCATCGTCTTCGGCAGGCTGTCGCGGAACTCGATCTCGGCGGGCTGCTCGATGCGGGAGAGCTTGACGGCGAGGTGGCGCCGGATGTCCTCGACCGAGGCCGTGTGCCCCTCGCGCAGCTTGATGAAGGCCTTCGGCGCCTCGCCGCGGTACTTGTCGGGAATGCCGATGACCGTCACCTCCTCGACCGCCGGGTGCTCGTAGATCGCCTCCTCCACGCGCCGCGGATAGACGTTGTAGCCCGAGCAGATGATGAGGTCCTTGATGCGGTCGACGATCTGGAAATAGCCGTTCTCGTCCATGATCGCGACGTCGCCCGTGCGCAGGAAGTCGCCGGTGAACTGGCTCGCGGTCTCCTCCGGCCGCTTCCAGTAGCCGAGCATGACCTGCGGGCCCTTCACGCACAGCTCGCCGCGCTCTCCCGGACCCACGGCCACACTCGGATCGGCGAGGCTGCGCAGCGAGACGACGGTGGCAGGCAGCGGCACGCCGATGGAGCCCGGCGCCGCCGGTCCCTCGAGAGGATTGCAGGTGACGACGGGAGAGGCTTCCGACAGGCCGTAGCCTTCCACGAGCTTGCACCCGGTCGTGGCCTCGAACTTCTGCTTCACCTCGAGCGGCAGAGGGGCGCCGCCGGACAGGCAGAACTTGAGCGAGGTGAGGTCGAAAGTCTTGACCTTCGGGTGGTTCTGGATCGCGTTGAAGAGCGTCGGCACGCCCGGCATGATCGTCGGCCGCGTCTTGCTGATGAGGGCCAGCCCCTCGTCGAGCGTGAAGCGCGGCATCAGGACGAGCTCGGCCGCCTTGGCGATGCCGAAGTTCATGACGACCGTCATCGCGAACACATGGAAGAACGGCAGCACGCCCATGACGCGCTCCTGCCCCTGGTCGAGATCGGGCGCCCACATCATCACCTGCCGCGTGTTGCAGACGAGGTTGGCATGGGTCAGCATCGCGCCCTTCGGCGTGCCCGTCGTGCCGCCCGTGTATTGCAGCACGGCGACGTCGGTCTCGGGATTGATGGCGACGGGAGCGGGTGCCGCGTCCCGGCCCAGCAGGTCCTCCTCCCGCACGATCTGCCGGGCCGCCTTCGACGTGCGCAGGTTGGCGAGCTGGCGCCGCTTGAAGAGCTTGAAGAGGGTCGACTTGGGCGGGGGCAGCAGGGCCGGGAACGAGCAGACGATCGCCCGCGGCAGGGCATTCGCGAGCAGGAGCTTCTCGACCTTCTCGAACAGCATCGCCAGGTCGAGCGTGACCATGATCTCGGTCTCGCTGTCCTTCACCTGGAAGGCGAGCTCCTCGACCGTATAGAGGGGGTTGTAGTTGACGACGGTGCCGCCCGCTTTCAGCGTCGCATAGAAGTAGACGATGAACGTCGGCGTGTTGGGCAGCATGAGGCCGACCTTGGTGCCCTTGCCGACGCCGAGCTTTTGCAGGCCCGCGGCGGTCCGGTCGACGAGGCGGGCCATCTCGCCATAGGTGGTCCGCCGCCCGAAGAAGTTCGTGCACGGCCGGTTCGGGTAGGTCCGCGCGGCCGTTTCAAGCAAAGTATGGACGGGCGCGCCGCTGACGGCCGCGTGCCAGTCGACTTGCGGCGGATAGTGCCGCAGCCAGGCGTAGGTCGAGGCGGAAGGGGTCTGCTCGCTCATAACCGTCCATCCAATCGGTTGACGCAGCACCCTTTTTCTCGGCTCGCACAGGCGGTTCGGTCCCGCCCTCCTTGCGCGCCCGGCTCCGGTTCGGCCGATGCGGCGCCAAGGACACTTCTCCCAACTCCGAAACAATGCTCGAAAGCGGGGTCGCTTCCCCGCCCGATCGTGAGCATTGAACAGTTTTTCATGCTTTCGGACTAGACGCTAGAGCGGCCCGGACACGGGTCTCGCGAACGGCATGTTTCGTGCGTGACAGGCGGTGGCGCCTCGCGGCGGTAGGGTCGCGAAGAGGGCGCATCCGGTCCGGCTTGGCGCCTTACCCAACTGGACTTGAAGGGCCTTTAAGGATATGTGACGGCCTAGCTTGTTGCGAAATCTGTCGTGACCTAGGAAAAAATCAGGGAACCTGTATCCAGTTCAGCCTGTTAGCGGCAGGATTGGTGTGGAGAGCGATATGGACGAAGTGGCAACCAAGATCATCGAGATCCTCAAGAAGCACATGAAGGAGCCTCGGGACGACATTTCGCTTTCGACCCAGCTCACGGATCTCAAGATCGAATCGCTCGACCTGGCCATGATCGTGTTCGACATCGAGGACACGTTCGGCATCGAGATCCCCTACAATGCCAACGAAGACGTCGAGGACTTCAAGACCGTCGGGTCCGTGGTCGATCGCGTCAAGGCGCTCATGGCAGCCGGCCCGGCAGCCGCCGGCGCGAAGGCCTGAGGCCGGGGCAGCGCCGCGCTGCCCTTTCCGCTGAGCGTCGAATTCGCCAAGCGCTAGGTTTGGCAGTGTGTGTGGCGGTCCGGCAGTCGCCGGCCAGAGTGTGAGTATTGTCATGGCTGAAGACCAGAGCGGCCGCCGCGTCGTCATCACCGGCATGGGCGTCGTCACGCCCATCGGCACCACGGTGGACGAGTTCTGGGCCGGCCTGCGTGCCGGCAAGTCGGGCGTCAGTCCCCTCGGCGGCTTTCCGCTCGACGACCTGAAGATCCTCATCGCCGCGCAGATCAAGGACTTCGATCACAAGGCGCGCCTGAAGCACTTCAAGCGCGATCGCATCATTCCGCTCGCCGACCGCTATTCCTGGTTCGCCGCGGTCGCGGCCGACGAGGCGGTGCGCATGTCGGGCCTCGAGATGCCGCTCGCCGACCCCTACCGCTCGGCCTGCATCGTCGGCTCGGGCGCCGGCGGCCTCGTCACCTACGAGACGGCCTACCGCGACCTCTTCATCCATAACAAGCGCGCCACCCATCCGCTGACGCTTCTGCGCATCATCGGCTCGTCGGCCTCCGCGCACGTCGGCATCGAATTCGGCATCAAGGGCCCGACGTTTGCCACCTGCTCGGCCTGCTCGACGGCGACGCACGCCATCGGCATCGCGCGCGACTACATCCGCGGCGGACTTGTCGACGTCGCCGTCGCCGGGGCGTCCGAGAGCGTCATCAACTACGGCACCATGAAGGCCTGGCAGGCGCTGCACGTGCTCTCGCCGGAAGGCTGCTTCCCGTTCGCCAAGAAGCGCAACGGCACGGTGCTCGGGGAAGGCGCGGGCATCCTCGTCATGGAGAGCCTGGAGCACGCCAAGGCGCGCGGCGCCACCATCCTGGCCGAAATCGTCGGCTACGGCATGGCGTCGGACAGCCAGGACATGGTGAAGCCCACGGTCGAGGGGCCGAGCGTCGCCATGCAGAACGCCCTCGACAACGCCGGGCTGAAGCCGTCCGACATCCAGTACCTCAACGCCCACGGCACGGCGACGTCCGACAACGACATCAACGAGACCAAGGCAATCAAGAACGTCTTCGGCGAGCACGCCTACAAGCTTGCGATCTCCTCGACGAAATCGATGCACGGCCACCCGCTCGGCGCCGGCGGCGGCATCGAGGCCGTCGCCTGCATCAAGGCCATGCAGGAGAGCTGGGTGCCCCCCACCATCGGCCTCGACGAGCCGGGCGAGGGCTGCGACCTCGACTACATCCCCAACGTCGGCCGCGACCTCAAGGTCCGGTACGCCATGTCGAATTCGTTCGCGTTCGGCGGCCTTAACGCCGTTCTCGTCTTCGGTCCCCCGCCCGCTTGATCCGCCCCCCTTGAAGACCAGGGCTGGCGATGAGACACTGCCCCAAAAGCGCCATCACAAGGTGCCGCGGGGAGGGGACGTTGCGTGAAGTCGTGATCCATGCGGGCGATGTCGCGATCCGTGCCCGCCTGCTCGATACTCCGACCGCCGACGAGATCTGGCGCTCGTTGCCCATTCATGGCTCCGCCCGCACGTGGGGACCGGAGGTCTACTTCCAGACGTCGGTCCGCGCCGACCCCGAGCCGGAGGCGCGCGACGTCGTCAGCGCCGGCGAGATCGTGTTCTGGCCCCAGGGCGACGCGATCGCGATCGCGTTCGGCCCGACGCCCCTCTCCCGCAACGGCGAATTGAGGCTCGCGGCCCCGTGCAACATCTGGGCGCTGGCGCTCGACGACGTGGCGAGCCTGCGCGGCGTCCATGCGGGTGAGGCGATCTCGGTCTCGATGGCCACGCTTGGTGCACGCCCGCCTTCCTGACAGCCGGCACGGTTGTGAGCCTCACGCCCACAAGTCCTTCTCGACGGTGTCGCCGCGGCTGCGATGACACCAGGGCAATCTCTCCGACGCGAGCAAGAGCGAGGACGCGGACGTGAACGTGATGGCAGCAACGTCGGACCCTCGAGGAGATTGCGTGTTCCTGGCCGTGCACGTTCCAAAGTGCGCCGGCCGCACGATCGAGAACCATATGCGCAAGCATCTGGACCGGTCGCAGGTCTGGCTCACGACCCGGCGGAGCCGCAAGGCGCCGAACCTCATCAAGCCGCTCTATGCGCCGCCGCCGTTTTCCGCGATCGATGCCGTCCGCTTCGTGAGCGGACACTATGTGGGCGTGTCGGCGGAGACGTACTTTAAGGGCCGCGCGATCCGGCGCACGGTCCTCTTGCGCGAGCCGCTGTCGTTTCACCTGTCGTACTTCAATTACCGGATGATGCGCTACGCCTCGCTCGGGCTCAAGGACTACAGCTTCGATGTTCACGTGCGCTCCCAGCCCGAGGATCCCATCGCTCACTTTCTGCTCTCCCGCTGGCTGGAGATCCCCTGGCTGACGCTCATGCGGATGCCCGCACAGCGCAAGCTCGAGCTTTTGAACGAAACGCTGGCGGGCTTCTGGTTCGTCGGCGACATCTCGGACTGCGACGAGCTCTGCGGCCGCATGAGCGCGGAGCTCGGCATCTCCACTGAGGTCGAGCGCTCCAACACCAAGGAGCAATGGCAGCAGAAGGTCGCGTGGCAGCCATTGACCCGCGCTGATCTGACGAGCGCCGACGTCGCCCTCGTCGATCGCCGCACGCAGCTCGACCGGGTCCTGTGGGAGACGTGGCACACGGCACGAGACCGCGCCGCCGAGGTGCAGCCCGCCGCGTCGTCCGCAAGCTTCACGCCGCGGTTTGCGTCGCACGAGCTGCAACGGGTCTACTATTCGGCGGTGCGCCGATTGAGCCGCGGCTGGGCCCCCTAGGCACTGGCGCGCGAGGCGCTCGGGTGAGCGATCCGGCCGGTCACGCCGCAGCCGCGGCAAGGAGGGCGGGCAGCCGGTCGGCCAGGAGGCGGGCCAGCGCCGCCTGAGGGTTCTCCGCCAGCGGGACCACCATGCGCAGCGCAGAGGCGTAGCGCTCCGCCGTCAAATCGGACAACGGGATCTCCTGACACCAGCCGCTCTCGGCGAGCCACCGGCGGTATTGCGCCTCCTTGGCCGGCAGTGAGAGCGATGCGGGCCGCACGGCGATGACGGGGCGGCGCATCCAGATCGCCTCCGACAGCATGGCACTCGAATCGGCGGTCACCACGATGGCCCCGCTCGAGGCAAAGAGCCCACCGAGCGTGCCCGAGCCGCTCCGTCTCACGTCGATGAACTCCTCAATCGCGCTGCCCGGCGTCTGGCTGATGGCCGCGATGCGGTCGCTGATGGCGCCGGGCGTGCGCCGCGAGTTGGCGACGATCCACGTCATGCCGAGGCGGACGCGCGCCTCGCCGAGAAACGCCAGGAGCTGCGACCAGTCCCTCTCGGAGTAGCGCCCGTCGCCCGAATTGCCGCCGATGAGCAGACCCGACACCTTCGGCAGGCGCCGATGGTCGATATCGGGCGTGGGGAGCGTCGACGGATCGGCAGGGCAGGGCTTCAGGATCCGCACTTGGTTCGCGGCGGGCCGGTCGGTCGCGTACGAGTTGAGGGCGAGCGTGAAGTCCTCCGGCCGGTACTTGCGGAGCGAGCCGAAGAACAGGTTCGGGCGTCCCATGCATCGCGCCAGCGCGATGTTGGCAGCGAGCGTATCGCCCCCGGCGGAGACGATCACATCGGCCTCCGGCAGCGCCGACGGATCAACGCCAAAGACGTGCTTCAGGATGAGGGCCGGCGGCACTTTCCGGTTCGTCAGCCACGCCAGCGCATCGGTCGGCGCGAGCGCCGGCCGGGCGACAGGGATCGTGGTGACGGCGACCGGGCGGCAGCGTCCTGCGGCCGCGAGAATACCCTCCGCACAGCGGAAGTGTCCTGCGATGCCGTCGCTCAACAGAAGGGCTCTGAGATCGCTCAGGGGGAGGCTCCGGTGACCGGGTGGGCCCCGGACCATTCCCGGGCACGCGGGCGATATGATGGCCGGAGCAAGGATATTGGAAAGCCGTCAGCTCAGCGCCCAGGCGAGACCGGCGAGGCCAAATACGCCCGCGCCGATCGCCAGCCAGAGTCTCCGCTGCCGCTGGCGGCGAAGCGCGCGCGGCTTGTTGCGGCTGACCTGGAGCTGCTCGATCACGGGCGCGCCGCCAGCGGCGTCGAAGACTTTCGCATAGGCGAGCGGCAGGGCGGTTATGCTGAGACTGCCGGCCTTGTCGAGGGCGCGGCAAAGGGTATCCTCGTCGACCTCGTGTGGCTTGGCACGGGCCGTAAGCCGCACCCAGGCGTCGACGAGAGCCCGGCTCGCGGCCGTATTGCGAAAGTAGATCGTATTTGCCGATGGCCTCAGCCACGTACGCCCCCGCTTCGTCACGCGGAAGAGACGGATGGCGACGTCCGTGGTGATGGCATCGAACAGAACGGGAGCCTGATGGATGCGCGCGTCGGCGTCGAGGTAAAGGATGTCGCGGTCCGGAAACCGAGTGAGGCATCTGGCGATGAAGCCGGGCTTGAGGCGCGTGTTGGCTTCCCAACTGCCCGCCGGCTGAACCTCTTCGAGGTGGTGGTCGAGACCTTGCTTCGCCAGGCATTCCGCCAGTCCGGCAACGACCTGGGCATAGTCGGGCGTGTAGAACGCGCAGACGACATAGGGCTTCCCGAGGCGGGCGCCTGTCGCGTGCGCAGGAGATGCAGTCATGGTTGAATCCGGTCGCAGGGGGGCGTGGAGGTGGCGGACGGGGCAGCGTCCGGATGGCACACCGGAATGCGCAATGTTGGCGCCGACAGTAAGCAAAGTGGGCGCCAGGGAAAAGGGGCTGCTTACAAGAGTGATAAGCGAATGGGTGTCTGCGCCGATGATCCGCGGTGGGCGGACGAGTATTGTCGGGCGATGCTTAAAGCTGTAAACGCAGGCGGACGCGCCCGGGAGCAATAGGGTCGAGCGAGGTCAAGCATGGCAGGCCAGGTCTGGCCGTGAAGACGGGTCAGCGGCAGGCCACCGACACCCGACGAGGGCTCATCGGTTGCTCCGAATGCTCATACCCTGCTCGTTGTCGCCACCGGAGGTCGGGCCGGGGCTCGAATGGAGTGTCGGTGACATGGACCGCCCGCGCGATCTCTTACCAGTCTCGGTCGTCACCGTTATGTACAACAGTGCCCACTGCGTCGCGCGCGCCCTTTCCTCGGTGCCCGATGCGCTGGAGCGTATCGTGGTGGACAACGCGAGCGCGGATCGGTCGTGCGACGTGGCGACGCCGCTCGCGAGCCTGCTGATCCGCAACGCACGCAACGTCGGGTTCGGTGCGGCGTGCAATACGGGGGCCCTGCGGGCCCATGGCGAGTTTCTGCTGTTCCTCAACCCGGACGCGATCCTGGCCCCTGACGCCCTGGCGCGCCTCGTCGCGGCCGCGCGGCAATGTCCTGACGCGGTCGCCTTCGGGGCACGGGGGGAGCTTCCCGACGCAGGCGACATCGACACGGACGATCTCGACCAGCTTCGTCACGCGGAACGCAAGCAGCGCGCCTCAGGCACGCAAGCCGCAGGACGCGGCGCCGCGAAGATCACCGGCGTGGCCCTGATGTGTCGGGCTTCGACGTTCCGGGACGTCGGCGGCTTCGATGAGAACTTTTTCCTCTACTTCGAGGACGAGGATCTCTGCCGGCGGCTGGCCGAGCGCGGGCGGCTGATGCTCGTCGAGGAGGCCGTCTGCTATCACCTGCCGGGGACCGGCGCACGCCTGACGCCGCGCCAGCGTTTCGTGAAATACCGGCACTACGGCCATTCCCGTGTGCGCTTCGGCCGCAAGCATGGTACGGGCTTCCGTCCGCTCGGCGCCGCCATCGAGCAGGCGGCGAAGGGCATCCTGGCGCTTCTCACGGCCGATATGCCTCGTTCCGCGCAGCACTTCGGCCGCGCGGTGGGATATGTTGAGGGCGAGGGATAGGCCTGTTGTGAGGAAGGCCTAGCCAGGTAGCGGCCCTCAGCTATAAGGGGGTGGACGCTCAAGAGTTCTGCGTATGCAAAAAATGTTGACATTTCAGGAGTCGAAGGTCGGGCCATTTGCACTGGCTGCGCCAACTGCAGAGCTCAATGCCGGACTTCGGGCCCTCCTTCGGCATCCCTTCAATTCGGAAAAGCGTCGTCGCTATCTTTCCAAGCAGCGCTTTCTGTTGAACGCCGCGCGCGCCGCCGTGGATTTGCCGGACCTCTCGTGCGACTACCCGGCGGTACTTGCCGGCTGTGCGGTTCACATCCATGCCTACTATCCAGCCGTGCTGGACGAGATTCTATCCGTGTTTGGCCCGGTTTCGCGTCAAAATATTCACGTCAAGGTCACCGTCGTGCAGCCTCCGATGCAGGCCTTTGCGATCAACTTGCTGCGCGAGAAGGGCTTCGGCTCGTTCTGCGTCGACGTCGTGCCCAACATCGGGCGCGACCTGGGCCCGCTCTTCACGGAATGCGTGCAACTGTTTAAGGATTTCAAATACGTCGCACACCTTCATACCAAGCGGAGCAGTCACAGCGCTTTCGGCGACGACTGGAGACGCTATTTGGTGTCAAACGTCGTCGGTTCGGACGACTGCATTCGCAGGCAGATCGCCTACCTCGAGCATGAGAACAATTGTGGCGTCCTGTATCCGCAGAATTATACGCACAGCCTCCAGGCTACCTACTCGAAGGGCAACGTCGCCGGCATCGCGGCGCTGTTGCGACGACTCGATCCGAGCTGGACATACGAGTTGCGAGATTTCCCGGCGGGCTCGATGTGCTGGCTCAGATCCGATGCCTTCTCGCCCATCCTCGATCGCATGCCGCCAATCCAGTCTTACGATCCGGAGCTCGGCCAGATCGACGGCACGCTCGCCCACGCAATCGAGCGCTGCCTGACGCTGATCCCCCACAAACTCGGCTACAGCTGCGTCGCGTTCCGCGCATAAGCAGCAGACCGTTGCGGAGTGCGCGAGGGGTCTTATGCGTTCGATTTCTTGATCCGTGCGCGCCGGCGGCGGTTCCATTGTCGCAATCTGGAAAAAAAGCTCTCCCCCACCAGTGCCGCGCAGAAGGCCGCCAGCCTCCGGTCGAGCGGGAGGTTCTTTCTATCCTTAATCCTGGTTCTGCTCATTTCCACGAGATGACGCTCGATGACGGAAAGATCCGTGCCATAGCTTTGGAGAAGTGCGCGCCAGTGTTGGATGCGAGCTCTGTTCGGGTTGGAGTGAATCAGTTCGGCCTTGATGAACGGCGTCCCGCACAGCAGAAGTCTCTCCCAGAAATCGATAGTAGGATTGCCTTGAAGCGGTTCCGTCAGCGCCGCGCCAGGGAAGAGGGTCTGGTAGTCGAACAGCACTTTTCGCCGAAGATCCCCCGAACGACCGGCGATTTCGTAGAGCTTCAGCTCACAGTTCTGAATCACGAGAGTTTTGCATGTCTCCTCGCGAAGCTGGCTCCAAAAGTCGCGGATGTGCCAATCGCACAGGGCAGCTCCCTGCAGTTGGAAGAAGTAACTCTGGACATGATAAGCAGGTGTGTTCGATTCCGTTAGCGCGATGAATTCCGCTGGATCGTCGCGCAACACCGCGATCAAAGCGTCGAACGCCGCTCGCCGCGCAAGGAGAATGCTGTCGTTCAGGAATACGAGGCGCTGCAAACGCCAAAGTTCCGGTTTGGCGGCCAGCAAAGCGGCCCAGGCCGCGAAATCGTAGCCGCCATTCTTGCGGCAGCTGACGGTCGTGGCCGACGCCAGGCTTGTCATGTCGGGTCGGATATCTGGCTCGTCAGCTGCAAGGCAGACGTGCACATCGAAACCCTGATCCGACATAACCTCGCACAGCTGGATCAGGCCGGGGGTCGGAGTTCCGTCCGGGGCAAATCCGACGAGCAGGCACGCATCCTTGTGGCGTGGTGCGGTCGCGTGATGGAATACGGGGGCGCGTTGCCGTGCGTAGGGAAGCTCGCTTGCGCCGACGGGATTGTCCGCGTGCACATCGGCGAGAGCCTTTTCGGCGAGCGGCAAGAAGTGTGCAGGCTCCTGCGCGAATTGGGCGCCTGTCTCGATCTCAAATCGCATAACCCGCGACGCGCCCTCGAGCAAAGGCTCCACGATGCGGGGAGGGTAGCCGCGTCGACGGAGTTGAAGTCCTGAATAGAGCAGTCCGCATCCCAACCAAGACGGAAACCGGGTATTGTCGGAGACACGTTGCAGTAATGCTGCCTCAACGGATGGCGTCGGGTTCCACAGATCGATCTGATATTTGTACCGCATCATCCTTTCAAACTTCGGAAAGATGTCATCGGCTTCTGCCAAACGTCCTAGGTTGGTGGCGTCCTTCAGCAACCGATAGAGCGCGCCCCCTGCGACATGAGGGTCGCGATTATCGGCCAGTCCCTGCAGGTAGCTCAAATAGGAATCCCAGCACTCGAAACGCTTGCGGATCGGAGGGAGAGGGCGGTGCGAGGCCCATGCAAAAAGCCGGGTACCGGTGTTCCGGACGAGGGTGTGTTGGAACCCGCAGCGGCGGAGTAGAGCGTCGAGCGCGCAATCTCGTGCGAGAAAAAAGTGGAAGCCCGGTGAAAGTGCCGCAATTAGGTCGCAAGCGGCAGTTTCCGGCGCGATGGAATCCGCGGACGGCGTCGTCAGGATCAGTATTCCATCATCGCCAATAGCCTCGCTGATCTCGCGCACGAATTTCTCGGGATCCGGAACATGTTCGATGACCTCGTTGGAGAAGACATATTTGAACTTGACACCGGCAATCTCAGGCGTATCGGCGTAGTAAGAATGATAGATTTCAGTGCCCAACTTTTCTTTACCGAGCCGTCCGTAGAAGCTTGTCTCAAGGCCCACCGCCCGACCAAGCTGCATGGTCTGCCAGTAGTGGGGGATGAAGCCAAAGCCGCACCCTACGTCGAGCAGGTCCCCGCCCTCGGGGTCTGCGACAGCAAGAAGAGGTTCCAGCATGGCGGAGATGCCGGCACCGGATTGGACGTAGTGGAGCCAATAAGACTGTTCGAAACCGACGAAGTCGTAGCCGATGACAGGATCATCGTCGGTGTAGTGCATAGAGCGGCAGGCAGTACATTCGGCAAGATGGAGCTTTTCGAGAGCCGGGCCTTGCGTAGCGACGGTCAAAACTGCCTTGGCGTCGCCGTGCCCACACATCGGACATATGGAATGGACGTGGCCGCCGTCACGCACAAACTCCACGCGCAAATCAATCACTCCAACAGCAGTAAGAGATCGCTTTGATCACTATGCGTTCTGGTAGCGTCTTTCAAGGCTGCTACCGCGTCTACCGAATACTTGCTTGCGATCCACTGCCGGCTTAGGCGCCGTCCAGACTCCTGTCTGGATATCCCTGTCATAAGGGCTGGCCAGTGGGTTCGCCGCAGTGCTGGTTGTCATTCTCTGGGCGCCGATCAACTCACGGTACCGCATAGATTATGGCTGTGATCCTGGCAACGTGCTGCCGGCGACGGTGCGGCCGCTGATCGCTCCGGGCACCGAAAAGCAAGGCCTTCCAGCGATCTATTGGTTGCCTCGGGCTTCCGCTTGCGGCTGATGCAGCGCGTCGCGCGGCGACCCTGCTGGCGGGGAAGTGTTTTCCGGCTATACAGCCGACAAAGGCACTGCGGCAGCGACGCGGGGCATCAAGAGCAGGCGAGGGATGAAGCAGGGCACCACACTCGATCTCTGGCCGGTTTTGAAGCGGATCCTGCGCGAGGACGGCTCGCGCTACTGGTCGCGCTACGCGTTGGCCATTCTGTTCATGTCGGTGACGGCCGGCTGCACGGCGCTGGCCGCGTGGATCATGAAGGACGTGATCAACAAGATCTTCGTCGAGCGGGACCAGACGGCCATGCTCGTCATTCCCCTCATCATCACCGGCCTGTTCTTCCTGCGCGGGCTGTCGATGTACGCGGGCGAGGTCGTGCTGAGCCGGGTCGGCAACAAGATCGTCGCGGAAACCCAGGCGAAGCTCTACCGCCACCTGCTGACGATGGATACGGCGTTCTTCAAGGCCCATCCTTCGGGTGACCTCATCACGCGCATCACGGTCAACGCCAACTCGATGCGCGAGCTCCTGAACCAGGTGAGCCTCAGCCTCGGCCGCGATGCGATGACCCTGCTGGGGCTGCTCGGGGTCATGCTGAGCCAGGACCTCACGATGTTCCTCATCGTGTTCGCGGTCGGGCCGTTCGCGATCATCGCCTTGAAGAGGCTGACGCAGCGCATCCACACCTCCGCGCGCAAGTCCTACGCCTCCAACGCCGACGTCATTTCGACGGTCCGCGACACGGTGCAGGGCATCCAGACGGTGAAGTCGTTCCAGCTCGAGGAAAGGCTCGACAACGCGCTTTCATCCACGGTCGACACCATCCGCCGCACGAACAACAAGATGGCGGCCATCCAGGCGAGCATCGCGCCGCTGATCGAGATCTTTGCCGGCGCAGCCGTCGCGGGCGTCATCTTCTATGCCGGCTGGCGCCTCAGCGCCGAGGGCAGCCCGCCGGGCTCGTTCTTCGCCTTCGTCACGGCGCTCCTCATGGCGGCGGAGCCGGCGCGGCGCCTCGCCCGCGTGCAGGGGCAGATGACGACCAGCGCGACAGGCGTGCGCATGATCTACGAGATCCTCGACATGGTTCCCAAGGAGCCCGCCGATCCGGACGAGCCCGCGCTTCGGGTGACGGCGGGCACGGTCGAGCTCGACCGCGTGTCGTTCGGCTACGGGGATGCGGGCGACGTGCTGAAGGGGGTCTCGTTCACCGCGCCGGGCGGCCGGACGACGGCGCTCGTCGGGCTGTCGGGCAGCGGCAAATCGACGACGCTCAGCCTCATTCTGCGGTTCTGGGACCCGACGTCGGGCACGATCCGCATCGACGGCCAGGACATCAAGGCGGTCTCGCTGCAGAGCCTGCGCCGGCAGATCTCGTTCGTCAGCCAGGACACGTTCCTGTTCCAGGGCACGATCAAGGACAATCTCGTCGCGGGCACCGGGGAGCGGACGATGGAGGATATCGTCGCGGCCGCCCGCTTTGCCCAGATCCACGACTTCATCGCGAGCCTTCCGGGCGGCTACGACACGCCGGTCGGCGAGCTGGGCTCGCGCCTGTCGGGCGGGCAGCGCCAGCGGATCGCCATCGCACGGGCCTTCCTCAAGGACGCGCCGATCCTCCTGCTCGACGAGCCGACGTCGGCGCTGGACAGCGAGACGGAGATGGCGCTCCGGAAGTCCTTGGAGAAGCTCTCCGAGGGGCGCACGACCATCGTCATCGCGCATCGGCTCGCCACGGTCGTGAGCGCGGATCAGATCCTCGTTCTGGAGAACGGGCGCATCGTGGAGACCGGCACGCACCGCGACCTCATCGGCCAGGGGGCCGCCTACGCCCGCATCTACGAGCTGCAGCGCCTGCATTGAGCGCGGCCGTCAGTCGTCGAGAAGGTGCTCGTAGCGCTTGTCGGTCAGCGTCTTCAGGAACGCCTCCAGGGCGGCGATGCGGCCGTTGTCCAGCGCGACTCCCGTCTTGAGGTCGGCGTGCGAGATGGTCTCGGCGACCTCCGGGTCGCCCCACGGCCCACCCGTTTCGGGATTGATCTGCGCCTCCGGCCTGCGGCTCGTGTACTTGTTGTAGAATTGAATGGCGGTCCGCAGCTTGTTGAAGATGCCGTTGTGCATGTAAGGCGCCGTGACCGCGACGTTCCTCAGCGTCGGGACCTTGAACTTGCCGGACTGCGCGCGATCCGCTGGCCGCGTCCCGTCCTTCAAGCCGGGATCGACGAAGCCGTCGCCCTTGCCGTTCGCGGCACGGGCGTGCGCATTCACCGGCAGGCCGATGTTGTGGTACTCGAAGCCCGTGAACAGCTCGGGCAAGGGGCTTTGCCCTCCGCGCATCGGCCGGTGACAGTTGCTGCAGTGCAAGGCCAGGAAGACGACGCGGCCGAATTCCTCTTGCGAGCTGAGCTTGGCCTCGCCGCGCAGCGAGCGGTCGAATTTCGAATCGAACGGCGCGAATTCGCTCGTGCGCAGGTGGGCGGCGAGCGCCCGGGTCACGGCATCGAGCGTCCGATCCGGATCCGCCAGGACGTCGGCCCCGAACTCGGCCTTGAAGCGCGCAACGTAGTCGTCGTTCTCGGCAATGCGCGCAGCGAGCGATCGGGCATCCGGCATCCCCATCTCGATCGGACTGAAGAGCGGACCCTTGGCCTGCTCTTCGAGCGTGTCGGCGCGCCCGTCCCAGAAGAGGCCGCCCGCGAACGTGCCGTTCGGCCGCTTCGTCAGCGGCGGCGCGAAACGCGCATACATGAGTGTCGGCGCGTTCCGGTCTCCGAGCGACGTGCCGTCGTCGCCCACGGAGACCGCCCGCCCCGCATCCGAGCCGCGCGGATCG
The DNA here is from genome assembly GCA_964589785.1 of uncultured Hyphomicrobium sp. Classification (GTDB taxonomy): domain Bacteria; phylum Pseudomonadota; class Alphaproteobacteria; order Rhizobiales; family Hyphomicrobiaceae; genus JAGVSR01. Next base: position 248,930 of record CAZPUQ010000002.1, read on the forward strand.
GCGAAGGCGAAGCTCGGATCGTGGCACGTGGCGCACGACTGCGTCCGATGGCGCGACAGGTTCGCGTCAAAGAACAACTGGGCGCCAAGCTGCTCCAGGGGGGACACCTGCGATCGGTCCTCGCTGTCGGCGGCCGGCTCGGCTGCGAGCTCGAGAGAGCGCACCGCCAGCAGGACGACGGCGAGCGCCGCGACGCCAAGGCGCCATGCGAAAAGCGCGTTTGCCACTCGGGCCGGTATCCGTGCAATCCTGGTGAGCATCGAGACCTCGGCCGCGCGCCGACTGGAATGGTGGGCCCGCCAGGACTCGAACCTGGAACCAGGCGGTTATGAGCCGCCAGCTCTAACCGTTGAGCTACGGGCCCGGAGCGACGGTCTCGCCGCCTTCTACACCAGTTCGCCGTTCCTGGATCAAGCCCCGATCAAGCACCGGCATCGGTCATCATTTGGCCCGGAACCGCCGCGACCTTGCCGCGCCGTTCAATCGACTTCAAAATAGGGACGCCACCATGGCTTTCGCCCGCCGGCTCGGTCCGGCCCTTCTCCTGACTCTTGCGGCCTTTGTGCTCGCTGCCGCTCCCGCCGCCGCCGAGGACACGCGCATGGACCGCATCATCACCGTATCTGCAACCGGCCAGGCGACGGCCGTTCCCGACGAGGCTCGCATCCAGACCGGCGTCGTCGCGGAGGCGGCGACCGTGCGCGAGGCACTGTCGAAGAACAACGCCGCCATGGCCACGCTCATCGCCGGGCTGAAGGAGAACGGCATCGACGCCAAGGACATCATGACGTCCGGCTTCAGCCTCAATCCGCGCTACACGCATCCGCGCGATGGCCAGCCGGCCGTCATCGACGGCTACCAGGCGATGAACCAGGTCGAGGTCCTCGTGCGCAATCTCGATCGCCTCGGCGAGGTGCTGGACCGTCTCGTGACGCTCGGCGCCAACCAGATGAACGGCATCGCGTTCGAGGTGAGCGCTGCCGAGACGCTGAGCGATGCGGCCCGCAAGGAGGCCATCGCCAACGCGCGGCGCCGGGCGGAGGTCTTTGCCGCGGCGGCCGGCGCCAGGGTGGGGCGCGTCGTCGCCATCAACGAGGGCGCCGTCATGGAGCCGCGGCCCTACCTCAGGGGTGCGCGCGCGGCGGCGGCGATGGATGCGGTGCCCGTCGAACGGGGCACGCAAAGCCTGCAAGTCAGCGTGACCGTGACGTGGGAGCTCGAGTGACCGCGCTCATTCCACTTCGGGCGGCCTTTTAGAGTCCGTTAACAAAGTCTGTTCGCAGAACTTTAGGGTCTATCCGTATACGATCCGTCCGCTCAGCGATGACCGCGGAGCACATGCGACGGTGGAATGCTGATGGTAACTCACGCCCGGAGCCGGCGCGGCTCGATGCCCTTTGCCCGGGCGAAAGACGGCACCGTCGCCCTGCTTTTCGCTCTCCTCGCCTTGCCGGTATTGGGTGCGGCGGCGCTGGCGGTCGACTATTCGCGCGCCGTCTACGTCCGCGAGCAGTTGCAGACAGCCGCCGATTCGGCGGCTCTTGCCGCGAGGAGCAACCCCGCCTTCAGCCTCGACGAGGCCGAAGCGACGGCGAACCGCTACTTCCACGCCAATGCCGGCCAGCTTCTCGGCGCAGAGGTGAGGGAGCTGAAGGTCCAGGCCAGCGACGACAGGATCGAGGTCGTCGCGAAAGTCTCGCTGGACACGGCGTTCGGAGCGCTGTTCGGCCGGCCGAGCGAGGAGATCTCCGTGCGCGCCGAGGCGGTGAGCTCGACGGAGGATCTGGAGGTCGCCGTCGTCCTCGACAACACCGGTTCCATGGCGTCCGACATGGGCAAGCTCAGGACGGGCGCCAAGGATCTGGTCGCGACGCTCTTCGACAGCGCCGGCACGAGCGCCAAGCTCAAGGTCGCCGTCGTGCCGTATGTGGGCGGCGTCAACATCGGCAATGATCCCGCCCACATGGCGTGGATGGACACGGCCGGCGAGGCGCGCCATCACGGCGAGCCCCTGGAGTGGATGTACGTGGGCTACGAGCCGGGCTGTTCCTACCCGTCGGGCGGCGGTGGCGGTGGCACCACTCCGGGCGTGGGCGTCCATGGCTCGCTGTGGGACCGGCTACCGGCCTTTGCGGACGCGGTGGTCCAGCTCTTCGGCCTGACGCCGGCGCATGCCGCCTCGGCCGCCGACGTCTCGCCGCCCTTCGTCTTCGCGCCCGATTGCTGGATCGCGACGCCGGGTCAGCTCAACAACTTCGATTTCTTTGCGGCCATCCCCAACAGCCAGTGGAAGGGATGCGTGGAGGCGCGCGCGGAGCCCTACGACGTGACCGACGACGTGCCCGACAGCATGCGGCCCGATACGCTCTTCGTGCCGTGGTTCTGGCCCGACGAGATGGACAACGGACCGCGCCTGGCGGACGGCTACACGATCCCCATGGCAAACGACTACCTCCCCGATCGCCTCGACCTGCGCGACGCGGCCGCGCCGAAGTTCACCGACGGCTGGGTGGGCTGGGGGCAGGCCAACATCCTCAAGTACAACGGCACCGACGGAGTAATCGACGAGGTGGCTCCCGACACGAGCGGCCCCAACAAGGCCTGCCCCGACCCGATCCTGCCGCTCACCGACCAGCGCAGCGACATCGACGGCAAGATCGACGGCCTCATGCACTGGAACGGGTCCGGCACCAATGTCGCCGAGGGCCTCGCCTGGGGCTGGCGCGTCCTCTCGCCCGGCGCGCCGTTCACGGAGGGAAACGACTACGGCAAGGCGACCAAGGTCATCGTGCTGATGACCGACGGGGTGAACAACGTCGATCCCAACCCCGAGTTCAGCCACCTGTCGGAGTACTCCGCCTACGGCTACCTGCAGCAGTGGGCCACCAACCGCATCGCGGACAAGACCTACACCGGCTTCAAGGCCTACGCCGACGGCCGCCTGGCGCTCGCCTGCGCCAACGCCAAGGCCGAGGGCATCCAGATCTACACCGTTGCGTTCGGCATCACGGACCCGGACACGCTGCGGACGCTGGAGGCCTGCGCGACGGCGCCGCCCTATGCCTATACGGCCTCGACTGCGGATGACCTCATCGCCGCCTTCCGAAAAGTGGCGCAGAAGCTGTCGATGCTGCGGCTGTCGAAATAAGCGGGCAGCGGGCTCAGTCCGGCAGCAGCGACACGGTCTCGACGCCGGCCCTCAGCGGCCCGGCACCCGGCTGAGCGCTCCAGTCGGCGTAATTGCGCATCTCGCCCGTCGTGCGAATCCGGTGGAGGCGGTCGAGGTCGATCGCCGCCGTCACCCACTGCGGCCGGCTGAGCGGTCCTTCGGCCAGGATGCCGGTGTCGGAGACCTCGTGCTCGGAGGGAACGTAGATGCCGGCGGAGCCTTCGTTGCGATCGACCGCCGGCGACCAGAGCGCATCGCCGACCGTCGGGCTCTGCACGGTGGCGATCGTGTTCTCCAGCGCCCGCGCCATGGATCCCGTCCGCACGCGGTGGAAGCCCGATACGCGCTCGGTGCAGGAGGGGACGAGCACTACTTCCGCGCCGGCTTCGGCGAGCGCGCGCGCGAGCAGCGGAAACTCGCTGTCGTAGCAGATGAGGATCGCGATCGTGCCGAGCGCCGTCCTGAAGACGCGCAGCGGCCCGCCGGCGGAGATGCCCCAGTCGCGCTCGAAGGGCGTCATGACGATCTTCTGCTGCTCGCCGACGAGGCCCGCGGGCGTCACGAGCTGGGCCGCGTTGACGAAGCGCCCGTCGGCCATGAGCACCGGCCCGGAGCCGACGAGGATGTGGACATCGTGCCGGCGGGCAAGCTCGAGGTGGAGCGCGATGCGGGACGCGGCGAGCTCGGCCACCTTGTGCAGGGTCTTCTGCAGATCGGAATAGACGGCCGGTCCGAAGCAGGCGGCCTGCTCGATGGCCGCGTACTCCGGGAACACCAGAAGTTTCGCCCCGGTCGCCGCACCCTCGGCCACCCAGTCCGAGATCTTGGACTCCCAGTCGGCAAGGGTCTTCGGCTGCCCGATCGGATACTGGGCGCTGGCGACGGTCAGCGGAGGGCGGGACATGGGATCACAGCGCCTTCATCCAGAACTGCATCGTGTGCGTCGTCTCGTCCGGCTGGTCGATGTCCTTCCAGTCGTAGGTGGCGAAGATGTCGACGGGCTCATAGCCGCGCTTGCGCCAGAACGGATCGAGTGGCGCGTAGTCGGCCGGCTTCAAGGGATGATCGTCGGGGCGCACGACGCGGCAGAAGGTCGAATGCGTGAAGCCGCCGAGGCGACGGGCCTGCGCCTCGCGGCCGTCGAAGAAGGCGTGCCCGAGACCATGGCCGCGATGGCTTTTCAGGAGCACGCTCTCGCCGCAGTAGAAGATCTTCGCAATGTCGAAGCCAGCCTTGCGGAACGGATCGCCGAACTCGTCCGCATGCTCCACCATCGGCGCGCCGGTCGAGGCGCCGATCATGTCCGTCCCGTCATAGGCGGCGATGACGACGGCGCCCTTCGCGGCGGCGAAGGTCGTCAGGTACTTCTCCTCGTACGCGAGCGTGCCGTCGTAGAGGTAGGGCCAGTCGCGGAAGACGGCGATGCGCAGGCGTGCGAGGTCCGGCAGGACGGGCAGGATGTCCGCACCCGTCAGCGACCGCACGTCGAGCCTGCGCTTCTCCATTCCTTTCTCCCGCGTTCAAGCCGTCAGCCCGCGACCTGGGCGATCCAGTCGGTCAGATTGTAGTAGGTGGTGACGCGGGCAATTCTGCCGTCGCGGATCGCGAAGAACGTGCCGGCCGGCAGGACGTAGGTCTGCCCCTTGGCGGGCGGCAGGCCTTCGTCGGTGTTCTTGTAGACGCCGTGGACGTTGAACTCGGCCGACGCGCGCGTGCCGTCCTTCGACACCATCACCACGATGTCCTTCAGCTCTTCCTTGTAGTTGTGGTCCATGCGCGCGTTGAAGGCGCGGAACTTCTCCTTGCCGTGGCGGCGCTCGCCCTGGTTCACGTCATGGATGACGTCGTCGGTGAGGAAGTCGAGCATGGCGTCGGTGTCGCCGCGGTTGAAGGCGGCGTAGTAGTCGCGGATGAGGGCGGCGGTCTTGGCGCGGGCCGCGCTCTCGGCGGGCGTCTCGGACATGGCTGGTTCTCCGGGGGTTGATGGGGCAGACTTCGGGTTTGGCGCCTGATTAACAGGTTCGTCTCGCCAGACAAGGCCCGAGACGAGGCCCGCCGCTGCGGCCGGTGAACGCGGCCGGGTACGGCGCGCGCCGACGCTTTTCTTGATTTCGCCCAAGGCGGATCGGGGGCAGAGTGGCGCTATCCTGCCAGGCGCCATCAGGGAGATCGCAGCATGAAACTGAAATCCGGGTTGTGGGTCGTCGTCGCGGACGGATCGCGCGGGCTGGTGCTCGTCAACGAAGGCACTGCGCTGGAGCCGGATCTCAAGGCGCTGCGCGTCTACGAGCAGGACAACCCCAAGACGAGCGAGCAGGGGCGCGACAAGCCTCCCCGGACGTTCGAATCGATCGGCAACCGGCGCTCGGCGATGGCGGCACCCGACCTGCACCGCCGCGCGGAGGACCGCTTCGTCGAGCAGATCGTCGCCGACCTCGCCAAGGACGCGGCGGCGGGCGCGTTCGACGGCGTCGTCATCGTCGCGCCGCCCGTGGCGCTCGGCGAGATGCGCAAGGCGGCCGACGGCGGGCTCGCCAAGCTGATCGTCGCCACCCTCGACAAGGACCTCACCAATCATCCGCTCCCCGAGATCACCGCGGCGGTCGTCAAGGCGCTGGAGGGCTGAGATCTCACTCCTCAGTCGTCAGTCCTCGCCGAGGGCATGCACCACGACCTGGCGCGTATGCGGCGCGGTGCGGTGCTCCACGAGGTAGATGCCCTGCCAGGTGCCGAGCATCAGGCGGCCCGCGGCGACGGGAATGACGATCGACGTCTGCGTCAGCGCCGCCTTGACGTGCGCCGGCATGTCGTCGGGGCCTTCCGTCGTGTGGACGAACAGCGGGTCGCCGTCGGGCACGAGGCGCCGGAAAAAGGCGAGAAGGTCGCGCTGCACCTCGGGATCGGCATTCTCCTGGATCAGGAGCGAGGCCGATGTGTGCCGGCAGAAGAGGGTGACGAGGCCCGTGCGGATGCCCGTGACCGCCAGCACGCGGCGTACCTCGTCCGTGATCTCGACGAGGGCCGGTCCGCGCGTCTTGACCGTCAGCGTGTCCATGACCTGGCGCATGCTGTCTTTGAGCCTCCTGTTCGGATAGACTTGCCCCATGAGCAGAGCTTTCGTCAAAGAGGACAGCGGCGAGGGTCTGGAAGACCTGCCCGACCGCCCCGTCTCCCAGCATCGCAACCTCGTCACCGCGGAGGGCCTCAGCGCCATCGCCGCGGAGGTGGCGCGCCTCAACGCCGCCTATGCCGCGGCCCAGGCGGCGGCCGACCGCGTGGCGATCGTGAGGACCGCGCGCGACCTGCGCTACTGGACGCAGCGGCTGCAGTCGGCCGAGATGATGCCGGAGCCGGCGGACACGGCGACCGTCCAGTTCGGCTCGCGCGTGACGCTTCGGGTGAGCGACGGGCGCCGCGTCGCCTATCGCATCGTCGGCGAGGACGAGGCCGACCCCGCCCGCGGCACGATGTCCTACGTCTCCCCGCTCGCCCGTGCGCTCATCGGCAAGGCGGAAGGTGACAGCGTCCGCATGGGGGCGGCCGACGCCGAGATCGAGCGGATCGAATAGGGATCGCTGCGGACGGGCAAGAAAAAACGCCGGCGCGTCGGTGCCGGCCTTCTCGATGTCGGGGCTCGCGGCGCGCTCAGTCCTTGGCGCGCTCGACGTAGGAGCCGTCGGCCGTCATGACGACGACGCGCGTGCCGGCCCCGATGTGCGGGGGAACCATGACGCGGGCGCCGTTGGAGAGCTTCGCCGGCTTGTAGGAGGAGGACGCCGTCTGGCCCTTCACGACGGGGTCGGCCTCCACGATCTCGAGCGTCACGCGCTGCGGCAGCTCGATCGCGATCGGAATGCCCTCGTGCAGCGAGAGCGAGCAGGTCATGCCTTCCTGCAGCCACTGCGCCTGGTCGCCGACGACGTCCCTCGGCACCGTGATCTGGTCGTAGGTCTCGGGCTGCATGAAGTTGAAGCCCATGTCGTCCTCGTAGAGGTAGTTGTAGTCCTTCTCCTCGAGGTAGGCGCGCTCGACCTGGTCCGTCGTGCGGTAGCGCTCCGTCATCTTCACGCCGTCGGCGATGCGGCGCATTTCGAGGTGCGTCACGGGCGTGCCCTTGCCGGGGTGGATGTTCTCGGCGTGCATCACGACGGCGAGCTTGCCGTCGAGATCGAGCACGTTGCCCTTGCGCACCGAGCTTGCAATAACCTTGGCCACGAGTGGTCTCCATCAATGCGGCCCCGTCGGACGCGCTCGGCTAAGCGCGCGTTGCCAGGAGCCTCGATGGGCGGGGTGGCGAGCGGGGATTTGTGCGCCTCTCATACTCTATTCGCGGCCAAAAGGCCAAGTGCGGCCGAACGGCATCGATGTGAAATCGGCCGGATGATCGGAAGTGCCCGGAAATATGAGCAAAAACTCACCCTGGTGGAGTCCGGGCCGGCACGCGGACAGGCGTCCGTTCCTGATCGCGCGGCAAGCGATCAAGGCCGCGATCCGGGCCTGGTTCGAGGACCAGGGTTTCATCGAGGTGGAGCCCGCCTGCCTCCAGGTCTCGCCCGGCAACGAGGCGCACCTGCATGCGCTCGCAACCGAGGTCGTGGGGCCGGATCTGTCACGGGCGCGGCGCTACCTTCACACCTCGCCCGAGTTCGCGATGAAGAAGCTGCTCGCGGCCGGAGAGATGAAGATCTTCGCCTTCACGCCCTGCTTCCGCAATCGCGAGCAGGGGCCGCTCAACGCGACCGAGTTCACCATGCTCGAGTGGTATCGCGCTGGCGAGCCCTACGCGGCGGTGATGGAGGATGCCGCGGGCCTGTTGCGGCTTGCGTGCGCGACGACGGGCCAGCAGCTCGTCTCCTGGCGCGGGGTGGTCGCCGATCCGGCGGCCGGCGTCGAACGCCTCACCGTCGCGGACGCGTTTGCGCGCTGTGCCGGCATCGACCTGCTGGCGACGCTGGGACCTCAGACCTGCGACCGGGACGCGCTCGCCCGGCAGGTCAGCGCGCAGGGCATGACGGTGCGGGACGACGACACCTGGTCCGACCTCTTCGCGCGCGTGCTCGCCGCCCTGATCGAGCCGAAGCTCGGCCTTGGCCGGGCGCAGCTCCTGTTCGCGTATCCGGCGGACGAGGCGGCCCTTGCCCGTCCCCTGCCGGATGACCCGCGCCTGGCGGAGCGGTTCGAGCTCTACTGCTGCGGCGTGGAGCTCGCCAACGGCTTCGGCGAGCTGACCGATCCCGATCGGCAGCGGGCCAACCTCGAGGCCCAGATGGAGCTCAAGCAGCGCCTCTACGGCGAGCGCTACCCGATCGACGAGGATTTCCTCGCCGCCCTTGCCCAAATGCCGCCGTCGTCGGGATGTGCTCTGGGCTTCGACCGCCTCGTGATGCTGGCGGCCGGGGCAACCCGCCTCGACCAGGTGCTCTGGACACCGGCCGCCACCTAGCTGCGCGGCGAACATGAACGGCAGATGAATTCGCTCTTCAGGAGGGGTTCACGGGTTCGGGCGTACTCTATCCGCCATGGAGCCAGTTGAGGCTCCGGGAGTGAGTGTCGTGGGCGAAGTCCTTCGTTCGGGCGCGATCGTGCTGATGGGTCTCATCGTCATCGGCGCCGGCATATTCGTGGTCTTCCACCACGTCGCGCTCGGCTGAGCGCCGGGCCGGGGAGAGACGAGGTCCGCCGGCGGCCCGCCTTGCGGCCTCGTGCGCGAGGGCCTACGTAGGCAGACCGGAGAGGTTCTCCTGAGGTCGTCCCAGAGGTCCCGTTGCGCCGCATTTTCGAGCTACCGAGCCGCGCCTCGCTGCGCCCCGTCGGGACGAGCCTCAAGGATGCCTTCACGCCGACCCTCCGCCTCGGCGTGACCGGCCTGTCGCGGGCGGGCAAAACGGTCTTCATCACCGCGCTTGTGCGCAATCTCCTGATCGGTGGCCGGCTGCCCTTCTTTGCGCCCGAAGCGGAGGGCCGCCTGCGCGCGTGCTTTTTGCAGCCCCAGCCGGACGACGCCGTGCCGCGCTTCGATTATGAAGCGCACCTCGCCGCCCTCGCGCGCGATCCCGCCGAGTGGCCCGACAGCACGCGCCACATCTCCGAGCTCCGCCTCACCCTCGACGTCCGGCCGAAGGACCTCTTGCGCCGGACGCTGGGCCAGACTCTGGGCCTGACCCGGCTGCACGTCGACATCGTCGACTATCCGGGCGAATGGCTGATCGATCTGGCCCTGCTCGAGCAGAGCTATCGCGCCTGGTGCGACGAGGCGCTGCGCAAGGCCCGCGCCCCGCAGCGCGCCGCTCTCTCGGCGGCCTGGCGCGCGTTTGCGGCCGAGGCGCCGACGGCGGGGGGCGAGCCCGAGCAGGTGGCCATCGAGGGCGCGCGCCGGTTCACCGACTATCTCGCCGCCGCCCGGGCGTCCGAGCACGGGGTCGGCGCGCTGACACCGGGCCGCTTTCTGATGCCCGGCGATCTCGCGGGCTCGCCGCTCCTCACGTTCTTCCCCATCGATCTCACGGCTGCTCCCGGTTCCGCCGGCGGCGCGCTGGAGCGCCTGCTGGAGCGGCGCTTCGAGAGCTACAAGCGCCAGGTCGTGAAGCCCTTCTTCCGGACCCACTTCATGAAGCTCGATCGGCAGGTCGTTCTGGTCGACGTGCTCGGCGCCCTGTCGCGCGGGCCGGAGAGCGTTGCAGACTTGGAGGATGCGCTGACGAGCGTGCTCTCGGCCTTCCGTCCCGGAGCGGCGTCGTGGCTCTCGGGTCTTCTGACGCGGCGCATCGATCGCGTGCTCTTTGCCGCCACCAAAGCCGATCACGTCAGCCGCGCCAGTCACGACCGGCTCGAAGCCATCCTGATGGCGCTCACCGAGCGCGCGGCCCGGCGCGTCACGACCGCCGGCGGCGACGTGCGCGTCATGGCGATCTCGGCGCTGCGTGCGACGCGCGAGGCCGAGGTGACGCGGGGCGGGGAGACGCTCGCCTGCATCGCGGGCGTGCCCATGCCGGGCGAGGTCGTCGCCGGCAAGACGTTCGACGGCCGGCGCGAGGCCGTGATCTTTCCGGGCGATCTGCCCGCCGACCCGCAGGAGGCCATCGCCCATCCCGGGCGCGGCATGAGCGGCAGCGCGGCCACGTTCGTGCGCTTCCGGCCGCCGCGGCTCGCGGCGCTTCCGGGCGGCGGCGAGCCGGCGCCCACGCCGCACATCCGTCTCGACCGGGCTCTCGATTACCTCATCGGGGACCGGCTGCCATGACGACTCCCGAGGAGACACCGAAACGCGGGCCGCAGGTCTTCGACGTCAACGAGGCGGTGATCGAAGCCCCTTCGGCGACCCGCGCCGAGGCGGGCGACCACCCGAGCGAAGGCGAGATCCGCGTCCGGCCGACGGCGGTTGAGATCGGCTCCGGCATCCGCTGGGGCGCGATCCTCATCTCGGCCATGGCCGGGCTTGCCGCCATGGCCGCGAGCCTCGCCTTCGCCCGCTTCGTCTATGCCGCGCTCGCGCGTCAGGACTGGATCGGCTGGACCGCCTTCGGACTGCTCGCCATCGGCGCTCTGGCCGCGCTCGTGCTGGTGCTGCGCGAGATCGTCGGCCTCTTCCGCCTCAGGCGGCTGCAGGCGCTCAACGTCGCGGTTGCCACGGCGCTCTCCCGCAAGGACATCAAGGCCGAGCAGCGGGCCGTTGCGTCCCTCGAGCGTCTCCTCGCCGGCCGCGCCGACTGCCGCTGGGGGCTCGCCCGTCTGGCGGAGCACGCCGGCGACGGGCGCGATCCCGGCGACCTCTTGCGGCTCGCCGACCGCGAGGTGATGGCCCCGCTCGACGGTCAGGCCCGCCGCGTCATTCTGAGATCGGCGAAGCGCGTCGCCACCGTCACGGCGATTTCGCCCATGGCCTGGGTCGCCATGCTCTATGTCGCGGTGGAGAACCTCGGCATGATGCGGCGGCTCGCAACGATCTACGGCGGCCGGCCGGGGCTCACCGGAACGCTCAAACTCGCGCGCATGGTGATCGGCCATATCGTGGCGACGGGCGGCGTCGCCATGACGGATGACCTGCTCGGGCAGTTCCTGGGGCAGGACCTGTTGCGGCGCCTCAGCCGCCGGCTGGGCGAGGGCGCCTTCAACGGCGCGCTGACGGCGCGCATCGGCGTGGCCGCCCTCGCCGTCACCCGGCCGCTGCCGTTCCTCGACGCGCCCGAGATCCGCGTGCGCGATCTCATCCCGGAGATCTTCCGCCGCATCAAGCCCGCCGACGCAGGCGGCACGGGCCGCGCCGTGTGAGGTCTCGTCAGGCCGCGCGCGGGACGGAGGGCGGCTCCTGGTCGTTGGCCGGCCGCCCCGCTTCGCTCGCCTGCGCGGCAAAGAGGCGGCTCCATTCCGCCGTCAATTCGCGCGCGCGGCTGAGGATCGAGGGCGGGTCGCGGTCGTCCCAGGTGCTGAGCAGAGCCGACAGCACGGGCCCCGCCGGCTGCGCCGTCAGCCAGTTGACGGGACCGGCCAGCACGAGGCCCGCGATCACCGGCATCATCCAGAGCAGGAGGCCCGGCGATACGATCCAGCAGATCAGCGCAATGACGGCGCCCGCCGCCATGTGGCGGGCGTGGAAGCGCATGGCGAAGTTGAACGGCACGCTGCCGTCGTCGCGGCGCTGGGCCTTCCAGCCGCTGTCGCGGCCGGCAAGGATCTGCGCCACGCCCGAGGTCTGCGTCATCATCAGGATGGGCGCGAGCAGCATGGAGAAGACCGTTTCGATCGAGACGGCGGCCAGCGCCCGCGGCGTGCCGAACAGCTCGCCGGCGCGGGCCGACCGCTTGATCTCGAGCGCCAGCCCCATCGCCTTGGGCAAGAGCACGACCGCCATGGTGCCGAGGAAGAGCCGCATCGCGGCCCCCGGATCGATCACCGGCCAGATGGGAAACAGGGTCTTGCTGTCCTGGAAATAGCTCGGGATCAGCTGCTGGCTCTGCAGCGCCAGCACGATGCCCGTCGCCAGCGACAGGGCCCAGATGGCGGAGACGAGATACGAGAACGCCCCCATCGAGAGGTGGACGCGGCCCATGGCCGTCAGGCCCTTGCGCGGGATCAGCGCCAGGTGCTGCAGGTTGCCTTGCGCCCAGCGGCGGTCGCGCACGACGAGGTCGACGAGCCCCGGCGGCATGCCCTCGTAGGAGCCGGCCACGCCGGGCACCATGTGCACCGACCAGCCCGCGCGCTGCAAGAGCGCGGCCTCGACGAAATCGTGGCTGAGGATCGGGCCGCCGAAGGGCTTGCGGCCTTCCATGAGGGGAAGGCCCGCTGCACCGGCGAAGGCCGCCGTGCGGATCATTGCGTTGTGGCCCCAGTAGTTGCCCTGATCGCGGTGCCAGGAGGCCAGTCCTGCCGCCACGGCGGGACCGTAGACGTTGCAGGCGTATTGCTGCAGGCGCTGGAGGAGCGTCGTGCCGCCCGTGAGCCGCGGCACCGACTGGATGAGGCCGGCGCGCGGCTCCTCTTCCATGGCCCGCGCCAGGCGCACGACGCATTCGCCCGACATGATGCTGTCGCCGTCGAGAATGACGAAGTGGTCGTAGGCGCCGCCGAAGCGCTCGATCCAGTCCTCGATGTTGCCCGCCTTGCGCGCCGTATTCTCGATGCGTCGCCGGTAGTAGACAGGCAGGATGCCGTCGAGCACGGCGGCGAGCTTGCGGTAGCAGGCTTCCTCCGCCGTGCCTTCATCCGCCCCGCGCGTGTCGGAGAGCACGAAGACGTCGAAGTGCTGGGCCTTGCCGACATGCACGAGCTCCTCGGCCATCGCCGCGATGGTGCCGGAGATGCGCTCCGGCTCCTCGTGGTAGACGGGGAACAGCAGTGCGGTCCGGCTTCGGAGCGGCCCGCTGGCGGCGGGGACGGTCAGCGTATCCGTCTCCTCGCTGGCGAAGAGGGGCAGGAAGCCCATGGCCGCGCTCAGCGATCCGAGCGCGATCCACCCGAAGGTGATCGTCGAAAGAACGAGGAAGATGAACTGGATCGGCGTCATCGCCACGAACGAGAGCACGCCATAGAGCTCGTAGGCGAACGCCCCCGTCAGCGTCAGCGAACCGGCGACGACGGCGGCGCGCGGCACCCAGTAGCCCCGCCGGCGGGGGCCGTGCGCGTGCGCGACCTTTCCCGACAGGTCCTGGGCGGGCATCTCGAGCGGGGCTTCCGCCGGCAACAGCGCCGGGTCGCTGGCGTCCTTGCGCGCCACCGGATGGGGAACGGTCAAGACGGCCGGGGCCGCGGGGGAGGCGGGCGGATCAAGATCCGTTCGGCTCGAAGTGGTCATCAGGCGGTCCACCGGTAAAGCCAGGTTTCGGAGATGTAGTGCTCCCCGCGCTTCAGCACGAGGCGCATCTCGCTCATTTCCGCGCCCCCCGTATCGAAGTCGAACGCAACGCGCACGCCGCCGTTCCCGGGGTGCCGCTGAACGAGGGGAGCCGTGAGCGTGCCGGCGCTGGCCGAGACCTCGGCGACGGGCAATTCCTCGGCGCCGAGCGCCGGGCCGGAAAAGTCGACGGCGAAACGGAACTGGTTGTCCTTGCGCCCGCGCACGACGGCGGTGCGCACGACCTGCGAGGAGGCCTGCGGCAGCGGCGGTTCCGCGCCCCAATGCAGGCGGTAGGAGATCGTGACGGGCGTGCCGGGCTCGAGCGGAGCGGAGGGGTTCCAGTAGGCAACGATATTGTCGTGGATCTCCTCCTCGGAGGGGATCTCGATCAGCTCCACGTAGCCCTCGCCCCAGTTGCCGCGCGGCTCGACCCACAGGCTCGGGCGCAGCTCGAAGCGCGCCGCGATGTCGTCATAGGCCGCAAAGGCGCGGCTGCGCTGGACGAGGCCGAAGCCCCGCGGCGCCTTGTCGAGAAAGGCACTCGTCTGCAGCGTGCGCGGGTTCGTCAGCGGCCGCCAGATGCGCTCGCCGCGTCCGTTGAGAATGGCGAGGCCCTCGCTGTTGTGCACGGCGGGGCGCAGGTCCCCATTGATGCGGCGCTGCGCGGAACCCTTGAGAAACATGCTCGTCAGCGGCGCGAAGCCGACGTGCTTCAGGCTGCGGCGCGCATGCAGGACCGCATCGACCGTCATGACGGTCGATGGCCCGGGCTGGATGGCGAACCGGTAAGCGCCGACCACCGAGGGACTGTCGAGCAGCGCATGCACGACGACCTCGGCGCCGGGATTGCGCGGCTTCTCGATCCAGAATGCGCGGAAGATCGGGAATTCCTCGCCGGCAGGCTGGGCGGTGTTCACGGCGAGGCCCCGCGCGGAGAGGCCGTAGCTCTGGCCGTGGCCGACCGCACGGAAGTAGCTCGCCCCCTGGAACACCGTAAACTCGTCGAGCTGGTCGGAGCGGTTGAACGGGCCGACGAGGCGGAAGCCCGAGAACGCGAAAGGCGCCGCTTCGGGCACCGCGTCGATCTTCTGGCCAAAGGCGAACATGCGGCTGTCGGCGACGAGCCGGCGCGCCTGGCCGTCCTCGACGACGCGGATCTCGACAGGCGTCTCGTAGATCCATCCACGCGGCAGGAGATGCACCTCGACCCCGAGGCGCTCCGATTGCCAGACCGCCTGCTCGGGGCGGAAGCGGATGTCGCGGTACTGCTCGGCGGAGAGCGCGTTGAACGGCTCGGGCGCCTCGATTGCCGGGCGCTGGAAATCCGTGGCCGCCAGCTCCTCGGCGCGTTTCAGGACGTCCTTGGCCGAGAACGGCTCCGTCGCTGCGGGCGCGTCCTGGGCGGCCGCCAGGTCGGGAACGGCAGCCAGACGCACCGCAGCGAGCGCCAGGCCCCATGCGGCGCCCGTCATCATCACCGTCCGTCGTGTCGGACCCTTGGGAGCGTCGGTCATTTCGGCTTACTTCGTCACTGGGAGCGCGCGCGCCCACCGTCCGAGCCTGCCGTCCTCACCCCTTCCGCAGGGAGGCGACGGCACACTTGAACCTGATCGGCGTGAGAAATCTGGTGACTGGCCCCCCGGCGCAGGTGAAATCGTTCGGCATCGGCGGACTATCCGAAAATTGTGGCGAGAATGGCAGGGACTTGAAGCCCGTCCGACGTCGAACGTTCGGCAGAGCCTTCGGTTCCGGCGATGCTGCACTGCACAAATCTACGTGAACGCCGGTGATTCAACAAGGGAGTAGTTACGACAGACTGGAGTGGGAGAAAGTTCCTTGGGCCCACGAGCGCGCGGCGCATTGGGGTCGAGCACCCAGAGCCGGCGCGAGGAGCAGGTCTCGCCTGGGAACGCACTCTGAACGCCGGGTAGATGATCGTGCGAGGGGCGATAGACGGTAGGCTCAAGGACCCGTGCAAGGGCGCGCAATCAGGGGAGCTTAGATCACTGTTGCAGAAAGCGATGACGCAGTGTGCGCGTGCGGGCAGCCGTTTGACAGTATCAACATTTATAATGGAATTTCAAGGCGTTGCGTTCCATCGTTGCGGTCGTGGCCGATGCGCAACAATGGCCGGGGAATCCACAGATCGATGCCAGTTTGGCGTTCCCCTGTAGAGATCGATCTGCTTAGTATCGCGGCCTGAGCGGTGATTCGGGTAGCAAGGGTATTTGCCGCTGGTCGAGATTGAGCGTGTTGGCGTCAGTTGCGTGGTGTGAAGCAGCCGTTGCGTCAAGCGCCCGTTCTTAAAGTTAGTAGACGGGAGAAGGTAAATGAAGAAACACAACCTCTACGCACTGGTGGCGGCCGGCCTCATTGCAGGTGGCCTTGCGACCAGCGCGTCGGCAGCGGACCTCGGGGGGAACTGCTGCGCGGACCTCGAGGAGCGCATTGCCGAGCTCGAAGCCACGACCGCCCGCAAGGGCAACCGCAAGGTGTCTCTGACGGTGTCCGGCTGGGTCGGCCAGCAGGTGACCTTCTGGGACGACGGCATTGAGAGCAACACCTACGTCCACGATCTCGGCTCGACGCTGGGCAGCCACGTGAAGTTCACGGGCTCGGCTCAGATCTCGGCCGGCTGGTCGGCGGGCTACGTCCTGCACATCGAAGCGATCAGCAACGATAGCCTGACGATGAGCCAGAATGTCCCGAACGGCCCGGGCGTTTACAACTTCCTCGCCGACCAGAACACGTCCCGTGGCGGTCAGACGCAGGTGGTCCAGTCCTACTGGTTCGTCAAGTCCGACCATCTCGGCAAGGTCAGCATCGGCCAGCAGTCGCAGGCGTCCGACAACACGGCGATCCTGGTCGACGGCTCGGGCTCGCTCGTTCCGGCGAACTGGGTGGCGTTCGACACGCGCGCGTTCGCCGTTCGCCTGAGCGACGGCGGCTCGCTGAACACGATCTGGGGTCTGGCCGGTGGCGGCTGCGCGACGATGGGCGGCGTCTGGGGTGACTGCAACGGCCTGACGCAGAACGTCGTGCGCTACGACTCGCCGACCTTCGGTGGCTTCTCGGTCTCGGCCTCGTGGGGCGAGGACGACATGTGGGATGTCGCGGCCCGCTATGCCGGTGAGTTCTGGGGCTTCAAGCTCGCTGCCGCCGTGGCCTATAACGAAGTCAACTCTACTGGAAACTGCTCCGGCGCTGATTGTCAGGGGTACAACAACCTTGGCGACATCGATGCCGACTATCTGCAGGCGGGCGCCTTCCTGATGCACGTCCCGACCGGCCTGTTCGCCTATGGTGCCTACGGCACGATCGACAACAAGATATCGACGGCGTTCGTGAACGCTGGCGAGTACGACACTTGGTACGGCAAGATCGGTCTGCGCTCGCGCTTCTCGGCTCTCGGCCATACCGTGTTCTACGGCGAGTATCTCAATGCCGACGGAAGCCTTGAGTTCGACTCTGATCTGGGCGGCCTCAACGACGCCAGCATCGACAAAGTCGAGGTCTGGGGAGCTGGCATCGTCCAGGAGATCGACGCCGCTGCAATGTCGGTTTGGGTCAAGTATCGTCACCTCTCGGCCGACGCTAACCAGTTTGCCGAATTCGGCGAGGATGGACACGTCCTCGGCATCGAAGACTTCCAGTATGTCGGCGTCGGCGGCCTGATCAACTTCTAAGCCGGTCGCCACCACGACCTGAAAATGGAAAGGCCGCCCCTCACCGGGCGGCCTTTCTGCGTTCCGCCTCTCCTCGCCATGACGGGGCTCGCGATTGTCGAGACGTCCGACGACCGTCTGGTTCCGCGCCCCACCTGCCCCTCCCGCGAACGTCATCCTCGGCCAAGGAAGCATCGCGACCGCCGGCCGGGGATTCAGCGATAGACTCGGCGCCGCAGGCGCTGACGCGGATGCGGTGTCTGCGACGCGCTTTGCGCTGGATCCCCGAACGCGCCTCGCTGCGCTCACGCGTTCGAGGATGACGTTTTGCAGGTGGGCCGCCAGCGGCCCGACCACCCCCCACGTCATGGCCGGGTTCAACCCGGCCATCCAGGGCTACAGTCGCCGACAGTCCAGCCTGGGCTCCTGGATGGCCGCCTCGAGGGCGGCCATGACGTGTAGTGGGAAACGGCGGGCCAGGGAACACGGGCTGGAGGGCGGGTCACGCGTCGCCATGACGGCTGGCAAGCGATCCGGCCATCCCAACAACGTCATGGCCGGGTTCAACCCGGCCATCCAGGGCGACGGCCACCAACAGGTGAGCCTGGGCTCCCTGGATGGCCGCCTCGAGGGCGGGCCATGACGTTGGGAGAGATGCGCCATCGATCGCGTTGATCCTCTCTCGATACGCCTTTCAGAACCGCCTCTCCGCGTCGTCGCGGAGCGATGCTTCGCATCGACGGGAGAGGCCGGCGCGCAGCGCCGGGTGAGGGGGCGGTTCCGCGAGTTGCGAGGTCGCAGAACGCCCCCCTCACCCCGACCCTCTCCCCAAGGGGAGAGGGAGCGCATCGCGACCGCCGGCCGGGGATCCAGCGAGAGACTCGGCGCCGCAGGCGCTCACGACCGAATGCGGTGTCTGCGACGCCTTTTGCGCTGGATTCCCGAACGCGCCTCGCTGCGCTCACGCGTTCGAGGATGACGTTTTGCAGGTGGGCAGCGGCCCCCCACGTCATGGCCGGGTTCAACCCGGCCATCCAGGAGCGCGAGCTCAATTCTTTGCGGGGGGAGGGGGACTACTGCACGACGATCTCGACCGCCGCGCTCTGCCCGTCCTGCACCGTGAAGTCGCGGCGGTAGGCGCGGCTGCGGTTGCGGGCGACAACGGTATAGCGGCCCGGCGCCAGCGTGTGCGCGGGCAGCGCGCCGACGCTCTCCTTTACGATGCCGCCCTCCGGCGTCTGGATGGTCCACTGCGTGCCGGGCAGGGCCTCGCCGCCGGAGCGCTCCACGAGCTTGAAGGAGACCTTGGCGAACGTGTGCACGATCGTCGCTTCCGTCAGCTTGCCCGATTCCACGGTCACGTCGCTGCGCACGATCGCGTTGGCGTCGCCGTAGGTCGACACGATGTGATAGATGCCGGCGTTGAGACGGATCACGAGGCCGGGCTTGGCGCCGCCGAGGACGAGGCGGCGGTCGTCGGTCTGGTCGCGGTCAGAAAAGATCGCGTACGTGACGCTGCCGGCCGGTGCCGGCTTGCCTCCGAGCAATGCGGTGATGCGCAGCCCGCCGGCGTTGAGGATGAACTTTTCTAAAACCGGCTCGGCGCCCGCCGCCTCGGGCACGGTGATCTTGCGCGTGAGATGGGCGCGCCCGAACGCGGCATTGACGACGTAGGCGCCGGGCTTCAGCGCCACGACGGGGCTGGCGTGGCGCTCGGTGTCGAGGAGCTTGCCATGGCGGTCGCCCTTCGTCTCCTCGTAGATGCGCCAGACGAGGCCCTGCTCGATCCGCTGCCCGTCCTCGGTGAGGAAGGCCACGAGCTGGACCGGCACCGCGCCGGCGGCATCTTGTCCGGCTCCGCCGGACGGAGCCCCCGTGCGCGGCACGACGGTGACGCCTGGCGGCGGGGCGGCCGGAGATTGGGAGGGAGATTGGGAGGGAGATTTCGGGGGAACCTGCGGGTCCGGACTCGGCGGCACCGTCAGCTCCCAGCCGCTGCCGGGTGCCCCGGGCAAAGGGCCCTGCGCCGAAGCCAGTCCCGTGCTCCCTGCGATCGCGGCGGCGAGCACGCAAATGAGACGCAGGCGGGCGGCCCACGTCGCGGCAGCGGCGCGTCCGCGTCGAGGCTCAAAGGTATCGATGAGCACGGTCATTCTGGTCTTGCAGCGATCTCTTGCACGGCCCCAATCCGCCGCTTGCCTTGATGGGCGGGCAACGATGGTCGAAGTGTGGCGAAGGCGCCGAGCGTCAACTGTCTGCGTCCGGCTCACGGCGATGCGACGTCGACGACGCGTGCCTCGCCCGGCGCGAGGCTGACGGAGCGCTGGATGCGGGCGTCGGCGGTATCGACCTCGAGCACATACGTGCCGGGCGCGACGACCGCCTTCAATTCGCCTCCGGCGCGCGATCGCCACACGACCCGGCCGGCCGCATCCCGGATCGCGGCCTGGACCGAAGCACCGCCCTCGCCGGCGCCGAGCCCCGCGACGGCGATCTCGCCCGCCGCCAGCTTCAGCTCGATGGCGGCATCCTTGCCGGCGGTGAGCGCGATCGTCTGGCTGGTGCGGATGTTGAGCGTGCCGACCTGGGCATCGATGCGATAGCGCCCGGCGCCGAGCACGAAGGTCGGACCGGCCTCGGTGCTCTGGCCGACGAGACGCTTTTGACCGTCCGCCTCGTAGACGCGCGTGACGATGGCGAGCGCGGGCGGAAGGACGGCGCCGACGAGGGTGGCCTTGACCGTCAGCCGCGCGACATCGAGCACGACCGTGCGCTTGACGATGTCGCCGCTCGAGACGGCGACGCGCTCGCGGACCTCGCTGGTGCCGTGGCGCGCCGTCACGTAGTAGGTGCCGGCCTGCACCGTGAAGGTGGCGACGGGAGCCGTCGAGCGCGCGATCTCGCGCCGGCCCTGGGGGGCGGCCGGATCATCGACCTCGATCAGATAGAGGACGCGGTCGAGCGGCGGGCCGCCCTCGACACCGGCGGCAGTCAGCTCGACCTGGCCGGTTTCGAGGACGAGCTCGGAGGCGATCGTAGCCCCCGGCGCGATGGCGACGGTGGCACGCGAGCGGGCGAGCCCGTCCGTGACGTCGACCGCGTAGCTGCCCGCCGGCACGATGAGATCGGCGGTCGCCTCGCGCCCGATCCACAATGGAGCGGCCGCCTGCGTGTCGCCGTCGAGCACGGCGGCGACCGTCATCACGGGGGCGGACAGCTTGTCGCCCTGGCGGCTCGCGCTCGCGGCGACCTTCAGCGTGCCGGCATCGAGGGCCAGGCGTTTCACCGTCGGTCCATCGGCCGCGACATCGATGTCGAAGCTGCGCGTGACAAGGCCGAGTGCCGCGGCCACCGTGTAGCGGCCGGGGGCCAGTGTCTCGTTGATCTCGCGGCTGCTGCGCTCGACGAGCGGGGCTTCGTCCGCCGGAGCGCCGCCGCGTGCGATGCGCCATGCGATCGGGCTGTCGACCATCGCCGCGCCGTCGGCCATCGCGGCCGTGAGCCGCAATCCCGGCGGCCCCGTTGGCTGCGGCGGGGGCGCCGCCGCGGGCGTCGCGGCGGCGACGGGAGCTGTAGCCGCATCAAGCCCGGCAAGCCGGAAGGCTTGCCCCAGGGCCGTTGCGATCTCCGCCTCGTTGCCGGCGTCGAACTGCGTGCCGCCGGTCGCCTTCGCGACGCAGCGCATGCGCTCCCGCTCCGACTTCGACAGGCCAAGGCTTACGACGTGAACTTTGAGCGCGGGGCTCGTCTTGCCGATGTCGGCGGCCGCCGCGCAGATATCCTGCCCGCAATTGTCGAGGTTGTCGTGGACGAGAATGATGTGACCCGCCGATCCCGCGCCGGCCGCCTTCGCCGCCTCCCGCAGCGCGCCGGCCACCGGCCCCTTGCCCTTCGGGCTCAACTGCTCGAGCGCGGCGATGGCGCCGCCCGCGCCGCCCGCTTCGACGGGGGTGAGGATCTCGACGTCGCCGCAGTCGCCCTTGCGCCTGTGTCCGAAGGACGCCAAGCCGATGCGCGACTGCGACGGCGTCTTTTCGAGGAGCTCACGCAAGGCATCGCGCGTGGCGTAGAACTTCGCGGCCTCGTTGCCGTCCATCTTGCCCCACATGGAGCCGGAGCCATCGACGATGACGACGGCCGGGGGGGCCGTATCGGCGCGGGCGGCAGAGGAGGCGGCGGACAGCGCCGCGGCCGTCGCAGCGAAAAGGGTCCCAAAGAGCCGTCGGTCGCATCCGAGCACGTGTCAAGTCTCCTCATGGGCGCCGGCCCGCCCCGCGCTTCGGACGCGGTCGCGACGAGCCGGAATGATTGTACCAGACCTCCGGTTGCGTTAGCGAGGGTGGGACGAGGCCCGCAACAGCACGAGACGAAACGTCCATGTCCGAGCCGTCCATGTCCGACCCGTCCACGTCCCCGTCCGATCCGACCCTGTCCAATCCGGTGATCGCGCTCCTGAAATCGCGCCGGTCGGTCAAGCCGGACCTGCTCGCCGAGCCGGCGCCCTCGGCGGACGAGCTCCAGACGATCCTGTCGATCGCCGCCCGCGTGCCCGACCACAAGAAGCTGGTGCCGTGGCGATTCGTTGTCATTGCGGGAGCGGCGCGCGAGCGGCTCGGCGAGATCGCAGCCGACGCGTGCCGGCGCGAGGAGGCCGAGCCGCCATCCCATGTCCGCCTCGACATGGAGCGCCAGCGGTTCACCCGGGCGCCGCTCGTGATCGCCGTCGTCTCGCGCGTCAGGGAAACGCGGGGCGCGCCGGAGTGGGAGCAGATCCTGTCGGCGGGCGCCGCCTGCATGAACCTCTGCGTGGCCGCCAATGCGCTCGGCTATGGCTCCTGCTGGATTACGGAGTGGATCGCGTACTCGCGCCACTTCACGTCCGAGTTCGGCCTGGCGCCGAACGAACGCATCGCGGGCTTCGTGCACATCGGCACCGCAAAGGAGAAGCCGGAGGACCGCGAGCGGCCGGCGCTCGCAGATGTCGTCACGACGCTCGGGTCCTGATCGGGAGGCTTAGGTCTAGAACCGGAACTGCTCGGCCAGCACGCGCTCGTCGAGCGAGTGACCGGGATCGAACAGCATGAAGAGGTCGATGTGGCGCGCCTGCTCGACCTCGACGCGAACGACCTGGCGCGTCTCGATGTGGTCGGCGACGGCGCTGACCGGCCGCTTGTCGTGCTCCTTGACCGTGATGGTGATGCGCGCGTTGTCGGGTAGGAGCGCGCCGCGCCAGCGCCGCGGCCGGAACGGGCAGATCGGCGTCAGCGCCAGGAGCTTGGCGTTGAGCGGCAGGATCGGCCCGTGCGCGGAGAGGTTGTAGGCCGTCGAGCCCGCGGGCGTGGCGACCAGGATGCCGTCGCAGATGAGCTCCTCGATGCGCTCGGTCCCGTCGACCGCGATCGAGAGCTTGGCCGCCTGATAGGTCTCGCGGAAGAGCGAGACCTCGTTGATCGCCAGCCCCTTTTTCGCCTTGCCGTGCGCGTCGGTGGCGACCATGGACAGCGGATGGACGCGCGTGACCTCGGCGGCCGCCAGGCGCTGCCTGAGGTCGTCCTCGCTGTACTCGTTCATGAGGAAGCCGACCGAGCCCCGGTTCATGCCGTAGATCGGGATGCGGTCGTTCATGTAGCGGTGCAGCGTCTGCAGCATGAGGCCGTCGCCGCCCAGGGCGACGATGGCCTCGGCCTCGGCCGGCCGCACATTGCCGTAGAGCGAGGTCAGCCGCTCGAGCGCCACGCGCGCCTCGGGCACGTCGCTCGCCACGAAGGCGATGCGGGCGAATTTGTTCTGGAGTTTGCTCATGCGGCGCGGGAAGCTCGAGGCGGCAGGACGTGGCGGGCCGGCAGGCGCCGGCCGGAGGCAGGGAGGCTCGCGCACTTGGACCCGATGGACAAGCCCGTTCTCATCTATGCGACCTTCCCGGACGCTGGGAGCGCCGAAGCGGTCGGCCGTCACCTCGTGGAGGCGGGGCTGGCGGCCTGCATGAATATCCTGCCGGGGATGGTTGCCATCTACCGCTGGGAGGGCGCAGTCGAGCGCGCCGGGGAGTGCGCGGCGATCATCAAGACCCGGGCGGGACTGGCAGATGCGGCCATCGCCGCGGGCAAGGCCCGGCACCCCTATACAACGCCGGCCTTCCTGACGCTGGCCGTCAGCGGCGGCTCGGCGCCCTATCTCGACTGGATCGTGGCCAGCACCGCCGGCGCTCCCGACACGTGAGGCGCGCACGGCGAGGGGCGGGCGAGAAAGTTACATCCGGCCGAGCGGATGCAGGAACAGCATCTGCACCGAGCGCGTCGCATAGTAGCGCCGCTTCTGGGGCGGCTTGGCCGCGCGCGGGCGCGGGGGCTTGGCCGCCCGCCGCGGGGCAGCCGGCCGGTAGACGCCGGGCGCGCGCTCGGCGTCGCTGACCGCCGGCTCGGCGTCATCGGCGGACGGGATCGCGGCCACGTCCGCCGGGGTCTCCCGTGCGGCAGCAGGCTCGCTTTGCCAGGGCAGGCGCTCGCCGGCGGGCGACGGCCATTCCGTGACAGGCGCGGCGGCGGCCGGCGGGGGCGTCGGCCCTCCCATCGACATGCGGCCCGGCAGTGGCTCGCGAACGAGCGCCGGCCGGGCGGCGGCAGCGCGCGGCGCCGGCGGCTGGGCCTCTGTCGCGGCGAGCACCGTGCGCGGCACGCAGCGGCCGCCCGATGCGACCTCCGTCGGACGGCAGGACATGCCGCAGACCTGGCCGGTGTGGTTCCTGACGAGCGACAGGAGGATGACGTCAGGCTCGGTCGTCGGCAGCGAGGCATTGACGCGCCCGATGAAGGCGATCATGGCGCCGCGCGACTGCTCGCCCCAACTGCCGTCGAGGCGGCCGGTGTAGCAGCCGACGCGTTTCAGCTCCGCCTGGATCTGGCGGGCGAGGGCACGCTGCATCTTGGGACTGTCCGCCGGCGCGGCGGCGGAGGGCGGGCTGATCACGGTGACGGGCGCGACGGCCGTCTGCCATTCCGGAATCGCGGCCGGGATCGCGGCGGGGATCGCGGCTGGGGTCTCACGCGGGGAGGCCGGTGTCGCGGGATCGGCGGTGGCCGGGGCGGGGCCCGCGTCCTGCGGCGGCGCTTGGCCGGTCACACCCAAGCCCGCCGGAGCGGGACTGAGCCGGGCAACGTTCGGCACCGGCTCGGGCGAAAGCACGGGTTGCCGCAATCCCGGCTGGTCGGCTGCGACCGTCGTCGGTTCCAGGATGGTGGCGCGCGCCACGATCCGGGTGATGGCTGCGACCTGCTCTTCGCGCTCGGACGGCGAGGGCGCATTGGCATAGAGCGCGAACCCGAGACCCGTGCCGAGGACCAACAAACCCAAAGCTTTCTGCATCGAGGCCTACTCCTGGACCAGGGCCATCGGCTCGCTACGCAAAAGTGCTGCGCCCGTCGGTTCCGCAGCGGGACCGTCCGGACGCACGGTTCGACCCGTGTCTTGGTCTTGGGCTGTCTGGGCTCGCCTCGCTGCCATGTCTGGCACGCCGCGGACGGGGGAGCAGTCCGATTCCGGGGCGGGAAACCCCCTCACCGGCGCTCAGCCAATTTTTAGTGAATTTTAAACCATTGCAGCCTGCTCAGAAAGCGCTGTTTCAGGTCTAACACTTTGTCTTCGCGCCGTTGTGCATCGCACCGGCCGCGCCGGGTGAGAGAGCGCGGGGCGGGCACCGGAAGCGGCCGCCGTCATCGACAGGCTGCCGGACGAACTGGGGATATCCGTTGAACAAAAACGCCGGCCGTTGTGGACGGTATGGGGGCGAAATCTGTGTCGCGCGCGCCACCTCGCGTGGCGCAGGAAAGAGCCATTTGTCTACAGTTCTGATTCTCTTAACAAAACATTTCGAATCGCATAGCGTTCCGCGTCGAGGGGAGTGTGTCGCGTACGACACTTGTTTGCTTCGGCCCTTCGCCCATGTTTTGCACCGGTCGGCTCTAGCGGCAGCGCGACCTGTGAACAAGGCGAGGACAGGCCCGAAGGTCCAGCAGGTCTCGAGTTCGTTCCCACAGTCGAGTCGATCTGCGCCGGATGCCATTTGGGGATGGCCCGGCACGCTCAAGCGGATCGCCATCGGGTGTGCGAAGGGGCTCTTGTCAGGTGCTTGAGCTGGCTTCCGTTTCTCCTCCGGACAACAAGACAAAGCGAGCCGGGACGATGGGGGATACCAGCGTCCGACCGGCTCTGTGCAATGGAGAGGGCTATGCGACACCTGATGGGTGTACTAGGGGTTCTCGCAGCCGGCGTGCTACTTGCCGTCTCGGCTGCCATGAACTGGCGTTTTGGCTACAGTCTCGGGAAGACCGAGCTCGACGGCATGATCTACGGCTCGGCCTCGGCCGCCGCAGACTGCCTGAAAGCGCTTGTGCCGTTCTTCTTCTTCGCCGCTATCAGAAACCGGATGTGGTCGCAGGCCGCTGCGGCGGCGCTGGTGGGCATCGTCTGTACCGCCTACTCGCTCACGTCCGCGCTCGGTCACGCCGCCTTGAACCGCCTGGACACGACCGGCCAGCGTGCCGTCGAGGCCCAGGCCTACAAGGATCTGCGTGCCGATCTCGCCCGGACGCAGGAGCAGCTCGGATGGGTGCCTCAACACCGTCCGATCGGCGTCGTCCAGAGCGACATCGACAACGCCCAGAACCAGCGCCCCTGGGCCTGGACGAAGGGCTGCACGGAGGTGACGGGCAAGCAGGGCCGCGAGTTCTGCCAGTCGTACCTGTCGCTCACGGCGGAGCTCGCCGCGGGCAAGGAGGCCGAGAAGCTGAGCTCGCGCATCAGCGACCTGTCGACGAAGCTGTCGGCCGCGAGCGGCTCCGCCGTCATGGCGGAAGCCGATCCGCAAGCCGCGGTCCTCGCCAAGCTGTCCGGCTTCAGCGTCGATACCGTGCAGATCGCGTTGACCGTGTTCATCGCACTCCTCCTGGAGGTCGGGTCGTGCTTCGGCATGTACATCGCCTTCAGCCAGTGGCGCCTCTATGACGTCGCGGCACCCGCCGCGCCCGTGATGGCTGCGATCGCCACGCCCGTGATCACCGCTGCGGCAGCGGTGGCGGCCCCCGTCCGCGAGACGGCGCCCGTGCAGATTGCTGCAAAGCCGCGTTCCGGCGCGAACGACAACAGGTCGTCGCCGGCTCCGCAACGTCCCATGGCTCCCGAAACCGATGTGGAGCGCTTCTACAAGGAGAATGTCCAGACGCAGGATGGCTCGAGCATGACGGCCACCGAGCTCTACGAGGAGTATTGTGCCTGGTGTGAAGAGAAGGAGAAGGAACCTCTCGCACTGCCGACGTTCGGACGAGAATTCGGCGAACTCGGCGTCCAGAAGGCCAAGCTCGGCGGTCGCGTCCGCTATATCGGCATCGCTCTCAAGGGCGCCAGGGACATCGAGGAGGATAAGAAGCTGACGGCCTTCAAGGAGAGGGCCGCCTAGAGATAGGCATTACAAAGGGCCGCGCGAGCGGCCCTTTTCATTTGCACCGACGCATCGATCGAAGGGGCGCAAGCGGGACTTGCGTCCCTTTGCTTTTGGCCGCTCCGCGCCCTTTTCTCCTCGGCCGCTCCGCGGTCCTGTCATCCGCGGCACGGCGCTGAATGTGGCGCAAATGCTGCCGTTCCACAAACAAGCGTCCCGATTTCGGTCAATCGAATTGCTGAATGCGGCAAAGCCAAGAGATTGGCGCAACAATTCGTTGACCAGCGAAAACCAATTCAGCGTTCGGATTGGCGATCCTTAAAATTGTACGTTCGCCGGTAGGCTTTCTCAAAAAGATCGCAGGCAATGTCGGCCCACGTTCGCTCAAGTATTGGGAGCTTTGCCATGTCCTCCAAGCCGGCCTCCGGCCTCAACGCCTTCCTGCATGAGAAGCGCGGTAACGTCGCCATTCTCTTCGGTCTCGGCATGATCCCCATCGTGGGCGCAATCGGCGCCGCGGTGGATTACGGCCGCGTCTATCGTTTGAAAACGCAGCTCCAGATCGTCGCCGACGCGGCGACCTCGGCGGGCCTCACGGAGTATCGCGCCACCGGCGATCTCGAAAAGGGCCAGCAGCGGCTGCTCGCCTACATCGACGAGGGCCTCGAGAAGGACGGCATGTTCCGCGCCCGCGAGATCGAGGACGGCAACAGCGGCGGCGGCCGTATCGTGCACGTCGATTCCTCGTCGATCGATCCGGCGACCTCCACCGTCCGGCCCGTTCTGTCGACCAGCATCGAGACGCCGTTCCTGAGCTTCCTCGGCACCGAGGAGGTGGAGGTCAGCGTGTTCACGAAGGGCGGGCTGGCGACGAAGAACGAGCACGGCACGAAGGCCCTGGAGCTGTCGCTCATGCTCGACGTGTCCGGCTCGATGGCCGGTCAGAAGATCATCGACATGAAGGACGCCGCGGCCGACTTCCTCGACATCGTGATGCCGGACGACCTGGCGGCGAACAACCGCCGCGTCGGCGTCGTGCCGTTCTCCGATCGCGTCAACGTCGGCGACTATGCCGCGGCCGCGACCGGCTACGCCGCGACCGCGCAGATCCAGACGGGGTCCAACACGACCTACACGCTGAGCACGACGAGTTTCAGCTGGATGAGCCTGTCGAACTGCGCTGACCGCGTCCGCGAGGCGACGGCCTATGAGCACTATACCAACTCGCAGGCGCAGCAGTTCTGCAACAACAACTACACGACGCGCGTCCGCAAGAACAAGACCGAGTACTCGACGCCCGCACTCAAGGAGACCGAGGTTCCGGTCTATGCGACGCGCAAGCTCAGGACGTGCGTGACGGAGCGGCAGGGCTCGCATGCCTACCGCGATACGGCGCCGCGCGACGGCCGCTACGTCGGCGTCTATTCGCCGGGCAGCAGCCTTGCCAGCCAGTACAGCTCGTCGGGCGGTTGCAACCTGCCGCAGATCAAGACGCTGACGACCAACAAGCAGTCGCTGAAGGACCACATTGCGACGTTCGGCACCTACGGCGCCACGGCCGGCCATGTCGGCACGGCCTGGAGCTGGTACATGCTGTCGCCGGAATGGAACGGCTTCTGGGGTACGGGCGTGGAGGATGTCGCGAGCTACGGCGATCCGGACACGATCAAGGCGGCCGTGCTCATGACGGACGGCGAGTACAACTCCTCCTGGGCGTCGGCGAGCGCGATCGATCAGGCTCTCGCCCTCTGCAAGGCGATGAAGGACGAGGGCGTCACCGTCTACACGATCGGCTTCGACATCTCCACGAACGAGAACGATCCGGCCCGCAAGACGCTGAAGCAGTGCGCTTCGCCCGGGAAGTACTACTTCCCCTACAACGGCGAAGCCCTGCGCCAGGCCTTCAACGAGATCGGCAACTCGCTCGTCACGATCGTCACCCGCAGCAGCGACGACCAGACGGTGCTGATCAGCGAATAACGGACCCCGCCGACAAAGAGAAGAGCACGGGTGGCGGCGCCTCAAAAAGGCGCCGCCATCGCGCTTTCAGGACCTCCGGTCTAGGCTGGGGCCGCGCCGGTCAGCCCGGCGATTTTCAGGGCGAAGGCGAAATCGCGCGCGGCTTCCTTGAGCCGCTCGAAGCGGCCCGAGGCGCCGCCGTGGCCTGCGCCCATGTTGATCTTCAAGAGCAGGAGCTTGTCGCCGGTGCTGTGGCGGCGCAGCTTCGCAACCCACTTGGCGGGCTCCCAGTAGGTCACGCGCGGATCCGTCAGCCCGCCCGTCGCCAGGATGTGAGGATAGGCGTTGGCCGTCACGTTGTCGTAGGGCGAGTAGGCGCGGATGGTGGCGAAATCCTCCGCGCTCTCGATCGGATTGCCCCACTCGGGCCATTCCGGCGGCGTCAGCGGCAGATCCTTGTCGAGCATCGTGTTCAGCACGTCGACGAAGGGCACGTCGGCGATGATGCCGAGGAACAGGTCGGGCGCGATGTTGGCGACGGCGCCCATCAGCATGCCGCCGGCCGAGCCGCCGTTGGCGACGATGCGGCCGCGGCGGGTCAGGCCTTCGGCGGCGAGCATCTCGCCGGCGGCGATGAAATCCGTGAAGGTGTTGACCTTCTTCGGCCCCTTGCCCTCCGTGTACCAGCGGTAGCCCTTGTCCTTGCCGCCGCGGACGTGCGCCAGCGCGAAGATGAAGCCACGGTCGACGAGCGACAGGCGGCCTGCCGAAAACGAGGCCGGCATGGAGATGCCGTAGGATCCGTAGCCGTAGAGGTACAGCGGCGCTGTGCCGTCGAGCGGCGTCGACTTGCGATAAAGGAGCGAGACGGGAACGCGCTCGCCGTCGGCGGCGACGGCGAACAGCCGGCGGGTCACGTAGTCGTCGGGGTTGTGGCCGGAGGGGATCTCCTGCCGCTTCCTCAAGACGCGCGTGCGCGTCGCCATGTCGTAGTCGTAGGTCTCGACCGGCGTCGTCATCGACGAGTAGGTGAACCTGAGGTTCGAGGTGTGGAACTCGTAGCCGCCCGCGATGCCGAGGGAGTAGGCCTCCTCCGCGAACGCAATGGCATGCTCGTTCCCGTCGGCGATGCGGCGCACGACGATGCGCGGCAGGCTGTCCTCGCGTTCGAGGCGGACGATGTGATGCTCCGTCACCGCCGTCTCGATGATGAGCCGGCCGGGGCGGTGGGGCACGATCTCGCGCCAGTTCTCCAGCCGCGGGTCGGCGACGGGCGCCTCGACGATGCGGAAATCCTCCGCGTCGCCGGAATTGGTCGTGATGATGAAGCGCTCGCCGTGGTGCTCGACGTCGTACTCGTGGCCGCGCGCGCGGGGAACGATCAGGCGCGGCTTCGCGGCGGGGTCGTTCGCATCGAGGACGTGGAACTCGCTCGTCTGGTGGTCGTGGGCGTTGATGAGCACGAAGGCGCGCGACTGCGTGTGCCCGAGGGCAAGAAAGAAACTCTCGTCGGCTTCCTCGTAGACGAGCTCATCCGTGCTGAGGGGCCGTCCGACGGTGTGCCGCCAGACGGCGCGCGGGCGATGATTGGCATCGACGCGGATATAGTAGAGCGTGCGGCTGTCGGCGCCCCAGACGACGTCGCCGCGCGTGTCCTCGATGACATCGGCGAGATCGGCGCCGGTGGCGGTGTCGCGGATGCGGACGGTGTAGAGCTCCGAGCCCTTGTCGTCCGTCGCAAACGCGACGAGGCGGTGATCGGGGCTGTGCGAGGAACAGCCGAGGTCCCAGTAGGTCTTGCCGGCGGCCTCCGCGTTGCCGTCGATGAGGATCGCCTCCTCGCCGCCGCCGCGTGGACGCCGGCCGAGCCGCGGATACTGCCCGCCGGTCGCAAAGCTCGAGAAGTACTCGTACGGCCCGTCGGGACTGGGCACCGTCCGGTCATCCGGCTTGAGGCGGGCCTTCATCTCCTCGAACAGCGTCTTCTGCAGATCGGCCGTGTCGGAGAGGGCCGCATCCGCATAGGCGTTCTCGGCCTCGAGGTACGCACGGATCTCGGGCTCCAGCGCCGAGGGGTTGCGCATGACCTCCTGCCAGTTGCCGGCGCGCAGCCAGTGGAACGGGTCGTCGAGCGTGACGCCGTGCCAGGTCGTCCGATGGGGCTTCAGGGTGGCGAGAGGAGGGAGCGCAAGCGTCACGGGTGCCTCGAATGCTGGGAGCGGCCGGCGGGGCCGGAGTGGCCGGAGAGCCAGCGCGTGTCCTAGCGGTTCGTGGGGCCGCAGGCCAGCGACGGCGCGCGCGCCGGTCCGGATAGGATCGTCCGCCAACCCACCAAGGCCCGCGCAATCAAGTGTGGGCTCGGGTCGAGTTATCCAAGTTTAGTTTTTCGCCAGTGCTTGTGATCTGCAAGGCTGGCCAAGCATAGCCTTGACATGAATACTTGGCTTCGTCAGGGTTTTTCGACGAGCGCAGAGGCGAGGGCCATGAAATGGATGATGCAAGCCAGCCAGGATTGGTCGAGCTGACGGCGCGCATTGTATCGGCTTTCGTCAGCAAGAATACGCTGTCGGCCAGCGAGCTGCCGCAGCTCATCAGCGATACGCATGCCGCGCTGACCCGCGTCACGGGGAACGCGCCGCCGCCCGAGCGCGACGAGCTGAAGCCCAAGGTTCCGGTCAAGCGGTCCGTGATGCCCGACCACATCGTGTGCCTGGAGGACGGCAAGAAGTTCAAGTCCCTGAAGCGGCATCTGCGGACGCACTACAATCTCTCGCCGGAGGAATACCGCGAGAAGTGGAGCCTGCCGCCGGACTATCCGATGGTCGCTCCGAACTATGCCCGCGCCCGCTCCGACCTCGCGAAGAAGATGGGCCTCGGGACGCGCCGCGAGAAGGACTGACGCCTCATTCGCGGCCGGGTCGATCGGTGTGAGCGCACGCCACGCGCTCGGCCCGGTAGGCCGCAAGCAGCTGGGCATGGCGGCCGAGATCGTAGCTCCAGTGACCGGCAAGGCCGCGCCGCCGCTCGGCGCGCAAAGCTCGCCGCAGGAGGGCCGCCACGCGGGCGCGTCCGGCCGCGCTTTCGTCGGCGATCTCGTGCGGCCAGAGCGGCAGGAGCCGCATGAGCTCGCGCTGGCGCCGGGCGGGATCGGCGGCGCCGGCCGGACCGGAGCGGGCGGGCGGCGGCGATGGCGTCGCGGGGATTGGGTGAGCGGGCATTGCGGCGGTTTCTCTCTGTTACGAGGGAAGCCTGCCACGCGGCGCGCGGGCGGGGATTGCCGGACCACCGCGTCGCCCTCGAGCGCGACTTGCGCGGTCCTTGCCTCCCCTTGACGTCATCCCGGCGCAGGCCGGGGTCCGCGCGAGCCACTTCGCATTCGCTCCATCTGAGGCATGCGCAGGCCCCCGCCTCCGCGAGGGTGACGGTGTGGAGGGTGCGGTGCGCGCCTCCGCCCAACGTCATTCCCGGCCAGCGGAATTGCGCGGTCCTTGCCTCCCCCGTGACGTCATCCCGGCGCAGGCCGGAATCCGCGCGAGCCACTTCGCATTCGCTCCATCTGAGGCTTGCGCAGGCCCCCGCCTCCGCGGGGGTGACGGTGTGGAGAGAGCGGTGCGTGCCTCCCCCCTGACGTCATCCCGGCGCAGGCCGGGATCCGCGCAAGCTCCTTCGGATGCGCTCCATCCGATGCTTGCGCAGGCCCCCGCCTTCGCGGGGGTGACGGTGTGGAGGGTGCGGTGCGCGCCTCCGCCCAACGTCATTCCCGGCCAACGGAATTGCGCGGTCCTTGCCTCCCCCTGACGTCATCCCGGCGCAGGCCGGGATCCGCGCGAGCCACCTCGGATGCGCTCCATCCGATTGCTTGCGCAGCCCCCCGCCTTCGCGGGGGTGACGGTGTGGTGCGTCCGTGCCGGGCGGACCGGAAAAGATTTCCATTTATCCCCGCGGTTCACCCCTCGCCTATCAAGCTCTCCAGGCTGCCGTTGCGATCGCCGTACACTCGCGGCCTCGACTGCGGTCTTGCGCGAGGTGGCTTCGATGTGCCGGCCGGTCCCTGACACCCTGACGCTCCAGCCCCCGCTTGCGGGTCTCGCCGGTCGCGACGGTGAGGCGCGGCGTCTCAGGGCCATCGTGGAGGCGAGCGTGGGGCCGGTGTTCGGCGTCTCCGAAACCGATCTCGGCGCGACGACGCGCGGCCGGGCGCGGACGGCGTTTGCGCGGCAGATCGCGATGTATCTGAGCCACGTCGTCTGCGGCCGGACGCTCACCGATGTCGGGCGTCTGTTCGCGCGCGACCGCACGACCGTCGCGCATGCCTGTGCCCACATCGAGGATCGCCGCGACGATCCGCGCTTCGATCGCACTCTCGATCTGCTCGAGGCGATCGTGCGCTGGCGGCTCGGCGGCGGCGTGCGGGCGGGCGCAGCGAGCGGACTTGCACCCGGAACCGGGGCGGAGAGGTAAGCGCCATGGCGCGGGATGGGGCCGGTCCGGACGAGGCGACCACGGGCGGCGAGCTCACGCTCGAACAGGCGCTGCGCCGCCTGGCGCAAAAAGGCAGCGTCGTTCGCGTGGCCCGCGCAACGGACGGGCGCCTGCCACCGCGGCTCGCGCTCCTGCGGCAGGGACGCGATGCCGGCTGCATCGCCCGCGCCGTATTCGAGCAGGCCTACCGCGCCGCTCTCGTGGAGGAGATGCCGGGCGGCGAGACGTGGGGCCTCTCGGCACGGGGACGCATGGCCGTCCGCCGGCTTCTGGCCGGCGGAACGGCCCGTGCCGTGACCGAGCCGACCGCGTCGAAGCCCGGCTGCAATGCGGACGAAAGCCCGCTCGCGTGGCTGCGCCGCCGCAAGGGCAAGACCGGGACGGCCCTCATCACCGAGGAGGAGTTTGCGGCCGGCGAGCGGCTGAGGGCTGATTTCACCTTCGCGCAGATGGGGCCTCGCGTCACCGCCAACTGGTCGGCGGCGCTCAGCGCCGCATCGGGCAGCCGGCGCGGCGCGCCCGGCGCCGGCGTGGAGATCGCCGACGGCGTGCTGGCGGCCGGCGAACGCGTCAGGCGGGCGCTCGGCGCCGTCGGACCGGAGCTGTCGGGAATCCTTATCGACGTGTGCTGTCACCTCAAGGGGCTTGAGGACCTGGAGCGCAGCGCCGGCTGGCCGCAGCGGTCGGCCAAGGTCGTCCTGCAGCTGGCGCTGGTGCGGCTCGCGCGGCACTATGGAATCCGGAGCGATCGCGACGGCGAGAGCCGCTCTGGCCCTATGCCGCGTCACTGGGGAGCTCCGGACTACCGGCCGGCCATCGAGTCCGATTGAGCCATGGCGTCCTGCGCCTCGGCCCGGATGCGGGCAACCATGGAGGCGAGCCCGTTGGAGCGCTGCGGCGTCAGATGGTCCTTGAGGCCGAGGGCGGCGAAATCCGCCAGCGCGTCGTGGGCCGCAATCATGTCGGTCGGCTTGTCCTGGTAGATGGCGAGCAGGATCGCCACCAGGCCGCGCACGATGTGGGCGTCGCTGTCGCCCACGATGTGCATGAGCGGCGGCTTGCCCGCGCCTTGCGGGGTCAGCGTCGTGACGAGCCACACCTGGCTGACGCAGCCGCGCACCTTGTTGGCCTCGGTCTTCTGCGCGTCGGGCAGGTCGGGCAGCGCGCGGCCGAGCTCGATGACGTACCGGTAGCGATCCTCCCAGTCGTCGATCAGCTCGAAGTTTTCCTTAAGCTCCGCAAACGTCATCCAAGATCCTGCCGCACCACGGTTGGCGCCGGTGCCATGAGCTAGGACTTAGTCGCTTTAGGCCGCGTTTTGCAAGGTCCGGCGGGGTTGGGCATCGCGATCGGACGCATCGACGCCCGATGACGGCCGCCTCAAGGGCGCCGCTGCGGGGCGCCGCGCCAGCCAGGCTCAAGGTCGCGGGCCGTCAGCGTGCCGCGCGCCGCCTCGGCGGCGGCGACGGGATCGTGCCGATCGGGCGTGCTTGCCGTCTCGATGCCGGCGGTCTCGAGCACATGCGTCATGGCGACGTCGTAGGCGACGC
Source organism: uncultured Hyphomicrobium sp. (assembly GCA_964589785.1). Lineage (GTDB taxonomy): Bacteria > Pseudomonadota > Alphaproteobacteria > Rhizobiales > Hyphomicrobiaceae > JAGVSR01. Next base: position 283,521 of record CAZPUQ010000002.1, read on the forward strand.
CGGCTGCGAACTGGGCCTTGGACTTGAAGATGTCCCACGCCACGCCGGCGTTCTCGCACGTCTTCGCGTTGCGGTCGCAGAACGTGACCGTCCAGTGGGCGGCATCGATCGCGGTCTGCTGCAGCCGCTCCTGTTGCGCCCGATCCGAGGGAAGGAGCGCAATGACGGCGGCGGCAACGAGCGCGGTTCGTACGAGGGCCATGGAGTTCAGACCTGGGGCGACGGCGAGAGGAGATGTCCCACGGCTCTCAATCTACCTCAGTCCGGTCAACGAAGTCGAAGGCAAGGCCCGACGATTTGATTAGAGTTTTATGTTTCCGGCTGCGGACAAGCGGCGGGGGCCATGCCGCCGCGGTTAACGAGGTCTTAACGCCGGATTCCGATACTGGGCTTCCCGATCCTCGGCATCGAGCGTGGACCAGGCAGGAAAGGGCCGGCAGGAACAGATTATGAGCGAGCGCATTTCGAGACTGGCGACGGCGCTGTTCGTGCTGCTGACTGCGGCCGTGGCGGTCAACCTGACCGTGCTGCAGCCGTTGCCGGGCCAGCCGTCCCGCGTCGCCGCCCGCGACTGGGACGCAGGAGCGGTGCGCGAGACGGCCGCTCTCATCGTGCCCGAGATCGACGCGCGCCCGCAGACGGGCGCGAATACCGGCGGCAGCGCCGCCGTGGCCCCGGGCGTGGCGCAGCGGCTCGTCGTCTCGCCGCCTCAGGCCGATCCGCGTGAGATCACGCGCGCAATTCAGGCCGCGCTCGCCGCCCGGAACTACGAGACCGGCGGCACCGACGGCATCGCCGGACCGGTGACACAGGCCGCCATCCTCGCCTATGAAATCGACCATCAGCTGCCGTTGACGGCCGAGCCGACCGAGGCGCTGCTGCGGCAGATCGAGGAGGGCGGATCGGGCCGCGCATCGGGCGCCTCCGTCGTCCCGGGACCCAAGGCCGAGGCGCTGATCCGGTCCGTGCAGGTCGCGCTCGCCAGGCTCGGCTATCCGGTCGGCAAACCCGACGGACGGCTCGGCGAGATGACCATCGCGGCGATCCGCCAGTTCGAGAGGCAGCAGGCAATGCCGGACACGGGCCGCATCTCCGGCGATCTCCTCACCCGGCTCAGCCGCCTCAGCGCCGCGCCGCGCACGGCCGAGCGCCGCTGACGCTCGTCATCATCGCCCCTATCGACAACGAGGCGAAGTCTCGTCCCATGCGTCTCAAGGCCAGCATCTGGATCAAGGCCTACATCCGCGGCTGCGCGAGCGCGGGCGTGCCGGCCCTTGTGGTCCGCCACGGCGACGACGACGCGGGGTCGATCTTCATCCGCATCAACCGGCTCGACGGCACCTCCTGCATCTACGGTCCGGCACCGGCCGGGCTCGAGGACGCCAACCTCGACCGGCAACTGATGGCGAGGCTCGGTGGCCGCTTCGTGCCCGACGCGGAGGCCGACGCCTATCTCGCCCGCGAGCGCGAGTTCGATTCCGATCTCTGGGTCGTCGAGGTGGAATCGCGCGACGGCCGTCATTTCCTCGACGGGTGGCTCGTCCGCGACACGCCTTGAGTCCGATGCGTCACACCCGGCGCAGGAAAGTAGGCGAGGCCGTCGCGTTTACTTTCCGTTAGCATCTGGCCACCAGATAATAGCCTCAGATTCGTGCGAAGGCGGATCAATCTTCGCAGGCTTGCCTGACAAGGGCGCGGCGCGGCGAATCGGATCGTCATCTCGGGAGGCTCGCGATGAGCAACATCCTCGAGTTCCGCGTTTTGGCGGGCCGGCGCGGCCCGCGATCGAATGGCGTGCCCTCGTGTCCGGCTGAGGTCGTGCTCTTTCCCGGCGTCCGATACGAGCGCGCGGCAGAGCCGCTCGAGCCATCGCCCGCGCCGACGGCGCGCAACGGCGGCGGCCGCCGGACGCGCCGCGGCACGAAGTAAGGCGGCGGTCTCGCCATCACCGCGCATCGGCACGACAAGCAAGCGGCCGCGCCTCACGCGCGGCTGCCCCTTGCATGTTGATGGCGGCGCTGACCTTGGCCGCGAATCGGTTTGGGATGAGAGTTGGCCCTCTACATGGCCTCCGTTGCAGCAAGCAGATGCAATCCCGACCTCGCCGTGTTCTACGCCCACCTGATCGCCAGGGGGAAACGGCCCAAGGTCGCCCTCACCGCCGTCATGCGCAAGCTCGTTGCCCTCGCCAACACGCTCTTGGCCCAGAACCGCCGCTGGCAGCCAAACCCGCCGAAAGCCGCTTGACCAGGAACACAGATGCTCACCCGGCGCTGCGCGCCGGCCTCTCCCCAAGGGGAGAGGCAAGCCCCGTCGATGCGGAGCATCGTGCCGCGATGTCGATGCGGAGCATCGCTCCGTGATGTCGATGCAGAGCATCGCTCCGCGATGACGAGGAGAGGCACACCGTAAACGGAGGCGCGTTCGGGGGAGAGTCAGGCGAGGTGTGCGCTCAGCATCCAGGCGGCCTTGTCGTGCGCGGCCGTGCGGCCGTTCATGAGGTCGGCGGTCGCCATGTCCTCGGCCTCCTCGGCCGTCGAGCTGACGTCGCGGCACAGCTTCGACAGAGCCGCGTGATCGGAGGCGAGGATCTCGATCATGGCCTTGTCGGCAGGCGGCTTGGCGGGCGCGTCCTCGAGCACCGAAAGCTCCGCGAAGGTGGCGAAGCTGCCTGGGCTCACGGCGCCGAGCGCGCGGATGCGCTCCGCGATGGTGTCGATGGCGGCGGCCTGTTCCACGTATTGCGCTTCGAAGAGCTCATGCAGTGCGATGAAGTTGGGTCCGGTCACGTTCCAATGGAAGTTCTGGGTCTTGATGCGCAACGCGTAGGTCGAGGCGAGCACGGTGCCGAGCTTTTCCACGACGATGGTCCGGGAGTTGCTCTTCTTCGTTTCACTCGTCTTCGTGTCGCCTGTGGATTTGCGCGCGTCGGCCATGACTGACGACTCCTTCGCTCGTTTTGCTTGTGCGGGATCGGGTTCAAGGCGGCGGGCCCGATGCGCACCGTGGAGGAGCGGCGCGACCCGGCCCGGCCGCTGCAGGATGGCGGACTCCGGTCGGCGGTATCGGAGGAGGAGAGTACGCCGCGCCGGACCGTTGGGCAACGCGCCCCGCGGCGCGTCGGTTCCGGGGGCGCGGCTGCGACAGAGGGGCGGGCTTGCCGTTCTGCCCGATCGCAGCCCCGATCTCAGCCACTCTCAGCTCTGGCCGGTCGCCTGCGCGTCGTCCTTGCGCGGCGCCTCGCCGGCCGGCGTCTCCGACCGGTTGGGATCGGTCGGCTCCTCGTCGGGCTTGCCGACGCCGGGGCCCGGCGGAGCGATCTTGTCGACGGGCAGGCGGTCCGTGTCCTCGCCGGGGGCCTTTTTGCCGGGGTTCTCCGGACGGGTCGTCGGGACGGGGGTGGGGGTCATGGTCAGGTCTCCAGGACGCGAAGCTCCCGTTCGATGGGTTCGCGTCCCCCCGCCAACGCGCGTCGGCCAAGTTGCGTTCCTTTCCGCGTGCCGACCGGCATGCGGGAGCCATCCGGTGAAATGGCTTTCGGCGGGCCTCTAATGCCGCGGGCCGGTGCCGTTGAAATACTGCGCCAGCTCCGCGTCGATGCGCTGCGCGGCCTGCCTCCAGTCACCGGCGCGCCCGGTGGCCGGCGGCTCGATGGTGATGACCACCTCCTCGCTCGCGTTCGCCTCTTGCGACGGCGCCGGATCCCGGCCGGCGGCGGGGGCCTGTTCGAGCGCGGGCACGGGCTCGCGCGCCGGCTCGCGCGCGGGCAGGGCGCAGAGGCGCTGGGCGAGAAGCTGCAGCTCGGAGACGATCGCCTCCCGGCGCAGCTCGTGCAGCATGGTCACGCTGCGCACTTCCTTTAGGAGCTGGTCGTCGGCGCGCCGGATGGCGTCGGAGAGCTCGCGCACGAGATCGAGCTCGTGCCGGGAGGTTTCATTGAGGCGGCTCAGGAGGTCGTGGACACTCTGCGGCAGTGCGCTCATGGCGGTTTTTCCTCGTGTCGTGTGCTGTCCGCCCCGAGCGTCAGAACCGACTGATTCCATGGCCGAAAAGTGTCGAGGGGAGGGATGGTTCAGAGCACAAGGCGCGTTGGCGCCGACGGCCGTGGCGAGCGGGCCACCGTCGCGGCGTGGGCGCAGTAGGCCTCAGCGCCGGCCGAGCCGGAAGCTCGCGTGGCAGGCGTTGCAGTTGGAGAGGATGGCATCGAGGTCGCGCAGGATGTCGGTGCGCGATGCCGCCTGCGCCGCCTTGTCGGCGAGACGGTCGAACTTGTCGTGCGTGTCGAAGCTCATCGAGAGGAAGGCGGGGGGCAGTCCGAGCCCGGCGAGGGGCGAGACGTCCTGCAGCATCGCCGCTCCGGAGCGGCGCGCGGCCGGCGCGGCCGTCTCGACCTTGTTGGAGGCGAGCGCCGAGACGATCTCCTGCAGGCTCGCGAGATAGGTCCGCATCCCTGCCAGCATGCGCTCGCGCTCGGCTGCGTTGAGCGCGAGGACGCTGCGCTCGTCGTGGTCCGACGCGGATGCGGCCTGCCCGGGGTACGCGGCGAGGCTCAGAGCAAGGATCAGGAGAGGGGTCAGGCCGTGCCGCATCGGATCTCGAAAAGCTTCCTCGACGCGGGCGACTATCCCGGCGAATCGCACGAGTCTGCCTTGACCTCGGTCACAGCGGCAAGGCGGGGCTGTCAGTCCGAGGGGGTGCCGGTGAAGGTGGCCCGCTGTCTCCCGGCTCCATCCCCTGTCAAGCGATATGCCGCGCTTGTGGCCGGGGGGCGGGAGCGCTAAGGGCATTGCGACAGTTTTGTGACGGACGGCGCGCGGACCGCCGAAGCCTCGGCAACCGGGGCGGAGGCACGTCGGCGCCGCGCGTCGCGCCGCGTTGCGGGGGACGGCACATGGCAAAGTCGACACGCTTTGCGGTCGGATCGTTGTTCGGACGCTCGCGGAGCGACCGGCTGGTGGAGCTCCTGAAGGCGCTCTCCCAGACGGCGCTCGAAGGGGCCGCCTTTTTTGAGAAGACCGGCGGAGGCGACGCACCCGGCATCATCGCCATCGAGCACAAGGCCGACAAGATCGTCGAGCAGATCCACGAGCTCCTCGACAACTCCTTCATCATGCGGTTCGACATCCCCGACTCGATGAAGCTCACCGACAACCTGGACGACGTCATCGACGGCATGCGCAAGGTCGCGCTCCACATGGAGGCCTACGCGCCGTTCATCTCCGAGCTGTCGCCGGAAGCCAAGGAGGTGTTCGCGCTGGGCGCGGCGATGCTGAAGGACATCGACATCCTGATCGACATGCTGGCGGGCCCGCGCCTCTCCCTGCCGCGCGTGCGCGAGGTGACGAACCGGATCGACGCGGCCGAGAGCAAGGCGGACCAGCTCGTCGCCGTGCATGAGCGGCGCCTCGTCGCCGAGTATTCCGCGCCGGGCGCCAACGCGATCGGCTTCATCGCCACGCACCAGCTCCTTCACCTCCTCGAGCAGATGACGGACGACGCCAACCATTGCGCCAACATGGTGCTTTCGCTCGCGCGCAAGGAGGCGTGAGATGGAGGCCATCACGATCGGCCTCGCCATCGCCATCTTCGCCGTGCTCGTCGCCGAATTCGTCAACGGCTGGACCGATGCGCCGAATGCGATCGCAACGGTGGTCTCGACCGGCGTCATGACGCCGCGCAGCGCGATCGCGATGGCGGTCGTCCTCAATACGGCGGGCGCCATGGCCGGGACGGCGGTGGCGACGACGGTCGGCAAAGGCATCGTCGAGCCGGACGCTCTGACGGTGCCGGCCATCACGGCCGCCATGTGCGCCATCATCGCGTGGGGGACGCTGGCCGCGAAGATCGGCATGCCGGTGTCGAAGTCGCATGCCCTTCTCGCGGGACTGGCGGGGGCGGCGTTTGAAGGCGGCGGGCTCGGGGCCCTGCAGTGGAGCGGCTGGCAGAAGGTCGGCATCGGCATGGTGCTGTCGATCGGCTTCGGCATGCTCGCGGCGCTGCTGCTCGGCTGGGCGATCATCCGCATCGCCGGCAACGCCCGCCCCGCGCGCGCCAAGCGGATGTTCGACCGGCTGCAGATGCTCTCCGCCGGCACGATGGCCTTCACGCACGGCATGAACGACGGGCAGAAGTTCATGGGCGTGCTCGCGCTGACGCTCTACGCGGGCGGCGCCATGAGCGAGTTCCATATCCCCGAGTGGGTCATCCTCGTCTGTGCGCTCACGATGGGGATCGGGACGGCGGCGGGCGGCTGGCGGATCATCGAGACGGTCGGCGCGAAGATGACCCGTCTCACGTCCTGGCAGGGCTTCGCCGCGACGACCGCGGCCTCGGCGACCGTCTTCAGCGCCTCCATCTACGGCATCCCGCTCTCCACCACCCATACGATTACGAGCGCGATCGTCGGCGTCGGCGCCTCGCGCCGCGCCGGCGACGTGCGCTGGCGCGTGCTTGGACGCATCGTCATGGCGTGGGTGCTGACCTTCCCGTGCTGTGCGGTGCTGGCCTATTTCGCGGCGCTCGTCGCCAACACGCTCTGGGGGTCGTGAGGCGTCGCCCGGCTCAGCCGCGCCCGCGATAGGGGGCGACGCCCTGGTCGGGCAGCCACACGCCCGCGGGCACCTCGCCATGCTGCCAGAACACGTCGATCGGCATGCCGCCGCGCGGATACCAGTAGCCGCCGATCCTCAGGACATGCGGCTCGAGGAGACCGGCGAGGCGCTTGCCGATGGCGACCGTGCAGTCCTCGTGGAAGGCGCCGTGGTTGCGGAAGGCCGCCAGGTAGAGCTTCAGCGACTTGCTCTCGACGATCCACGCCTTCGGCACGTAGTCGATGACGAGGTGGGCGAAATCGGGCTGGCCCGTCACCGGACACAGCGACGTGAACTCGGGCTGCGTGAAGCGGGCGACGTAGAGCGTGTCGGGATGCGGGTTCGGCACGCGCTCGAGCAGCGCCGCCTCCGGGCTTTCAGGCAGCGGCGTCGGCCGGCCGAGCTGTGTCACGGGCGGGCGGTCGCGGTCCATGATACCTACTCCGCCGCGCGACGCTGCAGGCGATCCGGACCAGTATAGAGGCAGCCTTCGTGGCAGCTATCGCGGTGGATCTCGATCTGCGCCAGGCCCGGCACCTTGTTGTCGAGCCGGTCCCAGATCCACATGGCGATCCGCTCCAGCGTCGGCGCGGCAAGGCCCTCGACGTCGTTCAGCATGCGGTGGTCGAGTGCGTCCCGGCAGTCCTCCATGGCGGCCGACAGGTCGTCGAAATGGAAGACGAGGCCCGTCTCGGGGCTCGGCTCGCCAGTGATCCAGATGCGGGCGCGGAACGAATGCCCGTGGATGCGGGAGTTGGGATGCCCCGGCGGTGCGGACGGCAGGTAGTGGGCTGCCTCGAACAGGAAATCTCGATAGATGCGCATGGGCCAGGGGAATAGGAGGGATGGCCGGCCGAGGCAAGGGGCGCCGTCGCCACGGTCGCGCCGGAGGCGCGCGCCACGGTCGCGCCGGAGGCGCGCGCTACGGTCACGCCGGAGGCGCGTCGCTACGGCTGCGCCGGAGGCGCGTGGCATGGTCGCGCCGGCGGCCGCCGGGCGTCAGGGAATGCCGAGGATCTTGTGGGTCTGGACCGACAGCCGCCACTGCGGATTGGCTTTGCAGTAGGCGATCGCCGCAGCCGTGTTAGCGGCCTGGTCGGGTCCGTCCATGGGCTGCAGGAAGCGGTGCGCGAAGGCGAGCGGGAGCAGGCTTTCCGGCTCGAGGCCGGGCTGGGGGTAGACGAGCTTCAGCTCGTTGCCCGACGTCTGAACGAGGGAGGTGCCGGCCTTCGGACTGACGCAGATCCAGTCGATGCCGGCCGGGACCGCGAGCGTGCCGTTCGTCTCGATGGCAATCGAGAACCCCTGCGCGTGGAGCGCCTCGATGAGGTCCTGGTCCACCTGCAGCACGGGCTCGCCGCCCGTCAGCACGACGAGGGTCGGGCCTTGGCTCGACGTGCACAGGCTCGACGTGCATGCCGCGCGGCAGGCGCGGGCCAGCATGGCGGCCGATGCGAACTTGCCGCCGCCCGGACCGTCCGTGCCGGTGAAATCCGTGTCGCAGAAGCGGCACTGCGCGGCGGCGCGGTCCGCCTCTCGGCCCGACCAGAGATTGCAGCCGGCGAAGCGGCAGAATACGGCCGGCGTGCCCGCCTTCGCGCCCTCGCCCTGGAGGGTGTAGAAGATCTCCTTGACCTGATACATGCGCTGACACGTAGCCGGCGCGAGGCGCGTGTCAAGCAGGGGGGCTTTATGCAGAGAACGGCCGGCCCAGCGGCACGGAGCTACCGATACTTCGACTTCGTGATGGTGGCCTTCGTCGTCGTGCTCGTGTGCTCCAATCTCATCGGACCGGCGAAGGCGGCTCAGATCGAGCTGCCGCTGATCGGGGCCGTCACCTTCGGCGCGGGGGTGCTGTTCTTTCCGATCTCCTACGTCTTCGGCGACATCCTGACCGAGGTCTACGGCTACGCCCGGGCGCGGCGCGTGATCTGGACGGGCTTTGCGGCGCTTCTCTTTGCCAGCATCATGGCGGCGATCGTCGTGGCGCTGCCGCCGGCGCCGGGGTGGGAGAACCAGCGCGTCTACGAGATCGCGTTCGGCAACGCCTGGCGCATCGCGGGCGCCTCGATGATCGCCTACTTCTGCGGCGAGTTCGTCAACTCCTATGTGCTCGCCCGCATGAAGGTTGCGTCCGAGGGGCGCTACATGCGCACGCGCTTCGTCGCCTCGACGGTGGCCGGGGAGGCCGTCGACAGCGCCATCTTCTATCCCCTGGCATTCTGGGGCGCCGGGCTCATGCCGAACGAGCTCGTGCTCACGCTCGCCGTGTCGCAGTTCGTGGCCAAGACGCTGGTGGAGGTGGCCTGCCTGCCGGTGACGACGCGCATCGTGACGGCTCTGAAAGAGGCCGAGCAGGAGGACCACTACGACCGCAGCACGGACTTCAATCCCTTCACGCTGAAGGTCTAGCGGGCGCCGTTGCGCCGGGCGGCTCCGTCCCGCCACGGGCCGGCCGAAGCTTTGCCCCCGGCTTTACCCCGGTTTCACCTTGTCCGTTGGCCGGAGGGTAACCAAAGGCCCCTAAGGTTGCCGGCGACCGCTGCCAGAACTTGCCGGCAGAAAGATGGGGCTCTCATGCCGTTCCCGCGCGTCCTGTTCACTCTCCTCCTGTCCGCCCTCGCCACGACGCTGACGACCGATGCCGCCGAAGCGCGCAAGCGCTTCCGGATGCCGCTCGTGGTGCCGATCCCGAAGCTGCAGCACACGGCGGCGCCGGAGATCGTGCGCGATGTCGTCAAGGTCCTGGACCTGCCCAACGTATCCGCCTTCCAGCGCGACGACGGCAGCTACGTCGATCTTGGCTATCATTTCATTGGCGAGAGCGGCGGCGAGTGGGTCGGCTACGTCGGCTCCTCGAAAGACTACCTGTCGATCTCGCCGGGTCAGATGCCGGCCATCCTGCAGCGGGCCGGCCTGACCCGATTGCCGCCGGTTCCCAGCAGAGCCGCGGGGACCGGCTCGGGATCGGGCGGGTCGGGCTCGATGATGATGTGGCTCGCCGGCCTCGCCGCTGCCGGGTTTCTCTTCCGTCTCGCCCGGCGTGCCAAGGGTGCCGCGGCCGGCGCGGCGGCTGCGGCCGATCCCCCTAATTCCGCGAGCGTGCGCGCGCCCCGCATGGCGGCGTCCCGTTCGGCGACGATCGTCCGCTCCGGCCGCGGCTCCGTCGGTTTGCGCGCCTAGACCGCAAGCTCAGGCCGCGCCGCCTCCGCGCCATTGGGCATAGCCCTTGGCGCGCAGCGTGCACGCCGGGCATTCGCCGCAGCCGTAGCCCCAGGCGTGCCGGTGCGTGCGGTCGCCCAGGTAGCACGTGTGGCTCGTCTCGATCACGATGTCGACGAGAGCTCGCCCGCCGAGCGCGTCGGCCAGCGCCCACGTCCCCGCCTTGTCGATCGACATGAGCGGCGTCTCGATGCGGATCGGCGTGTCGAGCCCGAGCGAGAGCGCCGTGCCCATGGCCGCTATCGTCGCCTGACGGCAGTCGGGATAGCCGGAGTAGTCGGTCTCGCACATGCCGCCGACGAGGGTTGCGATGCCCCGGCGGTAGGCGAGCGCCGCCGCATAGGCGAGGAAGAGCAGATTGCGGCCCGGCACGAAGGTGTTCGGCAATCCGCCAGCCGCGAACGCGATGGCGCGCTCGCGCGTCAGCGCCGTCTCTGACAGCCGCGCCAGCTCGGGCAGCGAGATGATCGTGTCCGGGCCGAGCCGGCCTGCCCAGTCGGCAAGACCCGCAAGCGCCTCGAGGATGGGGCCGCGCTGGGCGAGCTCCACCGCGTGGCGCTGGCCATAGTCGAAGCCCACGGTCTCCACGCGGGCGTAGCGGCTGAGCGCCCAGGCGAGGCAGACCGTCGAATCCTGTCCGCCGGAGAAGAGGACGAGGGCGGCATCCGCGGGCATCTTTGACTCGCTCACGGATCAGAGGCTCTTGCCGTCATAGCAGACGGGCGTGATCGCATTGAGATCGACATCGTCGAGGCAGCGCACATTGATCGCAACCATCTCGCGGCCGTCCGGACCGATGCCGCGACCGAAGGAGCGCACGCCGCACGTCTTGCAGAAGAGGTGATGGACGACCTTCTTGTTGAACTGGTAGTCGGTGAGGTTGCCCTCGCCCTGGAGCAGCTTGAAGTCGCTCGCCGGCACGAACGTGAGAAGGGTGCCCGTCTTGGCGCAGATCGAGCAGTTGCAGCTCACGATAGGCTCGAGCGCAGTCGTCACCTCGTAGCGGACGGCGCCGCAGTGGCAGCCGCCCGTGCGTCTCGTGCTTTCGGCCAAAACCGTCTCCCGTTTCTTGCGCCAGCCCATCCACCCGGGTAGGGCGATCCCGCCCGTCCAGACTTTCACGGCGCGCCGAACGGGTCTACAAGCGCCGGGGACCAGACTATTCGCCCTGCAACCCTCGCACAATCCGCAACTCATCCCTCGCACAGGAACGCCTCCATGACTGCCATCGTCGACATTCTCGGCCGCGAAATTCTCGACAGCCGCGGCAACCCCACGGTGGAGGTCGACGTCATGCTGGAGGACGGGTCCATGGGCCGTGCCGCCGTGCCCTCGGGCGCCTCGACCGGCGCGCATGAAGCGATCGAGCTGCGCGACGGCGACAAGGCGCGCTACCTCGGCAAGGGCGTGACGAAGGCCGTCGCCGCCGTCAACGGCGAGGTCGCGGACGCGATCGTCGGCATGGATGCGGAGGACCAGCGCGGCATCGACACGGCGCTGATCGAGCTCGACGGGACGCCGAACAAGGCCCGCCTCGGCGCCAACGCGATCCTCGGCGTCTCGCTGGCGGTCGCCAAGGCCGCCGCGACCGCGTCGAGCCTGCCGCTCTATCGCTACGTCGGCGGTGCCAACGCGCACGTGCTGCCCGTGCCGATGATGAATATCGTCAACGGCGGCGCGCACGCCGACAACCCGATCGACATCCAGGAGTTCATGATCATGCCGGTCGCCGCCGGCTCGATCGCGGACGCGGTGCGCGTCGGCGCGGAGATCTTCCACACGCTGAAGAAGTCGCTGCAGGACGCCGGCCACAACACCGGCATCGGCGACGAGGGCGGCTTCGCGCCGGGCCTCAAGAGTGCCGACGACGCGCTGGGCTTCATCATGAAGGCCATCGAGAAGGCCGGCTACAAGCCCGGCAGCGACGTCATGCTCGCCCTCGATTGCGCTTCGACCGAATACTACAAGAACGGCAAGTACGTCATGGACGGCGAGGGCCGCTCGCTCGACAGCGAGGGCAACGCGAAGTTCCTCGCCGATCTCGTCGCGCGCTATCCGATCGTCTCGATCGAGGACGGCATGGCCGAGGACGACTGGGCCGGCTGGAAGGCGCTGACGGAGCTAATAGGCGCCAAGTGCCAGCTCGTCGGCGACGATCTTTTCGTGACCAACACGGCGCGCCTGTCGGAGGGCATCGCGAAGGGGATCGCCAACTCGATCCTCGTCAAGGTCAACCAGATCGGCTCGCTCACCGAGACGCTGGAGGCGGTCAGCATGGCGCAGCGCGCGGGCTATACCGCCGTCATGTCGCATCGCTCGGGCGAGACCGAGGACTCCACGATCGCCGACCTCGCGGTCGCGACCAACTGCGGCCAGATCAAGACCGGCTCGCTGTCGCGCTCCGACCGGCTCGCCAAGTACAACCAGTTGATCCGCATCGAGGGCGAGCTCGGCCCGGTCGCCCATTACGCGGGCACGAGCATCCTCAAGGCGAAGGTCGTGTAACCGGCGCGGTCGGGTCGTGCCGGAAGGCAAAAATCGAACGCGGCTTTACCTGACTTTAAGCGGTTCGGCGTTAGAACTCTATCGTTCCCGGTTTGATAATCGCTGCGTAGCCACGAACACCCCGGTATCGCGTACAACAATGTCTGATTGGCGATCGAGGCTCCGACAGGTTCTTGTGCTGCTTTCGAGCCTGGCCGCAACGGCCTACTTCTCCCATCACGCACTTCACGGACGGCACGGTCTTGAGGCGCGCTCGGCTCTGATCGAGCGGGCGGATCTCCTCGAGTTCGAGATCCGAAGTCTTAAGACCGTGCGCGCCCGCCTCCGCCACGACGTGGCCCTCCTCAGCCCCGAACGGCCCGATCCCGATCTCGTGGAGGAGATCGCGCGCGACGTCCTCGGCTACGTCCACCCCGCCGATCGCGTGATCGTGACCCGCTGAGCTTGCCTCCGAGCCGCCTTGCGGGCACCTGATATGGGTGCCGGAACGGCCGCGGCCAAGGTTGCGCTCGCCCTCCGCGTGTCTCAGTATCCCGTCCGAGCCGGCACGCGCCGGGAGGGATGATCACGACGTGACGACGGCCACCCGACACACCTCGCAGACCGATGCGCGCGGCGTTGCGCTCTACGCCACGATGCTGCGCCTGCGCCGCTTCGAGGAGAAGGCGGGCATGCTCTATGCGCTGGGCACGCTCGCGACGCCCTGTCCGCTCGGCATCGGCCAGGAGGCCGCGATTGCCGGTATCGTCGCGGCGCTCGCACCCGATGACGGACTCCTCGCGCTGGAGGAGCGGCCGGCGCTTGCCCTGGCGCTCGGACGTGCGCCGGCCGCCGTCTTCCAGAGCCTCGTCCGGGCACGCCACGAAGAAAGCGATCCGGCGCTGCTCGTTCACACGCAGGCGGCCCCGCTGGGCCATGCGTCGAGCCTCGCACAGGCTTGTGCCGCACTGGTTTCCATCGGCGGTCTTGCGGTCGTGATCGGGAAGGACGGAGCGGCGGCGACTGCGGCGGCCGGCGCGCTCAAGGACCATCCCGTGCTGCCTGTCGTGATCACCCCCCGCGACGCAGCCGACCCGCCCGACCCATGGCCGGCGGCATGGGACGTGCGCGAGATCGACGGCACCGATCCAACCGGTGTGGCGGAGGCGATGACGGCGGCGCGGGCCCAGACGCGGTCGGGTCGCGGCCGCCCGGCCGTTCTTGTCCGGACGCCGCCCTATGTCGGCCACGCGCGAGCGGCCGGCGCGCGTGCGCCCGCCCGGCGCGACGTTCCCGACCCGCTGGTCATGTGGCGGCGCGCGCTGCTGGCGGGCGGCCGGGCGAGCGAGGCCGATCTGCTGTCCGTCGAAGCCTCGGTGCGCGACGAGATTGCCGTGGCGGGCCGCGCGCTGGCGCTGGGCTGCGGCGAGACGTAGCCAGGGTGACGTGACGTCGCGCCGCCCAGTGTCATCCGTTCGCCGCTGTCCACAGATTCGGTGCCGTCAATATCCGGTCATCAACGTTCACAGCGGGCGCCCCGCTATGCCCGCCGTCGGCCAAAACCTACATGCTCAAGGTCATCGGGGTGATTCACGCCATCTGGGGAACGATGACCATGACAATGCGCAGCACTGGCCGCAACACAGGCCGCACCACTGGCCGCAAAACAGGTTTCGTGCTGGCCGCCATCGGCGCCACCGTCGTCGCCGGCTGTGCCGACGGCACCACGGGCCTCCTGTCCACCTCTTCGATCGGGTCGCCGGCGACCGCCACAGCCGCGGCCAAGGTCGATCCGGCATGCGTCACGCTGACGGCCCGCATCGACGCGCTACGCAAGGAAGGCTTCGTCGAGCGCGTCGAGAAGGCGTCGGTCGGCAAGTCGGCGTCGGTCACCGTCAAGCGCGAGTCGCTTGCCAAGATGACCGAGCTCGACAAGGCCAACGCGGAGTTCCAGGCCAAGTGCGCCGCGCCGGCCGGCCAGGGGGCGACCACCGCGGCGGCAGCCGCCACACCAGGCCCGGCGGCAGCCGCCACACCGGTCGCGGCGGCAGCCGCAGCCAAGCCGATCGCAGCAGCCGCCGCCAAGCCCGGCGCGGCGGTCGCGGCCGCAGCGGCGCGCTGACCCGGAAGCAAAGGGCGCGGCATTGCACGCCGCGTCCGCCCGATCCGCCTTCATTCGTGCGTATTCCGGATCAACTGTGCCGCCGCCGCGCGGTGGGCCTGCGGCTCCGGTGCAGCACAATGTCCACAAACTGTGGCCTGGCAGGCTCGGGGGGTTGCGACGCTTCCAGGCGTATGGTGAGAAGCGCAGACCGATTTGAGCATGTCCGGTTCGGCGGAGGCATAACGTGGCGAGGGCACGGGGAGGCGCGGCGGCGTCGCGCGCGCGGGCGGTTCTGGCAGCGAGCCTGACACTGCTTGCTGCAGGGTGCGCAGGCGGAGCCGGCGGCGGCGATCCCGGCGCCCGGCCGCTGCCTTCGGGAGAAAGCTGCCAGTCGCTGCGCGGCCAGCTCGACCGGCTTCTCGCGCGCGGCGTGCAGTCGAAGGTCGAGGCGCTGAGCGCGGGACGCAAGCTCTCGCCCAAGGACAGGGCCGACGCCGAGGCTTACAACCGCCTGCTGAACCAGTATCTCGGCGCACGCTGCCACGTGTAAGCGACAGGACAATCAGGAACCTCGGACAATGGATCAGTTGCTCGCCTATCTCGACAACCCGTGGGTGGTGATGCTCCTCAACGGCCTCGTGGCCGGATGGCTCGCCGGCCTGCTGCTCGGCGGCGGCGGTTTGATCCGCAACCTGCTGGTCGGCATCATCGGCGCGTTCCTCGCGGGCCTGCTGATCCAGGCAGGTCTCTTGACCCTTCCGTTCACGACCGGCTTCCCGATGGGCGATCAGATCCTGGTCTCGACGGTGGGCGCCATCCTCGTCATCATCCTGGCCCGTGTCATCGCGCGCTGACCGCATCGGCGGCTCAGCCTGCGGAAATGGAGGACCGGTGCCGAGCTTCAGATCCGTCCGGCCTGTCGCATTCACCGCCGACGAGATGTTCGACCTCGTCGCCGACGTGGAGAGGTATCCCGAGTTCGTGCCGCTGTGCGAGAGCCTGACCGTGCAGACGCGCGATGCGGCGCCGGACGGCACCGGCCTCATCGTCGCCACCATGGGCATCGGCTACAAGGGTATCCGCGAGCGGTTCACGACCAAGGTCACGCTCGACCGACCCAACGGCTCCATCGTCGTCTGCCACATGGACGGCCCTTTTCGCCGCCTGGAGAACGTGTGGACTTTTACGCCGCGCGGGGAGCAGGGGAGCGACGTCGTCTTCGCCATCGATTACGAGTTCCGCTCGCCGGCGCTGGGGCTGCTGATGGGCGCCGTCTTCGAGAGCGCGTTCCGCAAGTTCGCCGAGGCGTTCGAGGCCCGCGCTGAGGTCGTCTACCGGCCGCGCTGGGCCGTGCCGGGAACAGCAGCGCCCTGAGCCGCAGGGCCGCACCGGTCACCATGACAACCGCTTGACGGGCCAGGGCCTTTACAGGGGCCCGCGCAGGCCTTATGTCCCGCACATACCGCACGGCGGGCTCACTCGCACGGCGCTTCTGGTTCAAGTCTCGCTGGAGGTCCCGCCCGTGATGGAACGCTTCCCATCTGCCGCCGCCCTTGTCGCCGCCAAGGAGCCCGAGCGCCCCGTGCTCGCCTCGCGTCCGCACGCGGCCGCCCGCGCCGCGCGATGGTTCCTGGAGCATTTCCCAGGCGACGTCGCCTACGCCTACAAGGCGAACTCGTCGGTCTTCATGGTCGGGGCGCTCTACGGCGCCGGCATCCGCCATTTCGACGTCGCGTCCGTGCCCGAGCTCGAGGACGCGGCGACCATCCCGAACGCGCACCTGCATTTCATGCACCCGGTGAAGTCGCGCCGGTCGATCGCCAGCGCCTATCACACGCACGCCGTCCGCTCCTTTGCGCTCGACAGCGAGGACGAGCTCCTGAAGATCGTGGACGAGACGCGCGGGCCTTCGGGCCCGGCGCAGGACCTCGTCCTCTTCGTGCGCATCGTGGTGCCGCCGATCAACTCGGCCGTCCCCCTCGAGCGCAAGTTCGGCATCGCCGGCGAGGCGGCCGCCCGCCTGCTCGTCAAGGCGCGCCAAGCCGCCGCCGAGCTCGGCGTCACCTTCCACGTCGGCTCGCAGACGATGACGCCGGACGCCTACACCCACGCCCTCGGCGAGGTCGGCAAGCTCATCGGCCAGGCGGGAGTCGTCGTCGATCGGCTCGATGTCGGCGGCGGCTTTCCGGCCCTTTATCCGAACATGACGCCGGCTCCTCTCTCGAGCTTCATGGCGGCGATCCGCGAAGGCGTCGAGAAGCTCCCGGTGCGCGAGGACGTCCGCCTCATGTGCGAGCCCGGCCGCGCGCTCGTCGCGGAGGCCGAAAGCGTCATCGTGCGCGTCGAGGCCCGGCGCGGGACGGACCTCTTCATCAACGACGGTGGCTACGGCGTGCTGTTCGATGCCGCGCATCTCAACTGGGTCTTCCCCGCGCAGCTCGTCTCGCGCGCGCCTGCGAAGGGGGAGGGCACGGAGGCCTTCGCGCTCTGGGGGCCGACGTGCGATTCCATCGACTACATGAAGGGGCCGTTCCTTCTCCCCGCGGCGACCAGGGAAGGCGACTACATCGAGATCGGCAACGTCGGCGCCTACGGGCGCGCGATCGCGGGCGACTTCAACGGCTACGGCAAGTATGACGAGGTGATCCTCGACGACCAGCCGATGCTCTCCCTCTACGGCGACGACACCGTGAGCCGGGCGGCCGGCCAGCGCCGGCGCTGAGCGGTCCGGGTAAATCCAGCATCGCCGTCAGGCGAGAACCGTTGCGGCCGGGCCGAAGGCGACGATGCGGCCGCGGTCGATGAGGACGGCGTCCTGCGCCAGGCGCTGGGCCTCCTCGCGCGCATGGGTCACGTACAGCATGGGGATGGCGAATTCGTCGCGCACCTGCTCGATCAGCGGCAGGATCTCGCGCCTGAGACCGTCGTCGACCGCGCCGAGGGGCTCGTCCATCAGCAGCAGCCGCGGCGCGGCAAGCAGCGCGCGGGCGAGCGATACGCGCTGCTTCTCGCCGCCGGAGAGCCGGGCCGGACGCCGCTGCAGCAGGGGGGCGAGACCTAGGATCTCGAGGACGCTCGCGGGTGGGATTGTCGCGGGTCGCCCGCGCGAGAACCAGCGGCCGAACGCGAGATTCTGCTCGACCGTCAGGTGGGGAAAGAGCTGGGCGTCCTGGAACACCATGCCGATGCGCCGCTTGTGGGGCGCAACGAACACCTTCCTCTCCGTATCGACGAGGACGTCGCCGCCGAGCGAGATGCGGCCGCGGTCGGGCCGTCTGAGGCCGGCGACGAGCTCGAGGATGGTCGTCTTGCCGGCGCCGGAGGGACCGAACAGTACCGTGATGCCGGGGCCCGCCGTGAATGTCGCGTCGAGCCGGAAGTCGCCGACACGGAGACAGCAGGACACATCCAGAACCGGAGCGGCCGCCGCTCTCATTCGAACACCGAGGTCCGCTTGAGCGCGCGCTGGCTCAAGACCTCAGAGATGATGAGGGCGAGCAGCGCGATGGCGATGGAGACGGCGGCGAGACGTAGCGCACCGGCTTCGCCGCCGGGCACCTGCGTATAGGAATAGATCGCGGAGGGGATCGTCTGCGTGAGGCCGGGGATGTTGGACACGAACGTGATCGTGGCGCCAAATTCGCCGAGCGCCTTGGCAAAGCACAGGATGGAGCCGACGAGAACGCCAGGCAGCGCAAGCGGCAGCGTCACCACGAGAAAGGTGGCAAGCGGGCCGGCACCGAGCGTACCGGCGGCGGCTTCGAGACGGCGGTCGACGAGCTCGAACGAGAGGCGGATGGCGCGCAGCATGAGCGGGAAGCCCATCACCGCCGAGGCGAGCGCCGCTCCCATCCAGTTGAACGAGAACGTCACGCCGAACGTGTCGTAGAGAAAGGCGCCGACCGGACCCTGGCGCCCGAACGAGAGCAGCAGCAGGTATCCCGTCACGACGGGCGGCAGCACGAGAGGCAGGTGCAGGAAGCCGTTCAGCAGCGTCTTGCCGGGAAACGACCAGCGCGCGAGCGCATAGCCGAGCAGGATGGCCATCGGCAGCGACGCGACCGTCGCGGCGGTGGCCACGCGCAGGCTGAGTGCGATGGCGGTCCATTCCTCGGCCGTGAACTCGGGCAAGCGGCGACCTCGTGCGAGCGTTCAGTTCGGCGCGGTGAAGCCATGTGCCGCGAAGATGGCCGCCGCCTCGCGACTGCTCAGGAAATCGAGGAACGTCTTGGCCCCGCCGACGTCGGGCGAGGACGCGACGACGGCTCCTGGATAGACGATCGGCGGGTGAGAGGAGGCCGGAAACACCGCGACGACGCGCACCTTCGGCTCGGCCTTGGCATCGGTCGCATAGACGATGCCGAGCGGCGCCTCGGCTTGCGCCACGAGCGCCAAGGCCGCCCGCACGTTCTCCGCCTGCGCGAGCCGGTCCGCCACGCCGCTCCAGGCGCCGAGGTGCTCGAGCGCCGCCCTGGCATACTTTCCGGCCGGCACGGCCTTGACGTCGGCCACCGCAAGCCGGCCGTCGCCCAACGCGGCGGCGAGATCGACGCCGGGTTCGAGGCCCAGCGCGGTGGGGCTGCCGGCCGGCGCGATGAGGACCAGCCGGTTGCCGACGAGATCGACCCGCGTGTCCTTGGCAATGAGGCCCTTGCCCGCGAGATGGTCCATCCACTCCTGGTCGGCGCTGATGAAGAGGTCGGCCGGGGCGCCGTTCTCGAACTGCCGGGCGAGCGCGGAGGAGGCGGCATAGGCCGCGGTCACGCGCGTGCCCGTGCCGGTCGTGAACGTCTTGGCGGCCTCGTCGAGCACGTTCTTCAGGCTGGCAGCCGCAAAGACGGTGATCGTCTTCGCCTCGGTCGTGGTTTGGGGACGGGTGGCGTCCTGGGCCGTCGCGGGGGGCGCCAGCGTGGCCAGGGCGAAAAATAGAGCGGCGAACGCCGCGGTGATTATCCCGCGGGCCGGCCTGTCGTGGACGTCGTGCATCGCGGGGGCCTCCAAGGTTATAGCCCGACGAATACACCGCCCATAACGGAACACAATCAGCATATCGCGGAAATGGCGTTGCGGGGGCAAGTCAACGGTCGCCGACGAAGCCCGGGCGACCCCCAGGACACGCGGCCAAAGTTGCGGCCGGCAGCGGAACAGCCATGCTCCCGATGGCGTTCCCAGAGGCCGATCCAGCGGCGGCGCGTGACGGACGACTGCAGCGCGCCGTCCACGCCGGGCAGCATTCCGGTATCTGTCCGGACAGGTCCCGTCAAAGTCTTTGGACGTCCTGCCTTTTTGGGGCAGGATCGGTGCCGAGCGGTGCCGCAACTCACAACAGCTCCGCAGCTCTGGCCGCAAGGGTGAGTTTGATACGGAGTTTCCAGTATATTGATAGCTTTTTTCTATCAAGCCACGGATCGGCGGTCTTGAAGGAGGGGCCCGGGTATAGCCATAGCTATACTAATTCAAAACGAACCTGGTCCGGGAGGCCGAACGATGTCCGTGCATGAGCCCTGGAGTGAGGAGCACACCCGCGCCATCGTCGCCGCGCACAGCCACCTCGAGGGTCCGCTGATGCCCATCCTGCACGCGGTGCAGGAGGCGTTCGGCCTGGTGCCGGAGGAGGCCGTCCCCGTGATCGCCGACGCGTTGAACCTGAGCCGCGCCGAGGTCCACGGAGTCGTCACCTTCTATCATGACTTCCGCCGCGAGCCCGCCGGGCGTCACGTCGTCAAGGTCTGTCGGGCGGAGGCCTGCCAGTCGATGGGCTGCGAGGCGCTCGTCGCCCATGCCGAGGACCGCCTCGGCATCGCCTGCGGCGAGACCACCGCCGACGGCCGCGTGACCTTCGAGACGGTCTATTGCCTCGGCCTGTGCGCGACCGCGCCCTCGGCCATGGTCGACGGCAAGATCGTCGGCCGTCTCGATGCGGCAAAGCTTGATAAGATCCTGTCGGAGGCCGGCGCATGACGATTCGGATCTTCATCCCGCGGGACGCCGCCGCCGTCGCCTGTGGCGCCGACGAGGTGGCGCGCGCGGTCGTCGCCGCCGCCCAGAGGGCGAAGCTCGCCGTCACCGTCGTGCGCAACGGCTCGCGCGGCATGCTGTGGCTCGAGCCGCTGATGGAGATCGAGGATAACGGCGTCCGCTATGCCTTCGGACCGATGACGGAGGCCGACGCTGCGGCCATCGTCGCGGCCCTTGCCAAGACGGGCGCGTCGGGCATCCGGCATGCGCTGGCGCTCGGGCCGACCGAGGAGATGGCGTTCTTCAAGAAGCAGACGCGGCTCACCTTCGCCCGCTGCGGCCTCACCGATCCCGTCTCGCTCGCCGACTACAAGGCGCATGGCGGCTACAAGGGCCTCGAGCGCGCGCTCGCCCTGAGGCCGCTCGAGATCGTGGACGAGGTGACGAAGTCGGGTCTGCGCGGCCGCGGCGGCGCCGGGTTCCCGACCGGCATCAAGTGGAAGACGGTGCACGATGCGCCGGGCCCGCAGAAGTATATCGTCTGCAACGCCGACGAGGGCGACAGCGGCACGTTCGCCGACCGCATGATCATGGAAGGCGACCCGTTCGTGCTCATTGAGGGCATGACGATTGCCGGCCTCGCGGTCGGGGCGACGAAAGGCTACATCTACCTGCGCTCCGAATATCCGCACGCCGGCATCGCGCTGAACGAGGCGATCCGGCACGCGCGCGCCGCCGGCCTTCTCGGGCCGTCGGTTGCGGGCTCCGGCCACGCCTTCGACATGGAAGTGCGCATGGGGGCCGGCGCCTACGTGTGCGGCGAGGAGACCTCGCTGCTCGAAAGCCTTGAAGGCAAGCGCGGCCTCGTGCGCGCCAAGCCGCCGCTGCCCGCGCACAAGGGCTTGTTCGAGAAGCCGACCGTCATCAACAACGTGCTCTCGCTCGCGGCCGTTCCCTTCATCCTCGCGGAGGGGCACAAGGCCTACTACGACTTCGGCATGGGCCGGTCGCGCGGCACGATGCCGATCCAGCTTGCCGGCAACATCCGCCACGGCGGGCTCTTCGAGACGGCGTTCGGCATCACGCTCGGCGAACTCGTCGACGAGATCGGCGGCGGCACGCACAGCGGACGCCCTGTGAAGGCCGTGCAGGTCGGCGGCCCGCTCGGCGCCTACTTTCCGCGCGGCCTCTTCGACACGCCCTTCGACTACGAGGCCTTTGCCGCACGCGACGGCCTCATCGGACACGCCGGCATCGTCGTGTTCGACGACACGGCCGACATGGCACGCCAGGCGCGCTTCGCCTTCCATTTCTGCGCGGCGGAGAGCTGCGGCAAGTGCACGCCCTGCCGCATCGGCGCGGTGCGCGGGCGCGAGACCATGGACAAGATCATCGCGGGCGCCAACCGCGAGGCCAACCTCGAGGTCGTCGAGGATCTGTGCAATACGATGAAGTTCGGCTCGCTCTGCGCGCTCGGCGGTTTCACGCCGTACCCGGTCATGAGCGCGCTCACGCATTTCCCAGAGGATTTCGGCCGGGCCGCAAGGCTGCCCGCCGCAGCGGAGTGAAACTCATGGCGCTGATCAAGGAAATCGACTACGGCACGAAGGCCTCCAAGTCGGAGGAGATGGTGACGCTGACGATCGACGGCGTCGAGGTGACGGTGCCCGCCGGCACGTCCATCATGCGCGCGGCGATGGAGATCGGCACCACGATCCCGAAGCTGTGCGCCACCGACATGCTCGACAGCTTCGGCTCGTGCCGGCTGTGCCTCGTCGAGATCGAGGGCCGCAACGGCACGCCCGCGTCATGCACCACGCCGGTGGCGCCCGGCATCAAGGTCAAGACGCAGACGCCGCGCCTGAAGCAGATCCGCAAGGGCGTGATGGAGCTCTACATCTCCGACCATCCGCTCGACTGCCTCACCTGCGCCGCCAACGGCGACTGCGAGCTGCAGGACATGGCCGGCGCCGTGGGCCTTCGGGACGTGCGCTACGGCTATCATGGCGAGAACCATGTCTTCGATACGGTAGGCTCGCGCGCTAATCCGCTGTTCCTGAAAAAGGACGCCTCGAACCCCTACTTCACCTACGATCCGTCGAAGTGCATCGTGTGCAACCGCTGCGTTCGCGCGTGCGAGGAGGTGCAGGGCACCTTCGCGCTGACGATCTCGGGCCGCGGGTTCGACAGCCGCGTCTCGGCCGGCATGGACGAGGCGTTCCTCAGCTCCGAGTGCGTCTCGTGCGGCGCCTGCGTGCAGGCCTGCCCGACGGCGACGTTGTCTGAGAAGAGCCTGATCGAGATCGGGCAGCCCGAGCATTCGGCCATCACGACCTGTGCCTACTGCGGCGTCGGCTGCACCTTCAAGGCCGAGATGCGCGGCGAGGAGGTCGTCCGCATGTTGCCGTGGAAGGACGGCAAGGCGAACCGCGGCCACTCGTGCGTCAAGGGCCGCTTCGCCTACGGATATGCGACGCACCGCGACCGCGTCCTGACGCCGATGATGCGCGACAAGATCACCGATCCGTGGCGCGAGACGACGTGGGAGGAGGCGATCAAGCGCGTCGCCTCCGAGTTCCGCCGCATCCAGTACACGTACGGCCGCGGCTCGGTCGGCGGGCTCACCTCGTCGCGCTGCACGAACGAGGACGTCTACCTCGTGCAGAAGCTCATCCGCCAGGGCTTCGGAAACAACAACGTTGACACCTGCGCGCGCGTCTGCCATTCGCCGACGGGCTACGGCCTCAAGACCACGTTCGGAGAGTCGGCCGGCACGCAGGATTTCGACAGCGTCGAGCAGTGCGACGTGATGATGGTCATCGGTGCCAATCCGACCGACGGCCACCCCGTCTTCGGCAGCCGCATGAAGGCGCGGTTGCGCCAGGGCGCCAAGCTCATCGTGGCCGATCCGCGCCGTACCGACATCGTGCGCTCGCCGCACGTGGAGGCGGCCTATCATCTCGCGCTGCAGCCCGGCACCAACGTCGCCCTTCTGACGTCCATGGCGCACGTGATCGTGACGGAGAAGCTCGTCAACGAGAGCTTCGTGCGCCACCGCTGCGACTGGACCGAGTTCCAGGAGTGGGCGGCGTTCGTTGCCGAAGAGCGCAACTCGCCCGAGGCGATGGAGCGCTATACGGGCGTGCCTCCGGCGGACGTGCGCGCGGCCGCGCGCCTCTTCGCGACCGGCGGCAATGCGGCGATCTACTACGGCCTCGGCGTCACCGAGCATAGCCAGGGATCGACGACCGTGATGGCGATCGCCAATCTCGCCATGGCGACGGGCAACATCGGGCGTGCCGGCGTCGGCGTGAACCCGCTGCGCGGACAGAACAACGTGCAGGGCTCGTGCGACATGGGCTCGTTCCCGCACGAGCTGCCGGGATATCGCCACGTCGGGGAGACGGCGACCCGCCGGCTCTTCGAGCAGGCTTGGGATTGCACCATCGATCCGGAGCCGGGTCTGCGCATTCCCAACATGCTCGACGCGTCCGTCGAGGGCACCTTCAAGGCGCTGTACGTGCAGGGCGAGGACATCCTCCAGTCCGATCCCGACACGCATCACGTCGCCTCGGGCCTGGCCGCCATGGAATGCGTGGTCGTCCAGGACCTGTTCCTGAACGAGACCGCCAACTATGCGCACGTCTTCCTTCCCGGATGCAGCTTCCTGGAGAAGGACGGGACCTTCACCAACGCCGAGCGCCGCGTCCAGCGCGTGACCAAGGTCATGACGCCGAAGAACGGCTATGCGGACTGGGAGGTGACGCAGCTCATCGCCAAGGAGCTGGGCTTGCGCTGGAACTACAGGCATCCCTCGGAGATCATGGACGAGATCGCGCGTCTCACCCCGACGTTCGCGGGCGTGTCGTTCGACAAGCTCGACAAGCTCGGGTCGATCCAGTGGCCGTGCAACGAGGCGCATCCGGAAGGGTATCCGGTCATGCACATCGAGGAGTTCACGCGTGGACGCGGCAAGTTCATGCTGACCGAGTATGTGCCGACCGACGAGCGCACGGGCGCGCGCTTCCCGCTGATCCTGACGACGGGCCGCATCCTGTCGCAGTACAACGTCGGCGCGCAGACGCGGCGCACCGAGAACGTCGCCTGGCATCCCGAGGACCTGCTGGAGATCCATCCGCACGACGCCGAGCAGAGGGGCGTGAAGGAGGGCGACTGGGTGACGGTGCGCAGCCGCGCCGGCGAGACGGCGCTGCGCGCACTCATCACTGATCGCGTCGCGCCGGGCGTCGTCTACACGACGTTCCACCATCCGCTGACGCAGGCGAACGTCATCACCACAGACTATTCCGACTGGGCGACGAACTGCCCCGAGTACAAGGTGACGGCGGTGCAGGTGACGCCATCCAACGGACCGACGGAGTACCAGAAGAAGTACCTGGAGTTCTCCGATCAGAGCCGCCGCATCGCGACGGCGGAAGCGGCGGAGTAGCCCATGGCCGAACCGCTCGCCAAGGCCGACACTCTGGAGTTCGTGGCCGGGACGGCATCCGCCTCGTCGCGGGTGCTGTGCGAGGAAACCCCGGTGGCGCTCGTCTATGACGGCTCCACGCATGCCGTGATGATGGCGACGCCGCAGGATCTACCGGACTTCGCGGTCGGCTTCAGCCTGTCGGAAGGCAAGATCGAGAGCCCCGCCGACATCGAGAGCCTCGATGTCGTCGAGCAGGAGACGGGCATCGAGCTTCGCATGTGGATGGCGCCGGGGGCCGGGCACCGCCTCGCCGCCCGCCGCCGCGCGATGCTGGGGCCGACGGGCTGCGGGCTATGCGGTCTGGAAAGTCTCGAGCAGGCGCTGCCCGCGTTGCCGCCCGTGACGTCGAAGTTGCAGGTGAGCGCCGTCGAGATCGAGGCGGCCGTGGCCTCGCTCGCCCCGGCGCAGACACTCAACAGGGAGACGCGGTCGCTGCATGCGGCCGGCTTCTGGACCCTCGAGAGCGGCCTGGTGACGCTGCGCGAGGACGTGGGGCGCCACAACGCGCTCGACAAGCTCGCCGGGGCGGTCGCCCGCTCCACGGCCGATGCCGCGAACGGACTCGTCGTGCTGACGAGCCGCGTCTCGGTCGAGCTCGTGCAGAAGGCCGCCGTCATGGGCGCGCCGGTGCTCGTCGCCGTGTCCGCGCCAACGGCGCTTGCCGTTCGCACCGCGGAGGCGGCCGGCATCACGATCGTCGCCATTGCGCGCGACAATTCTTTCGTCGTCTTCACCCATCCCGAACGGGTGACCGCGGAGCCCGTCCGGTCCGCTCGCTCCGTTCGGCATCGACCTGAGGTCCTTGCCCATGCGGTCTGCTGACAAGCTCGTCATGATGGCCAACCAGATCGTCCGCAATTTGCAGGTGCAGGGCGACGAGGAGGCTGTCGCGCTCGCGGCGGATCACATGCGCAAGTTCTGGGAGCCGCGCATGCGGGCCAAGATCCGTCAGCATCTCGAGGCCGGCGGCCACGGACTCACGCCGCTCGGACGCAGCGCGGTCGAGCAGCTCGTCCGCCTCGAAGCCGTTCCGGCGTCCTGACGGCGGCGACGGAGCTTCCGCGCACCGGCCGCAACGCCGCGGCGCTCGCGACGCGAGTGACGAACGTCCGAGTCGGCCAGATTGGCCGGCCGCTCTCTCGCCCGGCCATCACATGGTCTTAGTCGTCGTAAGCGTAGGGATGTCGTTGAGATCGACCTCGCGCGCCGCGTGCCAGGCGTCATGGGCGACCTGCATCCTCAGCCACAGGTCCGGCCCGTTGCCGAGCAGCTTGCCGACGCGGACCGCGACGTTCGCCGTGATCGGGTTCTCCCCGCGCAGGATGTCGTTCAGGTGCTGCCGGCTGATGCCGAGCAGTGCGGCGATCCGAACCTTGGTCTCGCCCAGGGCCTCGATTGCCCCGGCCAGAACCGCGCCCGGGTGCGTCGGGCACCGCTTGGGATCGCGGACGGCGGCATGGACAGTCATGGGTTTCAACTTCCTTCAGTGGTACTGCTCGAAATCGACCAGGAGCGCATCGCCGTCGGAGAACGCGAAGGTGATGCACCACGGCCCGTTGACGTGAACCGAGTAGCGCTTCGGCTTGCCCCGCAGCCCGTGGAAATCGAAGCCCGGGATGTTGAGGTCGTCGGGCTTGCCTGCGGCGTCAAGGGCGTCGAGCCGCGCCCGGATGCGGTCGTGGAAGCGCTGATCGATCTTGGTCGGCTGTCCCGACCATAACTTCGCCAGCTCTTTGCTGCGGAACGTCCGGATCATTCAGGGCGAACGTAAGCTGATTGCTTACAGTAAGCAAGCGGGTTCCGCCATGCTGTGCGCGCACTCGGGCACATGGTCGGGCCGCATTCCAAGGCGTGTGCCGGCATGGCGGGACGCTGCGGAAACGCTGCAATGCGTTGGTTGTGCGAGGATTTTCATGGTGGGCGGTGCAGGGATTGAACCTGCGACCCCACCCGTGTGAAGGGTGTGCTCTACCGCTGAGCTAACCGCCCGGCTCGCATGCGCCCGGTGTGTCTTGGGGCGTCGTGAGCCTGAGAGGCGCCCTTATGAAAGGGCGGGCGAAGGGTGTCAAGCGCCCGGCCCGCCCGGATGTCGCGTGCCGGGCCGCCGCTATCGCGCCCGCCGCAGGACGATGCGCAGGACGCCCTCCGACAGGCTCTCCTCCTCGATCGGATGCCCGAGGGTCCGAGAGAGCACCGCGAAGTCCTCCCGCGCGCCGGGATCGGTCGTCAGCACCTCCAGCGTGCCGCCGACGGGCAGGCCGGTCAGGGCCTTGCGGGCCTTGAGGATGGGCAAAGGGCACGCCAGGCCCCGGGCATCGAGCACTTTGTCAGCCATGGGTGGATTCGAGGATTGCGCGACGGGCGGTCAGATGTAGGGCCGGCCGGCGTCCGGCTCAACCGGCTCTTGCCCCCATTGTGCGGCGGATGCAACGGTTCGCAGTCCTGTCACGTGATTCTCGGGACGCGCTTTTGCGTTCGGCCGCGAAGCGGGTAGGGTGCGCGCGGGGACGGCCGGGCCACAGAATCCGGACGGGATCGTGTCGGGACCGGCGTCGAGGGGATGAAAACGGACATGGCCACCGGGGACGCGCCGCGCCGCTCGTTTCTTTTTTCGTTCGGCCTCGACAAACTCGGTCTCGTGGCGCTGAAGGCGCCGCGGTTCTCCGCGCTCCTGATCCTGGTGCTCACCGGACTGGCCGCCTGGGGCGTGACGAACCTGCGCGTCGACGACAGCCTGTCGGAGCTCTTCCGCACCGATACCGCGGAGTTCCGGCAGTACGAGGAGATCGACCGGCGCTTTCCCTCGAGCGAGTTCGACGTCCTCATCACCGTCGCCGGCCAGCCCCTGCTCACCCGCGAAGGCATGAAGGCGCTGCAGAACGCCGTCATCGAGCTGCAGTTGACCGACGGCGTCGGCGGCCTCGTCTCCATGCTGTCGGCGCGCGCCAAGCCCGATGCGTCGGGCTACGCGGCCCCCGTGGTGCCCGATGAGCTGCCCGAGGACGGCCCCGCCTTCGACGCGATGGTCGCCGCCCTGAAGTCGAACGACATCGTCAAGGGCAAGTTCCTCTCCGACGACGGCGAGCTGGCGCTGATCGTGATCGCGCTCGATCGCCCCACCGTCGAGGAGCAGAGCGCGCGCACTGTGATCGGCGGCATCCAGGCGGTCGTCGACCGGGAGCTGGAGGGCTCCGGGCTGTCGGCCAAGCTCACCGGCGCACCGGTGATGCAGCTCGAGATCCGCAACGCGGTGGAGCGCGACCGTCTCGTCTACAACGGCCTCGGCTTCCTGGCCGGTCTCACCGTGGCGTTCCTCTTTTTCCGCCGCCTCTCCCTCACCATGATCGCGGTGCTCGGGCCGTCGATCGCGATCCTGTGGACGCTCGGTGTCCTCGGCGGGCTCGACTACCGCCTCAACCTGTTCGTCAATGTCATCACGCCCCTGATCCTGGTCTCGGGCTTCTCGGACAGCATGCATCTGGTGTTCTCGATCCGGCGCGACATCCTTGCCGGCGTGGACCGGGTCGAGGCCGCCCGCAACGCCGTGCGCGACGTGGCGCCCGCCTGCCTTCTGACGGCCATGAACGCAGCACTGGCGCTGCTGTCGTTCCAGTTCGCGGATTCGGCCCTGATCCGCACCTTCGGCCAGGCCGCCCTGCTGGCGGTCGCCATCTCCTACATCGCCGTCGCCGTCGTGGTGCCGACGCTCGCCGCGCTCCTGATCCAGCCCGAGACGGAGACCATCCCCGACATCAAGGAGCACGACACGGGCGGCGTCGGCGTGCTCCAGCGCCTCAGCGAGCGCATCATCGGCACGGTCATCTCGGTGCCGGGCGTGTTCGTCGCGCTCGGGCTTGCGGCCGTCCTTTTCACGGGCTGGGCCTATAGCCAGCTCACGCCCATGTACCGGCTCGCCGATCAGGTGCCGGACAAGGAGCAGGCGCTCGCCGCCACCGCCCAGCTCGACCGCAAGCTGACGGGCGCCAACCCCGTCCACGTGATGATCCAGTGGCCGAAGGGCGCCGAGGGCAAGCCCGGGATCGGGCTCTACGACGTGGCGACGCTGTCGGTGATCGCGCAAGCCCACGACATCCTGGAGACGAAGGCGGGGCTCGGCAACGTCTGGTCGCTGGAGAGCCTGCGCCGCTGGCTTGCGGATGCCGGGGACGCCCGGATCGAGACCATCAAGAGCTACGTCGACATCCTGCCCAAGCACCTCGTGCGGCGCTTCATCGACGAGACGGAGACGGCCGTGCTCGTGACCGCGCGGCTTCCCGACATCGACGCCAGCCAGATCCTGCCGATCGTGGAGCAGATCGACCGGGCGCTCGATCCGGTGAGGGCCGCCAACAAGGCCTACGAGATCAGCGTCACCGGACTGCCGGCGATCGCCGCGCGCAACTCCGCGAAAATCATCAGCGAGATGAACTGGGGCCTCGTCGGCGACATCTTCGTCATCTTCATCTTCCTCGGCATCGCGCTTCGGTCCGTGATGGCGGGCGTGTCGAGCGTGCTGCCGTCGCTGTTCCCGATCTTCGCCACCGGCGCGCTGCTATGGGCCACCGGCCAGGGCATGCAGTTCGCCTCCATCATGGCCCTGACGGTCGCGTTCTCCCTCGCCATCGACAGCACGATCCATTTCCTGAACCGCTTCCGGCTGGAGGAGGAGCGCATCGGCCCCGGCCCCCGCTCGGCCCACGATGCCCTGATGGCGACGGCGCATCACATCGGACCGGCGGTCGTGCTGACGACCATCGTGCTGGCGCTGGGGCTTGGCGTCACGATGCTCTCGCACCTGCCGTCGCTGCGGCTGTTCGGCCAGTTGGCCGGCATCTGCCTTGCGGCCTCGCTCGTCGGCCAGCTCATCATTTTGCCGGCTACCATTGCCCTCTTCCGGCGCTATTTCCCCTTGCGCCGCTAGGGAGGCCAGCCCCTCGGACCGCCGTCCGGCCGCTGGGCGATGGTATTTGTTGATCCTGTTCCGCTCGTAACAGCGGGCCGGCCGCGTCGCGGCTAAACCTGTCCCATCGGATCGCAAACCGTGCCCTGAGGGGCCGAACCGGAAAGGGACACCCGATGCTCAAGACTTTCACCCAGGCCTTCGCCCTGACGCTCGCAATCGCAACCAGCGCCACGCTCGCCGCACCGGGCTCGGCCGAGGCCGGCGGCCGCGGCAAGGAGTACTTCTCGCAGGCCTACGTGACGAAGCGGCCCCTGCACGGGTTTGAAGGCCGCGCGCCCTACGGCGACTTCTACTGCAGCTACCAGCGCATTCCGGTCCACAAGATGATCAACGGCCGCCTCAAGGTCGTGGCCTGGACGCTGCAGCAGCACTGCTACTGAGGCGGTCCCCGCCCCCGTCGCGCTTCCCCCCTCGCGCGGGGGCAGGCCCCGGAGCAATCCGGGGCCGACCGCGTCGCAACGGCTACCAGTCCTCGCGCCACAGCGGAAAGGCCATGGCGCCGTTGGGGATCGTCACCGTACCGGCCTTGCCGATGGCGCCATTGACGCCGAGCTCGCCGGCGAACTTGCGGGCGATGTCGGCCTTGAGGCTCGCGCTGGCGGAGGCCGAGTACTGCAAGGCGTATTCGAACCGGCCGACGGCGAGCCGCACGATCTGGAACTGGAAGCGGCTCTGCTCGCCCTTGGGGTTCTTTGCACCGAGGCACCTCGTGCGCAACTGCTCGAGCTTGGCCTCGTCGTACTCGTAGATCGTGCCCGTGAAGGTGAGCGTGACGCCCTGCACGTATTGGCCGTTGAAGGCCGCATTCAGGATGTTCGCCCAGCCGGCGGATAGCCCGAACGACTTCTGGTCGTGCGCGGTGAAGGTCGCTCCCTCGAGCGCCTGCGAGAAGCCGTCCGCATCGAAGGGCGCGCGGCAGCGCACGACGTTGACTTTCAGCAGCCGCTCGCCCGTGCGCTGGAAGGTCCGCCGGTCGAGATAGCCGCGCGCGATCGTTCCCGGCGTGTAGTAGGCGAGCGGCGGGGACATGCGGACGACGTTCAGGTTGTCGAAGATCGCGTCGGCGGCGGCCGCATTCGCTCCGCCCAGAACACACGCAAACACCCCCGCGAGCCGACGCATGACCACCCCCACTGACGCGACGGGGCAGCCTAGCGGTTCGGCGGGAGTTGGGAGAAGCGGGGGCCGGCGGCCCGGCGCCGATTGCCCGCCGCTGTGACCGGCAGGACACGTCGCCGGCGTCTCGCTTGCATGCGCGTCCGCTTCCCGTGCGCCTCCGCCTTCGGTGAGGGGCGGCTCCTCAGGCTGGGAGGTCGCAGAACTCGCCGCTGTCTCGCGGCCTGTCGGCTTGCCAGCTCCGGCGCGACCCGCCATAAGGGCGCCACGCGGACGCTCGCCGATCAGGCGGTGCCGATCGGCCCGCAACAGGCCCCGCAACAGGCAAGGACGAACCTCCCATGCGCCTCACCACTTTGCTCCCGCTCGCCGCGCTCGCCTTCGGTCTCGCCGCATGCGGCAACACCTCCACCGCAGAGGTTGGGGGGCCCGGTGCGACAGGGGGCACTGCGCCGGCGGCGGGGTCCGACGCGGAGAACACGCTCGTCCTCGAGCTGACCACCGGCACCGTGAAGATCAAGCTCAGGCCCGACCTCGCGCCTCAGCACGTGGCGCGCGTCAAGACGCTCGCCCGCGAGGGGTTCTACAACGGCATCATCTTCCACCGCGTCATCCCGGGCTTCATGGCCCAGACCGGCGATCCGACCGGCACGGGCACCGGCGGCTCGAGCCATCCGGACCTTCCGGCCGAGTTTACGCCGACGCCCTTCGAGCGCGGTACCGTCGGCGCGGCGCGCACGGCCGACCCCAACTCGGCCAACAGCCAGTTCTTCATCTGCTTCACCCACGCGCCGAACCTCAACGGGCAGTACACCGTCTGGGGACAGGTGGTCGACGGCATGATGGCGGTGGACAAGATCGCCAAGGGCGAGCCGCCGCCGAAGCCGGACAAGATCGTCAAGGCCTCCCTCGCCTCGGATTCCAAATAGCCGCCGCGACCGCGAACCGCCCGTCTTCCTGCCCTCACACGGAGAGTGCCACGCCATGGCCGCCATCAAGGACCCCGACAACACGCTGCTCATCGAGACGACCAAGGGCACGGTGACGATCGAGCTCAGGCCCGATCTGGCACCCAAGCACGTCGAGCGCATCAAGCAGCTCGCGCGCGAGAAGTTCTATGACGGCATCGTCTTCCACCGCGTCATCGACGGCTTCATGGCGCAGACGGGCTGCCCGCAGGGGCGCGGGACGGGCGGCTCGAAGTATCCCAACCTGCCGGCCGAGTTCAACGACGAGCCGCATGTGCGCGGGGTGTGCTCGATGGCCCGCTCGTCGATGCCGAACTCGGCCAACAGCCAGTTCTTCATCTGCTTCGACGACGCCACCTTCCTCGACCGCCAGTACACCGTGTGGGGCAAGGTCATCGAGGGCATGGAGGCGGTCGACCAGCTCGCGCGCGGCGAGCCGCCGCGGTCGCCCGACAAGATGATCAAGGTGCGCGTCGCGGCCGATCCGGCGTGAGGCAGGCCGCCAGCAGCCGGACGGGGCAGACGAACAACAGGGCATCATGAGCCGCTTCGACGAGACACCGCGCGCCGAGCTCGGCATGGCCGTCGCCGCCGCCCTGATGGGCGCGGCCGGCGTGGCGCTCGCGGCCGTGGCGGCGCATCGCATCCAGACGCCGGCCATGGAGAGCGCGGCGCAGATGCTGATGGTCCATGCCGCCGCCGTGCTGGCGATCGTATCCTGGGCCGCGCGCTCGGCCCATGCGGCCGGGTGGTGGCGCAGCGCGGGCCGCCTGATGCTTCTGGGGGTCGCCTTGTTCGCCGGCGATGTAGCGCTGCGCGGCTTCGAGTTCGGGCGGCTCTTTCCGGGAGCGGCCCCCACAGGCGGCAGCCTGACGATCCTGGCCTGGGTGCTGGTCGCCGTCGCCGCCGCGATCGAGTGGCGGCGGAGCTGAGCCGCCGCGGCGAGAGAACGGGCCCCGCGGGATGCGCACGGACCTTTTCGACTTCGACCTGCCCGAGGAGCGGATCGCGCTTTATCCGGCCAATCCGCGCGACAGCGCGCGCCTGCTCGTCGTGGGGCCGGAGCCCGGCCGGCTGCGCGACCTCGGTGTGCTCGACCTGCCCGATCTGCTGGCGCCCGGCGACGCGCTCGTCTTCAACGACACGCGCGTCATCCCCGCCGCGCTCGAAGGTCTGCGCGTGCGCGAGGAGGGCACCGCGGCGCGGGTCGCCGTCAATCTCGTCAAGCGGGTCGATACCTCCCGCTGGCGGGCGTTCGCGCGGCCGGCCAAGCGGCTCGAGCCCGGCGACCGCGTGCATTTTGGAGGTACGAACACGAGTTGCCTGCTGGGCGCGCTCGATGCCACGGTGGCGGCGAAGCTCGATGCGGGCGAGGTGGAGCTGGCCTTCGACCTGTGGGGCGACGAGCTCGACCGCGTGATCGAGGCCATCGGCGCCATGCCGCTGCCGCCCTACATCGCGCTGAAGCGCCCGGCGGACGAGACCGACCGCGACAGCTACCAGACGATGTTCGCCAGGAAGGACGGCGCCGTTGCGGCCCCGACGGCCGGGCTCCACTTCACGCCGCGGCTGCTCGATCGGATCGATGCCCGAGGACTCTCCCGGCATGTCGTGACGCTGCACGTCGGGCCCGGCACCTTCCTGCCTGTGAAGGCGGAGGATACGTCGGGTCACGTCATGCATGCCGAGTGGGGCGAGATCGGCGCGGACACGGCCGCCGCCCTGAATGAGGTGCGGTCCCGCGGCGGGCGGATCGTGGCGGTGGGATCGACCGCGCTCAGGACGCTCGAGAGCGCCGCCCGCGACGACGGCACGCTCACGGCATGGTCGGGAGAGACGTCGATCTTCATCACGCCCGGCTACCGCTTCAAGGCCGTCGACGCGCTGATGACGAACTTCCACCTGCCGCGCTCGACGCTGTTCATGCTCGTCGCCGCATTCGCGGGCCTCGACACCATGCATGCTGCCTACGCGCATGCGATCCGCGAGGCGTACCGCTTCTATTCCTACGGCGATGCCTGCCTGCTGTTCCCGGCGGCGGAAACACGCTAAGGGCCGGGCCATGGATCAGTCGGCACAGACCTTCGGCTTTCGGCTCCTGAAAGAGGACCGCCAGGCCCGCCTCGGCGAGATCGCGACCCCGCGCGGGCTGATCCGCACGCCGGCGTTCATGCCGGTCGGCACGGTGGCGACGGTCAAGGCGCTCTACCCGGAGCAGGTCCGCGAGGCGGGGGCCGACATTCTGCTCGGCAACACCTATCACCTCATGCTGCGGCCGGGTGCGGAGCGCATCGCGCGGCTCGGCGGCCTGCACGCGTTCATGCGCTGGGACAAGCCGATCCTGACGGACTCCGGTGGCTTCCAGGTCATGAGCCTCGCCACGATCCGCAAGATCACCGAGGAGGGGGCGCGGTTCCAGTCGCATATCGACGGCTCGCATCACATGCTGACGCCGGAGCGGTCGATCGAGATCCAGTGCCTGCTCGGCTCCGACATCCAGATGCAGTTTGACGAGTGCATCGAGCTTCCGGCCGAGCGCCGCGAGGTGGAGCGCGCCATGGAACTGTCGCTGCGCTGGGCGGAGCGCTCCAAGCGCGCTTTCGACGCGCAGCGGGCGCAGGGCGGCGCCGGGCCGGGACAGGCGCTGTTCGCCATCGTGCAGGGCGGCATCGACCCGGATCTGAGGCAGCGCTCGGCGCGGGCGCTCGTGGACATGGGCTTTCCCGGCTACGCGATCGGCGGGCTGGCGGTCGGCGAGGGCCACGACGCGATGGTGGCGACGCTGGAGGAGACGCTGCCCTTTCTGCCGGCCGACCGGCCGCGCTATCTCATGGGCGTCGGCACGCCGCAGGACCTCATCGAGAGCGTCCGGCGCGGCATCGACATGTTCGACTGCGTGCTGCCGACGCGGAACGGCCGTCACGGCACGGCCTTCACCTGGAGCGGGCGCGTCAACCTGCACAACGCCCGGCACGCCGAGGATGCGGCACCGCTCGATCCGGCGAGCTCGTGCCCGGCCGCGCGCGACTACTCGCGCGCCTATCTGCATCACCTCGTGAAGGCGGGCGAGTACCTGGGCGCCATGATCCTGTCGTGGGTCAATACCGTGTTCTACCAGGATCTGATGGCCGCCATGCGCGCCGCCATCGCGGACGGCCGGTTTGAAGACTGGGCCGCCGCAACGCAGGCGCGGCTCGCCGGCCGGGGCTGACCGGCGGTTACAGGAACTGGATCAGCGCCAGCGCCGAGACGATGAGCGCCAGCGGGGCGCCGAGCACGATGGTCAGGCGGCGCGCCGCTTCATCCGATCTGCCTGTCGGTCCGGCGTGATGCTTGGACTGATGCATGGCGTGCTGCCCTTGTTGCGGGTCCGGGCCCCGAACGGGGCGGCAGTCGACCGGCGTGCCAGTTTGTCGCGGGGGGACATTGCCCGGAAATGAGGCGTACCGCAACCCTACTCTGGAACAGGTCTCAAGAACGCGGTTCACGTGCCGGCGTCCGGCCGGTGCGCCGGCTCACACGCTGAGTCGCGAGGACATTGATCTCACTAGGAAGTTTTGTCCGCAGGCGGGGTCCGCCGGGCGCTGCGCTGCTCGCGGCGAAACAGATACATGCCGGACGCGACGACGATGGCGGCGCCCGCCAGCGTGTGGAGGTCGGGGAGGTGGCCGAACACGAGGTATCCGAACGCAATCATCGAGATGAGCTGGAAATAGAGGAACGGCGCGACGGCGGAGGCGGGCGCCAGCCGGTAGGCATGCAGGAACAGCCAGTGGCCAAGGCCGCCGAAGACCCCGAGGCAGGCGAGCAGCGTCCAGGCCAGGGCATCCGGCGGTGTGACCCAGGCCGACCACGCGAGCGGCGCGCCGAGGAAGGTGCCGACGAACATCGAGTAGAAGAGGGTGACCATCGGCGGATCGAAGGCGGCCATGTAGCGCGTCAGCAGCATGAAGAGCGCGTAGGCGAGCATGGCGGCGAGTGAGAAGAGCACGCCCGCGTTCATCGGCCCGGCCGCCGGATTGACGGCGACGACGATGCCGGCAAACCCGACCGCGATGGCGACGAGCCGGCGCCAGCCGACCCATTCGCCGAGCAGCGGCCCCGCCAGGAGCGCCACGACGAGCGGCGCCAGAAAGACGATGGTGATCGTCTGGTCGAGGCGCAGGGTCTGCAGGGCCAGGAAGTTCAAGACCGTCGTTGCGGCCATGAGCACGGAGCGGACGAGCTGCAGCTTCAGGTGCCCGGTGCGGAACAGATCGGCGAGCGACAGCGAGCCGAACAGCGGCACCAGAACGATGAGCGCGATGAACTGCCCCATGAAACGCGACCAGGACACCTGCGTCACGGGCAGCCCGTAGCGGGTGCCGAGATACTTCGCCGAGGCATCGAGCGCGGAGAACAGCGTGATGGCAAGGATCATCAGCGCGATCGCGCGCGGGCGATCGCGGGGAGCATCGGAGCGAACCGCGGGCTCGCTCGCGGTCGGCGTCTTGTGGGTGTGCGCTTCCATGGCCGTCGGGCGCCTCTCTTAGCTCAACGGCGGCGAAGGGTAAGGCGGCATTTTGGGCACCCTGTCCTGCGTCGGGCGCGCGGCGCCTTAGGCCGCCCAACAAGCCGCCGGCGAGGCCGCGTGCGTCGCCTTGACCCTCTTCCCGCGGCCCCCTACAAGCAGCCGCACG
The DNA here is from genome assembly GCA_964589785.1 of uncultured Hyphomicrobium sp. Classification (GTDB taxonomy): domain Bacteria; phylum Pseudomonadota; class Alphaproteobacteria; order Rhizobiales; family Hyphomicrobiaceae; genus JAGVSR01. The sequence continues at coordinate 320,097 of CAZPUQ010000002.1, forward strand.
AATGGGCCGGTAGCTCAGCGGTAGAGCACGTGACTTTTAATCATGGGGTCGAGGGTTCGATTCCCTCCCGGCTCACCATTCGGGTTGCCCGTCCGCGCCGCCGGCCACGGCCATCCTGGCTTTCAGGATGGACGGCGAAACGGCGGCGCCAGCGCTCAGCCCAACGAGACCCGGGGAGACATCGTCCGTGACCGACACCGCCAAGAATTGGATCGTGGAGACGGACTGGCTCGCCCAGCATCTCGGCACCCCCGGCCTCATCGTCCTCGACGGCTCGTGGCACCTGCCGGATTCGGACCGCAACGCCCGCGAGGAATACCTGGCCGAGCACATTCCCGGCGCGCTGTTCTTCGATATCGAGGACCTCGTCGACGAGACGTCCGACCTGCCGCACATGCTGCCGTCGCAGGTGAAGTTCGCTTCGCGCATGAAGAAGGTGGGCGTCGGCGACGGCATGCGCATCGTGGTCTACGACAGCCATGGCCTGTTCTCGGCCGCGCGGGTCTGGTGGACGTTCCGCGCCATGGGCCACAAGGATGTCGCCGTGCTCAACGGCGGCCTGCGCAAGTGGAAGGCGGAAGGCCGCCCGCTGGAGGACGGCCGCCCCGTGCCGCGCACCGCGCGCCACTTCACGCCGCTCAAGGACAACGACCTCGTCCGCGACCTCGACGACATGAAGCGCTACGTCGCAGACGGCAGCATCCAGATCGTGGATGCGCGTCCCGCCGGCCGGTTCGAGGGGCGCGATCCCGAGCCGCGTCCGGGCCTGCGCTCGGGCCACATGCCGGGCGCGCGCAACGTGCCCTCCTCCAGGATACTCAATGCCGACGGCACCCTGAAGTCGCGCGAGGAGCTGATCCAGATCTTCAAGGAGGCCGGCATCGACCCGGCGCGTCCCGTGGTGACGACGTGCGGCTCGGGCGTCACCGCCGCCATGCTGTCGTTCGCGCTGGCGGTGATCGGCCAGACGAACGCCGCCGTCTACGACGGCTCGTGGGCGGAGTGGGGCCGCGACAACGGCCTGCCGGTGGAGACGGGTCCGGCCAGGTAGCGGCCGCGACTCACCCCCGCTCAAGCTTCTGGAAAGTACTGATAGATCCACGTCTCGGTGAGCGGCTTGCCGTGGCGCCGCAGATAGACGCGGACGTCGACCGGCTCGGGACCGCGGGCCTCCAGGTCGAACACGGCCCGCCAGCGCTCGTGCTGATCGACGACGGGGTGATTGTAGGTGGTGCCGAGCGTGCCGCGCGACGGCGTGACGACGAGCTCGACGCCGTCGTCGCGGCCGAGCCCTGCGAAGGCCGGTCCCGAGAAATCGATCACGAACTTGCGCACGCCCGCCGGCCGCTTGTGTCCCGGCCGGCCGCCGAGCCCGGTCCAGGTCCCGATGGTGCGCGCGACCGTCTCGGGAAACGCGATGTCGTCGAGCCAGGAGAGACGATACCGGTAGGTGCGCGCCTCGCCGGCTTTGAACACGCCCGCGGGGCACCAGTAGACGGCGATGTTGTCGTGGATCTCGTCGTCGGTCGGGATCTCGAGCAGGTGGACCGAGCCCTCGCCCCAGTCGTGCAGCGGCTCGACCCAAGTGGACGGGCGCCGCTCGTAGAAGACGCCGTCGTCGAGATAGTGCACGAAGTCGCGGTCGCGCTGGAGCAGGCCGAAGCCGCGCGGGTTCGTGTCGGCGAACGTGTTCGTCATCACGGTCGGCGGATTTCCGAGCGGCCGCCACACGCGCTCGCCATTGCCGAGATGGAGCGCCAGGCCGTCGCTGTCGTGGATTTCGGGCCGCCAGTCGGCGGCGAGCTTGCGGCTCCCTTCGCCGTACCAGAACATGGACGAGAATGGCGCGATGCCGAGCCGGTTGATGTCCCGGCGCGCAAAGAGCCGGCCCTCGATCTCCATGACGATGCGGTGCACGCCGCGTGCATCCGTCAGGCGCTCAATGGCGAAGCGGTAGGCTCCCGCCACGCTCGGGCTGTCGAGCAGCGCCTCCATGACGAGCGGTCCGCGCGGCGGCGCGGAAAGATAGATCTCGCTGAAGCGGGGGAACTCCTCCGGCGTCGGAAGGCCGGTGTCGATCGCCAGCGCCCGCGCCGAGAGGCCGTACTGGTTGAAGGGTCCCGACGTGCGGAAGTAGGACTTGCCGAGGAAGGCCAGCCAGTCCGTCTTCAGGTTCTCCGCCATGACGCGGAAGCCGGCGAACCCGATCCCGTCGGGGAGCTGGCGGGCGGGATGGCCGGCGGGGATGTCGAACAGGTCCGACGAGTAGGGCACCTCGCGCGCCTCGCCGTCGGCGACGACATGGATATGCACGGGATCGCCGAAACCCTTGCCCAGGTGAAAGAGCTGCACGGGGTAGCGGCCCTCTCCGATGGCAATCGTGCGGTCGCGACGGAACTTGATCTGCTGGTAGGCGTCATAGTCGAGGCGCAGCAGCAGGTCGGCCGCGATATCGGGAGGCGGCTGGTAGGGCGCCCGTGCGGCCGCGGCGGCCTTCTGTGCCAGCGCATCGAAGGAAAAGGGGCGCGGTGGCCCGAACCGCGGTCCAGGGAGCGGGATGGCCCCATCGCCCCCCGCGCGGACCGCACGAGCGCCAGCCAGCGCGGATGGCAGCGCGGAGACGAGGATGGCCAGAAGGGAGCCGTTCAGCCGGCGGCGCGTTACGTCGAATGTCATGTTGAGCGTCGAGCATCCAGAGCGCAGGGACCACGCGGCGGGGCAGCGGTGCGGCCACGCAGCCGATGCAGGGGAGCTATGCAGAAGTCACGGGGCCCGAGGCAGAGCTAGCAGGGATCAGGACAAGCATAAAGGCCGCCGTGCTCCCATATCCCGGCAAGGCCCCATCGCACCGGCCCCGCTTTGGACCATCGTACAAACCCCTCGCGGCCCCGACTTGACAGGCATCGCAATTGGGGGCCCATGGCGCTGCAACGGAGAACCTCATGTCCTATCCCTGCTCTTCCCTGCGGCGTGGCAGGCTCGGGTTGGCGGCCCCATTGCTCGCTGTTCTACTGTCCGCGATGGCGTTGTCCGCCCCCTCGGCAACGACGGCCCGGGCAGCGGACGCGCCGGCCGATCCGCCGCCGCCGCCGGCCGTGACGGTCGCCCATCCCCTCGCCAAGCGGATCACCAACTGGGATGAGTATTCGGGCCGTTTCCAGGCGGTGCAGACGGTCGAGGTGCGTCCTCGCGTCTCGGGCTTCATCGACAAGATCCACTTCAAGGACGGACAGACCGTCAAGGCGGGCGAGCTGCTTTTCACCATCGATCCGAGACCCTTCGAGCTCGCGGTCGAGAGTGCCCGGGCCGAGGTCGCCCGCGCCGGCGCGCAGGTCGAGCTCGCCTCGACCGAGGTGGAGCGTGCCCGTCCGCTCGTCAAGACCGGGACCGTGACCGAGCGCGATTTCGACCAGCGCGCCGCGGCGCTGTCCGTGGCGCAGGCTTCCGCGCAGGCCGCGGCCGCGGCGGTGAAGACGGCCGAGCTCAACCTCGAGTGGACGCGCGTGGTCGCTCCCATCGACGGCCGCATCTCCGACCGCAAGGTCGATGCCGGCAACCTCGTCAACGGCGGCTCGGGCTCGACGACGCTGCTGACGACGATCGTGACGGTCGATCCCATCCACTTCCTCTTCGAGGTCTCGGAGGCGGACTACCTGCGCTATACGCGGCTCGCCGAGCAGGGCAAGCGCGCGTCGTCGCGCGAGACCGGCAATCCCGTGCGCATCAGGCTGTCGGACGAGACCGAATTCAAGCATCAGGGTCGGATGGACTTCGTCGACAACGCGCTCAACGTCCGCTCGGGGACGATGCGCGGACGCGCCGTGGTGGAGAACAAGAGCGAGCTGATGCAGCCGGGGCTCTTTGCCCGGATGCAGCTGTTCGGCGGCGAAGTCGATGGGCTTCTGATCCCGGATGCGGCGGTGGTGTCGGATCAGGCGCGCAAGATCGTGTTCACGGTGGGCGAGGACGGCATCGTGAAGCCGAACCCGGTGACGCTCGGCGCCATCGACGGCGGCCTGAGGGTCGTTCTCTCGGGCATCACGGCCGAGGACCGCATCGTCATCGACGGGATCGCCAACCCGATGGTGCGGCCGGGCGCGAAAGTGACGCCGCAGGACGGCAAGATCGAAATGGTCGCGAACTAGGCTCCGGGCGCATTTCCGCGTTCAGGACTTGCAAGGCCCGGCTCAAGCCGGGAAGGACGGACACCCATGCGGTTTACGCACTTCTTCATCGACCGGCCGATCTTTGCTGCGGTGCTGTCCATTCTCATCGTCATCGTCGGCGCCATTGCGCAGATGCGACTGCCGGTGGCGGAGTATCCCGAGATCGCGCCGCCGACCGTGAACGTGCGGACGACCTATCCCGGCGCATCGGCCAAGACCGTGGCCGAGACGGTGGCGACCCCGCTGGAGCAGGAGATCAACGGCGTCGACAACATGCTCTACGTCGTGTCGCAGGCGACGGCCGACGGGCAATTGTCGATCAACGTCGTGTTCAAGCCGGGCACCAACATCGACATGGCGCAGGTGCTGGTGCAGAACCGCGTGGCGGTCGCCGAGCCGCGGCTGCCGGAAGAAGTGCGCCGCATGGGCGTCGTCGTGCGCAAGGCGTCTCCCGACCTGATGATGGTCGTGCACATGCTGTCGCCCGACGGATCGCGAGATCAGCAGTACATTTCCAACTACGCGACGCTCTATGTGAAGGACGTGCTGACGCGCGTCGACGGCGTCGGCAACGTCAATGTGTTCGGCGCGCGCGACTTCTCGATGCGCGTCTGGCTCGACCCGGAGAAGCTCGCAGCGCGGAGCCTGACGGCGACCGACATCGTGACGGCGCTCCGGGCTGCCAACCTGCAGGTTGCGGCCGGATCGGTGAACCAGCCGCCGGCGAAGTCCGACGGGGCGTTCCAGCTATCGGTGACGACTCTAGGGCGCCTCACCGACGTGTCGCAGTTCGAAGACATCGTCGTGCGAGCCGAGCAGGATGGGGCCGTGACGCGGCTTCGCGACGTCGCGCGGGTGGAGCTCGGTGCCCAGGATTATCTGGTCAACGCCTATCTGAACAACAAGTTCGCGACCGGCATCGGCATCTATCAGCGTCCCGGCTCGAACGCGCTGGCGACGGCCGACGAGATCAAGGCGACGATGGAGCGGCTGGCGAAGGATTTTCCGCCGGGGGTCGCCTACACCATCGTCTACAACCCGACCGACTTCATTCGCGCGTCGGTCAATGCGGTGATCGTGACGCTGTTCGAGGCGGTGGCGCTCGTCGTGCTGGTCGTCATTCTGTTCCTGCAGACGTGGCGGGCGGCGATCATTCCCATCGTCGCCATTCCGGTGTCGCTCATCGGCACCTTCGCCGTCATGTCGGCGGTGGGCGTGACATTCAACACCCTGTCGCTGTTCGGGCTCGTGCTGGCGATCGGCATCGTGGTGGACGATGCCATCGTGGTCGTGGAGAACGTCGAGCGGCGATTGCGCGAAGGCATGTCGCCCAAGGAAGCGGCCCATGCCACGATGGACGAGGTGGGCGGTGCGGTGCTCGCCATCTCGCTCGTGCTGATCGCGGTGTTCGTGCCGGTGGCGTTCATCACCGGATTGCAGGGGTCGTTCTACAAGCAGTTCGGCATCACCATCGCCGCGGCGACGGCGATCTCAGCGTTCGTTTCGCTCACGCTGTCGCCGGCGCTTGCCGCGCTGCTGCTGAAGCCGCACGAGGCGCATGAGGAGCGGCCGACGCTGATGCACAAGCTCGGAGCGCCCGTACGGGCGTTCTTCAGGGGCTTCAACTGGATGTTCGAGCGGTTTTCGGACGGCTATGCGTGGCTGACGGGCAAGCTGATACGGCGCACGGTCTTGCTGCTTGCCATCTTCGTCGGGCTTCTCGGGCTCACCTACTGGCGGCTCGCGGCGACGCCGACGGGCCTCATTCCTCAGCTCGACAGGACCTACTTCATCGTCGCGTTCCAGCTGCCGCCGGGATCGACGCTCAACCGCACGGACGAGGTCGTGCGCAAGGCGAGCGATCTCATCCGCGCCCGGCCCGGCATTTTTGCCACCGTGCAGTTCGTGGGTCTCGACGGCGCCACCTTCACCAACGCGCCGAACGCGGGCGTGATCTTCGTGCGCGTCAATTCGTTCGAGGAGCGCATCGCGGCGGGCCTGACGAAGGACGGCATCATCGGCGACGTTCGCAACGAGATGGCGAAGCTGCGAGAGGCCTTCGTGCTCGTCATCGAGCCGCCGTCGGTGCCCGGCATCGGAACCGGGGGCGGCATCAAGGGCTACGTGCAGGACCGGGCGGGGCGCGGATTGCAGGCGCTGGAGACGGCGGCGTTCAGCGCGATGGCGGCGGCGAACCAGCGGCCCGAGTTTGCCCAGGCCTTCACGCTCTACAATACGCGGACGCCGCAACTCTTCGCCGACATCGATCGGGTGAAGGCCGAGCAGCTCGGCGTGCCCGTTTCCAATGTCTTTAATACGCTGTCGATCTACATGGGATCGAGCTATGTGAACGACTTCAACCTGCTCGGGCGGACCTTCCGCGTGACGGCCCAGGCCGACAATCCGTTTCGCCTGACCGAACGGGATGTCCAGAATCTCAAGACGCGGAACGCGGAGGGCAGCATGGTGCCGCTCGGCTCGGTAGCAACGTTCCGCGACATCACCGATGCCTATCGGGTGCCGCGCTACAATCTCTACCCGGCGGCGGAGTTGCAGGCTGCGATGAAGCCCGGCTTCTCGACGGGCCAGGGCATCGCCGCGATCGAGGAGATCGCGGCGACGAAGCTGCCGTCGGGGTTCGGTTTCGAATGGACGGAAATCGCGCTGCAGGAAAAGCTGAGCGGCAGCACCGCGGCGATGGCGTTCGTCCTGGCGGTTGTCTTCGTGTTCCTGCTGCTGTCGGCGCTCTATGAGAGCTGGCTTCTGCCGCTCGCCGTCATCATGATCGTGCCGTTGTGCATCCTCGCATCCATGATCGGCGTCAACCTGCGCGGCTTCGACCGCAATATCCTGGTCGAGGTCGGTCTCGTGGTGCTCGTGGGTCTCGCGGCGAAAAACGCGATCCTGATCGTGGAGTTCGCCAAGCAGGCCGAGGACGCCGGCATGAACCGCTTCGATGCCGCCGTGGACGCAGCCCGCACGCGCTTGCGTCCGATCCTCATGACGTCGCTCGCCTTCATCCTCGGCGTGGCCCCGCTCGTGGTCGCCACGGGGGCCGGGGCGGAGATGCGCCAGTCGCTCGGCACGGCGGTGTTCGCGGGCATGATCGGGGTGACGATCTTCGGCCTCGTCTTCACGCCGCTGTTCTACGTGCTGGCGAGCCGTTTCGCGCGGCGCCGGACCGCGCACGGCACGCCGGCGCCCTCGGCCGCAGGCACGGTGCCGCCGCCCGCCGCCTGAGCGGGACAGCGCCGGCGGCTCCGCGTCCCAGTTCCGCACACAGATTAACCCGCGTTTAACCGGGCCGGCGCCATTGTGCTCCCCACGGACATCAGGCTGCGGACTTTCCGCCTGCCGGTTTCATGAGGGTATGACACGATGAAGACCATGCTGAAGGCCGCGGTGGCGACGCCCGTGCTTGTGCTGGGCCTGACAGCGGGCTCGGATCTGTTCGCGGCGGACCTCGGCGGATCGATCAAGGACCCTTATGTCGCGGCGCCGGTCTATGCCGCCGCGCCTGCCGGCAACTGCTACGTGCGCGGCGATGTCGGCTACTCGGTCTCGCGCGATCCCTCCGTGTCGTGGCCCGTCAACAACTCCGTCTGGACCGACGACGGCAGCGGCGACGGCGTCGTCACCGCCGACGAGCTCTCGAGCGAGTTCGTGACCGACAGCGTGACCAACGTGAGCCTCGAGAACACCTGGCTCGCCGAGGGCGGCATCGGCTGCGGCTCGGGCTCGCGCGGCTTCCGCGGCGAGGTGATGCTCGGCTACCGCGGCAACCGCTCGCTCGATGGCGAGCCGGGGATCTACGTTCCGGGTCCGGCCGTCGGCGATCCCGATCCGACAGGCCCCGGCGCGCCGATCGACGACCCGCTTCATACGAGCATCCAGAGCTACACGCTGATGCTCAACGTCTACAAGGATTTCGGCGCCTTCAACCGCTTCGTGCCCTATGTCGGCGCGGGCATCGGCATCGCCTATCACGACGTCGGCGATACATACTTCACGGGCAATCCGGCGCTGACCAACCGCATCGAGGGCAACCGCGACCTGGCCTTCGCCTGGGCGCTAATGGCCGGCGTCGGCTACCAGATCACCGACCGGGCCGTGCTCGATATCGGCTATCGCTACATCGACATGGGCTCGGCCGAAACCAGCCGCGTCGACAGCAGCGGCTACGTCAACCCCCGGGTCGAGATCGACGACATCGCCGCCCACGAGGTGAAGGTCGGCCTGCGCTACCACTTCGGCGGCTCGGACTGCTGCGTGTCCGGCTCGTTCAAATAGCCGTTTCGTCTTCTTCGCAACGGTCGGCGGTAAGCCGGGCCCTGGCGCCAGGGCCCGGCTTGCCGTGCTTGTGCAACGCGATGCGCGGCGCGCACGTGGCCGCGACGTCCGCGGGCCCGCAGCGGGCCACAAGCCGATTGATCTTTGGCCCCCGGGCGGCCTATATGTGCGCCTCTCCCGGACCGGGCGGCATGATCGTGGACCTACCGGCTTCGTGCGGGGCGACCGGCCGCGTCCGGCGTCGGCGGGCCGGAGCGGAGCATCTCTCCTGCGGGCGTGGTGGAACTGGTAGACACGCCAGATTTAGGTTCTGGTGGCCTTGGCCGTGGGGGTTCAAGTCCCTCCGCCCGCACCAGCACGAAGGCGCCCGGCAGGGACGACAGGAATTCCGGACGGCTTCTCCCGAGTGGCGGAGCTGAGAGCGACGAAGCACCAGGGCTGAAAAGGCAAGACACGATGCAGATTATCGAGGCCAACGAGGACGGCCTGAAGCGGACCCTCAAGGTCGTGGTCGGCGCGGCCGAGATCGAGGAGCGTCTCGCCTCGCGTCTCGACCAGGTGAAGGATAACATCCAGATCAAGGGCTTCCGCAAGGGCAAGGTGCCCGTCGCCCACATCAAGAAGGTCTACGGCCGCTCGCTGATGACCGAGGTGCTGCAGGACGCGATCAGGGACACGAGCGAGAAGGCGATCCGCGAGCGCAAGGAGCGCCCGGCGCAGATGCCCGACATCTCGCTCAGCGAGGACCAGGACGAGATCAACCAGGTGATCGAGGGCAAGAAGGATCTCGCCTACTCGATGTCCTTCGAGGTCGTTCCCGAGATCAAGCTCGCCGATTTTTCCGCCATCGAGCTCGAGCGCCTCAACGCCGAGGTCGACGATCAGACGCTGCAGACCTCGATCGACGATCTCTTGAAGCGCGCCGGCAGTTTCGAGGCCGACCCCGAGCGCAAGGCGGAGACGGGCGACCGCGTCACGATCGACTACGTCGGCACGATCGCCGGCGAGCCGTTCGAGGGCGGCACGGGCGAGGGCCTGAGCCTGGTGCTCGGCAACGCCGGGTTCATCCCGGGGTTCGAGGACGGCATCGTCGGCATGGGCAAGGGCGAGACGCGCGACGTCTCGTGCCGCTTCCCGGACGACTACTCGGTCGAGACGCTGGCCGGCAAGGACGCCGTGTTCAAGGTGACGGTGTCGCAGGTCGAGAAGCCCGTCGAGGCCAAGCTCGACGACGAGATGGCGAAGGCGTTCGGCGCCGAGAGCGCCGACAACCTCAAGGACCTCGTGCGCAAGCAGATCAAAACCGAGTTCGACCGCGCGGCGCGCACGAAGATGAAGCGCGAGCTGCTCGACAGGCTCGAGGCGCTGCATGAGTTCGAGCTGCCGAATACCCTCGTCGAGCGGGAGTTCGAGGGCATCTGGCGCCAGGTCGAGGCCACCCGCAAGAAGGAGGGAGAGGCGACCGAGGACGCGGGCAAGTCGGATGAGGAATTGCGCGCGGAGTACCGGAAGATCGCCGAGCGGCGCGTGCGTCTCGGCCTCGTCGTCGGCGAGATCGGTGCCAAGAACCTCGTCGAGGTGACCCAGGACGAAATGCGGCTCGCGCTCATGGAGCAGGCGCGCCGCTATCCGGGCCAGGAGAAGTTCGTCTACGAGTACTTCGAGAAGACGCCCGGCGCCCTGCAGGAGCTGCGCGCGCCGATTTTCGAGGACAAGGTGGTCGATCTCCTCATCGGCAAGGCCAAGGTGAGCGACAAGACCGTGAGCCGCGAGGAGCTCTTCGAGAAGGTCAAGGCCGCGACCGAGACCTGACGGCCCTGCCGGGTCCGACCCGGCCCCCACGCCGGTCCAGGCCGGCCGCCGTCCCCGCCGCAGGGGCCTTGCGGGGCGCTGCCGGATCGCGGAAACGTTGCGCGGCGGCCGGCCGCGATTCCAAGCGCGCGGACAGCCGCTTCCCTTTCGGGCCGTATGCGCCCATATGTGGGAAGCCCCGGGGCGGGGCCGCGCCCACGACAGACTGCCGCCGACGACGCGGCGGACCAAACGGGCCGATACGCGGGCCGAGAGAGACAAGGAGCACGATCCGATGCGCGATCCCGTCGCGACGCTGACCAACACCTTCTGGCCGATGGTCGTGGAGCAGACCGCGCGCGGCGAGCGCGGCTACGATCTGCCTTCGCGACTCCTGAAGGAGCGCATCATCTTCGTCACCGGACCGGTCGAGGACCACATGGCCTCGTCGATCTGCATGCAGCTCCTGTTCCTGGAGTCGGAGAACCCGAAGAAGGAAATCTCCATGTATATCAACTCCCCGGGCGGCGTCGTGACGTCGGGGATGGCGATTTACGACACGATGCAGTTCATCAAGCCGCCGGTGGCGACGCTGTGCATCGGCCAGGCTGCTTCCATGGGCTCGCTGCTGTTGTGCGCCGGCGCCAAGGACATGCGGTTCGCGCTCCCCAACGCCCGCATCATGGTGCACCAGCCCTCCGGCGGGTTCTCGGGCCAGGCCTCCGACATCGAGCGGCACGCGGAGGACATCATCAAGATGAAGCGCCGCTTGAACGAAGTCTATGTGAAGCATACCCGTCAGCCCTATGAAATGATCGAGAAAACGCTCGACCGTGATTACTTCATGACGGCGGAGCAGGCCCGCGACTTCGGCATCGTCGACAAGGTGCTCCAGAGCCGCGACGAGGTGGAAGGGAAGATCGCCGAGGCACGGCCGGCCTAGATTGGCGGCCTGAATGGACGGCCTGAATGGACGGCCCAACCCGATCGGATCAGGGTCCGCCGGGAACGGGGCGGCGCCAGCCGGGGTTTTTCCGCTGCGGGCGCGGTCCTTCACGTCCGGCCGGCTGGCGGCCCGCAACTGGTGACGTACGGACGCGAAATGACGCGCTGCGGGAGACTTTCGGGAGCCTGAGACCGGACACGCTCGCCGCGCGCACCGTGGCCGGAGACGCTGGAGTGTGCGGGCGCGAAGCAACGGCGGGTTCGGCGCGGCGGATTGGCCCAACCGGTCGGGGCAAGGCATCCTACGTGCTTGGGGCGCGCCGGTAACTGTGTGGTAATAGGGACGCTGGAGCACGGAACGGCCTTGACCTTGAATTAATCCATTCTTGATCTGCCGAGCGTTAGCGTGCTGTGATCGGCCTGGAGATTCCAGGTTGGAGCGGTTCGCAGACCTCGGCTCCCCTTCGACGCCGCCGGGGCGAGGCTCCGACCGGCCACCAGTCCCGGCAAACGGGTGCGAGAGACGCGATGGCTCAAGAGAAGAACACGCTCTACTGCTCCTTCTGCGGCAAGAGCCAGCACGAGGTTCGCAAGCTCATCGCGGGCCCGACCGTGTTCATCTGCGATGAATGCGTCGAGCTGTGCATGGACATCATCCGCGAGGAGAACAAGAACACCCTCGTCAAGTCGCGCGACGGCGTGCCCACGCCGCAGGAGATCTGCACCGTCCTCGACAGCTACGTCATCGGACAGTTCCACGCCAAGCGCGTGCTCTCCGTCGCCGTGCACAACCACTACAAGCGCCTGAGCCACGCCGCCAAGAACAACGACGTGGAGCTCGCCAAGTCGAACATTCTGCTCGTCGGCCCGACCGGCTGCGGCAAGACGCTGCTCGCCCAGACGCTGGCCCGCATCCTCGACGTGCCGTTCACGATGGCGGATGCCACCACGCTGACCGAGGCCGGCTATGTCGGCGAGGACGTGGAGAACATCATCCTGAAGCTTCTGCAGAACGCCGACTACAACGTCGAGCGGGCGCAGCGCGGCATCGTCTACATCGACGAGATCGACAAGATCTCGCGCAAGTCGGACAACCCGTCGATCACCCGCGATGTCTCGGGCGAGGGCGTGCAGCAGGCGCTCCTGAAGATCATGGAAGGGACCGTCGCGTCCGTACCTCCGCAGGGCGGGCGCAAGCATCCCCAGCAGGAGTTCCTGCAGGTCGACACGTCCAACATCCTCTTCATCTGCGGCGGCGCCTTCGCGGGCCTGGAGAAGATCATCTCCGGCCGTGGGCGGGGCACGTCGATCGGTTTCGGCGCCCAGGTCTCCGGCCCCGACGAGCGCCGGACGGGCGAGGTCCTGCGGCAGGTGGAACCGGAAGACCTCCTGAAGTTCGGCCTGATCCCCGAGTTCATCGGGCGCCTGCCGGTCATCGCCACGCTGGAGGACCTCGACGAGGCGGCGCTGGTGCAGATCCTGACCGAGCCGAAGAACGCCCTCGTCAAGCAGTACCAGCGGCTGTTCGAGATGGAGGACGTGAAGCTCACCATCACGCTCGACGCGCTGAAGGCGATCGCCCGGCGTGCGATCGAGCGCAAGACGGGGGCCCGCGGCCTGCGCTCCATCATGGAGGCGATCCTGCTCGACACCATGTTCGACCTTCCCGCCATGAAGGGCGTGGAGGAGATCGTGATCAGCCCCGAGGTGGTGGAAGGCGGCGCGCGGCCGCTTCGCATCTACTCGGAGCGCGCCGAGGAGAAGGGATCGACGGCCTCCTAAGCCGCTGCTCGGCGTCCCGGACAGGTCCGCACATCGCCCGCTGCGCCAGGGGCCTCGTCTGCGGCGTTTGGCCCTCGGCCGCCGTTGCGGTGTACAACTCGGCCGCGGTCCTTATCCGCACCTTGATCCTGGCGCGACGATCCCCAAATGTTCACTCCGAGCCCGTGCCCGACTCGAGCCGGACGGCTGTCTTTCCGACAGACGTGCTCGAGCGGGTGACGTGGTCGCTTCCGGATCGGTCGGAGGCTTGGCGCCTCAATCGGGTCATGCCGCCGGACTAACAGGGCCCGGGAGCACAAGCCAGGAGAGGAAAAGTAGCGTAAGCTGTCCGTCCTCCAGTCAAAGGTAGAGCCATGAGCGAAGACAAGACGGCACGCGAGAAGGCAGGCGGTCGGGCGCGGTATCCGGTCCTTCCCCTGCGCGACATCGTTGTGTTCCCCTACATGATCGTGCCGCTGTTCGTGGGGCGCGAGAAATCGATCAACGCGCTGGGCGAGGTGATGAACGCCGACAAGCACATCCTGCTTGCCGCCCAGAAGAACGCCGGCGACGACGACCCGGCCACCGATGCGATCTACGAGACCGGCACGCTCGCCTCCGTGCTGCAGCTCCTGAAGCTGCCGGACGGCACCGTGAAGGTGCTCGTCGAAGGCGTCGCGCGCGCCAAGATCGTCCGCTACACGGATAACCCCGATTTCTTCGAGGCCGAGGTCGAGAAGATTCCCGAGGTCGAAGGGGCCAAGGACGAGATCGAGGCACTCGCCCGCTCGGCCGTATCGCAGTTCGAGAGCTATGTGAAGCTCAACAAGAAGATCTCGCCGGAGGTGCTCGGCACCGTCGCCCAGATCGAGGACTACTCCAAGCTCGCCGACACGATCGCCTCGCACCTGGCGATCAAGATCTCCGACAAGCAGGACATCCTCGAGACGACGACGATCTCGGAACGCCTGGAGAAGGTCTATACGCTCATGGAGAGCGAGATCTCCGTTCTCCAGGTCGAGAAGCGCATCCGCTCGCGCGTCAAGCGCCAGATGGAGAAGACGCAGCGCGAGTACTATCTGAACGAGCAGATGAAGGCCATTCAGAAGGAGCTCGGCGACAACGAAGAGCGTGACGACATCGCGGAGTTCGAAGAGAAGATCGAGAACACCAAGCTGTCGAAGGAGGCCAAGGACAAGGCGCCGGCGGAGCTCAAGAAGCTCAAGCAGATGAGCCCGATGTCGGCCGAGGCGACGGTGGTGCGCAACTACCTCGACTGGCTGCTCTCGATCCCGTGGGGCATCAAGGGCAAGGTGAAGAAGGATCTCGACGAGGCCCAGCAGGTCCTCGACGCGGAGCACTATGGCCTGGAGAAGGTCAAGGAGCGCATCCTCGAGTACCTCGCCGTGCAGGCGCGCACCAACAAGCTGAAGGGGCCGATCCTGTGCCTCGTCGGGCCTCCCGGCGTCGGCAAGACCTCGCTCGGCAAGTCGATCGCGAACGCCACGGGGCGCGAGTTCGTGCGCATGTCGCTCGGCGGCGTGCGCGACGAGGCGGAGATCCGGGGCCATCGCCGCACCTACATCGGCTCGATGCCCGGCAAGGTCATCCAGTCGATGAAGAAGGCGAAGCGGACGAACCCGCTCTTCCTGCTCGACGAGATCGACAAGATGGGCCAGGACTTCCGCGGCGATCCCGCGGCGGCCCTGCTCGAGGTGCTCGATCCGGAGCAGAACTCGACGTTCAACGACCACTACCTCGAGGTCGACTACGACCTGTCGAGCGTGATGTTCGTGACCACGGCCAACACGCTGAACATCCCTCCGGCCCTTCTCGACCGCATGGAGATCATTCGCCTTGCGGGCTACACCGAGGACGAGAAGGTCGAGATCGCCAAGCGCCATTTGCTGCCCGAGCAGTCGACCGCGCACGGCCTGGAGCCCGGCGAATGGAGCGTGGACGACGCCGCGATCATGGAGGTGATCCGCCGCTACACGCGCGAGGCGGGCGTGCGCTCGCTCGAGCGTGAGATGGCCAAGCTCGCCCGCAAGGCCGTCAAGGAGATCCTGACGTCGGACCACAAGACGGTCCACGTCACGGCGGCCAACGTGAAGGACTACCTCGGAGTTCCGAAATTCCGCTACGGCGAGGCGGAGCTCGAGGACCAGATCGGCATCGTCACGGGTCTCGCGTGGACGGAGGTCGGCGGCGAGTTGCTCACCATCGAAGGCGTCATGATGCCCGGCAAGGGCAAGATGACGGTCACGGGCAACCTGCGCGACGTGATGAAGGAATCGATCTCGGCCGCGAACGCCTACGTGCGCTCGCGCTCGGTCGACTTCGGCATCCGGCCGTCGCTCTTCGAGAAGAAGGACATCCACGTGCACGTGCCGGAAGGCGCGACGCCGAAGGACGGTCCCTCGGCCGGCGTCGCGATGGCCACCGCCATCATCTCGGTGCTCACGGGCATCCCCGTCCGCAAGGATGTGGCGATGACCGGCGAGATCACGCTGCGCGGCCGCGTGCTTCCGATCGGCGGCTTGAAGGAGAAGCTGCTGGCCGCTCTGCGCGGCGGCATCAAGACCGTCTGCATCCCCGAGGAGAACGTCAAGGATCTGGCGGACATCCCCGAGGAGGTGAAGAAGAAGCTGCAGATCGTGCCGGTCGCGCGCATGGAGGACGTCCTGAAGGCGGCGCTCGTGCGGCTGCCCGAGCCGATCAGCTGGGACGATGTGGCGGCCGAGAGCGCAGAGGTCGCCGCCGGCGACGACAAGGACACCTCGCGCGTGACCGCGCACTGAGCCGTCCTCGACGCGACTTGGGCCCCGCGACAGCTTTGTCGCGGGGCCTTTGCATTTTCAGGTGCTTGTCCGCAAAGCAGCCGAATTGACCCAGGTTTTCGGGCAAAACCGGAGGTTTTTCCGCTTGACGCCCCCCGTAATTACGCGCTTTCTGCAAACCGAAAAAACGTGACGTGCTCCCCCCATCCCGAACACCTGGTCGTGACACACCGGAGACCGGGCTGCCGCTGCCGAGCCGGCATCATTCCAATCAACAGTTGAGGATCAGCACCTATGAGCAAGAAAGATTTGATCGATGCGGTGGCCCGCGATTGCGAGTTGACGAAGGAGAAGGCCGCCGTCGTCGTCGATGCCGTGCTCGGTCACATCCGCTCGGCTCTGCAGAACGGGGCCGAGGTCAGGCTGCCCGATTTCGGAACCTTCAAGGTCGCCAAGCGCAAGGAGCGTGAGGGGCGCAATCCGTCGACCGGCGCCATCATCAAGATCCCCGCCTCGAAGGTCGCCAAGTTCACGCCGGCCAAGGGCCTGAAGGATGCGCTGAACTGAATGCGATCGCACGCCGTGGGATCGCCAGCGCCGCCGCAGGGCCGATGGTCGCCGCGATGGGACGGGGGCGGTTAGCTCAGTGGTAGAGCGCTTCGTTTACACCGAAGATGTCGGGAGTTCGACCCTCTCACCGCCCACCATGTCTGCCTCACGCGCGCTGTTCTGATCGCTTTGCGATCAGGCGCGCTCCGGCGGGGCGGCGCCCGCGCCGGTCGCCCTTGGCTCTTGGCCCTTCGGGCCGAGCTTCACGTAAGCGATATCGTCTTGGCGATGGGACGGCTTCGCGGTAGGTGCGGGCAAACCCTGAAGCGGAGAGGCCCATGACCGTCTCGATGTATCTGATCGCCATCCCCTCGTTTCAGAAGCACTTGCATGCGCTCGACGGCCTTCTCGACAAGGCGGCCGCCCATGCCGCGGGGAAGAGGATCGCGCCGGAGACGCTGCTCACCGCGCGCCTTTATCCCGATATGTTCACCTTCACGCGCCAAGTGCAGGAGAGCTGCAAGTTCGCCGCGCTGACGGCTCAGCGGCTGGCCGGCGTCGACATCCCGGCCGAAGCCGACGCCGAAGCCTCGTTTGCGGACCTGAAGGCGCGCATCGCCCGGACGCTGGCGATATTGGCGCGCGTCAAGCCGGACGAGATGGAGGGTTCGCAGGACCGGAGCCTGACGATCAAGGTCGGGCCCAACGAGATGACCTTCACGGGCCGCGACTACCTTCTGCACTTTGCGCTGCCGAATTTCTATTTCCACTGCACGACGGCCTACGGCATCCTGCGCCACAACGGCGTGGAGATCGGCAAGCGCGACTTCATGCGCCGCGTGTGAAGGGGCCTATGTCGGACGGCCGTGGCTTGTCGGTCGCCGGCGTGCAACGCCGCGAGCGCGCGGACGTGGTCCAGCTTGCCGACATACAACCCCGAGCTTGACCGCATGAGTTCCGTGTCCCTGCCGGCCCCGATTCCGGAACGGCAGAGTCTGAGCCGGACCTCTTAAGCGACGGTGATCACGGCGCTGACAATCGGGCGCTGCGGCGGGTCGTGGGTGGCGGCTCACAACCAAGGAAGTGCGCTTGACTTCGCCGAGGCGAACCCGTAGTGAACGGCGCGTGACACGCGCGTTGCGCCTCGCACGCGCGCACGACCGGTTTGCGGGAGTAGCTCAGTTGGTTAGAGCGCCGCCCTGTCACGGCGGAGGCCGCGGGTTCAAGTCCCGTCTCTCGCGCCATTTTTGCTCTCACGCTTGCTGATTCCTCGCTGCGCTCGGGCAAGCTCCGAGGGGCGCGGCTGGCCGCGGGTCGCCTTGCTCCCGGCGCTTCGCGCAGACGGCATTTTCTCCGATATCCGATCCGCGCTGTTGCCCGCCCCTCCCGGCGCGGCCGGCGTCCGGCGCGACGGTCCTCCGACCTCGGCACGACATCTGGTCCGGTTGCGTGGGCGCGGGGGCTGCGTTAACAGGGTCGTGAGTGCGGCGCGGGGCCCGTCCGGCCGCCGGCGCGAACGAGGAGACCCCGGTGGACCAGCTTCTCACCGATTACCTGCCTCTGGCCGTGTTTCTCGGCGTGTCGTTCGCCTTCATGGCCGTCCTGCTGATCGCGCCGTTCCTGGTCGCGGTCCGCAACCCCGATCCCGAGAAAGTGTCGGCCTACGAATGCGGCTTCAACGCTTTCGACGACGCGCGCATGCGGTTCGACGTGCGCTTCTACCTCGTGTCGATCCTGTTCATCATCTTCGACCTCGAGGTGGCGTTCCTGTTCCCGTGGGCCGTCGTCTTCAAGGATGTCGGCGTCTTCGGCTTCTGGTCGATGATGCTGTTCCTCGGCGTGCTCACCGTCGGCTTCATCTATGAGTGGCGCAAGGGAGCGCTGGAATGGGATTGATCATACCGCCCGATGCCGGCGCGCGGCTCAGTCGCGAGACGGCGAGCGAGGGCCGCGGCGGTCCGGCGCTCGTCAAGCCCGGCGACCCGACCTTCACGGCGATCTCCAACGAGCTCGCCGACAAGGGCTTCCTCGTCACGTCCACGGACGAACTCATCAACTGGGCCCGGACGGGCTCGCTGATGTGGATGACCTTCGGGCTGGCCTGCTGCGCGGTGGAGATGATGCAGGCCTCCATGCCGCGCTACGATCTGGAGCGCTTCGGGTTTGCGCCGCGTGCTTCCCCGCGCCAGTCGGACGTCATGATCGTCGCCGGGACGCTGACCAACAAGATGGCGCCGGCGCTGCGTAAGGTCTACGACCAGATGCCCGAGCCGCGCTACGTCATCTCCATGGGGTCGTGCGCCAACGGCGGCGGCTACTACCATTACTCCTATTCCGTGGTGCGCGGCTGCGACCGCATCGTGCCCGTCGACATCTATGTGCCCGGCTGCCCGCCGACGGCGGAGGCGCTCGTCTACGGCGTGCTGCTCCTGCAGCGCAAGATCAGGCGCACCGGCACGATCGAGCGCTGAGCCGGCGGCGCGGCAACGCAGGCCGCCGCCGCTTTCCTTATTTCCTTTCGTCCGCAGGATACCGATGAGCGAAATTCTGAAAGAGCTCGGCGAGTACGTGGAGGCAAAGCTCGGCCCGGCGGTGCGCGCAAGCTCGGTCCGCTACGGCGAGCTGACGCTGACCGTCGATCGGGACCAGATCGGACGCGTGCTCCGCTTCCTGCGCGACGACGGCCGCTGCCGCTTCGAGGTGCTGATCGACATCTGCGGCGTCGATTATCCCGAGCGCGCGGAACGCTTCGACGTCGTCTACCATCTCCTGTCGCCGCGCATCAATCAGCGCATCCGCGTCAAGCTTGCAACCGACGAGTCAACGCCGGTGGCGAGCGCGGTCGAGATCTTCTCGGCCGCCAACTGGTACGAGCGCGAAGCCTACGATATGTACGGCATCCTCTTCTCGGGCCACCCGGACCTGCGCCGGCTGCTCACCGACTACGGCTTCCAGGGCTTCCCGCTGCGCAAGGATTTCCCGCTCACCGGCTATGTCGAGGTCCGCTACGACGACGAGAGGAAACGCGTCGTCTATGAGCCCGTGAAGCTGACGCAGGAATTCCGCACGTTCGATTTTGAAAGCCCCTGGGAAGGCATGGGCACCGTTCTGCCGGGCGACGAGAAAGCCACGCGTTCCTGATCCGCGCGCACAAAGGCGTGATGACGAATGACCGAGGACGATCCGAGGCTCGCCATGATCCGCGGCAACGCGGCGCTCGTCGTGGAGGAGCTCGGTCCGATCTCGGGGCTTGAGTTCGGGTTCGGGCCGGAGTCGGTGGCCTGGGTCGACGGCTACATCGAGCGCCAGCGCGCCCGCCTGACGGACCCCGACACGGTTGCAAGCCTCGTCTCCGTGCTCGGCAGCTATCTCGGTGAGGCGATCATCAAGGCCGCCGGAGGCGCGTGGGACGTGCATGAGCGCGACGAGATCGGCATTCGCTTCGAGAACGGCGACTGGTGTTTTCCCTTTTCCAAAGTCGCCAAGCAGTTCGCGGACGGCGGCGGGGAGGGCGGCGAGTCGATCCTCGGCTTCTATAACGTCAGCATCGATTTTATCGCCAACGGCCGCCTCGGCGACGCCGCCTCGGACGGCGAACCAAGCGAGGGAGCCGCGTCATGAAGGGAACCTTGAAGGTCGGCGACGCGGCGCGGCTCGAGTTCAAGGTGCCGGCGAACAAGACCGTGCCCTATCTCTATCCGGAAGCGCATGACTTCCAGACGATGCCCACGGTCTTCGCGACGGGCTTCATGGTCGGCCTCATGGAATGGGCCTGCCTCAAGGTGCTCGGGCCGCATCTCGATCCCGGCGAAGGCAGCCTCGGCATCCATATCGACGTATCGCACGTGGCCGCCACCGTGCCCGGGCAGGTCGTCACGGTCGATGCCGAATGCACGGGCGTCGACGGCCGCCGCGTTTCGTTCCAGGTCACGGCCCACGATGGGATCGAGAAAATCGGCGAGGGCCGCCAAGAGCGGGTGATCGTGCCGTGGGAGCGGTTCGTTGTCCGCGTCAACGAGAAGGCGAAGCGCGCGCGGGTCGGCGAGATCGCCGCGGTCGCGAAGGCGTTGAGCTGAGCGGCTTGAGGAGGAGACAGCGCCATGACCCACCCGCCCCGACTGATGAGCGGACGGTGCCTGTGCGGCAACGTCACCTACACTTTCACGCCAGCCGAACTGGACATCGACGCGTGCCACTGCACCATGTGCCGGCGCTGGTCGGGCGGTCCGGGCCTGTCCGTCAAGGCCGCTGGCCCTCCAGAGGTGAAGGGGAAAGAGCATGTCGCCACATACAAGTCGTCCGAGTGGGCCGAGCGCCAGTTCTGCCGGACCTGCGGCTCCCATCTTTTCTACCATGCGCCGTCCTTCAACTATTTCGGCATCAGCGCCGGAACGATCGACGACCTCGACGGCTTCGCCTTGACCACAGAGATCTTCATCGACAAAAAGCCCGAGGCCTACGCTTTCGCCAACGCAACCCGGCAGCTGACCGAGACCGAGTTTCTCGCCATGGTCTCCGCACCGGGGAATGAGTGACGCCATGCCGGAAACAGAGATCCGCCAGTTCAACATCAACTTCGGCCCGCAGCACCCGGCCGCGCACGGCGTGCTGCGCCTCGTGCTCGAGCTCGACGGCGAGGTCGTGGAGCGCGTCGATCCGCACGTCGGGCTGCTGCATCGCGGCACGGAGAAGCTGATCGAGGCCAAGACCTACACTCAGGCGATCGGCTACTTCGACCGGCTCGACTACGTGGCGCCCATGAACCAGGAGCACGCCTTCTGCCTGGCGGCCGAGAAGCTGCTCGGCATCGAGGTCCCACGCCGCGCGCAGCTCATCCGCGTGCTCTATTCGGAGATCGGCCGCCACCTCTCCCATCTCCTCAACGTCACGACGCAGGCCATGGACGTCGGCGCGCTGACGCCGCCGCTGTGGGGCTTCGAGGAGCGCGAGAAGCTGATGGTGTTCTACGAGCGCGCATCGGGCAGCCGCATGCACGCGAAGTATTTCCGCATCGGCGGCGTGCATCAGGACCTGCCGCCCGAGCTCATCGACGACATCTACGACTGGTGCGATCCGTTCCTCAAGGTTCTCGACGACATCGAGGGGCTGCTGACCGACAACCGCATCTTCAAGCAGCGCAACGTCGAGATCGGCGTGGTGCCTCTGGCGGAGGCGTTCGACTGGGGGTTCTCCGGCGTGATGGTGCGCGGGTCGGGCGCGGCCTGGGACCTGCGCAAGGCGCAGCCCTACGAGTGCTACGCGGAGATGGAGTTCGACATCCCCATCGGCAAGAACGGGGACTGCTACGACCGCTACCTCTGCCGCATGGCGGAGATGCGCGAGAGCGTGAAAATCATGAAGCAGGCCTGCGAGAAGCTGCGCTCACCCGAGGGCCGGGGTCCGGTGATGACCGAAAACAAGAAGGTCGCCCCGCCGCGACGGGGCGACATGAAGCGCTCGATGGAGGCGCTCATCCACCACTTCAAGCTCTATACGGAGGGGTTCCATGTTCCTCCCGGCGAAGTCTACGCCGCCGTGGAGGCGCCCAAGGGCGAGTTCGGCGTCTACCTCGTCTCGGACGGGTCCAACAAGCCCTACCGCTGCAAGATCCGCGCGCCGGGCTTTCCGCATCTGGCCGCGATGGACCACCTGAACCGCGGCCACATGCTGGCGGACGTGTCGGCCATCATCGGCTCGCTCGACATCGTCTTCGGCGAGATAGACCGCTGAGGCTCGCCCCTGCCGGCGGAGGTCCTCGACGGCGCGAACTGCCTTCGCGGGATTTAGGCATGTTTCCAGGATGGCCCGGCAGGCGCACAGCGCCGTGGTATAGGATGCGCCATGTCGTCAACGGACGGGGCCCGCCATGCCCGAGTTCAACATTGAATTCAACCTGATCATTTCGCTCACGTTTTTAGTCTGGGCGTTCCTGCTGTACATGGCCAGCATCCGCGGCAAGCGCCGCCGCAAGATCGAGGCGGACTGGCGGCGCGATTCGCTCAGCCGGTGGGGCTGACGCGGCGCGCTGGCCATCGTCCGCCGGCTATGATTTAACCGCAAGCTGACGGTTCGCTGGCGGCACAGCCGGGGTCCCCGCTAGAAGCGGTGACCGGCCGGTCCGCCCTGGGTCGGGCCATGGAGCGAGCTACAACACGAGCGGAGCCTTCCGCCGCAGACGGGGATGGGGACGGATGATCGACGAGCGCTTTCTGCTGGCAGTGGCGGCCCTCGGATGGGGCCTTTCGCTGGCGACCTATCGCATGTTCGCCCGCCGCAACGACTGGCCCATGGGGTCGTTGCAGGCCGACCTTCCGGCCGTGCCCGTCGTGCTCGGTCTGGCGGCGTTCCTGGCCGGCCTCCTGTTCGCGGCGGCCCGCGGCGCCGACGACGGCGGCTGGGTCATCCTGCTGTTCGGGCTCCTGCTTGCGATCTTCTGGACCGGCTTCCTGCGCGTCGGATCGCAGATTTCGCTCTTCCTCGCGCCGCTTGCGATGGCGCTGCTGCTCGTCTCCTGGTTCAGCGACTTCGACAAGATGCTGCACTGGACCTGAAGCGCCGCCTTGAGCGCGCCGATGCAGTGCGCTTGAGCCGCGTTGATTCGTCTTGATTGAAACCGGCAATCCTCGCGACATCGCGGCGCGGGCGTGCGCGCGGAGGAGCCCGGCTTCCGCGCTTGCTTTGGCCGCACCAAGGCCGTACTGGAAACCAGGACCGACGACGGGGTTGCGCAAGGCCGGAGAGGCCGCTTTGGGATCGCGCACGCGGGTCCGCCCGCGCCTCATGCGGCGCGCCGGACCTGCCCCCTCTGCGTCAATCTTGGAGCCGTGCATGGCCGTTCGCCGCCTACACCCGGATCAGCCCGCGCACTTCGCCTTCACGCCCGAAAATCTGGCCTGGGCCGAGGCGACGATCGCGAAGTATCCGCCGGGCAAGCAGGCCTCCGCCGTCATCCCCGTCCTGTGGCGCGCGCAGGAGCAGATCGGCGGCTGGATCACGGAACCGGCGATCCGCGCGGTGGCCGACATGCTCGGCATGGCCCATATCCGCGTGCTCGAGATCGCGACCTTCTACACGATGTTCCAGTTGGCGCCCGTCGGACGCAAGGCCCACGTCCAGGTGTGCGGGACGACGCCCTGCATGCTGCGCGGCGCACGCGACCTCATCAAGGTCTGCGAGCGCCGGATCGCGCACGACCCGTTCCACGTCTCCGCCGACGGCGCCTTCTCGTGGGAGGAGGTCGAGTGCCTGGGCTCGTGCGCCAACGCGCCGATGGTCCAGATCGGCCCCGACACCTACGAGGACCTGACGCCGGCGAGCTTCGAGGCCCTGCTCGACGGCTTCGCCAAGGGAACGCCGCCGGCGCCCGGCTCGCAGATCGGGCGCACGGCGTCCTGTCCCGAGGGTGGGCCGACGACGCTGACCGACCCGGCGCTCTTCGACGGCTCGCGGATCGGGCAGTGGCAGAAGCGTCTTGCCCATGGGTCGGGCGGTGCCGCGCCCGTCGCCCCGCCGGCGCCGGCCGCACCTGCTACGTCGTCCCCGTCCTCGACGCCGGCCGCCAAGCCCGCGCCTCACCCCGCCGCCCTGACCGCGATGGCGAACGCGGGTCTCGTGAAGGAGTTGGAGGCGCGCGGAGGCGGCAAGGCCATGCCGGCGGGCGAGCTCGCCCGGATGGCGGAGGAGAGCCGCAAGGCCGGTCCCGCGCCCGCGGCGGCCGCCGGCGTGACGATGGCGAAGCCCTCGCTGCTCGCCGCCCCGCGCGACGGCAAGCCGGACGATCTGAAGCTCATCTGGGGCGTTGCCGAGAAGCTCGAGGAACGCATGAACAAGCTCGGCGTCTGGCATTTCGACCAGATCGCCGCCTGGACACCCGAGGAAGTGGCGTGGTTCGAGAACGAGATGCCGGGGTTCAAGGGCCGCATTGCGCGTGACAAGTGGCTCGACCAGTGTCGGAAGCTCGCCACGGGCTGGCGTCCGGACACGGATGCGGGCGAGCGGCCGAAGGGGTGAGGCGACCATGCCGATGCTTGCCGATCAGGACCGGATCTTCACCAATCTCTACGGGTTTCATGACGAGGGGCTGAAAGCCGCGATCCGGCGCGGCGCCTGGGACGGCACCAAGCTTCTCATCGACCAGGGCCACGACTGGATCATCAACGAGGTGAAGCAGTCGGGCCTCAGGGGCCGCGGCGGCGCCGGCTTTCCGACCGGCCTCAAATGGTCGTTCATGCCCAAGGCCGATCCGCGGCCGAGCTATCTCGTCGTCAACGGCGACGAGTCCGAGCCCGGCTCGTGCAAGGACCGCGAGATCCTGCGCAACGACCCCCAGCTCCTGATCGAGGGCGCGCTGCTCGCCTCCTTCGCGATGCGCGCGCACACCTGCTACATCTATCTGCGCGGCGAATACATCCGCGAGCGCGAGGCGCTGCAGCGGGCCATCGATGAGGCCTATGCCGCCCGCCTCATCGGCCGCAACAACGTCCACGGCTGGGACTTCGACGTCTTCGTCCACCACGGCGCCGGCGCCTATATCTGCGGCGAGGAGACGGCGCTCCTCGAAAGCCTCGAGGGCAAGAAGGGCCAGCCGCGCCTGAAGCCGCCGTTCCCGGCCAACGTCGGTCTCTACGGCGCGCCGACGACGATCAACAACGTCGAGAGCATCGCCGTCGTCCCCGACATCCTGCGCCGCGGCGCCACTTGGTTCGAGGCGCTGGGCAAGCCCAACAACGCCGGCACCAAGCTTTTCCAGATCTCCGGCCACGTGAACAGGCCGTGCGTCGTCGAGGAGGAGATGGGGATCCCGCTGCGCGAGCTCATCGACGAGCACGCGGGCGGCGTGCGCGGCGGGTGGCACAACCTGCTCGCGGTCATTCCGGGCGGGTCGTCGGTGCCGCTGGTGCCGGCCGAGCTGTGCCAGGACCTGACGATGGACTTCGACGCGCTCGCCAAGGTGAAGTCGGGCCTCGGCACGGCGGCCGTGATCGTCATGGACAAGTCGACCGACATCGTGCGCGCGATCGCGCGCATCTCCTATTTCTACAAGCACGAGAGCTGCGGCCAGTGCACGCCGTGCCGCGAGGGCACGGGCTGGATGTGGCGCGTGCTCGAACGCATGGCGGAAGGCCGCGCGGAGAAGCGCGAGATCGACCTGCTGTTCGACGTCACCAAGCAGGTGGAGGGGCACACCATCTGTGCGCTCGGCGACGCGGCGGCCTGGCCCGTGCAGGGCCTGATCCGCCACTTCCGCGACGAGATCGAGGCCCGCATCGACACCTATCATACGACACACCGGGAGGCGGCGGAGTGAGGCAGGTCCATCTGCAGCCGGGTCGAGCGCCCGCCCCCTCACCCGGCGTTGCGCGCCGGCCTCTCCCGTCGATGCGAAGCATCGCTCCGCGAAGACAGGGGAGAGGCGAAGTGGGTGCGCCGGCCTCTCCCGTCGATGCGAAGCCTCGCTCCGCGATGACGGGGAGAGGCGAAGCGGGAGTGCATCGCACATGAGTAGGAAGCTCATCGTCGACGGCAAGGAGATCGAGGTCGAGGACGGCACGACGCTCATGCACGCGTGCGAGGCCGCCGGCGCCGAGATCCCGCGCTTCTGCTATCACGAGCGACTGTCGATCGCCGGCAACTGCCGCATGTGCCTCGTGGAGGTGGAGGGCAGCCCGAAGCCGATCGCGTCCTGCGCCATGCTCGTCAACGACCTGCCGCCCAACCGCGACGGCTCGCCGAAGAAGGTCTTCACCACGAGCGCCGTCGCGAAAAAGGCGCGCGAGGGTGTGATGGAGTTCCTCCTCATCAACCATCCGCTCGACTGCCCCATCTGCGACCAGGGCGGCGAGTGCGACCTGCAAGACCAGGCGATGGCGTTCGGTCTCGGCGGCTCGCGCTTCCTGGAGAACAAGCGGGCGGTCGAGGAGAAGTACATCGGCCCGCTCATCAAGACGGTGATGACGCGCTGCATCCACTGCACGCGCTGCGTGCGCTACATGACCGAGATTGCGGGCGTGGAGGAGCTCGGCCTCATCGGCCGGGGAGAGGATGCCGAGATCACGACCTATCTGGAGAAGGGCATCCTGACCGAGATGAGCGCCAACGCGGTGGACCTGTGCCCCGTCGGCGCGCTGACGCACCGGCCGTGGGCCTTCAACGCGCGGCCGTGGGAGCTGAAGAAGACCGAGAGCATCGACGTGATGGATGCGCTCGGCTCCGCCATCCGGGTCGACACGCGCGGCCGCGAGGTGATGCGCATCCTTCCCCGCAACAACGACGCGGTGAACGAGGAGTGGATCTCCGACAAGACGCGCCATGTCGTCGATGGGCTTAAAACGCAGCGCCTCGACCGGCCCTATGTGCGCCGCAACGGACGCCTGGTCGCCGCCACATGGGCGGAAGCGTTCGATGCTGTGGCGCAGCGCCTGAAATCGACGATGCCGGCGCGCATCGGCGCGATCGCCGGCGATCTGGCGGGCGCGGAGGAGATGTTCGCGCTGCGCGAGCTGATGCGCAGCCTCGGGGTTGCGAACCTCGATTGCCGGCAGGCGGGGGAGGCGCTCGATCCGGCTGCGGGCCGCGCGGGCTATCTCTTCAACACCACGGTCGAGGGCCTCGATCGGGCGGACTGGATCCTGATCGTCGGCGCCAATCCGCGCCTCGAGGCCCCGGTTCTCAACTCGCGCCTGCGGCGCCGTGCGCGCCAGCCGGGCGTGTCGGTCTCGGTCATCGGCGAGGCGGTGGGCCTCGGCTTCAAGTATGCGCATCTGGGCACCGACCCGGCCGCGCTGAGCGAGCTTCTGCGGCGCGCGCCGGCACCGGCCGAGCGGCCGGTCGTCATCGTCGGCATGGGTGCGCTGGCGCGACCCGACGGGGCGGCAATCCTTAGCATGACGGCGCGGGCCGCCCTCGCGCTCGGCGCCGTCCGTGACGGCTGGAACGGCTTCAACGTGCTGCACACGGCGGCAGCGCGCGTCGCGGGCCTCGACATCGGCTTCGTGCCCGGGGCGAAGAGCCTCACCGCCCAGCAGATGGCGGCCGGCGGCGTGGACGTGCTGTTCAACCTCGGCGCCGACGAGATCGACATCGCGCCGGGCCCGTTCGTGATCTACCAGGGCAGCCACGGCGACCGCGGCGCGCATCGCGCCGACGTGATCCTGCCGGGCGCCGCCTATACGGAGAAGAGCGCGACCTACGTCAACACGGAAGGGCGCGCGCAGCAGACTGCTCGCGCCGTCTTTCCGCCGGGCGAGGCGCGCGAAGACTGGACGGTTCTGCGGGCGCTTTCGGCCGAGATCGGCCAGGCCCTCCCGTTCGACACGCTGGAGGAGCTGCGGGCGGCGCTCTACCGGGTGGCGCCGCAGCTCGCGGCCCTCAACGTCGTCGCTCCCGCCGACCCCGGCGCGGTTTCTGCGCTGGCTGACGGCGCCGCGGTGATGCGGGACACTTCGATGCGAGACGGGCCGATGCGGTCGCCGATCAAGGATTTCTACCTCACCAATCCGGTCGCGCGCGCCTCGCAGATCATGGCGGAGCTCAGCGCGCTGAAGCATGCGGCGGGGTCGCGTCGGACGCTGACCGCGGCGGAATGAGAAGGCAGGCGCAATGACGGATCAGGCTTCGACCTTCTGGGACGCCCTCATCTGGCTCGCGATCAACGTGGGGCTCAGCCTGCTCCTGCTCGTCGTCCTGCTGGTGCTGATCGCCTTCCTGCTGCTCATGGACCGCAAGGTCTGGGCCGCCGTGCAGATGCGCAAGGGCCCGAATGTCGTCGGACCCTTCGGCCTGCTGCAGTCGTTTGCCGATCTCATCAAGTTCGCGGTCAAGGAGCCGGTGATCCCGGCGGGCGCCAACAAGGGCGTCTATCTGCTGGCGCCGCTCGCGACCGCCGTGTGTGCGCTTGCGGCCTGGGCCGTCATCCCGGTCAACGAGAACGGCTGGGGCAAGTGGGTCATCGCCGATCTCAACGTCGGCATCCTCTATCTGCTCGCCATCTCCTCGCTCGGCGTCTACGGCATCATCATGGGCGGCTGGGCCTCGAACTCGAAGTATCCGTTCATGGGGGCGCTGCGCTCGGCGGCGCAGATGGTCTCCTACGAGGTCTCGATCGGCTTCGTCATCATCACCGTGCTGCTGCTCGTCGGCTCGCTCAACCTGACCGAGATCGTGCGCGCGCAGACGACGGGGCTCGGCACCTCGGTGGGGCTGCCGGCCTCGTTCCTCGACTGGCACTGGCTGGTGCTCTTCCCCATGTTCGTCATCTTCTTCGTCTCGGCGCTCGCCGAGACGAACCGGCCGCCGTTCGACCTCGTGGAGGCGGAATCTGAGCTCGTCGCGGGCTTCATGGTGGAATACTCCTCCACGCCCTACCTGCTCTTCATGCTCGGCGAGTACGTGGCGATCGTCACCATGTGCGCCATCGGCACGATCCTGTTCCTCGGCGGCTGGCTGCCGCCCATCGACATCTGGCCGCTCAACGCGGTGCCGGGAGTCCTCTGGTTCGTCCTCAAGGCGACGTTCCTGTTCTTCATGTTCGCCATGGTCAAGGCCATGGTGCCGCGCTACCGCTACGATCAGTTGATGCGGCTCGGCTGGAAGGTCTTCCTGCCGCTGTCGCTGCTGGCCGTGGTCGTCGTCGCCGCCATTCTGCAGTTCGGGGGCGTGTCGTGACCGCGTTTCGCACCGGCTCGCGCACAGGGCTCGCTGTCATGGCGGCGGCGGACGTTGTGACCGGCTCCTGTTTCGCCTCGGCAGGCCGAGGCTGAAGGAAAAACGAATGACCATCGTCCAGGGTGTGAAATCGCTCTTCCTCGTCGAGTTCGTGAAGGCCTTCGGCCTCTCGATGCGCTACTTCTTTGCGCCCAAGAAGACGCTGAACTACCCCTTCGAGAAGGGACCGCTGTCGCCGCGCTTTCGCGGCGAGCACGCGCTGCGCCGCTATCCGAACGGGGAGGAGCGCTGCATCGCCTGCAAGCTGTGCGAGGCGATCTGCCCGGCACTCGCCATCACGATCGAGGCCGGACCGCGCCGCAACGACGGCACGCGGCGCACGACGCGCTACGACATCGACATGACGAAGTGCATCTACTGCGGCCTTTGCCAGGAGGCCTGTCCGGTCGATGCCATCGTGGAGGGGCCGAATTTCGAGTTCGCGACGGAGACGCGCGAGGAACTGTTCTACGACAAGGAGCGGCTGCTGGCGAACGGCGACCGGTGGGAGCGCGAAATCGCGCGCAACCTCGCCGCCGATGCGAAGTACAGGTGATGTGCGGGTTGGAAGACGGCGGGTCTGCGCAAGCGGCTGCCCCTCACCCCGACCCTCTCCCCGTCGAAGCCGATGGGGAGAGGGCGCAAGGATGGACGAGATGCTGACGGCGCTCTTTTTCTATCTCTTCGCGGTTCTGGCCGTGGTGTCGGCGACGATGGTGATCGTCGCGCGCAATCCGGTCCATGCCGTGCTGTTCCTCATCCTGACGTTCTTCAACGCCGCGGGCCTGTTCGTGCTGCTCGGGGCGGAGTTTCTCGCCATGCTGCTCGTCATCGTCTACGTCGGCGCGGTGGCGGTGCTCTTCCTGTTCGTCGTCATGATGCTCGACGTCGACTTCGCCGAGCTCAGGGCCGGCTTCATCAAGAACGCGCCGGTGGGCCTCCTCGTGGCGGGCATCGTGCTCGTCGAGCTGATCGCTCTCTTCGTGACCAAGGCGGCCGGCGGGCTGCCAGCCGCCGCACCCGCCATCGCCGTCGGCGCGGAGACACTCACCAACACCGAGGCGATCGGCCGCGTGCTCTACACCAAGTACGTCTACTTCTTCCAGGCGGCGGGCCTCGTCCTGCTCGTCGCCATGATCGGCGCCATCGTGCTGACGCTGCGCCACCGCGAGGGCGTCAAGCGCCAGTCGGTCGCCAGGCAGAACGCGCGCACGCCGGCAACAGGCTTCGAGATGGTGAAGGTCGCGCCCGGCGGCGCGGTGATCCCGTCCGGCGAGACGAGGGAGTGAGGGCATGGAGATCGGGCTCAGCCATTATCTGACGGTCGCCGCCTGCCTCTTCACGCTCGGCATCCTCGGTATCTTCCTCAACCGCAAGAACGTCATCGTCATCCTGATGTCGGTCGAGCTCATGCTGCTCTCCGTCAACGTCAACCTGGTCGCGTTCTCGAGCTTCCTCGGCAGCATCACGGGGCAGATCTTCGCGCTCATCGTGCTGACGGTGGCGGCCGCCGAATCGGCCATCGGGCTGGCGATCATCGTCGTCTACTTCCGCAACCGCGGCTCCATCGCCGTCGAAGACATCAACATGATGAAGGGCTGAGGCGGCGATGATCCATTCCGCAATCGTCTTCCTGCCGCTCTTGGGCGCGCTCATCGCCGGGCTGTTCGGCCGTCTCATCGGCGCACGGGCCTCCGAGGTCATCACTACCGGCCTGCTCCTCGTCGCCGCCGTGCTGTCCTGGTTCGTGTTCATCGAGGTCGGCTTCCATCACGAGGCGGCGAAGGCCGCGATCAAGGTGCCGGTGCTGCGCTGGATCACGTCGGGCGACCTTGAGGCCGCCTGGGTGCTGCGCATCGATACGCTGACGGCGGTGATGCTGGTCGTCGTCACGACGGTGTCGTCGCTCGTGCATGTCTATTCCATCGGCTACATGCACGAGGACGACAGCCGGCCGCGCTTCTTTGCCTATCTCTCGCTCTTCACGTTCGCCATGCTCATGCTGGTGACGAGCGACAACCTGCTGCAGATGTTCTTCGGCTGGGAGGGCGTGGGGCTCGCCAGCTACCTGCTGATCGGCTTCTGGTATCACAAGCCCGAGGCGAACGCGGCCGCCATCAAGGCCTTCGTCGTCAACCGCGTCGGCGACTTCGGCTTCGCGCTCGGCATCTTCGGCGTGTTCTACATCTTCCAGACCGTCAGCTTCGACGACATCTTCCGCCTGGCGCCGGGCGCGGCCGGCAAGACGATGAATTTCCTCGGCCATGACGTCGATATCCTGACGACGCTGGCGCTCCTCCTGTTCATGGGGGCGATGGGCAAGTCGGCGCAGTTCCTGCTGCACACCTGGCTGCCGGATGCGATGGAGGGCCCGACCCCGGTGTCGGCGCTGATCCACGCCGCGACCATGGTGACGGCCGGCGTGTTCATGGTCGCGCGGCTGTCGCCGCTGTTCGAGCTCGCCCCCGCGGCGCTTGAGGTCGTGGTCCTGATCGGCGCCGTCACGGCGTTCTTCGCCGCGACCGTCGGCCTCGTGCAGAACGACATCAAGCGCGTCATCGCCTACTCGACGTGCTCCCAGCTCGGCTACATGTTCGTCGCCTGCGGCGTCGGGGCCTACACGGTCGGCATCTTCCACCTCTTCACGCACGCCTTCTTCAAGGCGCTCCTGTTCCTCGGCGCCGGCTCCGTCATCCACGCGATGCACCACGAGCAGGACATGCGCAACATGGGCGGGCTCAAGTCCAAGATCCCGCTGACGTGGGCGATGATGCTCATCGGCACGCTGGCGCTGACGGGCGTCGGCATCCCGCATCTGGGCGGCTTTGCCGGGTTCCACTCCAAGGACGCCATCGTGGAGGCGACGTACGCCGCCCATACGCCCGGCAACTACGCCTTCTGGCTGCTCGTCGTCGCGGCGCTGATGACGTCCTTCTATTCCTGGCGCCTCATGTTCCTGACCTTCTACGGCAAGACGCGCGCCGAGCCCGACACCTACAAGCATGCCCACGAGAGCCCGCCGGTCATGCTCATCCCGCTGTTCGTGCTGGCGGCGGGCGCGGTGTTCTCGGGCATCATCTTCGCGCCCTCCTTCATCGGCCACCATCTGGCCGAGTTCTGGGGCCCGTCGCTGCAGCCCGATCCCGACATCATGCACCACATGCACGAGGTGCCGGAGTGGGTGATGTGGGCGCCCTTCATGGCCATGGCCGCGGGGTTCGGGCTCGCCTACCTCTACTATGTCGCCGCTCCGGAGCTGCCCGAGAAGACGGCGAACGCGTTCCGGCCGCTCTACCTGTTCCTGCTCAACAAGTGGTATTTCGACGAACTCTACGATTTCATCTTCGTGCGTCCCGCCAAGGCGCTCGGCCGACTCCTCTGGAAGGGCGTCGACGGGGCGATCATCGACGGCGCCATCGACGGCACCGCCGCGGGCGTCGGCTGGGCCACGGGCAAGTTCGTCCGGCTCCAGACCGGCTACGTCTATCACTATGCCTTCGCCATGCTGATCGGCGTCGCGCTGATCGTCACGTGGTTCGCCTGGCCGGCGGAGGTTAAGCCATGAACATCACGACCCAGCCGATCCTGTCGATCGTCACCTTCCTGCCGCTCGTCGGGGCGATCTTCATTGCGACGCTGCCGAGGGACGCGGCCAACAACGCCCGCTGGGTGGCGCTGTGGACGACGCTCGTCACGTTCGGCGTGTCGCTCCTCATCTGGACGAACTTCGACGCCTCGACGGCGGCTTTCCAGTTCGTCGAGGACTACGACTGGCTCGGCCCGATCCGCTACAAGATGGGCGTCGACGGCATCTCCATGCTGTTCGTGATCCTGACCACGTTCCTGATGCCGCTGTGCGTGCTGGCGAGCTGGGAGCCGATCCAGGAGCGCGTCAAGGAGTACATGATCGCGTTCCTGCTGCTCGAGACGCTGATGATCGGCGTGTTCTGCGCGCTGGACCTGGTGCTCTTCTACCTCTTCTTCGAGGGCGGCCTCATCCCGATGTTCCTCATCATCGGCGTGTGGGGCGGGCCGCGGCGCGTCTACGCGAGCTTCAAGTTCTTCCTCTACACGCTGCTCGGCTCCGTCCTGATGCTGATCGCGATCATGGCGATCTACAGCTATGCCGGAACTACCGACATCCCGACGCTGATCACGACGACGCGCCTGCCTGCCGACATGCAGTTCTGGCTGTGGCTGGCCTTCTTCGCCTCCTTTGCGGTGAAGATGCCGATGTGGCCGGTTCATACCTGGCTCCCCGATGCCCACGTCGAGGCGCCGACGGCCGGCTCCGTGATCCTCGCGGCGATCCTCCTGAAGATGGGCGGCTACGGCTTCCTGCGCTTCTCGGTGCCGATGTTCCCGCTGGCGAGCGAGCAACTCGCGCCCCTCGTGTTCGCGCTGTCGGTCATTGCCATCGTCTATACGTCGCTGGTGGCGCTCGCGCAGGAGGACTTGAAGAAGCTCATCGCCTACTCGTCCGTGGCCCACATGGGATATGTGACGATGGGCATCTTCACGGTGACCGCGCAGGGCGTCGATGGCGCCATCTTCCAGATGCTGTCGCACGGCATCGTCTCGGCAGCCCTCTTCCTCTGCGTCGGCGTCATCTACGACCGCATGCATACGCGCGAGATCGCCGCCTACGGAGGGCTTGCAGACCGGATGCCGCTCTACGCCGCCGCGTTCATGGTCTTCACCATGGCCAACGTCGGCCTGCCGGGCACGAGCGGCTTCGTCGGCGAGTTCCTCACGCTGCTCGGCGCGTTCAAGGTCAACACGTGGGTCGCCTTCCTCGCCACGACCGGCGTCATCCTGTCGGCGACCTACGCGCTCTATCTCTACCGGCAGATCATCTTCGGGCCGCTCGAGAAGCCGGCGCTCAAGTTGCTGCCCGATCTGTCCGCGCGCGAGATCGCCGTGCTCGGGCCGCTCGTCGTCCTCACCATCCTGTTCGGCTTCTATCCCGCGCCCATCCTCGACGTGACGGCGGTGTCGGTGCAGAACCTCGTCGCGAACTACGAGGCGGCCATCGCCGGTGCCGCTTCCACCGCGGCCTTGCCCTGATCCGGAGCGAGCGATGTCCACACTCCAGTCCTTTGCCCCAGCCCTGCCGGAAATCGTGCTCGCGGCCGGCGCCATGGTGCTCCTGATGCTCGGCGTGTTCCGCGCCGACACGGAACGCAACGCCGTCTCGGTCGGCTGGCTCGCCGTGCTCGTCATGGCCGTCGTGGCCCTCATCGTCGGCGCGGGTGGGGCCGAGCGCACGGAGATATTCGACGGCGCCTTCGTGGTCGATGCATTTGCGCGCTTTGCCAAGATCCTGATCCTGGCCGCGGCGGCGACGGCGCTGATCCTGAGCTTCGGCTATTTCGTTCGCGCCAAGGCGATGAAGTTCGAGATCCCGGTGCTGGTGCTTCTCGCCACCGCCGGCATGATGATGATGGTCTCGGCGAACGACCTCATTGCGCTCTATCTCGGCCTGGAGCTGATGAGCCTTGCGCTCTACGTGCTGGCCGCCGTGCGCCGGGACTCGCTGCGCTCCAGCGAGGCAGGCCTCAAGTACTTCGTCCTCGGCGCGCTGTCGTCCGGCATGCTGCTCTACGGCGCCTCGCTCATCTACGGCTTCACGGGAACGACCTCGTTCCCGGCGCTCGCCGCCGCCTTCAAGGACGGCGCCGGGGCGACGAACCTCGGCCTCATCGTCGGCCTCGTGTTCCTGCTCGTCGGTCTGGCGTTCAAGATTTCCGCCGTGCCGTTCCACATGTGGACGCCGGACGTCTACGAGGGCGCGCCGACGCCGATCGCCGCTTTCTTCGCCGCCGCGCCGAAGGTGGCCTCCGTGGTGCTGCTCCTGCGGGTGCTGCATGATGCGTTTCCCGGCATGCTGCTGCAGTGGCGCCAGATCATCGTGTTCCTGTCGGTGGCCTCGATGCTGCTCGGGTCCTTCGCCGCCATCGGGCAGACGAACATCAAGCGGCTGCTTGCCTACTCCTCGATCGCCAACGTCGGGTTCATCCTTATCGGCCTGGCCGCCGGCACCGAGTACGGGGTCGCGTCCGTGCTGATCTATCTCGCGATTTACGCTGTCATGACGCTCGGCAGCTTCGCGGTCGTGCTCGCCATGCGGCGCAAGGACGAGATGGTGGAGGAGATCCCCTCGCTCGCGGGGCTGTCGCAGACCAATCTCACGCTGGCGGTCGCGTTCGCAGCCTTGCTGTTCTCGCTCGCCGGCATCCCGCCGCTCGCGGGCTTCTTCGCCAAGTTCTACGTGCTCGATGCGGCGGTGAAGGCCGGGCTGACGCCGCTCGCGATCGTCGGCGTTCTGGCGAGCGTGGTCGGCGCCTACTACTACATCCGCATCGTCAAGATCATGTTTTTCGACGAGGCGGCCGAGAAGTTCAGCGAGGCCGAGCCGGCCGTGCGCTGGGTCGTGTCCCTGTCGGCCCTGATCGTCGTCCTCTACGTCGTCTATCCCTCGCTTCTCCTCGACGCCGCGACGTCCGCCGCACGCGCCCTCGTGCCCTGACGCCGATGGCGCCCGCGACCTCCTGGCCGCCGCTCGGGCAGCGTCTCGTCCACCTCGCCGAGACGCGGTCGACGAATACGGAGGCCTCGCGTCGCGCGGAGGAAGGCGCGGCGAGCGGCACCTGGGTCGTAGCCGACCGGCAGACGGCGGGACGCGGGCGCTCGGGCCGCGCCTGGGTCTCGCCCCCCGGTAACCTCCATGCAAGCCTTCTCCTCCGGGACGTTTTTCCCGTGGAGAAGGCGCCCCAGCTCGCCCTCGTCAGCGGCGTGGCGGCGCATGCCGCGCTGACGCGCGCCACGGATGGCCGCTTCACCGGCGCGCTGGAGCTCAAATGGCCAAACGATATCCTGCTGCAGCGCCGGAAGCTCGGAGGCATTCTCGTCGAAAGCTCTGTCGCGCGGCGGGAGAGCGGCCTGGTGGCCGTCATCGGGATTGGACTCAATCTCGCGGCTCACCCCGACATCCCGGAGCGCCCCGCAACGGACCTCAGCCGCCACGGTGCGGCGATTGCTCCGTTGAATCTGCTTCCGTTTCTCGACGAGAGCATGCAGGAATGGATTTCGAGGTGGGCATCCGGCGAAGGGTTCGACGGCATCCGCGAGGCATGGCTCGCGCGGTCCCTTCCCATCGGTGTCGGCCTCACGGTCAATTCCGGCCGGGGCACGGTGAAAGGCGTGTTTCAGGGGCTAGCCCCCGACGGCGCGCTCCTCCTCACCGACGAGGCCGGAACCCTGCAGACGGTCACGTTCGGCGACGTGGCGCTCCAAGCCTGAGCGTCCGCGGCGCCCGTTCGTTTCGCGTTTGACGGCAATCGGACGGCGATGAGGGCGAACGCGCGGATGGCGAAGGACGGCAACTCGCAGGGTAGGGGCGGTCACGGCGAGCGTCGGGGCGAACGTCAGAACGAGCTCGTGTTCGCAGCGCTCGGCGGCCTCGGCGAGGTCGGCATGAACGTCTACCTCTACGGCCTGGGCCCGGCCGACAACCGCGAGTGGCTGATCGTCGATCTCGGCATCACGTTCCCCGAGGGCGAGGACGATCCGGGCGTCGACGTCATCCTGCCGGACGTGCGCTTCCTCGAGGCGCAGAAGAGCCAGATCGCGGGCCTCGTCATCACCCATGCGCACGAGGACCACATCGGCGCCGTGCTCGAGCTGTGGCCGCGCCTCGGGTGCCCCGTCTATGCGACGGCGTTCACGGCCGGGATGCTGCGCTCGAAGATGACCGATTACGGCCGCGGCCGCGATATTCCCGTCAAGGTCCTGCCGCTCGACAGCCGGTTCAAGGCCGGGTCCTTCGACGTCGAGCTCGTCAGCGTCGCGCATTCGGTGCCGGAGACGAGCGGGCTCGTGCTGCGCACGCCGCTCGGCAACGTCTATCACACGGCGGACTGGAAGATCGATCGCACGCCCTACATCGGGGCGCCGGCGGACGAGGCGCGCCTCGCGGCGCTGGGCGATGAAGGCATCCTGGCGCTCGTGTGCGATTCGACCAACGCGATGCGCGACGGCGAAAGCCCGAGCGAGACGGAGGTCGCCCATTCGATCGCCAAGATCGTCGCCAAGGCCCCCTACCGGGTCGTCGTGACGACGTTCTCCTCCAATGTCGCGCGCATCAAGGCGTGCGGGGAGGCCGCGCGCATGAGCGGTCGCCGGCTCGTCGTCGCCGGCCGGGCGCTGCATCGCGTCATCGAGGTCGCGATCGAGACCGGTTACCTGCCGAAGGATTTCACCTGGGTCGACCAGCAGCAGTTCAAGTACTTCGGCCGGCATGAGGTCCTGTGCCTGTGCACCGGCAGCCAGGGCGAGCCGCGCGCGGCCATGGCCCGCATCGCCGATTTCGAGCATCCCGACATCGCGCTCGACAAGGGCGACCTGGTGCTCTTCTCGTCGCGCGCCATTCCGGGCAACGAGAAGGCCATCGGCCACATCCAGAACGCGCTTCTCCGCGCGGGGTGCGAGATCCTGACCGACAGCGACGCGCTGATCCACGTCACGGGCCACCCGCGGCGCGAGGAGCTGCGCCGCATGTACGGCTGGATGCGTCCGCGCATCGCCGTGCCGATGCACGGCGAGGCCCGTCACCTGATGGCGAACGCGGGCCTCGCCCGCTCGCTCGGGATTGCGGAGGTCGTTCCCGCCTTCAACGGCGAGATCGTGCGGCTGGCTCCGGGGCCCGCGAGAACGGTCGACGATGCCCCGGTCGGCCGGCTCTTTCGCGACGGCAACCTCCTGGTGCCGGAAGGGGAAGGGCCGGTGCGCGAGCGGCGCAAGCTCGCCTACGTCGGCATCGCGGTCGCGAGCCTCGTGCTGTCGCGCAAGGGCGAGCTCGTCTGCGACCCGATCGTGGAACTCGACGGCATCCCGGCCGAGGACGCGGAGGGCGAGCCCATGATCGACATCGCCTACGACGCGGTGGAGGGCACGCTGAAATCGATCCCGCCCGCCCGCCGTCGCGACCCGGACCTCGTCGAGGACGCCGTCCGCAAGGCGCTCCGGGGCGCGATCTATGCCGCCTGGGGCAAAAAGCCCGTCTGCAAGGTGATGGTCTCGGTCGTGGACGGCAGGGGGTAGCAACGGCCCCGCGCGCACGCTAGATACCCGCTGACGGTTCGCTTCTCCTGATCCCGAAAGGCTCCACCATGATCGGACGTCTCAACCATGTCGCCATCGCGGTGCGCGATCTCAACGCGGCGGTGGCCACCTACCGGAACGCGCTCGGCGCCGTCGTCTCGGAGGCGACGCCGCAGCCCGAGCATGGCGTGACCGTCGTGTTCGTCACCCTGCCCAATACCAAGATCGAGTTCCTGGAGCCGTTGGGCGACAACTCGCCGATCGCGAAGTTCCTCGAGCGCAACCCGGACGGCGGCATCCACCACGTCTGCTACGAGGTCGACGACATCATCGCGGCCCGCGATCAGTTGAAAGCGAAGGGCGCGCGCGTGCTCGGCGACGGCAACCCCAAGATCGGCGCGCACGGCAAGCCGGTGCTCTTCCTGCACCCGAAGGACTTCCTTGGCACGTTGACCGAGCTGGAGCAGGTTTGATCGAGCAGGCCGGCGGCCGCGTCTGACCGCCGGCCGCTCGGGCTCGCCGGACCCGGGATATCGAGGTAGCCATGACGCTTGCGCTCGGCCTCGCCCTCTACTTCATGATCTGGTGGCTCGTGCTGTTCGCCGTGCTGCCCTTCGGCGTCGTGACGCAGGACGAGGCGTCCGACGTCGTCCCGGGGACGCCGGAAAGCGCGCCGGCGCGGTTCAACTGGCGAAAGGTCTTCCTCATCAATACGGTCGTCGCGACGCTCGCGTTCGCGGTCGTCTGGATGGCGCTCGAGAACAACTGGCTCGGCACCGAGCCGCCGCTCGAGGACGTGCCGCCGGTCCTGCAAAGGTACGCGCCGCGCCAAGGCTGAGCGGGGCTTCGCCCCGCGTCGCCGTCGCGCCCGTGGATGGTGAGCGCATTCGGTTGCCCGGGGGCGGGCCAACCGCTAATGACGGCTGGACGCTCGCTCGCCGCCCGGAGACCCAGACCGCCATGCATCTCTCCCGCTTCTTCCTGCCCGTCCTGCGCGAGACGCCGAAGGAGGCGGAGATCGTCTCGCATCAGCTGATGCTCAGGGCCGCCATGATCAAGCAGGCCTCCGCCGGCATCTACTCGTGGCTGCCACTCGGGCTCAAGGTTCTGAAGAAGATCGAGGCCATCGTGCGCGAGGAGCAGAACCGCGCCGGCGCCGTCGAGCTCCTGATGCCGACGATCCAGTCGGCCGACCTGTGGCGCGAGAGCGGGCGCTACGAGGCCTATGGCAAGGAGATGCTGCGCATCACCGACCGGCACGAGCGTGACATGCTGTTCGGGCCGACGGCCGAGGAGGTCGTGACCGCGATCGTCCGCGACGGCATCAAGAGCTACAAGGACCTGCCGCAGAACCTCTACAACATCCAGTGGAAGTTCCGCGACGAGGTGCGTCCCCGCTTCGGCGTGATGCGCGGCCGCGAGTTCCTGATGAAGGACGCCTATTCCTTCGACCTGACGGTCGAAGATTCGCGCGCCGCCTACTACCGCATGTTCGTCTCCTACCTGCGCACGTTCGCGCGCCTCGGACTGAAGTCGATCCCCATGAAGGCCGACACGGGTCCCATAGGCGGCGACCTCTCGCACGAATTCATCATCCTGGCCGAGACCGGCGAGAGCCAGGTCTTCTGCCACAAGGACCTGATCGATACGGCGGTGCCGGGTGCGGAGACGGACTACGACGGCGACCTGTCGGCGATCGTCCGGCAGTGGACCTCGCTCTACGCCGCGACGGAGGAGATGCACGAGGCGGCGCGCTTCGAGGCCGACGTGCCGGCGGACAAGCGCGTCTCGGCGCGCGGCATCGAGGTCGGCCACATCTTCCATTTCGGCACGAAGTATTCCGCGCCGATGGGCGCCAAGGTGCAGGGGCCGGACGGGCAGCTCGTGACGCTGCAGATGGGCTCCTACGGCATTGGCGTGTCGCGTCTCGTCGGCGCCATCATCGAGGCGAGCCACGATGACGCGGGCTGCATCTGGCCGGTTCCGGTCGCGCCGTTCGAGGCCGGGCTCGTCAATCTCAAGGCCGGGGATGCGGCAACCGATTCCGTCGCAGGCGACCTCTACGCCAAGCTTGCGGCGGCGGGCATCGAGACGCTCTACGACGACACGGACGAGCGCGCGGGGGCGAAGTTCGCCACCATGGACCTGATCGGGCTGCCATATCAGTTGGTTGTCGGCCCGAAGGGCGTGAAGTCCGGGGAGGTCGAGCTGAAGCACCGCAAGAGTGGCGCGCGGGAGACTCTGTCCACGGAAGCCGGCCTGAAGCGCCTGATCGACCTCATTTCCGCCCAACGTGTGCTGGCGTAAGGGCAGGCAGCGACGCCCCGGCCGAGGCGGGGAGAGACCGGAGCGCACATGGCAGGGCCCGCCGACACCAAAGCTTTCGCGCCGTTCGAGTGGCTGCTCGCCGGGCGCTATCTGCGCGCGCGCCGCAAGGAGGGGTTCATCTCCGTCATCGCGGGCTTCTCCTTCCTCGGCATCATGCTCGGCGTAGCGACGCTCATCATCGTGATGGCGGTCATGAACGGCTTCCGCAAGGACCTGTTCGCCAAGATCCTCGGCCTCAACGGACACGTCATCGTCTACAAGGTCGGGGAGCCGTTCACCGATTATACCGACAAGGCAGCCGTGATCGCCGCGGTGCCGGGCGTCACGCATGCCATTCCGATCGTCGAGGGCCAGGTGATGGTCTCCTCCAGCGCGCAAGCGCTCGGCGGTCTCGTGCGCGGCATCCGGGAAGGCGATTTGAAGTCGCTGAAGCTCGTCGCCGGCAATATCCGCGCCGGTACGCTCGAGGGTTTCGACGACAGCCAGTCGATTGCGATCGGTACGCGGCTCGCCAGTGCACTCTATGTCGGCGTCGGCGACACGCTGACGCTTGTCTCCCCGCGCGGTGCCGCAACGCCGTTCGGCACCGCGCCGCGCTCCAAGCCGTACATGATCTCGGCCATCTTCGAGCTCGGCATGTCGGAGTACGACAAGTCGATGATCTTCATGCCGTTGAAGGAAGGACAGCGCTACTTCTCCAAGGGCGACGAGGCGGACGTTCTGGAGGTGGTCGTCGACGACCCCGAGCGGGTCGACGACTTCGCCGCCGAGATCAGGAGCGCGGGCGGGCCGACGATCAACGTCACCGACTGGCGCCAGAAGAACGAGACGTTCTTCACCGTGCTCGAGGTGGAGCGCAACGTCATGTTCATCATCCTGTCGCTCATCATCCTCGTCGCCGCCCTCAACATCATCTCCGGTATGATGATGCTGGTGAAGGACAAGGGCCGCGACATCGCCGTGCTGAGGACCATGGGGGCGTCGAAAAGCGCGGTGATGCGCGTGTTCCTCATCACCGGCGCCTCGATCGGCGTCGTTGGCACCATTGCCGGGCTCATCCTCGGCATCGTCTTCTGCTGGAACATCGAGAGCATCCGCCAGTTCGTGACCTGGCTGACCGGCACGCCGATGTTCGATCCCAACGTCTACTACCTGACGCGGCTTCCCGCCGAGATCAATCCCGCGGAGACGGCGTGGATCGTGGTGATGGCGCTGTCGCTGTCCGTTCTCGCCACGCTTTATCCCTCCTGGCGCGCGTCGCGACTCGATCCCGTCGAAGCGCTGCGGTACGAGTGAGGGGGCACCATGCTCGACACGCCGACGACGACGGCAATCCTGAGGCTCGAGGGGCTTTGCCGATCCTTCCGGCAGGGCGAGCGCGAGATCACCGTGCTCAGCGGCGCCAGTGCAGCGATCTACCCCGGCGACGCCGTGGCGCTCGTCGGCCCGTCGGGCGCCGGCAAGTCGACGCTTCTGCACATCGCCGGGCTTCTGGAGACGCCGGACGCGGGCTCGGTGGTCGTCGGCGGCAAGGACTGCTCAAAGCTCGGCGATGACGAGCGCACGCGCATCCGCCGCTCCGAGGTCGGCTTCATCTATCAGTTCCACCAGTTGCTGCCCGAGTTCTCGGCGCTCGAGAACGTCGCCCTGCCGCAGATGATCCTCGGCGTTCCGAGGAAGGCCGCGCACGAGCGGGCCCGCGAGCTCTTATCCAAGCTCGGACTGGAGCACCGGCTCGACCATCGTCCGGCGCAGTTGTCGGGCGGCGAGCAGCAGCGCACCGCCATCTGCCGGGCGCTCGCCAACCGGCCGAAGCTCATCCTCGCCGACGAGCCGACGGGCAACCTCGATCCCAAGACGTCGGAGCTCGTCTTCAACGAGCTGATTGGCCTCTTCAAGAGCGAGGGCGTGGCGGCGCTGATCGCGACCCACAACCTCGATCTCGCCGCGCGCATGGACCGGGTGCTGCGCATGGAAGGCGGCCAGCTCGTCGAGGTTGCGCCGGAATCGGTCCACTGAGGCTCCGGTCCCCTTCAACACGGCGGAGCCGATCACTTTTCAAGATGGCCGAGCCGTTGGCGCCTGCGCTCATGGCAGGCGCGGGTCGCCCTCGCGCAGGGGCGGGCCGGGAAACGCGCCCTCGGGCAGCGGCGATGGGACAGGCACGGCCATGGGTCACTCCATCCGTTGGCGGTGAACGCGAACGAATGACGACCGTAGTGCGCGCCCGGGGACGCCCGCTGTTCCGCCGGGAGCAGGCACGGGCGTTGTGGAAAAGGTTGGGCACGCGGCCCGAAGCGGTGCGCCGTGGCGCGGGAGACCCTAGATTGAGTCCATGACAACGCCGATCGCGCCGCAGCCCAAGTTCGTCCACCTCAAGGTCCACTCGGCCTATTCGCTGCTCGAGGGCGCGCTGCCGATCGGCAAGCTCGCCAAGCTGGCCGAGGCCTACGGCTTTCCGGCGCTCGGCCTCAGCGACACGAACAACATGTTCGGCGTGCTGGAGTTCTCCGACAAGCTCGCCGGCGCGGGCATCCAGCCGATCGTCGGCGTGTCGCCCGCCTGCCAGCTCACCGAGAGGAAGACGCGGCCCGGCGAGGCCGCGGGGGCGCCCGTGCGTCGGCATCCCTGGCGCGACGGGCGCATCGCCCTCTACGCGATGAACGAGGCCGGCTACGGCAACCTCATGAAGCTCGTCTCGGCGGCGCATCTGGCGACCGCCGGGGAGGACGCGCCCTTCGTGACGGCGGACCAGATGGCGGCGCACGCGGAGGGCGTCATCGCGCTGACCGGCGGTCCGGACGGACCCATCGACCGCGCGCTGCTCGACGGCCAGCCGGGCCTCGCCGAGGAGCGGCTCAGGGCTCTCCAGAAGACGTTCGGCGACCGTCTCTATGTCGAGGTTCAGCGCCACGGAACGCGCGCGGAGGAAGAGGTCGAGCCGCAGCTCCTCGAGCTTGCCTATGGGGCGGATGTGCCGGTCGTCGCCACGAACGAGGTCTATTTCGCGACCCCCGACGACTACGAGGCGCACGATGCGCTGCTGTGCATCGCGGAGGGGCGCTACGTCGGCGAGGACGACCGCCGCCGGGTGACGCGCGAGCACCACCTGAAGAGCGCCGACGACATGGCGGCCCTGTTCGGCGACCTGCCCGAAGCGCTCGCCAACACGGTCGAGATCGCCAAGCGCTGCGCGTTCCGGCCGAAAGGCCGCAAGCCGATCCTGCCGCGCTTCGTGGCGACGAAAGGCGGCGCCTCGGAAGCCGACCAGCTTGCCGCCGAGGCCGCCGAGCTGAAGCGCCAGGCGGAGGAAGGCCTCAGCGCCCGCCTCAGCGCCGTGCCGTTGGCGCCCGGCTACACCGAGGAGGACTACCGGACGCGCCTCGCCTTCGAGGTGGACGTCATCACGCGCATGAAGTTCCCCGGCTACTTCCTGATCGTCGCCGACTTCATCAAGTGGTCGAAGGCGCACGGCATTCCCGTGGGGCCCGGCCGCGGCTCGGGCGCGGGCTCGGTGGTCGCCTGGGCGCTCACCATCACCGATCTCGACCCGCTGCGCTTCGGCCTTCTGTTCGAGCGCTTCCTGAACCCGGAACGCGTCTCGATGCCGGACTTCGACATCGATTTCTGCCAGGACCGCCGCGACGAGGTGATCGACTACGTGCAGGAGAAGTACGGCACCGACCGCGTCGCGCAGATCATCACCCACGGCAAGCTGCAGGCTCGCGCCGTGCTGCGCGACGTGGGCCGCGTGCTGCAGATGCCCTATGGCCAGGTGGACCGCCTCTGCAAGCTCGTGCCGAACAATCCCGCCAACCCCGTGACGCTCGAGCAGGCGATCGCGGGCGAGCCGAAGCTGCAGGAGGCGCGCGACACCGACCCGATCGTGGCGCGGCTCCTGCAGGTGGCGCAGAAGCTCGAGGGTCTCTACCGCCATGCCTCGACGCACGCGGCCGGCATCGTGATCGGCGACCGCCCGCTCGCCGAGCTCGTGCCGCTCTACCGCGATCCGAAGTCGAACATGCCCGTCACCCAGTTCAACTGGAAGATGGTCGAGGCCGCGGGCCTCGTGAAGTTCGACTTCCTCGGCCTCAAGACGCTCACCGTGCTCACCAAGGCGGTCGAGCTCATCCGCCGCGGGCGGGGCATCGCGGTCGATCTCGCAACCGTGCCGCTCGACGATCCGGCCGCCTACCAGCTCCTCGCCAAGGCCGACACCGTCGGCGTGTTCCAGCTCGAAAGCACGGGCATGCGCGAGAGTCTGA
Organism: uncultured Hyphomicrobium sp.; assembly: GCA_964589785.1. Classification (GTDB taxonomy): domain Bacteria; phylum Pseudomonadota; class Alphaproteobacteria; order Rhizobiales; family Hyphomicrobiaceae; genus JAGVSR01. Next base: position 364,776 of record CAZPUQ010000002.1, read on the forward strand.
AGCGCCTGAAGCCCGACCGCTTCGAGGACATCATCGCCATGGTGGCGCTCTACCGCCCCGGCCCCATGGACAACATCCCGACCTACATCAACCGCAAGCATGGCGAGGAGCCCGTCGACTACCTGCATCCCATGCTCGAAGGCATCCTCGACGAAACCTACGGCGTCATCATCTACCAGGAGCAGGTGATGCAGATCGCGCAGGTGCTCGCCGGCTACTCGCTCGGCGACGCGGACCTGTTGCGCCGCGCGATGGGCAAGAAGGACAAGGCGGAGATGGCGCGGCAGCAGGCGCGCTTCGTGGAGGGCGCCATGCGGAATGGCGTCGCGAAGGACGACGCCGTCTATATCTTCGAGCTCGTCGACAAGTTCGCCGGCTACGGCTTCAACAAATCGCACGCGGCGGCCTATGCCCTCGTCAGCTATCACACGGCCTACCTCAAGGCGAACTTCCGCGAGGAGTTTTTGGCCGCGTCCATGACGCTCGACATGGGCAACACCGACAAGCTCGCCATGTTCGCGGCGGAGGCGAAGAAGAGCGGCATCCGCGTGCTGCCGCCGTGCGTCAACGCCTCGGAAGTCGACTTTCTGGTGGAGACCACTTCCCCCTCTCCCCGCCCGCGGGGAGAGGGTCAGGGTGAGGGGCGGCCGCCGGGTGTGCCGGGTGGAGCTGCCCCTCACCCTGCCCCTCTCCCCATCGAAGGCGATGGGGAGAGGGCACGGCGTGCGATCCGGTATTCGCTGGCGGCGCTCAAGAACATCGGCGCGGCGGCCGTGGAGACGATCGTCAAGGGCCGTCCAGAAGCGGGCTACAAATCGATCACCGATTTCGCAATGAGATTGGACTTGAGAGCAATCAACAAAAGAGCGTTGGAGACTCTCGCTGCGGCAGGTGCATTCGACAGTCTTGGACTAGACCGCGCGACCGCCTACTCAAACGTCGGCCAAATATTAGGACGTGCGCAGGAGTGCGAGAGGGACGGAAAAGTGGGGCAGCAGCATCTATTTGCTCCATTTTTCCCCGGCGCTGCCTATTTGGGCGACGCTCACATCGACCTGAAGCCCGTCAAGGCGTGGACGCCAATGGAGCGGCTGCAGGCGGAGTTCGACGCGGTCGGCTTCTTCCTCTCCGGGCACCCGCTCGATGCCTACGAGACGGTCTTGAAGAAGCTCGGCGTCAGGCGCTGGGTCGAATTCGAGGCTGCGACCGCGCGCGGCGTTTCGGCCGGGCGGCTCGCGGGCATCGTCATCTCCGCGCGCGAGCGGCGCTCGCAGAAGGGCAACAAGTTCGCCTTCGCGCTGTTCTCGGACGCGAGCGGGCAGTTCGAGGCGGTCATCTTCTCCGACACGCTCAGCGCCTGCCGCGACCTGCTCGAAGGCGGCACGCCGGTGGTGCTCACCCTGGAGGCCGAGCGCGACGGGGACACGGTGAAGATGCGCGTCCAGGGCATGGAGGCGCTCGACGCGGCCGCCGCCGGCATCGAGCGGGGGCTGAAGGTCGTGTTCGACACGGGGCTGCTCGCCGCCCGGCGCGGGGCTGCGGAGGAGTTCAAGGGGCAGTTGAAGCCCGGCCAGCCGGGGCTGCGCAAGGGCGGAGAGGTCCGCGTCGTCCTGCCCGTCGGCGCCAAGGAGCTGGAACTCATCCTCCCCGGCCGCTACGACGTCTCCCCCGCCCAGGCCGGCCAGCTCTCCACCGTTCCGGGCGTGATCGAGGTCGTGGAGATTTAGGGTCGCCCTGCCATTCGATGGCCAGGGGCCGCTCGCCTGCGCCGCCCCTTGCCTTTCCCCACATCTTCCGCCATACACCGGCCCATCTCACACGCGGCTTGCGCGCCCGGCGGATTGAAAGCCCCGTCGGACGCTCCGGTGGACGATATGCAACTCGAGTGATCGGGTGCGCCGTCTTCTCAACGGGCCGCGGAGGACCAACCGGAAAAGGATACCCTCAGATGACGCTTCCCGCGTTCAACATGCGTCAGCTTTTGGAAGCTGGCGTGCACTTCGGCCACCAGGCTCACCGCTGGAACCCCAAGATGGCGCCCTTCATCTACGGCGCCCGCAACAACATCCACATCCTCGACCTGACGCAGACGGTGCCGATGCTGCACCAAGCGCTGGTCAAGATCTCCGACACGGTCGCCGGCGGCGGCCGCGTGCTCTTCGTCGCCACCAAGCGCCAGGCCTCCGACGGCATCGCCGAGAGCGCCAAGCGCTCCGCCCAGTATTTCGTCAACCACCGCTGGCTCGGCGGCACGCTGACCAACTGGAAGACGGTCTCCCAGTCGATCCGCCGCCTGCGCCAGCTCGACGACATCCTCGCCGACCCGCAGGGCCGCACGAAGAAGGAACTGCTCACGATCCAGCGCGAGCGCGACAAGCTCAACCAGGCGCTGGGCGGCATCAAGGACATGGGCGGCGTGCCCGACCTCCTGTTCGTCATCGACACCAACAAGGAGAAGATCGCCATCGAGGAGGCGCGCAAGCTCGGCATTCCGATCGTCGCCATCGTGGACACGAACTGCGATCCGGACGGCATCGATTTCCCGGTGCCGGGCAATGACGATGCGGGCCGCGCGATCACGCTCTACTGCGATCTCGTCGCGCGCGCCGCCCTCGACGGGCTGGAGCGCAGCCAGTCCGCCTCGGGCGTGGACATCGGGGCGCTCGCGAGTCCGCCGGCCGAGACGCTGCCCGCCAAGTTCAAGGGCATCGACGCACCGCGCGGCGAGGCCGACGACCTGAAGCGCATCACCGGCATCACGCCGAAGCTCGAGCAGCGGCTCAACGACGCCGGGGTGTTCCACTTCTGGCAGCTCGCCGACCTCGATGCGGAAAGCGCCCAGGCGCTCGACCAGCTCCTGAAGCTCAAGGGCCAGATCGAGACGGACGGCTGGATCGCCCAGGCCAAGAAGTTCGTCGACGCCGCAGCAGCCTGATTGCAGCCCGGACCGGAGCGGGGCGGCCTTGCGAGCTGAACCTCGCCGTCCAGGCCGTCCTTTGCCCGCGTCCGGCCCGCAATCCAGTTTTTCTTTCACGGCACGCTATTCGCTCGCACGAGCGCAAGGAGCACACATGAGCACGATCACCGCCGCGATGGTGAAGGACCTGCGCGACAGGACCGGCGCCGGCATGATGGACTGCAAGACCGCGCTCACCGAGACGAACGGTGACATGGAGGCCGCCATCGAGTGGCTGCGCAAGAAGGGCCTGTCGAAGGCGGCGAAGAAGTCGGACCGCATCGCGGCCCAGGGTCTCATCGGCGTCATCTCGACGGTGAAGTCGGGGGCCGTCGTCGAGGTGAACTCGGAGACGGATTTCGTCGCGCGCAACCCGCAGTTCCAGGAGATGGTGCAGAAGATCGCCGCGCTGGCGCCGGCCGCCAAGGGCGACCTCGCCAAGCTGCTCGCGGCAACCTATCCCGGCACCTCGAACACGGTGGAGACGCAGGTCAAGGACGCAATCGCCACCATTGGCGAGAACATGGGCGTGCGGCGCACCGGCGCGCTCGAGGTGAAGGACGGCGTCGTCGCCGACTACGTGCACAACAAGGCCGCCGACGGGCTCGGCAAGATCGGCGTGCTCGTCGCGCTCGAGAGCACGGGCGACACGGATTCGCTCATGGCCTTCGGCCGCCAGCTCGCCATGCACGTCGCCGCCGCAAGTCCGCTCGCCGTGACGCCGGACGATCTCGACCCGGCCGCGATCGAGAAGGAGCGCGCCTTCTACACCGAGCAGGCCCTGGCGTCGGGCAAGCCCAAGGAGATCGTCGACAAGATGGTCGAGGGCCGGCTGAAGAAGGAGTTCTTCCAGCAGGCCTGCCTCCTGAGCCAGGTGTTCGTGCTCGACGGCAAGGCGACCGTGGAGGAGGCCGTCAAGGCCGCCGAGAAGACGGCAGGCGCCCCGATCAAGGTCAAGGGCTTCCTGCGCTACGCGCTGGGCGAGGGCATCGAGAAAAAGGAAGAGGACTTCGCCGCCGAGGTGGCCAAGACGGTCGCGGCCTCCAAGGGCGGCTGAGGCCCCATGGCCCGGCGCATGTCAGCGATTGGAGGACGGCCGGCGGGTTCGCCGGCCGTTCCTGCATCTTCGACCCCTCGCCGGCGCGGCAGATTGCTGCCCTGACGCTTGTGCGGAGGAAAAGTGCTGGAATGTGCGGATCGGCGTCAGTAAGGACGCTGACCGGCAACAATCGCCCCGGCGACTCGCCTACGTTGCCGGGCTAAGACAGGACGGTCCCGGCGGCTCGGCCGGGCCGTGGAGGAGGCGGCGATGGCGTCCGGCGCGGGCGGTCTCAAATACAAGCGGCTGCTGATCAAGCTCTCGGGCGAGGCGCTCATGGGGCGTGCGGCCTACGGCATCGACATGGACGTGGCGGACCGGCTCGCCCGCGATATCATGGACGCCGTGGCGGCGGGCGCGGAGATCGCGGTCGTGGTCGGCGGCGGCAACATCTTCCGCGGACTGCAGGGCGCGGCCCACGGCATGGACCGGGCCACCGGCGACTACATGGGGATGCTGGCCACCGTGATGAACGCGCTGGCGTTCCAGCAGGCCCTGACGGCGCGGGGGGCCGAAGCGCGGGTCATGTCCGCGATCCCGATGCCGACGGTCTGCGAGAGCTATGTCCGGCCGCGGGCCATGCACCACCTGGCCGCGGGCCGGATCGTGATTTTCGCCGCCGGCACGGGCAATCCCTACTTCACGACCGATACCGCCGCCACGCTCAGGGCCATCGAGACCGCGTGCGACGCGGTCGTCAAGGCGACGCAGGTGGACGGCGTCTACTCCGCCGACCCCAAGAAGGACCCCACCGCGGTGCGCTTCGACCGCCTCAGCTATGCCGAGGTCCTGGCACGCGACCTCAAGGTCATGGACGGGGCGGCGATCGCACTTGCCCGCGATAATCGACTTCCGGTAATTGTTTGTGCCATTGAGGAGGCCGGCAATCTTTTGAAAGTGCTGAAGGGAGAGGCCCGGGCGACGGTGATCGAGGCATAGGGCGCCGTCGGTCGGTCCGCCGTGTGATTGTTCTTCAGGAAGCGTCGCAATGCAGCGGCCTCCGACCCGCGCCGGCGGATCGGGATGGCGCCAACAGGATCGAAGATGTCCGCTCTGACCACGTACGATATCAAGGAACTCGAAAACCGGATGCGGGCCTCGCTCGATGCGTTCAAGCGCGAGCTGCAGGGTCTGCGGACCGGCCGCGCCAACGCCCATCTGCTCGATCCCGTGCAGGTCACGGTCTACGGCTCGCGCATGCCGCTGAACCAGGTCGCGACCGTGACGACGCCGGAGCCGCGCCTGATCGCCGTGCAGGTCTGGGACCGGTCCAACGTCACCGCCGTGGACAAGGCGCTGCGCGAAGCCAATCTCGGGGTCAACCCCGTCGTCGACGGCCAGTTGATCCGCCTGCCGCTGCCGGCCCCGACCGCGGAGCGCCGGACCGAGCTCGTCAAGCAGGCCCACAAGTATGCCGAGAGCCACCGCATCGCCGTCCGCAACGTGCGCCGCGATGGTCTCGACCTTCTCAAGAAGCTCGAGAAGGACGGCAAGATGAGCGAGGACGACCACAAGAAGAACGCCACCAAGGTGCAGGACCTGACCGACAAGCTGATCAAGGAGATCGATCAGACACTGGCGGCCAAGGAGAGCGAAATCCAGAAGGTGTGAGGGCCGGGCCGCGTCCCGATGGTCTTCCCGATCCCTTGAAGTCCGTGCGTCGAGGCAACCCGCTCCAGACGAGCGCAACCGCAGGCCCGCTGAGCCCATGAGATCGCCGACGAGCCCCAGTGCATCGCCCGACCTCGCGCCGCCGCGGCATGTGGCGATCATCATGGACGGCAACGGCCGCTGGGCCGCCGAGCGCGGCCTGCCGCGCACGTGGGGGCATCGGCAGGGCGTGGAGGCCGTCCGCCGCACGGTGCGCGCCGCCCGCGAGCGCGGCATCGGCTATCTCACGATCTACAGCTTCTCCTCCGAGAACTGGTCGCGGCCGGCGCTCGAGATCGACGACCTCATGGGTCTCATGCGCCGCTTCATCAAGAGCGACCTCGCCGAGCTGCACCAGTCGAACGTGCGCATCCTCGTCATCGGCGAGCGCGACCGGGTCGACCCGGAGCTGATGGCTCTGATCGACGAGGCGCGCGACCTGACCCGGCAGAACACGGGACTTACGCTCGTCATCGCGTTCAACTACGGCTCGCGCGCCGAGATCGCGAAGGCCGCGCAACGGCTCGCCCGTCGCGCCGCCCGCGGCGAACTTGATCCCGACGCAATCCGGGCGGAGGATCTGGCCGGCGCGCTGGATACCGCGGGCATTCCCGACCCCGACCTTCTGATCCGCACGAGTGGCGAGATGCGGTTGTCCAACTTCCTCTTGTGGCAGACGGCCTATACAGAGCTGGTCTTCATGGATGCCTACTGGCCCGAGTTCAGCCAGGAGCTGCTCGACGAGGCGATCAAGACCTATCACGCGCGCGACCGCCGCTTCGGCGGCCTGACGCAGCGCTCGACGGCCTGAGGCCTCCATGGAGGATGCGCCCGGCGAGAAGACGCAAACGGGCGTCGATGCCGTCCCGGCGCCCGGGCGCGAGCCCAGCCGTGAACTTGTAACGCGTGCCGCCTCCGCTCTCGTCCTCGCCGCCGTCACGCTCGCGGTGCTCTACGCCGGACCGCAGCCGTTCGCCGTGCTGGCGGCTGCCGCCGCGCTTGCGGCGAGCTTCGAGTGGTCGCGCATCGTGCGCGGCGCGCAGACCGATGCCGTGCTCGTCGTCCATCTGGCGGCGGCGGGCCTCGCCGCGGTCCTGGCCGCACTTGGATTTGCCGCGCTCGGCCTGGCGGTGGTGGCGGTCGGCGCGATCCTCGCCGGGCTGCTCTCGGTCGGCCGGCATCCGCTGTTGTCCGCCATCGGCGTCGTCTATGCGGCCTTGCCGGCCGTCGCGCTGATCTGGCTGCGGGAGGACGAGGCCCATGGCCTTGAGGCCGTGCTCCTGATCCTGCTCGCGGTCGCCGCTACCGATGTCGCCGCCTTTGCCTGCGGCCGGCTGATCGGCGGGGCGAAGCTCGCGCCTGCCGTCTCGCCCAACAAGACGTGGTCCGGCTTCCTCGGCGGCATTGCCGCTGCGGCTCTGGTTGCGGCGGTCTTCGGGGCGCTTCTCGGCGCGCCCGTCGCCCGCCTCGCGGGCCTCGGCCTCCTCCTGGGCGTCCTCGCGCAGATGGGCGACCTCGCGGAATCGGCCCTGAAGCGGCGCTTCGGCCTCAAGGATTCCGGTTCCCTCATCCCCGGTCACGGCGGCATCATGGACCGGATCGACGGCCTCGTGTTCGCTGCCGTCGCGGCGGGCCTCCTGGCCTTGGCGCTCGATCCGCACGCGCCGGCCGGTGCGCTCGTCTTCGGCAGGTGAGAATGGGTGAAGCGTTCCCCAGAGCGGCGGCGATCCGGCTCGGCGAGAGCAAGAGCCGGGCGCCCGGCGCGCCGCAGCGGCTGACGGTGCTCGGCGCGACCGGCTCCATCGGCGAAAGCACGCTCGACCTCGTCGGCCGCGAGCCCGACCGGTTCGACGTCGTGGCGCTGACGGCGCAGTCGAACGCCGACAAGCTCGCCCGGCTCGCCATCACGCACCGGGCGAAGCTCGCCGTGATCGGCGAGGAGGATCGCTATCTCGAACTGAAGAGCCTGCTGGCGGGGACCGGCATCGAGGCGGCGGCGGGCGATGCCGCGCTGGCGGAGGCGGGGGCACGTCCGGCCGACTGCGTCATGGCCGCCATCGTTGGCGCGGCGGGCTTGAAGCCGACCTTCGCCGCGGCGCGCCAGGGACGGCGCATCGCGCTCGCCAACAAGGAATGCCTCGTCTCGGCGGGCGAGGTCTTCCTGGCGGAGATCCGCAGGTCCGGCGCGGAGCTGTTGCCCGTCGACAGCGAGCATTCGGCGGCCCTGCAGTCGCTCGCGGGCGCCGAGCGCGCCGCCGTGGAGCGCATCGTGCTGACGGCATCCGGCGGGCCGTTCCGGTCGTGGCCCATGGAGAGGCTCGCAACCGCCAGCCCCGAGCAGGCGCTGCGCCATCCCAACTGGGCGATGGGGGCCAAGATCACCATCGACAGCGCCACCCTGATGAACAAGGGGCTCGAGCTGATCGAGGCCTACCACCTCTTTCCCGTCGGCGTGGACCAGCTCGATGCGGTCATCCATCCCCAGTCGGTCGTCCACTGCCTCGTCCACTACATCGACGGCTCCGTCATCGCCCAGCTCGGGCCGCCCGACATGCGCACGCCGATCGCGCTCGCGCTCAACTGGCCGGAGCGGCGCACGACGCCGACCCCGCGGCTCGATCTCGTCCAGATCGCCTCCCTGACCTTCGAGCCCGTGGACCGGGAGCGCTTTCCGGGGCCCGGCATGGCGCGGGAGGCGCTGCGCCGGGGCGGCACGGCTCCGGCCATCCTCAATGCGGCCAACGAGGTGGCGGTCGAGGCCTTCCTTGACCGTGGCCTCGGTTTCCTCGATATCCCCAGGGTCGTGGCGCGGACGCTCGAGCGCGCCGAAGCGCAGGGGCTCATCGGGACGCCCCGGACGCTCGACGATGTGCTTGCCGTCGATGCCGAGGGCCGGGGGCTCGCCCGGTCGATCGTCAAAAGCCCGCTTTAGACCGCCAGATGCGCTAGGATCGGCCCGCGCCCGAGAGCGTGGCGCCCTAATCGGAGACCGCCATGGATGCCTTGCTGAACTCCCTGTCCGGGCCGCTGCTCTATGGCTTTGCGTTCCTCACGGTCCTGACGATCGTGGTGTTCTTCCACGAGCTTGGCCATTTCCTCGTCGCGCGCTGGTGCGGGGTCAAGGTGAAGGCGTTCTCGATCGGCTTCGGCCAGGAGATCGCCGGCTTCGATGACCGCCATGGAACGCGTTGGAAACTCGGCTGGATTCCCCTCGGCGGCTACGTGAAGTTCATGGACGACGAGAACGCGGCAAGCGTGCCCTCGCGCGAGACCATCGACAGCATGAGTGCGGAGGACCGGGCCGGCGCCTTCCACGCCAAGCCGGTCTGGCAGCGCGCCGCCGTGGTGGCGGCGGGGCCGATCGCCAACTTCCTGCTGGCGATGGTGATTTTTACGTTCTGGTTCTGGGTCAACGGGATCTATTCCACCGAAGCGCTCGTCGACGAGGTGCTGCCCGACAGCCCGGCCGCCCGTGCCGGGCTTCAGGCCGGCGACCGCGTCACGGCCATCGACGGGCGGGAGGTGACGACCTTCGAGCACCTCCAGCGCCATGTCGGCGCCAGTGTCGGCCAGCCGTTGACCTTCACCATCAACCGCGGCGGGCAGTCGATGGACCTCGTCGTGACGCCGCAGGTCATCGAGCAGGTCGACGACAAGGGCGACCGCAACAAGATGGTGCTGATCGGCGTCAAGCGCGTCGCGAACAAGTCGACCGGAACGTTCTACCAGCCGGGCCTCGTCGAGTCGGTGGGCCTCGCGGCCGACCGAACATGGTTCACGGTCACGAGCACGCTGGGCTACCTGGCCGACGTGGTGGTCGGCCGCCAGTCGAGCGACCAGCTCGGGGGCCCCATCCGGATTGCCGATGTCGCCGGCCGGGTGGCCGAGCAGGGGCTCGAGTACACCATCCAGCTCGCCGCCTTCATCTCGGTCAGCGTCGGGCTCATCAACCTGTTCCCGATTCCGCTCCTGGATGGCGGCCACCTCATGTTCTACGCCATAGAAGCGGTGCGTGGACGACCCCTCGACGAGCGGGTCCAGGAGATCGGATTCCGCATCGGTCTGGCGGTGGTGCTGAGTCTCATGCTTTTCGCCACCTTCAATGACTTACATATCCTCAAGCGGTGGCTCGTGGGGCCGGGTTAGATTCGCGTCCGGTGACGTATTCTTGCCACTTCCGGACCGATTACTGAATCGTTAAAAGCTTGAGGTCGGCGTAGGCGTGGCGGATGCCCGGGGAGGGCGTTCGCGTGCGGGTGGGAAAGCGCCGACTGCCGGCCTGCGGGCCGGCAAGCATGTCAGGCACGCAGGTCACCTACGGGGGCGATCGGCGTGGATCAGGGGGAAGTGCACAAGCATGAGGGCTGATCCGCGTCATGGGCTCTCCCGGATTGCGCCGTTGTCGGGCACCCGCCTGCTGGCGCTTTTCCTGGCGTTCCTCGCGATCCAAGTCTCTGCTCCGCTTTTCGGCGCGCCGACGGCCGCGATGGCCCAGGGTGTCGTGCGCAGCATCGAAGTCGAAGGCAACCGCCGCGTCGAGGCCGACACCATCCGGTCCTATCTGCAATTCAGCATCGGCGATGCCTACGATCCCGCCAAGGTCGACGGGTCGCTGAAGGCACTCTTCGCCACCGGTCTCTTCGCCGACGTCAGCATCGACGCCGCCGGCAGCACGGCCATCGTGCGCGTGGTCGAGAACCCCGTCGTCAACCAGGTCGCCTTCGAGGGCAACAGCGAGGTCGATACCGATACGCTGCGCGCCGAGGTGCAGCTGAAGCCGCGCTCGGTCTTCACGCGCGCCCGTGCGCAGGGCGACGTCCAGCGCATCCTCGACGTCTACACCCGGCAGGGCCGCTTCGCGGCCTCCGTGGAGCCGAAGATCATCGAGCTCGAGCAGGGCCGCGTGAACGTCGTCTTTGAGATCGTCGAAGGCGGCGCCACCAAGGTCAAGGGCATCAACTTCGTCGGCAACCACGCCTTCACCGACGATCAGCTGCGCGACATTATCTCCACGACGCAGCAGGGCTGGTTCGACTTCCTCAAGGGCACCAGCATCTACGATCCCGACCGCATGAACCTCGACCGGGAGCTGCTGCGCCAGTTCTATCTGAAGAACGGCTATGCCGACGCCCGCGTGACGGCTGCGCAGGCCGATCTCGACCGCGACGGCTCGGGCTTCGTCATCACCTTTGCGATCGAGGAGGGCGAGCAGTACACCTTCGGGCCGGTCTCGGTCGAGAACGGTCTGCCCGAGCTCAATCCCGCGGCGCTCAACGGCGAGGTCATCACCTACCAGGGCGAGATCTACAACGCGCAGGAGGTCGACAAGTCGGTCGAAAAGCTGACGCTGGCGACCGCCGAGCAGGGCTTCCCGTTCGCCCGCGTCCGGCCGCGCGCCACGCCCGACGTCGCAACGCGCACCATCCCGGTCGTCTACGCCATCGACGAAGGCCCGCGCGTCTACATCGAGCGCATCAACGTCATCGGCAACACGCGCACGAAGGATCACGTCATCCGCCGCGAGTTCCGCCTTGCGGAAGGCGACGCCTACAATCCCCTGCTCGTTGACCGCGCCAAGAAGCGTTTGCAGGGCCTCGGCATCTTCAAGACGGCCGACGTGAAGCGCCGGCCGGGGTCGGCCGCCGACCGCGTCGTGCTCGACGTGGAGGTGGAGGAGCAGTCGACGGGCGAGCTGTCGTTCGGCGCCGGCTACTCGACCAACGAAGGCATCATCGGCGACGTGTCGATCACCGAGCGCAACTTCATGGGCAACGGCCAGTTCCTGCGCCTGAAGCTGGCCGGCTCGGTGGAGCGCATGCAGGTGGACCTCTCGTTCACCGAGCCACGCTTCCTCGATCGCAACCTGTCCGCGGGCTTCGACCTCTTCCACAAGGAGCTCGACCAGACGGACGATTCAGGCTTCTCCAGCCGCAGCTCGGGCGGCACGGTGCGCATCGGGTTCCCGCTGTCGGAAAACCTGTGGATGCAGACTGGCTACACCCTGAAGCGCGACGAGATCTTCGACGTCAGCGAGAACTCCTCTCTCGCCGTGCAGCAGGCATGCGGCGACACTAATCCGTTCGACGACGACGTGGAGTGCGACGACGATGCCTACTGGACCTCGGCCGTCGGTACGTCGCTGACCTACGACAAGCGTAACCATCCGCGCAATCCGACCAGCGGCTACTTCCTGCAGCTCTCGACCGACTTCGCCGGTCTCGGCGGCGACGTGAACTACGTCCGCGTGCAGGGCGAAGGCCGCGCCTACTATCCGATCACCGACAAGATCACCTTCGTCGGCCGCGCCGTGGCCGGGACGGTCCAGGGCTGGGGCGGGGAGGACGTCCGCCTGCTCGACCTCTACTTCCGCGGCGGCGAGACGGTGCGCGGCTTCGACCGGGCCGGCTTCGGTCCGCGCGATCTCGTGACGGGCGATTCGCTCGGCGGCCAGAACTTCTGGGCCACGACCGCCGAGGTGCGCTTCCCGCTGCCCTTCATTCCGGAAGACCTCGGCATCAGCGGCGCGGCCTTCGCCGACGCCGGCTCGCTGTGGGGCGCTCCGGACAATATTGCGGCTCTGGATGATGGCGTGAACCCATTCACCCTCGCCGACGACAGCACGGTTCGTGCGTCCGTGGGCGTCAGCCTTCTGTGGAACTCGCCGGTCGGCCCGCTGCGCGTCGACTATGCCGAGCCGCTCTCCAAAGAGGACTACGACCGCGAGCAGAAGCTGCGCTTCGGTGCCTCGACCAAGTTCTGAGGCGTCAAACCTCAGGTTCGCCTCTTGCGGCGGCGCTCCAGCAGCGCCGCCGTTCTGTTGGTGGAGCCTTGCGCGCGCGCTATAGTCGCCGCCCGCCGCGCCCGTCCCGCCGCACCTGTCCATCGAGAAGGTTCAGAGCCCATGCTGCATCCGGGATTCTTCACGAACACCGGCCCGTTTCCCGCCGCGGAGGTTGCCAAGGCCGTCGGCGCGGAGCTTGCCCCCGATGCGGACGGCGACGCCCCGATCACCGACGTGCGGGCCTTGTCCGACGCCGGCGCATCCGACGTCTCCTTTCTCGACAACCGCAGGTATCTGCCGCAGCTCGACGTCACGGCGGCAGGCTTCGTGCTCGTGCAGCCGGCGCTGGCCGGCCGCGTGCCGGCGCGGGCGCACGCCCTCGTCACGCGGGCGCCGTACCGGGCCTTCGCGCTGGCGCTGCAGAAATTCTACCCCGATGCCCTGCAGCCCAAGGCTGCCATCGGCCGGGGCGGCGCGGCGATCGATCCGTCGGCCGAGATCGAGGAGGGCGTCGCGATCGAGCCCGGCGCCATCGTCGGCCCGGAGGCCATGATCGGGCGGGGGACGCGGATCGCGGCCGGCGCCGTCGTCGGCTACCGCGTCGCGGTCGGCCGCGGCTGCTACATCGGCCCGTCGGTGACTCTTGTTCACACACTTGTCGGGGACCGGGTCATCATCCATGCCGGCAGCCGCATCGGCCAGGACGGCTTCGGATTCGCCATGGGCCGCGACGGGCATCTCAAGGTGCCGCAGATCGGACGGGTCGTGATCCAGGACGACGTGGAGATCGGCGCCAACACCACGATCGACCGCGGCGCCCTTAAGGATACGATCGTCGGCGAGGGCACCAAAATTGATAATCTGGTCCAGATCGGGCACAACGTCGTCATCGGGCGGCATTGCGTCATCGTCGCCCAGACGGGCATTTCCGGCTCCACCGAACTCGGCGATTTCGTGGTCATGGGCGGCCAGTCCGGCACTGCCGGCCATATCAAGATCGGCAGCGGCGCCCAGATCGCGGGCACAGCGCACCCGAAAGAGGACGTGCCGCCGGGCATGATCGTCGGAGGAACCCCGGCGCGACCGATAAAGCAGTGGGCTCGCGAGGTGGCCATTCTGTCGCGCCTGGCGGCCCGCAAAGGTGAGGCCATGGGTCCCGAAGGCGATTGACGGACCGCCGCAACCGGGTCACGAAAGGCGCGGTCTGGAGCCGTTGGGGTCCGGGACGGTACCGGCGGAGCGAGAGGACGATGCACGACAAGACCAAGAAGACGATGGGGACCGCGGACATCGCGCAGGTGATGAAGTTCCTGCCGCACCGCTATCCGTTCCTGCTGCTCGACCGCATGTACGACATGAATGGCGACGAGAGCTGCGTCGGGCTCAAGAACGTCACCATCAACGAGCCGTTCTTCCAGGGTCATTTCCCGCAGTTTCCGGTGATGCCGGGTGTCCTCATCATCGAGGGGCTGGCGCAGACCGCCGGCGCCCTGTGCGTCGCGAGCCTTGCCGAGGGCTACAAGGCCGAGCTCGTCTACTTCATGGGGATAGACAAGGCCAAGTTCCGCAAGCCCGTTCTGCCGGGCGACCAGCTCCATTATCATGTCCGCAAGATCAGGAACCGCGGCCGCGTCTGGCGTTTCTACGGCGAGGCGCGCGTCGACGGGGCGATCGTGGCGGAAGCGGAGATCAGCGCGATGCTGGCGGACACGGCGGAAGCTCGGGCCTTCGCGGCATCGAAATCGAATGGCTGATCGCAGCATTCATCCCTCCGCGGTCGTGGCAACCGGCGCACGATTAGGGGAGGGCGTCCACATCGGCCCGTTCTGCACCGTCGGCGCCGACGTGGAGCTCGGCAACGGGGTCGAACTCGTCAGCCATGTCGCCGTCGCCGGTCGCACGACCATTGGCGCGCGCACGCGCATCTTTCCCTTCGCCTCCATCGGGCATCAGCCGCAGGATCTGAAGTTTAAGGGCGAGCCCTCGACGCTGTCGGTCGGCAGCGACTGCCTGATCCGCGAAGGCGTCACGATGAACCCCGGCACCGAAGGGGGCGGCATGGCGACGATCGTGGGCGACCGCTGCGCGTTCCTCGCCAACAGCCACGTCGGCCACGACTGCCGCGTCGGCAGCAACGTCGTCTTCTCCAACAACGTCATGCTCGCGGGCCACTGCACGGTCGGCGACTACGCCATCCTCGGCGGCGGCGCGGCCGTCATCCAGTTCGCGCGCGTCGGACCGCATGCTTTCGTCGGCGGCATGTCGGGCCTCGAGCACGATCTCATCCCCTACGGCATGGCACTCGGCAACCGCGCCTACCTCTCGGGCCTCAACATCATCGGCCTGCAGCGGCGCGGCTTCACGCGCGCACAGATCCATGACCTGCGCCGGGCCTATCGCCTCCTGTTCGCGGCCGAAGGCACGCTCATGGAGCGCGTCGAGGACGTGGCGGCCGAGTTCACGGACCACCCCATCGTCATCGAGATCGTGGAGTTCATCCGCCAGGGCGGCAAGCGCTCGCTGTGCACGCCGCAGGGCGTGGCGGAGGCCTGAGAGCGGGGGCGCAGCGATGCAGGGCGCAAGCGCCAGCGTTGTCGGCATCCTGGCTGGCGGCGGATCGCTGCCGCGCGAGATCGCGGATGCGGCCGCCGCGGCCGGACGGCGGGTCGTCATCGTCGGCCTCGAGGGCGAGGCGAGCGCGGCCGATCTGGCGCCCCACGACGTCACGATCGTCAACTGGGGCTGCATCGGCGAACTGGTCCGGACCTTCCGCGACCGCGGCGTCCGCGACCTCGTCATCGTTGGACGCGTGAGCCGTCCGGATCTTGGCGCCGTCCGCACCGACCTCGGCTTCTGGCGCAACCTGCCGCGCATCCTCAAGATCATAGCCGCCGGCGGCGACGACAACGTGCTGCGCCGGGTCGTGCGCTTTTTCGAGGCGCAGGGCTTTCGCGTGCTCGGTCCCGCCGAGGTGGCGCCGTCGCTCGTGATCGCGGAGGGCCCGCTCGGGCGGCACGGGATGCCGGAGGAGGCGTCGCGCGATGCCGAGGCGGGCTCGCACGTCATCGCCCGGCTCGCGCCGTTCGATATCGGCCAGGCTGTCGTCGTGGCGCGCGGCCGTATCGTCGCCATCGAAGGCGTGGAGGGAACCGATGCCATGCTCGCCCGTGTCGCGGCGGCGGGCGCGGAGGCATCCGGCGGCGTGCTCGTGAAGCGGCCGAAGCCCGGCCAGGAGCTTCGCGTCGACATGCCGGCGATCGGACCTCATACGATTGCGGGGGCGAGGCGCGCCGGTCTCGCCGGCATCGCCGTGGAGGCGGGCGCGACACTTGCCGCCGAGCGCGCGGCCCTCATCCGGGAGGCGGACGCCGGCGGCCTCTTCGTCGCCGGCATCGTGCCGCGCCCCGCCGCCCGTCGGTCGCGGACGGCTCTTGAGGACGACGGCGCGATCGGCCTCGACGTGCTGGCCGCGCTGCAGCCGTACGTTCCAAGCCGCGGCGCCATCGTCGTGCGCCGTCACGTGCTCGCGGTCGAGAGCGGGGAAGGCCTTCGGGCGCTGATCGCGCGGGCGGCGGGCCTCCGACAGTGGGGACGGGCGCGGCGTGGCCGGCGCCGCGGCGCGCTCGCGGTGTCGTCGGCCGCCGATCTCGATCCGTCGCTGCTCGCGGCGGCGGCGGAGGCGGGCTATCGATCGATCGCCGTCGCCGACGCATGCGACGGGGATGTTGAAGCGCTGCACCGCACCGCCCGTGCGGCGGGGCTTCGCCTCGACGGTCCGGCCGGAGGCGCCTCATGACGAGGAACGCGGCGGCGAGGATCGTCCCGGCGCGCCCCTTGCGCCTCTATCTCGTGGCGGGTGAGCACTCCGGCGACGCGCTCGGCGCCAAGCTGATGGCTGAGATCAAAGAGCGTCTCGGTGCCGGCGTGATCTTCGACGGGGTGGGCGGCGAGCGCATGGAGGCGGAGGGGCTGGCCTCGCTCTTTCCCTTGTCGGACGTCGCCGTCATGGGGCCCATCAACATCCTGAAACAACTGCCGCGCCTCGTCGATCGGGTGCAGGCGACCGTGCGCGATGCGGTGGCGACGGGGCCCGATACGGTCGTCATCATCGACAGCCCGGAATTCACGCATCCGATCGCGCGCCGCATCCGCAGGCGCCTGCCGCATGTGCCGATCATCGACTACGTCAGCCCGAGCGTGTGGGCCTGGCGGCCGGGTCGGGCGCGGCGGATGCGCAAGTACGTCGATCATGTGCTGGCGCTGCTGCCCTTCGAACCGGAGGCGCACGTCCGCCTCGGCGGTCCCAAGTGCACGTACGTCGGCCATGCGTTGAGCGAGCGGATCGACTGGATCCGGACCCAGGACGGCGCGGCGCTCGGCGCGCGCCTTGGCCTCACGCCCGGCCGGCGCGTGCTCGTCGTGCTGCCGGGCAGCCGCGCGTCGGAGGTGACGCGCCTCATGGCGCCGTTCGGCGAGGCGGTTCAGCGTTTGCGCAACTTGGTCCCCGGCGGTCTCGAGGTGCTGCTGCCGGTCGTGCCCTCCGTGCGCCGCCTCGTCGAGGACGCGCTGACGTCCTGGCCGGTGTCGGTGCGTCTGCTGGAGGGCGAGGCCGACAAGTTCGCCGCGTTCCGGCTCGCCGATGCGGCGCTCGCGGCCTCCGGCACCGTGACGCTCGAGCTGGGGCTTGCCGGCACGCCCGCCGTGGTTGCCTACAAGGTCGATGCGGTCATCTCGAGCCTGCGCTTCCTCCTGAAGGTGAAGTCGGTCGTGCTCGCCAACCTCGTCGCCGACGAGATTGTCTATCCCGAGCTCCTGCAGGAGGCGGCCACGCCGGAGAACCTGGCGCGGGCGCTGGAGCCGCTCCTTGGCGACACGCCGGAGCGCAGGCGGCAGATCGAGAGCCTGCGGCTGATCCCGTCGCGCCTTGCAACGGACAGCCGGACGCCGAGCGCGCTCGCCGCCGACATCGTGCTCGATTACGCCGTCCACGCGCGACTGAGGGCCTGAGCGGCGTTTTTTCCGAGAGGGAAGGAGAGGCGGCGGTCAGAGCGGGAACTCGCGCCGCGGCTGGCCGATGTAGAGCTGGCGCGGACGGCCGATGCGCTGCTCGGGGTCCTCGATCATCTCTTTCCACTGGGAGATCCAGCCGACCGTGCGCGCCACCGCGAACAGCACGGTGAACATCGCCTCGGGGAAGCCGATGGCGCGCAGCGTGATGCCGGAATAGAAGTCGATGTTCGGGTAGAGCTTCTTGGAGATGAAGTAGTCGTCCTCAAGCGCGATGCGTTCCAGCTCCAACGCGACCTTGAGCAGCGGCTCGTCGCGCTTGTCGAGCGCATCGAGCACCTCGTGGCAGGTCTTCTGCATCACCTTCGCGCGCGGGTCGTAGTTCTTGTAGACGCGATGCCCGAACCCCATCAGCCGGAAGCCCGACGACTTGTCCTTGGCCTTGGCGATGTACTCGGGGATGCGATCGACCGTGCCGATCTCCTGCAGCATGTTGAGGGCGGCCTCGTTGGCGCCGCCGTGCGCCGGTCCCCACAGACACGCGATGCCGGCCGCGACGCAGGCGAACGGATTGGCGCCCGACGAGCCGGCCAGGCGCACCGTCGAGGTCGAGGCGTTCTGCTCGTGATCGGCGTGGAGGATGAAGATGCGATCGAGCGCGCGCGCCACGACCGGGTTGACGATGTAGGGCTCGCACGGAACCGCAAAGCACATCTGCAGGAAGTTCGACGTGTAGTCGAGATCGTTGCGCGGATAGATGAAGGGGTGGCCGATGGAGTACTTGTAGGCCATGGCCGCGAGCGTCGGCATCTTGGCGATCATGCGGTTGGTGGCGACGCGGCGATGCTCGGGATTATTGATGTCGGTGGAGTCGTGATAGAAGGCCGAGAGCGCGCCGACGACGCCGACCATGACCGCCATCGGGTGCGCGTCGCGGCGGAATCCGGTGTAGAAGCGCGTCATCTGCTCATGCACCATCGTGTGGTGCGTGATGGTGCGCCGGAACTCTCGGAACTGCTCGTTGGTGGGCAGTTCGCCGTTGAGCAGCAGATAGCAGGTGGCGAGGAAGTTGGAGTGCTCGGCCAACTGCTCGATCGGGTAGCCGCGGTAGAGAAGCTCGCCCTTGTCGCCGTCGATGAAGGTGATGCGCGAGGTGCAGTTCGCCGTCGACGTGAAGCCGGGGTCGTAGGAGAAGCAACCCGTGTCCTTGTAGAGCTTGGCGATGTCCAGGACCGCCGGTCCGATGGTGCCCTGGCGGATGGGTAACTCCGAGCGCTTGCCCTTGTAGTTGAGCGTTGCGCTGCCGTCGATGACGCCCGTGGCCGGGAGTTGCTCCTGGATGGTCATGGGTCCTGTCTCCTCCACCGGCCCGCGGGGACGGACCGGCCGTGGCTAGCGGCGGAATTGCTGCACCGCCAAATATCATACCGCGCCTGCACAGTATCGGCCAATGCTGCCGAAAGTCCAACGCGATCCGCCTGTTGATCAGCGATCAGACCGCCTGGTCCCGGATGCGCGCGAGCGTCTCCTCGCGTCCGAGCACGGCCATGACATCGAAGACGGGCGGCGAGACCGTGCGCCCGGTCAGTGCCGCGCGCAAGGGCTGGGCGACCTTGCCGAGCTTGGCTCCGGTCAACTCCACGTAGGCGCGCGCGGTCGCCTCCAGGTCGGTAGGCGTCCACGCCTTGGTGTCCGCAAGATGCGGCAGCAGCCCGGCGAGCATCGCGCGCGCCTCGGCGTCGACGACCTTCGCCGCCTTTTCGTCGAGGCCGAGCGGACGCTCGGCGACAAGGTAGAGCGCGCCGGCGACAAGCTCGGTGAGCGTCCGGGCGCGCTCCTTCAGCGACGGGAGCGCGGCGCCGAGCCGGTCCCAGCCCTTGGCCTCGAAGCGGGCCGCGAGCGCCGCGCCGTGGGGAATGGCGGGGCTCAGAGCCGCGACCTCGCGCGCCAGCGCCACGTCGGCGCGCGCCGGCGCCTTCGGATCGGCCGGCAGGCTCGACAGCGCCGCGAAATCGAGATGCGGCAGCATCGCGCGGATGCGGCGCAGAAGCTCTGCGTCGTCGGAGGCCCGGATGTAGTGCGCGTTGAGGTCGTCGAGCTTCTTGAAGTCGAAGCGCGCCGCGCTCTTGTTGACATCGTCGATGTCGAACCAGCGGACGAGATCGCCGGTTGCAATGATCTCGTCGTTGCCGTGGCTCCAGCCGAGCCGCGCGAGGTAGTTGCGCAGCGCGGCGGGCAGGTAGCCCATGGAGCGGTACTCCTCGACGCCCTGCGCGCCGTGGCGCTTGGAGAGCTTGGCGCCGTCCGGCCCGTGGATGAGCGGCACGTGCGCCCACACCGGCACGGGCCAGCCCATGGCCCTGTAGATCTGCGTCTGGCGGGCGGCGTTGGCCAGATGGTCGACGCCGCGGACGACATGCGTGATGCCCATGTCGTGATCGTCGACGACGACGGCGAGATTGTAGGTCGGGTTGCCGTCCGAGCGCAGGATGATGAGGTCGTCGAGGTCCTTGTTGGCGAACGTCACGTGGCCCTGCACGCGGTCGTCGACGGCGGTCTCGCCCTCGCGCGGGGCCTTGAGGCGGATCGCGAACGGGATGCCCGCGGGCGCCTCGGCGGGATCGCGATCGCGCCAGGGCGAGCGGATGGCGAGCGGGCGCTTTTCCGCCTCGGCGGCCTTGCGCATCTCGTCGAGCTCGGCAGGCGTCAGGTAGCAGCGGTAGGCGTTGCCGGACGCGAGCAGGCTTTCGGCGACCTCGCGATGGCGCGCGGCGCGTGAGAACTGCGACACGGGCTCGCCCTCCCAATCGAGCTCCAGCCAGATGAGGCCGTCGAGGATCGCGGCGACCGCGGCGGGGTTGTTGCGCTCGCGGTCGGTGTCCTCGATCCGCAGCAGGAAGCGGCCGCCCCGGCCCTTGGCATAGAGCCAGTTGAACAGCGCCGTGCGCGCGCCGCCGATGTGCAGGTAGCCTGTGGGCGAGGGGGCAAAACGGACGACGGGTCCGCCGCCCTCAGTCGTTGTGCTCATGAGCGTCTACGTTTGTTGGGGAACTGTGGGATGATGGCCCCCTGTAGCATACGCGTTGCGGGCGGGTAAGGGCGATGACGGGGGGCGGCCGGGAGCCAGCGGAAGTGGAAAGCGAGGTTGCGCGGGCGCCCCGGCCGCGCCGCCGCAGTGCGGACGTGCTGCGGCGGCGCTCGGCGGCGGCCGTCACCGCGGTGACGGCACAACTCGCCGAGGAGCGGCCGCGCTTCGTCAATTGGCTGCCGGTGCTTCTCGGTCTCGGCATCGCGGCCTATTTCGCCCTGCCGCGCGAGCCTTCCGCCGCAGCCGCCCTGCTGCCGTTCGCGACCGGCGCGGTCGCGCTCGCGCTCGCGCCGCCGCACGGACTGGCGCGGGTTCTCGCCGGAGGCCTGATCGTTGCGGCCGCAGGCTTCGTGCTCGCCAAGGTGCGCACCGACGTCGTGGCCGCGCCCGTGCTCGAGAGGACGCTGCGCTCGGTCGCGGTCACCGGCGTCGTCGAGCGGCGCGAGCCGCACGCCAAGCGTGGCGAACGCCTCACCCTGCGGCTCGTCGCGGTCGGCGACGTGGCGCCGGAGCGGATGCCGCGGCGGGCGCGCATTCGCGTGATGGCGCCTGCCGGCGAGCTGCGGCCGGGTGCGACCGTGACGCTGACGGCCACGCTCTCGCCGCCGGCACCGCCGGCGCTGCCGGGTGGGCACGACTTCGCGCGGGCGGCCTTCTTCGAGGGCATCGGTGCCGTCGGCTATGCGCTGAAGCCGCCGGTCGTCAGCCCCGCGGCGGAGGAGGCGGGCCTCCGGCTGCGGCTCAGCGCCTTGATCGAGGATCTGCGCTTCAAGATCGCGCACCGTATCGGCGCGGCGCTGCCCGGTGAGCGCGGCGCGCTCGCCGCAGCCCTGATCACCGGCGAGCGGGGCGGCGTGTCGGAGGCGACCACGGCGGCCTATCGCGACAGCGGGCTCATCCACATCCTGTCGATCTCCGGCCTGCACATGGCGATCATGGCGGGCTCGCTCTACGCTCTCGTGCGCGTCCTCCTCGCAGCCGTTCCGGCGCTCGCCCTGACGCGGCCGATCAAAGCATGGGCCGCCGCCGCGGGCGTCCTCGGGGCTTTGCTGTATCTGGCGATCTCGGGGGGCTCGGCGGCCACGCTGCGCGCGGCGATCATGATGATCGTGATGTTCCTCGCGATCATGCTCGGCCGGTCCGCCATCGCCATGCGCAACGTGGCGATCGCCGCACTCGTCATTCTCGTCCTCGCGCCCGAAAGCCTGCTGGACGTCGGCTTCCAGATGTCGTTCGCGGCGGTGGCGGCCCTCGTTGCGGCCTACGAGGCCCTGCGAGGACGCATGGACCGGACGGGCTTCGCGCCGGGGCCCGCCGCGCGCGGCGCGCTCTTTCTCGGCGGCATCCTGTTCTCCACCGTGATCGCCGGCCTCGCGGTGACGCCGCTGTCGGTCTACCACTTCCACGCCATGCAGCACTACGCGCCGCTCGCCAATCTCGTGGCCGTGCCGGTGTGCAACCTGCTCGTCATGCCCGCGGCTCTCGCCACGCTCGCAGCATTGCCCTTCGGACTGGAAGCGGCTCCGCTGGCCGCCATGGGCCTCGGCCTCGACGTCATGGGCACCATCGCAGCATCGGTGGCCGCGTTGCCGGGCGCGGTGACGCACGTGCCCCAGGTGCCCGATCCGGCCTTTGCGCTCGTGCTCGTCGGCGGGCTGTGGCTCGTGCTCTGGCAGCGTCCCTGGCGGCTCGTCGGCCTGCCCCTCGTCCTCGCCGGCCTGGCGCTGGTGCCGGCGGGCACGCGGCCGGACATCCTCATCGGCCGCGAGGGCGCGCTCGTGGCCGTGCGCGAGCCGGGGACGGGGGCGCTTGCCGCGCACGCCGAGCGGCCATCGACGTTCGAGATCCGGCGCTGGCTCGAGCAGGACGGGGACGCGCGAGAGCCGGCGGCGGTGCGGAAAGGCGCGGTGTTCCGCTGCGATGCGCTGGGCTGCGCGACCGACGCGCCCGGCGTGCTCGTTGTTGTGTCGCGGCATCCGGCGGGCGCGGCGGAGGATTGCGCACGGGCGGTCATCCTGGTGGTCCACGGCGCCGCCCCGACCGCCTGCGACGGTCCGCGCCTCGTCTACGACCGCGCGGCGCTGAAAGCGGCGGGGACGGTCGCGCTCTATCGCACGGACGATGGCGGCTGGCTGAGCGAGAGCGTCGCCGGCGAACGCGGCGAGCGGCCATGGTCGGCGCACCTGCGGCCGCAGAAAGCCGGCCCGCGGTCAGACCGGTTGCCGGCGATTAGGTCGCCCGGTGGTCCCGAGGACGGCATCGGCCGCACCGCGGCCCCTCATGCCTCCTCCGAGGATGGCGTCGGCCGCTACGCGGCGCCGCGGGCCGTGGCGGATGCGTTCGAGAATACCGATGACATCCTGCGGCCGGAGATCGAGGACGAGGACGCCCGGTGACGTGGCTCCTTGGCGCCCGACCGAGGAAGCCACAGCCTGAGGAGCGCCGGACCGAGACGCGACGGACCTCAATAGCGGCGGATGAGACCGACCAGCCGGCCCTGGATATCGACCTGGTCGGGACGGAAGATACGCGTCTCGTAGGCCGGGTTGGCGGCCTCCAGCGCAATCGTCGATCCCTTCTTGCGCAGGCGCTTCAGCGTCGCCTCCTCGCGCTCGATGAGGGCCACCACGATGTCGCCATTGTCAGCGGAATGGCAGCGGCGGATGATGACCGTATCGCCGTCGTGGATGCCGGCCTCGATCATCGAGTCGCCCTTGACCTCGAGCGCATAGTGTTCGCCCGGCCCGAGCACGTCGGGCGGACAGGCGATGTCGTTCGAATGGTTCTGGATGGCGCTGATGGGGACGCCGGCGGCGATGCGGCCCATGAGCGGGATGGAGACCGTGCGCGCATCGATGACATGGGAGGGCGGCAGGGCGGGCTCGGCGATCTTCTTGTCCCCTTCGATGACGCTCGGCTGGAAGGCGCGGCGCGGCGGGTCGGATGCGCCGGCGGCGCCCGCGGGCAGGCTGCTCTCGGGGAGCTTGATGACCTCGATGGCGCGGGCGCGGTGCGGCAGCCGGCGGATGAAGCCGCGCTCGACGAGCGCCGTGATGAGCCGGTGGATGCCGGACTTGGATTTGAGGTCGAGGGCATCGCGCATCTCGTCGAACGACGGCGGCACGCCCTCATCCTGCATGCGGGCGTGGATGAACAGCAAAAGCTCTTTTTGTTTCTGGGTCAGCATGACCGGCGTCGCTCCTGGTTGAGCCGTTCTCGCATCAGCGTTGGCGAGGAGCCTCAGCGTCGCGAGCCTTGGTCTGGTGAGCTTGAGCGATCCGCGTCCAGATCGCTGCGCTACTTGCATGGACAAATCAGGAACGTACCCTAGCTGTTCCCGTCACGTTCCGCAAGCCCCCCGAATGTTACACCGCGTGTTGCCGCGGGAAACGGCGGGGGATTGGGGCGGGCCGAGCCTGTCATTGGTGCCGCGACGCGCGCTATAAGCGAGGCATGACCAGTCCCGACGTCCTGAAGCCTGCCGCTGTCGTCCACGCTGGCGGGGTGCGTTTCGCCAACGATCAGCCGATCGCGATTCTGGCGGGGCCCTGCCAGATGGAGAGCCGCCAGCACGCGCTGGAGATGGCCGCGGCGCTGAAGGAGATCGCCGGGCGGCTCGGCATCGGGCTCGTCTACAAGTCGTCGTTCGACAAGGCCAACCGCACGTCGCTCGGCGGCCGGCGCGGCATCGGGCTCGACGCGGCGCTGCCGGTGTTCGCCGAGATCCGCGAAAGCCTCGGGCTTCCCGTCGTCACGGACGTGCACGAGGCCGGCCAGTGTGCGCGCGTCGCCCCGGTCGTGGATATCCTCCAGATCCCGGCCTTCCTGTGTCGCCAGACCGACCTGCTCGTCGCTGCGGCCGAGACCGGGCGCGTGGTCAAGATCAAGAAGGGTCAGTTCCTGGCACCCTGGGACATGAAGAACGCGGTGGCAAAGGTCGTCGGAAGCGGCAATCCGAACGTCCTCTTGACCGAGCGCGGCGTCTCCTTCGGCTACAACACGCTCGTTGCCGACATGCGGGCGCTGCCGATCATGGCGGAGACGGGGGCGCCGGTCATCTTCGACGCCACCCATTCGGTGCAGCAGCCGGGCGGGCAGGGGACGAGCTCGGGCGGCGACCGCAGGTTCGTGCCGGTGCTGGCACGCGCCGCGGTCGCGGTCGGCGTGGCCGGGCTCTTCATCGAGACGCATGAGGCGCCGGAGCGCGCCCCCTCCGACGGGCCGAACATGGTGCCGCTGTCGGAGTTCGAAGGTCTCGTGCGCGATCTCATGGAGATCGACGCGGTCGCGAAGAAACAGCGGCGCGCGACCGCTTGAGGCCGCGCGCGCCGCTGAGGGCCGCTGCTACGGGGCTGCTTGCTTGCTGGCCGGCTGATCGGCCTTTGCCGCAGTTGTCGTCGCACGAACTTCCCAACGTCATGGTCGCCCTTGAGGCGGCCATCCAGGAACCTCTGCTCCACTGTTGGCGGCTCTGGCCCCTGGACGGCCGGCTCAAGCCCGGCCACGACATAAGGGGAGCATCGAGCGATCACGAGGTCCTGTGAGGCCGGGCCGAACCACCGGTCTGGCAGGAGCGCGTCACTCGCCGGCGAGGAAGAGCGCGGCAGTGTGAACGACGTTCGTGAATCCCGGATCCTGTGGCCCGGCGTGATGATAGGCCAGCTGCGGCTGGCACGCCGGACCGGCACAGAGGGTCGCGGTATCGCGGGCAGCGGCGTCGAGCGCGACCGTGCTCATCACGGTGACGAACAGGCCGATCGTATAGATGCAGGTGAACGCGCCGATCGCTCGTAGAACGCTGTCGATTGACATGGCTGGACCTCGCTTGGGCAAGAAACGAGAGAGGCAGAAATGCTGTCCAGGGCTGCGAAACGAGAGACGGACATCGTGCCGGGGCCTGAACCCGTTCACCATGCCTAAGGAGAGGTTAACAGATTCCTTATGGTTAGCGGCCGATGAACAAGGCTGACGGCAATATGTTCCGCGACGGACGGCAAAAATGCACCGGACCGGCCGGGAGGCGGCGGAAGAAGGACGAGCAGCGGGCGTGTTGAAGGGGGTGAGCGGCGCGCGTTCGCAACGACGCCGGCTCAGATCTTCTGATTGTAGGCGCCGACTTCCGGGTGCCGCGCGAGGCGGGCTTCGATGTCGCGGAACATCGCGATCTTGTTTGCCTCCGACACGGGACTCTCGACGACGATGACGAGCTCGGGCTTGTTGGAGGAGGCGCGCACGAGACCCCACGTGCCGTCGGCGAGCGTCACGCGCACGCCGTTGACGGTGACGAGATCGCGCACCGCCTGGCCGGCGATCGTGCCGCCGGACTTGGCGATGCCCTCGTACTCGGCGACGATCTTGTCGACGATGCCGTATTTCTTCTCGTCGTCGCAGTGCGGCGACATGGTCGGCGACTGGTAGGTCTTGGGCAGTGCGCGCCTCAGGTCCGCCATGGACTTGCCGGGCGCGCGGTCGAGCATGTCGCAGACGGCGAGGGCGGCGACGAGCCCGTCGTCGTAGCCGCGGCCGAGCGGCGGCTGGAAGAAGAAATGGCCCGATTTCTCGAAGCCGACGAGCGCCTTCTGCTCGAAGGTGTAGCGCTTCATGTAGGAGTGGCCGGTCTTCCAGTAGAGCGCCCTGGCGCCGTTCGCCTGCAAAACGGGATCGGTCATGAAAAGCCCGGTCGACTTCACGTCGGCGACGAAGGTCGCGTTCGGATGCTGCGCGGAGATATCCCGCGCCAGCATGACGCCGACGGTGTCGGCGAAGATCTCCGCGCCCTCGTTGTCGACGACGCCGCAGCGGTCGCCGTCGCCGTCGAATCCGAGCCCGACGTCGGCCTTGTGCGCCAGCACCGCCTCGGAGATGGCGTGCAGCATCTTCATGTCCTCGGGGTTGGGATTGTAGCGCGGGAAGGAGTGGTCGAGCTCGCAGTCGAGCGGCACGACCTCGCAGCCGACCGCCTCCAGCACCTGCGGCGCGAAGGCGCCCGCCGTGCCGTTGCCGCAGGCCGCGACGACCTTGAGGCGGCGCTTCAGCTTCGGCCGGCGCGTCAGTGCCGCGATGTAGCGCTCGGCCACGTCGGGCACGAACAGGTAGCGGCCGCCGTCGGCGGTCTTGTAGGCGCCCGAGAGCACGATCTCCTTCAGCCGGCTCATCTCGTCGGGGCCGAACGTCAGCGGGCGCGCAAGCCCCATCTTGATGCCGGTCCAGCCGTTGTCGTTGTGCGAGGCCGTCACCATCGCCACGCCTTCGACGTCGAGGTCGAACTGGGCGAAGTAGGCCATCGGCGACAGCGCGAGGCCGATGTCGTGCACCTCGCACCCGCCGGCCAGCAGACCCGTGATGAGCGCCTGCTTCACGCTCGCCGAGTACCAGCGGTAGTCATGGCCGACGACGATGCGCTTCGGCACGCCGCGCTCGGCGAACAGCGTCGCCATGCCGAGCCCGACGGCGTTGAGGCCCATCAGGTTGATCTCGTCGGGGAACAGCCAGCGCGCATCGTACTCGCGAAATCCGGTGGGCTTGACGAGGGGAAGGCGCTCGAAATCGGCCGTGTTGGGTTTGAGGTCGGCGCGTGGACGGGGAAGCATGGCAGAAGCCTTGGCTCTTGGGCGCAACAGAAGAGGACGGGCGCGCGGGAAAGGCCCGCGCGCCGCGCTTTGCACGGACAATGTGGCGGCCCGCGGGCCGGTGCGGCAAGAGCAAAGCATGGCCTGCGGGAAACGTTTATTCTTCCAGCACGAGGGTGCCGGCGCGCATGTCCACCCGGCCGAGCTTGTTGAGGAAGGACATGCCGAGCAGCGTCACGCCGAGCGCACCCCGCTCCGAGACCACCCCGCGCACGTTGCGCACCGTGATGTCGCCGATCGACACGCTGTCGAGCACCACCGGGGCGACGCGGGCGGTGCCGTTGGCGGTCTGGGTGCGGTGGGTGAAGTCCTTGTCCGTGACGAAGATGCCGGCCTCGTCCGCATCCTCGTAGGTGAGCGCCACGACGGAGGCCCCCGTGTCGACCATTACCGCGACGTCGCGGCCGTTGATCTCCGCCAACGCATGATAGTGCCCGTCGGGGCCCATCGTAAGCTCGACGGCGTTGCCGCCGGCGCCGGCCGGACCCGACAACGACGGGTCGTGAGGCGCGTCCGGCCCGGCCGTCGCGGCCGCGAGGCGCTCAGCCTCCGTGCCAAGCAGGCGATGCGCCAGCGCCGTGATCTCCGCGAAGTGCGTGACCGAGACGACGCACACGCCGGCGAAGAACGCCCAGGATAGGACCTCGCCCAGGAGAGTGCGGTGACCTGACGACATGCTCATGTCATGCCCGTGGGGAGAGTGAGCTCATGGCGGGGCCGGCCGCAGACCGGCCACGCCCGCACCGCGACATCCCCGCGCCCGCGCGGACGTCAGCCGCGCAGCGTCAGGAAGTCTCCGGAGAACTCATAAGAGCGCAATCGCCTTAAGAAACTCATACCGAGCAAACTCTCGTTAAGATTTCCCGGCATGGCGACGAGGGCCTCCACGTCGTCGAGGACGATATCGCCGATGGCGAGCGTCCTGAGGCGCACGGGGGCGGCGAAGGTGGAGCCGTTGGCCGTGCTGACGGGTGTGGAGAAGACGAGGGCGGAGACGTCGATGCCCGCCCGCTCCGCGTCGGTCGGCTTCAGCACGACGCTGGAGGCGCCGGTATCGACGAGCAGCGTGACCGGTGCGCCGTTGACCGAGCCGCGCGCCACGAAGTGCCCGCCCGGATGCTTGCGCAGGCGCACGGCGCGCTCGCCGGCCTCTCCGGCCGCCTCGGGGAGGGGCGCGCCGGCGGGCAGCATCTCCGCACCCACGCGCCGTGCCACGTGACCGAGCTCGCCGCGGAAGGCATAGCCGACGATGAGCGCGGCGAAGAGAACGACCCAGATGCCGACGTGACGCAGCGCATGCGCGGCGCGGCCGCGATAGTCGCCGGCGAGCGACGCGCCGTAGATGAGCGCCAGGGCCGCAAACACGACAAGCGCCGCGATCTCCCCGCCCTCCAGACTGAGGAGTGAGAGGTCCTGGCCGGAGAGCAGATAGAAAAGGCCGACGAGGCCTGCGAGCAGAATGAGCAGCCAGCCCAGCATCAGGTCACGCCTTCTTCAAACGCTTCGGTCGGAGCGGCAACTCGACCATGATGCGGCGGCGCTCCTCGGCCGTATAGCTGCCCCAGGACGCGATCTCTTCCAGCGTCCGTCCGCAGCCCTCGCAGAGCCGGGTGGCCGGGTCGATGACGCAGATCCGGATGCAGGGAGTTTCCATTCGTCCGCCGATCCGGCCAACCGCGGCCGGCAAGGAAAGTGCCTAACGACAGTGGTGACTTAGAGGCGGCGCGGGAGGCTCGCAAGGGGCGTGAGACCTGACGGCGAACAGCCTGACGGCGCGAGCGCGGACGGCCGCCGGGATCACGTGGCCTGCGCCCTGAGGCGGCCCTGGCGTCCCGGGCGGCTTGCCGGGACAGGCTCCCGGTGGCGCTCCTGGCCGAGCGGCTGGAGCGGGGACACGGCTGCCAGCACGCGCTGCTTGGGCAGCGTGATGACGGCCTCGGTTCCCTTGCGCAGCTCGGAGAAGAGCTCGAACGCCCCGCCGTGCAGCTCGATGAGATTCTGTACGATGGGCAGCCCCAGTCCCGTGCCGCCCTCCGCGTTCTCGTGCGCGAGCGAGCCCTGGCCGAACACCTGCAGCACCTTCGGGATCTCCTCGGCCGGGATGCCGGGGCCGGTGTCGCGCACGGCGAGGTACTGGCCGCCGTCGGTCGTCGGCCCGACCGTGATCGTGATCTGCCCGCCCTTGGGCGTGAACTTCAAGGCATTCGAGAGCAGGTTGAGGCAGATCTGGCGGATGGCGCGCTGGTCGGCCCACACCTGCGGCAGGGCCACGTCGTACTCCTCGACGATCTCCACGCCTTTTGATTGCGCGCGCAGCTTCAGGAGGCGCTGGCAGTCCTCCGCGAGGTCGGCGAGCCGCAGCGGCTCCTCGTGCAGCTCATAGCGCCCCGCCTCGATGCGCGACAGATCGAGAATCTCGTTGATGAGGTTGAGCAGATGCTTGCCGCTGTCGTGAATGCTGCTCGCGTACTCGCGATAGACGGGAGCGCCCATGGGCCCCATCACCTCCGACTTCATCACCTCCGAGAAGCCCATGATGGCGTTGAGCGGCGTGCGCAGCTCGTGGCTCATGGTGGCGAGGAAGCGGGATTTCGCCTTGTTGGCGGCTTCCGCGCGGCGGCGCGCCTCGTCGGACAGCAGGCGGGCCTCCTCGAGCTCGGAGATGAGCGCGTCCTTCTGGGCGCGGAACTCCAGCATCGCCATGGCGGTCGAATGCAGCCCCTTGGCGAGGAAGATGAAGTAGACGTTCACGCCGGCGGCCATCGAGGCCAGCGCTAGGTAGAACGGATCGTTGAGCAGAAGCAGCCGGACGACGACGACGAACGTCATGGGGAGCGTGCCGGCGTAGAGAATGCCCATGACGGTCGAGCCGAAGCTCATGCGGATGGCGAGCACGACGATGAGCGTGGCGAACAGGAACACGTGCGCGGTGAATGTGTCGCTCTGGCCGACGACGCCCGCGTCAGAGAGGCCGACGAGGGCGAATCCGGCCCACGTGACCCCGTTCAGAAGCTCGGAGAGAATGAGACGCCGGCGCCAGACGGCGATCTCGACCTCTTCGCGCGGCTGCATGAGGAAGCGGCGGCAGTTCTCGATCAGCAGCACCTTGGCCGCGATCACGAGCACGAGCCATGCGGCCGCCTCGACCACAGGAGCCCAGAACATGGAGGCGAGCGCGAAGATGATAGACAGCGCCGGCATCGTCACCGCCGCGCCCACCTCGTTGCGCGCGAACATCGCGAGCAGCTCGTACTCGAACTCGGGCTTGACGGCGGTCGGTCCGGTGAGGCGCTGGCGCGCAGCCCGAATGTCGTCGGCCGAACGCTTGCGCGTTTCGCGACGCTGGCGCTGCCGTTCCAGCTCCTCGATCGTCAACTCTCTGCTCATTGCCACACGAGCGCTGGGGACGCCCGCAACCGGTGCCGGCGCTGTCGTCCGGGGCGGACGTCGCGGCATTCCGGCAACCCCCACGTTGCCGAACATCGTTAATCTCGCAGTCATTCGCTAATGTAGAGTTTACCGGACGGGGGCGGAGCGGAGATGGCATTCGGTCGGCAAATGCAACTTGGCGGCGTCCGGCCGAGCCGGCGGCTGGTCCGCAGCCTGGTGCTCGCCGCGCTCCTCATCCTTGCGACGCTCCTGTCGCGCTGGCTGCCGCAGCCGGTGCTGGAGACGGTGGAGGGGCGGCCGCGGCTCGTCGACGGCGACAGCTTCTTCCTCGGCCCCGACGAGGTGCGCCTCGTCGGCATCGACGCGCCCGAGGGCCGCCAGACCTGCGCGCGGCCGGACGGGCGGACGTGGCGCTGCGGCGAGGACGCGAGGCGCGAGCTCGAGCGGCTTGTCGCCGGCGGCCCGATCCGCTGTGACGTGCATGACCGCGACCAGCATGGACGCCTGCTCGCAACCTGCCGCTCGGACCAGGGCGTCGATCTTAACGCCCGCATGGTGGAGCAGGGCTTCGCGGTCGCGTTCGGCGCCCACGAACGGGAGGAGGCGGAGGCGCGGGCGCACAAGCGCGGAGTGTGGAATTCCACGTTCGAGCGGCCGCAGGACTGGCGTCGGCGCAACCAGGCCGGCTCCTGACGGCTCACGACGGCGGCCCCGTCCTGATCCCGTCCTGACCAGGACCGCCGGGAGGCAGCGCATATGAAGATCATCGAGACCCGCAGCGCGCCCACCCCCCGGCGGGTGCGCATGTTCCTGGCCGAGAAGGGGCTGGCGGTGCCGTTCGAGGAAATCGCCTTCACGCCCGCGGCGCTGCACGCGCCCGACTTCACGCGGATCAATCCGATGCAGCGCGTGCCAGTCCTCGTGCTCGACGATGGGACTGCGATTGCGGAGTCGGTCGCCATCTGCCGCTATTTCGAGGAGCTCCATCCCGAGCCCGCGCTCATGGGGCGTACAGCCGTCGAGAAGGCGGTGATCGAGATGTGGCAGCGGCGGGTCGAGTTCGGCCTGCTGGCGGCGGTGGCCGCCGTGTTCCGGCATCTGCATCCCAAGATGGCCGACCTCGAGGTGCCGCAGGTGGCGGCGTGGGGCGTGGCCAACCGGCCGAAGGTGGCCCACTCCCTCGGGGTTCTCGACCGCCAGCTCGCCGCCGCCCCCTACGTTGCGGGCGAGGCGTTCTCCATTGCCGACATCACCGCCTTCGTTGCGGTCGCGTTCATGAAGCCGGCGAAGCTCCCGCCGCCCGACGATTTCGCCCATGTTTCCGAGTGGTTCACCCGCATCGGCGCGCGCCCGAGCGCGGCAGCGTGAGACGCGGGCGAGGCCGGCGCGGGCGTGCCCGCGTCTGCGGCGCCGTGCCGCCCGTTGCCCCGGTGAGGCCCGTGCTGTTACCTGCGGAACAGGCCGCCTCCCGGCCCGGCCTTAGCCTGCGGATCCCTGGGGTATCTCGCGAAGGACGCGCATGGACCTGACCATCATCGGATGCAGCGACGCGTTCGGCAGCGGGGGACGGCTGCAGACGACGTTCCATGTGGCGCACGCGAACGGGGAGTTCCTTATCGACTGCGGCGCCACCGCGCTGATCGGGCTCGAACGCGAAGGCCTCGACCCCAACCGCATCGGCACCATCTTCATCACCCATCTGCACGGCGACCACTTCGCCGGCCTCGTATGGTGGCTGATCCACGCCATCCACGTCGCCAAGCGGACCGCGCCGCTCGTCGTCACCGGGCCGGTGGGCATCGCGGAGCGCTTCACGACCGCCGCCGAGGCGCTGTTCCCCGGCGCGACGACGACGCCGCGCAGCTTCGATCTGAGCTTTCTCACCTATGCCGAGCGCACGCCGCTCACGGTCGGCGGCGTCACCGTCACGCCGTTCGAGGTCAGCCATCCGTCGGGCGCGCCGCCCTATGCGCTGCGCTTCGAGGTCGACGGCAAGGTCCTGACCTTCACCGGCGACACGGAGTGGGTGGAGAGCCTCGTTCCCGCCGCATCGGGATGCGATCTCTTCATCAGCGAGTGCTTCGCCTTCGAGCGCGAGGCGCGCTACCACCTGAACTGGCGCACGCTGAGCGCCGCTCTGCCGCGTCTGGCCGCCAAACGAGTTCTGCTGACGCACATGGGTCCGGACATGCTGGCCAACCGGAGCGCCGTGACGGCCGCCGACGTTACGCTCGCCTATGACGGATTGAAAGTGAAGGTCTGAACCGACATGCCGCAGCCCCTCGACCGGCTGCTTGCGGACATCAGAGCCTGCCGCCGGTGCCGCAGCGCGCCGACGGGCGCGCCGTTGCCGCATGAGCCGCGCCCCGTGCTGCGGGCGAGCCCGACCGCGCGCATCCTCATCGTCGGGCAGGCGCCGGGCACGCGCGTGCACGCCTCGGGCCTGCCGTTCGACGACCGCTCCGGCGACCGGCTGCGGGCGTGGATGGGCGTGACGCCCGAGGTCTTCTACGACGAGACGCGCATCGCCATCGCTCCGATGGGCTTCTGCTTTCCCGGCCAGGATGAGAAGGGCGCCGACCTGCCGCCGCGCCGTGAATGCGCTCCCTTGTGGCGGCCCCGGCTGACGGCCGCGCTCACCGCCGTCGATCTCGTCCTCGTCGTCGGGACCTACGCCCAGCGCTGGTATCTGGGCGCCGCCGCCGGCTCGCTGACCGAGACCGTGCGCGGGGGAGCGCGGCCGCTTGAGGCGCCGGCCGGCGCGCTCGGCCTTCCGCTGCCGCATCCTTCCTGGCGCAACACCGCCTGGCTCCGGGCCAACCCGTGGTTCGAGAGCGCCGTGCTGCCCCGGCTCCGGCGCGAGGTCGCCCTCCGCCTCTGATTGCGGCGAAGGGCTCTCGGTAAGGACAGGGTTCCAGAAATCATCGCCTCCGCGATCATAACTTTCCACCGTGCCGCTGATCGGGCATAACGGTTGGAATGATTTTTCCGCGCGGAACGGAGAACGCGATGCTCGACGAGATGGACGTCAAGATCCTGTCGATCCTGCAGGAGGACTGCACGCGGCCCGTGGCCGACATCGGCAAGGAGGTCGGGCTGTCGACCACCCCGTGCTGGCGGCGCATCCAGAAGCTCGAGGAGACGGGCGTCATCCGCAAGCGCGTCGCCGTGCTCGAGCCGACGAAGGTGAACGCCGGCGTGACCGTGTTCGTCTCGATCAAGACCGACAAGCATTCGACGACCTGGCTGGAAAAGTTCCACAAAGCCGTCGACGATTTTCCCGAGGTGATCGAGTTCTACCGCATGTCGGGCGAGGTCGATTACCTCCTGCGCGTCGTGGTGCCCGACATCCGCGCCTACGACGAGTTCTACAAGAAGCTCATCTCGCGCATCGAGATCGCCAAGGTCTCCTCCGCCTTTGCCATGGAGCAGATGAAGTACACGACCGCCCTGCCGCTCCAGTTCGCCCGCGCCGCGCGCGGGGCCGACGCGGGCGACTGAGGCTTTGCCACCGGGCGGAGATAACTCCTCCGGTCCGCCGAAAAGCGGAAGGGCGCGCCGCTCGCCGCGGTGCGCCCTTCTCTGTGCTTGCTTGAATCTCGTTCTCAGGGATCAGGCTACGGCGACCCAGCGTCCTGCCACATAGCCATAGGCCACAGCGTCGTTGTCGTTCTTGACGGAGCGCTCCAACTCGCGCTCGTCCAGAATGACCAGGAAGGGCTTTTTGCTGCTGGTCTCCGACTGGACTTTTTCGAAACCGCTCAGAAGGATGATTTCCCGGTTGTCGATCGAAATGGTCGGCAAGGCCATGGTCTTCTCCTCGTGAGCCCCGCAGTTCCCCAACTGCAAGGCAGGTTCCCTTGGCTCCCCGTCGTCGTAGTAAGCACCTACTAAGGTCGTATGTCGAGAGTGTGACATCGAAGTTTTTCTGCTGAACATTGCATAATCCGCGTGCAGCGCGGTTGGTGCGCCGCACTCAGCGCGTGTCCTCGTCGAGGCGCAGAATGAGGCTCGAGGTGTCGAAGCGGCCGCCGCCGCGGGCCTGCACCTCGGCATAGTAGCCGTCGACGAGCGCCGTCACGGGAAGTGCTGCACCGCAACGTCGGGCTTCCCCGAGACAAATCGCCAGATCCTTGCGCATCCAGTCGACGGCGAAGCCGAAATCGAACGTCCGCGCGTGCATTGTCTGCCAGCGGTTGTCCATCTGCCAGGATTGCGCGGCGCCCTTCGAGACGACGTCGATCACGCTTGCAATGTCGAGCCCGGCGCACTCGGCGAACCCGATCGCCTCAGACAGTCCCTGCAGCAGACCGGCGATCGCGATCTGGTTGACCATTTTCGTCAGTTGGCCTGAGCCCGCCGGGCCGATGCGCCGGGCGAGCCGCGCATAGCATTGCAGGAGCGGGAAAGCGCGCGCGAACGGCTCGTCCTCGCCGCCCGCCATCACCGCGAGCTGTCCGTTCTCGGCTCCCGCCTGGCCGCCCGAGACGGGCGCATCGATGAAGTGCAGGCGCCGGGCGCGCGCCTCGCCGTCGAGCGCGCGGGCGACCTCGGCGGAGGCCGTCGTGTGATCGACGAATACCGCGCCTGGTGCCATGGCCGTGAAGGCGCCGTCGGGGCCGATGGTGACCGCGCGCAGATCGTCGTCGTTGCCGACGCAGGCGAACACGAACTCCGCCCCGCGGACGGCCTCGGCCGGGGTCGCGGCCGTGCGGCCGCCGGGAAATTTCTCGGCCCAGGCCTTGGCCTTCGCGGGCGTGCGGTTGTAGACCGTCACCGCGTGTCCGCCCCGGTCCTTCAGGTGGCCCGCCATCGGAAATCCCATGACACCGAGACCGATCCACGCAACGTTCGCCATGCTAGACATCCTTCTCGCTCGCCCGCACGGACGGGGCCGTCCGGCGGATCGTCTTAGCGGATCGGCGGGCATCCGTCGCGGGGACGAGGCCGTGCGGCGCGAGTGAGAGCCGATCGATGGGCGCCAAGCGGCGGGGGGCGAGACGATGCTGAAGACCGACGGACACGACGCAGGGATCGACCTGGCCGCCATCACGGCGGCGCGGCACACGCTGCACGGATCGATCGTGGAAACTCCGTTCGTCGTCAGCCGCACGCTGTCCGACCTGCTGGGCTGCGAGATCTGGCTGAAGTTCGAGAACCTGCAGTTCACCGGCGCCTACAAGGAGCGCGGCGCGCTCAACAAGCTTGCCAGTCTTTCCGACGCCGAGCGCAAGGCCGGCGTCATCGCCATGTCGGCCGGCAACCACGCCCAGGGCGTCGCCTATCACGCGGGCCGGCTCGGGATCCCGGCGACCATCGTGATGCCGGAAGGGACGCCCTCGGTGAAGGTGGAGAGCACGCGCGCGCTCGGCGCCCGCGTGATCCTCGAGGGTGCCACACTCGAGGACAGCGCCCGCATCACGCGCCGGATGGCGCGGGACGAGGGCCTGACGTTCATCCATCCCTACGACGATCCGAAGGTCATCGCGGGGCAGGGGACCATTGCCCTGGAGATGCTCGCCGCCGCGCCCGGCCTCGACGATCTCGTGGTGCCCATCGGCGGCGGCGGCCTCATCTCCGGCATGGCGACGGCGGCCGCGGCGCTCAAACCTTCGCTGCGCCTCATCGGCGTCGAGGCGGGCCTTTATCCCTCGATGTACAACCTCGTCAAGCACGCGAGCCTGCCGATCGGCGGCGACACGCTCGCGGAGGGTATTGCTGTCAAGGAGCCCGGCACCCTCACGCGCGCGATCGTCTCCCGCCTCGTCAGCGACATCATGCTCGTCAGCGAGGTGGAGCTCGAGCGCGCGGTGGCCCTGCTGATCGCCATCGAGAAGACGGTGGTGGAGGGCGCGGGCGCGGCCGGGCTTGCCGCCGTCATCGCCGACCGGCATCGCTTCCGCGGCCGCCGCGTCGGTCTCGTGCTGTGCGGCGGCAACATCGATGCGCGGCTGCTCGCCAGCGTGCTGACGCGCGAGCTTGCTCGCGACGGCCGCCTGGCGCGGCTCGCCATCGACATCCCCGACCGGCCCGGCCAGCTCGCCAAGGTCGCGGCCGCCATCGGCGGCGTCGGCGCCAATATCGTCGAGGTCTATCACCAGCGCGTGTTCACCGACCTGCCGGCGAAGGGCACCGAGCTCAACCTCGTGATCGAAACGCGCGACGCGGGCCACCTCACCCAGACGGTGACGGCGCTTGAGGCGGCGGGCTATCGCGTGCTCGTCAAGCGCTCCGCCGCCGAAGGCTAGCGTGCGGGCTGCGTGCGCGGGCGCCGCACGTCGCGAGCCTGGGACCGCGGCAACGAATCGGACCTGTGTGTCGGCGGCGGCACGGCACGGTTCGCCGGCCGGCGATAGGCTTGGGGGCATCGTGCGAGTCGCAGCCGGGGGATCGCCAAGCATGCAGGCCACGATTGAGGCAACGGACCGCGACGCCCGGCCCATGGGCCTGCTCGTACTGCTCGCCGGCGCGGAGGCGTGCGGCAAGGACCTCCTCATCGCCGCCGCCCGACGGCGCTACGCCCGCGATCCGCGGCTGGAATTCCCCGCGCGCCTGCAGACGAATGCGCCGTCCGACGATGCCGAGCACATCGGCGTGCCGCGCCGGGTCTTCCGCGAGATCGAGGCCAACCGCGGCTTCGCCGTCGCCTGGCAGAATTCGGGCCATCGGCATGGCTTGACGGCCGGAGCGCTCGAGGCGCTCGAAGCCGGCCGCATTGTCGTCATTGCGGTGCCGCCCGACGCGGTGGCGAGCTTCCGCGGCGTGTGGCCGAACATGGAGGTGGTGCCGGTCGGCTCCACGGTCGATGTCGCCCGGCCGCGCGCCTGCGCTGTCTTCCCCGCCATGCCGGCCGGCGCGGGATGGTCCGCCGCCATCCGCCACTCCGGAAACATCGCGGAGGCTGTCCGGCGCTTCAACGGCGTGCTCGACGCGATCACGCAGCGCCAGTTCCCGTCCGCCCCGCGCTGACCTGGTCCCTTCTCCCCGTGAGGTCGGGAAAAAGGGGATAGGGTCGGCGCCTCTCACCCCACGTCACCTAATCCCGGCTCTGGTCGTGCGGCGGGACTCCCCCTCACGTCATGGCCGGGTTCAACCCGACCATCCAGGGCTGCAACTGCCCACAGTTGAGCCCGGGGTCCTGGATGGCCGCCTCGAAGGCGGCCATGACGATGGGAGCGGTGCGATGCGGTGTACCTCTCCCCGTAAGGACGGAAGAGGGATCAGGTCAGCGCCGCTTCGCCCTCTCTCCCGCACTGCACCAGCGCTACGGGGAGAGGGCGAAGACCCTGGCGTGCCCGGCGCGCCTGCCAGTTTGTCCCGGATGGATTTGGAAGCCTTGCCATTGATCCGCTTCGAGAGAAGGCAGCTTTTGGTAGGTCGCCGAAAGACGGCGCCATGACGGCGGCCCGCAAGGGTCGACGTTGTCATGACCATAGAACTAAATACTAGGGAGAAGACGCAATGACCAAGAAATGGGTCGCTATCGTTTCGTTTGTGCTGCTGTCGGGAACGGCCGCCGTCGCCGGCGGCTGGGCCGACCATTTCAAGACCCTCGACACGGACGGCAGCGGCCGCATCAGCCGCACGGAGTGGGAGGCGAACCAGACGAAGCTGAAGCTCGATCCGACGCCGACCTTCACGGCGATGGACTCGGACGTGAACAACGGCATCGACGAGGACGAATGGGCGGCGGCCGAGAAGATGGCAAAGGCCTTCCCCGTGTCGTGCAAGTCCGCCACGTCCTCCTGGTGCGAGAAGCAGTACTGATATTGCTTCGGGTGAACGGCATCGTCCGAAACCCGGCGGGCACCGTCCGGGTTTCGGGCGACGCAGCGGCGGCGCTTCGTGAAGGGGCATTCGTTGAACGTCAGGGCGGGCGGCATCGTCGCGTGCTGCGCCCGGCGCCCGCGGTCTGCCGCAACGGACCCTCGCCGATGCCGGTCCAAGTTAGATGCCGGTCCCAAGCGAGGCCGAGCAAAGCTCGGACCTCTTTCCGGAGCTTCGGCCCGAATGGTTCGGTCTGAACGGCACGAAACCCCCTCCCTTACGGGAGGAGGCTTCGTCCGATCGAAGCTCGGTTGGGCGGGGAGCGGGGACGATCCGTGCCGGCCGTGCGTCCTCAACCTGCTCGTTCGGTGGCGCCGGCCGCAGGGGGAGCGCCTGCCGCCTCGACCTTGAGCGAGCCGGTGAGAGACCCCATCAGAAAGCCGCAGGTGAGCGCGAAGCAGCAGAAGGCCAGCACCTTCGCCCACCGGGGGGAGGGCGTGCCGATCAGATTGTGAGCCTGAAGGTCCATACTGCCTGCCCGTGCGACTATCGTCCGTGGGGACGTCCGTCCGTTGCGAGATCGTCGTCAGGCATAGTTATCAAACCATGACCTCTGCGTCGAGCACAGGCTCGTGACATAACTAATTGCCAAACCGTCATTTTAACGCCTCGGTAAGATCTCCGTCCCACCGCTCAGGCACCCTTCGGCTTCGCCGGGCCCATGGCGCGGAACGCCGATAGCGTCGTCTGGGGCGTCAGCGCCTCCGGATCGAGCCGCAGCGCGATGAGGGCGGGCCGGCCGCAGGTGAGCGCCTCCTCGAAGGCGCGGGCGAACTCCGCCGTCTCCGTGATCGTGACGCCGTCGGCCCCGAAGCTTCTCGCGAAGGCGGCGAAGTCGGGGTTGATCAGGCTCGTGCCGCTGACGCGGCCGGGATAGGCGCGCTCCTGGTGCATGCGGATGGTGCCGTACATGCCGTTGTCGGCGACGATGACGATGAGCGGCAGGTCGTACTGCACGGCGGTTGCCAGCTCCTGCGCGGTCATCATGAAGCAGCCGTCGCCTGCGAACGCGACCACCGTGCGGTCCGGGAAGGCGAGCTTGGCGGCAATCGCGGCCGGCAGCCCGTAGCCCATGGAGCCGGAGGCCGGCGCTAGGCTCGTCGGAAAACCTTTGTAGGTGAGATAGCGATGCACGAACTGGCTGTAGTTGCCGGCTCCGCTCGCCAGGATCGCCGTCTCCGGCAGGCGCTCGGAGACGACGCGCACGGCCTCGGCGAGTTGCACCTCGCCGGGGGTCGCAACCGGGCGCTGGGTGCGCTCGAAGGCGCTGCGCAGGTCGCGCCGGAACGTCCGCCAGCGCTTGACGGCGGGCGGCTCCAGGCCTTTCAGCGCCACCGCGAAGCTCTCCGCGCCCGCCGCCACCTCGGCGGCGACCCGCACGCCGTCGCGCGGGTCTGAGCCCGCCGGATGCACGTGGATGATGTGCTGGGAGGGGACGGGCGTGGCGATGATCGACCAGCCGCCGGTGCCGATGTCGTCGAGCGGCGCGCCGATGACGAGGAGGACGTCCGCGGCGCGGATGGCGGTCGCGAGCCGCTCGTCCATGTTGATGCCGATGTGGCCGCAGTAGGAGGGATGCCGGTTGTCGATGTAGTCCTGCGCGCGGAAGGCGGCCGCCACCGGCAGATCGAACCGCAGCGCGAAGGTCTGCACGGCCTCCTGCGCCGCTGGCGACCAGTGCGGCCCGCCGACGATGACGAGCGGCTGCTCGGCCGCGGCGAGCGTATCGGCGATCGCCTGCATCGCGGCTGCGGACGGCTCGGCCCGCGCGGCCGCGACGAACGGCGCGTCGGCGACATCCGCGTTCTCGCTCAGCACATCCTCCGGCAGGCCGATGACGACGGGGCCCGGCCGGCCCGACAGGGCGATCGCGTAGGCGCGCGCCACGGTCTCCGGCAGCCGCGCGGCCGACACGGCGGTCTCGACGTGCTTGGCCATCGTCCCGTAGAGGCCGGCGAGGTCGAACTCCTGGAACACGGTGAGCCCGGCAAGCCCGCGCGGCGGCAGTCCGACGAACAGGATCATCGGCGTCTGGCCCTGGGCCGCGACGTAGACGCCGGAGGCCGCGTTGGTCGCGCCCGGCGCGCGCGTCACGAAGGCGATGCCTGGCCGTCCGGTGAGGCGTCCCATGGCCTCGGCCATCATGGCCGCACCGCCTTCGTGGCGGCAGACGATGGTGCGCACGGCGGAGGAGTCGAACAGGGCGTCGAGGACGGCGAGAAAGCTCTCCCCCGGCACCAGGAACGCCGCGTCGGCGCCCTGGAGGCCCAATTGATCGACGAGAATGCGTCCGCCTGAGCGCATGCGGCCCGGCCTCTTCTGCTGGCCCCGGTCTTTGGAGTTCTAGGCCAAGCCCGGCGCGGACGCCGCAAAATCCGGCAACGGGGTTGACGCTCAGCCGAGCCCCAGCGCCAGCCCCATGCGCACGAGATCGGCCATCGACTTGGCCGACATGCGCGTCATGACCCAGGTGCGGTGGATTTCGACCGTTCGCGGGCTGATGCCGAGCTGCAGCCCGATCTCCTTGTTGGAGAGCCCCTGGATCAGGAGGTGCATCGTGTCGCGCTGGCGGTCGGACAGCGAGGCGTAGCGGGCACGGTACTCCTGCAGCTCGAGGTTCGTCTTGAGCGACGTCGCCGACGTCTCCATGGCGGACCTGACCGACGACAGCAGGCGCTCGAGATCGAACGGCTTCTCGATGAAATCGAACGCGCCGAGCTTCAGGGCCTGCACGGCCATCTCGATGTCGCCGTGCCCCGTGAGCAGGATGATGGGACGCGGGTCGTCGGCGGCCTGCAGCTTGCGCAGGAGGTCGATCCCCGTCGCCTCGGGCATGCGCACGTCGCTGACGATCGTGCCCGGCGCAAACGGCGCGGCGAGGAAGTCCGTGACGCTCGCATAGGAGGCCACGGCATATCCGTGCGTCTCGAGCAGCAGGCCGACGGCGTCGCGCACGGAAGCCTCGTCGTCGATGATCGATACGGTTTCGGTCATGTCGGAGCTCCGTTTGCAGGCAGGGACAGGGTGACGGTGGCGCCGCGCGGCGTCGACTGGATGGCGAAGCTGCCACCATGGGCTTCCGCGATCGAACGCACGACCGCAAGACCGATGCCCGAGCCGTCGGCCTT
This sequence comes from uncultured Hyphomicrobium sp., assembly GCA_964589785.1. Classification (GTDB taxonomy): domain Bacteria; phylum Pseudomonadota; class Alphaproteobacteria; order Rhizobiales; family Hyphomicrobiaceae; genus JAGVSR01. The sequence continues at coordinate 406,331 of CAZPUQ010000002.1, forward strand.
GCTCGACGTAAAGGGCGTCGGATCGGTGACGTCGTAACCCGGCGGAAAGCCGGGCCCGTTGTCGCGGACCTCGATCCGGATGTCGTCGCGCCCCGCGCGCGCGGCCGTCAGCGCGACGCGGCCCTCGCGGCCGACGCTCTCGATCGCCTCGGCGGCATTGACGATGAGGTTGTGGACCGCCTGCTGGAGCTGCACCGCGTCGGCGATGATGGCGGGCAGGCCCGACTCGACATCGATCGACAGCGCGATGCCGCGCTTGGCGAGATCGGCGCGCAAGAGCTCGTCGAGCTCATCGAGCGTCTCGGGCAAATCCACGGGGCCGCGGTTGAGGCTGCCCTGGCGCAACAGCTCGCGGATGCCGGTGAGGACGGACGCCGCGCGTGCGCATTCCGCCTCGACCTTGCCGAGCGCCCGCGATGCCAGCGCCGTATCGCCGTCCCTCAGCGCCTTGCCGGCGATGCCGCTGTAGGTCGTCAGCGCCGTCAGCGGCTGGTTCATCTCGTGCGCGATGGTGGCGGCGATCTCGCCCGCCGAGCGGATGCGGAGCGCGCGGCTCAAGGCGGCGTGCTGGTCGCGCAGCCGCGCGGCGGTATCCTCGCGCTCGGCGACGATGGTGGCGACGATGAGGCCGGTGATCGCCAGCGCGATCATGAGGACCTGGAGGACGCTGAAGCCCGGATTGGTGCCGAAGCGGATCTCCGCCCCGATCACGATGCCGATCTGCACCAGGGCGAGCGCGACGACGGCGCCGGGCGGCCCATGGCTCAGCGCCACCCACAGCACCGGCAGGAAGAGCAGGTAGAAGAGCTGGAAGGCGGTGGCGTCCTGATAGCCGAAGACGATGACCAGCGAAGCGATTACAGCGAGCACCTGCATCGGGGCCCACGGTCCCGCGGGCGGCCAGGGCCGGTAGGTCCGCCAGAGGAGGACGAGCGGCACCACGGTCAGGATGCCGATCATGTCGCCGACGGAGGCGCGCCACACGACGGCGCCGACCTCGTCGCGCATCACGAGCCCCGCGGCGAGCAGCACGCCGATGAACAGGAGCGCCGACACGACGGCCGTCGCCACGCCGACGGCGATGAGCGTCAGCGCATCGCGCACGGCCCGGAAGCGCGGATCGAACCAGGTGAGGTTCTGCAGAACGAGGCCCGCCGTCACGTGCGCGCCCCCGACCAGCACGGCGGCCGTCAGCTCGAAGCCGAAACCCATTGGCAACTGGCGCAGAACGAGATCGGCGACGAAGGGGGCCGCGACGACGAACGGCGCGATGCGCACGCCCTCCAGGAAGACGACGGCGATGCTGAGCCCGACGGCAGGATTCCAGGGCGTGATGCCAAGCTCGCGATAGGGCTTCACGAAGCTGATGTAGTCGAGGGCCACATAGGCGACGAGGAACCCGATGCCGATCAGCAATTGGCGCGTTGATGTGGTGGCGGACATCGCCGGTCCTCTCGCCTCGTCCCGTGGAATCGTGTGCGGCCGGTATGCGTCGCGCTTTGTGCCTGCCTGCGGCCGAAACCCGAATAAGTAGCGCTACGTAGCCCGCAGGGCTACGAACTCGTGCCGTCTGGCGGCAAGGGGCAAATATCCTAATCCTGCAGGCTCGGAATGCGACTCAACCGATCACGCCGGAGGCACGGCCATGGGAGGCGACGCCATGGACTGCGACAACGATCCGGCGGCGGTCGTGGCCTTGAGCCTGCCCGCCGTCGCCTCGGAGGGCGGGTTCGTGCAAACCCGGATCTTGGTCGTCCCTGCGGCCGGCGTTGCAAACGGCCCATCGCTGCCCGAGTCGCGGTGTTCGCTGCCGTCGGCCCCGACCGACGGCGCGGTTCGCCACAGGGATCGCGTCGCCTGAGCTCGGCCAGGGGTCTTCACCCCGACGGGCGCTCCGCGCACACGGTTCGTCATCACACCTGAGTTGAAGCGCAGCAATGCCCCGCATTCTCGTTGTCGTCGATGGAACGGCCGAAGCGACCCTGGCGCTCGATGGGGCGATGGACGTGGCGGCGGCGCTGCCCGGCAGCGAGCTCATCCTGCTCGGCATCCTACCCGAGCTGTCGCCGTGGCAGGCCGTGCGGGCGCGCCGTCCGGCCGCCGGCCCCGTCGTGCGCGAGATTCTGCTGCGCGCGGGATCGTCGGTAGCCGCGCGCGGCCTCCGCGCGCGTCTGCGCGTCGAGACGGGAGAGAAGGCCGACATCGTCACGAAGGTCGCCGGCGAGGAAGGCTGCGATCACATCTTCGTCGCGGAGACCGGCGCGACGCCCGCGGCTCGTGCGCTCATTGCGCTGACCTCCGTCTGCACGGGGCGCGCAACGGGGCGCATCATCTCCAAGTCCGACGTGCCGGTGACGGTCGTGGCCTCGAAGGGCCCGCGCGCTTGCCGGTAGGACGGTCCGATTGAACAGTCTGGAGGGACCCCATGCTCACCGCCGGCAAGAGCCCCGTTCCGCCTGCCGCAATGGACGCGGCGCGCGGTGGCCCCATCAAGGCCAACTTCGACAGCGTCTATCTCGAAAACGATCCGCGCGAGTACTACCGCGTGCTGTACGGCCTCGATTACGTCATTCCGCAGATCGCAAAGCCCGTGTTCCTCGCGGTGATCGCGGAGCTGGAGCGGCTGCGCGGACGGCCTTTGCGCGTCCTGGACATCGGCTGCAGCTACGGCAACAACGCGGCCCTGCTGCAGTTCCCGCTCGATCTCGACCGCATCGCGGCGCGCTACCGGGAGCTTTCCGCCGCGACGGTCGGCCTGGCCGAGCTCGTGGTGCTCGACCGCGCCTATTTCCGCTCATGGCCGCGGCGCAGCATCGAGTTCGTCGGCCTCGATGCGTCCCGCCCGGCCATCGACTATGCCCGCGCGGTCGGCCTCATCCATCACGGCATCGCCGGCGACTTCGAGTTCGCGCCGCTCCCGCCGGAGGCGGACGGCATCCTGCGCGGAATCGATCTCGTCGTCTCCACCGGCACCGTCGGCTACGTGACCGAGCGCACGCTGTCGCGCGTCCTCGAGGCGATCGGCCAGCCCGCGCCGTGGGTCGCGTCCTTCGTCCTCAGAATGTTTCCCTATGACCGGATCGCCGCGACGCTCGCGGGCGCGGGGCTGCGCACGGAGAAGCTGCACGGGGCGACGTTCGTGCAGCGGCGCTTCCAGTCCGCCCAGGAGTGCGCCCAGGTCCTGGAGCGGCTGCGCGGCCTCGGGCTCGATCCCACCGGCAAGGAGGCCGAGGGGCTGTTTCACGCCGAGTTCTTCCTCTCCCGCCCCCTCTCCGACACCGCCGGCCGGCCGCTGGAATCGATCGTCTCTCTCACCCAGGGTACGGACCGGCCCCTCGGACCGCGGTTCGCCAGCACGCCCGCCGGGACGATCCGCCTCGTCCGGTAGCCCGACACCTGACCATTTGCCGACTTTATCTTGTGTCTCGATGGCCATAGGCCGCGCGGGTCGCGGTCGCTATGGTGCGCCGCGTCGAGCGAGGCAGCGTGGGCGGAGTGGGAGGCCAGCGGATCGTGCGCGGAGACGGGGTGGGCTTGGACCGAGTGGGCGGCGCGGCCGTTCTTGCCGTCGTCGGCGCCATGCTGGCGATGACGGGGGCCGCAGCCACGGGCTCGACGGCCGAGAGCAAGGCGGACAAGGTGGGTGCGGTTCTGTCGACGCACTGCGCCCGCTGCCACCAGACCGGCAAGGTCGAAAATCCCCCGGCCAAGGGCGCCATCGCCAACATTCTCGATCTTACGGCCCTCGCCGGGCGCGACGACCTCGTCGTGCCCGGCGATCCGGATGCCTCCCGCCTCTACCAGCTCCTGCTCTCGCGGCACCGGCCGCACACGGTCTTCTTCGGTCCCGTGCCGGGGCCTAGCGCCGCCGAGATCCAGGATGTCCGTGACTGGATCGCGGGCCTGCCGCCGCGTGGGGAGGCGTGCCCCGACCGCGTCGTCGTCACGCCGGCGGACATCGCGCGCGATGCGGCGGCCTGGCGGAAGGCCTTCGAGACCGACGCGGGCAAGCCGCTGCGCTTCATCACGCTCGCGGCACTGTCCAACCTCTGCCGCGACGACCGGACGCTTGCCGGCTACCGCATGGCGGTGGCGATGCTGCTCGCCCGGCTATCCGGGAAAGCCGCGCCGCAGCTTGATACGGTCGGCGAGGCGAGCGTGCTCCTCGCCTTCCGGCCCGACGAGATCGGGCTCACGGCGGAGGCGTGGGACCTCAGAGCGGGCCACGGCGACGACGTTCCGGCGGTCGTCGATGCCGATGCGCTGGCGAGCCGGGCGCTCGCGGCCGGCGCACCGGGTCTGGCCGCCGGCATGCCGCTCTCCCCCGTCGGCCGTGCGGTCGCCGCTCCTCTCGAGGACGGACAGATCGACCCGCACATCGCGGGCATCGACCCTGTCGAGGCGCTGGCTTCCGAGTATCGCCGGACCGTGACGGTGCAGCGCGCGGCCGCGGAGCTCGCGATCCCGCCCGCGGCCTTGCGTGAGACGCTCCTGGGGCTTGGCGGCGCGCAGAAGCCGCTCGCCCTCCGCCTCGCTGCGACCGGCCTGCCGCGCCGCGAGTGGAGCACGCTCAAGGCGGCGCTCGCCGGCCGGACCGCGCCCGGAGCGGGTGCGGCCGCGGGGCCCGAGCTCGAGGACGCCCGGCTCACGCTGGCGCTGTGGACCGACGCCACGGGCTACAAGGCGGGCGACCTCCTGACGGTGCACGTCCGGCCCAGCGCCGACTGCAACCTGACCCTCGTCGCCATCGAGTCCGACGGGCTCGCGACCGTTCTCTTTCCCAACGACACCGTGCTCGACAACCGCGTCACGGGCGGCAGCGAGGTGCAGGTGCCGCCGGCCGGGGCGCCGTTCCAGCTCCGTCTCGACAAGCCGGGCCGGCAGGGGATCGTCGGGATCTGCCATGCGAGCGCCAAGCGGCCGGAGGGCATCGGCCACGACTTCGAGCGCCAGCGCTTCACGGTGCTCGGCGACTGGCGCACCTTCCTCGCCACGACGGCCGAGCGGGAGGCCGCCTATCAGAAGACGCAGGACGATTTGCGCAAGTTCCGCACCGGAGCCGGCAAGGCCGAGACGCTCGGCGAGCAGCTTCCGGTCGGCACCGAGGACGAGGCGCGCGCCGGCCTGTCGTTCGAGGTCAGGCCGTAGGCGCATCAGCGTGAACGAGCGGCGGCCCCTGCCACGTCCGCGTGCGGCTCAATTCTGCTGCGCGGCGGGCCGCGCGGGGAGCTCAGCCGCCAACACTCCGACGGCCTTGTCGAGCTGGGGATCGCGGCCGCCCGCGTAGGGGATATCGAAGGTGACTTCGATCGTCGGCGCCACGCCCGTGCCCTCGAGCCGTTCCCCGTCCACGGCCACGTCGCTCACCGCGACCATGAGGAAGCTGCCGTCCGACAGGAGAAACCCGCGGCCGGCGAGGAGCGCCCCCGCCGTCGTCGTGCCGATCACCTGACCGAGCCCGTACGTCTTGACGCCATAGGTCAGAACCTCTTTGCCGCTCCGCGTCCCGCCGTTGACGAGAAGCGCGACGGGCTTGCGCCACTTGAAGCTCGCAAACTCCGTCTCACCGTCGCGGTCGGTGAAGGTCATGTCTGGCGCGCGCGTGTTGAAGAGATCGAGATACTGCGGGTCGGCCCCGCCCCAGCCGTCGCGCAGGTCCCAGATCAGCGCGTCGGCGTCCTTGAGCTTGCCGGTGCTCAGCTCCTCGACCAGGATGCGCTGGTAGTCCCGCCCCGCATAGGACCACACGCGAATGTAGCCCAGGCGCCTGCCGTCGGCCTCGATGAGGCGCGCGCTGTCGCGCATGGCGTTGCGGAACGCCTTGCCCGGCTCGATCTGCTCGGGACGAATGTCGAGGACGGTCACCGGACCGTCCCGCTCGCGCCGGATGCTCATGGTCGCGGTCGTGCCAACCTTGCCGCGGAACGAGGCAACGGGCTCGAAGGGCGCGCCGTCGACCGTCAGGATCTCATCGCCCGTCAGCAGCCCGGCCTTCTCTCCCGCCAGGCCCGCGAGAACGCCGGTGACGAATGTTCGCCCGCCGATCTCCTTCGTGAACACGCCGATGCCCGGGTAGGAGATCCCGTTCGGGAAATGCTTCGGGATGTCGCGGCGCAGGCCATAGGAGAAGATGTCGGCAAGCTGGTAGTAGGCCGGCTCGTCGGGCGTCGCATGGAGCATGTGCGAGGCGCCGAGCTCGGCGAGCAGGGCATTGATGGCCGCAGAGCGCTCGGCCGGCGTCCGCGCCTCGAGGTAGCGCTCGCGGTGGCGTGCGCTCACGGCATCCCAGTCCTTGCCGCGCAAGGTGCGGTCGTAGAAATGGCGGCGCACGAGGCGGGCGGCCTCGTCGAAGACCTCCGCCGTGGCGGCCGCCTCGCGCCCGGCATTCGGCACGTCGGCACGAGCGGCCGGACCGCCCGCCGTCGGCCCGGCCAGCAGGCCGGCCATGAGGCCCGCGGCCATCGTGAGCGCGGCGGCCGGGCGGGCTTTCAACGATGCGGTGCGGTGCTGCAAAGCACTCATGGCCTCTGGTCTCCGGCGGTGGCACGGGCGTTGCCGCGGCCCGCCGCGGCCCATCCCATTCGGATGCTAGATGGGATTGCGCTCCCCCATGTGACGCGCCAACGCCAGCGCGTTATTGTGCTCGACGTCGCGCGCCGCAAAGACCAGGGTCACGGGACCGCGGGCCATCAGCCGGCGCAACTCCGCGACAGCGTCCGGTTTCCGGCGCAGCTCCTCGCGATAGCGGCGCTGAAACTCGGCCCAGCGCTCCGGGTCGTGGTCGAACCAGCGCCTGAGCTCCGCGCTCGGCGCGATCTCCTTCAGCCAGACGTCGATCCCGGCGCGGTCCTTGCTGAGCCCGCGGGGCCAGAGCGCGTCGACGAGAACGCGCTGGCCATCGGCCGGGTCGGGCGCCAGATAGGCGCGCTTGACCATGAGACGTGCCGCCTGCGAGCGGCTGCGGCGTCGGGGCGTTGTCATCGCGGCAGTCTAGGCCGCGGCATGGGACGGCGTCCAATCTCCGTTGCGCGATGGCGGGGCCGCGAGGCGCGACGTCGAGGCGTTAGCGGAACCAGGTCCAGCCGCGCGCGCGCCGCTGCGCCTCGGGCGCCGTGCCTCCCACCGAGGGCCGTCCGGCCGGGCCGGCCCAGCTTCTCTCCACGTCGTCCTCGCTGCGCAACCGGCGCCGGATCATCGCCTCGGACATCGGAACGGTGAACGCGTAGCGCCCGTGCCGGGTGCGGTAGACGAGGCCGCGCTCGCATAGCGCGAGCAGCATCTGGTTGGCCTGCGCATTGTTGAAGCCGTGCTCGTCGGCGCCGGCGAGGACGATCTCGTGAGCGGAGAAATCGACCGTGTCCGTGGCGGGACGCCCGGCGATGATGCCGAGGAACAGGCGTTGCCGCTCCGTCGTCCGGTTCCAGCGCGAGGCGAAGAGACCCGCATCGAGCCGGTCGAGCACGTCGGGCGAGGGAAAGTCCGAGGCGGCCAGGACTCCGCCGTTGGCAAGGAGCTGGTCGACGAGCTCCCTGCCGAAGAACTGGATCAGATAAGGATACCCGCCTGTCAGGTCCGCGGCCTTGGCGAGAAGGTCCTTGGAGACGGTGAGCGGCGGCATCATCGGCTTCAGGGGCGTGGCGATGGCGGCCAGCGTCTCGTCGCGCGACAGCCGCTCGAGGCGCATGACGTGGAACATACGCTCGGTATAGGTCCGGGTCTCGGTCAGGGAATCGAAGACCTGCGGCAGGCCGCTGAGGACGAGGAGGCAGGGCGCGACGCCGTCGCGGCGCTGGAGGGTAGCGATCGTCTCGACCAGCATCGACATCGGGTATTCGTTCTTCTCGGCATGATCGGCGAGGCACTGCGCCTCGTCGTAGGCGAACACCATGCCGGACACGCGGGCCTTGGTGACAAGGCTGCCGAGGCGGGAGAGCACCGTCTTCAGCTTGTCGCTGGGCAGTCCCGGCGCGCGCTCGTAGATCGATTTCAGCGCCTCGAAGGTATAGGAGAGGTCCTCCCCCTCCGGCGGCTTCGCCCCGCCCGCCGTCCCGTTCGCCATCCCGTTCTGGCCCTCGCGGGCGCCGATGGCCGCGATGAAGGCCTCGGAGATGTCGGTGAGGACGCGCAGCGCCAGGCGCTCCTCGCTGAGCGAGGAGGATTCCGACAGGTCGTTGCCGATCCAGAGCCATCCGTCCTGCCCGGCGATGCGGCGCAGGCTGTCGAGGAGGACGGTCTTGCCGACGCCGCGCAGCCCCGTGATGAGGATGTTCTCCGTCGAGAAACCCTGCCGCAGCAGGCGGCGGAAGTGATCCTGCTGGAGGGTGCGCCCGGCGAGGTGCGGCGGGGGATGCCCGGCGCCGGGCCGGTAGGGGTTCTCGAGCAGCTTGCGCCTGTCCATGCGGGGGTCCCCGGTTCAGCGTTGTTGTGTCGATCCCGCCTCGGCCGCGTAGCGCCGGCCGGGACGTCTCGGCTCAGCGGGTCGTGCTCCGCCGGCCGGCGGCGCGCAGTTCGTTCGTGTTGGTGAACTTGAGCCGGGCCGGGGCGGCGCTCCGTGCGGCGGGCCTGGCGTCCGATACTGGCCCCGATGCCGCCGCCCGCATCGCCGGCAAGAGCGGCAACAGCGCCCGGCCGACACTGAAGAGCCCGATCCCGGCGAGAAACGCCACGGCGGCAGCCAGTGCCGGAGCCTGGCCGGAGGACCAGCCAAGGGAGGCACGCGGCGCGATGGCCGGCGGCGCGCCCGGTGGCAGCGGTGGCGGCAAAATCGCGGGAGCAGGCCGACGCGTATCGATCCGCCACTCTTCGGCGGTGGCCCCTGGCGCACCCGCTCTCAGACGCTGCCCCGCATTCATGCCAGCCTGCCTGCCCGGCTCACCGGCCGGGACCCTCGCGCGTTCTCATCGATGCTGCTGGAGCGTAGCGGGTTCATGGACGAGAAATAGGACGTCTGAGCATTTCGCTCCGAAGAACACCTTCTCGGTTGAACAGGCGATGCGACCGCCATTTCGTCGAGGTGGGGAAAAGATGCTGCCGCCGTGCGTGCATGTTTGATGTCCGCTCGACGGGCGAACCGACGCGGCCGGCGGACGAACGGGTCAGGGCCAAACGGGTCAGGGCGCCCACAGCCCCTGCAGGGCCTCGTGCAGCGTGCCGGCCGGCTCCCGTCCGATGAGCCCGCTTGCGGGGCGCGGCGCCTTGCGCGGCTCGGCGGCCCGTCGCGCGACCCGCACGCGCTTGGCCGGAGCGGCCTGAGCGGAGTGCAGGGCGGCCTTCCGGACCGGTTTCATCGGTTTGACGCGCGCGCCCGCCGACGGAGAGCTCGGTAATTGCGCGGCGCGCACCTCGCGGCCCATGCCGTGCGCGGCGAGGTGGCGGGAGGCGATCTCGGGCGCTCGCTCGATCGAGCCTGTCGTGACGGCCGCGGGCGGCGACGGCGTCGGCCGGGTGCCAGAGATCGCGCCCTGCGCCGTGAGCGGCAACCGCGCCGCCGTCGCGGCGAGCGACGCCAGCCGCGGCAACGGTCGCGGAGGAGGGACGGGCGGCGCGGCCACGGCCGCAAGCAGCGTGTCGAGCCGGAGGCGATCGGATGCCGTTATCGCGGGCGCGGCCGCGTCCGGTATCGTGCTGGCGTACGCCGAAAGGCCGGGGCTCCGCTCGGACAAGCGCGCCTCCATGCCGAAGAGGAGCGCACCGGCGAACACGCCGGCCAATCCGTAGAGCCGGAAGCGCTGCCGGTCCCAGAAGAGTCCGAGCGCCCGCGAGGCGTGTCCGCATGCGGCGCCGCTAGCCGCGAGCGTCGTGGCGAGGCTCTGCATGGCGACCTCCGTCCGGCGCGGCGGAGGCTCGTCCGGATGGGCCGTCGTGAGAAACCGCGGGATCGACTCGCGATGCGCGGTGGAGTCGCCCCAAATGCCGGCCGGACGCGCGCGCGACATCCGCGGCGGAGCGTCGACGGGCGACTCCTGCTCGGCGAAGGCGGCGCGCAGGGCGTCGATCAGGCCATCGCCGTTCGCCGCGACCGGCGTGCTGGCGGCCAAAACGGCCTCCATGAGCGGATGGACCGCTCCCGGCCGGCGCAGGGGGACGACCGCTGTCACGCGCGGCGCCGGCTCTGATGGCAGGTGTCGAAGCGCAGTCTGCATGGGATACCTCTCGACGCGAGACGCAAGGAGGGCGGATGACGGCGGCGCGGTGTTGATACGCGCGGGCGCCAGCTAGGGCCCGTTCAGAGCCGTCATGATGATGTCGTTGACCGAGACGTAGCCGTGTCCGCCGCGTCGGGCAGCGGCCCTGTGGCGGACCGCCGGGCGGCGCACCTCGCAGGGCGCCGGCCAACCCTCGAACAGCGTGCAGAGCGCGGCGGCAATGTCGATCGACGCCGCAGCGCATGGCCAGCCGAGCGTCTGAGCCCCGTACGCGCCGGCCGTCATCGGGCACAGGCCGCCGGACGCGGACGTCCGAACCGGAATGGACCTGGCGGCCTTGCGCGTCCTGCCGCTGCGCCCCGGCACGCGCTTGCGCGCAAGCCCGGCATTCTTTGCCGCATCGGCCCGCCCGCTGGCACCCAAGATGCCGCGCGAGGGACGTGTTGGGGGCTCGGAGTGCGCGGCGTCGGGTGCATGGCGGAGGGACGGCGCAAGCTCGGGAACGGGCGGCTGGTCCACGTCTGCGCCCGGCCAATCGTCGATGCCGGGACTGTCCTGCGTGCGCGGATCGAACAGCAGCGGCCGGCCCTCGTCCTTGACGTAGCCGTCCTCGACGGGAGCGGCGACCTGCGCCTGACGGAGCGGGGCGGGCCGCGACCGCATGAGGTTTGGCCGCACGGCCGGCGCTGGCTCGCGGACGAGGCGCGGCGGCGGGCCGGCGATGCCGTGCATCGGGGTTACCGGCTGTGCTTGGTCGTCGCGCGCCGCGACGACCGCGGCGTGGCCACCCGGCTCGTGCATGCGGTGGCTCGCAGGATCGCTCCTCTCGCTCTGACGGACGACGGCAGGCGGCGCCATCAGCACCGGCTCCGTTTCCGCTGCGGTCGTCGGCGGCTCGGATGTGCGCGCTGCGTGCGGTGCGATGCGGATGGCAGTCCCGTCCCGGGTGTCGAGCGGCGCAGCGCGCGCGGCCGGTCCTTGCGGCAGGACGAGCGGCGTGCCCGCCAGCGCGAGAAGCATGAGCGTGGTGAGCACGCCGCTGGCACGGCCGAGGAGGAACCGCCAGGGCGCCGGCCGGTCGGGCGCTGGACCGCTGCCAAGATCGTCGGCATCCTCGCCGGCGCCATCGTTTGCGGCCGGCTCGGAAGCGCCGGCGGCCTGCGGATCGGGATCATCATCGTCATCGTCGTCGCACTCAGGCCCACGAGCGATATCGGAAGCCTCCTCGGAAGCCTCGGGCGCCGCCATCGCCAGCGCCAGACGGTCGGCCAGCATGCTCCGGTAGACCTCGGCGGCGACGGCGAGATCCTGACGGCGCGCGGGAGCGGCATCCGCGTCCGAGCGGACCGACGCGGGCAACGCACGTTGCGGACGATCGGGGATGACGGCGGGCACCTCTGCGCGTCCGCTCTCCCGCCAGGCCCGATACCGCTCCTCCATTGCCGCGGACGCGGAGGAGGCCGGAGCGGCTGGGGTTGGGGCCGCTCCGGCCGTATCGACAGGCGGATGGGAGAGCGGCCTGTCGAAAAGGAGCCTGTCGAATAGGGGGCTGTCGAAGAGGGGCACAGACGAAGGGCGCAGTTCGCGCGCTGAATAGAGAGTGGTCGACATGGAGTCCTCGCCATACGCATTGGGCACAAGGTCACCCTCGCGCTGCCGGAGCTGCAGCTGCGCGGTAACGCGGGATTATGGAACGGAACGTGACAGCCCTCCCGCGCGCGGCCGTGCGCGCCGGCGACAGCGTGGCTCGTCCCTCGTTTTCGTGAGTGGCGCCGGCGTCAGGCCGGCACGCCGTCCGCTAAAGCGCGAGGCCGAAGACCAGGATCGGCATCGATCGGCCACAGGGCCGAGACGTGCGAGCCGTTGCGGTTGCCCTACTCATGCTCCGTACCTCCATGTCACGCCAAACACAGGTCATGGATCCCCGTCATGGGGCCAGCGCGCCCGGCCTTGCCCACTCCGGCGGCAAGCGATCGCGACGGCGAGTTAGTTTTGTACTCGTGTTCAAACTAAGGAAAACGGCGTATTCTGACGGCCGCGCCCGCGATAAGAACTTTCAACGGCGCGGGACGCAGGTTCTGTCGGTGCCACGAGCACTGAGTGCGCATCGTCGCACCCGATCCGAATGAGCGCTACGATCAAAACTAACTGGTGACCGGCAGGGACAGAATGACGACGGAACTTGCCTGCCTTAGCTCAGTGAATTAAGGTTTCTGCTGGCAGCATTTTGGGGGGCGCATGTCAAACGAGATTGCCATTGGTTCACATCTTGTGAGCCAGCGCTATGTTGGGGGCACGCCTCTTTTCACACATCACGGGGTCTATATCGGCGAAGGTCAAGTAATCCACTACGCCGGTTTTAGCAAAGACCCTGATGCGGACGGCAGAAAAATTCAGGCCGTCGCAATTGAACGTTTTCATTGCGGTAATGGCTATTGGCTTGTCCCTCACCCGCAGGCCATGTTCCAGACCGCAGAGATTGTCGAGCGGGCGCGATCTCGCCTCGGTGAAGACGGGTATTCTGTATTTGCGAATAACTGCGAGCAGTTCTGCAATTGGGCAATTGACGGAAATCATACAAGCCAGCAAGTCGATGTTGCGGCATTGGCAAGTGCGGTCGGGGGAGGAGGCGTCGGTGGAATTGTTGGTGGAGCAGCATTCCCGCTCGTGGTTACTGCGGCTAGCGGTCTCGCGGGCGGTGCGGCGATGATGAAGGGGCTCGCGGTGGTCGGGACATTTACAGGAGGCGCGGTAGGTGGAATCGCAACAACCGGCGGCGCTCTTGGTCTTGCGGCCGCATATGCCGTCAACAAAACCTTTCTAGCCGATAAAGAAGGCCATTCAAGAGAAGAGACCGAGGCCAGGGAAATTGGTAGGGCTGCATCTATAACGGGAGCAGCCAGCGCGGCGCTGGGCACCGTTGCAGCTGTGAGTGCTGCGGGCGTACCGGGCTTATCTGCTGCTGGAATTGGCAGTGGATTGGCGGCAATCGGCGGAGGTAGCATGGCCGCCGGAATGGCCGTCGGGGTCGCGGCGCCTGCGGTGGCGGCTGTAGGTCTCGGATATGGTACTTACAAGCTTGCGCAGAACAATGACATAGTGCGCGAAGGCTTGACTAAGGCGAGTGACCTCGCAGGCGGCCTTGCCTCCAAAGGAGCCGAGACTGCAAGTCAAGTGACTAACGCGATTGCGCCTGCAGCCAAGGATGCCGCGGAGATGGCGGGTGAGATTGCGAGGCGCGGGCTTATCACAATGTTATCTTCAGTCGAGGCCGGTGCGGCCGCGCTTAAGAAGAAGATTGATGGCGATGAGAGGTAGCGCCACACCTCCTGTTTATCAGCTTGCTTTTGAATCGTGCAGCAAAGTTCTCCTTCCCTCCCTGCCGCATATTCCCTTGCTGCACGTCGTCGTGACGAGAGGGAACTAAGATCGTACACCACATCGGAGGGCTCGCATCCGCGCAGCCGGTCGGCGGTTGCGCGTCATCGCGCGGAGGCCGCCGGCCGCTTCCCACGATGCCGCGCGCAACGCGCCTGCGCCGCAAGCCGAAGCGCTCGCCGCTGCCGCTACTCCAAGCCGATCATGACATCGGAGGCCTTGATGATGGCGCTCGCGGTCATCCCGGCCTTGAGCCCCAGTTCGTCGACGGCCTCGTTCGTGATCGACGCCGTCAGGATCGTTCCGTTGATGTCGAGGCGGACGTGCGCCGTCGTGGCGCCTTTGACGACGTCCTTGATTTGGCCCTTCAGGATGTTGCGCGCGCTGATCTTCATGGTGATCTCCGTTGGCTGCTCGGGGGTTCATTCTCCGCCGACACGCCACATCAGGGAAGGCGCTTTCGGCACCAACGGCGGACGGTGGGGCCATCGGCCCGGGTGACGGACCGGCCGGTTTCAGGCACAAAGCCCGCTTCGACCCGCGCGAGCACCCTCGCCGGGCGTCAACGCTACAGGAGAACACGTGCAGGTCCCGGCGCATCGATTCAGTGTGGCCCCGATGATGGAGTGGACGGACCGTCACTGCCGGTTCTTCCATCGCGGGCTGACGCGCCAGGCGCTGCTCTACACCGAGATGGTGACGGCAGACGCAGTGATCCACGGCCGGCGCGAGCGGCTCCTCGGCTTCGACCCCGCCGAGCACCCCGTCGCCCTTCAGCTCGGTGGCTCCGATCCGGTCCGGCTCGCGGAGGCCGCCCGCATCGGCGCCGGCTTCGGGTACCGCGAGATCAACCTCAACGTCGGCTGCCCGTCGGACCGCGTCCAGGAGGGCCGCTTCGGAGCCTGCCTCATGGCCGAGCCCGATCTCGTGGCGCGCTGCGTGTCGGCGATGGCGGCGGCCGTCCCGGTGCCGGTCACCGTCAAGTGCCGCATCGGCGTCGACGCGCAGGATGCGGAGGCCGACTTGCAGCGCTTCATCGACCGGGTGGCGGACACGGGCTGCCGCGTCTTCATCGTGCACGCGCGCAAGGCATGGCTGAAGGGTCTGTCGCCGAAGGAGAACCGCGAGATCCCGCCGCTCGACTATGGTCGCGTATACCGCCTGAAGGCGGCGCGGCCCGAACTCACCATCGTGCTCAACGGCGGCATCACGGACCTCGAGGCCTGCGCGGCGCATCTCACCCACGTCGACGGCGTCATGCTCGGCCGCGCCGCCTACCACGACCCCTATCGTCTTGCCGACGTGGACCGGCGCGTCTTCGGCGCGAGCGAGCCGCCGGTCACGCGCCGCGCAGCGCTCGAGCGGCTGATCCCCGGTCTCGCGCGCCATCTCGGCGAGGGCGGGCGTTTGAACACCATCACGCGCCATGTCCTCGGCCTCTACCACGGCCGCCCGCGCGGGCGTCTCTTTCGCCGCATTTTGAGCGAGGAGGGGCAGCGACCCGGCGCCGGCATCGAGGTGCTGCTCAAGGCCATCGCCGTCGCCGAGGGCGAGAGCGAGGCGCACGATACACTGCCGCCGGAGGCGCACGACCCAGTTCGGCCGGCGGCCGAGTAGAGCGATCCGATGCCGCCGAACCTCGCCGTGCTGGCCGAGTTCGCCCCCATGGCCGGCGCACTGGTTGTCGGCGGGATCGCGACGGGCCTGCTCTCGGGCCTCTTCGGCATCGGCGGCGGGTCGGTCCTCGTGCCCGTCCTCTACATGGCCATGGGTGCGGTCGGCGTGCCCGAGGACGTGCGCATGCAGGTGACGCTCGGCACCTCGTTCGCCGTCATCGCGCCGACGGGGCTGCGCTCCTTCCTCGCCCAGCGCCGCCGCGACGCCGTCGACATGGCCGCGCTGCGGCGGCTCGCCCCGGCGGTGTTCCTCGGCGTGCTGGCCGGCGTGGCCATCGCCAGCGTCGCCTCGAGCGCCGCCCTGCGCTGGGTGTGGGTCGTCACGTCCCTTCTCATGAGCCTGAAGCTCGCGCTGGGCCGCGACGACTGGCGGCTCGGCGACCGGCTGCCCGCCTCGCGCGGGCTCGAGGCGGCGGCCTTCCTGATCGGCCTCATCTCCGCCCTGATGAGCATCGGCGGCGGCATCTTCATGGTTCCGCTGCTCATGCTGTTCGGCTTCTCCGTGCTGACGGCGGTGGCGACATCGTCGGGCTTCGGGCCGATCATCGCCGCGACGGGGCTTGCCGGCTACATGTGGGCGGGATGGAGCGTCGCCGGGCTGCCGCCGGGGTCGCTCGGCTACGTCAATCTGCCCGCCGCGCTTGTCATGCTGCCGACGAGCCTCGCCTTCGCGCCGCTCGGCGTGCGCCTCGCGCACGGCCTGTCGCAGCGCGCGCTCGAGCTCGCGTTCGCAGCCTACCTCTTCCTCGTCGCCATGAAGTTCCTGTGGAGCCTCTACGGCTGAGTCGGGTCCGGTCCTCTGAGGATCGCGCGCGAGTTGGAGAAGAAATCGCGCCGCACGAGGATCAAGACGACCCATGTCGCCGCGGCCATGAACGCGAGCGGGTGGAAGAACCAGAGGAGGCCCGCGATCGTGTAGTAGAACGAGCGCAGCCCCAGGTTCGAGTGCCAGCCGACGAGGCCGAGGAGCTTGGCGGTGCGCTCCGCATGGTCGAGGCGGGCCGCCGGGTCGGGGCAGTCGTGGGCCGGCGTGGCGCCCATCATCATCACCGTGTAATGCGACAGGCGGAACGCCCAGGCGAATTTGAAGAACGCGTACGTCATGACCATCATGAGGAAGAAAGTCTTGATGGCCCACATGGCGGGCGACGTCGGAGCGGCGTAGGGCAGGCCGGCCACGATCGTGCGCGCCGTGTCGCTATAGCTCAAAAGCGCGGCGATACCGCCGATGACGATGACGCTCGTCGAGGCGAAGAAGGCGTTCGCGTTGACGAGCCAGCCGAGCAGTTGCCCGTCGACGATGCGGTTGTCGCGCTCGCTCATGCGGATCATCCAGCCTCGGCGGTGGTTCTGCACGAAGCAGGCAATCGAATGCCGGTGGATCGCGGGTCGCGTGGCGATGAACTCGAAGGCCGCGATCAACGTGATGAACCAGGCGAACGCGATGAGATCGAGGGTGGGGATCTGGTCGAAGGTCAAGGGGGCGGCTCGGTCGCAACGGATGTGAGAAGGACGGACGGGATGCGGCGGCGGACGTCACGGGCGGCGGCTCGCGCACACCCGGCCCGCGGTTCGCGCCCGTCAGCCTAGTCGCTCCGGTGTCGCGATTGAAGCGGCAATCCCTGCGGCTCACGAGCGCTGGGGAGCGTCAACCTGTAGCGGACCTGAACCGACGCGCGGCTACGGACCGAAGCGGTCCTTGTAGCTTTGGAGCGCGCCGGGGAACGGCAGCGCGGTCGCCTCGTAGACTCCGCGGGCGATGGCGCGGGCGAGGCAGTGTGCGGCGAGGTGGCCGATGTCGGCCCGCTGGCGCAGGTCGGGCTCGCGGCCGCTGCGGCCCGTGGCGGCGGAGAACACGAGGTCGCCGTCAAGCGGCGCATGCGACGGGCGGATCGCGCGCGCCATGCCGTCATGCGCCATGATCGCCGTGCGGCAGAGCTGAGCCTTGCTCATGACCGCATCGGTGGCGACGACGGCGATCGTGGTGCTCCCGCGCGGCGCCGCGTCGCCCTTGATTGCGGGCGAGCGCGCCGGTGCTGAAACATGCGCGGGCGCGCCCCGTCCGCCGAACTCGTTGCCGACCTCGTCGGCGGCCGCCCAGAAGTGCGGGCCATCGCCGATCGCGACCGAGCCGACCGCGTTGACGACCACGAGCGCGCCGACGGTGAAGCCAGCGGGCGTGACTGCGCTCGCCGAGCCGAGCCCGCCCTTGAGATTGGCCGTCGTGGCGCCGTACCCGGCGCCCACCGTGCCGAGCGCGAACGTGCCGCCGGCGCCGGCCGCGGCCTTGAAGCCCAGGTGCCACCACGGCGGCGGCGTGCCGGCCGATGTCCATGCGCCGCCGGCCGCAAGATCGAACACGCTCGCTCCCGGCGCGATCGGAACCGTTGCGCCGCCGACCTTGAAGCCGCGGCCCAGCCCCGCGAGGTAAGCGAGCACGCCGCCGCTCGCATCGAGCCCGAAGGCGGAGCCGCCCGACAGCACGAACGCATCGACCGTCTCGACCGTCGCCTCCGGCGCGAGGAGGGCGGTGTCGCGAACGGCCGGACCGCCGCCGTGGATGGCGATCGAGCTGGCGGCGGGCTCGTCGAAGACCACGACGGTGACGCCCGACGCGACCGCCGCGTCATGCGCATGGCCGACGCGAAGGCCGGCGACGTCGGTCAGAAGGTTCTGCATGGCTGGCAGGCTAGCAAGCGGCGCCGTCCCTGGCGAGGCGGCCTTATCCTGCCTGCGGTCGCACGGCCCAACCACCCCCACCCCATGGCCGGGTTCAACCCGGCCATCCAGGGCGACAGCCGCCAACAGTGGAGCCTGGGCTCCTGGATGGCCGCCTCAAGGGCGGCCATGACGTGTGCAGGTGCGGTTGGGTTCTCGGGCCACGCCCCCCGTCATCGGGGAACGATGCTCCGCATCGTCATCGCGGAGCGATGCTGTGCTCCCTCTCCCCGCAACGCGCCAGCGTTACGGGGAGAGGGATGGGGTGAGGGGCGGCAGCGAGTCGTGAGGGGCGGTGGCGGGCTAGTTAACCCGGCTCACCTCGACGAGGTTGTCGGAGAAGGTCGGCGCGCGGCCGAGGCCGCAGTGGGCGTCCGACGAGATGGCGTTGACCGAGCCGTCGGTGCGGTTGAGCGAGCGCCAGTAGCCGAGTGTTGCCACCACGACGCCGGGGTTCACATCGTCGGTGACGCGCGCCACGCCCGTGAAGTCGCCGCGGTCGTTGTAGACGCGCACCGCGTCGCCCTCGGCGATGTTGCGCTTGACGGCGTCCGCCGGCGAGATGAGCACGAACTGCTCGCCCTGGCCCCGGATCTTGTGCGGCTCGTTGGCGTAGCACGAGTTCAGGAAGCCGTGGCTCTTCGGCGAGATGATGTTGAGCGAATAGAGCCGGGCCCGCTCGGGATTCGTCTCCGGCGCCTCGCGGTTGGGGACGTAGCCCGGCAGCGGATCGACGGGCGAGCCGTCCTGGTCGCCGTCGTACATGGCGCGGAACGGCCCCGCCACGAAGTTCTTCGCGTCGTGCAGCAGGAACTCCACCTTGCCCGACGGCGTCGGGAAATGGCCGTCCTTGTGCGGCGTGCGCGTATCGGCCGAGCCGACGTCGATCTTGAAATAGCCGTGCTGCTTGAAGTGCTCCATGTCGATGCCGGACATCTTGGGATCGTCCCAGTTGATGTAGTAGGCGGCGAGCTCGCTGTCGGTCATTGAGAAGACGGGATCGTCGAAGCCCATCTCGCGCGCGAGCAGCCGCCACATGTCGCTCGTCGGCTTGCACTCGCCCGGCGGGTCGATCGCCTTCTGATTGTACGTGAAGTAGAAGTGGCCCCAGGACCACATCATGTCCTCGGCCTCGCCGGCCATGGCGTTGGGCAGGATGATGTCGGCATACTTCGCCGTGTCCGTCATGAAGTGCTCGGCGACGACGGTGAAGAGGTCCTCGCGCTTCAGGCCCTTCACGATCTTGTTCGTCTCCGGCGCCTGCGAGACGGGGTTCGTGCAGAAGACGAACAGCGATTTCAGCGGCGGGTCGAGCTTCATCTCGCCCGTCAGCGCGGCACCGAGGTGCAGGTTGTTGATGGCGCGGGTGCCGGGCTTGATCCAGTCGCCGCGCGAGACCTTGGCCCAGTCGACGGGGAAGTCCCACAGCGGCATCTGCAGCAGGCCGCCGCCGACGTGCTTCCACGAGCCGGCCAGCGCGGGCAGCGCGCACACGGCGCGGATCGCCTGCCCGCCGCCCTTGTGGCGCTCGAGCGCCACGCCGATGCGGATGACGGAGGGCTGCGCGGTCGCGAACTCGTAGGCGAACTTGCGGATGTCGGCCGCCTTGATGCCGGTGACGGTCTCCACGTACTCGGGCGTGAAGTCGGCAGCCCGGGCTTTGAGCTCCGCATAGCCATAGGTGTGCCGGTCGACCCACTCCTGATCGACGACGCCCTGCTCGATCATGGCATGGATGAAGCCCATGGCGAGCGCGCCGTCGGTGCCGGGCCGCGGTGCCAAATGCCAGTCGCCGGCCTTGGCCGTGCGCGAGCGGTAGCTGTCGATCACCACCACCTTGGCGCCGCGCTTCTGCGCCTCGAGCACGAACGGCCAGTGGTGGAGATTGGTCGAGATCGAATTGCAGGCCCAGATGACGATATACTTGGCGTGAACGAAGCTCTCCGGGTCGACGCCGCCCGTCGGGCCGACGGTCAGGAGCCAGGCCGTCGAGGAGCCCGACGCGCAGAACGTCTTCTCGTTGACGGTGGTGCCGAGCCGGTTGAAGAAGGGGTCGCCCGAGTTGATGCCCTGCACGAGACCCATGTTGCCGAGATAGCTGTAGGGCATGATGGCCTGCGCGCCGTACTCGGCAATGATCGCGCGCCACCGCTTGCCGATCTCGGAGATCGCCTCGTCCCACGTGATGCGCTCCCAGTGGCCGGCACCCTTCGGGCCCTTGCGGCGGAGCGGATAGAGCAGCCGGTCCGGATTCGCATGGTGATCGTGGAAGTCCTTGAGCTTCACGCACAGGCCGCCCCGCGTCATCGGGTGGTCCTTGTTGCCGCGAACCTCGACGAGCCGACCGCCGCGGACCTCGTAGACCATCGCGCAGGTGTCCGGGCAGTCGTGCGGACAGGCGCCGTGAAACGTTTCGGACGTCAACTGCTCGTTCATTGCGCTTCGTCTCCCCTCTCCGAGATTTTTTGCCGAGATTTTTTGATTGCGACGGGCGAAACCCGCCGTGCGGTCCGCGTCGAGGCGGACCGGTCGGCAACTGCGACAGCTTGGCATGCGAATATTGATCCGGCAATCTTGACCGCGGTTAAGGCTCGCCCGTCAGGCGACCTTTCAAGGCAACGCGTCGCGATAGACGTGCACGCGCCCCTGAGGGTCGCGGATTTCACATCCGTCCGCGGTCAAACGGACGTCCGACGACAGCAGGGACACCTTGCCGAACGCGCCCGGCAGATCGAGGACGTAATCGGGCCGCGCCAGGCCCGAGAGGCGCCGGTGAACTTCACGCACGAGCGCGATGCCGTCCGCCACGGGCAGGCGGAAATGCGAGGTCCCGGGGGCGAGATCGCCGTGGTGGATGTAGTAGGGCAGGACCCGGCACTCGACGAACGCCCGCATCAGGGCCTCGAGCGTGTCCGCCTCGTCGTTGACGCCCCTGAGCAGGACCGTCTGGCTGACGAGGGGAAGGCCCGCATCCGCAAGGCGCGCGATGGCGCGGCGGGCGTCTGGCGTCAGCTCGCGCGGGTGGTTGCTGTGCAGCCCGACGACGACGGTCTTGCCGCACGATTTCAACGCCGCGACGAGCGCGGGCGTCACCCGCTCCGGATCGACGACGGGCACGCGCGTATGCCAGCGCAGCACCTTCACATGCGGTATGGCGCCGAGGCCGAGGCCGATTGCGCGCACGCGCCGCTCCGACAGCATGAACGGGTCGCCGCCGGTCAGGATCACCTCCCAGACCTGCCGGTGTGCGCGGATATAGGCGAGCGCGGCGGCGATCTCCGCCTCCGACAGCGTGCGGCCGTTGTCGGGGCCCACCATCTCGCGGCGGAAGCAGAAGCGGCAGTAGACGGGACACACCCCGACGATCTTGAGGAGCACGCGGTCCGGGTATCGGTGCACGAGGCCGGCGACGGGGCTGCGGACGTCGTCTCCGATCGGATCGGCAAGCTCGGCGGCATGCGTGCGCAGCTCCAGGATGCTCGGTACGAACTGGCGGGCGATCGGGTCCGTGGGATCGCCCGGCTTCACGAGCGCGGCCACGTCCGGGGTGATCGCGACCGCATAGCGCTCCGCCACGGCCTCGAGCCCGCTCATGGCGTCGGCGGGCGCCAGGCCGGCTGCGACCAGGTCGGCCGCCGAGCGCAGCGCCCGGCTTCGCGTGTTTACGCTCACGTCGGCGGCCATGTGTCGGTGTCGTGGTCGGGGTGCTGGCGCGACACGAGACCTTTGAGGAAGGGCGCGGCGGCGATGTCGTCGAGCGTGTGCCGGGCGGGCAGCGCCGCAATGCCGTCGACGTAGGGCAGCTTGGCTTCGATGCCGTACTGGACGGTCGGCACGATCGCCTCGGGGTGATCGAAGGCCGCGATCGCCAGCGCCACGCCGTCGGGGGCCTCGTAGGTCAGCGGCGTACCGCAGCTCGCACAGAAGCCGCGCGCGACGACCTCCGACGACTGGAAACGGGCCGGCCTGCCGCGCGTCCAGATGAGCCTTGCGCCCTTGAGCGACACGAGCGGCGCATAGAAGCCGCCGAAGGCCTTCTGGCACATGCGGCAATGGCAGACGGACGCGTCGCCGAGCGCACCCTCGACGCGGAACCGGACCGCGCCGCACTGGCAGCCGCCGCTCGCTGATGGTGCGGTCATCGACAGCCTCCTCACTCGCCCTTGCGGCGGCTCATGAACGCGATCCGCTCGAAAAGGTGAACGTCCTGCTCGTTCTTCAACAGCGCGCCGGCGAGCGGCGGAATGAGCTTGCGGCTGTCGGTCTCCTTCAAAGCCGCAAAATCGATGTCCTCCGCGAGCAGCAGCTTCAGCCAGTCGATGAGCTCCGACGTGGAAGGTTTCTTCTTGAGCCCCGGCACCTCGCGCATGTCGTAGAAGATGCGCAGCGCCTCCGAGACGAGGCGGCCCTTGAGGCCGGGGAAATGGACGTCCACGATCCGCTGCATCGTCTCTGGGTCGGGAAACTTGATGAAATGGAAGAAGCACCGGCGCAGGAAGGCGTCCGGCAGCTCCTTCTCGTTGTTCGACGTGATGATCACGATCGGCCGCTGGCGGGCCTTCACGGTCTCGCCGGTCTCGTAGACGAAGAACTCCATGCGATCGAGCTCCTGCAGGAGATCGTTCGGGAACTCGATGTCGGCCTTGTCGATCTCGTCGATGAGCAGGACTGGGCGGGGCTCCATCAGGAACGCCTCCCAGAGCTTGCCGCGCTTGATGTAGTTGGCGATCTGCCTGACGCGCTCGTCGCCGAGCTGGCTGTCGCGTAGGCGCGAGACGGCGTCGTACTCGTAGAGGCCCTGCTGCGCCTTGGTCGTGGATTTGATATGCCACTCGATGATCGGCGCGCCGATGGCGCGGGCCACCTCCTGTGCCAGGACCGTCTTGCCCGTGCCCGGCTCGCCCTTGATTAGGAGCGGCCGCTCCAGCGTGATCGCGGCGTTCACGGCGACCTTGAGGTCGGGCGTGGCGACGTAGCTCTTGGTGCCCTCGAATTTCATGGCTGGTGTCGGGGTTCCTTGAAGAGGCGTCCTCGTCGTGCGCAGGCGAAGGACCCTACGGCCTGCCGGCGACCGGGGGCAAGGGGAGCCCGCGGATCGCTCAATCGCTTCGGCCCGGTTCCTGCGGCCCTCAGGCTCAACGGCTCCCGGCGGTCGCAGGCGGCGCCGGAGGGCTGTTCGCCCCGCCCCGGCGGCCCTGTCAAGTCATAGAATTCACGAGGAAAACAAAATCAGAGCCGCGGCAACGCGGGGTTGCCTTGACTTCGCCTGCCGCCCGCGACAATACGATCGCCACCGTACGGCCCCGGGAGATGACTCGTGCCGATCCAGGGGCAGGACCGGATGCTCGGGCAAGCCTGAACGGAGACCGGTGAATGGCCAGACGCGACCAGAAGAGCAAGTCCGGCAAGGGCCCCCCCGCCGCCCGCTCGAAGCCGGCTGCCGCGGCAAAGGGCCGTGGCGCGGTGGCCTCCGCTGCGCGCGCCTCCCCCGCCCGGCCAGCCCCCGCCAAGGTGCCGGCCGGAAAGGCCAAGGCGCCTGCGGCCCTAGCGGCAAAATCGGCGCCCGCGAAGACAACCGCCAAGGCGCCTGCGAAGCCGGCGGCGGCGAAGGCGAAGCCCGTCACCCGCGCGGCGCAGAAGCAATCCGACAAGAAGCTCGTCGACCGCGCGAAGGCGTCCGCGATCGTGCTGCCGCCGGACTACCGGCCGTCCGAGGACGAGCCGTTCATGAACGAGTACCAGCGGCTCTACTTCCGGCAGAAGCTCCTCAACTGGAAGGAGGAGATCATCCGCCAGACCAAGGAGACCCTCGAGGGTCTGCACGAGGACTCCGTGCAGCACGCCGACCTCGCCGACCGGGCGACGTCCGAGACCGACCGCGCGCTCGAGCTGCGCGCCCGCGACCGCCAGCGCAAGCTGGTCGCCAAGATCGACGCGGCGCTCGCCCGCATCGAGGACGGCACCTACGGCTACTGCGAGGAGACCGGCGAGCCGATCGGCCTCAAGCGCCTCGACGCCCGTCCCATCGCGACCCTCTCGCTCGAGGCGCAGGAGCGCCACGAGCGGCGCGAGCGCGTCTATCGCGAGGATTGAGGCCGCGAGAGGAAGGCCGTCGCAGAACGGCACGGCCATTAACCCGCGGGCAATCTTTTCGTCCCACACTTTCCCGCAGTCGTCTCAGTTTTCTTCTGGGCGACGTTCCGGAGTGTGGGTCGTCATGGTGTCCATTCTCACGTGCAGCGGCCGGCAGTGGTTCCGCACCGCCTTCGCATGGACCATCTTCGTCGTTGCCGTTTATGGGCTGGCCGATGCCGGTGCGGAGGCGGCCGACGCCCGGCTGTCGGCGCACACGGCTGCGGTGGCTCTGGGAGTTCTCGACCAGGCCACGCGACTCGGTCGCCAGGGCAGCTACCAGATCCCGAAGATCGACGTGGTCAACCTCGACCTGACGCAACTGGAGCCGGCGGCATTCGGCGACAGGGAGGAGAGCGGGTCGACGCGCTGAGCGCCCGCGCTCTCAGGATATGCGCCGCTTGAAGGGTCCGCCCTCGGGCGCGGCCGCGGCGGCCGGCGACGAACGATCGCCGGCGTCGTTCTCTCCGGATCTTGCCTCTGCTGCCTTTTTCGCCGCCGCCTTGGCCGCGCCGTCGCGCGGTGCGGCCTCCTCTCCGGGTGCGGCCGCACGCGTATCCGGAAGGCGCTGCAGCATGGATTTCACGAAATCGAGGTCGCGCAGATGCACATCATGCTGGGCGTGGGGCATCTCGATGCCGTTCTCGCGGAAGGCCTTGACGATGCGGTGGCGCAGGTCGGACGTCGCCGCGCCGCGCTTGGAGAACTCGGCGACCGTGGCCGACAGTGAGAACTCGAATCCGTCGGCGCCGAAGTTGTCGAACGAGGCGTTGGGCTTGGGCTGCTGCAGGACGTGCGGGCATTCCGCGGCGACCTTCTCCAGCACGGCGCGGACGCGCTCCGGGTCGCTGCCATAGCTCGCCTTCACCGAGACCGACACGCTCGAGAGCGGGTTGCGGTGCGTCCAGTTCATGAGCGGGTTGGAGATGAGCTCGGAGTTCGGCACGATGAGCGTCGCGCGGTCGCCCGTCTCGATCTCCGTCGAGCGCACGGCGATGTTGCGCACGCGCCCCGACTGGCCGTTGACGACGATGAGGTCGCCGACCTTGAGCGGCCGCTCGATAAGCAGGATGAGGCCCGACACGAAGTTGTTGATGATCGACTGCAGGCCGAAGCCGATGCCGACCGACAGCGCACCGGCGACGATCGCGAGGTTGGTGATGTCGAGGCCGGCATAGGACAGCGCGATCAGTCCGGCGAGCGCGAAGCCCGCATAGCCGATCGCCTTGTGGATCGAGTTGGCGACGCCGGGGTCGATCCGCGCGGTGCTCAGGAACGAGGAGCTGATCCAGCGCTGCACGGCCCGGGTGACGAACAGGAGCGCTGCAAAGAGCGCGACCGCCGTGGCGATCTGGGCAAGCGAGATGCGCACGTGGCCGATCTCGAACCCGAAGATCAGCGACTTCAGCCAGGCGAACGTGTCGGGCAGCGCAAAGCCCCACGTCACGAGGATGAACGGCAGGGCGACGACCGCGAGCAGGCCGTCGAGCAGGAAGGCGGCGATCCGCGACACCGTCCGCGACTGGCCGTCGTCGAGGCCGAGCCGGTCGTGCATCACGCGGCCGAGCGCGCGCTCCTGGCGCGTCTCCTCGCCGACGAGGGCGCGGATGGCGAGGTGCAGGAGGAGGACGAGCAGCACGACGCTGCCGGTCACGATCACCTGGCCCGCGACGAAGCGTCCGAGCGCGACGTAGCCGGCGAGCGACGCGCCGAGGATGAAGAGGGCCACCGCGAGCAGCGGGATCTTCAAGAGCCGCGGCGCGAGCCAGGAGACCTGCGGCGCCTCGGCTGCGGGCGGGGCCTCCTTCGGCAGGGCGGTCAGGGCATCGGAAGGCTGCTCGGGGTCCTTGGGCTGCGGCGGGCGCGGCACGAAGCGCGTGCGCACGATCTTGAACAACAGTGCGGCCAGCGCCACGCTCGACAACGCCGCGACGGCGACGCTGACCGAGAGCGGCATCGCCAGGATGCGGATCGCCTCCTTCAAGAGAAGATCGAGGCCGTAGATGGCGCCGATGAGCGTGAAGGCCGTGGCGAGCGAGGCCGCGGGGCCGTCGGCGAGATTGACGAGGCGCCATTCGGGACGCTTGGGCTGCAGGATCGCGTGCGCCAGCGATCGGACGGCGATGTAGACGAGGGCGGCCGGCAACACCGTCAGCGCCAGCCGGTCCGAGTCGAGGAACCACAGGCCGAGGTTGTCGAAGCCGAACGAGACGAGCGAGACTGCCAGCGCTGCCGGCA
This sequence comes from uncultured Hyphomicrobium sp., assembly GCA_964589785.1. Taxonomy (GTDB): domain Bacteria; phylum Pseudomonadota; class Alphaproteobacteria; order Rhizobiales; family Hyphomicrobiaceae; genus JAGVSR01. The sequence goes on from CAZPUQ010000002.1 coordinate 432,618, forward strand.
GCACGTTGAGGCTCGCGACCCAGCCCGCCATGCCGGCGCGCTCGAAGAAATCCGGCTCGACCTCGCGCGGCCGATCGAGGCGGGCGGCGAAGAAGCGCCGGCGCACGTGCGCCAGGGCGAGATAGAGGAGGAGGGCGCCGCCGACGAGGGCGACGATGCCGGGAATGGTCTCCTGCGCCGACCGCTTCCAGCGCCAAAGCGTCCACTTGAGCTCGGTCATGGCCGGCGGCAGCGCTTCGGCCACCCGGGTCCACGTATCGAGGCTCAGCGGCGAGGCATTACGGCGGAAGAGCTGGCTCGTGAAGATGCGCGTGCGATAGTCCTGCACGTGCGTCAGCAGCTCCCGCGCGCGGTATTGCACGAGCCCGGTCGCCTTAATGGCGCCGTCGATCTCGGCTGAAAGCCGGTTGAGCCGCGCGCGCTCGGCCGCGATGGCAGGGGCTTCGGCAGGCTGGTCCTTGGCCGGTGCCGGTCCGAGCTTCTCGATCTGGGCGTTGAGGGCCTGGTAGCGCGGCTGCAGGCTTTCCAGGAACAGGTCGGCGCCCGAGATCAGCGCCTCGAGCTCCAGGCGCTGGCGGGCCAGCGCGTCGTCGTTCTCGCGCGCCGCCTCGACATCGCCCTCGAGCGCGTCGATGGCGGTCCTGAGATAGACCACCGGCTGGCGGACCTCGTCGATCGCGGCCTGATCGGCGGCGGGATCGGTGACGGGGTCTGCGGGCGGCGCGGCCTTGTCCTCGGGCACGGCATCCCCGGGCACGGCGGGCGCAGCGGTCCCGTCGGACGCGGGCGCAGCGGTCCCGTCGGAGACGGGCGGAGCGGCGCCGTCGGAAACGGGCGCAGGGGTCCTGTCGGAGACGGGCGCAGAAGGAGCATCCGGCGCCTTCGAAGCGGCGGGATCGGCGGTTGCGCCGTCGGGCGAGGAAGGGGCCGGAGCCGGCGATCCCGCGGCGGCCTGGCCGATGAGATCGAGCAGGGCCTGGGCGCGCGCAGGCCCGCTCGCCGCAGCGCAAGCGATTGCCGTCAGCAGCAGTCCGAGACCTGCAATCCTGCGAGCCGTCCTGTCGAAACGCATCATCCGTCCTGTTCTTACGGGCTGTCGGTCCGTTGGTCCGATCAGCCGGTTCGAGCCTTGGCGCCGCGCGACAGAGTGGGCCGAACTGTGGCCCTGATCGGGCAGGCTCCGGCCCGTGCGGCGTGTGGCCTCACGCCGCCGCCGGCAGCAAAGGGCCGCGCGCTTTCACTTTTCCCCGCCCGACGCCTGGCCGAAGCTGCGGGCGGGTCGCGAGAAGACAGCCTGCGGTTCGACCACCTCGGGCCGCGTCTCGATGCGCCCGGCCCGGGCGGAGATCCCGGTCTCGATGACGACATCGACCGGACCGCCCGTCATGATCAGATGCTCGACGTCGTCACGGCGCACGAGCACGAGGCGGCGGCGTCCGTCAATCGACTGGTGATCGACGACATCGAGCCGCTTGTCGGGCTTGGGACCGAAGAAGCCATGCATGGGCGAGCCGCCGTTGAGATAGCCGCGGACAACGAGGGCCGCGGCGATCAAGGCCGCTGCGATCAGCACGATCAGCAAAAGATAGGTGAGGATGTCCCACATCGTCGTGCCTCTCCCGCTCTCAAAGGCGCGTCCTGGCCAAGGCCACGCTCGCCCGGCCTCATCAGCCGATGGCGAAGACCCTTGATAATGCGCCTCATTTCCGGAACGGCGTTGAGGCGATGGAAAGGAGGCGTGCTCCTTCCGGTCTCCCGCGGACCAAAACGAAGCAGCGGGCAACGGCTCCTATAGCGCGAAGTTCACGGCAATTTAACCCTGATGATCGAACTGTTGACAGCGAACCCGCGGCCTGGCGCGCCGAACCGGTGCCCCTCCGGCACACCGCGCGAGCGGCGGGTTGCGGACAGTACTGCGTAGCGAGGCCGTTCCCCCATGCCGCCCTTCGAGGCCGCCCCTCCCACGAATCAGATAGCCTTCGAGTTCATGAGCGAAGGCCATGTTGCGGCATATCGCGGTCCGGTTCCGGCCGGCGCCGCGGCAGGCGGTTCGGAAGGCGCGGCAAGCCATCTGCCGGCGCTCGGCGCAATCTTTGCCCTCGGCATCGTCGTCGTCTCGGTGGCCGCCAGCGCGGCCGGCACGCCCCTCCTGCTGACGCTGCTCGCCGCCTTCGCCATCCTCGGCGTCTTCATGGTCTTCGGCCTGCTCGCCGGCCATGTCCGTGTCGGCGACCGTCTCCTCACCGACGACGTCGCGCTCGGCATCGCGGAAGGCGTCGACCGCGGCCTGATGGTCGCCCGCCGCGACGGAAGCGTCATCTACGCCAACCGCAAGCTGGAAGAGCTCGTCGGGCGCCTTGCCTCGCGCGAGGTATCGGCCCTCGACATGGCCTTCGGCGCCGATCTAACCGTGCGCGAAGCCTTCTTCCGCCTCAACCGCGCCGCCGACCGCGGCGACCGGCACGGCGAGGACTTCCGCCTCGCCTCCGGCGCCGGCATGCCGCACCGCATCCTGCGCATCGACGTGTCGCCGCTCGATCTCGGTCGGGCACGCGAGATCGGCGCCACCGTGCTGTGGACCGTGCAGGACGTGACCGAGGAGCGGATGCGGACGGCGGCCGCGCGGCAGGGCCTCGTCGATACGCTCGCCTATTACGACGCCGCCCCGATCGGCCTGCTGGCGGTCGACGAGGGGGGCACGGCGCGCCACATCAACGGCACGCTCGCCCGCTGGCTCGGCTATCCGACCCATCCGCTCGCCAGCCGCGTGGTGCGCCTCGCCGACATTCTCTCCGCCGAGACCGTCGATCTCATCGAGGGCGCGCGGCGCAGCGGCAACGAGGACCAGGTCTCGCTCGACATCGACGCCACGCGCGAGGACGGCCGCCTGCTGCCCGTTCGCCTCGTCTCGCGCACCGCGCGCGACGGCACGCGCCTCCTCGCCTTCATCAACCGCGAGGCCGACCACGGGCTCGGGTTCGATGCGCCGGCGAGCGACGTGCGCTTCGCCCGCTTCTTCCAGTCGGCGCCCTTCGGCATCGCGAGCGTCTCCGCCGACGGACGCATCACGAGCTTCAACGGCGCCTTCGCGCGCCTGATGCTCGACGCCTCGGGCGGCATCGGCAAGCGGGCGGTGGAGGTGCTCTGCCGCGGCGACGACAGGGCGGCGCGCGCCGCCGTCGAGGAGAACCTGCGCCGCGTGCTCGCGGGCAAGGCTGCAGGCCAGCCGCTCGAGACCACTCTGTCGGCCAACACCGTGCGCCGCGTCTACATGAGTCCCATGGTCGAGCAGGCCACCGACCGGGAAGCGGCGATGCTCTACGTCGTCGACGCCACCGAGCAGAAAGCGCTGGAGGTGCAGTACGCCCATTCCTCCAAGATGGAGGCCGTGGGCAAGCTCGCGGGCGGCATCGCGCACGACTTCAACAACGTCCTGACCGCGATCATCGGCTACTCGGACCTGCTCCTGCAGACGCACAGCATCTCCGATCCCGCCTACAAGGACATCAAGAACATCCAGCAAAGCGCCTACCGCGCCGCCGGCATGGTGCGCCAGCTCCTCTCTTTCTCCCGCCGCCAGACGTTGCAGGCCGAGCCGCTGCTGCTCGACGAAGTCATCAACGAGAATGCCGCGATGCTGCGGACCTCGATCGGCGAGAAGATCACGCTGAAGGTTCAGCCAAGCCGCGATCAGTGGTACGTCAAGGTCGACAAGGGCGAGTTCGCGCGGGTCATTCTCAATCTGACGGTGAATGCGCGCGACGCGATGCCGGACGGCGGGACGTTGTGGATCAAGACCCGCAACATCACCGAGCGCGAGAGCCAGAAGCTCGGCCGCGAGGGGATGCCGGTCGGGGAGTACGTCGCCATCGAGGTCGCCGACACGGGCACGGGCATGCCGGCGGAGGTTCTGGAGAAGATCTTCGAGCCGTTCTTCACGACCAAGGGCGTCGGCAAGGGCACCGGGCTCGGGCTCTCGACCGTCTACGGCATCATCAAGCAGTCGGGCGGCTACATCTATGCCGAGAGCGCGCCGGGCAGGGGTACGACGTTCCACGTCTACCTGCCGCGGTTCATTCCCGAAACGGAGGCCGATGAGCCGGTCGCCGCGGCCCCGGTCAAGGAGAAGGAGACCGCCAAGGCGCCGGACCTGACGGGAACCGGCCGCGTGCTGCTCGTCGAGGATGAGGATGTCGTGCGCTCGTTCGCCGTCCGGGCGCTGACGCGGCAGGGCTACGAGGTGCTCGAGGCGTCCGACGGCCAGGAGGCGCTCGACATCGTCGCCGAGCACAACGGCGCCATCGATGTCGTCGTCACCGACGTGGTGATGCCGGAGATGGACGGTCCCACCATGTTCCGGGAGCTGCGCAAGACGAACCCGTCGATCAAGGTCATCTTCGTCTCCGGCTATCCCAATGAGGCGTTCCGCGAGACGCTCGGCACCGAGGATGTGGCGTTCCTGCCCAAGCCGTTCTCGCTGCCGCAGCTCGCCGAGAAGGTGAAAGAGGAGCTGGGGCGCTGAGCCGACCTCGCGTTCGCGCCGCCGATCGACGCGGCAAGCCAACAAAAACGCCCGGGGGTTGCCCCGGGCGTTTTGCTATCAGAAGCGGCTAGGGCCTCAGCGGCGTCCGCCGGAGACGGGCTTGTCCCAGCACAGATAGATCACGGTGACGACGGCCGTCAGCAGCATGGTGCCGATGACGTCCGGCCGCTGGATGAAGGCGAGCCACGTGGCCAGTCCCGACGCCGATCCGCCCTTGGCGGTGAGCATGCTGTTGGCCACGATGATGAAGAGCGCCAGGAGCGCGGTCAGCCCCATCGCGGTCAGGATCTGCAGCAGTCGCTTGGCAAGCCGCGGCACGAGCAGCGTTTTTCCGGCGACGTCGATCATGGTGCGGTCCGACATGCGTGTCTCCTCCCGTCGGTGTTCGTCGATCCCCGCCACGGATCGTTCCCCCCCGGCGACGGATATCGAATCGCTGAACGTTATCCGAAGAGTGGGGCAAACCGGGGGCAGGCCGCGCCCGGGGTCCGGCTAACAGCTTGGAATCCAACCGGCCACACCAGAACAAAACGTGATTGACGCTTGAGAACAAAGCGGGTACATTTGTGGTAAATTGTAGCCCTTGAACTTTGACCCTAAGGTGCCCGATGACCACGCCCGACTTGAGACTGATCGAAGGGGGATCCGCGAAGATGGACAAGAAGCAGGCGCTCGAAGCAGCGCTGGCTCAGATCGACAAGAGCTTCGGCAAGGGCTCGATCATGCGATTGGGCACCACCGACAAGTCGATCGACGTCGAGGCGATCTCGACGGGGTCGCTCGGCCTCGACATCGCGCTCGGCATCGGCGGCCTGCCGAAGGGCCGCGTCGTCGAGATCTACGGACCGGAATCCTCCGGCAAGACCACGCTCACCCTGCAGGTGATCGCGGAGGCCCAGAAGAAGGGGGGCATCTGCGCCTTTGTCGACGCCGAGCATGCGCTCGATCCCGTCTACGCGCGCAAGATCGGCGTCAAGGTCGAGGACCTCCTGATCTCCCAGCCCGACACGGGCGAGCAGGCGCTCGAGATCGCCGATACGCTCGTGCGCTCCGGAGCGGTCGACGTGCTCGTCATCGATTCGGTCGCGGCGCTGACGCCGAAGGCCGAGCTCGAGGGCGAGATGGGCGACAGCCTGCCGGGCCTTCAGGCGCGCCTCATGAGCCAGGCCCTGCGCAAGCTCACGGCCTCGATCGCAAAATCGGGCTGCATGGTGATCTTCATCAATCAGATCCGCATGAAGATCGGCATCATGTTCGGCAACCCCGAGACGACGACGGGCGGCAACGCCTTGAAGTTCTATGCCTCGGTCCGCCTCGACATCCGCCGCATCGGGCAGATCAAGGATCGCGACGAGCCGATCGGCAGCCAGACGCGCGTCAAGGTCGTCAAGAACAAGGTCGCTCCGCCCTTCAAGCAGGTGGAGTTCGACATCATGTACGGCGAAGGCATCTCGAAGGTGGGCGAGCTCGTCGACCTCGGCGTCAAGGCCAACATCATCGAGAAGTCGGGCGCCTGGATGTCCTACAACGGCGAGCGCATCGGCCAGGGCCGGGAGAACACCAAGGAGTTCCTGAAGGCGAACCCCAAGATCGCGGTCGCCATCGAGACGGCGATCCGGGCCAACGCCGGTCTGATCGTCGACAAGATGCTGGCCGAGCCCGAGGACGGCGAGGAGACCCCCGACGAGGACGGCGTTCTGCCCGACGTGGAGGAGCCGGTACGCAAGGGCGCCAAGGGCAAGCGCTGACGGCGCGCCGCGAGGCCGGCGCGCGTTGAAATCGGCACACGCCGGAGGCGGCAGGGCGGCGGCAGGATAGAGCCGGCGCGGCCGTTCCCTGGACCGGCCGGCCGTTGGCGGCTCGCGGCGGTCTTGGGCCGCCGATTTGGGCTCCGGCGCGGGCTTCCGGGCTTCGGGCCGCGGGGTTTCTGGACAAAGCCGGCGGGCGGCGGCTAGAACCGGCCGACTCTCGGGAACGGGTGGTAAGGGATCGGACGGGTGCCGCGGCGCCGGTGTCCGGCCCGGTTGCCGTCCCGACCGCTGCGATCCCGACCGATCCATCCGGAAAGCCAGGACACATGACGGGCGTCAACGAGATCAGGACGGCATTCCTCGACTACTTCCGCCGCAACGGTCACGAGATCGTCGCGTCGTCTCCGCTCGTGCCGCGCAACGACCCGACGCTGATGTTCACCAACGCCGGCATGGTGCAGTTCAAGAACGTCTTCACCGGCCAGGAGACGCGCCCCTACAAGACGGCGGCGACCTCCCAGAAGTGCGTCCGCGCCGGCGGCAAGCACAACGACCTCGATAACGTCGGCTATACCGCGCGCCACCACACCTTCTTCGAGATGCTCGGCAACTTCTCCTTCGGCGACTATTTCAAGGAGCGCGCGATCGAGCTCGCCTGGACCCTCATCACTCGCGAGTACGGCCTTGACCCGAAGCGGCTGATCGTGACCGTCTACCACGACGACGACGATGCCTTCGCGATCTGGAAGAAGC